>CAXXMR010000013.1:0-527895 GCA_963663805.2 Sedimentisphaerales bacterium
GTGGTAAAACATCCCTGGATATGGCTGTACTCATTTCTGCCACAGAGAATGCCAACTTGATTGAAGCCGCTAATATTCGCGTTGATGAAACCAAGGTTGGTGACTACGGCATCTGAGTCCAGAATAGCAAAAAAGCCAGTGTGTGTCGTGTTGCTAGTAATATTTAGATTGGAAATGATATGCCCATTACCGTTAAATTTTCCATTGAACTCCTCATAAGGATATTCAAAGCCAATAACCGGGTTAGTGAAATTGTAAGTGCCAAGGTCGATGTCGTCTGTCATTATAAATGAATCATCGTAATGTTTGGTCAGGCGGCTTAATGTAAGAATGTCTTCGGGGGTTGCGAGTTGATACGGGTCGTTTATCATGCCTTTTCCGCCAGAGTAGTTGAAGGAAAACGGGATAGCCGTCCATTTTCCAGAATTCTTCGCTGCCGTTGTCGGGTTCGCTATAGAAATCCCATCCCTGGTTTGTGAAGGTTGACATGGTTTGCATTTGGGTGGTGGTTTTGCCGCTTACTCCGGAGCCGCCGGCACTGGTGGTTTTGCCGCTGGTCTGGGTGTCCCAGAAGCAATTGCTGACCTGGCCTGAATCAAGGCTTCCCAGGAATCCGCCAACGGTTGGATCATTTCCGATGACTAAGCCGCGACTATAGTTATTTTCAATGACTGAATCTTCATCGTGTGACTTTCCGGCGAAACCACCGACATTTAAGTTGCCTTCTACTCTGCTATAAGCATAACAATTTGAAATTTTACATCGATAACTAATACCCCCGATCAGTCCTCCAGTATATTCCGGGCAAATAACATTACCTCCGGCAAAACATTGAGAGACCTTCGGACCTTGGCAGTATCCTATCAATCCTCCGGTGAACTGGCTGCCGTTTACATTTCCTGTAGCATAGCAGTTATTCATTTGGATATCGGTAATCACCATTAGGTTGGATAAGTACCCAACCAACCCTCCAACGTAAATTTTTCCATTTACGTTTCCAGTTGCATAGGAGTTGAATATTTCACCATAATGATATCCTATGAGCCCTCCAACTGATGAGCTATATTCATATGTCGAGTCTATGATTACATTTGCACTACTTGAACAATTAATTATTGTGCCTGTACCCAAACATGATCCTATTAGTCCACCTGCTACTGAATACAGGCAGGTGACTGTTCCGGCGGAATGGCAGTTGGATATCAATGTGCAAAATCGTCCTGTTAGGCCACCAACATGAGAATATCCGGTGATATTTATATTTTGTAAGTTTAGATTGTGAATTTCTCCGTCAAATCTATCAAGGCAACCAAATAAGCCTATGTGTGATCTGTTGGGCAGGTTAATTGTTACGTTGCTGATGGTGTGGCCTTGGCCGTCGAAGGTTCCGCTGAAATAAGTGAGGTTTTCATAGTCATCAATTTCTATGTTTCCACCAATAGGGGTTACGATTATGCCTGACAGGTCGATGTCCTCTATCAGAATAAAATGTTTTCCTGACCAGTCGGTCGGGGTTGCCATCAATTCCTGCCAGTCGGCTGGGTTGGCGATTTGGTAGGGGGTTTCCTCATAGCCGTATCCACCGGAATAGGTGCCCGCTGGAGCTAACGAGATTAGAAATAGGGACGCTATGATAATGATTATTATTCGAGTGGAAGTTTTCATTTTTAATTATCCTGCAAGCCGCATATTTGAACAGTACCCTTTGGGGGACAGGTAGGGAGGATTTCGGCTCCTTTTGGCCCCTGATTAGTAAAGACTCAACTCAATAATTATAGCCGGTGACAGGGATTATATCAAGGTGAAATAGTGGATGATATGGGAGATGTAACGGCTTGTTATAAAAGGGGTTGGGGGGTTGGCGGTGTTTTTTTGCTATCTGTGATAAAGCAGGATATAATTTTGGATATGAAGTATCATTTGAAACGAGTTGATGACTGGCGGCTGGAGATTCCGGCGGAGGGGGAGATGCGGGTGTCAGCGACGATATATAGTTCTTCGGCGTTGGCGCTGGAGGATTCGGCGGTGGGGCAGTTGCGGGACGCGGCTTGTGTGGAGCCGGTGCGGCGGGTTTTGGCGACGCCGGATATTCATCAGGGTTATGGGGTGCCAATCGGTTGTGTGATGGGGCTGGCTGGGGCGGTTATGCCGGCGGCGGTGGGTTATGATATAAACTGCGGGATGCGTCTTTTGACTACGGGGCTGAAGGTTGCAGATTGCGATGTGGAAAGGTTGGCCCGGAGTGTGGCTCGTGATGTTCCGCTGGGTGAGGGCAAGAGTAATCTGGTGATAAGCGATGACCTTTTCGAGGCGATTTGTGAGGAGGGTTTGGGGGCGGTGCCTTATCTGGCTGAATGTTGTGACCATCGTTTTGTGGAGGGGTACGATGCGGGCGATTTTGAGGCGGATGTGGAGCGGGTTGAGCGGCGGGGCAGTTTGGCTGGTAAGGTTGATACGGTTCCTGACGCGGCGCGGCGGAAAGGACGAGAGCAATTGGGGACGCTGGGGGGCGGTAACCATTTTATTGAGCTGCAGCGGATAGAGACAGTTTATGACAAGGACACGGCGGTGCGGCTGGGAGTGGTTGAGGGCGAACTTGCAGTGATGATTCATTCTGGTTCGCGGGGGATGGGTTATCAGGTTGCGGATGTTTATATGAAGGCGGCGGCGGATGCGATGGGGGCGGTTGGTTCTGAGCGGCATCTGGCTTATCTGCGAGCGGGAGATGGTGTGTTTGATGATTATGTGAGGGCGATGCACGCGGCGGGGAATTTTGCTTATGTGAACCGGCATATCATGATGCTGTTGGTGCGGCGATGTTTTGGGCGGGAGTTTGGTGATATTTCACTGCCGCTGGTATATGACGTTTCGCATAATATGGCACAATTGGAGGAGCATTGCGGTGGGGATTTGTGGGTGCATCGCAAGGGTGCGACGCGGGCTTTTGGGCCGGGTCGGATGGCGGGTACGGTTTTTGCGGAATTGGGTCAGCCGGTGATAATTCCGGGTTCGATGGGGACGGCCAGTTATCTTTTATTGGGGACTGATACAAACGATGATACGCTGGGTTCGGTGAATCATGGGGCGGGGCGGACGATGAGCCGTACGGCGGCGGTAGGCAAACGCAACAAGCGGGGCAAGGTGGTGCGGCCGGCGGCGATTACGGATGACCAGTTCAAACGGTCGATGAAAGGCATTACGTTAATCGCTGGCAACAAAGCCGCCGCCAAAGAAGAAGCACCTGCGGCCTATAAGGATATTGATGCGGTGATTGAGGTGGTTTGTGCGGCAAAGCTGGCTCGGCCAGTAGCACGAATGCAACCTTTAGCTGTTTTGAAAGGCTAAGGCTTTCTGACGGTGAATTCGAGGTTTTGGCTGCCCATGAGGGTGTAGTTTAAGGTTTGGGTTTGGGTCTGGAATTCGTTGAATCGGGGTGGTTTCCATTGGCCTTGCCTTGCTGGTGAGCAGCATCATTTTGCTGGTGGGCAGTTGGGGCAGGGGTTTGTTCTCCAGGGCGATACCGGTTTTCTGGATGGGCATTATAGCGTAAATCTGTTTGCGGGGGACGTTTAGGCGTTCGTTTAGTGCTTTGACGATGTCGTTAGCCTGATAGATTAGGTAGCGGTGGGGCTGGATGGACTGGACCATATCACGATATTCATCGGCGGAGCCGATTGTGATTGAGTAGCGGCCAGGTTCGAGGTCCTGGGGTAGGGTAAATTCGATTGTCTGGTTGAATGACGGGGCTCGTTTGGGTTCGAGTTCGAGGGTTATGGGGATTGTTTGGCCGGGATAGAAAATTTCGCGGCTGGTCTCGGCGTGGCGGATGTAGCAGGTGGTGTCTTCGTAGGCGATTTCGCATTCGGCTTTGATGGCGGTGAGTTTTACTTTCTGCCAGGGGTTACCAAGCGTTAGGGCCACCGGGGCGATGATTTCGGTGAGCAGAGGACGTATCCCTGTTCCGCTAATGGAGTTAGAGCAGGTGATGGGGTCGAGGCTGTCGAATTCGAGGGTGAGGGAATAGTTCAGGGTGTGGTCTTCGGGCAGTTCGCCGCGCTGCATGATGGCGGTTAGAATCGACATGGCGGCGAGCATGGGGTCGGCCTGCTCGTTCTGGGCGAGGTTTATGTTGTAAGTGTCGCTGGTGCCGAGGGTTTTCCAGTTGATATTGACCTGGACGGGGATGGTTGCCGGAATGGGGCCGATTTGGCCGTAAATGGCGGCTACTTCGTCGGCCAGGAGGGTGCCGATGGTCTGGGTGGGTGAGCCGAGCTTGAACGACATGCTTTTTCTGCTGACAAAAGTGTGTACAAAACCGCCAGCGAAGGGCCATGAGGCGGGGCCGTTGGCGTTCCAGCCGTGGCCGAAAGCAAATACGTTGCCGTCACGGACCTCGGTTACCGTGCCGAGTACGGCCCCGGAGAGGTCGCCGGAAATCAAGGGGGACAGTAATGGTGGCGCCCGGGACCGAGCTTGGAAATCGGCGCTGGTTTGTTCACCGCCGGCCTGGGTGGTGAGCAGGTTGACCGGGCCGAAAATATTCTGGAACTCACGGAGTGCGGCAGGTGAGAGGCCGGAGACGCAAAGGGCCGTGGGGAAGCTGTAAGTGTTTTCTGATTCGTTGTTTGTGTTTCTGGTCAGGGGGCAGGCGAGGTTGATTTTGTTCAGGCGGGCGGGGGTTAGCAGTTCGCCAGCCATGAGGTGAGCGTAGTCGTCGCGGGTGAAAATGGCAGCGGTTTGGGCGGTTTTGTCGGCGGTTTGGGCGGAGCGTTGGACTTCCAGCATTTCGCGGATGGGGGTGACTCCGTAGAGTGGTTCTTCGCCGAACTCCCAGCCAAATGCCATGGCACCAGCGAGTCGGTCGTTGAAGTAAACGGGTGAGCCGCTGACTCCCTGGACGCCTTTGGCCAGGGCGAATCTTGGGTCTAAAGCTTTGATGAGTATGGCTTTACGTTTCATTTCCCACTGGGGCATGATAGAGACTATTTCGACGGGGAATTGTTCGATTTTGGTGCCGTGGAATACGGTTTTTCCGTAGCCGGTCATGCCGACTTTGAGTTCTTCGAGGTCGATATAGCGGGCGGGGTCATACTCCAGAGGTTTTTCGGCGGGGGCGGCCAGGGTCAGGGCGAGCAGGGTTATCAGGGTGTAAATGATTTTGTGGCAGTTGTTTGTGTGTTTTTTGGATGCGGTCATGTTTGGTTTCCGGGTGGTTTGATGTAAGTTTATGTTTACAAATATATTATCGGTAAAATGGGGCTGGGCAAGGGGAAAAAAGGCAGGCAAGAGTCATTTAAGAAGGGATGATGCATGAGGCATGAGAGGTTGGTTTTTTTTGGTGATAAATTTGGTTATTATTTTGGGGTGGTGTTCCGATATACTCAATATAGTTGAGCGCGAATGGGCCTGAAAGTGCTGATTTTTTTCGTTTTTTTCTTATTTTAGAGAAAAAAATTGAGTTTTTCGCGTTTTTTTTGTACTATTTTTCTAGTAATTGGGGGGAAAAACGGCGTCGGGTTCGGCGTGCTGAGATTGGCAAAATCTCAAGCCAATAACGAAAGCGGCTTGATAAAGTTGTGATGATTTTCTAGCCTTTTTCGTCCTTGTCTTGAGGTTGCAGATGGAAACAATATGGAAGACAAGGATAATCTGCTGGTCCGTTGCCAGGAGGCAATCGGGTACGAATTCAAAGATTTGGCCTTACTGGAGAAATCCCTGATTCACGCTTCATTGGCGGATAATCGGTTGGACAGTAATGAGCGTCTGGAGTTTCTGGGTGACGCGGTGCTGGGGATGCTGATATGCCATGAGCTTTTCGAGCGGTTCCCTGAGTATCTGGAAGGTGAGCTTACCAAGGTAAAGAGTATGCTGGTATCTCGGCGTACTTGTGCGCGGGTGGCGAAGCGGATAGGGCTGCAAGATTTTCTGCGGGTGGGCAAGGGGATGACCACTCAGCGTAAGATACCATCTTCGTGCAACGCGGCGGCGGTGGAGTCGGTGATAGGCGCGATATTTCTTGACGGTGGTGTGGGGCCGGCCCGTAAATTTATCGTTCGGCTTTTTGGTCCGCTGCTGGATGAGGCAGATGCCAAGGAGCATCAGGAGAATTTCAAGAGTATGCTTCAGCAGTATACTCAACGCACGATGGAGTCGACTCCCAGTTATGAGCTGTTGGATGAGAAGGGGCCGGACCACAGCAAGTGTTTTGAGATTAGCGTGGTAATTAATAGCGAGCGTTTTCCGAGCGCGTGGGGGCCGAGCAAGAAAGAGTCGGAACAGTTGGCGGCATTTTACGCGTTGCAGAGCCTGAAGGTTATAAGTGCGGATTTGGAGTTTCCGGGGTACAGCGGGTGATGGATGGCGGAAGGTGTTAGTGAAGGCATGAGGCATTTAAGAAGGCAAGAGGCATGAGGGAAGAGGCAAGAGTGAACGGCGAGGTTTCGGCCTTTGGCTGAGGTTGTTTATTTTAACGGCAACCGCTTACTGACGTGCGCGGCACTGATGGTGAGACAAAAAATGTACCGGACACCGTTTTCTCGCCCACACTTGACAATCTGCATAAAATATTGCATATATATATGACTTGTGTGTACGGAAATGTGCGGTCCGGCTTTTTTGGGTAAGCCGGTATTGGTCCGAATAAAATATTGATAATATCCGAGAGAAAACGATGACTAAACTTTTTTTGATTTCAGTTGTTCTATTGTCGGCGACAGTGTGTTTTGCCGGCACGTATAGTGGCGGAAACGGCCAGGCGGCTACCCCGTACCTTATATCGACAGTAGACGATCTCGATGAACTCTGCGACACGTCGGCGGACTGGAATAAATGTTTCAAAATGACCCGCGACATTCACTTTTCCACATTGCCGGGTACCTTTGATTATCTATCTGCGGGCAATGAGACGACGCCATTTGCCGGAACGTTTGATGGCGATGGATTCTGCATCTATGATTTGAATCTGCAAGGCACCGGACTGTTCTCAATAACCGACACGTCAACCGTGATCAAAAATCTCGGCCTTGTGAATGTCAGCTATCGACCGGTTTCGAGTTCCCCTCCCGATTACCTTGGTCTTCTGGTCGATGTCAACTTCGGTGTCATCACCGGCTGCTTTGCCACGGGGAGTCTCTGTGCGATGAATGTGGCCTATGTTGGCGGCTTGGTCGGCGTGAACGTCGGCACCATGTCCCGCTGCTTCTGCACCGCCGATGTTAAGGGGGCCGCGTACGTTGGCGGTCTGGTCTCCAGTAACGGCGGCACGCTGGCGTCGGGCCCCATGTCCGGAAGTGCAGTAATCAATTGCTATTTCACGGGGCATGTGGTCAGTGACAATGATGCCGGTGGTCTTGCATGTTTTAATATGACGACAATAACCAACTGCTATTCCGCGGGTATGGTCCAGGCATCGGGTGTCGCCGGGGGGCTGATTGCCGCGTCGTTTCCAACCTCAGCCGTGAGCCAATCTTTCTGGAATCTCGAAACGTGCGGTGTTACGACAAGCGCAGGCGGACTGGTGTTCCTTTTACCGCAGATGAAGACACAGACCAGCTTTGTTGGCTGGGATTTCGTCAATACCTGGAAGATACAGGATCGCGTCACTTTTCCATATCTCAACGGCGTAGGCCTTGCCGCCCCGATCACCGGCGACATCGACGGCGACGGAGTTGTCAATTTGACGGATTTTACCCTGATGGCCGACAACTGGCTGGCGGGTTAATTAAGAGGGACACGGTGTTTTGGTCTTCCTCTGTCTCGCAATGTAGAATTTAGTCCCAGTTTTTCGGCGGCTTGTTGTATCCATTCGTTGGTGAAGATCGAGTCCTTGGTGCGTATTGCACAGATAATTGGGAAGAGGCAAGAGTGAACGGCGAGGTTTCGGCCTTTGGCCGAGGTTGTTTATTTTAACAGCAACGGCAACCGCTTACTAACGTGCGCGGCTCTGATTGGGCAAAAAAATGTACCGGACACCGTTTTCTAGGCGGGGGTATTTTGCTGGTTGGCAATTATGGTTTCGCGGCAGAATTCCAGGAGTGCTTCGATAGCGTTTTTGGAATGTTTTATACCGGTTAGTTTTAATTTTTTTTCTACCCTGTGGGTTCGGTCCATGAGTGCCTGGAAGCCTGAGTTGCCGGCGGCCCCTTTTAGCTGGTGGATTTCGTTTAGCAGTTCGGTGGTGTTATAGTTGTCTTTTGAGAGGAGTAGTGTTTCAAGTTTTTTGATTTTAGTGGGCAGGTGGTCGAGGAATATATTCACTACCTCGCCGAGGATGGGGTCGTTTTTTGAGTGACGATATGTAGTCCTGAGGCAGAGCCGGTTTGGGTGCGGGGATGTTGTGGTCGGTGTCCGACTCGGCGGGGGGCAGGGTTGGTGTCTGCGGCTTAGAACCGTTGAGGTATTGGGCGAGCGTGGCCTGTAGTTTTGCTCCGCTGATGGGTTTGGAGAGGAAGTCGTTACATCCGGCGTCGAGACATTTAACGGCGTCTTCTCTGGTGGCGTGGGCGGTTAGAGCGATGACAGGTATTTCGGGGAACTTTTGTCTGATGTTTCTGGTGGTGTCGTATCCGTTTCATTCTGGGCATCTGGATGTCCATGAGAATTAAGTCGAAGTTTTCATTCTGGAGTATTTCCAGTACCTCGATTCCGTCGGCGGCGAGTGAAACTCTGATACCGATTCTTTCGAGCATCAGTCGCATGAGCATTTGATTGGAGGGGTTATCCTCGGCGACGAGTACGCGGCCATTCAGCGATTTGAGCGGGCTATATGTTTTGTTTTTGGTTTCGGGGGTTTTGCCGCCGGAGATGCTGTCGACTTTGAGGTCTTCGCGTTTGATGCCGGTGGGGACAATCAAGCTGAAAGTTGAGCCGACGTTTTTGGTGCTTTTAACGGCGACTTTTCCGCCCATGAGTTCTGATAGTTTTCGGCAGATGGCCAGGCCGAGACCGGTGCCGCCGAATCTGCGGGTTGTGCTGCCGTCGGCCTGATTGAATGAGCCGAAGATATGTTCGAGGTTTTCCGGTGCGATGCCGATTCCGGTGTCTTCGATGTCGAACTTTATCATTGGTCCGTCGGCGTTTTCGATGAGTGATACGCGGAGATAGACGTGGCCGGTCTCGGTAAATTTGATAGCGTTATTGACGAGGTTGATAAGGCATTGTCGTAATCTTCCCGTATCGGTGCGAATAACGCGGGGCAGGTCGGTGTCGTGCAGGATTTCGAATACCAGTTCTTTTTTTCGGGCGGCAGGCATCATCATTTTATGAAGGTTGATGAGCAACTGAGGCAGGGAGCATTCTTCGATGTCGATGTCCATTTTTCCGGCTTCGATTTTGGAGAAGTCGAGTATATCGTTGATGAGTGTCAGGAGGCTTTGGCCGGACTCGAAAATTGTGTTTACGTAGGATTTATGTTCGGTTGGCATAGGCTCCTGCGTGAGTATTTCACTGAATCCTATGATGGCGTTGATTGGAGTGCGGATTTCGTGGCTCATGTTAGCGAGGAACTCACTCTTGGCTTTATTGGCCCGCAGTGCTTCGCGAGTCATAAGGTTGGCTCGTTCGATAGAAATCTGTAACTGTTCGTTGATGTATTCGGCCTCTTCGTGGGATTGCTGAGCCAGTTCCTTGGCGGACTTTAGCTGTTGTTCCATACGATTGCGTTCGATGGCGTGTCTGATGCAGCGAGGCAGTGAGTCGGACATATCGCCTTTGACGAGATAATCTTCGGCCCCTTTCTGGATGGCTTCGATGCCGGCGTTTTCGTCGGAGAGGGCAGTGAAGACGATAACGGGGATTTCGGGGCAGCGTCTGCAGACAGCCTGCAACCCGCCAAAGCCTACGCAATCGGGCAATCCGAGGTCGAGCAGGATGACATCAAAGTTGACTTCACTAATTTTTTTCAGAGCGGTAGCGAGGTTTTCGGCGGTGGTGATTTTAAATTGAGTGGGATTGTCGTGGCGACAGAGCCGACGTTCAACCAGGGCCAGTGCGGCGGGGTCATCATCTACAACGAGAGTTTTGATAAAGTCTTCTGCCATCTTCTCTTTCGTCTTGAACATATTTTAAGCGAGTGCGGACCGACCATTTTGCAGAATCGGTACTACCCTGAACCAAGGGTTGAATCAACCCGACCGTTTATTACTATAACCCCTTTATCGTCCGAAAAACTACTAAAAAACAACTATTGTACGAAAAGTCCTAATATGCCCACAGAAAATGGTGAAAACGGGGTTTGCCTGTGATTGTGGATAATTTTTTTAAAAACCAGGTCCTATAAATGTTTAGTTGTTGGTCTGGGCCGGGCTGATACGATAGTTGAAATCGTATGGACCGGCCTGGATTTTATAATTTTCGAGGGTGTCCGGTCCACAGGAATCGGTTCCCAGTCCGCGTTGGGTGAGGTCGAGGTTAAGGATGACTTCCGGGCGGGGGTTGAGTTCATAGGTGTGGAATGCCGCGAAGATGTCTGCGGCGGTGAAATGGCTGGCGGAGAATTCGAGCGGTCCCTGGGCGGTGATGCGAAGTCCTGCACCTTGGTTGTTGGTGAGGGTCAGCCAGCGGGTGTCGGTTTTGTTGCCGTGTTCCTGGGGCATTATATAAGGTACGTATTGTTCGGTGACGGTGCTTTGGTAGAGACCGACGGGGGCGCCGGTTTTTCTGTCGGAATAGTTTTCGTGTGGGCCGCGTCCGAACCATTCGAGATTTTCGTAGTCGGTGGGCAGGGTCATGGTGACACCCAGACGAGGTGGGTCGGCGAGTTCCTGGGTTACGTTAAAGTTGTTGGCGACGTCGATTTGGCCGTCGGGGAAAATCTGGTAAGTGTGTTTGTGGTCAAAAGCCGATTTCGCGGATTTGGGTTTGAGAATGGAGTTTATAGTTACGATGACGGAGTTGTCGGGGCCGGGCTCGTCGGAGATAGATTTAGTGGTATGTTTGGTGTCGTTGATACCGAGTCTGGTCCAGCGGCCTAGTGCTTTTTTTTCTTCCTTGCCGCGGGCTTTTATGCCGTCATTGTCGGTTGCTGCCCGCCAGAGGTTCATAGTTGGGCCTTGGGAGATAATTTTATTATTGCCGTAAGTCAGGGAGCTGAGGCAGCCGTTATTTTTATCAAAGGTCACATTGAAGTCTGGGCCCGTGACGGTGATGGTCTGGCTGTTTTGGTCGAGTGTCAGTGTTCCTTCATGTTTGGCGTTTTTTTCTTTGGGAGCTAGCCAGGGCATCTGGAATTGTTCCCAGGCGATAGGGTGGCCTTTTTCGGCCCAGTCGGTATTTTTTGCGGTGGCGAAGTTGAACATGATGTGGCATTGCTGGCTGGGTTTTAGTTGGGGTTGTTTGAGAGCTAGTGCGAATGGCTCGGATTGGCCGGGCGCGGTTTTGAATACCGGGAGTTTGCCTTTTTGGGCTACTTTACCGTCGATGGTAAGCTGCCAGGAGCCGGTCAGCCAGGAAAGGTCGGTGAACCATTGTTTGTTGGTGACTTGGAATTTGCCATCCTTGAGGTCGAGGGCGGTTATGGCCAGGGGCTGGGCGAGTTTTTTGAACTCGAACATAGCTGGGTGTGGAGTGCGGTCGGGCCAAATCATGCCGTTAAGGCAGAAGTTTTTATCGTTGGGCTCGTCGCCGAAGTCACCGCCGTAGGCCCAGTATTCCCGGCCATTGTCGGCCTTTTTGATAATGCCCTGATCCATCCAGTCCCAGATGAATCCGCCTTGCAGAGATGGGTATTTGTCGAACGCCTGCCAGTATTCGAGCAGGCTGCCGTTGCTGTTGCCCATGGCGTGGGAGTATTCGCACATGATGAAGGGGCGGGTGTCTTTGGTGTCGGGGATTTTCTTTTCGGCCCATTTGGTGATTTGGTCGATGGATGGGTACATGGGGCAGATGATGTCGGTGATTTCTTTACCGTCGTGTAAGCGTCCCTGGCGTACTCCGCCTTCGCAATGGATGGGGCGGGAAGGGTCATATTGTTTAATCCAGGCGTACATAGCGTGGTGGTTGGCGCCTTCGCCGCTTTCGTTACCGAGTGACCAGATGATAATACAGGGATGATTTTTGTCACGCATAACCATACGCATGCCGCGGTCGAGGAAGGCGGCGGCGTAGCGGGGGTCGTGGCAGATGGTGAACTCATTGGCGTGGGTTTCGATATTGGTTTCGTCGAGTACGTAGAGGCCTAGTTCGTCGCAGAGTTCGTAGAGATACGGGTCATTGGGGTAGTGGCAGGTGCGTACGGCGTTGAAATTGAACTGCTTCATGAGCAGGAGGTCGGCTTTGATGTCGTCGCGGGTAACGGCTTTGCCGGTGCGGTCGTCATGGTCGTGACGGTTGACGCCTTTGATGATGACCGGTTGGCCGTTAATGAGCAGTTGTCTGTCGCCCATATCGATTCGACGGAAGCCGATGCGGGTGCTGGTGTTTTCGATTTCCTTACCTTTGGGGTCGAGCAGGGTAATAACCAATGTATAAAGGTTCGGTGTTTCGGCGGTCCACTTCTTAGGCTTGGAGATTTTCTGACTGATTAATGCCTGATGATAACCGTTGGTGTAATGATTTGGTTCTTTGTAGTTGCGTTTTTTGTCTACCTTATCGCTCCAGGGTTTGCCGAGAGGTTTGCCGTCGGCGTTATAGAGTTGGGCTTTAATCGAATAATCAATAGGCGGGGTTTTGGTAAAGCCTACCGAGGTGGTGATGTTGAGTTGGCCGTCGGTGCAGGTGTCGTCGAGGTCGGCATGGGCGAAAACGTCAGCGATATAGATGTTGTCGGTGCTGTAGAGGTAGACTTCGCGATGTATGCCGGCCATCCACCAGTGGTCCTGGTCTTCGATATAGGAGGAATCGGACCAGCGGATGACGACTACGGTGAGTGAGTTTTCGCCGTCGTGGATGAAGTTGGTGATGTCAAATTCGCTGGGCAGGCGTGAATCCTTGCCGAGCCCGACCTGCTGACCGTTGACGTAAACGTAATACACGCTTTCGGCCCCGCCGATATGGAGGACGGTCCGGCGGTTGAGCCAGTTTTTGGCGACTTTGAAGGTGCGGCGATATACGCCGGTGGGGTTTTGGTCGGGTACGAAGGGGGTTTCATTGGTGAAGGGCATCTGGACGTTTGTGTAATGGGGGCGGTCGTAGCCTAGCATGGTCCAGCAGCTGGGGACTGGCACCTTATCCCATTTCTGGTCGTTGAAGGTTTCTTTGACGGTCTGGGCGGGTACTGCTTCGGGGCGGTCGTAGAGCTTGAAATTCCATTTGCCGTTTAGGGGTTTGAACCAGGGTGATTTTTCTCTTTGGTTAGCCAGGGCACTTTCAGGGTTGGGGTAGGTGTTGAGGGTTGCCCGGCCGGGCAGGCGGTTTATGCCGGTGATTTCGGGAGTTTCCCAGACTTTTGTAACTGTATTATTGGCAAGGAGATATTTCATGTTCGATTGTTTTCCTGTTGTACTGTTTTTATGGGCACTAAGTTTGCCGCACCCCGATAAAGCTAAATTGCAGATGGGTAAAACTAACAAAAACACATTGAGTAGGCAAACGCAAAAAGTGTTTTTTTGGGTCTTGGGCTTTTTAGTCGGAATATTAGCGTTATTCTTCATTATAGAGTTGCTCCTTAACATCTTTTACGCAGCGAAATCCCAGGGTGGCACAGCGGTCGAGGCCGGGCCACATGTGTATAAATTTGGCGTGGTGGTCGCAGGGCTGGGGGCCGCCGTCGAAATACCATATACTTCCCTGGGCTTTGAAATAGCTGCCGCCGCGGATGATTGAGAATCTGGTATGGCCATCGTCGCGGAGGCTGTTGGTCCATTCCCAGACATTTCCGGCCATATTGTAACATCCGGCGGGACTTTTGCCAGTGGGGAAACTTTGGGCGGGTGCGATTTTTTTGGTGGTATTGCAGTTTTCGGGTGAGAACTCGTTACCCCAGGGCCATTTAAGCTGGTTGGGGCCCTGAGCGGCGAGCTGCCATTCGGCTTCGGTGGGCAGGCGTTTTTGGGCCCATTGGGCGTAGGCCTGGGCGTCTTGGAGGTCTACGTAAATTACGGGGTAGTCGGCGAGTTGTTCGGGCATCTGGCCGTTGGGCCAGTGTTTGAGGAAGTTTGTGCTGTGGTGGGGTTTGTAGCCGGAGTCCTGGAGGAATTCATGGTATTGGCGGTTGGTGACTTCGGTCTGGTCGATGAAAAAGGCGGCTACTTCTACGGGGATGTTATGTTGGATGTTTTGTTCGAAGCGGGTGTCCGAGACGAGGAAATCTTTCCATTTGTTTTTGGGGGTGCTGGGGTCGGGGTAGCAGCCGCATTCGCGGTGGATGTGGCCGATTTTCATAGTGTATTTTTGGGCGGGTACGTAGACCATGCCGGCGGGGGGTTGGTCGGCTGGTGCCGGTTCGGTGCGGATAATTGGGGGTGGGTCGATTATGGGGTTAGCGAAATTGCGGTTTTCGTCAAGGGGTTGGTTTTGTTTCTGTTGTTCTAGCAGGGCGGTTATTTCTTTGGTGATTCTGTCGGGCTGGACTTCGAGGATTGCGCCCAGTCTTTCTATGTTGCCCCAGACGTAAATGAAATTGTCGTTGGGTTCGGTGCGGAGTTTTTGGCCGTGCCATAAATCGTAATATTCGATGTTGGGTCGGCTGGGCAGGCGTAAGAGTGGGACATCTTCGAGATAGCCGTCAACGCTGAGCAGGGTATATACAGCCAGTGTTTCATCTCCCCAGCGTTGGGAGTAGAGACCTTCGCTTATGGTGGGGTAGAAGGGCTGCCATTGGTCGGAACTGAGCAGGTCGGAAAAGCAGCGGAGGATGGCGGAGGCGCGTTTCCATTGTTGACGGTCGGCGGTGGTCCAGGGGTTGCAGGTTCCGAATATGTTTTCCCAGATCATCATGCCGGAAGCGTTAAAGAATGCGGTTTCGATTTCGCGTCGATGTGAAGTGTCCCAGCGTCTGACCTGAAACTGATTGTGTTTGGGCTCTATCCATTTGAGGTGGAGCAGGCCGGGCGGTTTGGGGTCGGTGAGCCATTGGGCCCATGATTCGCTGCATGAGCCGAGCTGGTTTACTTCGGGGTGATGTTCGGGGATGAAAGCTACGCCGGGTCTTTGGGAATCTACGGTGGGTCTCAGGGTCGGTGAGGCGGTTATCTGAGTGTCGAGGAATATCCCGTCGGCGTTAATGGCGGCGACCATTTCGGCCAGGGCTAATTCGTCGGAGATGCCTTCGCGGCGGGTGCCGGTGTCCCAGGGGTTGTAATTGATGAATACCTTGACGTTGCGGTCGTGGGCTTTTTGGGTTAGTTGGGCCAGGGCCTCCAGTCCGCCGGGCATATCGTGGTAATAGTCGAATTGGTTGCGTTGGTCCACGCCCAGACGGGGGTAGGCGTGCCATAAGGTGATAGCATCGAATCCGCCGAACTCTCTTTGGGCGTTGTCGAGTAATTCATTAATGAGGTATTTGTTGGATTTGGGGTCGTAGAACGAGCTGTCATACATGAAAGTGAAATGGCAGGCATAAACGCGGTGGGGCCATTGGAGGTCTTCTCTCTGATAGATTGAGAGGTCGAGGTTTTTGCGGATATGATTGCGGTAGGCGATAAGTTCGTTGAGGTATCGGTCGTAGGCGACCCCTTCGGGGCCGGGGATGTAGTGGTTTTGGGCGAGGCATAAGGTGGTCAGGAGTACAGGCAAGAGGCAAGAGGCATGAGGCCAGAGTGAACGTGGTGGTTTCGCCTTGGGCGAGGGTGCTTTATTTAACGGATTAACGGCACTGTTGGCTGACGTGTGCGGTTCAGATGTTTTTTGGGGGTAGTGCATTTTATTTTATGGTGAAATTGTTATTGTCGGCGTGGAAATCCCGGATGATTTCGGCGTGCTGCTCGAATGACATGTTGGGCAGGTTGTTCATGGGGAAGAATTTCAGGTCGAGGGTTTCGGTTTGGTCTATGGCAAATTCGCCTTGCCATTTTTCGACGAGGAATACAACGCTGAAGGGCTGGACCTGGTCTTCGTTGGGGTAGGTCATATGAAAGCGTGGTTCGGTGTATATGCCGACGGGTCGGGCGGAGATTACGTCGAGGCCTGTTTCTTCTTTCACTTCGCGAACGAGGGTGTCCCAGGCACTTTCGTTCAGTTCGGTGATTCCGGCGGGCAGTCCCCAGAGGTCGTAATCACTGCGTTTTTGCATGAGGATTCGGTTTTGGTCGTCGAGGATAAGGGCGCAGGCCCCGGGCAGGATGAGGGTTGTTGTGCCGACCTTTTCTCTTATCTGTTTTACGTATCCTTGTCGGGTCATTTTGAACTTTCGTTTGTAGTGGAGTTGTTTTGACGGCATGTTATCAGGAAGTGGGTGGGCTGTCACGTGATTATGCGATTTGTGATAAGGTATTCTTTTTGTGACAGGACTCAATTGTATTCAAAATGTGATATATTACTTATGGTGTGATTTTTAGGGGTTTTTTAGAAAAAAAGGTTTGTTAAATTTGCAAAATGTGATATATGGGATATGTGCGGTTTAGCGAGTACTCCGTCATGCGATAAATTTATTTTTAGAGGTATTTTGAGATGACTATCAAACCTTGTCGGGAAAAGTGGGCGGGAAAGATTACGGACCGGGAGCGGTTCAATCGGCAGATGCACTATGAGTCGGTGGACCGGTGTTTCAATATGGAGTTTGGGTATTGGGACGAGAATTTCCAGCAGTGGCAAATGTTCAGGGACAACAATATTACAACTAATGAGCAGGCGGACATATTTTTCAACTTTGACCGTCAGTTTCATACTCAGTCATTATGGATGAACCCATATTTTCCGGAGACTGTGGTTGAGGAACGTGCGGACAAGGTCATTATGATGAATAATGTGGGGTTGTTGGCGGAAGTGCCCAGGGATGGCCACAGTACGATTCCGCATTATCTGAAGTCTTCGATTGTTACGCCGGAGGATTGGAAGAAGTGTAAGGAGGAGCGGTTTCGGCGGGATGACCCGGCGCGGCAGGTCGATGTTGAGGCCTTGTTGAAACAGCATCCCAATGACCGTGATTATCCGCTGGCGGTTTCCTGCGGTTCGATGATTGGCAAGGTGCGTGATATGCTGACGTTTGAGGGGTTGGCGTATGCTTGCTTTGATTATCCGGATATGGTCGAGGATATGGTTGAGACGTGCTGTGTGCTGATAGAGGATTATCTGGACCAGGTTTTGGGGCGGGTGAAATATGATTGCGCGAGTGGTTGGGAAGATATTTGTTTCAAGAGTGGGCCGATAGTTTCGATGGATTTCTTCAGGGATGTGGTAGCGCCGCGGTATAAGAGGATTAACGTTAAGCTGAAACAGCACGGGATTGATATATGGTATACCGATTGTGACGGTGATGTTCGGCCTATTTTACCGCTGTTGCTGGAGTCGGGGATAAATTGTCTGTTTCCGTTTGAGGTGAACTGCTGCTGCCATCCAGCCGAACTGCTGGCGGAGTACGGCCAGGATTTGCGGATAATGGGCGGGTTTAATAAGATGGCGTTAGGTGAAGGGCGTGAGGCGATTGGCAAGTATATGGATACGCTGGTTCCGCTGGTCGAGCGGGGCGGGTATATACCGTTTTGTGACCATCGGTGCCCGCCGAATGTTAAGGAGGAAGATTATCTGTATTATCTTGATTTGAAAGAGGATATGTTCGGCTTGAAATAAGATGTTGCAGAGCACGCGGCTTTTCCGATAGAATTGTGGTCGATAAATCACTTTTCGGAGGAATAAGCGGCCATGATAAATGAATGGATGTTGAGTTCGACAAATCTGAACCGGACCCGCTGTCGGGAATATGAAGTTGCGGTGATTCCGACGGCGGCACTGGAGCCGCATAACCTGCATCTGCCGGAGGGTCAGGATATTTACCATACGACTCAGGTGGCGGCGCGATGCTGTCAGGCGGCGTGGGAGCGGTGCGAGTCGGTGGTGTGTCTGCCGACGATACCGTTTGGGGTGGATTGCAATCTGCTGGATTTTCCGCTGGCGATCCACCTGTCGCAGAACACGCTCAACGCGGTGCTGACGGATATTATCAAGTCGCTGGTGCGGCATGGGATTCGCAAGGTGGTGATTCTGAACGGGCACGGCGGGAATGATTTTACGCCGCTCATCAGGCAGATCCAGTGCGATTATGATGTTTATGTTTTCGCCTGCAACTGGTGGCAGGTGGGGGCGGATGTTTATGGTCAGATTTTCGCTAACCCGGACGACCACGCCGGCGAGTTTGAGACTTCGATAGCTTTGACGCTTTTTCCGAATCTGGTCGAGCTGGAAAACGCGTCCTCGGGCGATACGCCGAACTTTCGGTTTGAGGCACTTAACGAGGGATATGTCAAGACGAGTCGGGATTTTTCAAAGTTGAACGACCATTGCGCAGCGGGTGACCCTTCGCAGGCGTCGGCGGATAAGGGCCGGCAGTATCTGGATATAGTTTGTCCGCGGATAACGGATTTCCTGGTCCAGTTGGCTCAGACCCCGATAGATGAGAATTTTCCGTTTGATAAATCTTGACAGGGTGCAGCGGACTTGGTGCAGATAAGTTTCTGGCCGAGAGCCTGACTATCCCACCGCTGCAAGCCAAACACTTCCAGGGCGGCGTAGAAAATAGCCATTCCGGTACAGTAGAGCAGGCCCAGGAGCATAACCGCGACCCATGGGCCGCAGGTTTCCGGCTGATTATTGCCGTGCAGTACGACCAGAGCGGTGATGATGGGGACCAGGGTGGTCAGCAGGGAAATGAGGGACATTAAGATAAAGCTTGTGCGTCGTCGGCAGGCCAGGAAATACGCGGCGGCGGCGAATAATGGTGCGGTCAGCAGGAAACTTTTTACGTCAACCAGTATCATCAATCTGTCAGGCTGGGGCAGGGCGGGAAAGATTTGCCAGAATGCACCGGTGGCGAGGATGTGGAGAATGTTACCGTGCATCAGTTGGTCCAGGTCGATGCTGATGGGGTTGTCAAGTTCGCTGAGGAAGCGTACAAAGGTCAGGTCTAAGGTTGCTAACAGCCAAGCTGTCAACAGAATTATCAAAGCTATTAATTTTCGCATAATTTCTCCGGGTCGTTAATCCGCGGTGTTGGGCTCGCTTCCCGGAGCGATTATCGTGATGGTATTTATTTTTAGGGTTGGGCGATTATTTCGGGGGCTGTGAGTCTGATAGTATTTTATCTGTTGTCGGATTTTTTTTATACGTCGTTTGTGTTTTATATACCAAAGGCCTGTACCAGAGAGCAGAAGACCAACGGTTATCGGTTCCGGTACAACGTTGGGCAAAGGGTCGGGCGTGTTAGGTTCCGGTATGTTTTCGGGGATGTTGGAAATATTGGAGAAACCACTGCTGATGGGGTAGGTGTCCACAGTTTGCGGTCGTGGCGTTTCGCCCCAAAACGAGCTCATTATACCGTCAGAGCCGGATTGGCTGCCGTAGGTGATTTCTTTATTTTCGGTTCCACTGGCACGGGCTCGGACGGTTTGTTCGGGTTCGACATAAAGAGCGTCGATGTCTTTCTCGCTACTGATGAAAATATTGTCGCTGAGCAGTTCTCGCGCGGTTCTGGTGGCGGGGTCGTATTCGAGAAGCACTGCCGGGCCGAAGTCAAAGCCGCTGAGCTGTTGGGGTTTGTCGGTTGATAAAATAATTCTGCCATCGCGGAGGATGTGCAGAGCGTCAACGTTGGCCTGGGGGTTGCCGAACATTGAGCCAGCCAGCAGGAATTTGATTTTGCCGGTGGCGGGGTCGTATTCAATGATGTCGGCGGGGTGGATTTCCTGGTCGGCGAAAGTTGTGGTATGTTCGACAGAGAGAACTATTCTGCCGTCGTCATGGACAAAGACGGCATCGATGTTGGCGTTGGGGGGGAACCAGCCGCGACCGAACAAGGCGCGGGCAAAACCGCTGACCTGGTCGAGTTCGATTAGCTCGCCGGGCCCGAAAACGATTCCGTTCAGGACTATTGTTGAACGGGTGGAGAAGACGACGTTGCCATTATAGAGGATGTGGAGGGCGTCGATATTTTCGTTATCGGGGGCCAGAGGGTCACCTATGAAGCGGCGAATCTTTTCAGGGTCGGGGGTGTAGATGACTACTTCGCTTTCGCTGAAATTGAGTTCGCCGACCTGGGCGGGTTGACAAGTTGAAAAATAGATGTCTCGGATTTGTTCGCCGCCGGCAAATGAACAGCCCAGCAGAGCCAGAATCACACCGGCTAGAAGCCGACCTCTGGTCATTGATTTAGTTGGGTTGTCCATTATTAAATTCCTACCTCACTATCCATAGTATCTCTGTTTCACTCCTGATGCTCCGGCCGTTTTACTCGCGGCAGAGGCAGAGTTTTCTTTCCCATCCGGAAAACATTTTTTTCCGCACTAGAGTATCTAATTTAATTGTTGGGGATGCAAATCGGCTTGGGAGTTTTTTTTGTTTTTAATGCGCGCAAAAAAAGTCCGGTAATTTCAATACAAAGTTACCGGACCAAATTTTCACATTTATCAGAGTCGCGTACGCCAGGGCGTGTTGTCTAAACAAAAGCCGAGCCGCGTAAGCGGCCGGATTCGACCACCCAAAACCGTTATTTCAGGTGCCCTTCCATGATTGAAACCCCGTCCACAACTTTACAGGTGTGCAGAGCGTATTTATCGGCATAGTTGGGTCGGGACAGTGGATAGCCCTGCTGGACAGCCGCTTCAACCGCTGCGATTGCGCCAGACCTTACAATCGCGCCAGCCGCGCCTTTGTCGCCGCCGCCGAGCATTCTTTCGCCCAGTACGCCGTCCACGCTGCGAACGATGTCGCACATGGTTTCGAGTTCCGGTCCGGAAATCTGATAGTCATCGCGGAGGCCGAGCCCATCCTTACGGAAGATTTTGCCGACGGTGACAATGTCGCCTGCCTTCCATGCTTTCATCATGAGATAGAACCGCTGCTGAGCGTGGAAGATGTAGTCCAAACGCTGAATGTATTCAGGATATTTTTCTTTATATCTAGCGACAACTTCCTCAAAGACCTTGTCATCACGGATATCTGCCAGACATTTGCCGTAACCGTCAGAGGCAAGCATCGCCGCGAAGTTGTCGCACTCGGTACGGCGGACTTTATAGGTGGATTTTTCCAGGCCCGGTCGGACAGTGCCGGTATCCATAACGACGATGCGGAAATCCTCAGCGCAGCTGCCGAGGGGGACATAATTTATTTCTTTGGTGGCGGGATTGTAGTGAGTGCCCATGCCTTCCTTGGCGAAGAAAATCATAATCTGGTCCAGCAGGCCGCAGGGTGAGCCGATATAATCGTTTTCGACTTTCTGGGCCAGCTCGACAATGTGGAATTCATCTTCCAGTGTTATGTTATTGACTTCGAGCATGGTCACAATGAGGTTGATAGCCAGCGACGCTGAACGTGACATACCGCCGCCGGGGATATTGCCGTAAATGATGCCGTCGAGTCCCTGGTTCAGGGCGATACCTTCACGGCGGAGAATATAATCGACACCGTAAGGAAACCTCGCCCAGGAATCGACAACCTCAGCCGCGCCTGGTTCGGGAACCTTGCCCAGCTCAAAATCGACGATAGCGTCGTTAGGGAAATTGGCACTGAACAATCGCACGCGATTAGTGTTGTTGGGTTTGTAGGCGAACCAGATGAAGCGGTCGGTTCCTACGCCGAAAAGCTCCGTGCCGTTGTAGTCGCCATGTTCGACGCCGAGGCAGAAGCGGGATGATGTGCGCCTGACCATGCCGTCGCTAATATCCAGGCCGGTCTTAGCGGCAGTTTCACTGATGGTTTGCAGGGCTTTTTTGTCTTCGGGGGTTAGGGGCATATTCTTTCCTCGAAATTTGATTTAGTGTATTCAGTAAAACTTCAGGGGCATATTCATATATTCCCTGCTGATTGTCAAGTAAAACCGTTTTTGTGCTTTTAAGGGCGGTTTTGTGACCTTATACTGTCGAAATGAGTATTGAACTTACATTTTTGGGTACCGGGACCAGTCAGGGCATACCGTTGCCGGCTTGTGATTGTGAGGTTTGCCGGTCGAGCGACCCGCGTGACAAGCGTTTTCGCACTTCTGCCCTGCTGGGGCTGGATGGGCGTAATGTGCTGATTGACGCGACACCGGAGCTGCGTTTGCAATGTTTGGCCAATGATATTCGGCGGCTGGACGCGATTCTGATAACCCATGCTCACGCGGACCATATTTTTGGGCTGGACGATGTGCGGCGATATAATCAGCTTCAGCGGGAGGCGTTGGACCTTTACGCGGCGGGTGAGCATTTGGAAGTTCTGGAGCGGGTGTTTTCTTATACCAAGCCGGAGTATATGCCGGATAATGTGGATTTGCCGAGATTGCGGTTCAGGCCGATAGAGGGGGCTTTCGAGTTGTTCGGTTATGAGATTATGCCCTTGCACCTGCCGCATGGCCGACATGGTACGACGGGTTTTCGGGTGGGAAATCTGGCGTACTGTACGGATTTGAGTGATATGCCGGAGGAGCATTACGAAAAGCTGGAAGGGCTGGAAGTGCTGGTTTTGGGTGCGTTAAGGTGTAAGCCTCATCCGGCGCACCTGGAGATTGAGCGGGCGATTGAGGTGGCCCGGCGGATTGGGGCCCGGCAGACATATTTTACGCATATGGCCCATCAGGTCTGCCATGAGCGGGATGAGAAGATGCTGCCGGAAAATATCCGGTTTGCCTACGATGGTCTGAAAATCGGGGTATCACTCAAACAACGCTGAGCCGATTCGCAGCAGGGTTGCGCCTTCTTCGACGGCGATTTCGTAATCCTGGCTCATACCCATAGACAGGTGTCGGAAATGCGGGTTTAATACGCCCTCGCCTTTCATCTCGACGAAGATTTCATACAATCTGGAGAAGCAGAAGCGGCAGCGGTCCTTATCGTCGGTAAATGGCGCCATGGTCATTAGGCCAGCGATGGTGATATTGGGCAGGGTTTCAATCTGCTCAGCCAACGCCGCGACGGCACCGACTGCCAGGCCGGTTTTTTGTTTTTCCTGGCTGGTATTGACCTGCAGAAGGATTTCGACCTTGTCAGCCAGACCGAGCTTGGCGGCGTTGGTATTGATTTCCTCCGCCAGCCGGAGCGAGTCCACCGAGTGAATCAGCTTCACAAAGGGTAATATCTGTTTGACCTTGTTCCGCTGTAAGTGTCCTATCATATGCCAGTTAGGGCAAGTGACCTCTTCGTCGCCGATACCGTTGGACAGCTCAACACGCCGCTGGATGTATTCCTGGATTCGAGCCCGCCGCTGAGCCAAATCCTGTACTTTGGATTCGCCCAGATCCGCCTGACCCAGTTCGAGCAGATGCCTGATAATATCGATATCAACACTCTTGGTGACAGCCACAAGGGTTACATCCTGCGGGTCGCGATTGGACCGGGCGCAGGCTTCCTGAATATTTCCGTTAATCCTTTTGAGATTTTCAGCCAGTTTTTTATTCATGTAAGCTATTCTAGGCTAAAAAGTAGTGTCTGAAAAGTACGTTTTTGTCAGACGTTTACCGGTTGGGGGTTTATTGTTGCTTTTGGACTTTAGCCCAGGTGTCTTTGAGGGTCGCGGTACGGTTGAAAACCATCTTCTCGGCGGTGCTGTCCTTATCGACGCAGAAATAGCCCAATCTTTCGAATTGGTAGCGGGTCAGGGGGTCGGCGTTTTTGACTGCGGGTTCTATTTTGCAGTTATTGTTGATTTGCAGGGAATCGGGATTCATATTTGCGGTAAAGTCCTGTCCTTGCTCGACTTGTTCGGGGTTTTCCTTGTTGAACAGGTGGTCGTAGAGTCGTACTTCGACATCGAGTGCGTGTTGGGCGGAGACCCAATGGAGGGTGGCTTTGACCTTGCGTCCGTCGGGTGAGTCGCCGCCCTTGGTGGCGGGGTCGTAGGTGCAGAGAAGTTCGGTGACATTTCCCTGCTTATCTTTTATAACTTCATTGCAGGTAATGAAATAGGCATAGCGCAGCCGTACTTCACGGCCCGGAGCCAGGCGGAAGAATTTTTTGGGCGGTTCTTCCATAAAATCTTCCTGCTCGATAAAAAGTTCCCGGCCAAAAGGCACCATGCGGGTGCCGGCGGATTCATCTTCGGGATTATTGACGGCGGGCAGTTGTTCGGACTGACCTTCGGGGTAGTTGGTAATGATTACCTTCAAAGGATTTAGCACTGCCATGACGCGACTGGAGGTTTTGTTGAGGTCGTCGCGGACGCAATGCTCCAGCAGAGCGAAATCGACGGTGCTGTTAAACTTATTAACGCTGATTTTCTGGCAGAAGCTGCGTATCGAGGCGGGCGAATAGCCGCGTCTTCTCATGCCGGAAATGGTGGGCATCCGCGGGTCGTCCCAGCCGCTGACGTGTTTGTCCTGGACGAGTGAGAGGAGTTTGCGTTTGCTCATGACGGTGTAGGTAAGGTTAAGTCTTGCAAACTCAATCTGTTGCGGATGATAGATGCCGAGCTGGTCGATGAACCAGTCGTAGAGTGGGCGGTGGTTTTCGAATTCGAGGGTGCAGATAGAGTGGGTAATTTTTTCGAGTGAGTCTTCTAACCCGTGGGCCCAGTCGTACATAGGGTAGATGCACCAGATATCACCTGTTCTGTGGTGGGTGGCGTGGAGGATTCGGTACATAACGGGGTCGCGCATGTTTAGGTTGGGATGGGCCATGTCGATTTTGGCGCGGAGGGTGCGTGAGCCGTCGGGGAATTCGCCGTTTTTCATTCTGGCAAACAGGTCTAAGTTCTCTTGCACACTTCGGTTACGGTAGGGGCTATCCTGGCCGGGCTGGGTGAGATTTCCCCGATATTGGCGGGTTTGTTCGGCGTTGAGGTCGCAAACGTAAGCCTGGCCCTGGTTTATGAGCTGAACGGCCCAGTCGTACATCTGTTGGAAATAGTCTGAGCCGAAGAAAAGACGGTCCTGCCAATCCCATCCTAGCCATTTAACATCTGCTATTATTGAGTTTACGTATTCCTGTTCCTCTTTGGAGGGGTTGGTGTCGTCGAAGCGGAGGTTGCAGGTTCCGCCGGGATTTTCGGCGGCGATGCCGAAATTAAGGCAGATGCTCTTGGCGTGGCCTATGTGTAGATAGCCGTTAGGCTCTGGTGGGAAACGAGTTGCGACACGGCCCTGCCATTTGTCGGTCTTGAGGTCGTCGGCGACGATCTGGCGTACGAAGTCGAGTGATTCGGGTCTTTCGTTTACATTTTTGTCGTTCATAACATACCTGCTGGTAAGAGGTTGCCGTTTGTGTTTTGGAAATAGCAGGCTACATAATTACCACTAAGAGGGCGGGTAGTCAATTGGGAAGTGTGTCTTGACGGATAAACGTGCTGTTTTTGGTGTTGTAAGTGCTTATTTTACGCGAGCGTAAGTGCGGTGGGAAAGGCTTGTTTGCGGTGGGGGTTTTCGGCGCGGTTTGGACTGGGATGACCGATTTTTGATGATTTTTTTGATTTTTTGGCGTTTTTTTTTGATTTTTGGGGCAATCCTGTTCGGCACATTTATTGCTTTAGGCTTTTGGCCTCCTGTATTTTTTTAAAAAAAAACCCGAAATGTTAAGATAGGTAATTTGCGCTCGAGGGATATTTATGCTCTAATAGGAGGCATGAGTGCTAAGCGTCAGAAAATCAAGGAGCGGGACCTGCGTGGGTTCAAGTATTTCAAGTCCCTCTCGGCTCTGCTGAAAGGTCTTCACTCGGCGGGATGTGAGCGGGACCGGGCCGGCAATCGCACATTATTCATGGACCAGTATGTCAGTCTGCTGCTGTTATACATGTTCAATCCGATCTGCAGTTCCATCCGGTCTTTGCAGCAGGCCGGCGAGCTCAAAAAGGTACAGCGGCTGTTGGGTTGTTCGCGTGCTTCGCTGGGTTCGCTGGGTTCGCTTTCGGAAGCATCCCGGGTTTTTGAGAGTTCTTTGTTAGAGCCGATAATCGCTCAACTCACTGAGCAGTTAGGGCCGATATCTCAGGACAAAAAACTGGAAGTCGGTCAGGTCATTACCCTGGTGGACGGCAGCAGTATTCAGGCTTTGCAAAAACTCACTCAGGCTGCCTGGGACACCGACAAACCCGGAATTAAAGCACACACTCAGTTTGATCTGGAAAAATATGTGCCTCTGAAAATAAATATCAGTGAAGACAAGTCTGATGAGCGAAAGGTTTTTTTAGAGAATCTTCAGCCCGGCCGGATTTATGTCAATGATCGCGGATATGCCTGTTTTAAGCTGTTTCAGGCCATTGTGGATAGTAAAAGCTCTTTTGTCTGTCGGCTGCGTGAGGATACGGTTTACGAAACTATTCAGGAAAAACCTTTAACTGAAGATGCTCGAAAAGCGGGGATAATTTTTGATCGTACGGTAATCGCCGGCAGCAGTGAAAAACTGCGGGAAGATTTCAAACAACCGTTACGCCTGATAGCGGTTGAATGTCAACCGCATTTGAAACGGGGCCAGGGACCACGTCAGAGTGAGATGATTTTGATTGCCACCGACCGGCTGGACCTGGACGCCGAAGTCATTGCCCTGCTCTATCAGAAACGCTGGGCCATCGAAATATTTTTCCGCTTTTTTAAGCATGTGCTGGGCTGCCGACATCTGCTAAGCCTCTGCGAAAACGGTATCGAACTACAGATGTACGCCGCGATTATCGCCTGTATGCTGATCAGCCTGTGGACGGGCAAAAAACCAACTTTAAGAACCTACGAAATGCTCTGCTGGCACCTCTGCGGCATGGCCGACGAGCAAGAAATGCAGAACCATATCAATAAACTCCAAAGCCAAAACTAAGGCCGATCCTCAAAAAAATCGCCGCTGCCGCTGATGCTGCGCCAAAATAACCAGTGCCGACAGTCCCACTGAGGGATAATCCCCGCTAAATCATATGAACTGCAAAGACCACAGAAAAACTGTATTTGAGCAATAAATGTGCCGAACAGGATTGTTTTTGGGGTGGTTTTTGAGTGTTTTTTTGGGTGATTTTGAGATTTAGAAAGGCAGGAGGGATGAGGCAAGAGGGATGAGGGAACGGCTAGGTTTCGGCCTTTGGCCGAGAGTTTTTATTTAACGACAACGGCAAGGTGCCGCCTGCGGCGGAGTTGTTTTTATGGACTGAGCCCCACCACCTTGCGGTTTTTGGGGAGGGGTGTTTAAATGAGTAATGACGGTTCTATCCGGCCGCTTACGCGGCTTGGAATCAAAAAAAATGTACCGGGGACCTTTAATTCACCCAAAGGCCGCTTCTCCAGAAGATGCTCCCGAATAATCCTTACCTTCTCCACCGCCTCAAACCGCCTACGCTCCTGTTTCATAACAAATCCCTTTCAAAAATATACATAAAGAATAGCAACTTTAAAGGATTTGTCCATTTCCAACTGAGGCAATACAGGGGCTCAACAGCAGTTATCCAATTTTTTAGTGAAAGATTAATATCGAATTTACAATTCATAATCGTATAAATTTGACGCCATGGCATGCTGTTGTTGTTGCACATCCAATCATGAATGGTCATATCGCGTGAGATTTCATCTTCAACCTCAAAATCAATTTGAGCAGAAAACCTATTTTCCTCTTTAAATATTTGATAAATTTCTTCCGGCGTGAAATAGCTAAAAAAGTTATTCATATATGACACCTCCCAAAATCCTATAACATAAGATCGTCATCCTCATTTTCAGGCCCCAGAGGAATTGGGGACAAAACAGGGTTAAGGAAAATTAAAGGTTCCCGGTACTTTTTTGATGCGGGGTAAATTAGAAAAATGTACCTGACACCTTATTTCTCCTGACACCTTATTTCTCCCCTTACTCTCTTAGGTTTTCTATGGCTCCCAGCGAAGCTGTCGATATGTTATTACGCCAGTTTTGGAATCGGCAATTTCAACCTGTTGGTTATAGAAGTAATATTTACCTACCTTTCCATCGACAAAGAAAATATAACGATAGTTGTCAAGTTTGGATACTTGGGTAAATAGCTGCACACAGTTTTTCATAAACGCCCCGAAATCAACTGAAAAAAGATTGCGATTAGCTCTGGGAGCATTTTTGTCGCGAAAATACTTATCCTTTTCTATATTCATGCTCAGAAGCTCCTCTCCTCCAGAAAGATTCAATGGACCTTCGGCTTCGAAAAGTAAAATTACATTATCAGGAATATTATTTATATTCATTTCACTTATATTCTTATTAAAAGCAAAATCATTAGATTTATCATGAATTCCTGCATCAATAGTGCTAAATTCTGATGATATGGAAAAACGATCTTGTATGCAGTCACTCCAGTTATTATCATGAGGCAAATAACCATCATTGTGCATCGCATAATTGAGAATATCATTGCCAACTCGGTTGATTTGAAACAAACCTTGCGTGTTAATAAACCTACTTTCTCTGTAGATATCAAATTGGCGACTACGAAATGCGGCTAAATATAAATGGTAAATTATTAATCCTGCTAATAATACTAGCACAATTTTTGCGATCCCAGACAATTTTATTATTTCACCACTGAGAATTAAAATACCAATATCAACTACTATTAAAAGAATAGAAAAAAGGTTAATTATCCCAGTGTATTTTTCCACAATACTGTCTTCATTGTTAACATGTAAACCATACCATAAAAAGAGTAGCCCAAGAAACGCAAATATAATACCAAGCACGGTAAATAATCCAGAAAGCATACTAGAAAATTTTTTACTGTCCTTATATGTGCGAATCTTGACGTCTGTTTTTCCTTCTGAATTGTTATGCATTATTTCATAGTTTTCCATGGTAATCCTAAATATAAACAAGTTATCAAATGTGTTGTGCCATGAAATATTTCCACAATACTACCCGGGATATGGCAGGTAAGATGGCCAGTCCTCCAAAACGTTGTCAAAATCTTTATACTCATCATATCCTCTTTCCCACCAATATTCAACGTTTGGGTCCAGACCTTTTTTGTGCCTTTCCCCTTTCCATCCTTGAACTATTTTACGAGATATCCATTTAGGCCATCCGACATGATGATGAAAATAACCTTGCAGGTAATAATTTATTTGAGAACCATCATAAGAAATATTATTGTATCTATATCGCTTTTTTTTATTGTGGCGGAAAAAACCGTCTGTTGAGATATATGCAAATGGGTTTATGATTTCCCAAGGCGGCATATCTTCAATTTTGTTTATAGCCCTTTCGTGGACAGCATATAGAAAATCATCTGTAAGTTGATATTCCCCATTAACTATTTCTAAATCACTGCAATCTCGGCCATAATATGCTTTCGCAAGCCCCCACGGATCAATCGCATTCACCGGATTATTCCCCACATAGGCGTAGATGTTCATGCCATCCACAAAGAGCAGGGGGTCGGGTGAGATGAATCTGCCGATATATGGGTTGTAGTATCTGAAGCGGTAATAGTACAGCCCGGTTTCGTCATCGAAGCGGCGGCCGGCATAGAGATATGGGTTATTATAGGCACTGCTGGTAGCGGTAGTACCATCGGGGGTTAGCCAGTCACCGTCAGTACCAGCGGAGGTGTTGATGATACTGTTACCGTAAGCATCATAGGTATAGCCCTCAACAATGTTGCCGGACTGGTCCGTTAAGGCAATGGTTCTGCCGACCAGGCCCGGTACGTAATAATATCAAGTTTCGCTGGTTCCTGAAACGCTTATCATGATAATAGGCTCATCGATTCCGGGGCCGTAGGTAAGATTAAAGATACCGGTATTTTTTTGATACGGAGTAAATTAGAAAAATGTACCGGACACCGTTTTCTTCCCTTTAATTCACCGTGGTTATTGCTGAGTTTTTTTTAGGGCGTTTTCGAGTGCCATCATGAATTCGGCGGGTTCCTGTCCGCCGCTGAATTGGTCTACGGGTTCGGCTTTTGAGTTTAGTACTATGTAGGTGGGGATGCCGGAGACCTGGTATTTGTCGGCGAGTTCTGATTTTTTGTCGATGTCGACGTAGACAGGGATGAATTTTTCCATGGTCTTTTTGACGTTTTCTTTAGGGTAAACTTCGCCGGCCATGTATTTGCAGGGGCCGCACCATTCGGCGTGGAAGGCTAGCAGGATGGGCTGGTTATTGGCGGCGGCGTTTTTGAGGGCCTGGTCGTATTGCTGCCAGGCGATGCCGACGTCGGGGGCGCCGTGTTCGTCGGTAGGTACTTTCTTTTGGCTGTTCTTGTAAATCATAATTATGACCAGGAATATGGCGGCGAGGATAATCCATTTGAGGTTACTGCCGCAACCGCAGCTCGATGAGCCGGTCGAGCAGCAGGAAGGGCCTTGGTTTTCGGGGGTTGGATTTTGGGGTTTTTGCTCTTTATCAGTCATGATTTATCTCCTGTGCTTGTTTTGCGGTCAGACCTTTATTTTTCATACTGTTTTATAGGGCTGTTGGGGGTGGAAAGTCAAGTTAGATCGGGGGAAATGTCTGGAGAAGGCATTATTAAGAAGGCAAGAGGGATGAGGGATGAGGCAAGAGTGAACGGCTCGGTGCCGCCTTTGGCGGAGGTGTTTTTATTTTTACTTTGGGATGACAAAAAAAAGAGGACGACATTTTGGGGTGTCGTCCTCGGTTGATTTTTTGGAATTTCTTAGTAGTCGCAATCTTCGGGGCAGGAATAAATTTCGTCAGGTTCGCAGTATCCATCTCCACAAATCATCTGGGGCTGGCAGTCCTGCGGGCATGATTGCGAATCCTCTCCCATGACGTAATCGCAGAATCCGTCTCCGCATCCCATAGTTCCTCCTCCGCAGTCGCTGGGGCAGTTATACTCGTCCTCTCCCATGGCGTAATCGCAGAATCCGTCTCCGCATCCCATAGTTCCTCCTCCGCAGTCGCTGGGGCAGTTATATTCATCCTCTCCCATCATGTAATCACAGAATCCGTCGCCGCATATAGCACCAGTTTGGCAATCCTGAGGGCAACTGATAAAATCTTCTTCAGGTGAGCAGAATCCGTCACCACAGATTGGTGGGCAGTCAAATGGGCAATCCAGTGCGGTTTCGGCGTGGGTACAGAATCCATCACCACACATCGGGGGGCAATCGTCGGGGCAATCCCCGGCATCCTCAGCGTGTGTGCAAAAACTATCTCCACATGTCGATTCACAATCTTCGGGGCATGTCATGGCATCTTCTTCGTTGGTGCAGTATCCATCTCCGCAATAGTTGCAATCCGGGTCATCGCTGTCGATCAGGCCGTCACAGTCGTCGTCAATGGCGTTGTAGCAATCTTCGGGGGCTCCGGGATAGACTTCAGAGTTGTTGTCATCGCAATCCTGCGCAACGTCGTAGTTATCGTTGTCGAGGTCGAGTGGGATACATGCGGGTTCTTCGGGGAATGCCTGGCAGTCGATGAGCCAGTCCTGGGCCATCAGGGCAAAGTCTACCAGGTTCACCTGACAATCTCCGCTTAGGTCATAACGGGGGCGATAATGGCAATCCTCAGCGTTCAGGATGGCTGAGTTGGTCATTAGAGTCATTAACGCGAAGACATAATAGAACTTTTTCATTATTCAATTACCTCAGTAAATACGGCTCAAATCTTTGTACCCAACCGCTGGGTTTTATCCCTTTGTGTTTATCGGTAAGCAGTCATGCCAAAAACAGTATCGGCCTGCTATTATGTCGATAACACTATAAAAATCTTTACTTGCAGGGTGTTAAAAACAACGGCAGAGACGAATCGGCAGGCCATAATGCTAAAAACAACCACTCTGGTAGGTATTGTACAGAAATCGTGGCTGGTTGTCAATGATTTTGAATTGTGTTCTGGCGGAAGGTTATAGGTCTATATTTGTCATAACTCGCGATTGGATAAGCCTTTACTTTTGAGTGGGTATAAGGTTTTGGGGCAGCAGGAAATCGCTGGAAGAGTATCGTATGGGCAGGTATTTTAGGGTAATTGTAGCCCCGGCGGGGTTGATTGGTCGAGATATTAAGGTGCAGAAATATAATATTATCGAGGTGCTTTGATGAGAGAAATACGGTTTTTGATGGTTTTGGTTATTGGGGCTGCCTGGGTTGGTTGTGGCAGGTCTGCCAAGGTTGAAAATTTGGAGCGTGAGGTGAATGCCGAGGTTTTTCGTTTTGGGCCGGTGTTGCGGCTGGAGCAGCGTGAGGTCGAGCTGGGCAGTTTTGTTGACGGCGATGAGATTGTGGGGCCGGTGTTTTTTGAGAATCCGGGCAGTGAAGATTTATTTATTCGCAAAATTACGAGTACGTGTGCGTGTTTGTCAGGTGTAACTGGTGACAGGCGGCTCGTGCCGGGTGGGGCGGGGGTTCTTGAAGTAGAGTTTGATTCGCTGAAGATACCGGCTGGTCGGGTGTCAAGAGTGGTAAGGCTGGAGACTAATGACCTGGAGCAGAAGGCTGTGGAAGTGGTATTTAATTTCGCGGTGATACGGAGTGACGCACAAGAAGACAGGCGGATTCTGCAAAATGAGTTGGGGCATCTTCGTCGGGAGGTGCAATTGCTGCGGGCTGATATGCGGAAGGTTCTGGATAAACTTGAGGGTAGGTCGGCAGAGGGCCAGCCGGCAGCTAAGAGCAAAGGTGTGCCGGACACGAATGTTTATGATGTGCCGATTGGTGATTCGCCGGTGCGTGGCAAGGCGGACGCGGCGGTAACTATCGTGGAGTTTGTGGATATGCAGTGTCCGTACTGTGTTCGGGAATATCCGAAGCTGAATCAGTTGCTGGAGGAGTATCCAGAAGATGTTCGGTTGGTAGTTAAACATTATCCTTTGAAGTTTCATGATAAGGCCAAGGCGGCGCATGCGGCTTTGGAGCTAACACGGCTTGAAAAAGGGGCCGATGGTTTCTGGCGGATGTATGATATGGTAATGGCTCGGCCTGATGAGCTGGAGGTTGAGCGGTTGCGTGAATATGCCGGTGAGCTGGGAATTGATATGAAGAAGTTTGATGAAGTTGTTGGGGATGAGGAGCGGATGGATACCATGCTGGCGGCGGATATGGAAGCAGCTCGGCGGTGCCGGGTGCGGGGGACACCTACGGTTTTTATAAACGGTCTGAAGCAGGAGAGCCGGAGTATAGAGGCGTACCGGAAGCGTATAGCCGGGTGTGTTGGGAATTCTAAGCACAACTAAGGTGCGTATCGCACTCATAAATCGGCGCGGGCGTTTGGCGTATTTGGCGTTTCTGTTGGTCGCTTGCGTGATTGGTACATCACCAGGGCCTTGCTATGCAAGAAGAAGGGATGAGGGATGAGGGAACGGCTTGGTGGCTAAATGGTTGGTATCCGGCCGCTTACGCGGCTCGGCTTTTGTTGGGCGGCCTAAAGCCTTTTTCAAAGGTCAGGCTTTTACTTTTGATTTTGGTGCGGGGGCCTGTCTTTGCACGGTTTGGAGTCTTTTTCCGTCGTCGGTGACCTTGATTATGCCTTTGGTTTTCTGGACCTGGGTGAATTGTCCTATGCTGCGGAGTTTTCGGTAGCGGTTTTCGGTGAGGTTTTCCGGTTTGAAGCGTTTGAGCTCGCGGATGGTCTTGATGAGGTAGCTTTCGAGGTTGTGGGCAGCTTCGTGGGGGTTGCGATGGGCTCCTCCGAGCGGTTCTGTTACGACGTGGTCGACGACTTCAAGCTTGAGCAGGTCTTTGCTGGTGAGCTTGAGTACCTCGGCTGCGTGGGGTGCCTGTTCGCCATTTTTGAAGAGGATGGCTGCGCAGGCTTCGGGTGACGCTACGGTATACCAGGCGTATTGCATGATAGCGATGCGGTCGCCGACTCCGATGCCCAATGCTCCGCCGGACCCGCCTTCGCCGATGACGACGCAGACGATGGGGACTTTCAGCGTAGACATTTCCATGAGGTTTACGGCGATGGCCTGGGCCTGTCCGCGTTCTTCGGCACCGATGCCGGGATAGGCCCCTGGGGTGTCGATGAGGCATATTACGGGCAGATTGAATTTTTCGGCGAGCTTCATTTTGGCGAGGGCTTTGCGATAGCCTTCGGGGTGGGCGCAGCCGAAATTGCAGGCGATTTTTTCTTTGGTGTCGCGTCCTTTGTTCTGGCCGACAATCATGACTTTCTCGTGGCCGATACGTCCGAATCCGGTGACGATGGCCTGGTCGTCGCCGTAGAACCGGTCGCCTTTGAGCTCGACGAAGTCCTTGACCATCATGTCAACGTAGTCCATGAACAGGGGGCGTTTGGGATGACGGGCGATCTGTACGGTTTCCCAGGCGGTGAGGTTGTCGTAAATTTTACGGGTTAGGGCGGCGAGGTTGTCGCGTAATTGACGGATTTCGGTGGAATAGTCGATGCCCTTACTGGCTTGCAGGTCGGTGAGTTCTCGAATCTGGTTTTGCAGGTCGGCGAGCGGCTTTTCGAATTCCAGCCAGGTGTTATTTACGATTTCTTCGTCAAGCTGAAGCATTTCCAGGTTCTGAGCCATTGACGCTTGTCCCTATAGCAAAAATCCCAGGCTGCCCGCAATAGTCACCTGGGGTGGTTATATCATTTCATACTACATTTTGCCGATGGCGTTACGTTTGTCACAGCCTTCGGTAACCAAATGGTCCGGCATATACGTCCAGACCACTACCCAATCGGCTGTCAATCTTAGTGATTATGGTTGGCGACTTCAAGAAAAAAATTGACATTAATGGTCCAGGGCGATAGCTTCTGTGGGAATGTGATTTTGTCCTGGAAAAATATAAAACTATGTTAATTAAAGATTTACAATCTATATCGATTTTAGGCCTGGGTCTTTTGGGCGGCTCTTTAGGGCTGGCGGTGAACCGTATATTTCCGCACGTCAAGCGTGTTGGTTACAGCCATCGTGAGGTTACTTTACAGAAGGCTTTGGAAGCGGGCACGGTTGACAAGGTTTATTCGACGGCTGCCCGTGCGGTTTCGCGGGCTGATTTGGTGGTTTTGGCAGGTCCGATAGGGGGTATTTCCTGAATTAATGAAGGCTATTGCTCCGTCGTTGAATGACGGGTGTTATAGTTACAGATGTAGGGTAGTACCAAATTAGCACCGCAGCGTTGGGCTAATAAATATCTGCCGGATCGCGCGTGGAATTTCTGGGCTCTCATCCGATGGCGGGTTTCTGAGCAGCGTGGAGTTGATTTTGCTCGTGCGGATTTATTTGACCAGGCGAATTGTATTTTGGGGACGACGGCCAAGACGAGCTCTGGGACATACAATTTTCTGAAGGAATTCTGGGAGGCTTTGGGGATGCGTGTTTCGCACATGTCACCGACGAAGCATGACCAGGTTTTGTCTCGGATAAGTCATTTTGCCGCATATTTTGGCGGCGGCTCTGGTCAATGCGAGCAATCTGGAAGAGGACGATGCTTTGCGGTAAGGGTTTTCTGGATACGACTCGTATCGCTTCGGGGGCTCCTTCGGTTTGGCATGATATATTGATGGAGAATTCGGTGAATACTGACCAGGCGATCGCTCGTTTGGTGAAGGAATTGACGAAAATACAAAGGGCCCTGCGTGAAAATAACGGCAAGGCTCTTACCAAAATGCTGACGCGGGCCCAGGAGCAACGTGATACCCTGGTCGCGCGCAAGCTCAGACGCAAGGAACTCCCTGAATAATGAACTGGCGTATTGAAACTACTACAAAAAGATGAGTATCTGGATGTAAATGCTCAGGAAATCGCGGCGGATATAAAGCAGCTTGGTATTGGCTCGGTTAAGGCTGTTCGTTCGGTGCGGGTTATGCTGATTGAGGGGTGAGCTGGACCGTGAGCAGGTCGAGCGAGGGTGGCGGCGGAACTGCTGGTTGATCCGGTTAGCGAGAATTATTATATTGGGCCGGCCCCGGTTCCGAGTGATTTTGGTCAGGTAAATTTGTTTGAGGTTCATCTCAAGCCGGGGTGTGACTGACCCGGTGGCGGGGTTCGGCGCTGATGGGGATTCGAGATATGAATTTTGGGGCGGAGTCGGCGCGGACAGGTCGGAAATATTTTCATTGATGGGGCGTTGAGCGAGTATGAGCAAAAGGTTATCGCTGGGCGGGTTTTGGGGTAATGACTGTATCGAGGATGTGTTGATAGGTTCTGATTCTGAGCCGCCGAGTCCGCATGTTCGGCCTTACGAACTAAAGATTAGGAACTGGCCTATTCGCGAGCTTGACGAGGCGGCTTTGGAGAAGATGAGTAAGGACTGTGACCTGTTTTTGGACGGTTACGGAAATGAAGACGATCCAGGAGTATTTTCGCAAGCTGGAGAGGGAGCCGACGGATATTGAATTGGAGATGATCGCTCAGACCTGGAAGTGAGCATTGTGGGCATAAAACTTTTAGAGGGACGATTGAGTTTACGGAATATGACGGTGAGGAGCAGGTTCAGAAGGTGGCTGGTTGATAATCTGCTGAAATCGACTATCGCCAAGGCGACGTTTGATTTAGCTAAGCCGTGGTGTATTTCGGTGTTTGAGGATAACGCGGGGTGTGATTGATTTTAATGATGATTATGGGGTTTGCTTTAAGGTTGAGACGCATAATCATCCTTCGGGCGATCGAGCCTTACGGCGGGGGCGGCGACGGGAATCGGCGGTTGTATTCGTGACCCAATGGGTACGGGGCTGGGTGCTAAGCCGATCGCTAACACGGATATTTTCTGTTTTGCGCGGCCTGACAAGAAGCTGGACGAACTGCCGGCGGGTGTATTGCATCCGCGGCGGGTAATGAAGGGTGTGGTCGCAGGTGTGCGTGATTACGGCAACCGGATGGGGATACCGACGGTGAACGGGGGCGGTGCTGTTTGATGACCGCTATATGGGCAATCCGCTGGTGTTCTGCGGTAATATCGGTTTGATTCCGCGCGATAAGTGTTTTGGTTCGGCTCGCGAAGGCGACCTGATTATGGTGGTGGGCGGCAGGCAGGACGGGGGCGTGATGGTATTCACGGGGCGACGTTCAGCAGCGGCGAGATGACGCATGAACATGAGACTCTGTTTTCACACGCGGTGCAGATTGGTAACGCGATTACCGAAAAGAAGGTACTCGATACGCTGATGCAGGCTCGCGATAAGGGTCTTTATGTAGCGGTTACCGATTGCGGGGCCGGTGGGCTGAGCAGTGCGGTGGGCGAGATGGGCGAGAAGCTGGGGGCGGTGGTTGATTTGGAAAAGATTCCGTTGAAGTATCAGGGGCTGAGCTATACGGAAGTTTGGATTAGTGAGGCTCAGGAGCGGATGGTTATTTCGGTTCCGCCGGAGAATTTGGATGAGATTCGCGCGCGGTGTTTGCGGCGGAAGATGTCGAAGCTACGGTGATAGGTCATTTTGGCAATGGCGGCAAGCTGGATCTGCATTATGGGGGGACAGATTGTTGGTCGGTTGGATATGGATTTTCTGCATGACGGTCTGCCGCGTTTTACGCGTAAGGCGGTTTGGGCATATTCCGCAGCACGCTGAGCCGGAACTGCCGGTGAAGAATGATTATACTGACGATTTGAAGGCGATATTGGGTGATTACAATGTGGCCAGCAAGGAATGGGTGGTGCGTCAGTATGACCATGAGGTGCAGGGCGGTTCGGTGATTAAGCCGCTGGTGGGTGTGGAGAATGACGGGCCGGGCGACGCGTCGGTGGTCAAGCCGATATTGGGTGAGGACAGGGCGCTGGCGATTGGTTGTGGTATATGTCCCCAATATAGTGATTTGGACCCGTATGCGATGGCTTTAGCGGCGATTGACGAGGCGGTGCGTAATGTGGTCGCGGTGGGGGCCCGGCCTGACAAGATTAGTATTCTGGATAATTTTTGCTGGGGTAACTGTGCCAAGCCGGACCGGTTGGGTTCGCTGGTTAAGGCGGCTCAGGGTTGTTATGACGCGGCGATGGCTTATGGCACGCCGTTTATCTCCGGCAAGGATTCGCTTAATAATGAGTTTGTGACTGACAGTGGTGAGACGATTAGTATTCCGGGGACGCTGCTGGTAAGTGCGATGGCGATTGTCGATGACGCACGAAAGTGTGTGACGATGGATTTGAAAGAGCCGGGCAATCTGCTTGTCGCGGTTGGGCCGACTCGAAATGAGCTGGGTGGTTCGTATTATTACAAACTGCAAGGTCAGCTGGGTGCGAATGTACCGCGGGTTGACCTCAAGGCTGGTCCGCAGATTATTAAGGCGGTGGCTGAAGCGATTAGTAAAGGTTTGGTGATTTCCTGTCATGATTGCAGCGAGGGCGGGCTGGCGGTGGCTTTGGCGGAGATGGCTTTTGCGGGCGGTTATGGTTTGGAAGCTGACCTGGCGGCGGTTCCGGTGGAGGGAGATATAACCAGGGACGACCAGTTGTTATTCAGTGAGACGACCAGTCGGTTTGTGCTGGAGGTTCGGCCGGACGATTTTGGTAAAATCGCGGAGATATTGAAGAATGTGCGTTTTGGTGAAATCGGCAAGGTTGGTTCCGGTACGAAAGTAGTGATTCGTGGACGTAATGCCAAGAAAGTTATTAACGCGGATATTAAGTCACTCAAGGCTGCGTGGCAGGAGCCGCTTTTTAAGATATGAGATACAAGGCAAGGGGCATGAGGCATGAGGCAAGAGTGAACGGCCAGGTGCCGCCTGACGGCGGGACTATTTTACTTAACGTCAATTGCCTGGTGTTGCTTTTTATGCAGATGTTTAGTTGGAAGATACTTTAACGACAATAGAAACGGATTAGATAGAAGAAAAAATATGCCTAATGTAAAAGTATTGGTGCTGCGGACGGCGGGGACTAATTGTGATTTGGAGACTTCTCACGCGTTTAAGCTGGCTGGTGCGGAGACGGAATCTGTGCATGTGAACAAGCTTATCGCTGAGCCGGGTTTGCTGAGTAATTATCAGATTCTGGCATTGCCGGGCGGGTTTAGTTACGGCGACGACATCGCGGCGGGCAAGATACTGGCTAATCAGTTGATTCATCATTTTCGTGAGCAGGTGCGGGAGTTTATCGATGCGGATAAGTTGGTGATAGGTATCTGTAACGGTTTTCAGGTTCTGGTCAAGGCTGGTCTGCTGCCGGGTCTGACTGATGAGCAGTTTGCGAATGTTGGTTTGCAGCAGGCTACGCTTACATATAATGACTGCGGGAAGTTTGAGGATCGTTGGGTTTATCTTGAGCCGGGAACAGATAAATGTGTTTTTGTTCGGCCTGGTCAGCGGATTTATCTGCCTATCGCTCATGGCGAAGGTAAGGTTTGTTTTGCTGAGGAGGGGATTTTGAAAAGCGTGCAGGATAACGGTCAGGTGGCGTTTCGGTATGTTGATAAAGACGGGCAGTTTGGCGGGTTCCCGGTTAATCCGAATGGTTCTACGGACCATATCGCGGGTTTGTGTGACTCGACGGGTCGAGTGCTGGGTCTGATGCCGCATCCGGAACGTTTTGTGGAAGTGACTCAGCATCCGCGCTGGACCAGAGAGAAGCTTGAACGTGCCGACGGTTTGGGGATATTTGTCAATGCTGTTGACTATTTCAAATAGAAGCATGGTGTTATAGTGTCCCGTCTTTATTCTCGCAAATCTGGTTCGGCGGTCTGGCAGATTGCCGAGCCTTGGGGTGAGCGTTTGCCGTTCGCGTCCAAGTTGGGTGTGCCGGAAGTTGTCGCTCAGGTTTTGTATAATCGGGGGATAGATGATTTTGAGGCGGCCCGGCGTTTTTTACAGCCGTCTTTGGGTGATTTGATTGGGCCGGGTGATATGGTGGGGATGTCGGCGGCAGTGGGGCGGATTACGCGGGCGCTGAACGAACGGGAGAAGATAGTTCTTTACGGCGATTATGACGTGGATGGGATTACGGGGGTTTCGCTGCTGTGGCGGTGCCTGAAGCTGGCGGGGGTTGATGCTGATTATTATGTGCCGCATCGTCTGGATGAGGGCTATGGTCTTAATGTGCAGGCGATTGAGCAGCTAGCGGAGAAGGGGGCGAAGCTTATTATTACGGTTGACTGCGGGGTGACGGCGGTTGAGCCGGCGGCACGGGCGGCGGAGCTGGGGGTTGATTTGGTGATTACAGACCATCATAAGCTGGAGAGCGAACTGCCGGCGGCGGTGAGTATTCTGCATCCGAATTTGCCGGGTCAGGATTACGCTAATCATGATTTGTGCGGGGCGGGGGTGGCGTTCAAACTGGCTTGGGGTCTTAGCCAGCAGCTTTGCGGCTCAGAGAAGGTTACGTCGGAGTTTCGGGAGTTTCTGATAACGGCGACAGGGCTGGTGGCGTTGGGTACTATCGCTGATGTAGTGCCGCTTCAGGGTGAGAACCGTATACTAGCACAGTTTGGGATGAAGTGTCTGGCGGATAGTTCGGATTTGGGGATACGGGCGCTTATTGAGGCGGCGGGTTTGACGGGTACGGCGTTGCAGAGCAGCGATATTGGGTTCAAACTGGCACCACGTTTGAACGCGGCGGGTCGGATGGGGCATGCTCGTTTGGCGGTGGAACTTTTTACGCGGAGCGGGCCGGCACGAGCGGAGGAAATCGCGGCGTATCTGGAAAATCTTAATCAGCAGCGTCGGAAGGTGCAGAATCAGATATTCGAGGAAGCGGCCTTGCAGGTGCGGCAGTTGGGGATGGATAAGGAAGCGTGCCGGGGGATTGTGCTGGCGGGAGAGAACTGGCACGGCGGGGTGATAGGCATTGTGGCCAGTAAAATAGTGGACACCTATAACAAGCCGACGGTGATTCTGACGGCTCAGGACGAGCGTTTGATGGGTTCGTGCCGGAGTATACCGGGTTTTGATATTTGTACAGCGTTGGAGGCTTGTGCGGAAAATATTCTGAGTTTCGGCGGTCATACGATGGCGGCGGGTTTGACAGTTGAGCCGGCGAAACTTGAGGCGTTGCGGGCGGCGTTTATTGAATACGCGGGCGGCAAGCTGGCAGATTTGGATTTGACACCTACGCTGGCGATTGATGCTGAGGTTGATTTGCGGCGTCTGGACATGAAAACCGCGCAGACGATTGAAAAGCTGGGGCCGTTCGGGTCGGGTAATCCGGAAATTCTGCTGGCGGCTCGGAATCTGTGTCTGGTGAATCCGCCCCGGAAGATGGGACGGAGCGGGGACCATTTGCAGTTTCTGGTTTGTCCGGCGGAGTGTAAGGGGACACCGCAAAATGTATTTCGGGCGGTGGCATTTGGCCAGGCGAAGATTGAAAAGAAGCTTATCGACGCGGCGAGTTTTGATTTAGCGTTTACGCCGGTGATTAACCGCTATAACGGCAATAGTAATGTTGAGCTGATGGTGACCGCAATCCAGATAATTTCCGGTTAGGAAACGAATTTGGGCTGCGGGTTATTTTGGGGTTCGGGGTTGAGCACCCATTTTTTGATTATTTTGTAGACATCATCTCGTTCGATAGGTTTGGAGAGATAGTCGTTCATGCCAGCGTCGAGGCATATCTGTTTGTCTTCGGTGAAGGCATTTGCTGTTAAAGCGATAATGGGTATTTCATGCTGTCCGGATTCTCTGATTTTTTTACTGGCTTCCGGGCCATCCATCAAGGGCATTTGCATATCCATGAAGATTAAATCGTATTGGTTTTGTTCAATTTCTTTGAGGGCTTCGATTCCATTTTCGACGGTTTTTACCGAATAGCCCGCGGTTTTCAAGATATGTTCGGCGAGCTTCTGGTTTTTCAGGTCGTCCTCGACCAGTAAAATACGTACGGAGTGCTTGCGTTTTTCGTTTATTGAATGTCGGGTGGTTATTGGGCTGGCGGTTTTTTTTTGTGGGTGTTTCTGATAATAGTGAGGCCATCATGGCAAGCAGGTCTTTTCTTCTGACGGGTTTGGGCAGGAAACCGTCGAAGCCCGCGTCTTTGCTTTTTGAGCATTTCTGGGTAAGGTCGGAAGACAGGGCGACGGCTGGTATATGGGGTATCGATTTGGTCGGGTCTTACTGTTTTGGGTCTATTATTAATAATACGATAAGCAATGTGACTCATGTCGATGACACTAACATTGCTTGTGGCATCGTTTCTACGGGCATTGGCACAAGAATCGAAAACAACACGATATACAACATTGTCAACCACTTATATACCAAGTCATTTGGCATCGCAGCCGTACAGGACCATAACGGCGGTAGCATGATTAATAACATAATCCACACGGCTGGCTATGGTTACTATCCGTCATTGTATAATCTATGGTCACGCCCGACAATCGAAGATTACAATTGTTATTATAACTGTACCAACGCTTACGGTGGCACGGCAACCGCGGGCGATAATGATTTGATCGTCAATCCTCAATTTGCAGATCCGGATAATCTTGACTTCACCCCCCTAAATTGGCAACTAATGGAATCCGGTAAGCCGAGCCCGACTGGCAATCCCACACATATCGGCGCGGTCGGCAAGCCCTCCGCGTATGATATTATTTATAGGGCGTTAGGTGTATAATGGTTGATTATAACGACACTGCCGTCGGCTGGATTCCCGACCCGGATAATACCACGACCCACATGGTCACAGATCAGGACCTTGATGGTTATAACTGGGACTACATTCGCTACCGGATCAGCCATGACCAGATTGCGGACCCGTCGCCGGTGGCACCGGTGAGTGTGGATGGTTCAGGCGACGTGAGCCTGGTGCCTGGTAACGACCCGGTTAATGTCGCCGCGTTTCCGCTGGCCGCCGGCCAGGTTTGTCTGACCTGGCGGCATAACGACGAGCTGGAACCCGCCACGCCGGATGGGTTCAAAGTCTACCGGTCCATCAGCGGAGCCGCTGCAACTCTACTGACCACCGTCAGCCTGCACGGAGGAACCCGAAACTATTCAGCCACCGACACCACCAACCATGCCAACGAGACCGAGCTGGAATACACCATCAAGTCATATCGCACGGTTGGTGAAACCACTTACGAATCCGCCGGGGTATCGGTCGAAGTTACCGCCGACGCAGTCGGACCGCCAGCCGTGGACGATTTTACGATTTATTTGATTGATTAGCCCTGCCAGTCGATCGCAAGATCGACACTCACTGCGATGGCCGCGTTTTTTGCCTGGGAACGCGGCCATTTTTTTACAAAAGTGTCATAAAGAGTGTCATAAAGGGTTTTGGTGGGTTTAGCCCGTGATTGTAAGATGTGAAATAATAAGACATTACAAGTCGGGGTGACAGGATTCGAACCTGCGGCCTCCTGCTCCCAAAGCAGGCGCTCTAGCCAAGCTGAGCTACACCCCGTGGGGTAAGTTGGATAGTCTAGTGAGGCAGAGTGGTGGTGTCAAGTTTGTAATAGTAATGTAGTAATAAGTGGGGGCGGAGGGTTTGTTTTTGTAACATCTTTATAGTTAGTAGTTTATGTGAAACCAGGGGGCTTGGGGTGGTGATTTTTTATCTTAAATTACGGGGTGATTGTAACAATTGTTTGAGGGTACTCGTATAAGTGGGTGAGCCGCGGTGGTTTTTCTGCGATAAAACTGGTAAAAATGTTACAATCTCTTATGGATGTTGGAAAGGACTTAAAACGATGAAAAAGGTTATTCTATTATTGGTTCTGGTGTTGGGCTTGGTCAATGGGGTTGGGGCTGCTCCTTTGAATCTGGCTCAGGTTCCGGTTGAGGCGAAATGGCTGGCCCATGTTGATTTTGAGGCGTTGGGCGGTACGGATTTATGGTGGCTTGTCAGTCAGGAAATCCCTGAGCAGGCTCAGCAGAAGATAGATGATATTGCTGAAATTACCGGCTGTGACCCGACCGAGGATATTTATGGTCTGACTCTTTTGGGCCCCGACGCTAAAGAAGAAAACGTGGTAGCGTTGTTTTACGGCAAGTACGACCAGGGCAAACTTGAATCTTTGCTGAAAGGTAATGCCGCGTATTCAGAAAGCGTGTATAAGGGCAAAACCATATATCACTGGGTTGAGAAGGTGCGCGGGCGCAATCAGTGCGGAATTTTCGCGGCTGACAGTATGATTGTTGTTTCTCAGAGTGAGGCGGCGGTTCAGCAGATGATAGATTTGCTTGAGGGAGAGGGCAAATCGCTGGCTGAGGGTGAGGGCCCGCTGACCGGACTGGTTGAGGCACCTGAAGGCGTGGTGTTTGTGGCATCGGCTCAGAGTCTCAATGAACTGGTGGCGAATAAGCCGCGGGCAGCGCTGGCGAAAAAACTGGAGACTTTCACGCTCAAGATAGGTGAATATGACGGCTGCTATCTGGATGTGCAGATGGATATGGTTGCCGGCAATGACGCGGATGCCGAGCGAATCGCCAAGAGCCTGATGGGTCTCAGGGCGTTCATTGAATTGAAACATGGCGATTCGTCGGAAGTGTCTGAGATGTTTGACGCAACGAGTATGAAATGGGACAAGAACAATATCAGCGTGCATTTTCGGTATCCTTCGGTGGAGCTGTTCGAAATGGCCAAGGCTCATATTATGAAAAAGCGTCTTATCCAAAAAGGTCTTACGGAACTGAACAAGCTCAAGTCAAACTGAGCATCAAGCGGTAGATATGGCGAATATGCCTGAGAGTTATATATCCAAAGCTGACGAAGAACTGGCCCGTTTAGCCGCTGAGGGTGAACGGGCCGGCTTTACGGAGGTGGTGCGTCGCTATTCTCGTCCGTTGTTGCTGTTTGCCTGGGGGCGGATGGGCAGTTATGACCAGGCTGAGGATATTGTGCAGGAGACGTTTATGCGGGCTTACGCTGCCATCGCTTCGTTTGACAGCGGGTACTCGCTGAAGAACTGGCTGTTCACTATCGCTTATCGCCAGATTGTTTCGGCGTATCGCAAGAAAAAGCCGGATAGTTTGTCGGAGCAGGCGGTGGGTAAATTGTCGGCCCCTATTAAAGATGACAGCGAGTGGCTATGGGAAGTGGTCGGTCTGTTAGGGCCTGAAACGCATAGCGTTCTATGGCTGCGTTATAAAGAAGGAATGACAACGGCGGAGATCGCCGGGGTGATGAAGAAGACGCGTGTTTCGGTGCGTGTTCTGCTGCATCGCAGTCGTAAGCGGCTGGAGCGTGAGTTGGTGAATCGCCCGGAAATTACAGATTATAGTCACTTGTTTCGGAATAATGTCAAGTTGGCTGAAAGGGTTGAATGATGTTTTGTTTTATTTATCGTCGTCGAATAGAGGCTGAACTGGATGACCGGGGGCGGTTGGATAGTCTTTCCTTATTGCGACATGTGGCGCATTGTGAGTCGTGTCGGGGCTGGGCTGGAACGTTGGCCGAAATTGAGCATGAACTTGCTGGCGCGATTGGTGTTGACTCGGCACTTGAGCGCAGTGAAGCACGCATTCTGCAAAGATGGGCGCAGGCTGATAATAATCTTAATATTTCAGATTATCGCGCTAAGGTCGCCAAGTCGGATTTTCACCGCTGGATAAGCAGGGTTGCGGCCCTGGTTCTGTTGGGATTTGTTTTGAGCGGCATATATCTGGTTAGCGACCGTGAAAAAGAACCCAGAGTTGTGGTGGAGGATACCGTGGCGGAGTTTTCCGGGATGATGAAGGGTCAGGTTGAGCTGGCGGCTCTCTGGCCGGACGTTGCTTTGGAAGCGGAGATACAAAATGTGAAAGATGAAATCAGCGGCGTGGTTGGTTTTCTTCAGGATGCTGTGCCGGAGAAACTCTGGGCTTCTAATGTGACTGCCGAGAAACGGCGCTAGTCTTCAGGGATAGGTTTGCCCCCGCTGAGTTTTCAGTTGTGAATGTTGTTTTTTACGGTCGAGTCGTTTTTGGATTGAGGTTCGGGTGGGTTTGGTGGGGCGGCGTTTTTTGGGCGGGATAAGGGCTTGATTTATCAGGTGCCGCAGCCTACATAGTACGTCCTGAAGGTTTCGGGCCTGATGCCTATGGCGGTCTGATTCCATCTGGATGGAGCCGGATTTGGTATAGCGTTTACCAGCCAGAACTTTCAGGCGATGTCGAACCGGGGCGGCAAGAATTTCACAGCGGTCCAGGTCGAAAGTGAGCTGAGCCCGCGTGTTGACTTTGTTGACATTTTGTCCGCCGGGCCCGCTGGAGCGGATATAAGTGACCCGGATGAATTCTTCGGGGATGGTTATTTTGTCGTTAATATGAAGTTCGGGCATGGCATTTTTTTATGGTTCGGCGTCAACAGCGGGAATATCCACCAGGGGCGGCGGGGCGATTTCCGGTTCGATTACACGCATGGTAGTCCATTTTCCTTTCAGGAAGCGCAGCAGAAAAACCACCGCCAGCAGGCAGACATAAAACGTTATCGCGGTCCAGCTCAGGTACAAACCGTTGCCCGGTCCCCATCCGTATGTGACGGCCAGCCAGGTGGGCAGGACCATTGTTACCCACGCCAGAGTTACGCCCAGGTACATCACAAAGCGAGTGTCGCCGGCCCCGCGCAGGGTGGCGGAGAAAGTGATATTGCCGACATCAAAAAGGCAATATACTGCGATAAAGGCCATCAGATTAACCACAATTGGTCGGATGGCAGTTAAATCCTGAGAACCCTTAAACGGAATCAGGAAAAGGTCCGGCGTGAACCAGTAGCCCAGGGAGATGATTGTCATATACACAAACGACATTTCGGTGGCGGACCAGGTGACCTTTTTGGCAAGCGTAGGATTGTTATCGCCCAGGGCCTGACCGACCAGAATGCTCACGGCCATGCCGAAACCTATCATGGGCATAAAGGCGAGCATATTGATTCTCATGCCGATAGAGCAGGCGGTCATGACTTCGGGGCTGATTCTGCCGACAAAGGTCATGAAGAAATTGAAGGCCATGATATCGAGCATGAAGTGCAGCCCGTTTGGCCCGCCGAAACGAATCAGGCGTTTCATCAGGTTCAGGTTCAGCCGCCAGCCGCTCAGTGAGTTAAATTCGCTGCGGAAGCGTCGAGGCAGCAGGAACAGGCCCAGGAACACCAGGCAGCAGCAGGTATTGGCGATAACGGTGGCCCAGGCAGCCCCTTTGATGCCCCATTCGGGGAAGCCCCAGTTGCCGAAAATCAAAGCATAGTCCAGGGTGATGTTAATCAGGTTTCCGCCGACGTGTACGGCCATGACGGTCCAGGTTTTGCTCCGTCCATTAAAAAAGCTGGACGCCGCGACCGCTGTCAGGATGGGCAAGGTACCGAATGTCATAATGCGAAAATAAGTTATTTCGTGTTGGCGGATATTGGCGTTATGCCCGGCCCAGTTGAAAATTTCTGGGGCCAGGGGAATCAGGCAGAGCAGCAGCAGCCAGGATGCCGTCGCCAGATAGAACCCCTGCCAGATGGAAGGTCCGACTTGTCGCGGGCGTTTGGCGCCAGTGTACTGAGCGACGAAAGTGGAAATGTATCCGATAATGCCGAAGAACAGGCATGACGAAGCGAAACTGGTCAGGCCCGCCAGTGACGAGGCGGCCATTTCGTCCTGCGAGGAGTGCATCAGGAATATACTGTCGATGAACATCTGGATGGTGTGCATGCCCGTAGAAAGAATCAGCGGGAAAGCGACTTTGAGTACCGCACGATAGCCGCCGGGCTGGTCCCAGCGATTAGAAATAAATTCGTTGATGCCGGGCATAGTTAAACCGTGAAGTTTTCGATAAGAACTGCCCGGGCCGGTGCCCCGTCGCTGCCGGCGATTTTGAGTGAGCCGCAAGCCAGGAAATATTCACCCGGCTTGATGTCGGCCAGCATAATGCCTTCGATAATCAGGATGTTATGGCCCAGCAGGGCATGGTGGGCGGCCTTTTCCGGGATACCTGATTTATCCACCGTCAGGTAATCTATGCCCAGCGTAACAATGCCGTTATCGACGCAAAACTGAGCGCCGCAGCCGGTGAGATATACAAAATCTTTATGGAAAGGACCGTCGGGGTGATCTTTGAGGTCTTGGGAGTTGTTGGTTTTAAGCAGCAGCCGTTTGGTGCCGGCGGGTACTTTGCCTTCCAGCTCCGCTGCTCCAACTGCCGGCACACCCCGGCAATCCACCACATACGCCAGCCCGTAAAGCTGGTCCAGACCGATAGATTCCGTGCCGTAGCGTCCGTTCACGAAATGCAGAGGCGCATCGACATGAGTGCCCACGTGCGCCGATGTTTCAAACGCCGAAGTGTTCGAGGAGTCACCCTGGTCCATATCCCGCTGACGATACCGCTTGAACGGTACATCTTTCGGATAGGTCAACATGCCGTTTTTCAGGGTCATGGAAATGTCGTGGATTTTTATGCTCATAGCGGGCTATTTTAGCTTGAGAGCGGCTGCTTGCAAGTTTCAAGTGAAAAAAACTTTAAGAGATTAACCCTTGACAGCGTTTATCGGGTCTTTTAAGGTGCCCGCAGATTGAATTATCATGTTGTACTAAGGAAGTGAATTATGGATTTTCCTGCTGCTCAGCCACGTCATAAACGCTTTGAAAGCCTCGGTTACGGTTTGTTTATCCATTGGGGCCTATATTCTCAGTTGGGTCAGGGTGAGTGGATTATGAGTCGCCGGGCCCTTGACAAGGCTGAGTATGCCGGGCTGAAGGATACTTTTGCCGCGGCGGATTTCGATGCCCGCGAGATTGCCCGCTTCGCTCGTCAGGCCGGCATGAAATATGTTTGCATCACAACCCGCCATCACGAGGGTTTCAGTCTTTATGACACCCGCGGGCTGAGTGATTATGACGCACCGCACAGTCCCGCCGGCCGTGATTTGGTGGCGGAATTCGTCGAAGCCTGCCGGGTTGAGGGTCTGATACCGTTTTTCTACCATACAACCCTGGACTGGTATCAAGAAAGTTTCAACGAGGATTTCGATGCCTATTTGGAATATCTCCGCAATTCGGTTGAGGTTCTTTGCCGCAATTATGGCGAAATCGGCGGATTTTGGTTTGACGGCAACTGGTCCAAACCCGAAGCTGACTGGAAAGAAGATGACCTTTACGGCACTATTCGCAAATATCAGCCCGAAGCTATGATTATCAACAATACCGGCCTGGGCCATCAGGGGCGGACCGGCCACCCTGAGCTGGACAGTGTCACGTTTGAGCAGGGGCGGCCTAAACCGCTGAACCGGGCGGGGGATGAGCAAGTATGTTTGTGCCGAGATGTGTCAGACGATGAATGACCATTGGGGAATTGGGGATAGGGATTTTAATTATAAATCGCCAGCCGAGATTATCACAAATCTTTGTGCCTGCCGAAAGGTCGGGGCGAATTATCTGCTCAATGTAGGGCCAACAGCTGGCGGGGCTATCCCTGATTATGAGAGGGCAGCCTTGCTGCGGGTGGGGCAGTGGGTTGAGCAGAACTCTGAGGCGATTTATAAGGGACGGCCCTGTTCGCTCAAGGGGCAGGGGAATGATTTTGCTTTGCAGTGCGGCGCTAAGATTTATTTGTTTATTCACGACCTTTCGATTGCCGGCAATACTCATGTTACAGTTGCCGGAGGCGGGATAGGACCACGCAGTTTTACCGGTCTGGAACGAGAGATTCAATCCGCCCGCTGGATAGATAACGGTGAACAAATCGCTTTTGTGGAAGATGTCAACGAAGGCCTTCTCACTATCAATGCCACCGGTTATCCCTACGGGACCAGTATGGTGGTGCGGGTGGCGGAGCTGGCCTGACAAACATATCAGCTTTGAGCCAGACGTTTAGCCTCTAATATCGCCGCGAAGGATTCAGCGGCCGTTTCGGTTCGCAGGATATTTCTGCCCAGCCGTACCGGTTTTGCACCATGTTGAATCAGCAATTGTTCTTCTTGCTCGGTAAAGCCCGCTTCGGGGCCGATGAAGGCCGCGATATTAGCCTGGGGGTTAAATTTTAGTTCCGCTAACGGCTCTGCCTCGTTTCCTAGAGAACCCGTCAGAAGCATTGTTTCGCCGGGCCGGGTGGTAATTTCAGCGATAACATTTTCTAAATCCGCGGGAAAGTCGATTTGGGGCAGAAACAGTCGATGGCATTGTTTTGCCGCCGCGACGGCTAGATTTTCGTACCGTTCGACGATCTTGGGGTTGCCCGGCTGTTTGACGGTATGATGGCAGATTAATGGGCAGATTCGGTCCACGCCCAGCTCGGTGCATTTGCTAATCAGCCAGTCAAATCGCTCACCTTTAGCAACGCTGGAAGCGATGATTATTTGGCCCTGTTCGGGGTATTTCTCGCGATTAATTTCCTTGATTTTGACGCTCACCCGGCGGGAGTCGGCCGAGATGATCTCGGCGTCTGCCAGTCCGCCGACGCCGTCAAAAACCTCCACTATTGTGCCGGGCTTTAGCCTTCTTACCCCGCTAAGGTGATGTGCTTCTGGTCCGGTAATATCCAGTTGGCCGGTTTTTATCGGACGGCAGTAGAATCGTATTTGCCTGGATTTGCTTTCGTGCGGCATTTTATTGCCCCTTATGGCTGTTTGTCTCTTACATTTAACTGGTTAGTGGCTTTGTACATGTTTTCTGACGATTAACTTAATACATCCGCGTAGGTGGAGCAATATTATTTGGGATTTTGACGGAAATCTGAAAATGGCAGATGAGAAAAATAAAAAAGACGGTCCGGTTGGCAATGTTAGTGACCAGTCCAGCATAGATGACCTTTTGGCGGCTGTTGAGCAGTCTCTGGATGATGTCGGCAGTGCTCTAGGCGCGGAGGAGGAATCTCAGGCCCAGACCGCTGTCGCTGAGGCCGAAGATTCTCAGGGTGAGGTTGACCTGGTCGCTCAAGCCATGGCCGAGCTGGAACAGGGGATTGATACCCTGAATAATGAAGTCGCTGAAGATACCGTCAAGAAGTCTGCTCCAGCCGAGCCGATAATCAAGAAAAAATCTGATTTTAAGGGCAGTGTCGATTCTCAGGAGGATGTGGACGATGTTCTGGCAAGAATAGCCAGTGAACTGGATATTCTGGACGATGAGCCCGAAGCCACGGTCGTTGAGCCGGAGCCGAAAGAGGAACTGCCCGAAGAGTTCAAGGGCGGGGTTGATAGCCAGGATGATATTGATGCTCTATTGAACTCCGTAAATGCTCAGATGCAGGAAGAAGCTGCTGAAAAAGAGGAAGCCCCGGCGGAGGCAACTGCTGAGGTTGCTGAACCAGAATCAGCCGCATCGACCGTCGATGCTCAGGTTGATGACCTGCTGGCATCGCTGGAGTCTGAGTTGATTGAAGACGAAGCACCTGCCCAAGCCGTTCAGGAAACAGAAACAGCCGAACCTGCTACCGAAAATCCTGATGATATTCTGGCGTCATTGGAAGCGGAATTGTCTGAGGATGAAGCTCCTTCCGCCGAAGCTGTTCAGGAAACAGAGGCCGCCGAACCAGTTGCGGAGAGCCCCGATGATATTCTGGCGTCATTGGAAGCGGAAATGCAGGATAAAGAACCCGCCGCAGCGGCTGAAGTTGAAACCGCTCCCGCGCCAGCTGAGTCTACCGCTGAAGATATTGACGCGATGTTGGCTGAGAGTGCCGATGAAATCGCCGAAGCTGGCGACCTCGAGGCTGAACATGCTGAGCCGTTGGATGCTCTTACTCAGGATGAGGAAGAAGCAGCACCTTCAGCCGAGGACGTCGATGAAATGCTTGCTATGGAAGAACCCGAAACAATCGAAAACGTAGATGAAGCCGAAGTTTCTTCCTTAGATGCTGAATCCACGCTTGAAGATATTGATGCCGAAACCGACCAGGCCGTCGAGCAGGAGCTTGACGCGGCGGTTTCGGGAACTTCCGAGGAACCTTCCGCTCCCGAAGCTAAGCCTGCCGCACAGGTTCCTCAGCCCGGACATGACCCGGCCGAGAGTGAACAGCCCGTCGCTGCCCAACCCGGTCCTTATAGCCATTTCCCCATACCTCAGAGAATTATGGCCACCTCACTCAATGCCGTGAACAAACCTTTCAAGGCGGTGCCCGAAAAAGCCAAAGATACCGTTGGTATTTTCGCGGTGATAACCTGTATTATCTCAATGATACTCGCGGCCTTGATTCTGTTATTGAAATAACAGACTGGAAAATTCAGGTTTTCCGGTATTGTTGTTTTAATAATATTCTGGCACCAGCCAATATCAGCAGTGTCAGAGATGCTGGTTCCGGTACGATACCCGACTGTAGACGGGGGGTGTATTCATAGCTGGGAGCCGATGACCCTTCCGAGGCCGCGATGGTGCATTCTGCCTCATCGGGCAATTCAATGTTGAATATAATGTACTGTCTATAATTACTTGCCGCGTCCGCAAGGTAATTAGTGACCTCAAAGTGCAGCCAGCCCGTACCGCTGATGATTCCCACTACCGCGTCGGTGGTCTCAAACTGAGTAACCGTTACTGTGCCGGTGGAGTTGGCGGCATGATATTGCAGTTCCACATTTTTGGTAGCACCCCCCGGTGGGATATAGTGACTGCAATAGATACTCAGGGTTGCGGTATAATCCGGGGCGTTCCACCAGTCCACGATTCGAAACAGCATTACCGGCACCTGCATTCGCGGGGGTTGATGGTCCCCACTGTCGTCCCGGAAGCCAATCAGATTTATTTCGTCGGTGTCTACGGTTTTGTTGTGGGTTGTGAAATTTTCAGCGATTACACCGTCGCCGGCACCGTTAGAGTAAATGATAGTCGCTGATACTCTGGTTGGCCCAGCCCAAACACATAGGGTACACAGGGACAGAAATAGCACACAGGAAACCTCCCTCATCCTTCCGCTTTTTTGCGCATCCATAATCTCGCCTCTCTCAAACAGCCTCAACGGCTGTGCCCCGCAAACTATATCTCCTGTTCCCTGTACATCAGGAAACCTCTCTCCACAGTAAAACAGCTCACGCTTTTTTGACACGCGGCAAGTGGCCCGGAAAAACAAACTGGCATAAATCGAACAGAGATAAGAAAGGAAATCTCTCTGCTTTCCCTTCTTGGTATCGACGCAAAAATTATAACTTGTGTGCCGCAGCGTTGTCAAGTGGATTTTGGGTCTTCTGTTGATTTTCTGGGCATGCCTGAAATCAGTAGCAGGCCTCCGGCGGATCGATGTTGCACTGCATCCAGTAGGAAGCGAAGACCGCGAAGTCATTGATGTCGGTAATGCAATCGCCATTGAAATCGGACGGCATTGCTGCGGTGCAGACGGGTCCGGAAATTAGTAATTGATAATTTCCGGTTTGGCCGTCATAGCCAGCGATACGTACAAAATACGTTATTCCCTGCTGGACCGGCATTGTAACCTGGCTGGGCCATTTATACTGACAGATTTCTGTGCCTGCGTCATCATTGCAAGCTAGTTCATTCCCGCCGCAGCTGTCGTAAATTGCCAGGGTAGTATCAAAACTGCTGCCGCAAAGACTGATGGTGTAGTCATAATCGAAGTCCGGCGTAAACGAATGCCACACGTCCAGCGTGTCATTACTGCCGCAACTGCTGGTCATGGTCCCGGTCGCACCGCTGGTACTGCCTGTATAGGGTACGCCCACTTCCACTTCGATGGCGTTTTCGCATTCATCATGTTCTTGTACCACCATCCCGGTGATAGCAAAGTTGAAGGGGTTTTCATCCAGCATGTCGCCGTAGTCTTCGCCGCCGTCGGCATTAGTGAAACTTATCTCGCCTTGGTATATGCCCAGGGTTGTGGTATTCAGACTAACCTCAAAGGTGTCCGACAGACCCGGTGCGATGGTGCTGTTCAGAGTTTCACTGAGGCTGAATCCTGCCGGCAGATTAACCGTGCCGATAGTCCAAAGGTGCACTGCCATCGTTATAAACGGTGAATGTCTGGGTCGGACCGGGTAGGCCCAGAATCGCCCGACCCGAAGTCCAGCGGCACGGTTTGGTTGTCAGCGATTTCATTGCTGCCTTGGTCGGTTACCCGGATTTCTGCCGGGGCCTGAACCTCTCCGGTTAAGGGAAAGTAGAAATCCTCTAACTGGTCGCAACTGATGACCGCGTTACCGTCCTTGACACCCACAACTTCCACCAGTAATTGAATCTCGAAAGTTTCCTCGTTGTTTGGTGCTATCCCCACTGTTGTTGCCAGCGGGTTGGGGCCGGTCGCGTAGCCGGTAGGTACACTGAGTATTATATTCGTCAGAGCTTCGGTGCCGGTGTTGTATAAGGTAAACGAAAGCACCGCAGGTGAAGTGCCCGCCCCGACAATGCCGAAATCTACAGGTGGGCCGCTCTGGACGCTCACGCCCGCATGACGAACCAGCAGGCCGGCTGAGCATATCGCCGCCCCGAAAAACACTGCCAGACTAAAAGCCAAAATGCACTTACGGGGAATATTGAAACTGGACATAGCGGTTCTCTCCTTTCCAGGACCATAGACAAAAAGAACATTCATCTTCGACATTTTTAACGGCCGAAGCAAAAGGCCGGGCAGATGAGAAAAGCCCGAAGCTATATAAAAATATATCCCATTTACGGTTTTGGCAAATAAAAAATCGGTCGCGGGCCTACGAACTTTTTGATTTCGGGCCCACCTTCTATATTTGATTACCGGACTTCGCAAAAAAACTTTCCTTCTTTTCCGCGTCTATCATGCCTCTGGGACTTGATTTATAAAATCCAAACATTACCTGGGCTGTCCGGCTTATATTGTTACCCCAAACAGTCGATATTCGGCATAGGAAGTCTGTCGAAGTCGCGGCTTGAAGCAAGTGGAGTTTTTCGGTGAGTTTTTTTTGCAAAACAATTCCAATCAGAAAAAATTTGTTCGACATGACGCTGTTGAGATGCTTTTTGGTGTTGGTTGCTGCGTCTGCTTCACCTGCTCAGTGCAAAAGTGATTCAGCTGTGGCGAGAGTTACCGCAAGCGTGCCGGCCCGGATTTTCATTGGTACCACCGAAAAGCAAATTCGCGTTTCGTATAACGGTGATAGTTTTCTTGAAATTGAAATTCCTTTTCGAGTCAAGACCAATACCACTTGTGTTTCAGTATCTGTCTGTGCCGAAAATCTCCACTATGCTGACATGAGTGATGATGTATCGGTAATACCGATTGACACAAAGTGGCCGCTCCGGTTGAATTATTTTAATCGCACAGCCTCACTCAACTGGCAGGACTCAAGCCCGATGAAAATCAGGTCCACTCAGGCATATCAGATATTCGCGATTGACGATGCTTCTCTTGACACAACCATTAATATTCAGCTCAGATATACGCGTACTTGTGATTTTCTTCCTTACGGTCTTTACACCGGCCAGGTGAAACTTGTGACGGAAGTGCTTCCCTGAAACAAATAATTTGGCATGACCATTTTTGGTGTTTCCAAATCTCGCCCTGAGGACTTACCAATTATTGGCCGTCCATTTCTTCTTGTCAGAACAGTATCTACGGTTTGGTAATTCCACAGATTGCCGATGGACGAACCTTTGTGACAAAAGGTGAGTCCTTTTTTTTATTTGGGGCGGTCAGTTTTTTTACCTGCGGTTTTGTTTTTCACTTGCCCGGCAACACTCTGTGTGATAAACCTTATGTGTAAGTTCTGTTGCTGATTCCGAGCAGTTGTTTGCGTTTTTTTCAGAAGTTCTTTTTTGTGTATCTTGCTTAATGAGACCATGTGGGCAGGCTTGGCGTGGTGTCCATAGTCGGGCTTGTCGGAATGACGTTGGTGTAAGTCTGGACCGGCGTTGTGAGAAAGCTATGAAGGGAGAATTTCGATGTCCGGGAGATCACTGTTTTTCTATGCGGGGGTGATTTGTCTGTCTGTCTCAATTTTTACCGCAAATGCCGGGGCGTTTGTTTACTATGTTGACCCTGCTGCTGCGGGTTCCGGCGATGGCAGCAGTTGGGCGAATGCTTTTCATTACTTGCAGGATGCCCTGGGTGCCGCCGCTTATGGCGATCAGATACGAGTCGCTCAGGGTGTCTATCGACCGGACCGCTCTGTGGCAGACCCCACTGGCAGCGGCAACCGGGAAAAGTCTTTTGATTTGGTCAACGGGGTCAAAATGTACGGCGGTTTTCCTGCTGGCGGCGGGCCGATGGTTGCGCGAAGACCGCTTGTTTTTGAAACCATACTTTGCGGCGATCTGGAAGGCGACGATATTCCAATAGCAGACCCGCGGATAATGTGTGATGAGGCGTCCCTGGTATTTCAGGATAATTCCTATCATGTGGTGACGGCTCTCAATGTGGACCCTGATACGCGTCTTGACGGTTTTATTGTTACCGCTGGCAATGCCAACGGCACCCCGCCGGTTCAGCAGAAGGGCGGCGGTATGTATTGTGCCAGCGACGACCCTGCCCAGCCGCATATTTACGGCTGTCGGTTTATCGGTAATGCCGCTATCTGGGGCGGCGGATTGTATAACGAAGATGCTTCGACAACTGTCGCCTGCTGTGCTTTTCGGGGTAATGGTGCTGTCAATTACGGCGGGGGTGTTTACAACATAAACTTTTTCAATCCCGGTCCGGCTTATGCCAATTGCACTTTTTCATTTAACGTCACCAGTGGTCGCGGCGGCGGGATATGCAATGTCAGCAGTGACTGTTCCTATGTGAATTGCCTGGTCAACGCAAATTTTGCCGAGGACCGCGGCGGCGGGGCATATAACATGTATCAGGGCTGTACGCCGGATTATATCAACTGCACTTTCATTTGCAATGAAGCCCTTATCGAAGGTGGTGCCATGCGCGACTATGCTACCGATACCGTTTTGGTTAATAGCATCTTTTGGGGCAATATCGCACCCGTCGGCCCTCAGCTTGCCGCCCGGCTGGATGTTTGTTCCATGTATATAAGCTACTGCGATGTGCAGGGTGGGCTGGCGGATATTAACGCGGTTGATAACGCGCATATAATTTGGGGGACGGGTAATATAGATGCTTACCCGATGTTCGATACCCCCGAAGAACCAGCCGAGTGTGAACCCTGGGCGTTCAGGCTGATGCCCGGCTCGCCCTGTCTCGATGCCGGTGATAGTTCAGCCCTGCCCGCTGATATTGCCGATGCTGATAATGACGGCGACACTTCAGAAATTATTTCGGTGGACTTTCGCGGTTATCTAAGAACGGTTGACGACCCCGATGCCCCCGACCTCGGCAATCCGCTGGCCCCTATGGTCGATATGGGTGTTTATGAAAGAGCGGTTTGCGGCGACCCGGGCCACTTGACTCCGCTGGGTGATTTAGACGGTAATTGTAAAGTTGATTTGTTTGATTTCGCCCGATTGGCAGCATTCTATGGTGTCGCTTCGTGCGGCGAGCCTGACTATTGCGAAGGTGCAGACCTCGACCTGGACGGCGATGTCGATGATATGGATTTAGCGTTGCTCACCGGTAACTGGCTGGTTTGTACCCACCCCGATTGTGATTGAGAGAGAAATATTTTACAAACGTGATTGGCATTAATGCCATAAGATGATAACCGGATTCTGACTTGTCAGAAAGGAGATGACCATGAAGAAGTTTGCATTTATAGCTATGGTTCTCATGGCGGCAACGGGCGCCTGGGCGGGCGCCACCTCTGGTGATGCCACCGCTCATTTGTTTGTCGATGTCAATCCCACCATCGCGGTGGGTGTTGATGCCGGTTCTGCTCATGTCGACCTGGGCACTATGACCACAGGTGATCAATCCGCGGTAGCGATTTTCACCATACATGCCAATCTGGAGTCGGTCAACATTCAGGTAATGGCCACCGACCTCTTTAAGGGCGATGTATACAGCAGTCCTTATAAGATTCTGCTGAAAAGGGCCGCTGAAGACGGTGCTCTCGTTGAGCCCGACAACGGCAACGCAATGGACGGTCACGGCAATATGCTCGGCTGGGAGCCAAGTCCCAGTGTCGATACTATTGACGGTATGACCCTATGGCAAACTGAAATTTGGGCCTTCGAAAGTGGCAGCAATGGCAATTTCAGCCAGGATGTCACAGTAACGGTTGAATATACCAACAGCGACGATGAACTGCCGCAGGGGGAATATAGCGGGTATATGAAAATCGTGGCCTCGATCGGCCCCTAAACATGACGACGGCCAGAAAGCCGCATCGTCTGTGACGCATAATGCCAGTCACGTTTTTATTATGCGTAAATACAAACAACACCCCCAAACGCGTAGCGAAAACCGAACGGCGCAAGGGCATGTTGCCCAAACAGGAGCCGAGCCGCGCAAGCGGCCGGATTGAACACCAAAACCCGTTATTTTCAGCTGTTGTTCGAAGTTTAAGATTTTTATTTTTAGTATCGTTGTAACCGTTCACGGCTTTTTTCATAAAACACCCCGAAGGGGCGAAAGAAAACTAACCATGAACGGTTACATCCTATTAAAATCAAGTACCCAACAAAGCGTTGCCGTTAAGTTAAAAATCTGCGTAATCCGCGGTTAAAAAAATTGTTGCCGTTAGCCGTTTAACAAAAAAGTAAATCCCTTAATCTTGTCAAAATATTTCGTTTGGGAAAAGTAAAATATGCAGAAACAATTATTAACCCGGCAGAAAGTGCTTACTGTCGTAATGAATAATGTGTTCGCACTGCTGCTGTTGACGGCGGTGTGCGCTTCTCCGGTTTGGGCCGACGTGAGTATCGAACCTGCCTATGTCGAAGTCGCTCTGGACAATGGCCGACCGGCCGGCAGATTCCTCATCTCCAATCTCGGCGACCAGGAAGAACGTTATCGTATCAACGCCATTCATTTTACCAATACCCCCACCGGCGGAATCAATCAGTCCGCCACCGGAGATAATTCGCTGGCGACCTGGATTCATTTCAATCCGAGAGAACTTACCATCGCTCCCAAAACTCAGCGGGCGGTGCGTTTTGCGATAGTGCCCCGCGGCAAACTTCAGCCGGGCGAATACTGGGCCGCAATGGAACTCGAATCACTAAACGTTACCATCGCCGAAAACGAGGACGACAAAGGCCGCAAAGTCAAACTCCGGGTCGTGCCTACGATTATGGTACCGATGTTCGGCACTTATGGCGATGTCAGCTACAAAGGAACCCTCGATGCGCCGACATTGGAGGTTAATCCGCAGGGTGTTTATCTTAAGACCACTTTGGAAAATCAGGGCACCGGCCGAATCGGGGCCAAGTGCCGTTTCGAGGTCATTGACAACCAGGGCCAGGCACTTATCGAAGAGCCGCTGGGCCGGGCCTATGTGCTGCGGGACGCTCATCGGATTTTCACCAAGGCCTTTCACCCTGAAGACCTGCCCGCCGGTGAGTACAAGTTCAGGATCATCTGCAATGCCGAACATCTTACCGAACCGCTGGTCAGTCAGGCCCTGATTCACTGGCCCCCGCCTGAGAAGGCCATTCGGGAGAGTTCCCCTGCCGCCGCTGCTGATGCTAACGCGGACTTGACCAGCCCCGTGTCCCGGAACCGGTAAGGTGTGGTGTGGTGTGTCGTGATACAGCCGGGAAACTGCCGATAGCGGTTTTTCTGACAGCGGTTATTTGTATTATAAATCTTGACATATGGGCACAACCGGCTGACACCGAGACTGTCCTGCCGCCCGACGAACAGTTCGCACCCGATTCGCCCACCGCTCCGGAAGCTCGCGTTCAGGAATTGGTGGGTTTTCTTTTGCGCGGCCAACGACGGCTGGACCGACTGACAATTAATGACCTGGACACGATTGTAAATGGCGAAAATCTGCGGTATCTGCCCCTGCTACGCCTGCTGGACGCGCTCAAGGTGCCGGTTAAAGAGGAAATTCAGAGCTATACCTTCGCCCCTGAAGGTGTTGGTACGGTTATGCTGAACCTGAAGGAAAAAGCTCTGACAATCAATTCCCAGACTCGCCCGATTGTGTTTTTGCAGGCCACTTCTTTGATAACGCTCAAGCCGGATATTTTTCTGCGGGTTGCCGACATCGCGGAAATTCTGGATATGGATTTAGTCTGGGATAATTCGCTGTATGAATATCATGTCGATATCGACCGTAAGCTGAGCATCTGGAAAAGAGCCAGTGCCACCGCTGACTTTCGCAAGATTAAGGCTTTATATGTACCGGCGAACCTGCCGGAGCTGCTCGGCCCAGCCCAGTGCAGCGAGTCTATAGTGCAGTTTGTTGAAAATAATTTTCGGGCGGGCTGGGACTTTCGGCCTGATGCCCAAGAGGCCGCGTCGACGCATATAGTTAATATTTCCGGTCCGCGAACCACGCTTTATGGTGCTGTCGCTAAATCGCAATATAAGCTGGATTTTTCGTTGCGGTCGGGTTTGTGGGATAATCAGGATTCCTGGCAATGGAACGACCCGGATGATTCGGTGATTACAATTAACCGTGCGGAAATGCTCTGGCGGCTGGACAAAGCTGAAATTGCTGTGGGTGATTCGACAGTCGGCATTGGCGAGCTGATTTTTCCGGTGACGGATATTTTTGGCGTGCGGATTAACGGCCTGGCAGGTTTTTCGCTGGACGAGTTGGAAGATGACATATCTGAGATGGGCATAAATTCTTATTTCAACAAGCCTTATGATTTTGAAGGCACCGCGCCGGCAGGAGCGACAGTTGAGTTGTATTTGAACGACCGGGTAATCGCCACCGAGGAGGTTCTGCCGGAAGAAGACCTGCCGCCGGGTTTTGGCAGTTATTTGTTTGAGGATATTCGATTGCCGGGCGGGATTCTCAATGAAATCGAGATTGTGATAACCGATTTGAACGGTCAGCAGACCCGACTGCAAAAAAATATCATCGGCGGCCCGTCGCTTCTGCCCAAAGGCAAAGCCGCCTACCTTGCCGCAGCAGGTACCAGGCGGGATTTGGGGATTGCTACGAGCTCTGGGGTTGAAATCGGCAAGACACTGGGCCGAATCACAGCAGGTCGGTTCCTTTACGGTCTGACCGACAGGCTTACTGTGGGGACCATGCTGGCCTGGCAGGATGATTATCATCGACCGGAGAGTCAGGAGGTTTCAGATTTACGTCCGCGGGCTTTGCCGGAGTCCAGCAGTCATGCCGGGGGGATGTTTTCGTTTTTGCCGGTGGATAACGTATTGCTATCAGGTGATTTAGCGTTTAGCCGGGGCGAGGGGAAAAGCGAATATGATGATTTTGCTTTTCGTTCGACGGTTGAGTATATGCCGCGACGGGATTTGACATTTAAGGCGGATTATCTGAATTTTGGTTCGGATTATTTTGATGGTCAGAATTGTGATGCTCGTGACCGTCGGGCCGGTGCGATGGGAGTGATTTGGCGGCTGGGTCGGCTGGGGAATCTGGAAGGTTATCTTGGAAACGTTAAGAACAATCTGGATAACGAGTTAGACGAAACTCTTCAGGCGGACTATCAGAGTCTGATTTTGCGTTCTTCGGTATTACCGAAGACTTCAGTGACGGTTGAATTTGACCGGCTGGTGCCGAACTGGGGTTCGGGTCAGAAGAATCTGACGACAATTAAGGTTCGTTCTACGCCGCGGCGTGATTTAGATATTTTTGGTCAGATTTCGACGGGCAATGATTTGGCTGAGGATTCTCGTCGGGAGCTGTTTTCAGGGCTGAAATTGCCTGGTTTGATAGATTTTGATTCTCCGTCCCAGTACTGGACGGTCCGCAAGCAATTGCCTCGTAATAATAGTCTGGCGTTTACTTATTCGCAGACGGGCGGGGATGAGGAGTTGATTCTGACGCATGATGTTTCGGTTAAGGTCGGTAACAGCTTGAGGTTACGGACCGAGGCGGTCAAGGATTTGAGTACGGATGTGGGGGCGGAGCAATACTCTTACCGGCATCGTGCGGCTTATTTTCTGGATGAGCGGGGTAATAATCGAGTTGGTTTTGAGTGTGAGTATGAAGATCGCGAATGGGAGTTAATGTTTTACATAAGTTTACGTGATTTGTTCGCATGTCACGAGGGGCGGCTGGTTCGGGCGGATACCCGTCGGGTGAGGACGACGGCGGGCGCGGTTAATGGGGTGGTTTTTGTGGATATTAACGCCAACGGGGTTCGGGATGCGCAAGAGCCGCCATTGGAAGGTGTTACGGTGCGGATGGGTAAGGTTTCGGCTGCGGTTACGGATAATCAGGGTTATTATATTCTGCCGGCTCCTTACAGCACGCGTCAGGTGCGGGTGTTCCTGGATTTGGAAAGCGTACCGGCGGTATATTCTGTAAGCCACGGTACACAAATGGCTAATATTCTGCCGGGTTGTCTGACGGAGGTTAATCTGGGGGTTTCGCCGCTGATTTCTGTTTCGGGGCGGGTTATTGCGGAAATCGCGGGTGAGGATTCGCGAAATGTGGCGGGTCTGCGGATGGTTCTGACGGAGTTTGAGAGCGGAAAGTTTGGGGGCGATTCGGTAACTGCTCGTGACGGCAGCTTTTATATCGGAGACATTAGGCCGGGGCGGTATCGTTTGGCGGTTGATAAGAACACTTTGAGCAGTGACTATATGATTGATGAGCATGAGCGGATAATCGAGGTGATGCCGACGGAGGAGTTTGCGGAGATGGTGGTCGATGATTTTCTGGCGCAGTTAAGGTGATATATTACAGTAAGTTAGAATTTTTTCTTATATATGTGGCAGTATGGTGAAGTTCCTTTGTGCTGATAGTAGTCTTGATGGTAATCTTCAGCGGGATAGAAAACTCCGGCGGGGGTGATTTTGGTTTTTATATCGTAACCTTTTTCTTTTAAGATGTTTATAAGTTCTTCGGCAGTTTGTTTTTGCTGGTCGTTCAGGTAGAAAATCTCGGAGCGGTATTGAGTGCCGATGTCTGGGCCTTGCCGGTTGAGCTGGGTGGGGTCGTGGGTTTCGAAGAAGAGGATGGTTAAATCCCGGTATGATATAACTTTAGGGTCGTAGGTTACTTCTGTGCATTCGGCGTGGCCAGTCTGGCCGGTGCAGACTTGCTGGTAGGTGGGATTTTCGGTAGGGCCGCCGGTGAAGCCGACGGTAGTTGATATAACTCCTTTTGCTTTCTGGAGATAGTATTCAGTTCCCCAGAAGCAGCCGGAGGCGAAGAGGGCTTTTTCATTTTCGGGAGTGAAATTGAGGGAGATGGAGTTGACGCAGTAGCGTTTGTTTTTTTCTGTAAACCCTTCTCCGGTAAAGAGATGACCGAGGTGGGCGTCACATTTAGAGCAAGTGATTTCGGTGCGGATTCCGTCGGGGTCGGGTGATTTGGTGACGGCGTTGGGGATTTCGTCATCGAAGCTGGGCCAGCCGCAGTCGGATTTGAATTTGCTGGTATGGTAAAACAGTGGGGCTCCGCAGCGTTTACAGTTGTAAGTTCCTTCCTCAAAATAATTAACATATTCTCCGGTGAATGGTCGTTCGGTGCCTTTATGGATGATTATCCGTTCTTCTTCGGGGGTTAGGGGGTTATACATGGGTTCGGCCTTTGCGGTTTTTAGGGTTTGGGTAGTTTGGGGTTCCTGTTTTTCGCATCCGGGGAAAATGGCCAGGAGTGGAAAAAATATTAGTGCCGTACCTATAATTGGCCAAATGGGTCTGCTTTGAGTATTCATCGCATTCTCCTTTATATCAGCTACTTACATTATAGGCTGGTCAGGCGGGAGGGTAGCGAGTTTTTTTCTAAAAAAAACGGCGGGTGGATTTGACTATTAGGATTTACACCTATATCGTAATGTGTACGGATAAGGGATGAAGAAGGCAAGAGGGATGAGGGATGAGTGGACGGGAACCGCTTACTGACGTACGCGGCTCTGAAAGTGAAGAAGGCAAGAAGTTATGCGGTGATTTGGGTTGTAAGTGCTGTTTTTAGGCAGGCTAAAATGTCGTAAGTCTTTATTTTTTTGGCGTTATCGACTCTTTTTGAGTTGAAATATGAGCGCGGTTATGCCTGAGACGACCGTTTTTTGCGAATTTTTGAGCGTTTTTTTTGATTTTTGAATGATTTTTTGAAGCTTTTTAACGTTTTTTGAGCGTTTAAGGTGAGTATTTGAACGACCGAGGGCAACAATCCGGGCGGCTAAGCCGCGAGGAACGGCTGGCGAAGTTCCGTGAGATTTGTGCGGGGTCGGGCCTGAGAATTACGCCGCAGCGGGTAGCAATATATGAATCTCTGCTGGAAATGGAAAGTCATCCTTCGGCGGAGCAGGTTTTGAAAAAAGTTCGTGAGAAATTTTCAAATATTTCACTGGATACCGTGAACCGAACACTGTTAACATTGTGCTCGATGGGTCTTTGTTCGACGTTGGAAGGTTCGGGTGATGCCCGGCGTTTCGATGGGATTCAGAAGGAACACCATCATTTCAAATGCTTGAGGTGTAAGAAAATAATAGATGTGGACGAGATAGACGGTCTGGATGTTGGCACGCCAGCGGAGTTGGCGGGCTGTGAGGTTGTCAGGAGGATGGTTTATTTTGAAGGCCGGTGTGCAGAATGTCGGGCGGAGGTTACGGAATAGTTTTAACCGCGGATTACACGGATTACGCGGATTTTTAACGGCAACTACTAAGAGTTTTTAATCAGACATTTTTAGAAAGGAAACTGATATGGCATTGAAGGGTAGTCAGACAGAGAAGAATCTTTTGACGGCGTTTGCGGGTGAGTCTCAGGCACGGAATCGTTATACTTATTTTGCGGGCCAGGCTAAGAAAGATGGTTTTGTGCAGATACAGTCGATTTTTGAAGAGACGGCGAATCAGGAAAAAGAACACGCTAAACGTTTGTTCAAGTTTCTGGAAGGCGGCGAAGTTGAGATCGTGGCGGCTTTTCCGGCAGGTGTGATCGGCTCTACGATTGAGAACCTGAAAGAATCGGCGGCGGGCGAGAATTATGAAACGACAGAAATGTATCCGGATTTTGCCAAGGTCGCGGACGAAGAAGGGTTCAAGGAAATCGCGGGCGTATTCCGCCGTATCGCAGTGGCAGAAGCGCGGCATCGTGACCGCTATCTGAAACTGGCAGATAATATCGCTAAGGGTATTGTCTTTAAGAGCGAAAAGCCGGTTCGGTGGATTTGCCGTAATTGCGGTTATGTGCATGAAGACGCGAGTGCTCCGGGTGTTTGTCCGGCGTGTGCTCATCCGCAGGCTCATTTTGAGCTGGAAGCGGTGAATTATTAACGGCAGGCATGAGGCATGAGGCAATAGGCAAGAGTGAACGGCGAGGTTTCGGCCTTGGGTATGGTTTGTTTGATGCTCCGGCTGCTTACGCGGCTCGGTTTTTGTTGATGGTAGAGGTTTGTTATGCGGCAGTTGGTTGACAGGGTATTTGAAGTGGGGGCGATAGACTGGGACGCGGTGCTTTTTGATAAGCTCATTCCTCTGCCTAACGGGACCAGCTATAACTCTTATCTGATTGAAGGTTCGGCAAAGACGGCGCTTTTGGACACGGTTGACCCGTCGAAAAAAGATGTGCTGGTAGAGAATCTGAAGTCTCGGCCTGTGGAGCGTCTTGATTATCTGATAGCTCATCACGCGGAGCAAGACCATTCGGGCAGTATTCCGGTGATTCTGAACCGTTATCCGGAAGCGAAGCTGGTGACGAATCCGAAATGTCGGGCGATGCTTCAGGACATGATGGCTATTGATGATGAGAAGTTTCTGGAAATAGAAGATGGTGAGGAATTGTCGCTGGGCGATAAGACTTTGCGTTTTCTGTATTTACCGTGGGTTCATTGGCCTGAGACTATGAGCAGCTATCTAGTGGAAGATAAGATACTGTTCTCGTGTGACTTTTTTGGTTCGCATGTGGCGACGAACAAGCTGTTTGTGGATGATGAAGCGATGGCGTTGGATGGCGCGAAGCGTTATTACGCGGAAATCATGATGCCGTTTCGGAATCAGATTCGCAAGAATATCGAAAAGTTAAGCGGCATTGAGATTGAGATGATCGCTCCGAGTCATGGTCAGGTTTATGACAAACCGAGTCTGATAGTCGATGCTTATTCGGAATGGATTTCGGATGAGGTGAAGAACGAAGTACTGCTGGCGTATGTATCGATGCACGGCAGTACGGAAAAGATGGTGGGAATGCTTGTTGAGGCGTTGACGCAGCGGGGTATAAAGGTGCGTTTGTTTGAGTTGACGGAAATGGATTTGGGTAAGTTGGCGATTGCTTTGGTGGATTCAGCGACTTTGATAATCGCGACTCCGGCAGTGTTGGCGGGGGCTCATCCGGCAGCGGCGTCATTGGCTTATTTGGTGAATGAGTTGCGGCCTAAGACGAAGCTGGCGGGAATTATTAATTCGTTCGGCTGGGGCAGTAAGGCGGTTGAGAATCTGACGGATATGATGAGTAATCTGAAGGCTGAATGGCTTGAGCCGGTGAAGGTTAAAGGTTGTCCGGTTGATGATGATAAAGCCAAACTGGAAGCGATGGCGGAAGCGATTGCTTTTAACGGCAGGCAAGAGGCATTAGGCAAGAGGCAATAGTGAACGGCTTGGTTTCGCCTTCGGCGAGTTTTTTTATTTAACGGTACCGCTTACTGACGTGCGCGGCTCTGAAAGTTTGTTAAGGGATAAAGTTTGGGAAGGTTTATAAGGAGATTTTGTTATGACTAAACAGCTAGAGATTTACAAGTGTGAGCATTGTGGGATTATCGCGGAAGTATTACATGCCGGCGGCGGTAAGATGGTTTGCTGCGGCGAGCCGATGAAACTGCTGGTGGAAAATACGGTTGACGCAGCGAAAGAAAAACATGTGCCGGTAATCGAAAAGATTTCGGGTGGTTACAAGGTCAAGGTTGGCAGTGTGGCACATCCGATGACGGAAGAACACATGATAGAATGGGTAGAGCTGATTGCCGATGGGAAGGCTTATCGTCAGTTTTTGGCGGTGGGCGGAGCGCCGGAAGCGGTTTTTATGGTGGAAGCGGCTTCGGTTTCGGCGCGTGAATTTTGCAATCTGCATGGTCTCTGGAAAGGAGAGTGATGTACGATGTTGAAGCCGAAAATGGAAGCGGCGTTTAATAAGCAGTTGAACGCTGAGTATTATTCGTCTTATATGTATTTATCGATGGCGGCATATTTTGATTCGCTTGACCTGCCGGGTTTCAGTAACTGGATGCGGGTACAGGTTGACGAAGAGCGTTTTCACGCGATGAAGTTTTTTGATTTTATTTCCAATCGGGGCGGGCGGGTTAAGTTGACGGAGATCGCGGGGCCGCCGGTGGACTGGAAGTCGGCATTGGATGTTTTTGAAGCGACGCTGGCTCATGAGCAGAAGGTTACGGGTTTGATAAATGATTTGGTTTATCTGGCTCGTGATGAGCGTGATAACGCTTCGGAAGTTTTTCTGGGCTGGTTTGTGACCGAGCAGGTTGAAGAAGAAGACAATGTGCGGAAAATACTGGGACAGTTAAAGTTGATTTCTGATAGTCCGCAGGCGTTGTATATGCTGGATAAGGAACTTGCGGCTCGTACGTTTTCGCCACCGGTGGCGGAATAGTCGATAGTCTGGCCATTTAGAGAATGGAGTTTTGCTATGCAGAAATATCGTTGTTTGTTATGCGGCTATGTTTATGACCCGGCGGCGGGTGATCCTGATAATGGGGTTGAGGCGGGTACGGCTTTTGAGGCTTTGCCGGATGACTGGGTTTGCCCGGAATGCGGGGCGGGCAAGGATGATTTTGAGGTAATTTGAGGTCCCTAAAAAAACGTTGATTTTGTGAAGGTGACTTGCTAGTATATTGTCTGAAGTGTGTGCCGTTGCCCTTTTGGAGAGGGGCGACAATTTAAACATGAATGACCGGCTAGAGAGAGACTGACGAAGAGTCTCTGTCTGCCGGTTTTTTGTGTTTGGGTAGGAAATGTTAAAAGAGGTAGTTTGAGGAAGGCGAAATGTTAAATTGGGTTAGGTGGGCGGTTTTTGCGTCGCTATTGGTGCCGGGTTTAGTATGGTCTGATATAATCGCTTACTCGATGGATTCGGGGATTTACGGTTCTGCCGGTGCCGATATCGGTGTGGCGACGGTTGGCTCCAGCGGTGTTTTGCTGAGCGGGGTTCCTACTTCGCAGTGGACCTATGGTTGTTCGGCGACCTCGGCGGGGATGCTTTTTGGGTACTATGACCGAACAGGTTATGACGATATGTATACCGGTTCGGCTAACGGCGGGGTGGCACCTTTGGTGGATTTGGGGGCGAGCTGTTCTTTGATAGCGACGAAGTTTGGTTTTGATGGTCGGACTACGGCAGGGCATGTTGATGATTACTGGGTATCTTATACGACGGCAGGGCCTGACCCCTGGGAGGCGAGCGGTGTAGAGCATGAGTGGGGTGGTTGTGTGGCGGATTATCTGGGGACGAATCAGTGGAAGTGGGATTTTGTGGATGGGGATGGGGTGATAGATTTTAATACGGACGGCAGTACGGCGGTGTTTATGTATAACAGCGGGGCGCGGTTGTATGATTATATACCGTCGGCGTCGGCTGGTATTGTGCAGACGGCATTTACGCATGGTTTGCGTTTGTTTGCTGAGTCGCGTGGGTATGAGGTGGTGACGAATTTCACGCAGCGGATAGATAATTACACGGGCGGTTTTACGTTTTTGGAGTATGTGTCGGAGATAGAGGCGGGTCGGCCTGTTTTTATGCAGATGGACGGTCATACTATGCTGGGGGTTGGTTATGACGCGGCGAGCGAACTGGTTTATGTACACGATACGTGGGACAATGATGTGCATAGTTTTACGTGGGGTGGGTCTTACGCGGGGATGGCGCAAAAAGCGGTGACGGTTTTTGAGTTGGCGGTTATACCTGAGCCTGCGGCTGTTATATTTCTGTTGGGTGGTTCTTTGTTTGGGTTGCTGCGGCGGCGTCGAGGAAGCGGTAGAGGAGTTTGAGGTTGGCGGTAACGCGGCGGTAGATGTCGGTGCGGATTTGGGCGGGGGTCTGTACGTGTGGGCCGGGCGTCATTTCCGCGGCGCAGTGGGTTAGCATCATTTCGATTGCTTCTACTGAATATTCCATGTGGAACTGGAAGCCGAAAACGCGGCTGTTATAGACGAAACCCTGGTTCGCGGTTGCCTGGCTTGAGCCGAACGGTATCGCATCGGCGGGCATCTGGAAGGTATCGCCGTGCCAGTGGAAGACTTCCATTTTTTCGGGGAAGTGTTTGAACTGGGGCAGTTGGCGAAGCTGCGGGGTGAAGGTTACGGGGAACCATCCGATTTCACGGTTTTTATTTTGGGTGGTGGGTGCGCCTAGTACGTCGGCGATTAGCTGGGCTCCGAGACAAACGCCGATGATAGTCTTGCCGGCTTGAAGGGCTTGTTTGATATATTGTTTTTCGATTTTCAGCCAGGGGTGTTCTTGGTATTGATAGATGTTCATGGTGCCGCCCATGACGACGAGCCAGTCGAATGAGTCGAGGCTGGGGAGGGTGTCGTTTTTGTAGAGCAGGGTGTTGGTCAGGGGGTAGTGACTCTGTTGGGCCCAGGTTCCGATGGCGGCTGAGTCTTCGAAAGGTTCGTGTATGAGGCAGTGGATTTTCATAATCAGATATAAGATGTCAGATGTCAGAGGTCAGTATAAACGGCTAGGCGTCGGCTTGCGACCGGGTTATTTTATTCGTTGGGGTTAAAGTTATTTTTGAAGTATCTGGCGTAGTCGATGTTTAGGTTTTTGATTTTGTATCTAATCATTCTGGAGGTTATTCCGAGTTCTCGTGCGGCGGCGGCCATATTACCATGCGAGCGTTTGAGGGAATCGACGATCATGTCAGTTTCGAGGGTGCTGATGCGGGTTTTCATGGTTCCCTTGGGTTTGGTTCCGGAAAGTTCTGGGGTTTGCAGGGTTGGGGGCAGGTTATGGCCGTGTATTACTTCGTCGCTGCTGAGCAGTACGGCGTGTTCGATGCAGTTTTCGAGTTCGCGGACGTTGCCGGGCCAATGGTAGGCCATCATCATGTTGATGGCCTGGGTGGTAATTCGTTTGATGTTTTTGGCCATTTTCTGAGCATATTTTTCTACGAAGTTGTTAGCGAGCAGTAGTACATCGTCTTTGCGGTCGCGCAGGGTTGGCAGATGAATCGGGAAAACGTTAATGCGATAGTATAAGTCGAGGCGGAATTGGTTGGACTGAACGAGTTTTCCCAGGTCGCGGTTAGTGGCGGTAATGACGCGGACATTTACTTTGAGGGTCTGGTTGGAGCCTACGGGCTGGAATTCTTTTTCCTGGAGGACGCGGAGCAGTTTTACCTGGGTTGAAGGCGAGAAGTCTCCGATTTCGTCGAGGAAAAGTGTTCCGCCGTCGGCCTGCTGGATGTGTCCCATTCTGTCGTTTACGGCTCCGGTGAAAGAGCCGCGGACGTGGCCGAAGAGTTCGCTTTCGAGCAGGTTTTCGTTCATGGCGGCACAGTTGACGCGGACGAAAGGTTTGTGGGCGCGGGGCGAACTGTAATGGATAGCGGCGGCGACGAGTTCTTTTCCTGTCCCCGATTCTCCGGTGATTAATACGGTGGTGTCGGAATTGGCGACCTGGTGGATAAGGGTATAGACATCGCGCATGGGTTTGGAGTTACCGATGATATTTTCGGGTCGGTAGCGTTCTTCGAGTGCGTTATTCAGGCGGGTTCTTTCAGCTTCGAATGCTTCCCGTTCGAGCTTTACGGAGCGTCGGGTGCGGATGTCGTGGGCGAGCATACTGGCGACGATGCTGAGGATTTGTTTTTTTTCTTCGAGGTCGTTGCTTTCTTCGTAGGGCATATCTACCGAAAGGGTGCCGACGACTTCGGCACCGAGTGAGATGGGCACGCAGATGAATGACCATTCGCCGTCGACTTCGAGCCAGCGTTGGTGGAGTCGGTCGCAGAAGCGTGGCTCCTGGGAGACTTTGGGTACGATGGCGGACTGGCCGGTCTGGAGTACGGTTCCGGTTATGCCTTCGCCGAGCGAATAGCGAACGTCCTGCTGGTTGTCGCTGGGCAGGTTGCCGGCGGCTTCGACGATTAGTTCGTTGCCGTCGAGTGATAGAATCATGATGGTGCCGCGGAGCATTTGGAGTTCTTTTTCGAGTACGCCGAGGATTTCGAGGAGCATTTCGCGTTGGCCTGAACGGGTGGCGAGTATTCGGGCGATGGCATAGAGGGCGGCTAATTCGTGTTTGTGAAGGTTATTATCCATAATGTTGGTTGACAAATATGTATCCTGTGCGTAATTTGGTGACATTTTTGTAGCCTTTTTTGTCGGTTTGTTTTGGTCAGGCAAGGGGTGTAAGTCAGTGTACTTATTTGACTCGTTTATGTAATTCCTTTTTTTATAATCTCTTATATGTAGCGGACTAATTTTATAGTTCACATTCGGCCCTTGTCAGTAATGTCATTCGGCCTGACAAAAACGGCTTCTACTGGGTAGTATTCGCAAAATCTGTGCCAGGGATTGGGTGTGCTTTTGCGTTTTGGGTGTGTGTGACATTTATTTCTGGCGATGGATGATGTGAAAAAGAGTACACGGGGGAGAAGTTTTTGTGCTTGGAGTTAAGTTGTTTTGTTTAATGGGTTTAGGTTTGTGGTGGTGATGTGTGGTTGCGAGGTTGGGAAAAAGGTTTCCCTCTGGCGGTGGTGTGGAATTTGGGGGAGTGGGGGTGGCGGCAAAAAATATTTTTGTGTAAACTTTTTGCTGTGAATGGTTTATGTGTTTGTGAGATTTTTTTGATTTTATTTTTCGGACCTGGCACATCGGTTGCTTTTATAGATATGTGGAAAGTGTGTGCTAGATAGAATTTTAGGTGTGAGGATGATGTGATGATGTTTGCGGACTTAGGTTCGGGAACGTCGGTGCGGTTTCGGCTTGCTGATGTTGTGTGCCCGGATGTTGATGACGCCAGAGAGCGAATTACTAATGACCTGGAGGTTTCGGGTCGGGTAGTTTTCCTGAGCGATTCGGGTGACGAGAAAGACCATTACGCTGTGGTGCAGGTCGATGGTATTCGGGCTCCTTTGGTTGTGGGAGTCGAAAAAATTAAAAAATGTTTGAATTTGAGCAGAGCGATTTGAATTAATTTATAACGCTAATAACTTAGCTCTCTCTCTCCCTCCCAGGCTTGCAATGTCCTCCCCGGATGGCCAAGCCTGGGCATTTTTATGCGTATCGGTGCGTATCGCACTGATAGATCGCCGCGAGCGTTTGTCGTATGGGCCGCTCCCGTTGGTCGCTGTCTTTTTTGGCAAGTATAGGGTGGTGATAAGAAATTATTTCTTTGTGCGTATCGCACTGATAGACCGCCGCGAGCGTTTGTCTTATTTGGCTGCTCCCGCTGGTCTCTGTCTTTTTTTGCAAGTATGTGTTTGGGGTGAAGGAAAAAATTAGCGGTGTGGTTTTTGTCTGGGGCTGGTTTTTTTGTTTTTTGAGTGATAGCCTGTTTTGATGCGGGGTGTTTTATTTGGTGTGGTTTGGGGTTGTTGGGGCTTTTGCATGATGAAAAGGTAGTTAAAGCCGCGGAGGAAGAAGTTTTGTTCGTCGGCGGCTTTTCGGTAGTTGCCCATGTCGAGCGTTTTGTTATGGCGGACGACGGCGATGATGTCGATAGGGGTAAAGAACTCGCGCAGGATGGCGAAGATTTCAAAGCCGATGGGGAAGAATCCTTTTTTTAGTTCGAACGAATCGCTGACGTAAAGAGCCATGTGTTTGCCGGGCTTGAGTACGCGGTTTATCTCGCTGATGACCTGGCGCATGGAGTTGTAATATTCATCGTCGCCGGCGTGGAGTTTGCCGATACAGCGGGGGTCGTCGCTGTATTCGATGTGGGTTGAGTAGGGCGGGTCGATAAAAACGAAGTCGGATTTTTCGTCTTCTAAAGGCAGTTTGCGGGCGTCGACGCGAAAAATATCTTTGCGGGTGGGGTTAAGGTCATAGCCTAGGGCCCGGCGGTTGAGGTCGCGGGCGACATCGAGGGTTGTGCCGCTGCCGCACATGGGGTCTATAACAAGGTCGCGGGGCTGGGTGTATCTTTCGAGCAGGTTCCAGATAATATAGCTGGGGGTGGCGCCGCGATAATCAGGGTCACCCTGGGTGGTGTTGCCGTAGTGCTGGGAAGGATATTCCCAAAGTGTGGTTACCTGGGGCTGGAGGGGTGGTTTTTTCATGGTTATTTTTTTGGGCTGAGGTTAGCGGTTAATTGTTTTAATATGGGTAAGGCGTGGTCGAAGAACATCCGGTAACCTTCGCAAAGATAGCTGGGGTCGGAATAGCACTGGTTAATGGTAATGCGGTCTTTGGGGCATCCGCCGCGGCAGATTTGGGAATGGCGGCAGGTTACACATTTGTTGGCGAGGTCACGTTTGTTTTTAGAGAATTTTTTCTTAACGTGGTTGTCGAAAAGTTTGTCGATGGTAGTTTCATGTAGTGAGCCGAGCAGCCATTCGGGCTGTACGAAGAAATCGCAGCAGTAGGCCTGGCCGGTATGTTCGATGACGATATAATCGTTGCAGCGGGGCATGAAACTACAGTTGGTGTGGTGGCCGGTGAGGATGTAGTTCATGATGGAGTCGAAGAGGCGTACGCTCAGGCGGGTGGGGCCGTACTCGAGCCAGCGGTCGAAAATGCGGGACATGAAACGGCCATACTGTTCGGGGCTGACGCAGAAGTGGGCTAGTTGGCCGGTGTAGGGGTCGTTTTCGACGCAGGGGACAAACTGGAGGAAATCAATACCGAGCGAGGTGAAGAAGTCGAATAGTTCGTCGGGATGGTCGGCATTAAGGTTGTTGAGCAGGACGAGAATATTAAATTCGACTTTATGTTTTTTGCAGCAGGCGATGGCGTCCATTACTTTTTGCCAGGTGCCGCGGTCGGCGTGGTTGCGGCGATACTGGTCGTGGTATTTCTGAGGGCCGTCGAGGCTGATGCCGACGAGCCATTTGTATTCATGGAGGAACGAGCACCATTGGTCGTCGAGCAGAACAGCATTGGTTTGGAGGGCGTTGCTGATGACCTGTCCGTCGGCACCGTATTTTTTTTGGAGTTCGATAGTTTTTTTGTAGAAGTCAAGTCCCATAAGAGTTGGCTCTCCGCCCTGGAAGGCGAAGCTGGAAACTTCAAAGCGGAGGGCGAGGTAGTCTTTGACCATTTTTTCGAGCGTTTCTTCGGACATGCGATGTTGGCCGGTGCCGAACATATCGGTTTTGCGAGTGTAGAAGCAATATTTGCAATTGAGGTTGCAGTCGGGGCCGGACGGTTTGATGAGGAGTGTGAATGGTCGCATTTTATTTTCAGTTTGGGGTTGGAGTGGTGAAGGTTAACTGAAATATTTTTACAAAGATGAGCATCAGGGCGGCGAGTATTACGAGGATGAAGTATTTTTTTATTTTGTGTTCGTTGATGCTGAGTCCGACGTGGGTGCCGACGTGGGTGCCGACGATACCGCCGACGAGCATGACGGCCCAGAGCCAGATTGAAATTTGGCCCGCCTGCCATTTTAGTCCGACGGCGATAAGGGCGGATATCATTACCAGCAGCAGACTGGTCCCGGCGGCTTGAGCGGGTCTTTGGCCGGCCAGGTAAATCAGAGCGGGCAACAGCACTACACCGCCGCCGACACCGAGCAGGGCAGAAAGTATGCCGACGCAAAAACCAATCAGCAGCAGCGGGATGACTGGCAGGGTCTGGTCGGGCAGGGACGAATATTTGGTGTAGGGGGGGATTTTGATGCGGGCGAACAGGCCGGATTTTTCATCGGTGTCGGATTGGGGCAGATTTTTTTTCTGGTCGTAGAACATAAACCCGGCGATCCAGGCCAGGAGGATAACAAAGGCCCAGAGCAGAACATATTCTACGGTGTTGACTTGTTGGCCGCGTATGGTGAGCGGGGGCATCTGGTCGAGTTTTTCGATGAGATTTTGGCCGAGGAAAACTCCAGAGATACTGCCGGCGGCGATGGTCAGGGCGAGCTTGACATCGACGGTGCCGGAACCGCGCCGGCGCATCATGCCGAATCCGCTGGTGACCAGAAATGTGGCCATGCCGGTGCCTACCGCGACGGGCATAGGAGCGCCCAGCAGGATGGCCAGGGCGGGGGTGATGAGGAATCCGCCACCAATGCCGAAGATTCCGGTGAGGAACCCAACGGCCAGGGCAATCATAAAGCCCCCGATAAATGCTATAATTGTAAATTCCATATCTCTCAGTATATTAACGGTTTATTTGCCCGATAACATACCATAGGGAATTGCTGGCGTAAAATCTATGGAAAAATAACTGGTGTTCAGCGTTATGGTCAGGGGCAGGTTCTTCCCACAGCAAAGCCCATTCCGGTGGTATAACCCTTGCCGGCCTGACCGAACCAGTTGCCGGTGTACCACATGTGATATTCATCGGCCTGCTTGATTACCATGGGGTAGGATCGCTGGATGTCGTCGAAATTTCCCGGCTGGCCTATCCCGCCGGTGCTGGGTAAATCGGCATCTTCGAAAAACCATTCGTCTTGGAAAGTCCAGTTCAGGGCGTCGGTACTGGTCAGGCTGCGAACGCGATACCTAATGCCCAAAGCCCCGCACCACATACGGTATCCCTTACCGTCTTTGATGACCCAGGGTTTGCTGAGAAGGTATTCGTAATATTCCTGATGGAATCCGCGGGCGGTTGCGGCCCAGCGGTTGAGCGGATAGTACCAGTTGATGCCGTCTTTTGACTCAGCGTATCCGATGCCGACCGAGGGAATCTTATCGCTGAAGGCGGCGTGGAAGCTGAGAGATTTTGCCTGAGCGGGAGGTTCTTTGTATTCCGCGAAGGAGGTGAAATAGGCCCGGAAAATATCTCCGTCACGAAGAACGCAGACACTGCCGGTGCCTTCCTTATTCCACCATTCTGTGTGAGGGAAAATCGGTTCGTCGCTGTAATATTGCCAGGTCTTTCCCTGGTCCTGGCTGGTGACCAGATGGGTGGCGTAGGGCAGTTTTCCGTCAGGCCGGGCGGTGCCCCAGGTGCAGACATACATCAGCCAGGGGCCGTCATCCTGAGGAATAACCTGAGCATAGCAGGGGCCCTGAGAGTTATGGGGCTTGTCTGGTTGGCGTTCAAGTACTATTCCCTTGGCTTTCCATGCCGTAGGGTTGCTGATGGGAGCTTCTGCCTGGGCGATGTAATAATGGCCGTTGTTATCCTCGGCCCAATAGTACATGCGGTAGATGTCGCCGAGTTGGAGGACTGAACAGCAACTGACTCGTTTGGCGTCGAAGTCTCCGTGGAGTTGTCCGGGAGTGATGACCGGGTTCTGTTTTGAAAAATGCCATTTGATAGGCAGGGCGTAACTTTGTGAGCTGCCTTGGTTTAGCGGGTGGCAGGACAGGCAGATCGAGGATGTCAGGACGATTAATATGCATGAAATGAGATTTTTAGATATGTTTTTCATATTCGCCTTTAGCTGAAAAGTGGGTTTATATTGCCAGTATTTACTGTTTTTTCTTAATAATTTGACATTATTATAATCAATATATGAGATTATTTCAATGCTAATCTGTCCCCAAAGGTTTTCTTTCTGACTAGTCGGGGTTTGTTTGACAGTTAGCAGGTGGCCGCTTATCATGCCCCGATGGATTTTTCGTGGTTAAAAGGTAGATTTCTGGTGTTGGACGGCCCGGATGGGTGCGGTAAGAGTACGCAGGCACAGAAGTTAGCGGATGAGTGTCGTCGGTCGGGGGTTGAACCGTTGACATTGCGTGACCCAGGTGGTACGGCCATTGGCGAACGTATTCGCGCGATTTTGCTGGACCGGGAACATTCTGAGATGTGCGCGCGGACGGAATTGCTGCTTTATATGGCCAGTCGAGCCCAGCTTTATGATGAGTGTATCAGGCCGGCTCTGGAGAAGGGGCAGTGCGTCATTTGTGACCGGTGGATTTCGAGTACCTACGCTTATCAGGCGGTGGCGGGCAAGGTCGGGGTTGATAATCTGCTCAATATCGCCGAAATCGCTCTGGAACGGACCTGGCCTGACGTAACTATTATAATAGATGTGCCCAGCGATAAGGCGTTCGAGCGGATTGACCGGGAGCTGGACCGGATGGAGGCCAAGGGTTTGGATTTTCACCGGGCGGTGCGGGACGGCTTCCTTGAGCTGGCCGGTCGGCGTAAGGGGGACTTCGCGGTGGTGGATGGTTCAGCGACTATAGACGAAGTTCACGGGCGGATTTGTGAGGTGCTGAGTCGTCATGTCGATATTTGAGGTACAAGGCCAGGGGCGGGCAATTGAACAGTTGCAGCGGGCGATGCGGGCTGAGCGGGTGGCCCAAAGCTACATTTTTCACGGCCCCGAAGGGGTGGGCAAGGCTCTGTCGGCGGTACAGTGGGCAAAATTGCTGCTCTGTGCCCGGCCGGTGACGCGGACAAGCGAGTTTGGCCCGGTGTGGGACTGCTGCGATGAGTGCCATGAATGCCAGCTGGTCGCCAGCGGTGGTCATCCCGATTTGCATATAATCAGCCGGTCGTCGAACAAGTATGTAAAGGATAAATCAAAGCGAGACAGGCAGTTACGTGATTTACCGATTGATATTATCCGGGAATTTGTGATAGTTCCGGCGGGGGTGCAGCCCAGCCGGGGTCGGGCCCGGGTTTTTGTGATAGATGAGGCTGAGCGGATGAATAATCAGGCTCAGAATTCTATATTGAAGACGCTGGAAGAGCCGCCGGCCAATGCGTATCTGGTGCTGGTGACCTCCAGGCCGGACCGGTTTCTGCCGACGATTCATTCGCGGTGTCAGTCGGTGCGGTTTGGTCCTTTGGGACGGGAATTTATTACGGGCAAGCTGGTTGAGGCGGGCGCGTCGGCTGAGGCGGCGGGGTATTGGGCGAATTTTTCCGGAGGGAGGCTGGGGATGGCCCTGAATCTGAGTGGTTCGGTGCTGGGCGAGGTTCGGAGTGATTTATTAAGTCGTTTGTCGGCAGTTGATTATGATACGGCTTTGGAGATGGCCGGCTGGCTGGTTGATGTGGGTAAGAAGTATGGCGATTCTCTAAAGGATGAAACTGAGCAATCGGGCGCGGAGAACACTCGCGATGGTCAGATACTACTTATGGAGATGATGATTCATGGTTTCAGTCTGGCCTTGCGTGAGGCGGCCGGCGTTGACGTGAGCGGGGCAGGTGAGCGGGACTCGGTGTCTAAACTGGCCGGGCGGTTCGGCAGTTACGGTGCCAGCGAGGCGATTCGGGCGACGGCACGGGCTCAGGGGCAGTTGTACGCTAACGTAAATGCCACTTTGCTTTTCGAGTCATTGCTGTTAGAGTATACGTCTAATGGCAGGTAAGAGGCATAAGGCAAGAGTGACACTTGTCCGGTTTCGGCCTTGGTCCGAGAGTGATTTGTGGTCGTGTTGCTCACGCTCCACGCTTTTCAGGATTTGGTGCGGTGTTTTACATCCGGTTAGAGATTTTGAGACGAGATTATAATGGATAATGACAATAATAGTGCGAATGAGCAGGAACATCAGGACGCTGGGCCGGTCGCGCAAGGGGAGGCGGACGAGTCTGTCAAGAATGAACATGAGCATAAGCCTGAGCGAGGGCGAGGGTGGTAAGGGCGAAGGGCAAACGCCGTACGGTTCTGGTTCGTTATGGCAAGATGGGTAATATTGGTTTGTTTCGCCATTCGGAACGTGAGATCCCGCCGACTTCGAACTGGGTGATTGTCAATACTGAGCGGGGGTTGGAGATGGGCCATGTTGTTTCGGCGTGTTTTCATCAGCGGGGTACGTGCGGGGCTTTCGGATGAACGCGTCGAGGAATACTGCAAGAGCAGCGGCAATGATTATCCCTTGAATATGCCAGGGGCGTTTTGTGCGGTTTGGCGACGGAGCAGGACCTTAACGAACAGCGTCATCTGGAAAAAGGGGCGGTAGAAGAAGCGACGTACTGTCGGGGAACAGATAGAGAAACATGAACTGCCGATGGACCTGGTCGATGTCGAGCATTTGTTCGGGGGCGACCGGATAATATATTATTTCATGTCGGACGGCAGGGTTGATTTTCGAGCGTTGGTGGCGGGAGCTGGCTCATCGGTATCAGACGCGTATTGAGATGCGTCAGGTGGGTGCCCGCGACGAGGCTCGTCTTTTGGCGGATTACGAAACCTGTGGTCAGCCTTGCTGCTGCCGGGTGTTTTTGAAGGTATTGCAGCCGGTGAATATGCGTATGGCCAAGCTGCAAAAGGCGACCCTTGACCCGACGAAGATTTCCGGTCGGTGCGGGCGGTTGAAGTGCTGCCTGCGTTATGAGGACCAGGTTTATACCGAGCTGGCGAAGAAGCTGCCGGCGTCGCAATATGCGGGTGCTGACCTCGGAAGGGGCCGGTGTAATTATTGGGGGACAGGTGCTAACGCAACTGGTTGAGATAGTGCTGGATGATAACCGTCGTATCGCGATAAGTGTGGATGAGATTTTGGAGAAAGACTATAAGCCGGGTGAACAGGTTGAGCGTCCTGTGGAGGTCCAGTCTCGTCAGCGTCGTCCGGAAAGACGCAGCGCAGAGACGAAACCTGCCGAGGAACAGCCTGCCGTTCAGACCGAAGGCTCTGATGGTCAGGAGCAGCCGAAGAAAAAACGTCGGCGTCGCCGGCGTAAACGCAAGGATGACGGCGGCGGTGAGGATAATGGCGGCGGGCAGAACGGCTCGTCGGACAACAGTGAGAATGCTTGAGTTGAAGGGTGATTGTTGATATGGCCAGAAGAAATGCTAGTTACGGCAGCTTTGCCTTACGCCAATGGTTCGATACATATCGGGCATCTGGTGGAATATATCCAGACGGACATTTGGGTGCGGTTTCAGAAGTCGCGGGGCAATGACTGCGTGTTCTGCTGTGCCGATGATACGCACGGAACACCGATAATGATAAGCGCTCGCAAGAAGGGCATAACACCCGAAGAGCTGGTCAGCAAGATGCACGATGAGCATCAGCGTGATTTTGACGGGTTCGGGGTTGAGTTTGATAATTATTATACGACTCATTCGCCGGAGAACCGGGTTTTGAGTGAGCAGATATACAACAGTCTGAAGAGAGGCGGCCATATCGAAACTCGCGAGGTTGAGCAGGCGTACTGCGAAAAAGACGCGATGTTTCTGCCCGACCGTTTTATTCGCGGAGTATGTCCGCGTTGCGGGGCGGAGGACCAGTATGGCGATTCCTGCGAATCGTGTAACTCGACCTATACGCCGACGGAACTGAAAAACGCCGCTTGCAGTATTTGCGGGACGGCACCGGTGCGGCGGGAGTCCAAACATTATTTTTTCAAGCTGGGCGACTTTGGCTCGCAGTTGCAGGAGTGGATTGGGGCCGGTCATGTGCATGACCAGGTGGCTAATAAGTTGCAGGAGTGGTTTTGAGCATTGGGCCTGCGCGACTGGGATATTTCGCGGGACGCTCCCTATTTTGGTTTTGAGATACCGGGCGAGAAGGATAAGTATTTTTATGTCTGGCTGGACGCCCCGATTGGTTATATCGCCAGTACGAAAAATTATTGCGAGCGGACGGGACGGAATTTTGATGATTACTGGCTGAACGAGGGGACTGAGATACATCATTTCATCGGTAAGCGACATAACGTATTTTCACGCTTTGTTCTGGCCGGCGATGCTGATGGGTTCGGGTTTTAATACGCCGACATCAGTTGGCGATACATGGTTTTCTTACCGTTAATGGTGAGAAGATGAGTAAGTCGCGCGGTACTTTTATTAACGCCGCGAGTTATCTCAAGCACCTCGACCCGCAATATCTGCGTTATTATTACGCCTGCAAGATGGGGCCAGGCACGGAAGATATCGATTTGAATATTGAGGATTTTGCCGCTCGCGTTAATAGCGACCTGGTCGGCAAGCTCGCCAACCTCGCTTCGCGTTCGGTGCCGATGCTGACGAAGAAGCTGGATGGAAAACTAGGGCCTCTTTCTGATGAAGGTCGTTCGATAGTGGGTCAGTTGCAGGAAGCAGCGGCAGAAATTGCTGATAATTTCGAAAAGCGTTGTTTTGCTTCCGCGGTTCGCAGGATTTGTGCTTTAGCGGATGTGGTCAATCGTTATGTTGACGACCGCAAGCCGTGGGCGGCGATTAAGGAAGATGCCGAAAACGCTCGTGAAACGATTACGACAGTACTGAACGCGGTGCGGATTCTGACGGTGTATCTTAAACCTGTACTGCCGGATTATGCTGCCCGGATTGAGCGGATTCTGGGGGTTGAGCCTTTGGTCTGGGCGGACGCTGAGACGGTGCTGGGGGCGGGTCATCAGGTAAATGAATTTGAACGTTTAATTGAACGAGTTGATTTAGATAAGGTTAAAGAAATGATCGAAGAAAGCAAAGAGCAGCAGCAGAACGAAGAAGTCAAAACCCCCGGCCCGCTGGACGAGGAACCGCTGGCAGATGTGATTAGCTTTGATGATTTCATTAAAGTTGATTTGCGTGTTGCCCGCGTTGCCAAAGTTGAGCCGGTCGAAGGTGCCGACAAACTGCTGCGTTTCGAGCTGGATTTGGGCGGCGAGACACGTCATGTATTGGGCGGTTTCAGCAAGGCCTATAAGCCCGAAGAACTACAAGGTAAACTCGTGATAATGGCGGCGAATCTGGCACCGCGTAAGATGCGATTTGGTGTCTCGGAAGGTATGATTCTGGCGGCGGGACCGGGCGGCTCGGAGGTTTTCGCCCTGACGGTTGACCAGGGAGCTCAGCCGGGCCAGCGGGTACACTGATAATTTATGGACACACCGAACAGGTCAATCGAAGAAGTTATTCTGGAGGACGGACGTTACCCGCTGGAGGCGGTGCAGTTTGTACGGGCGGGGCTCAATTATACCGTACAGCAGGTCTACAAAAAACAGGGACAGTCTGAGCGGAGGCATATCAGCGGCGAACAACTCTGTATGGGGCTGCGTGATTTGGCGCGGCAGAAGTGGGGGATGCTGGCGGGCTCGGTGCTGGGCCAGTGGAATATTCACGGCACGAAAGATTTCGGCGAGATAGTTTTTCTGCTGGTGGAAACGGGGTGGATGCAGAAACAACCCAGCGACTGCCGCGAGGATTTCGATGGAATCTACGATTTCGATGATGAGTTCGGCAGCGATTTCGAGTTAGAGTAAGTCGCCGTTCAGTCTTTGAGGAAGAGGTAGTATAGTTTCCCTTCCTGATAGGTCATGCCGGCGATTTTTCCGGCCTGGGGGCCTATTCCCATGTAGATGTCGCAGCGGCCGGGCGCTCTGATTGCCCCGCCGGTGTCCTGGTCCAGTGCGAAGATTTTCTGGGGGATGATTTTTGTCTCACCGCCCAGATAGCGGGGCAGTTTTGAATCTACAAAGGCCAGGCAGGCGCGGGGGTAGATTGATTTATCGGTGGCGATGCTGCGGAGCTCGGTTACGGGTTCGTTGAGGCTGCCGTGGGGGTTGCCCGATGTCTGGTGGAAGAAAACAAAGCGCGGGTTGCGTTGGGTATAGGTTTTGATTTTGTCGGGGTTGTTCTTGAAGAAGTCTATCAGCGTCGAAAGCGAAAGTTTTTCCGCTGGGATGGCACCTTCCTTAATGAGGTCGTGGGCGATGCTGTGATAAGGCTGGCCATTGCCGGCGATGTAGCCGACGTCCATTAAATCGCCGTTGCCAAGGCGAATACGGCAGGAGCCCTGGACATGGGCGACGTAGACTTCGAAGGGGTCGGTGAGGTAAACGAGTTCAAGGCCGTCGAGCAGGTTTGAGTTTTCGAGCTGGGCCCGGGGCGGGTACTGCGAGAGTGAACCGTCGGGCAGGCGTCGGCCCATGATTTCACCGTTGGGGCCTTTTTCGAGGTCGGCGGGCTGTTTATACAGCGGGTACTGGTAGGTCGCGTCTTTCTGGAGCGAGCCTTTGAAGATGGGAGTGTAGTAGCCGGTAAAGAGTACGGTTCCGTTATCGTCGCAGCCAATGGATTCATAGACATCGAATTTTTGGCGGATAGCCTGGTTGAGGGCATTGCCGTGCAGGCCGGCCTTGAGCAGGCCTTTGAAGGCTTGCAGGGATTTGACGGCGTGGTTGTGGGTAATATCCGCGTAGGGGAAGAAGTGTTTGCTGGATGGTTTAGCCAGGTAACTAAGGCTGTTGTCGATAGATTCGCTTAGTCGGTTGAGATCGTGGCAGGCGTTGGTGAAATCGGGGACGCGGGCCGGGTCGGTGATTTTACGCAGGGCAAGCTGGCCCGGTTCAAGGGGGCGAGTGTAATCTTTCTTCGGTTTTTTACAGCCGGGCAGAGCCATGAGGCCGACAATAATTGCGAACGCTAAGATACGTTTGGTGTTCATCCCTGAACCTCCGGGAGAGTTTTATTGTTTTAGTAAAAAGGTGTCGAATACCTTATTCAGTGATTCTTTTGATTACGAAGTCCAGTACCGTGGTGAGATTTGTCGAGGGTGCATCGGTGCTGTCGTAGTAAAGGCCAAACTCTACGCCGTTATTGTCAGCGGTAACTTCGTCGCCGCGGATTTTGCCGAGGGTGCCGGCTCCGCTGGTCAGGGTATCGCCGGTCAGACCCAGGCTGTCGAAGATATAGCTGTCGATAACACCCGCGGCGAGATAGCTGTTATCCAGCCTGCCGCCAAATTTGATGCTCTGGATGTCGCCGGAATTCAGAGTGTCGGTGGCTTGGGCCGTGCCGTCCATGCCGATGTCAAAACCGCTCAGCAGTTGCGAATCGACAATATCGCCTTTAAGGGTTACTTTGTTGATGAGCGAGGCGGCACTGATCAGGGCAGTATCCAGATTGCGGCCGGAGATTTTGTCGATTTCCACGGCGCGGAGCGTGCCGGTGAGGTCCTTTTTGACGGACACTTTGCCAATATTACCCGCCGCCAGCAGCGAGCCGGACAGATTGCCGTTGACACTTACTTTTTCGATGTCGCCCTGAGTTGCCGTTATGACCGCGGCGAGTCGGCCATTGTCGATGTCAATTTTTTCGATGGACGGTGTTGTCAGCGAACCGCCGTTGAAAGTCCGGGCCGATAGCGTATCGAGCGGTTGACTGATAGCGAAAATCGCGTCGCCGATGTCGTGGGCGGTAATGTCAACGGCGATGGTCGGCAGTTTGTAATAGGTTTTAATGCCGGTATAAATTGACGCACCGTTATAAATGTCATACAGTTCTATTTTGGCTATGTCATTAGCGATGTAGAGGTCGTAAGCTGATTGCGTCGTGTCGTCGATGAGGGAGGCTTCCGGGGCACTTATCGCTTTGAGAGGGCCGGCGACGTTGATGTTAGTGATAGTCGTAAGACCGCCTTTGACATTGATTTTGAGAGTGTCGCTGCTGGTGGTGCCGCTGACAGTCAGCTCCGCGATGTCCGCGCCGGAAAGTCCGCCGTTGGCAAGGAAGCCGACAGCTGAGCCGCCGGACAGCGAAACGATAACCCGGTCGCCGTCGGCGTCAATGAAACTGAAATTCTCGCCCGCGGCAATTTCAAATGAACGGCCCATGCTCTGACCGTCGATAGCGATGACAGGTGTTTCATTGATGTCATTCGAGTTTATCGTCAAAGTGGCGTCAATGGTCCCCGCGGCGCTGGGCTGATAGAGTGCGTACACGGTAGTTTCCCCGCCCGGAGCGATAGTAAATCCACTGCCGATACTGCTTGAGTCAGCCTGAACCAGGGTGAATTGAGAATCAGAAAACGTCCAGTCGGAAATAACCAGGTCGGTAGTTCCTTCATTGGTGATGTCGAAAGGCAGCAGGGCGGTTTGGCCGACCTGAACGTTTCCATAAGCTTCGGTGAAATCAAGTTCGCTAAGCGAAACTTCGATATCAGGAGCGGAAACATTACCAATCACATCTATAGTTATGGTTTCCTGAGTATTGGCGGTAATGGTTATCTGCCCCGGATAGCTGTCCAGGTCCAGCCCAGTGCTGTCAAAAGATACGTCGATATTCCGCTGGCCGCCGGGCAGGAGGCTAAAGGCTGAATCAGAAACAATAGAAAAATATTCACTGCCGGAAGTGACCGAGATGTCGGTTATTTGTAAATCAACACTGCCCATGCCTGTCAGGGCACTGAGGTTCCTGATGGTGAAATAGTCATAAGATTGCTGATTGCTGCCGATGGTGGGCAGCTGGATAGAATAATCCGTTTCTAACACGCCGGCGGAGTTGTAAATTGTAAAACCGGGGTAGGCGGACTGGGCCGTTAGTTTAAGAGTCTTGTTGCCGCCATTGGTGCTGAAAGTTAAATCCGAAGTGTATTCTGTCGCGGCGGTGCCCGTGAAGGTAACGTAATAGTATGCGCTTTCTCCGGCCTCGATGGTAAAGTCGCTGACCGGCAGAGAACTGTCGTCACGACCAAGCGAAAAGGCACTATTGCTTAATGACGCCGACGTGACCGTCATGGCCGTGTTGCCGGAATTGTATAGCTCGACGATTTCAGACTGAGAGGTCTGCCCGACGGGGTTCCAGCCGAAATGCACGGTGCTGTCAGTTGTCGAGCCGGAGTTCTCACGTACGGTCAGCAGAGGTTCAACTCCGGTGCCGACAAGCTGAACTGAATAAGAACCCATGCCGTCATTGGTCTTGATAACGACCGTATCGATAAAATCCCCTTGCCACTCAGGATGTAAAGTTACCTGGACATAAGCAGGCGTGGCAGAACCAGCGGCGATGATGGTATCGGTAAGGTCGGTTTCGGTGGAGATTTCAAAGCTGGAATTAGCATCCGCCAGGGCGATACTGTATATCTTGAGGTCGGTGCCGCTGCTGTTGTTCTGGAGGGCCAGCGTATAGGTGAAACTGTCCTGGCCCACGAGAACATCGCCAAAATCAACGTAATTATCATTGAAGCCCACCGGCAGGACTGAATTGCTGTAACTGGTTGTCGGGCCGGTGAACTCTATCGCGCTGTTGTAATAGTAGTTGGAGTCCGGGACAAAGGGCATGGTCATGGTGACTGTGTCGCCGGGGTCGAAGCTGCCGTCGGTGGGCGAATCGGTGATGATGTAACCCCTGTCCTGGGAAGGGTCAAAATCTATGTCGGTATAGGCTAAGGAAACATTACTGTTATTGACCAGAGTAACGGCCAGTGGGTCGGTGGCGGTTTCGGATGTTTCCAGAGATTGGAAGGACAGTAGTCCGCTGGCTTGGAAATCGGTTAGAGAGTTATCCAGTATCACCAAATCGGCACCGCTGGTGGTGCCCGCCAGCCGGACGTATTTTTTGCTCCCGTTAGCACGGGTGATGGTCAGAGTGTCAGTAATCGCCGCGGTAGCGTCTGGCCCGAAACCTTGGGGCGTGAATCTGAGGTAGATTTTCTCCGATTGGCCCGGCAGCAGAATCAAATCGTCATCGCTGCTGGAAATGGAATTGACATTGGTGGCGTTGATGGTGAAATTCGCCGAGCCAAGTTCCAGGCCGGTGATGGTCATCAGCGAGCTGGAGTCATTGGTCAGCTGAATCATGCCCGGATATGATGTTTCGCCGATGGCTTTGTTCCCGAAGTTGAGATAGAGGTCAGTTTCGGAATTGATGGAATCAGTCACGACTAATGACAGCAATGTGCGTGTCTCGAGGCACTCCAGAGATAACATCAGCAACCCTTTCTATGGGAAAATGAACCAGCCAATTCGGGTAAGCGGGGCCTTAATAACACTATTAACAGCCTTGGCAGGCCGCAGGGGGGGATGCCCGCACCCAATGAGCCAGCCCCGGTTTGATGTTATCATAACTTTAGATGTACCATTGTCAATGCCAAAACCCCGCCCCCAACGCCGTAAACAACCTCCCGCCCAACTGTCAGTATGATACGCACCAAAGTTGGGTCCATGTCATGCGGACAAGTCGCGTAATCTTGACAAATGTCAATGTTGGGCCGCCCAAAAACGGTTGCGTAAAAAACACGGCTCTGGTGCTAAATTATTGCCAGACAAGGAGTTGGCTTTCGATGTTTATGATACCCTTTAATTTTTCTTGCATTTGGGCGGAAAACTGGTACAATAGCGACACGTATGTTTGTGGCGTATTCTGAAAAGGAGGATAGCTGGATATCCTTTCCTTGCGCTTATCAATGGTTATTTTATTGAGGAGAGGAAAAATTAAAACTTTAGTCACTATTTCAATTATTTTGTGTTTAGCCATATTCTGTACTCCGGTGTTAAGCGTCACCATCTACGTTGATGCCGATGCTCCAGGCATTAATAACGGCGCAAGCTGGGCCAATGCCTGCACTGATATGCAGTCTGCTTTGTCAGCGGCTGGCACCGGGGATGAAATTCGCGTGGCCCAGGGCACCTATAAACCTACGGCAGGGGCGAGCCGTACCGTTTCATTTCAACTGAAAAATAATGTTAAACTTTACGGCGGCTACGCAGGTTTCGGTGAGCCGGACCCTGATGCACGCGATATAGAATTATATGAGACGATACTCTCGGCTGACATTGGGACTCCAAATGACAGCTCTGACAATTCCTACCATGTTTTTTATCATCCCGCCGGAACCAATCTTGATGCCACGGCAATTCTTAATGGTTTTACCATAACTGCCGGCAACGCCGATGGGAGTATTGATAATCATAACGGCGGCGGAATGTTCAATGAAGATTCCAGTCCGACCGTTACCAATTGCAACTTTACTGCCAACGCCGCAGATTCCTACGGGGGCGGAATATTCAACGACTCCAGCAGTCCCGTGGTTGCCAATTGCACATTCACAGATAACACCGCAACGTTCGGCGGCGGCGGTATATTTAATGACAATTCTTCTGACCCGACCGTTAGCAACTGTGCATTCACAGATAACACCGTGTCATTCAATGGCGGCGGTATATACAATGACGAATATTCCAACCCAAATGTTATAGACTGTACTTTCACCGGTAACAGCGGGGGCGGAATATACAACAGAGAATCATCCAGCTCATTGGTTGCAAATTGCAGTTTCACGGGGAACAGCCCATACGGAATGTTCAACCAGGCATCCTCCAGCCCCACGGTTAGCAACTGCATTTTCACCGGTAACGGTAGCTATGGAATAAAAAATTATGACTCCGCCAGTCCCGCGGTCACCAACTGTACTTTCACGGGACACGTCAGCAGCGCAATGTCCAATTCCTCATCCAGCCCCGTGGTTACCAACTGCACATTCACTGATAACAGAGGCAGCGGTATAGAAAACACCTCAACCAGCACCCCGACCATTACTAACTGTATAATCTGGAACAACTTTGGTTCGCAGGTGATAAATTTAGGTGGTGCGGTGCCCATCGTTACTTATTGTAATGTTCAGGGTGGTTATGCCGGCACGGGAAACATCGACCAGGACCCCTTGTTCGCAAATCCCGGCGCTGATGATTATAATCTTCAGTTCAATTCGCCGTGTATCGACGCTGGCGATGATAGTTCTGTCCCGCCAGGTATTACAACTGATATTGAGGGCGGCGGTAGAATTTGCAATGCCGCTGTTGATATGGGAGCCCATGAGCAGAATATTGTTTTTGTCGACCAGGATGCACCCGGAAATAATAGCGGTGTGGACTGGTACAATGCCTACAACGATTTGCAGCAGGCTTTAATGATGGCCTGGTACGGCGACCAGATTCGCATAGCCGGCGGTACATACAAACCCGGCACTGCCCGTACTGATGCGTTTCAACTGCTAAATACCGTTGGGCTCCACGGCGGTTACGCAGGCTATGGCCAACCGGACCCCGATGCTTATGATGTTCAATTGTACCAAACCATTCTCAGTGCTGATATAGGAACCGCCGGGAATAATTCTGATAACTGCTACCATGTCTTTTACCATCCCTCAGGCACCGACCTGGACTCAAGCGCTGTTCTTGATGGGGTTACTATAACCGCCGGTAATGCCAACGGTCCATCTCCTGATTGCCACGGCGGGGGGATGTACAACTTCTCCTCCAGCCCCACCGTGACCAATTGCACTTTCACAGACAACACCGCAGGAACTTACGGCGGCGCTATGTACAATTGTGCGGTCAGCAGCCCCATAGTTACAAGCTGTACTTTTATTACCAACACGGCAACCTATGCTGGCGCCATGTACAACTCCGCATCCAACCCAACTGTTATCGACTGTGAATTCACAGGTAACACCGCCGAAAACTACGGCGGCGCAATTTTTAATTTTGCCGCATCTATCCCAATTGTTATAAACTCCATATTCATAGATAACTCCGCAGCCAGAGGCGGGGGGATTTACAACAACTCCTCTGCCTCAACGGTGCTAAGCTCTAAATTTATGCATAATGCCGCGGAAAACAGCGGCGGCGGCATATATAATTCCATGAGCGACTCGACAATTACAAATTGCATTTTCAGTGCTAACTCTGCCGACAATACCGGCGGGGCGATATACAACTACTCCGCCAGCCCCACGGTTACCAACGCTGCATTTTCATACAATACCGCGGAAGGCGCCTGCGGCGGGATATACAACTACGGCTCGTCCAGCCCGGTCATTACAAACTGCATATTGTGGAACAATACTGACCCGCAGATAGACAATGACAATGGTTACGGTTTCCCGGTCGTTACTTATTCTAACATTGACCAGGACTACCCCGGAACCGGCAATATCAAAGCTTACCCTTATTTTGCCGATTTTAACGGACCCGACAACGTTATTGGCACAGAAGATGACAATTTGAGATTGCGGTATGATTCACCATGTATAGACGCCGGAAATAATTTTGCTTACCCCGCGGGGATAATGCCTGACTGCGATATGATGCCGAGAACTGTTGACGACCCCAAAACGGTTGATACGGGGCAATCCCTGCCTTCTTTCCCGGTCATTGATATGGGAGCCTATGAATATCAAGGCATAACACTTGAAGGCGATATAGATGGCGATGGCGATGTGGATTTAACAGACTTCGCCCTGATGGCTAACAACTGGCTGGTGGGGACCAATTAAAGCCGTCATCAAGTCCGCACATAACCTCCGATAGATTGCCATAAAAAATTCGCGTAAATCTGCTCCATTTACGCTTAAAAACCCGTTCTTTTTCGCCATTTTCTTGTTTTTTTCTTAAAAAACGTGAAAAAATCGTTAAAAATCGGTCGCTTCAGCCTGATTCGCGCTGAAAAATCAGATGCTTATCTGGACGTTGAAATTATGGACTTTGCCGCTTTTCAGTACTGGCAATCAGGGTTGCGAGGGTGTGAAATAATATTTTTCTAATGAAAAATCAAAAAAAGCTGGTTTCAGCCCTGATAAGCGGATATTTAAGTGCTTGAATATCAAGAAAATATGAAAAAATAAAAAAAATTAAGAAAATTCTCATTTTTCTTTGGCTTTCTGGGCCAAAGGTCTATATTTTATCTAATTCTACGACGCTTGGGGCTCGCGCCCGGTGAGCAGACAGCTTTCCGGGGGTGGTACCTATTGTGGGACCGCTGAGGCAGCGGTGTCGGCGGCCGGCGGCATGCGGCTGTAAGCTGTTGTTAGAGATGGTTTTAGCAGCGCTGCTGTAGCTCAGTTGGTAGAGCGCGTCCTTGGTAAGGACGAGGTCATGGGTCCGAATCCCATCAGCAGCTTTGTAAAAAAGCGCCTGACTCGTGGTCAGGTAAGCGTAAAAATGCCATGGCCGAAACGGTTTTCGGTCCTGAGGCAGAAATACAGAAATACGAAAGTCTCCCAACTAGAACAGGAGGACATCCAAGATGGCCAAGGAGGTATTTAATCGTACCAAACCTCACGTGAACGTCGGGACCATCGGGCATATCGACCATGGCAAAACTACCCTGACGGCAGCAATCACCATGGTCCAGTCGGCCAAAGGTCTTTGCAAGGCAGTAAGTTATGACGAAGTAGCGAAGGCATCAGAAAGCCAGGGTCGCCGTGACGCGACCAAGATTCTGACCATTGCCACCAGTCACCAGGAATATGAGTCAGACAATCGTCACTATGCTCATATCGACTGCCCGGGTCACGCTGACTATATTAAGAACATGATTACCGGTGCCGCCCAGATGGACGGTGCGATTCTGGTAGTTTCGGCCGCTGACGGCCCGATGCCCCAGACCCGCGAACACGTTCTGCTGGCTCGCCAGGTAAACGTGCCGGCATTGGTAGTGTTTCTTAATAAGGTTGACCTGGTCGATGACCCGGAACTTCTGGAGCTTGTCGAGCTGGAAGTACGTGAGCTGTTGAACAAGTATGATTTTGACGGTGATAATGCTCCGGTAGTATACGGTTCGGCGAATTTTGCGGCAGAAAGCCCGAAAGACCCGGAAAAGACCAAGTGCATTCAGGAACTTATGGATGCCCTGGACAGCTATATTCCGGAACCGGAACGCGAAACAGACAAGCCTTTCCTGATGCCTATCGAAGACGTGTTCTCGATTAAAGGCCGTGGTACTGTAGGTACCGGTCGTATCGAGCGTGGCGAGATCAAGGTTGGTCAGGAAATCGAGGTTGTCGGTATTACGGCAACCCGCAAAACGACGGTTACCGGCGTTGAAATGTTCAACAAGACTCTAGACTACGGTCAGGCCGGTGACAATGTTGGTCTGCTGCTGCGTGGTGTTGAAAAGAAAGAGCTGGAACGTGGTCAGGTATTGGCCAAGACCGGTTCGATCACCCCTCATACCAAGTTTGAGGGTGAGGTTTATGTATTGACCAAAGAAGAGGGTGGTCGCCATACCCCGTTCTTTAGTGGTTATCGTCCCCAGTTTTACTTCCGTACCACTGATGTTACGGGCGGTCTGAACCTTATGGGCGGCGCAGAGATGTGCATGCCTGGTGACAACGTTACTGTTTCTTGCGAGATTATCTATCCTATCGCTATGGAAGAAGGTCTTCGCTTTGCAGTACGTGAAGGCGGTCGTACGGTAGGTGCGGGCGTGGTGACAAAGATTATTGAGTAGTTGAGATAGCCGGTCTAACTGGTTATTTTGCGGTAGTTTATTAAAAAAGTTCCGGGGGCGGTCAGGTGCGTCAAGAAGAGACGTAACCTGGTCGCCCCTCGCGGACCTTATATGGGTAGGCCCGTTTTGCGGGTTAATTCAGGAGCTGAACAATGGCCAAAGGCGCCAAGCGTGAATATTTCTGGATGGAATGCAGCGAGTGCGGCGAGCGTAATTACCGTACTGAAGTCAATACGATGGGCGGCATTCCGAAGCTGGAATTGAAGAAATACTGCAAGCGTGAACGTAAACGTACGGTTCATAAGCTGCGTCGCAAATAGGCTTTTTGGCGAGTTTGGGCCTGTAGAGGTTTTGAATTTTGTCGAGATGATGCCAAAGGCAGCCGTCGCAGGCTGTTGGATAGGTGAGTAGCTCAATTGGCAGAGCGTCGGTCTCCAAAACCGAAGGTTGCGAGTTCGATTCCCGCCTCACCTGTTTGAGAGAAATTGAGGATGTTGTAAGATCGTCAATGTCGAGTTGACCGAGGAAAAACGTATGAATTTGAATTTTTATAAGAAGGGTCAAGGTTATTATACTCGTTTGTGTACCGCTTTGGGCACAGGGATAATCTCGGCTCTGGGCTGCTATGCCCTTTATGACCAGTTGGGTGCGATAACTAGCCTTGACGCGGCAACTAAGAACTGGGTTCAGGCGGGTGTTCCGTTCGTTTTTATGCTGGTTTTGGCCTGGCTTATTTTTAAGGCGCTGAATAAGCCGAGCATAGCTGATTTTATGATTTCGACTGAAGGCGAGATGAAAAAGGTTTCGTGGTCGAGTCGGAAAGAGATAATCGCTTCTACGAAAGTGGTGATTGTGACTGTCATTTTAATGGCGTCTCTTCTGGCAGTTGTGGACTGGGGTTTTGCGTCGATATTCAAGAAAATCGGGATATTGAAGATGGCGGGCTGACGCCGCAGGTTCGGTGTCGATCTCTAGTAAGATCCTGAGCCAAACGAGTAAAACAGGTTTATGACGGTCTTGATATAGAGTAGTGGCAATAAAGCCAACCAATAAGAAAGCGTGGGCAGGGTTAGTGACTGAGGAAGTCCAGAAAAAATGGTGTGTATTGCGGGTGGCCTCTAATCGTGAAGAGCAGGTCCGTGACACTCTGGTTCGCAAGGTTGAGATAGAAAATCTGAGCGAAGAGATTGGCCGGGTTCTGGTTCCGACAGAGAAAATCAAACGCGTACGCGGCGGTAACCAGCGAGTATACGAACGGAAGCTGTATCCAGGTTATGTTTTTGTAGAGATGGCTTTGGATGACAAAGGCGGGATTCGTGAAGGCGCGTGGTTTTTGATAAAGGAAACCACCGGGGTGGGTGATTTTATTGGTACGGAAGGCAAGCCTTCGCCGATGAGCGACGCTGACGTGGCGAAGATGCTTCATCAGGCTGAAGGTCCGGCAGAATCGCCGACGATACAGATGGAATTTCACAAAGGTGACCAAATCAAGGTTAAGGGCGGCAGCTTTGAAGGTTACGAAGGTGTTGTAGAAGATATTGACCAGGAAAAAGGTACGGTGCGGGTAATCGTGACGATTTTTGGTCGGGCGACTCCGCTGGATATTGAATACTGGCAGTTGGAAAAAGTATAGTTATAAATCAGAGTTCAGAAGTCAGGAATCAGCAGATTACGGCGAGGGGCGGGACGAATGCCGGTTTTTGTTGAGGCAGTAACAAACAGGAAAATAAGTCATGGCAAAAGAAGTAACCGCAGTAATTAAGTTACAAGCTCCGGGCGGCAAGGCAACTCCGGCACCTCCGATAGGTCCGGCCCTGGGTCAGCACGGTGTAAATATCGGTCAGTTTGTATCTCAGTTCAATGAGCGTACCAAGGATCAGCCGGGTGTAATTACTCCGGTAGAGTTGACGGTATATGCTGACAAGAGCTTTGAGTTTGTGCTGAAAAGTCCTCCGGCTTCGGTTTTGCTGATGCAGGCGGCGGGCGTGGACAAGGGCAGCGGTGTGCCGAACAAGGAAAAAGTCGGCAAGGTTAGCAAAGCTCAGGTTGCGACCATCGCTCAGACGAAAATGAGTGACCTGAACGCTTTTAGCGTTGAGCAGGCGGCGCGTATTATCGAAGGTACAGCCCGCAGTATGGGTATTACTGTCGAAGGGTAAGACAGATAACAGAAGTCAGAAACCGGCGAGTCAGAAGAACCTGACAATCGGTTCTGAATTGGTGCATAAATTATAGAGCGGCAGACCACGGCCGGTGACAGTGGGAGCGAAGAATCGCGAGGTGAAATTATGCGTAGACGCAGTAAGCGTTACAGTAAAGATTTCGGAAGTGCCGTAGAAGAGGCTATGCCTTTGTCGGAAGCGGTGGAGAAAATTAAAGGGTGGGCATCGACGAAGTTTGATCAGACTGTCGAATGTTGTGTACATCTGGGCATTGACCCCCGTCAGGCGGATCAGGCGATTCGTGGGGCGGTATCTCTGCCTAATGGTATCGGCAAGACTCTGCGGGTAATCGCTTTTTGTGAAGGTGAAGACGCCGAGGCAGCCCTGGCGGCTGGTGCTACCGAAGCAGCCGGCGAAGAGCTGGTCAAGAAAGTTGCCGGCGGCTGGCTGGATTTTGATGTAGCGGTTGCTCATCCGCGGATGATGGGCCAGGTCGGCAAATTAGGCCGGGTGCTTGGTCCGCAGGGCAAGATGCCTTCTCCGAAATCCGGGACGGTCACTCCGAAGGTTGCCGAAGCGGTAAAGGAATATGCCGCGGGCAAAGTTGAGTATCGTAATGACAGCGGCGGCAATGTTCACGTTCCGGTGGGTAAAGTCAGTTTTGAGAGCCAGAAGCTGGTAGAAAATATTGAGTTTTTCATTGAGATAATTCGCAAGCTGAAACCGTCGGCGTCGAAGGGGACCTATATGAAGAAGGTCAGTCTTTCGGCGACGATGAGTCCGGGTGTTGAAGTTGCTCAGTGATAGCTTTGCTGGGTTACAGAGGTAACAAAACGGAAAATAATTTATCAGGAAAAGCCGAAAACCGGCATTTTGGAATAAGAGGCTGATATGAGTAAGAAAATCAAAGGTTTGATGCAGGGCGAGTTCAAGAATCGGTTTGAAGAAGTAACCGAATGCGTAGTGGTCTCGGTCCGGGGCGTCAGCGGAAACGACAATAATGAGATGCGGGGCGAGCTTTTGAGCAAAGGTATTCGTCTCAGTGTTGTGAAGAATTCGCTGGCTCGTCGGGCGTTTGAGGAAATGGGTCGGGGTGACATCAAGGATGTTTTGGAAGGTCCCTGCGCAATCGTATACGGGGGGCGACAGCGTAGTTGACGTTGCCAAGGAAATGGTTGAATGGGCCAAGAAGTTGGCGGCCTGTGAAGTCAAGGGTGCTTTCCTCGATGGTAAGGCCCTGGACGCGGCAGGTGCCCTTGAATTGTCCAAGATGCCGAATCGCGTGGAGCTTCAGGGTCAGATTGTCAACCTGGCGATGTCTCCGGGTGCGAAGGTTGTTGGGGCGATTACCGCTCCGGCGGGCGTTATCGCGGGCTGTTTGAAGGCGATTATCGAGAAGGGCGAAGACGCTGCGTAACGTCAGGCCTGAGGCCTGAGTGAACGGCCTGGTTTCGCTGGCGGTAGAGTCGTACATGTATTTTAAATAGATTTTTTAACTACTGGTTGACTGTCCCTATGGGGTTAAACGGGAAGTGGTTTCCCGGCACTTGGCTGGTTCAGATTAGACAGGAGTTTTTATTATGAGTGATGAAGCCAAAACCTATTCAGATGACATCAAGGCCCTGGGCGACAAGATTGTGGCATTGACGCTGTTGCAGGCGAAAGAACTGGCAGATTATCTGAAAGATGAATACGGCATTGAGCCGGCCGCTGGTGCAGTAGCCATTGCAGCCGCTCCGTCCGGTGGTGAAGCCGCCGCGGAAGAGAAGACCTCTTTCGATGTGATTCTGAAGGCCGCCGGTGACCAGAAGATCAAGGTTATCAAGGAAGTTCGCGGCGCGACTGGTCTGGGTCTGAAAGAAGCCAAAGATCTGGTAGACAATGCTCCGAAGCCGATCAAGGAAGGTTTGAGCAAGGATGATGCCGATGCCCTTCGCAAGATTCTGGAAGAAGTAGGCGCGACCGTCGAGATCGCCTAAGCCAATCCGCAGCACAAGGGATTGTGAAACAGGAAAACAGTTCGCGGCGTCGGCTTTTAGAAGAGCCGGCGCCAGGACTTTGCCCTGAAGTGTTTAGCTTAAAAGTGAATATAGTTGTTAAGCACTTGTGTTTGAGAAATTTTGTAAGAGGCTCTTAGCGAGGACTGACAATGTCTATTAGAGAACCGCGCAGATTTGGCCGGGCCAAAGAAGAAGCTGAAGTACCCGATTTGAGTATCGTTCAGACTGAAAGCTATGCCCGTTTTCTGCAACTGAACACTCCTGCAGAGCAGCGTATAGAGGCAGGTATCGAAGGCCTGCTCAAGGAAGTATTTCCTGTCGTCAGCTATGACGAGAGCATACGTCTGGAGTATGTAGATTACGAGCTGGGTAAGCCTCGTTACACTCCGGATGAGTGTCGTTATTTGCGTCTGACCTACGGCCGTCCCTTCCGGGTGCGTTGTCGTCTGGTGCGCAAAGAAAAAGAAGACATCATGGAAGACAGCATCTACCTGGGTGAGATGCCTATCATGATTGGGGGCGGTGAGTTTATTATCAATGGTGCTGAGCGTGTTATCGTTAGTCAGCTCCATCGCAGTCCGGGTGTTGACTTTGTGGTCGAGACTCAGGAAGGTGACCGTCCTCTGCACGCCTGCCGGATAATTCCGGAGCGGGGCAGCTGGATAGAAGTAAACGTAACAAAAAAAGAAGTAATGGTGGTTCGGATTGACCAGTCGTCGAAGATTTCGGTAACGACATTTTTGCGGGCGATGGACGAACGTTTTAGCACAAGCGAAGCGATTATCCGGGAATTTTATCCGACCAAGATGGTGAATGTGGACAGTCTGAAGCCGACGATGTGGTCGGTTGGTCCGATAGTCGATACGGAAAGCGGCGAAGTGCTGGTCGAGGCGGGTTGCCAGATTGGTGAACATTTGCCGCGTATTCGTCAATCGGCTCTGAAGGAAATCGAAGTTATCTCGAAGGTAACTGATTCGATCATTCTGAATTCTCTGGCTGAGGATCCCGCCAAGAGCTACGAAGAAGCGATATTGCGTATTTACGCCCGTCTTCGTCCGGGCAATCCGGGTCAGCTGGAGAAGGCCAAGACTCTGTTCCACGAGAAATTTTATGACTGCAACCGTTATCGTCTGGGTCGGGTTGGCCGTTTCCGTTTGAATCGGAAATTCAAGCAGGACATCAGCGAAGACGAGATGACTTTGCGGCCGGAAGATTTTCTGGGTTCGCTGAAGTATCTGGTGGCGCTGCGTAACGGCGAAGGATACATTGACGATATTGACCATTTGGGTAATCGTCGTCTGCGTACGATTGATGAGTTGGCGACCGATGAACTGCGTAAGGGTTTCCTGAAGCTGCGTCGGGCGGTACAAGAGCGGATGAGTGTTAAGGATATGGACGCTCTGACGCGTATCGCCGAGCTGGTCAACAGCAAGAGCATTGCCAGCAGCATCGACTTTTTCTTTGGTCGGGGCGAGTTGTCGCAGGTGGTTGACCAGACGAACCCGCTGAGTCAGTTGACGCATGAGCGTCGTCTGTCAGCTTTGGGGCCGGGCGGTCTGAACCGTAAGCGGGCGGGCTTTGAGGTTCGTGACGTGCATATCAGTCACTATGGCCGAATCTGTCCGATTGAAACGCCTGAAGGTACGAACATAGGTCTGATTTCGTCGCTGAGTATTTATTCGGCGGTGGATGAGTACGGTTTTCTGGTAACACCCTACCGCAAAGTTAAAGGCGGCAAGCTGGTGGGTGTCCAATATTTGCGTGCGGATGAGGAAATTGAAGCGATTCTTTCGCCGACTGACGTACTGAAGCCGGGTTCGGATGAACTGGTGGAAGGTATGGTGCTGGCGCGGGTAGGGGGTGATCTGGCTCAGGTTGACGCGACGGAAATTCAATTTGTAGATATTGCTTCGAAGCAGACGGTTGGTATTTCGGCGGCGTTGATTCCGTTCTTGGAGCATGACGATGCTAACCGGGCTTTGATGGGTTCCAACATGCAGCGTCAGGCGGTGCCTTTGCTTTGTGCGGACCCGCCGATGATTGCCACGGGTATGGAACATCCGGTAGCGCGTCACAGCAGTATGTTGGTGCGGGCTCGTAAGGGCGGCAAGGTTACCTATGTTGACGCCAGGCTTATTGTAATTGACAACGCGGATGAATACGAACTGCGTAAATATGTTGGTCTTAACGAGCGTACGTGTCTGAATCAGCGGGCGATTGTGAAGGTCGGTCAGGTGGTTCAGAAGGGCGATGTTATCGCCGACGGTGCCGCGACGAGCAACGGTGAATTGGCACTGGGACGTAATGTTCTGGTCGCTTTTATGATGTTTGATGGTTACAACTTTGAGGACGCGATTTTGATTAGCGAGAAGCTGGTCAAGGAAGACGCGTTCACAAGTATTCATATTGAAGAATACGATGTTGAGATTCGTGAGACCAAGCTGGGTCGTGAGGAGTTCACGCGTGATATTCCGAATGTATCGGAAAAGGCGTTGGCGAACCTGAACGAAGACGGCGTGGTGCGGATTGGCACTCCGGTTCAGCCGGGTGATATTCTGGTTGGCAAGGTTTCGCCCAAGAGCAAGAGCGAACTTTCTCCGGAAGAAAAACTTCTTTACGCGATTTTCGGTCGGGCCGGCGAAGATGTCAAAAACGACTCGCTGGAACTGCCGGCAGGTGAAGAAGGTATCGTAATTGACACAAAACGTTTCTCGCGTCGGATGTATATGTCTGATGAGCAGCGCGAGGCGCAGAAGGAAGCTCTGGAGCGTTTCAAAGCTGAGATGCAGGTCAAGATCGCGAATATCTTCCGTAAGATGTCGGATAGTCTGCATGAGAAGCTCGACTTGACGGTGGTTGACCCGATGACTCGCCAGAAGCTGGGTGTCAGCGACATCGACGAGATTATTCTGGAACAGGTTGAGACTTTTAATATCAACTGGGTCAAGCAGGAAGACAAGCGTGCAGAAGCGGAAGATATTATTCAACCGTTTTTGAATCGTATAACCGATATTAACGATGAAATTCAGCGTCGGGTTCAGCACTCGCGTCGGGGTGATGAGCTTCCTTCGGGCGTTTTGGAGATGGTGAAGGTTTATGTCGCGACGAAGCGGCCTTTGAGCGTTGGTGACAAGATGGCAGGTCGTCATGGTAACAAGGGTGTTATCGCCCGTATCATGCCGGAAGAAGATATGCCGTTCCTGGAAGATGGGACGACGGTCGAGATTCTGCTGAATCCTCTGGGCGTGCCTTCCCGTATGAACGTGGGGCAGATTCTGGAGACTCACCTGGGCTGGGCGGCGAAGGTTCTGGGTTTCCAGGCGATTACGCCGGTGTTCGACGGGGCGATTGAAGATGACGTACATGCGGCGGTAGAAGAAGCCAATCAGTATGTTCGTGACACCATCAAGCGTCTGGATGAACAGCACAAAGAGCCCGACAAGGACATGAAACTTGTGGAGATGCCTTACGGCGGGAAGATTCGGCTTTATGATGGTCGGACGGGTGAGGCGTTTGAGCAGATGATAACCATTGGTTACATGTATATTCTAAAGCTGCATCATCTGGTTGATGAGAAGATTCACGCTCGGGCGACCGGTCCTTATAGTTTGATTACTCAGCAGCCGCTGGGTGGTAAGGCCCGGACGGGCGGTCAGCGTTTCGGTGAAATGGAAGTCTGGGGCCTGGAAGCATACGGCACGGCTTACATTTTGCAGGAACTCCTCACTGTCAAGAGTGATGATGTTGAAGGACGTACCAAGATTTACGAGTCAATGGTCAAGGGCACGAATCTTCTGGAGGCAGGTACTCCGGTTTCGTTTGATGTTCTTTGCAATGAGATACGTGGTCTTGGTCTTAATATCCAACTGGAGAAAAAGCGTATAATCTGACCGACCACGGTTGATGTTCGGTAGTATTAACGCATTATTTCAAGGAGCGAACCAGATATGGTGGAGTCGATTTACGACCGAATCAACGATTATGGTTCTGTAAAAATCACTTTGGCGAGCCCGAATGATATTCGGAGCTGGTCATTTGGTGAAGTCCGGAAACCGGAAACCATCAATTATCGTACCTATCGTCCCGAAAAGGACGGCTTGTTTTGCGAGCGTATTTTTGGCCCGGAACGGGACTGGGAATGCGCGTGCGGCAAGTACAAAGGTACGAAGTTCAAAGGCATTATTTGCGACCGCTGTGGTGTCAAAGTAACCCACAGCCGGGTGCGTCGTAAGCGTATGGGTCACATAACGCTGGCGGCACCGGTGGTGCATATCTGGTTTTTCAAGGCGATGCCTTCTCGTCTGGCGAATCTGCTGGCGATGAAGACTATTGACCTGGAAAAGGTTGTCTATTACCAGGATTACGTGGTAACCGATACCGGCGGCACACCTCTGGCAGAGAAACAGCTTCTGACTGAGGAAGAGTATCAGCGGGCATTGGAAAAATACGGCGACACGTTCAAGGCTGAGATGGGTGCCGAGGCGGTAGGCTCTCTGCTGCGGAATATGGATTTGTACAAGACCATGCTCCAGTTGCGTGAAGACCTGGCCAAGACGAACAGTCAGCAGAAGATCAAGGAAATCAGCAAGCGCCTGCGTATAGTTGAATCTTTGCGTTTGAGCGAAAATGATTCTTCGTGGATGGTTATCGATGTTATTCCGGTGATTCCGCCGGATTTACGTCCGCTGGTGCTGCTGGAAAGTGGTAATTTCGCGACGAGTGATTTGAACGATTTGTATCGTCGTATTATTAACCGTAACAATCGTCTGAAAAAGCTGGTGGACCTGAACGCTCCGGAAGTCATTATTCGTAATGAAAAGCGTATGCTGCAGCAGGCGGTTGACGCTTTGTTTGATAACGGCAGATGTCGTCGGCCGGTGCTGGGTTCGAGTAATCGTCCCCTGAAATCGCTGACCGATATGATCAAGGGCAAGCAGGGTCGTTTCCGTGAGAATCTGCTGGGTAAACGTGTTGATTATTCGGCTCGTTCGGTAATCGTCATCGGTCCGAATCTGAAGCTGTATCAGTGTGGTTTGCCCAAACGGATTGCGCTGGAACTTTATCAGCCGTTTGTAATTCGTTTGCTGAAGGACCGCGGTCTGGCCGATACGATCAAGAGCGCCAAGAAGATGCTGGAACGTCGCGAGGAAATCGTCTGGGACGTTCTGGAAGAAGTAATTCATGAGCATCCGGTAATGCTTAACCGTGCTCCTACGCTGCACCGTATGGGTATTCATGCGTTTGAGCCGGTTCTGATAGAAGGTAATGCTATCAAGATTCATCCGCTGGTATGTCGCGGATTTAACGCTGACTTCGACGGTGACCAGATGGCGGTGCATTTGCCGCTTTCTCTGGAAGCCCAGGTCGAGGCTCATATTTTGATGATGGCGACGAATAATATTTTCTCGCCGGCCAACGGTTCTCCGATTATGTCACCTTCTCAGGATATCGTGTTGGGTAATTTCTATATTACCCTGATGCGCGACGGCGAGAAGGGCGAGGGGATGGCTTTTTCGAATCTGTTCGAGGCTTTGACGGCTTATCATCAAAAGTTCATCACGATGCACAGCAAGGTCAAGGTTCGGTTGCCCAAACACAAGCAGGCTCGTGATGTAAAGGGCAATTTGAGTGAGCCGGGCGCGACGGTCGAGACTACTGTCGGTCGCTGCATATTCAACGAGATTCTGCATAAGGACATGCATTTTTATAACATGGAGCTGGGCGCCAAGGGGCTGTCGCGGGTAATTAGCGATTGTTTCGAGGTGGCTGGTCGTAAAGCCACGATCGAGCTTCTGGATAATGTCAAGGATTTGGGTTTCCGTTATGCGACTTTGGCAGGCCTGTCGATTTCGGTTACGGACCTGAAGATTCCGAGCAAGAAGCAGGAGATTATCGACGAGACTCAGTCCCGTGTGGATAAGGTTTTTGAGAATTACCATGCCGGTGCTCTGACCGCTGGTGAGCGTTATAATCAGATTATCGACGCCTGGACCCATGCCCGTGTACAGGTCACCAACGAGATGATGCTGGAGCTGAAAAACGATACGCGTAACGGCAAGCCGTACCTGAACCCGATTTTCATTATGACGCAGTCAAAGGCTCGTGGTAGTGTTGACCAGATTCAGCAGCTTTGCGGTATGCGTGCTTTGATGGCTAAGCCTTCGGGTGAAATTATCGAAACGCCGATTAAGGCGAATTTCCGCGAAGGTCTGAGCGTACTGGAATACTTCAGTTCGACGCATGGTGCCCGTAAAGGTTTGGCTGATACCGCGTTGAAGACGGCGGACAGCGGATACCTGACGCGCAAACTGGCAGATGTCAGTCAGAACGTAATTGTTACAGAATATGACTGCGGTACGCTGCACGGCGTTAATAAACGGGCGATTTATGAAGGGGAGCAGATTTCGGTTCCGTTGAGCGAACTGATTATTGGCCGAATCGCGCGTGATACGATTCGCAATCCGATTACCGATGAAATTATCGTTTCGGAAAATGATATTATTACACCTGAGGTCGCTCGCAAGGTCGAGGATCTGGGTATCGATACGATTAGGGTACGGAGCCCGATGACCTGCGAAAGTCCGCTGGGCATTTGTGTTCAGTGCTACGGTGTTGATATGAGCAACGGTCGTCGGGTTGAGCCCGGTCTGGCTGTTGGCATTATCGCGGCCCAGTCGATTGGCGAGCCTGGTACTCAGCTTACGATGCGTACGTTCCATACCGGTGGTATCGCAGAACGTGCGGTGGTTGAGAACAAGACGGTTTCGGCTGTCGATGGTTTCGTGAAATACTCTGACCTGAACGCGGTAGAAGTTATCATGCCGGATAAGACCACGACTCGTCTGGCCCTTAAACGTAATGGTGAGGTATTGGTTGTCGATGCCAAGGGTCGGGAGCTGGAACGCTATCGTTCTCCTTACGGTGCCCAGTTGCTGATTGAAGAAGGCGGCGAAGTCAAGGCCGGCCAGATAATGTTCACCTGGGATCCGCACAGTATTCCGATTCTATCGGAAGTTAAAGGTATCGTGCGTTTCCAGGATATTGAAGAAGGCGAGACGATTCGCACCGAACTGGACCAGAGTGGTAAACAGATGCGTCCGGTAGTTATCGAACACAAGGGTGAAAAACATCCGCGTGTAGTTATCGAAGATTTGGAAGGTCGTATTCTGGACTTCCATTATCTGCCTGCCAAGGCCCGTATTCAGGTTGAAGAAGGCCAGGAAATTCAGGCAGGTACGATGTTGGCTCAGCAGCCTCGCGCTATTACCGGAACTCAGGATATTACCGGTGGTCTGCCTCGTGTTACCGAAGTATTTGAGGCTCGTAAGCCCAAGGAACCGGCGGCGATGGCGGAGATTTCCGGTCGAGTGGAGCTTCGCAGCGATAAGCGTCGCGGTAAGATGACCATTACGATTCGTTCGGAATCCGGTCTGGAGGTTGACCACCACGTACCGCATGACAAACATTTGAATGTACACTCCGGCGACTTTGTGGACGCGGGCGAACCGCTGACCGATGGTCCGTTGGTGCCGCATGACATTCTGCGAATTCGCGGTGAAGAAGCGTTGCAGGAATACCTGCTGCATGAGATTCAGAGTGTATATCGTGCTCAGGGTCAGGATATTAATGACAAGCACGTCGAAGTGGTTATTTCTCAGATGCTGCGTAAGGTTAAGGTTGATAATCCGGGTGATTCGGAACTTCTGCCGGGTGATATTGTTGACAAGTTCACCTTCCGGGGTGCCAATGAAGATTTGGCCGGCAGTATCAAGGTTGCCGACAAGGGTGACAGCGATATGGAAGCCGGCACTGTGGTTACTCGCGATGAACTGGAAAAGGTCAACGAGCCGATCGAAGCTATCGGCGGCGACCCGGCGGTAGGCGAACGCTGCCGTCCGGCGACCGGCACCACTTTGCTGCTGGGTATTACCAAGGCGGCATTGCAGGCGGAAAGTTTTGTTTCCGCGGCGAGCTTCCAGGAAACCACGCGGGTGCTTACCGAAGCGAGTATTTCGGGCAAAACCGACCAGCTGCTGGGCCTGAAGGAAAACGTGATTCTGGGCCATTTGATTCCGGCGGGCACCGGGTTCAAGCATTATCTGGATATTCAGGTGAAACATCTGGCTGAGCCTCCGGTTCCGGCGGAATTGGATACGCAGGAGTTGGATGAAGAACGTGCCGAGGAAGCTCGGGCCGAAGCTGCGATAAAAGAAGCTTTAGGCTTGACAGACTAATAGAAATAGTGCATAATACATGGCTTATTAGAATGAAGTGAGTGTAAACACTGTATTGTTGGAGACTTAGATGCCGACTATTAATCAGTTGATAAGAAAAGGTCGTAAGCCGGTGCGGAAGAAAAATCGCGTGCCGGACCTTAACAGCTGCCCGCAGCGTCGCGGCGTATGCTTACAGGTTAAGACCCAGACCCCGAAGAAACCGAACTCGGCTTTGCGTAAAGTCGCTCGGGTTCGTTTGACCAACGGTAAGGAAGTTACCGCATATATACCGGGTATTGACCACAACCTCCAGGAGCATAGTATTGTGCTGGTTCGTGGTGGTCGTGTTCGCGACTTGCCGGGTGTTCGCTATCATATCGTTCGCGGTGTGCTGGATACCCTGGGCGTAAATGCCCGTAAGCAGGGTCGCAGTAAATACGGTGCCAAACGCGGCAAGTAAATTAAGAGTTTCTGGGGCGGCCGGGCGACATTCCGGCCTCTGACAGATTAAGGAATAATAATAACTGACCTGTAAGCACAGGATCGGAGTACGCAAAAGTGTCGAAAAACAAATTTACAGCCTCTGCCAAGCAGTTGGTACCGGACTCCAAGTACGGCAGCAAACTGATGTCCAAGTTTGTGAACTGTCTGATGTGGGATGGTAAGAAGTCGGTTGCCCAGCGTGTGGTTTATGATGCCATGGACATTATGGCTGAGCGTATCAAAGACGTTCCGCCGCAGGAAGTGTTCGAGACGGCTATTGGTAACCTCAAGCCTCTGATTGAGGTTCGCAGCAAGCGTGTGGGCGGCAGTACCTATCAGGTTCCGATGCAGGTTCGTCCTTCGCGTCAGCAGGCTTTGGCTTTTCGCTGGCTGCTGGCTGCCTCACGCGGCAAAAAGGGCAAGCCGATGTGCAGACGTCTGGCCGATGAGCTGATGGCTGCCTATCGCGGCGAAGGCACCGCTATGACGACACGTGAAAACGTACACCGCATGGCTGAAGCAAACAAGGCGTTCGCTCACTTCGCCTGGTAAGTTACATATTAGAGTTAATCTGCCACAATCCGGACTGCGCTCCAGGTTGTGGCAGTTTTTTTAGCTCAGTCGGGTTTATGAACCCGGACAAAACATAGTTAGAGACATTCGGATGGGAACTGATTTACACAAGCTTCGCAATATTGGGATAATGGCTCACATCGACGCTGGTAAAACGACTGTTACCGAGCGGATGCTGTTTTTTACGGGGCGGACATACAAGATAGGTGAGGTCCATGACGGTACCGCAGTGATGGACTATCTGGCTGAGGAACAGGAGCGGGGCATTACGATTACTTCGGCGGCGACGACGTGTCCGTGGAAGGGTCATACAATCAATCTTATAGATACGCCCGGCCATGTGGATTTTACAGTCGAGGTTGAGCGTTCGTTGCGGGTGCTGGATGGCGCGGTGGCGGTGTTTGACGCTTCTGAGGGGGTTCAGGCTCAATCTGAGACGGTCTGGCATCAGGCCCAAAAATATAATGTGCCGTGTATTTGCTTTATCAATAAAATGGACAAAATCGGGGGCGGATTTCGAGATGGCGGTCAAGGACCTGATAGAGAGGCTGGGTGCCAATCCGGTACCGGTGCAGTTGCCAATCGGCAATCAGGATGATTTCAAGGGTTTCGTTGACCTGCTGGAAATGAAGGCTTGTTATTTCGAGGAAGATAAAGTTGCTACGCGGGTGGTCGAAAAAAATATTCCCGATGACCTTCAGGATGCGGCGGAAGAAGCCCGGCATTTTATGTTGGAGCACGCTGCGGAATATTCGGAATCCCTGATGGAAAAATACATCGAGGATGAGCCGGTAGGCATTGATGAGATTGTCGCGGGTTTGCGGGCGGGTACTTTGAGCGGCGAACTGCAACCGGTATTATGTGGTTCGGCATTGCGGAGTATGGGCTCGCGGAAGCTGCTGGACGCAGTTTTGGCATATCTGCCCAGTCCGCTCGACAGGCCTTCGGTGAAGGGGCATGTCGCGGGCAAAAAAAGAAAAAGAAGTCGAGTTTACCTGTGATCCTGACGGTCCGCTGGTGGCTCTGGCGTTCAAGATAACCTCTGATACGCACGGTGATTTAACTTTTGCTCGTATATATTCCGGCACGATTAAAAGCGGCACACGGTTACTGAACAGCACGCGGGACCGCAAGGAAAACGTAAGTAAAATCTGTCGTATGCACGCGAATGCCCGGACCCAATGCGAGGTTGCCCGCGCCGGCGATATTGTGGCTCTCATCGGTCTGAAAAATACCCTTACCGGTGATACTCTTTGTGATGCCAAATCCCCGGTTATGCTGGATACCATAACGTTTCCGGAGCCGGTGATAAGTTTGTCAATTGAGCCGCGTACGATGGCGGATAAGGCTAAACTGGCTGAAGCTTTGGATGTTTTGCGTCGTGAGGATCCGACGTTTAAGACTCACTATCAGGACGAAACTGGCCAAACGATTATTTCTGGTATGGGTGAGTTGCATCTGGAAATATTGCAGCATAAACTGACGCGTGACATGAAAGTTGATGTACTCATCGGCAAGCCGCGAGTTGCTTATAAAGAGGCGATAACGAAGAAGGCCCGGGGTGAGGGCAAGTTCGTCAAGCAGACCGGCGGTCGTGGTCAGTATGGCCATGCGGTGATTACGGTCGAGCCTCATACGCCCGAAGAAGGGGAGGCAGTGGTTGTATTTGAAGATAATACTGTCGGCGGTGTAATCCCCAAAGAATATATACCGTCGGTTATCGAAGGCATAAAGGGGGCGGCAGCTACGGGAGTGCTGGCGGGCTTCCCGGTTATTGGGCTGAAGATATGTATTATTGATGGCTCATCGCATCCGGTGGATTCTTCTGATTTGGCGTTCCAGCAGGCGGGTTCGATGGCGTTTAATGATGCTGTTAAACATGCCGGGCCGGCGCTGCTGGAGCCGATAATGAAGCTGCAAGTGGTGGCACCGGACCAGTTTTATGGGGCGGTCCAGGGTGATTTGTCGCGTAAGCGGGCGACGATTGAAAAAACCGGTACGCGTGGTAACTCCAGAGTGATAGATGCTTTAGTACCTCTGGCAGAGATGTTTGGCTATGCTTCGGAGTTGCGTGGTTCGACTCAGGGGCGGGCGTCATACTCGATGGAACCCCATAACTATAGCCTTGTTCCGGACCAGATAGCACAGAAACTGCTGGAGATTTTGTACTGATAAATAAGTGAGGGGCGGCGTAAATTTGACTGAAAAGGGTGATTTTTGGCGTTTTTTTTTGATTTTTGGTGGGAAAAAACTGGTTTTTTGCGATTTTTTCACGTTTTTGGTGAAATTGAACTGTATTATATCACCTTTTTTGGAGATTTTTTTAAAAAAAAGTACCATATAGTATAGTTCGAGCAAAAAGGCGGTGTGGACATTCTGGACTTAGTGGACGAGATGGACAAACGTCGGGAGGGGGTGGTTGGTAGTTGGGTGACGTGGTTCTGATATTCATATAAATCTCCTGCGTGTGGCTGTGAGTTTGGCGTGGCACTTTCTGGGAAATTTGAGAAAACCCGTGTGTCCTATAATACATACTGTGGCATGTCAATTTTCGGCAAAAAATAGTTTTTTAGGGGGGGATGGGAAATATTGTCGCTCAGGGTTGAGAAAAAGTTAAATAACTGTTGACAGTATAGTTGTTAGCCGTTATATTTTCCCGAATCAACCGAAGCGAGCGGAAGACGGATATTTCGCGAGTTAGTGTAAGTTGATTGCACACCTACACTTACCCAAGGATGGGAGAGGTTAGCCTTCAGGGCATACCCAGGTTTGAGCAATCAGGCCTGCTCGGTTGAATTTCTGGCTGGACCGGGAAGATTATTTCGCAAAAGATTGCGGAATATTTGTCGATTCAGGCGGAAAAAATAAAAATGTGAGATTTGTGTAAGTTTTTGTATTGACGCGAACGGATAACTCGCTAAATTAGCGGTTCTCTATAGTTAGAGGCCCACAGGCCCTACCGCTATAGATAACTGGATAACCCGGCGGAGTTTGGGAAACGGCCTTTAAGTTGGGTCGGTCGTCAAAGCCGCTAACAGCACTGATGCAGGAGTTTTAACATTGGAAGCCGAACGGATAAGAATTCGGATGGAAGCCTACGACACCGGCGCTCTTGATGCCTCGGCGAAAGAAATAGTAGAGCAAGCCCGTCGTACCAATGCCCGTGTAAGCGGTCCTATCCCGCTGCCCACGCGTATTGAGCGTTACACCGTTTTGCGGTCTCCTCATATTGATAAGAAATCCCGCGAGCAGTTTGAAATGCGTACGCATAAGCGTCTGATTGACATTCACGAAGCTAACCCCCGTACGGTGGAAGCTCTGAATCGTCTGGTCGTGCCGGCGGGCGTATTTGTAAAAATCCGGGTCTGATGTAAGAAATATAAACGTGTCTTCTGTAGGTTGACGCGTTTTTTTGTGAAAAGAACTAGATTGAAGTGAGCATGAGAATATGACAGCTATGCTTCTGGGCAAAAAAATTGGAATGACTCGCGTATACGACAAGAATGGCGTAATCGTCCCGGTGACGGTTATCCAGGCTGGTCCCTGTCGGGTGACTCAGGTTAAGACCGAGGATACTGACGGTTATTGTGCGATTCAGATGGGTATGAACGAAGTGAAACCTTCTCGTCGGACCAAGCCGGCCATTGGCCATGCGAAGAAGTCCGATACGGTGCCGTACAAGTTTGTGCGGGAACAGCGTCTGGAATCTGCCCCGGCGGTAGAATCCGGTGCGGAGCTGACGGTTGAGATGTTTGAAGGAATCGACTGGGTAGATGTTACCGGGACGAGCAAGGGCCGTGGTTTTGCTGGTGTGGTCAAGCGCTGGGGTTTCAAAGGCCAGCAGGCGTCGCACGGTGTAGAACGTAAGCATCGCAGTCCGGGTTCAATCAAGGGTAATGCCGGTTCGGCGGGCTGTTCTCGTGGTTTGCGTAAAGGCAAGAAGATGTCGGGTCATATGGGTGTGGACCGTAAGACCTCGATGAACCACAAGGTAATAAGCATCGATAAGGATAATAATCTGATTTTGGTTAAGGGTCCTGTGGCTGGTCCCAATAACGGGCTGGTAATGGTTCGTAAGGCAGTCAAGAAGGGTTAACCGCTTTTATAACGGCTTAAGAAAATGATAGATTTGCCAGTATACAATTGTGATGGAAAAGAAGTAGACCGCATGCAGGTCGATGAGTCGGTGTTGGGCGGCAGGGTTCGTCCGGCGTTGATTAAGCAGGCTGCGGTTATGTATCATGCCAACAAACGTCAGGGCAGTGCGACGACCAAGAGTCGTGGCATGGTTACCGGCTCGACTCGTAAGCTGTATCGCCAGAAGGGTACCGGTCGGGCTCGTGTGGGTGCCAACCGTACGGTAGTCCGTCGGGGTGGCGGTGTGGCGTTTGCTAAGCTTCCGCGTGATTTTTCTCAGCGGATGCCAAAGAAACAGCGTCGTTTGGCCCGTGACTCCGCGGTGCTTGCCAAGATGCTTGGCAATGACACGATTGTGGTAGATGAGCTGAAGTTTGACGCTCCCAAGACCAGCAAGTTCGCCGGCATTTTGAGCAATCTGAAAATTGACCGCACTTGTCTGGTGGCTCTTGAAGATGTCAACGAGGCGGTTTACAAGTCGCTGCGTAATATTCCTCGGGTTTATTCGCTGACGGTTGCTCAGTTGAACGCGGGTGATATAACTCGCCGCCGTAAACTGTTGTTTACTCGTGCAGCGTTGGAAAAACTGTTGAACCCAGAGGTTCCGGCCCAGGCTTAATAAGTCTGAAAGCTATTTGAGGTAACTGAAGTGGATAAATTTGAAGTAATAGTCAGGCCGCTGATAACCGAGCAGAGCACACATCAGGCTGCGAATTTGAATGCTTATGCTTTTGAGGTTCATCGCAAGGCCCGGAAAGCGGAAATCAAACAGGCGGTTGAGAAGATCTACGAAGTGAAGGTCAAAGAAGTGCGCACCGCCAATCGCAAAGGCAAACCCCGTCGGCGCGGGTTTTCGATGGGCAGCACCGCTGAGTGGAAAAAAGCCATTGTGGTACTCGATGAGAATGACCACATCGACCTGTTCTGATAAGAGGCCATTTGCAGGCAAGCAGTAAGAGAAAGATTAAACGATGGGTATAAAAAATTACAAACCAACGACAAACGGGCGTCGTAACGCTTCGGTAAATGATTATGCCGAAATTACCAAGACCACGCCTGAGAAGTCTCTGGTCAAGCGAATTAAGAAGACCGGCGGTCGTAACCACAGTGGTAAAGTGACTTGTCGTTTCCGGGGCGGCGGTGCCCGCAAGATATACCGGATTATTGATTTCAAGCGTCAGAAAGACGGTATTGCTTCGACGGTGGTCGCAATTGAATACGATCCGAACCGTACCTGCCATATCGCTTTGCTAGAATACGCTGACGGTGAGAAGCGTTATATTTTGTCCCCGGCTGGTATCAAGGTTGGCGACAAGATCGAAAGCGGCGAAAAAGTAGAACCGAAAACCGGCAACTGCCTTCCCATGCAGAATATTCCGACCGGTTTGTCGGTGCATAATATCGAGATTAATGTAGGTCAGGGCGGCAAGATGGTTCGCTCGGCTGGTGCCGGTGCGACTCTGGCCGCTAAAGACGGCAAGTGGGCTCATATCATTCTGCCTTCCGGCGAGATGCGTATGGTTCCTCTGGATTGCCGGGCCACGATCGGTGTAATCGGCAATAGTGAACATCAGCAGGTCAGTATCGGTAAAGCTGGTCGTAAGCGTCACATGGGTCGCAAACCGCACGTTCGCGGCAAAGCGATGAACCCGGTTGCTCACCCGATGGGTGGTGGTGAAGGCCGCAGCAATGGTGGTCGTCATCCGTGTTCCCCGACGGGCGTATTGGCAAAAGGCGGAAAAACCCGTAATCCCCGCAAGGCATCGAACAAGCGTATTATTCGCCGGCGCAAGAGCAGACGCGGCTTGCAGTTGGTTATTTAATTAGGACGAGGCAGTCTCAATGAGCAGATCATTAAAAAAAGGACCGTTTGTAGACGAAAAGCTCTTCCGCAAAATTATGAAGCAGGAAGATGAAAATGACCGTAGTCCCATCAAGACCTGGTCGCGTCGCAGTACGATAGTTCCTGAGTTTGTGGGTCATACGTTTATGGTTCATAACGGCAAGATGTTCCACAAGGTATATGTCACCGAAGATATGGTAGGGCATAAGCTGGGCGAGTTTTCGCCGAGCCGAAACTTCCGTGGTCACAGTGGCGGCAAGAAGCGCTAAGAAAACGTAGAACGAGCGTAAGCTCATAGTTAATTTCGGAAACAGAGATTATGCTAGACAGCATTAGCTTAAAATTCAGTCGCGAAGAGGCAGGGATGACAGTTAAAGAACTGTCCGATGCCAGCGGCATCGAAGTGTCGGTACTCCGGAACTGGGAAAATGGTTTGATGAAGCCGATTCCGAGTGCGGAGAGTGTGAATCTTTTGGCAAAAGCGCTGAGTCTGGAGCCTCAGGAGATATCGAAATGGCATGCATCACATAAGTTTGCCCCGATAACTCCGAGCAAGGCCCGCTTGGTCGCTGAGTTGATTCGCGGTCGTCGCGTGCAGGACGCGTTGGATGTCCTGAACTTTGCGAACAAACGTGCGGCGGTTATGGTCGAGAAAGTTTTGCGTTCGGCGATAGCCAACGCTGATGAGCAGGAAGCGGAAGTTGACAGGCTTTTTGTAACCGAAGCCCGTGTTGATGAAGGCGGTATTCGTCGCGGCACCCGTCGCTGGCGTCCGAAAGATCGCGGTCGCGCGGTTCCCTTCACCCGTTTGGCTAGTCATATTCACGTTAGTGTGGGGTTGGAATAGTAATAGTTTTGCATACTGCCCGGAGCAGAAGATAGAGGCTTAATAATATGGGTCAAAAGGTATCTCCAATAGGTTTCAGGACCGGCATTACTCTCGGATGGAAGAGTCGCTGGTTTGCCCCGAAATCCGCATACGGCGAGTTTCTGGTCGAAGACCAGAAGATTCGCAAGTTTGTCAACGCTCGTCTCAATGAGCAGCCCCCTTACGCGGCTATCAGCTGCGTTGAGGTTGAGCGGACTCGTGACGAGGTGCGGGTGACACTTCACACGGCTCGTCCGGGTCTGGTAATTGGTCCCAAGGGTGCTGAAGTTGACCGTCTGCGTGAGAATCTGGAAGACCTTATCGACCGTAAGGTGAGCGTGAATATAGTTGAAGTCAAACACCCTGATTTGAACGCTCAACTGGTTGCGGCGAGCATTTCTGAGCAGCTCAAGCGTCGGGCGGCGTTTCGCCGGGCGATGAAGCAGCATTGCGAACAGTGCATGGGCGCTGGTGCGATGGGAGTTAAGATTATTCTCTCCGGTCGTCTGGGCGGTGCTGAACTGGCTCGTTCGGAGACTCAGATTCTGGGCAGCATACCTCTGCAAACCTTGCAGGCCAACGTTGATTATGGTTTTGTTGCCTGCCGGAATCCTTATGGAATCATCGGTGTGAAAGTTTGGGTTTACCGCGGGATGTTTGGCCATGAGCCGGAACCGATTGTTCAAGCTCGTCCGCAAAGACGTGGCCGCCCCGGCGGTGGTTCTCCGCGCAATTGACCAGGTAGTTTGAAAGGATAATCAGTCATGGCTTTAATGCCCAAACGCGTAAAATTTCGTAAATACCAGCGTGGCACCCTGAAGGGCAACGCCACTAAGGGTAATTTTGTGGCTTTCGGTGAGTTCGGGATTCAGACCCTCGACCACGGGATGATCGATGGCAGACAGATTGAGGCCGGCCGTGTCGCCGCGACTCACTTCCTGCATCGTCTCGGTAAGGTTTATATCCGAATCTTCCCGCATCGCTCAGTGAGTTGCAAGCCTCTTGAAGTTCGTATGGGAAAAGGTAAGGGTGAACCTGACCGCTGGGTCGCAAAGGTGAAGCCGGGCACGATTCTTTACGAGATTGGCGGAGTTCCCGAAGAAGTCGCCAAGCAGGCACTTTTGAGAGTGGCCCATAAAATGCCGGTACGTTGCCGGTTCGTAACCCGTAAACATGTTGGCTGATATAATAGATATAAGTGAGTTGACCTGACATGAAAGCCAGTGAAATCAGAGAAATGAACCCGGACGAACTCGACGCTCAAATCGAGACCTTACGCCGGAAATTGTTTGATGTTCGCACGCAGGCGGTAACCGAGAAACTGGAAGATCCCAGTCTGCTGACCAAATGCAAACGCGATATTGCCCGGATATTAACAGTAAAACGTGAGCGTGAACTAGCCGCCGGCAAAGACCAGGACTAAGGCTCTGTTAGCACGAGGATAAACGAATATGTCTGAAACACAGAGAAAACCGCTTCCCAAGTATACGGGCACCGTAGCCAGTATTTCCGGCAAGCAGACTGTACGGGTAGTCATGAGCTACCAGACCCGCCATCCCAAATATGGCAAGATGCTCAAGCGTAGTACCGTTGCTCATGTACATGACCAGGACAATCTGGCCAAGGTGGGCGATGTGGTCGAGATAGTGAAGTGTCGCCCCATGAGCAAGACCAAACACTGGAGACTTTGCCGGGTGGTAGAGAGCCGGGGTTAACCGTAAGATTCTGGCCGCATGGTGCGGTGAACAGATAAAAGTGTAAATAAGGATTGTTGGAATGATTCAGCAGGAAACCGTACTCAACATAGCCGACAACAGCGGTGCTAAAACCGCATTGTGTGTTCGGGTTCTCGGCGGCAGTACTGGCGGGGGCCAGTTTACCCGTCGGACCGCGAGCATCGGCGATGTGATTTGTGTCGCAATCAAGAAGTCACTGCCCACCCTGAGCCTTGACGATAAGAAAGTGCACAAAGCCGTTGTTATTCGTACTTCTTACCCGCTTCGTCGTCCTGATGGCAGTTATGTCAGGTTCGACAGTAACGCGGCGGTACTCATCAATGATGATGGCAACCCGATCGGCACTCGTATTTTTGGCGCGGTAGCTCGTGAGCTGCGTGAGAAGAATTTCATGAAAATCATCTCACTGGCAACGGAGGTGGTCTGATGTCATTGCATGTTAAAAAAGGCGATATAGTAATAGTGATAGCCGGCGATGATAAAGGCCGCAAGGGACGCGTGCTACATGTTGATCCGGTTAAGGGTAAGGTTGTGGTTGAAGGTATTAACCAGGCCTATAAACATGTAAAACCTTCTCAGAAGAATCCTCAGGGTGGCAGACTTCATATTGAAAAGGCGATTGACATCAGCAATGTGCTGCCGGTGCATCCCAAGACTGACAAGCCCACGCGGGTGCGTTATATCAAAGAAGGCGACCGCAAGGTGCGGGTAGCCGTCGATGGTACCAAACTGTAAGGTTATTACGCGAAGAATAAGATAAAGGCTGAGATAGCTATGGCGCGTTTCAAAGAACTATATAAAGAAAAAGTAAAACCTGGTCTGCTCAACGAGTTTAAGTATGCCAATCCGAATCAGATACCTCGTTTTGAGAAGATCGTGATTTCGATGGGTGTTGGTCGTGGCGTAGCGGACAAGAAGGCGATTGAGTCGGCGGTGCGTGATATGACAGTGATAGCTGGCCAGAAGCCTCTAATTTGCAAGGCACGCAAGAGTGTTTCGAACTTCAAACTGCGTGAAGGTATGGACATTGGTGTTAAGGTAACTCTGCGTCGCGAGCGTATGTTTGAGTTTTTGGACCGTTTGATTAGTCTGGCCGTGCCGCGAGTACGTGACTTCCGCGGTCTGAGTCCCAAGGGTTTCGATGGGCGTGGTAACTATAACATGGGCCTGCAGGAGCAGGCGGTTTTTCCTGAGATTGATCTGGACAAGATTGACAGCACTCAGGGTATGAACATTACCATGGTAACTACCGCCAAGACGGATGATGAGGCAAGATTCATGCTCAAATTGATGGGCATGCCTTTTAGTGAATAATTATATAATGTAAGCAGCCCGTAAAGGGCCCGAGGATTAAATGGCTACTAAGGCACTGAGAATTAAAGCGGAAAAAGATCCTAAGTTTAAGGTACGCGGTTACACGCGTTGCCAGCTTTGCGGCCGGCCTAGAGCTGTGTATCGCAAGTTCAAGATTTGCCGGATATGTTTCCGCAGTCTGGCCAATGAAGGCAAGATTCCCGGCGTAAAGAAGACTAGTTGGTAAGGTTATCCAAAAGAGTTTAAGAACTCCCGGAGTAAGATAGATATGAGTCATTGTGACCCCATTGCTGATATGCTGACCCGCATACGTAACGCTGTTGAGATTGACCGTGACGATGTCAATGTCAAGGCGTCCCGTGTTTGCGAAGGTATTGCCCGTGTTTTGCAGGAGCAGGGTTTTATTAAGGGTTTTGATAAAATCGAAACCACTGACAAGCAGGGTGTTCTGAGAATCAGCCTGAAGTACGGCCCGCTGGGCGAAAAGGTTATTCACGACATCAAACGCTGCAGCAAGCCCTCGTGCCGGGTGTATTGTACCGTAGACAATATACCCCAGGTTATGGGCGGCATGGGGATTGCGGTTATATCTACGAGTAAAGGCGTGATGGCAGATTATGACGCTCGCCAGCAGAATATGGGCGGCGAACTGCTTTGTACAGTTAGCTAAGTTTAGTTGAACCCTGGTGTTCCTTAACAGAGTGATATGAAATGAGTCGGATAGGCAAAAAACCAGTTAAAGTACCTTCGGGAGTCAAGGTTGAAGTGGCTCCACAACTGCTGAAAGTCAGCGGTGCCAAAGATACGCTAACTCTCGACCTGGATGGCGCGGTAAGTGTCAGTCAGGAAGGTGATGAGGTGGTCGTAACTCGTAAAGATGATTCCCGTCATGCCCGGGCAATGCACGGAACAATCCGGTCGCACATTGCCAATATGATTGAGGGTGTCACCAAGGGTTTCCAGAGAGGCTTGAGCATTTACGGCACTGGTTACAGTGTTAAGGTTCAGGGTCAGAATCTGGAGGTTGCCGTTGGCTTTGCCAAGCCGGTGGTGATGCCGATTCCTGCTGGAATCAACGTTGAGATCAAGACCCCGGCTGCTCGTGGTAATGACAACCCGGCCCAGTTTATCATCAGTGGCCCAAGCAAGCATTTGGTCGGTCAGTTTGCCGCGGCGATTCGGCTGAAGAAGCCCCCGGAGCCGTATCTCGGTAAAGGTATACGCTATACCGATGAGCAGATTAAACGTAAGGTTGGCAAGGCCTTTGGTAGTTCTTGAGCGAGAAGCGGCATAGCGGTTTTAGCAAGGCGGAAGCAGTTTCAAGCAGTGGCTTGATTACAGGAATACAGAAATGGATAAGAATAAGTTTCTCTCAAAACGTTGGAGCAGACGCAAAGCGCGGGTACGCAAGAAAGTTGACGGCAGTGTTGACCGTCCTCGTTTGACGGTTTTTCGTTCGCTGCGTCACGTTTATGCTCAGGTTATCGATGATGTTAATGGCGTGACTTTGGTTGCCGCCAGTACTGTCAGCGAAAAACTGGGCGACAAGGCCGGGAATGTCGCCGCCGCCGAGAAAGTCGGCGAAGCAGTCGCCCGCAAGGCAATTGATGTCGGCATTCACCAGGTGAGATTTGACCGTAACGGCTATAAATATCATGGTCGGGTCAAAGCCCTGGCAGACGCAGCCCGCAAAGGCGGCCTGACGTTTTAAGTTAGATTATTGTGGCCTTCGGGCCTGGGACAGTTTTTAAAGTAATATTGATAATATTCTGGAGACGAACGTGGCTAAATTTAATCCACGAACGAGCCCCCGCGATGACGACAGCCCGTTTGAAGATCAGGTTGTAAAGATCTTTCGCTGTTCGACTGTTGTAAAGGGTGGTCGCCGTTTCAGCTTCGGTGCCGTGGTTGTGGTCGGTGACCGTGGCGGCCAGGTAGGCATTGGTTACGGCAAAGCAAATGAAGTTCCGCCCTCAGTGGAAAAGGGTATCAAAGACGCGCGCCGCAGTATGGCCAAGGTAAATCTCAAGGGGACCACCATTCCTCATGAGGTAACGGGCAAATTCGGGGCGACCAAGATACGTCTGATTCCGGCCTCTGAAGGTACCGGAGTTATCGCTGGTGGTGCCGCCCGTGCCGTACTTGAATTGGCAGGGGTCCATGATGTACTGACCAAGATTTACGGCTCGACCGCCACCAAGAACGTTGTCAAGGCGACGATGAACGCCCTGACCTCGCTGTTAAATCGTGAAGATGTTGAAAGACTTCGTGGGATGAAACTCCCCACTTCGTAAGGAAAGTTTGTAGCCATGATGATTCATGAGATTACTGCAAAAGTCGGTTCGCACCCCGCACGTCGTCGTAAAGGACGTGGGCAGGGCAGCGGATTGGGTAAGACAGCCGGCAAAGGTCATAAAGGCCAGCTTGCCCGTGCTGGCGGAATGCCTCCGGCGACCATGGAAGGCGGCCAGATGCCTCTGTTTCGTCGTTTGGCGAAACGTGGTTTCAATAACGCTAACTTCCGCAAGAATTACGCGATTGTTAATGTCGCTCAGCTGGACTGTTTTGATGAAGGCACGCGTGTAGACGCCGAACTTCTGAGCAAGGCAGGTCTGATTCGGGCCACTGACGGTCTGGTCAAGATACTGGGCGACGGCGAATTGAATCGTAAACTTGTCGTGGTAGCTAACAAGTTCAGCAAATCCGCTGAGCAAAAAATTACCGGTGCCGGCGGAACGGCCGAGTTACTAAAGGCTTAAGGAAAGCTTAAAGGAGAGACATGTTCGCACCGCTCATAAATGTCTTTAAGATTCCCGAACTGCGTAAGAAGATTCTTTTTACACTGCTGATGCTCTGTATCTACCGGATTGGTTTTTATGTTCCGGTACCGGGTGTTGACCAGGAAGCAGTCTCTGCCAAATTAGGCGGCGGCGATTCTACTTCTCCGTTTGGCCGGGTAGCTGACTACCTTCAGATATTCACCGGCGGAAGCTTGCGTCAAAGCAGTCTGTTCGGTCTGGGTATCATGCCTTATATCTCCGCTTCAATTATCTTCCAGTTGCTGGGCACAGTGGTTCCTGCCCTGGAGAAGCTGATGAAGGAAGGGCAGGCCGGTCGAAAGAAGATTCAGGAATATACCAGATATGCCACCGTGGGTTTGTGCCTGATACAATCCGCGGCGCTGATGGCCTGGATGAAGAGCATGGGTATGGTTTATCCGGACATTCTGGAGAACTATCAACATATATTTATACCTATGGGTATGCTGGCCATGACCGCCGGGACGATTTTCCTGATGTGGCTGGGCGAGCAAATCGATGAATACGGTATCGGTAATGGTATCAGTCTTATCATTATGGCAGGTATCGTCTCGCGTATGCCCTGGGCGGTTATGCAGCTTGTCAAACAGGCCGATTTCTCGCTTGATGCCGGGGCTGGTATGATTGGCCCTTCGCAATTACTGTTTTTGGTGTTGGCTTTTGTCGGTGTGGTCGCCGGTGCGATTCTTATCACTCAGGCCCAGCGTCGCATTCCGATTCAGCAGGCCCGCATGACCCGCGGTCGTCGCGTCGTCGGTGGTCAGCGTCATTACCTGCCTTTGCGGGTAAACCACGGCGGGGTTATGCCGATTATTTTCGCTGTTACTCTGATGCAGTTCCCGCCCTTGATTATCTCGCAGTTTATGCGGATTGAGGCACTGCAGAACAGTAGCATTTTGATTATGATTGATAACGCGTTGAGATATGACTCGTTCATATACAACTTTCTGTACATCGTTTTGATTTACTTCTTCGCTTACTTCTGGACCACGGTTCAGTTCCAGCCCAAGGAAATGGCCAATAATTTGCGTGATGCTGGCAGCTTTATTCCGGGTCTGCGGCCGGGCCGTCGTACCGCGGAGTATCTGGAAAAAGTCATGAGCCGCATTACCTACGTAGGTGCGGGTTTCCTGGCGATAATCGCGGTTGTGCCGACTCTGGTATTTGTATTGATGAAAGTCGATTACGGTGTAGCGACGTTTTTGGGCGGAACGGGTTTGCTGATTGTTGTTTCGGTTTCGCTGGATTTGGTTCAGCGTGTTGAAACTCACCTGATTATGCGTAACTATGAAGGCTTTATGGACGGCGGCAGAATCAAGGGAGCATTCAGATGATCGTAGTATTCTTAGGCCCTCCCGGAGCAGGCAAAGGCACCCAATGCAAATTGCTGGTGGACCGTTATGGTTTGGCTCACCTTAGCAGTGGTGACACCCTGCGTCGGGAACGCAAGGACGGAACGGACCTGGGCAAGAAAGCTCAGTCGTATATGGATGCCGGTCAGCTGGTGCCTGACGATTTGGTCGTCGCCATGATGATGAAAGAAATGGAAACCGCCGGCGGAGCTGTCGTTCTGGATGGTTTCCCCCGCACGATAGGCCAGGCCGAGGAGCTTGACAAAGCTGTTCTGGCCGCCGGTCGTAAAATAGATGTGGTACTCGAACTTTGTGTAGATGATGATAAGCTGGAAGAGCGTATTACCGGCCGGCGGAGCTGCGGTAAATGCGGTGCGGCTTATCACCTGACATTTAATCCGCCCCAGCAGGATAATCAGTGCGATAACAGCTGTGGTGAACTGACCCAGCGGCCTGACGATACTTCTGCGGTAGTTGCCGAACGTATCAAGACTTATCATGCTCAAACCGCACCGCTGGTTGAGTATTATGAGAAACAGGGCAACCTGAAGAAGTTCGACGGCAATGTCGCAATAGAAAAGGTGACCGAGTCACTGGTAACCATTATGGACCAGGTGAAGGCTTAGGCCTGAAAAAGTTGAATCATGGCCGTTGCGATAAGAAGCAAAAGTGAAATTGAACGGATTCGCGCTGCCGGCAGAATAGTCGGGAACGTCCTGCAGAAAATTAAAGAACAAGCCGCGGCGGGAATGACTACCGCGGATTTGGCCCGGATAAGCGATGACATGATTGAGGCTTCGGGCGGAACGGCTCTTTTTAGAGGTGTTCCCAACCCCGGCAGCTTTGATTTTCCCTCGAGTATCTGTGCCAGCGTGAACGAAGAACTGGTACACGGCATTCCGGGCAGTAAAAAGCTCCGGGACGGCGATATTGTCAGTATCGATTGCGGTGTAAAGCTGAAGGGCTATTGCGGTGATGCAGCCACTACCGTATTAATCGGTAAGGTTGCCCCGGAAGTTGAGCGACTGGTAAAAGTTACTGCCGAAGTATTGGAAATCGCCATCAACAACGTCAAACCAGGTGTGTTGTGGAGCGAAATCGCCGGAAAAATGCAAGCTCACGCTGAGCAGGCCGGTTATGGTGTTGTGCGGGAATATGTAGGCCATGGAATTGGCCGTAAGATGCACGAAGACCCGAAGCTGCCTAATTTTGTGAGCCGCGAACTGCTGAATAATGACCTGTTGCTCAGGCCGGGAATGGTATTGGCGATAGAGCCGATGGTCAACCTGGGTACGGCTCGGGTCAGGACGCTGGGTGACGGCTGGACTGTTGTAACCGTGGACGGCAAATGCTCGGCGCATATTGAACACACCATTGCAGTTACTGAAAACGGCTCGGATGTGTTGACTTTGCCCGACAGATAAGGGCAGAGCAGATAAATTGGGAAAATATGGTAAAAAAAGACGCGATAAGAGTTGATGCTGTTGTGCAGGAAGCCCTGCCCAACGCTGTTTTCAGGGTTGAACTTGAGAACGGTCATCAGGTATTGGCTCACGTATCCGGCAAGATGAGAATGAATTTCATTCGGATTCTGCCCGGCGATAGTGTAACCGTCGAACTAAGCCCCTACGACCTGACCAAGGGGCGGATTGTGCTGAGAAAGTAACAGGTGGAATGAGCCATGAAAGTACAGAGTTCAGTCAGAAGAATTTGTGAAAATTGTAAGATAGTCAAACGCAAAGGCGTAGTCCGGGTTATTTGCTCGGCTAATCCCCGCCACAAGCAGCGTCAAGGAAAATAGTGAGGTAATGATATGCCCCGTATTGCTGGTGTAGATGTTCCCAATGACAAACCGGTTTGGATCGCCCTGAGATATATTCATGGCATAGGTCCTTACCTTGCCAAGCAGATACTCAAGGAAGCTCAAATCGAGGACACCTTGAAGGCTGGTAAACTTACCGACGATGAAATCGTGCGTATAGCGGGCATCATCGACAATAATTACGTTGTCGAAGGTCAGCTTCGCCGTCAGACTGGACAGAATATCGCTCGTTTACGCGATATTGCCTGCTACCGTGGTCTGCGTCATCGTCGCGGGCTTCCGGTTCGCGGCCAGAACACTCAGAGTAATGCCCGGACCCGTAAAGGGCCGCGTAAGACTGTCGCCGGTAAGAAGGGCGTCAAGGATATGCACTAACCTTTTTGTGGTCAGTTAAAGCTGACCATGAAATTTCAGGAATTTATTTATGGCCAAAAGAGCAGGTAAAAGAAAAAGAATCAGACGTAATGTTGGCAAAGGTATTGTCCATATCAAGGCATCCTTTAACAACACCCTCGTGACTATTACAGACGTGAACGGCGAAACCCTTTGCTGGGATTCAGCCGGCACGATCGGTTTCAAGGGTTCGCGTAAAAGCACGCCATTCGCCGCGCAGCGGGCCGCGGAAAAATGTGCGAATTCGGCGAAAAAATTCGGCGTACTCGAAGTTGAAGTGCGGGTTAAAGGTGCCGGCGGAGGACGCGAGTCCGCTATTACCGCTTTACAGGCGACCGGCATGAGAATCAGCGCTATCGAAGATGTTACTCCGTTGCCCCACAACGGTTGTCGGCCCCGTAAGAGAAGACGTGTATAACCACTGAATGATATTTGCAAGACTCGATATAGACTTGAGTCAGCCTAAGGAGTGATACTAGACAAATGGCTAAGAACACTGGTCCTGTTTGCCGGATGTGCCGTCGTGAAGGCATCAAACTCATGCTGAAGGGTTTGCGCTGCGAAAGCGCTAAATGCCCCATGGAACGCCAGAACCGCAATCGTCCCCCGGGGATGCATGCCTGGCGTCGTGGTCGCGGCAGTGATTACGGTGTACGTCTACGCGAAAAACAGAAGGTCAAACGCTATTACGGCGTGCTGGAAAAACAGTTCCGCTCCTACTTCAAACAGGCTGAAAGAATGACCGGTAATACCGGCGAAGAACTTCTTCAGTTGCTGGAGCGTCGTTTGGACAATGTGGTATTCAAAATGAACTTCGCGGCTTCACGCCGTCAGGCTCGTCAGATTATCGCTTTGGGACATATTCGCCTCAACGGTAAGCGGATGGATATTCCCAGCTATATCGTCAAGCAGGGCGATAAAATCTCTTTCCGCTCCAAGGAAAAGACCGGTAAGATGATTCGCAATCATCTTGAAGCGGTCCCCGGGGCGGTAATCCAGGAATGGCTGCAAGTCGACCTGACCAAGCTCGAAGGTGTCGTTGCCGCCTTGCCCTCGCGTGAGGACATCCAGATTCCGGTTGAAGAGCAGTTGATTGTGGAGTTCTGCTCCAAGTAGAAATGAAATATGCCGCGAAAAAGCGGTTAATGGGAAGGCTTACGATAGCCCCTGTTTTGTCAAAAGTAAGTTGTATCTCGGGCCTCCGGCGTTGGAACGCTCGGAAGGGATTGCAACTGATGCTGGCAGCAGGATAACATGGAGGCCGAAATATGCGTATAAGATGGCGTGGTTTGGAATTGCCCACTCGTGTTGAGCTGGACAGAAATGTGTCGACAGATACTTACGGCAGACTTTACATTGAGCCTTTTGAACGTGGTTTTGGAATTACCGTAGGAAATAGCCTGCGTCGAATTCTGTTGTCGTCCCTGGAAGGTTCAGCGGTCACGGAAATTAAGATTCCGGGTATGTCGCATGAATTTATGGCTCTGCCCGGCATTGTCGAAGACGGCACCGACTTGATTTTGAATGTAAAGTCGCTGATAGTCGATCTCGACTCCGATTACCCGCGTACCATAAGGGTTTCGAAGAAAGGGCCCGGTGTCGTTACCGCAGCTGATATCGAAGCTGACCCTACGGTTACCATTGTCAACAAGGACCAGGTCATTGCCACTGTCAGTGATGAGTCCACCTTCGAGATGGAAATGACCGTAGAGCGGGGCCGTGGTTATGTCCCCGCCGATTACGACGATGGTGCCGACGAACGAGAAGTTGGGATTATTCCCATTGATGCTCTGTTTTCGCCGGTTTCGCGAGTACGTTACAAAACTGAAGAAACCCGCGTTGGCCAGAATATCAATTATGACAGATTGATTATGGACATCTGGACCGATGGTTCGGTTACGCCCGAACTGGCATTAGTTGAATCTGCCAAGATATTGCGTAAGCATCTGGGCGCCTTTGTCAGCTATTTCCAGGTTGGTCGTGATACCGCTTCGGTGACCGAAGAGATCGAAATTGAGGCACCTGTCGAAGCTGAGATCGACGACGCTTTGCGGGCTAAGCTCGAAGCACCGATTCAGGAGCTGGACCTTACGGTTCGTTCCACGAACTGTCTGGAACTGGCCAAGATCGAAACTATAGGCGAACTGGTTCGGATGCACGAAACTCAGCTTCTGTCCTTACGCAGCTTTGGCAAGACCAGCCTGCGTGAGATTCGCAAGAAACTTGAGGATATGGGATTGTCGTTGGGAATGGACGTTTAAGTCGGTTCCTGTGGATTGAATGGATAATGGGCTCGAACGCCCAGTTGAAGTAAGTAATAGTAAGGAACGATTGTCATGCGACATCGAGTTTACGGCAGACATTTGAGTCGTACCCCCTCGCACCGGGTGGCGTTGAAACGTAACCTGGCAGCTTCTCTTTTCGAGCACGGTACGATAGAGACTACTCTGGAAAAGGCTAAATTTGTCCAGCCTTTCGCGGAAAAACTGATTACCCTGGCTAAGAAGGGCAGTCTGCATGACCGCCGCAGGGCTATCGCTTTGCTGCAGGATCGTGCTATCTGCACCGTCAAAGACGACGAGCCGGAAAAAGTTGGTACTGTAATCAGCAAACTCTTCAGCGAAGTTGGCCCGCAGTTTGCTGAACGCAATGGCGGCTATACCCGCATTATCAAGCTGCCCCTGCGTCGAGTTGGCGATAATGGCAAGCTGGTACTACTTCAGCTGGTGACCGAAAAGGTCGCTCCTTCGGCCCCCAAGGCCAAGGCGGCTAAAGCTCCTGTCGCCCCGGAATCGCCGGTAGAATCCGCCCCTGAGGAAGCACCGGTAGAAGCTGCTCCCGCCGTCGAAGAACAGGCCCCGGTCGAAGAGGAAACCAAGTCGCAAGACAACTAGATTTTGATTGATTCACGCCAGGTCTGTGCTTATCGTGCGGACTTGGCGTTTTTTTATGGATAAAAATCGGGGACAAAGGAGTAAGCTATGGCCGGCGATTGCATTTTCTGTAAAATAGTTAATGGCGACATTCCTTGCAGTAAAATTTACGAAGAACAACGCATCTTGGCATTCATGGACATCAACCCGCTCTCGCCGGGCCATTGTCTTGTCATTCCCAAAGAACATCACGCAACCTTGATTGACTGTCCCTCTGATTTGCTCGCGGAGTTGGCCTCCAGGCTGCCCGCTATTGCTCAGGCGGTCATTGCGGTTACCAACGCCGATGGATACAATCTGCTCAACAATAATCACCGCTCTGCCGGCCAATTGGTTGACCATGTCCATTTTTACATCATCCCCCGCAAGCAAGGTGACGGGATAATCTCCCACGCCAAACCTAGCCCCTACGCACCCGGCCAGCTCGAAAAACTTACCACCGCCATTCTCGCGAAGCTAAAATCAATCTGAGGATACCTCAAGAACAACGCCATCTGTCTTTTTATAGTCCTGTGAATATTTATTAGATTTTATTTATGTAAAGGATGTTCTGATGAGCGAAAGTGATAACAGGCTACTGGCCATGGTTGCCACATTGTACTATGTAAACAATCAAAGTCAGAAAAGCGTGGCCGAGTTAGCTGGCGTTTCTCAGGCCAAGGTTTCTCGTTTGCTCGCCGAAGCACGCGAAAAGGGCATTGTCAGAATCTCGGTTGGCCCTTTCGAGCCTCGCGACAGAGAGTCAGAGCAGCAGCTCATTGATAAATTGGGCCTTCAGGAAGCCGTAATTGTTAATAACTCTACGACCAGCGAGAGCAAGAACAAAAGGACCATTGGTTATTTTGCTGCGCCTATCGTTTCCAAAATGATTTTGCCTAATAGTATCGTCTGCGTTTCCGCGGGTCGTCAGATTGCCCAGATGGTTCGTGAAATGGAACCGCTCGGTGTCCCTGGCGTTACAGTCATCCAGACTATGGGGGGCATCGGTGCCAACGTCAACGAATATGACGCTGTCGAAATCGCCCGCCGCCTCGCCAAACTTTGCGGAGCCCATATCTATCAGCTTCAAACACCTACAATCGCGGACACAGTCGAAGAGAAAGAAGTTTTCGTTCGCCACAAACGTGTCCAGGACATGCTTACTAAAATGGACCAGGCCGATCTTGCCATTATTGGTGTCGGCATCCTTTCCGATTCACTGTTCATCGATCGCGAGTTCTTCAGAAACGAAGACAGCGAACGTTTAGTCAGGAAAGGTGCTGTAGGAGAAATCTGCGGACGACTCTTCGACGCCGACGGCAATGAATGCGACACTCAATACAAAGATCGCGTTATTAGCATGTCAATCGACCAGCTCAAAAAAACCCCTAAAGTGGTCGCTGTAACCAGCGGCACAGAACGCGCCCCAGCAGTACTGGCAGCCGCCAAAGGAGGAATCATCAAAACCCTCGTCTCCGACGAAGCAACCGCCCGAAGGATATTGGAACTAATCTAAAAAAGCGAACAGATCAAAACGCCGACAGCGTTTTATTTGCTGGTCAAATATTGTGTGTTATTTTAAACCTGAACTTCAATAGTGGTATTTTGGCTAATTCCTTGCGGCACCCCTTATTGTTATGCCTAAAAATCCAAGGTAAATAATTTTATTTTTTTGAAAAAAAGTCAAACCCCACTGGTATTTGACTGCCTGCTAAATCCAAGCTAATCCACCGGCTCTGCCGGTGAGAATTTATAAGGCTCTGCCGTTAAGTGCGTTACAATGGTCCTCCTTGAGGAAGGCTCCTGGGGTCAAGGAGGACACTATGAAAGACTGGCAGAGTCAGGCCCATGTAAAATGGGACTGTAAGTATCATGTTGTTATTGTACCCAAATATCGTCGCAAAGCAATATTTGGTAAGTTGCGAAAGGAAATAGGTGCGATATTGCGAGAATTGTGCCGCCAATATGGGATAGAGCTTATAGAAGGTAACGCCATGGCAGACCATATTCATATGCTCCTGAGCGTTCCGCCCAAGTACAGCATCGCTATGACCATCGGTTATCTCAAAGGTAAAAGTGCCATCCGGATTTCTCGTGATCTGATGCGTACCAAAGGCACTCTCTTTGGCCGCAGTTTTTGGTCTCGCGGTTATTGTGTAAGTACCGTTGGTCTTGATGAAGCCCATATTCGTAAGTACATTCAAGATCAGGACAAGCATGAGCAAAATATTGAAAAAGGATTAGACTAACTGTAATGGCCCCTTTTAGGGGCCTTCCTCATACCACCGGCTCTGCCGGTGGTCATTGATTAAAACTGGACGTTCTCTGGACGATTTGAGGGTATTTTGAGACTAAAACGAGAAAGTTAAGACAAATAAAAAGCCTCATAAACTATTAACTTACAAGGCTTTATATTTAATGGGTAGAGGCGGACTTGAACCGCCGACACACGGATTTTCAGTCCGAATTTGGCTTCCGTAAGTGTTTTCCTAATAATGCTTTATATGGGTTAAATCAGGACTTGTAGAACCAACGGTAAATCAAAGCAGAACCAAAGTAGCACCAAAGGTGCATGCTTGGGACGCGATTTTGGGACGCGGTATCAGCTCACACGATACATAGTACAGCTACAAGGAGGGTAAAATTGTTTATACCAAACTCCAGGAACTTGGCATCTAAAACGAAGATGCGAGGTTTGTGCTGCCCAATGCCATCCAGAGTGAGATTGTTATATCCGCCAATTTCCGTCAACTGCGGCAAATATTCTACCTTAGGTGTGACAAGCATGCCCAATGGGAAATCAGAAAAGTCGCCCTCCAAATGCTTCGCATCATGCAAAAGGAAGCTCCATCTGTGTTTGATGGTTTCGTGATTGACGAAGAAGCTGAAACTGCTTGCACAAAGTTTGATTCTTGAAGTGATGTTGCGACGATTCAAGCAAAAACACCTTGCTGTGTAAATACATATGTTACTGATCTGACAATCTCTTAGGTTTTCCATTTCGATCACCATGATAACCATGCTGATCATGATGTCCAGGATTTTAGTTGAGGTTTAGTTGCAGTCTGGTCAATAACGGAATACGCGTTGTCGCGATGCCGCGGCCCGAGACTTCTACCACATCGACCAGACGGTCCGAACACTGCGTGTCAAAGGACATTTGCCATACTCAACGACCATCCTCGCTGCCAGCTGGTTCGCTGACTGATGAGACACAGAACCTGGAAGATGCCCAGAAGACACCTCAGCTAGTATCCAAGGTGCGCCGATAGATCCGACAGAGAAGTGATTACACCCCCCCCGGCAATGCCCTGCCGTTGCAGGTGCAAGGCCCTAAACCCCAACTGCTTTGGCTTCTCATAGTCATGCTCAACGTTGTCGCCAACAAACAACACGGCTGATGGACGAACCGCCATAGCACGCGCAAGCTCTGAGTATATCCGAGCATCCGGTTTTCCGATGCCAAGATCACATGAGAAGAGTACACACTCAAACCACTCATCCAACCCCTTCTCGTAGAACCACGGCTTGTAGAGCGTACATTGATTCGATACTATCGCCAACCTACGCCCTGTCTTTCGGATTCTGGCCAGCACCGACAATACCTCTGGATAGAGCCGGATATTCGCCAGATCATACTCCAGTTGAGCACACATCGCCCCCATGTACATTGATAGGTCATATCCTAACCCCTCCCTCAACTCCCCCAGAAGCCCCGCCGCAGATTCCTGCTGTCTCAACAGGTAGTACGGTTTCACCTTCTGCCGCCAGAACTCCCTCTCTTTGGGTAACCCCGCCTTCAACAGCGTAAACGTTCTCCACCCATCAGGTAGGTAGATCAACGTGTCCCACAAGTCCAGCGCCACTACCTCACACATCGTCGCTTCACCAACACGAGTTTCTTCGCATACTCTCTGAACGACACTCCGTTTCTTTCTTCAACCACCGCCTTCCAATCACTCACTCCATCTCGGCTAGCAAGCCCGTTGCAGATACCTCCAGCCATCGAGGCAACAGAATCCAAGTCCCCACCAGGCAGCCGTCGATTGGCAATATCGATAAGACACTGCCTAGGATCGTCATACATGAGGCCTATGATCACTGCACACACCACAGATGAACACGCGAACCCGCCCATACCAATGGTTCGCTCCAATTCGTCGCACAGACTACAACCACTGTATCCACGCGAAGCCGTCAGCCCCGTCACGAGGTTCGCAACCACCCGAGAATGGTGCCCGCCACAGAATACATCCCACAGCCGGTGCGCCCGTTCACACAACGCACTAGCGATCACCTCCTGTGTACCACCTTGCATTATCTGGGCGTAGACAAGGGTGAGTTTTCGGCAAGCCTGAAAAATTTGAAATTTATTCGTGGGTGCCGGAGCTTTGCAGCCTGTCGCGGTAGTTCCAGGGCATCCAGTCAGCCGGGGATGCTGTTGCGGCGTCGATGTGCTTTTGCAACTGGGTGAGGTAGTCGAACGGGTTGACCTCGTTCAGTTCGCAGGTGTGGATGATACTCATGAACATGTCGCCCACACGGGCACCGTTGAGGGTCTTATAGAAGTAGGCGTTTTTCCGGTTGAGAATCACCTTCTTCAGTGCTCTTTCACATAGGTTATTGTCTAAGGGGGCACCGGGCTGCCGGAGGAACAGCGTCAGTTTCTCCCAGTGCCGGAGCATATAGCCAATCGCCTCGCCCAGCCCACTGTTCGGTTCGACCTTCTTTTGCTCAATCTGTTCGTTGAGCCAGCGTTTCAGTTCATCCATTTTGGGGCCGCTGCGCGTCTGATGCCACACCAGGGGATCCTGATCGGACAGGCCCTGACGTTTGGCCTCGTCGTCATGGGCATACACGTCCTTGAGCACGTCCAGCACATACAGGCACTCCTCCGGGAAGTTGGCCGCCACCTCCACAAAACGCCGCCGGCCATGCGTCAGACAGTTGCCCAGGATCTTCTTGAGCGGTTCGGGCGCGTTACGGCTCAGGGCATCGCACATCTGGATGGGCTTGGCCAGTTCAGCGGCGCGCTTCCTGAGCAACTCGGCCAGGTTCTCGCCGGCATGGCAATGGCCGGTGAAGAACAACGCGATCCGATGATCGTCCCCGACCGATACGATGCCGGAGGTAAATACGCCTTTACGTTGGTCTTTGGACGCTGCATCCTGCCGGCGGCACAATTCCAGCACCTTCATGGTCGTATCATCATTGTGCAGCAGGCGGCCCTGGGCAGCCTGATGGATCATTTCCTCAAACACCGGCTCAATCCGGTCGGCAACCTCCTCGACAATCTCCCATTGGCTCGCCGCCGGCAGAGGAATCCCCAGGCTGCCCTGGAGCCCTTGCAGGCGGTTGAAGGGGACTCCGCTGCCGTATTTCAGCAGAGCGATCATACTGGCAGAGGTCGCGTCATATTTTTCTGTTCCTACCCCCTCAGGTGGTGCCGCCGTAAAAATTGTTCCGCACAGATTGCAGCGCAGTTTCTGTAATTCATACACCGTCGCGCCCAGAGGGGCCTGCCTTGGCCAAACTGCTATGAGGATATTACATCTTGACTTAAGAACGCTCTTCAATCCTTTGGCTTATGTATTCGGCGATACGGCCACGGAATGCGTCGTCTGGAAGGGCGTGGACCATGTATTTCAAGTGCCCAAGTTCCGCTATATACCTAACGGAGAAGTCGAAGTGAAAGTCGTTCACCCAGGACATGTAAAGCAGAAACTCGTCATAGACCGTACTTAGTTCAGCAATTGGAACTGGCTTCCCAGCCAACAGCGCCGCCGCAGCAATGTGGCTGTAGGTAGGCGAGAATGACATCTCACTAAACCATCCCCTCTTGCGTCCCTCAACCTCAGAAGCATGGAATTCGATAGCGATTCGAATGATATCGATCTTGTCTGCATCTCTCAAAACTTCTGCTACTATCCTGGATTGTCCACCCAGTTCCGGGGCCAGCGCCAGCTGGTTATGATGTCTCACTGCGCTTTCTATAGCCTCCGAAGCCTGGGTTCCAAGATGGGCTATAACCCTTTTCTGCTGAAGTATCTTCACCCCAACATGAGCATGGTCGATGCTTCTCACATCCTCGTAGGTCTGATGTTCCACAATCTGCGGAAATCTGCCCAAGTCATGCAGTAGGGCCGCCGCACGAACCTGAAGAGTCGTCTGATCATCCAGATGCAATCCTCTTGCTAGTTTCCTGACCAATGCATGCACCGCGAGAGTATGGGAGTACTTCATTCTCAAGTTTGCTTCAACATCATATTGGCCTTCAGTACGACGAATAAATTGCTGGAGATAAACCTCAAGAAACCGATCAATATTTACTATATCTGACTCTCTCATAACGTGGAGCTTTTGAGTATGCATTGCAGCTTCGGCAAGCTTAGTTTTGGCACCCACACCCGCTCAACAACCGAGTTTCCACCGCATCTTTCTGCATAAGACCTGACTCGACTTTCGGTCCGGGAGTCCATTTGGCTCCGATAGCATGAAAGTAAGGCGATTTTTTCCTCAATGGCGACGCCCGTCTCGATAATACACAATTCAAGTCCTTGTCCTGCCAGAGCTCCCAACTGTACGACATGTTCGTCAATTTCGGAAAGCGAAAAGTCAGCTGCATATGGAATATCCTCGTAGAACACCACTGCGAAACCTTCAGAGAGTAATTCCAATGCAGCGTTTCGCACCACAAGGTGATCTATATGCTGCCCAAGAGCCATTGGTGCGAACAATAGGTCGCAACTGCCATACTCCACCTTCACCTTATCCACGACATGCCGCACCTCGTTTAAGTCTAGATACGAAAGGTCAAAACTGAACACTGCTTCGTCATGAATCTGAAGTCTCAGTGGCGCATCTTCCCTATCTAGCCAAGAGAGGGCCACGCCTGGGCCTACCGCAACTCCAAAACTTGCATCCTCGCCCTTTCTCATAGAAGTCACAATATAGGGGGAAGAAATTAAATCATCAGCTGTGTTATTTGTTACTGAGAACACGGTAACAATACGGACATACAAGGCAGAGTCCCTCCTTCGAAGGAATGCGCCAAGCGACAAGGCTATATCGTCGCTATGGGGAGACAACATCACAACATTAAAGAGAAACGGACGTTCCTTTTCTCCAGGCATTTTTGGTTGAGCCATGTCCTCACTCCGCAACAGATTGCACTCCACTTCACACCATGCATTGTACCTATAGCGGGTACTTCCGTTTGGGCTAAAACATGAGGAATCCTGCACACACAGAGAGCTTAATATCAGACAATGTCGCAATCATGGGAAATTGTTCTGGTTTCAAGAAAGATCATTACCTCAACACCTATCGCTGAAAGCTCTCGGACCATATAGCGTTGGTACAAACGAAGGCTGAGGGGGGTGCTTAGCTGGAAGTAGGGATTGCAGCCTCTTTTCTCGGTAATACTGAATTACCATACAGAGCTAAATTTGGTTTCACAATCCTGTAATGATCGTATGCTTCTCTCCAGCTTTCCGATACTTCATCATCCGTTCGGATCTTAAGATGCCGGCCCTTGTAGTGTCCGCAAATTTTACACAGTGTTTTTCGCTGCGTATATAAACTTTCTCGAGAAACACAGGAGAGTGATGGGAGGCCCAACCCGTAACCGAAAACCCGATCAATGCTAGCGCCAGCACCACAGAGATAGTAACCATATCGATTTAATCCTAGGCCGCACTCTGAAACAATTCTACACCCACGTGTAAAGGCGTCGTCTTTATAAGCGGCATCGTCTATTGGAGCCAGATTGTAGCCGTTGAAAGGTATAGTGTTCACAGACTCCTTCATCGTGTTGTCGATTGTCACGAATTCTGGTACAGCTGCAAGCATTTTATTTACATGGGTACCATAACCATTGCTGACTAATATAACCGTGCAGTCAGGATTGAACGCTATATAATCTCGCAAGGGCTCAATGATATCAGGAAATTCAGGGTGAAGCGTCGGTTCACCACCCAAGACTTCGATCTCATACCAAAGCCAACCAAGATTGATCGATTCTTGTACAAAAAGGTTTACTTGCTCAATACTCATTCCTTCATTACTAACTGCTTGGGGAGAGGAACGATCGCACTGTCTACACTGTAGATTGCATCCTGTAAAAATCTCTATCTCGATCCGATTTATATTTTGCAAGTATTGGCCATGCTTCATGGTTACTCCAGTTATTCATGCATATGGACACCCGTTTCTTCTTGCTGCATCACAATGTAATTAGCCCATACCGATCGGCCGAACCGACACTTATTACAGTGCGTAGGCATTTGTTTAGCAACGTCAAGCATAGACTTGATTAGCGAAGATACATCCGTTGTATAGATATCTCCAATACGCGCACCGTGATTATAGTTATTACAGGTAAAAAGAAAACCATCTGGTTGTACACCTGGAACACAAAAAACAGTTCTTGCTCGTGCATTGTAAGGAAGGTGTCGTGGATGCCAACGCTGGTAGTTATCAGACTGGCGATCTAGCCAGAAGATAGTTGCGAATCTTCTCAGACCGTCCATGTATTTGCATGCCTCAGCCATACCTGTATTCACGGAAATACAACTTTGGAGGCCAATACTACTTCGTTCTATACCAAAGTTTTCCTTAATGTAATCTGCCATTACAAGCAATTGCTTCTCATATTCAGGATAGTAACGTGCATTCACGCGGATGTTATTGTTCATTCCGCAGGCGGAGAGTCCTTCGATCGATTTAAGAACCTTAGTGAAATAGCCCTTCTTTCCTCGAAGTTTATCACAAATTGGTTCATCACCATCAATGGAGAATTCTATTATAAAATTATCTCTATACTTGGCGGCCTTTGCCATTTTGAGAATACATTCAGGATTCTGACCATTGGTGACGACCTCAAGCCTGATTCCTGGAAACACCGAAGTGAGATTATCCACAAGTTCTACGCTTTGTGCGAAGTCTGTAATTTCTCCACCAAATAGCCCAAAAGACTGAACTCGAAGAACGGAGGTGTATGCTTCGAGAAATGGAATGAGTGCTCCGATATCGAGCACTTGTCGACAACTCTCAGCATAATCGGCACGATGTTTTTGGTAACAATCGGCGCAATTGGAGCTACAGCAAACATAGGAGGGAATGATGTCCAGATGATTAAGCTCCATGATTGGGAGTAAATCAGGTTCTTTCATCTCTGCATGCTTATCACTAAGTGAGGTATCTCTATTTGGAGAGGTCATATTTAACTCTATTTCTTACATTTGTATTCTATTGAAGTTCACGGATGTGCATTTAACTCACCACAGTCCTTACACGAGTTGTGAGTGAGTTTTCGAAGTACCGTAATTAGTCCATTCACATGCCTCTCCCAGGAAAAATTTCTTGCCCGTATGTATCCTGCTTGCCGCAGATGTTCTCGTAGACGGTCATCCTTCACGACGCGAATCATAGCATCTTGAATACTTATAGTGGACCTGGGATCAACAAGGACGGCTGCTTCACCACCAACTTCCGCGCATCCTGTCGAACACGATGTAATCACAGGACAGCCACATGCCATCGCTTCTATTATCGGTAATCCAAAGGTTTCTCTTAGCGAGGGAAAGATAAGGGCGTGTGCCCCCCGATACCAGCAAGACAGCGTATTTTGATCGAGACAAGATGCTATTAAGTGTACACCAGGAATGGAAATTGAGGTTGTTGTTTCCGGTTGGGTAATGACAAGATCACAGTAGTGCGATAAATTGCTATTCGAATAGGCAGTTATGATGCGATTAATATTCTTTATGGGATTGGGAGAAGCCGACACATGAAAAAGATAGGGCCTCGGATGAGGCGTAACAGTTCCGTGCGGGTTAAATACTTGTGTGTCGACTCCGAGGTGGAGAACATGGACCTGTCTGGGATTAATGGCGAAGGCCTTAAGGGCTTCCTTTGCAACATATTCGGAGACAGCTATAAACTTGATGTTAAGAGAGACAAACCATTTCCAGTCGCTCTTAACATCGTCGTGTAACTCCCGAAGATATTCCTCTGGCTCTTCAGCAGACACTATTTCCTTCATTGGCAGTGCAAAGGTCTTAAAACCATGAATTGTGGCCATGATAGGCCGATTATAACTTCGTAACACTCTAGGGAGTCGACGCATACAGACACCAGGGTCCCACACTATGTCGCACTCAGGCGGAATTGGCTCCGATTCCATAAAGGAACTAGTTTTGACACCTGAAGCAGCTAAATGGCATAGGCAGTTATCTACATATACTCGTAAACTGCATGGATCATCCAACCGGTTAAGGACGCCTAGTCTCATACCCGATCAACTCCTTTTTTACTAAGTGTTTCAGCCCGAAAGGAATCTCTTGGCTCATATCCTAGCAGTTTTGAAGCAGCCGTTACATCAAAACGTGGCGGTTGTCGATTCTGACGACTAACGACGTAGATGACCTGAAAGCCAATAAAGGGCTTCTGTGTACAGCAAGAGAAAAACCGACAAAGATCACCTTCACTTAAATAGGTCGACCATAACATGGGCTGACTTGTTAACTCCTTCAATTCCTTCTCACTCTTCGGTATCCAACCCAACCTCGCTGCAATACAATTGATATCATGCATCCGATAGTACATGTTGCCTATATCTTCAGCAGTAACCTTAAGCAAGCCATAATCATTTGTGGGACATTTCTGGCTTGTACTCCAGGTGTTCACGCAATTGGAAAATATGTCGACTACCTGTACACTGCTTGCTAACACTACGTTGTTAATCCCTTCAAGACGCATTGCTTCGAAAACATTGCGTACTCCGACGAGATTAGCTTCTATCAGATCGCTGAATGTTGCTTCATCATCGCTAACGCCCCCAAGATGTATTACCAACCTTACGCCTGCAACAGCCCTTTTAACTAAGGCAAGATCTCTTAAGTTCCCGTGTATAAATTCGTCAACAAAATCGTCTTTTCGTTCTTGATCTATACCTCTAATTCTGACACCTTCAGCTCGAAGGTGCGGTGTTATGATTTGTCCAATGTGACCAGATGAACCTGTAACTAGAACTAAGGGCTTCATGAAACATCCTTCACATTGTATATCAACTCACAGTGGGCTCTTCGCCGATCAGCGAGATTAGTACTGCTCGTGTAACCGGCGTTGTTGTTGGCCAATGGGACAATAAAACCCTAAAGCTCTCATCGCGACGCACTTTCAATTCCTTAGCATCATGAATCGGAAATAGAGCCCCCATAAGACAATAAAAAGCATGTCGCGCAGTATACTTATCTAGTACTAGTTCAAGGTTACCTGCTATTTCAGGTATTGTTTCATAATTACTATGGTGTATTGAATCAATGAGTTTACTCAGATGCTTAAGAGCCACCCATCGTTTCTCGAATTGTTGGTACGAATCATCTTTGAGGGTATCCTGCCGGAAATCAAGCGCTATTCGGGTAACAGCCATTCGGCGGCGCATATATTCAATCGCCTCGCTCCTTACATTCAACCATTGTTGTTTCCTATGCACTCGTTTGCCAACTGTCACACTTGCTGAGCGCAGTATAGGTTTGAGTACAGCAGCCTTAAGAAATAGGAGGATGTCTCCCATGCCCGTCCCCTCGACTTGCCAGTGACCTGCCGAGGTTAGAAAGTCACGCCTAAAGAGGGCAACGGACGGCCCTTCTATTCCCATCGTGAAGGGGAATCGCTCCCAAGGGTCAAAAGGACCGATAGGCTGGGGCATCGGAGAGTAGGAAGGCGTTGTTCCTGAAAAGCAGTCGGCAGAGGCTACAACGCAATTCACGTTCGGGTTGCTTGTGCAAATGCCGCTCAACATCTTAAGGTGAAACGGATGCCAGAGGTCATCCTGGTCGAGGAAGGCAAGAAGAGGTGAACATGAGTTTTCAATCCCAACGTTGCGAGCGTGCGATGACCCTTTCCCTTTGTTGACTAAAATTGTCGTTGCGGGGAAACGCTCGGAAACGATCCCAGGCGAGTTGTCAGTTGAGCCATCATCAACAACAATAACCTCTGTTGGAGGCTGCTCCTGCGAGTAAACGCTATTGAGTGCCTCCTCAATCCAGTCGGCACCGTTGAACAGAGGTATTATGACCGCTACATCCATGCGCAGTCCTTCCCATCTAAAACAGGCTCAGAAGCAGAAAGTGTTCTGGCGCCGAAGAAGGAGCGAATTTTACTCGCGACATGTTCGATCTGCCCCTCCGACATCGAGGGAAAAAGAGGTATAGTCATAATCTCCGATGCAACAGCCTCTGTTACCGGAAGTGACCTGCGATACTGTGCGAATGCCGGTTGCAAATGATTAGGTGGATAATGAACCGCTGTCTGAATTCCAGCCTGTAGAAGGTGGTGACGCAGATCATCTCTCAGACCATTCTTGACGCGTAACATGAACGCAAACGGGATAACGGTGGTGAGGTCCCATACTGGGAGCTGGATTGCATCGATTTGCTCAAGCATGGCGTGGTACCTCAGCGCAACCCTCCTTCGTTTCTCGCCAAGCTCGGGGAATCTGGATATCTGTGTTATCCCGATCGCGGCATTGATGTTGCTCATGTGGTATCGGAAGCCCTGAGTTGTTACAGCGTACCCATGTCCCCAGCCTTCCTGACATCTCTTCCATCCGTCGCGGTCTATTCCCACCATCCGTTTCCTAGACATTTTCTCCGCGAGTTCCGGATCGGACAGCACAATTGCGCCACCTTCACCGCAAGTGATGTTCTTGATTGGGTCGAAGCTAAAACATGTGATGTCACCAAAACTGCCGATGAGAGCACCCTTATAAGAGCACCCGAAAGCATGGGCAGCATCCTCCACGATCGCAATTCCATGATCCCGAACGATCTCCTGGAGCGAGGTCATATCGCAAACAGTGCTGCAGAAATGCACGGGCATGATGGCACGTGTCTTCCGATTTAGACATCTGCGCACATCGGAAATATCCACAGTGAGCGTCTGGTTTGATATTTCACAGAAGACTGGTGTGGCTCCCAGCTGTGTAACAACTTGAGGGCAGCTACAGAACGTAAGTGAGGGAAGTATGACTTCGTCACCAGGCTTCACACCAAGAGCCTCAAGGGCAAGATGTAGGGCTGCAGTGCCTGTACTAACCGCAACCACTTGGCGCCCCCCCAGCATGTTCGATAGTTCCGCTTCAAAGTTCATCACTGCGGCCCCGTGACCAAGCCATCCCGTGGTAAGAACCTCCTGCACAGCATGGAGTTCACGTTGCCCCACTTCTGGTCTAGAAACAGGCATTAAAGCGGTCGACATGGCAATTCCTCCAATACACTAATGACAGATTCAATGATACAATCCAACGATTCATCAGATAGAAATGAGTGAAGAGGAAGGCTCAATACCTCGGCACTCCAGCGGCTTGCAGCAGGAAATCCGTCGTCTGGAAGATTCCCCATAACGGCCTGCCGGTGAACCGGAGAAGGATAGTGTATCATGGTTTCTACGCCCGAATTTCGTAGATGGTCACGAAATTGGTCGCGGCTGGGAACCAGGACCGGAAATAGATGGTACACGTGTTCCTCCTTAGTGTGGCTGGCGGGCAAAATGTCACTTGGTAACTCCTTGCGATATCTATCTGCAAGAGCGCGTCGACGGGCCAACCACCCCTGCAAGTGCGGGAGTTTTGCACGCAATACCGCGGCCTGAATTTCATCCAGCCGGCTATTGACTCCTCTCTCAGTGTGCTCGTTCTGTCGTGCCTGACCGTAGTTTCTCAGGGAACGTATCTTCCTAGCCAAGTCTTCATCCTGGCATAACACTGCGCCTCCGTCACCATATGCGCCAAGATTCTTTGTTGGGTAAAACGATAATGCTCCCAGAACCCCAAAAGAGCCAACGATACGCCCAGAATGTCGAGCACCGATGGCTTGTGCGCAATCTTCGACAACCCACAGATCGTTCTCAGAAGCAATCTTTCCAATAGCCGTCATGTCGCAACTGCGTCCGTAAAGATGTACCGGCACAATGCCACGGGTCCGAGATGTCAGAGCATTCTCAATTCCACTGGCATCCAAAAGCCCTGTGGCTGGATTGATGTCTATGGGTATTGGAACCGCACACACTTGCTGAATCGCGGCAATTGTTGGTAAAGCGGTAATATCGGTCGTGACGATTTCATCGCCAGGACTAACTCCCAATGCCAGGAAAGCTAATGCAAGCGCATCTGTCCCGTTTCCGACGCCGACAACATATTCTACACCAAGCCAATCTGCCAGTTCTTCCTCAAATGCCGTTAGTTCTCGTCCCATGATATATTGACCGCTGTTCACGACACGCATGACAGCAGATTCGACCTCATTCCGGATTTCAGCATGTGCAGCCGTGAAATCAGAAAAAGGCACGATCGCTCGTGATCCTTTTGAATTCATCGTAGTCTCGTATATAGTCTCGTTCATCATAGGGCGCACTAGCGAGTACCAAAATTACACAGTCTTGTGACATGAATTCCATAGTGTGCCAAACGGCTCTACCTATCCATACTCCTTCAGAACCAGCAGACAGCATAAGCGATTGACGCTCTCTGCCATCCTCCAAGGATAGGATGAAGTGACCAAATAGGCAGAACAATGCTTGATCTAGATTCCTGTGGGCATGTTTTCCGCGAACAGATTGCTGCTCATTGAATCCATTGATGAAGTACACTCTCTTTATACCAAATGGCACCTCTATTCCTGACGTCAGGATAGAAAGGCAACCGTCATTGCCATCTTGTATGCGCTGGGCCTGGATATAACGGCAGCGCTCAACACATAATTCGGGCAGAGATATTTCGGATATTATTGAGCATCTACTACGGGTATGCATGACCATTTCCTTGTAATACGTTTGATTGGAGTATTATATAGTTGCAACCACTACTGTCCCGTTAAAAGTCGAATAATAACAACTGTTTATGTAAATCATCCTTTGGGAAGTTGTATAAATGTTCCGAAAACAGGGTTTTCAGGTCTGTTTTCTCGAAAAGCGTTATGCCCAAAACATGGAGAATTTCGTACATGCCGGCTTTGAGATCAAGTTGTTTTTTCAGGATGGCAATCAGCACATATACGCTGATAGCGATCCACACCTGGGTCTTTACGGCATTGGGGGTGATACCGTAAAAGCTCTTGATACGTAAGTGCTGCTTGATCCATTTGAAAAACAGTTCGACCTGCCAGCGCAACTGATAAAGCCGAGCGATGGTGGCTGGCGAGAAGGTAAAATTGTTGGTCAGAAAGAAGAAGCGTTTTTGCAGTTCGACATCGACATAATGGATTCGCCGCAGAGGTTCGGGATAAAAAACCGAGCTTTTCGGTCCGGTCAGGCGGATGGTTTGATCGCTGCGCAGGCCATGGTTTTTGTTCACCGGCCTTGATTCCAGACGGGTGAAAGCCAGATTGTTTTTGGCTCGAATAACAAAAAAGGATTGCTGTTGATGAATATGGTACAGTCGCCGAAAATCGATATCGCCTTTGTCCATGATATAGAAGGCACCGGCCTCGAACACGACGTAGTCGAGGAAATGGATATCGTGCACCTGGCCGCCTGTAATGCGTATAAACGTGGGAATCTGCCCCCTGAGATCGAGTTGAGTATGTATCTTGACAGCACTTTTGTGAAGACGATGCTGAGCCCAGGGAAACAGAGTCAGGCACAAATCTACCACGGTGGAATCCAATGCGTAAACCGCCCGCTTGAGATTGCGAGCCAGAGTTTGATGAGCGTAGAGTGTGCGGGCCTGGTCTATCAGAATCAGGGCAATGTCGCGATAGATTTTCCAGTCTCGCAGCTCGTTGGCTTTGGCCAGTGTGTTCCGCGAAACTCTGGCTTTCATTCCGGCGTGATAAAGTTTGGGCCCCAAAGCCCGCAGGCAGGTTTCGATATCCCTGAGACTTTCCCGGCCGGTCAGCTGGGCGAAGACCGTGCTGGGTGCTACCGCCAAAACCTTGGCGGTCTGGGCCGCCGAACGCCGGTCGATGAGGTTGAGGATAATCAAATAGCGCATCTAGAGTTGGGCATCACAAAAGGAATTCATGTGCCGAAAAAGTTTTTGCTTTTGCGAAAATCGGATTTGTGGCATAATACCGTCCATAGGAACTCCTCTCTCCCGGCTCCGCCGGGCAATAGGATAAAAATCATGGAGTTCCCATTGTATCATTTCAAAACCTTGACTCCAAAAAACTTAATACGCGCTGCATAATCGCGCACGGTTATTTAGAATACGAATGGTGCACATCTTGCGCCCAATAGGATCCATTCTATTATCGCTAAAATGATCTAACCGCCGTTTCATATTTACACCGTACGAGATTTACAGCCCTCTTGATATGAACCTTATCAATCGGTATAATAATGTTGCAACTGTCACCTGAGGATGCCGTATACCTGAAATAGGTGCCAGCTCAACAATATCTGCTCCAATAACTTTTTTATGATTACATATCCAACGAATTAGGTCGATTAAAGACTCCCAAGATAGCCCTCCAGGTTCTGGAGCACCTGTAGCAGGCATCAGAGATGGATCTAAGACATCCACATCTATTGACAAATACACTGGATTAGCAATTCGGAGAAGGGATTCCTTAATTTTTTCTGCATTTGAACTTATCCGATCAGCAGTATAAATTGGTATGCCTTTCTGTTTAGCATAGTCCCATTCCTCTCTGGATATGTTACGACAGCCAATAATGTTAAGAGGATGCCTTTCAGCTAATCTTCTATTTACACATGCATGATTAAATTTGGATCCTTTAAATAAATTCCAAAGATCGGCATGTGCATCAAAACATATTATCGTGCCTTTCTTCCTCGCAAGAGTTGATAATGCTGATGGAATTGCAATTGTATGCGACCCGCCGATTGTTATTGGTATTTTACTGTCACCACAAATACTTGAAACAACGCTTCCAATGCGACTGACAATCTTTGAGGTAGTGCGATTCCCAATTACCAAAGGCCGAAGAGTGTGAATTCCAAATCTGCAGGAATCATTTTTATCTTCCAGATCAAACAGTTCTACTTGTGACAAAGCATTCAATATCGCCATAGGCCCTTTTCCAGCCCCTTTTCCAAAATTGACTGCACCCTCATAAGGGACAGGTACCACAACGAACTTACTATTATTATAATCTATATGCTTCAGAGATAGTCCAAAATAGTTTGCGTTTTGATTCATAATATCTTAATGTCCCACAATTGGTCTAAATTTCTCGCCTTGAGGCTATGCCTTGAGGGTTCTTCGGTTACGAAATATCTTGATAAACTGTATCCCTGTAGGTGTATTGAGCAGCTCTTTGTCTACCGTAAGGAAATACCCATACCCTGGAAGGCGATATTCAATTACAGTGTTATCAGTAGGCCGTAATGATCTTGTGTACGTCAGTCGAAACAAACATTCACGAAGCGAGAAAAGTTCTTTGACGCGATCTGTATTGTCTCTATTGCGATTACATATTGAAAGTTTAAGCTGCACTCAGAAATTCTTTTCCGGCCAAGTACCGATCGCGATGTGTGACTCAGCCAAAGCAATAAGGACGGTAGTTCCCCCACCTTTAGAATTAGTACAACAATAGCTTTTGACAGTTAATCCTACAGAAGTCATTATCCCAATCAACTTTCCCTTAAGAAGCGAACCGGAAGTTGGGAGTAGTTTTGAGCAATTGCACCCCAAGATCACTTGAAAATGGGATTGCATTGACAGGTAGGCAACGATAAAATCTGGTCATTTCTTTAGACATTTGTAATCCCCGGATATAAAACTCCTTAGAGCTGCACGTGTCAACTTGCAACAAATTATCAATAAAATAGGCATCACTCCCATTATATGGAAATGTGATTTCTGGATATTGCTTCTTGATGTCTCGGAAAATGCTTCTTGTGCAGTATCGAGTACATCGATATGGACCGACAAGTAAAGCGACCATGGGCATATAGCTAAAGTCCGCATCAGACCACGTAGATCTAGTCGTTCGTGAACCGGGAGCATGAGAGGGATCCCATGCACGTAAGCCTGCTTTGTTTCATGGCGTGAAAGGCTCGTGACACCACCACTACTCTGCCCCCCACCAAAATTAACTCTACCCACCCAACGGCACTAGTAGCAACACCATCACCTGAGCCGGCTCATAGGTGGCCTAGTCAAGCTGAAAGCAGTGCTCGTTATAATACTAGTGCGCACGATACCACAGTGCCGTCAAAAAGTCAATGGCCCGGCCCACCATAGCCCCTCCATTCGGCGGCCGACTGCAGCAAAATCAGCAGCAAAAGTGGCTAGACCGGCAGCGTCTAGTCCGGCGGCTAGCAATAGAGAATGGGCATCGCAACCGCTGTAGGGAAACGTCTCGATTGGAAACAATTCGCGCACCCTCGCTAAATGCAATGCTACCGCCATGGCGTGACGCGCCAAACCGTCCTCGCGGGCTGGGCTAAAATCAGCCGTCGAGTAGCAGAGGCCACACAAATTGTGATCGGGATAAACGATCCCCCACAATTCAGGATTGCGTCCGATAGGTGAGTATCGGGACACAAGAAACTCTGATACCGCAGCGAAAGCAACTTCGGCACGTCGGGCCGAAAGAAAATCTACGGTTTGTACCATCTCGTCCGGGGTTTCACCGGGGAATCCCATCATCACTTGGCAGGTCACCTTAATTCCCGTCGAAGCAAATCGAGACAGCGCGCCGTCGATTTCTGCAAGCAACTGTCCCTTGCGAGCTGACTTAAAGATCCGATCGCTTGTGGTCTCCAAACCGGGTGCCACCAGGACACAGCCGCTGTGGCGCATCTCCGCTATCAGAGTATCGCTAAATTTAGGAGAGAGGCGAAGATCAGTGGACCAAGCTACACCGCTCTCAAGCGTGGCAATAGAACGGCTAATGGCAGCGGCATCACACGCATGCATACTGTCATTGAGGAAGCTGAAATGGCGCACACCGTGGCGGCGGCGCAGTTCGGTAATATCGGCCACGAGCAGTTCGGCTGGTCGAACCTGATAACTGTTATAACCAGCGGCAAGGTCACAATAGGCACAATGTCCCCACTCGCAGCCTTTAGTCGCTTCCAGCGGCAGGACCAACTTCGGTGATAAATAATCTCCTAACGGCAGATCGGCAAAGTCGGGTGTTGGCAGATCGGCTAAGTCGATGAAATTAGGTTGGCCGGTATCTCCATCCGGTGTCCAGAGTCCGACGATACCGGTTAGAGGGGATTCCGCCTCAAGGGCATCCAGTGCCGCAGCCAGAGCGTATTCACCTTTCTGTATTACCACGCCGTCGATCCAAGCAGTTACGTTAGGGTTGGCTAGCAGAGAGGCTGCGACATAGCTGGTGACAGCGCCGCCAAGCAACACCGGTGTGGCGGGATGACGAGCTTTGAGAAATCGTGCCAGAGTTAGCGCCGCCAGCCACTGCGTTTCGAAGGTGACCGAGATACCGAATAACCCACAGCGGTTCAGGTTTGGAAGTATCCCCAACACTTCCTCTATGCAGGCGGCAAACGGGTTCTCGGACCCGCGCGCCGCCACCCGGCACAGCCGATCCAGGTCGGCGTAATCGTCGTCCCAGGCCAAGCTGGTGAGGTCGCAGCGCGCGGGCCAAAAGGGGCGAGAGTGAACCAGGCTTAGCAGACTCAACGCCTCCCGGGCGCCACGGTAACGTGCACCGTTGAAGAAGCCTTGGCCATGACGGAATACCGTCCGTACATCGTCCACAAGAGCATCCAGCAGTTCCGGCCGCCGTTCCATCCGTGTTAGCGCCGCCGCGTCCGCATCATCGGCGACGCCCGGATGAGGCGCCTCCAGTGCCGCCCGGCCGATCGCCGGATCAAGCAGACGGCGGAACCAAACCATATTCGCATCCACCAGCATGGCGTTGTGACGGCCGCCTCGACGGAGATAGGCGGCTAGGGCACTAACCCCCAGAGGAGGCTGAGTAGGGTCACAGAGAGGCGGAACGAATAGTGCAGTCAGCATCGGTCGACCTCCCTCGGCAGACAGAAGACGTCGTGGACGGCAGCGGCAGTCGCAGTGACTAGACTGGCACCAGGTAGTAGCGGCGACCGGCCCGCGAAGTACGCGGCGATGGCGGCGTCGATCCGACCACGCCAACGGTCGTAGACGGCGTAAAGACGCAAAACTGGCGCCATATCCTCGCCGAACACCGTGGTAACCAATTTCGGTCGTTCCCTGAGGTTGAGCAAGCCAGCTAGGGCGGGAGCATAGTGAAACTTGCTATGTTCCAGCGACGAGGAGGGTAGGTCCCTCTCTGCGAGGAACCGCCCAATCTGGCGTCGGGTTGCTTCGGCGATTGGTAGTACGTCGCCATGAGCGTAGCTGCCCCAGCCGAAAACTGCTGCCCCGCAGGAATCCCCTACCTTCATATGTCCGTGATCTAGGGTTATGAACAAATCCTCGGGTTGAGCGGTGGCAATGATACCCCAGAACTTGTCATAGCAGCTGAAACACAACCCATCCTCGCCGCGGAAGTCGTTGATGCAGCAGTGGGTCTCAAACAGCAGGCGGCGGTCAGTAGCACACAGCGAGCGGATAACCGCTCCCTTTCGCATGTGCAGCAGCGGCACCGCGCACGTGGGGGCGTCGGATCCCGCCACGCTCGTCATCATCGCATTGAAGCTACGGACGAACGCTACCGACTGACAGCATTCACTGTAAAAGGTGTGTCTGCCCACTTCCTCGGTACAATAGAGGTCCTCGGCGGTCAGACCTAGGATCAGGTGCCTTGCCCCTATCGTTAGCGCCTCAATCCACAGCAACAGGCATAGCAGCAGGTTACGGCCGAACAACTCCCAGCCGTCGATATCGATATCATCACGGTAAGCGAGATGGGGCACCAGGCTGAGAATCGGGGATAGGTCGCAGTTGCGCCACTCCGGTGGCTGGACAAGGTGTCCCAATCGCGAGGTTAGCCGGATCACCGCGAGGCGTTCATTGGCGAACAGATTGCGTGCAACCGTCTCGCGGTAATAAGCGTAATGTACTGGCTGCAGCTGCAGCCCACTGGCCAACGCCGCTGCCACGCAAGCCGTTGAGTCAATGCCACCGGACCAAGCGATTACTGCTCGCCGGGGGTCGCCGCCGACTACCTCCAGAAGAGCGTCACAGCGCGAGCCGCCGACTGCCACCGTCCCGGTCGCCGACAATCCAGCCACTAGCGAGCGCGAACGAACGAACAGGTCGGCCATCTCCTCCAACTCAGTGGCGGCTTCACGCAACAGCGGATGGGCCGGTACAATCACGGTGGCGCTACCCTTACGCAGTCCTAACCGGGTAGCAGCGATGATGCCGACTGCCGTCTCGACCATCGCTATCAGTTGCTCGATCTGGCCTTCTAACACGGGAGGGCAGTCCAGCCATATTTCGCCAGTGTTACTGCTCAAGCCGCGTCCCAGACGCAGCGGCAGAATGTACTTGTGATCATGATGAATGGTAACCGAGCCGTAGATTTCCATGGCGCATCCTCCTTAATACCTGGCCAGCAGTGGCGCGAATCGAGCTAGGCCATCCTCCCAAAGTGCATACAATCGCTCCGCCGATTCATATTGTGTCGATAGCACAGACGTACTATCCTCGCGCCAGTGCGACCACGGCAGATCAGAGATGGAGATGCCATATCGTTCGGGATGACAGTACAAGTCGGTGCCGGGGTAGGGTACGCAAATAAACCACTCGATAAGATCACAGTAACTTCCTGCTAGCAGATCCTCGACATAAGCAATGGTGGTTTGCCCGGTGGCCTCGGTCTCGCCAGGCAAACCTACCAGCCAGTATGTGAAAGAGGACATACCGGCATCCTTGACCATCCTACAGGCAGTCCTTATCTGGTCGATCCGGATATTCTTGTGTATCAAATCAAGAATGTGCTGATTGGCGCTTTCGGCACCGAATTTGACCATCCTGCAATTACCCACACGCATCGCTTCCAACAGCTGGGGATCGACATGGTCCACCCTAGTCTGGCAAAACCACTGCAGACCGGCCGCCTTCATTCCGGCGGCGAAGTGGCGTACAAAGTCCGGATCATAAGTGAAGGTCTCGTCACCAACGTAGAAGGTGTCGACGCCGAATCGATTGGCGATGAGTTCTGCATCGGCAAGAATGTCATGTACTTCTTTGTAGCGAGGTTTGGTGCGGTTCCAAATCACATCGGCACAGAAAGCGCAATTCCAGGGGCAGCCCTCAGAGCAGTACAAGCGTGCCCATGGCACGCGGCCGGCGTATTTGGCAGGGATAGCCGTGTAATCGTAGCGAACGGGTGGTTGCTGAGCGGTAGCAATGTTGTTACGTACGATCCGCCCATTGTCGCGCCACGTCAGACCTGTGAAACGGTCGAGGCGACTTCCGTCTTGCAGTGCAAGGCACAGATCGGCCAGACCGATATCGGCTCGGCCACGAAAAACAGCGTCGACGTCAGTCGAAACCATAAGGTCAAGATCTTGGTAAGTGGCGAAGGGCCCACCAAACAGGACCCGAGAGGCAATGCCGTGATGTTTCTTAACTAAGCGAGCCACAGCCAATGCCACATCGACGTTCAAGACCAGTGGCGACATCAGATAGAGACCGGTGGGTGCCGTTTTGAGCCGCTCGTCTATCTTCGCCAGATCGACCCTGGCTGCTGAAAGGTCGAACAGGTCTATAACCTGAATACGTTCGCATGCCGGGCCTAACAATGGCGCAAGTGCCGCAATCCAAAGCGGCAATTCGCAGATGTCGTAAGCTGGTTGGCTGTCTCTGTTGCCCCAGTCGGCCGAGGAGAAGCGGACAGCGGTAAGGTCTCGATCAAGAATAACAGACAAACGATGCCAATAGCCGTCATAAAAAGCGCTTTCTGCGGCACCCAAAAGTGGCTTGGTGACGAGGGGCAGATGAACGAAAACCGCTGTTACCATACTAGGACCTCGGACGAGTACTAGAGAAGAGATATGTCTATGGGCACTTGAGGAGTTAGCTGAAGCGGCAAGCCAGCCGAGCGGAAATCACGGTAAACTTCGGCAATCCGGTCTGTCGAATACCATGGCGCGTCTATAAGGGGGCGCGTGTCGGCAACTGCATGGTCGGCGTCCCACCGGGTCCAGTCATTGTCGACGACCCGCATCAGTGGAGAGCGCCAGAATTCTGTTCCCGGAAGTGGAGTATAGACACTAACACACAAGAGATCAGCATGGCCGCCATTAACCAGCCATTCCGCTAATCGCAATGTCTCGCGGTCCTCAGCTTCCGATGAGCCTGGCAGACCAAGAATCAAGTTAAAAGCGACAGCCACATTGTGGCAATGACAGAGGTCGGCTTCGCGACACAGCAGACCGAGATCAGCAGACTTGCCGATGGCGCGCTGCACCGCCGGTGACAGCGTCTCAACCCCAAAATAGAGAAGGTAGCCGCCAGCGGTAGCAAAGCGGGCAAGATCATCGCTCCGAAGGGAGCCCGTCCGCGCCATAGCGTCGAAACGGGCACCAAGTCGAGAGAGTTGTGCCATGGTAGCGGCAAATTCTCGGTGCGGCAAATTGAAGTTATTGCTATCAAAGGTGAACTTGCCGAGGCCAAGCAGTAACAATTCGTCAACCGCGCGCCCCACAGCAGATGGAGAGACTGCGCGGAAGACGCCCATAGCCGGGCTGATGCAGAATGGGCAGGAAAAAGGGCAGGAACGTGAGGTAACTATATGTAGCGAAGGACGGACGCGACGGTACCAGGCTGCAAATTCCTGTGGTTGGCCAGGCACCGATCCGCGACCAGTAAGCCCCTCGACCGCCAGCAGTTCGAGCGCATTGGCCGGAGTGTCGCGCCTCAGCGGTTGAGAGGCAGGCGTCTCACCCGTCACGATGCTCAGAAGGTGCGCCTCACCATCTCCTGGCACCACCAGGTCGAAGTCGTTCAGCACCGAGCGGTGCAGGTTCTCCATCATCAGCCCGGTGCTGACCCCGCCTCCTGCCACTAAAGTCAAGGCAGGAAATCGGCTTCGCAGTTCCTGTGCAAGTCTCACTGCAGGGGCAACCGATGGCAAGTAGGACAGTGATATCCCAACCACTGCGACATCGTGCTCCAGCACCAAAGTGGTGACATCAGCTAAAAAATGGTCAGCGTCATCAGCCCCGGCGTCACCGTCGGTTAGGTAGCCTATTGCTGGCACGCCGTACCGGCGCAGGAAAGCCACTAGGGCAGCAACTGCGGGATCGACAACAGAAAAAGGAATTGCTCCACGAGCGAGTAATCTTGGAGGCGATACAATGACAATGCTCATTGCTTATGTGAATGAAGGTCTCTTACTTCCAGTTTTACGAGATGTAACCGATGCAAGTCCTAGTTGTGCCTCTAAAAATGTAGAAAACAGTCAAAACTATAGCACAAACGGAATGCCCTTCTTGCATTAACCGTTTACCTCACCACAAGCGACACGTCACATCTACCTAGTGCATCACGGCGTAGGACAACACCGGCGCGATCAAGAAGGCAAAAGCTGTCCTCGTAGGACTGAATGGGGTAATCTGAGCCAAAGATTACACGCCCAGGCGCTTCCTTGACAAACCTCCGAACGACATCCGCTGCTTTCGCGAGATCCTGCGCTTTGTTCTGGCCTGCGGACTCAACAACACCTGACATGTCTGCATACAGCTGATTATACTCCTGCATCATCTGAAGCAAGTCCCAACAACCATCGGGGAGCGCCAGATGACAAGCAACAACACAAACTTTAGGGTACTGCTTCAGGTTCGCAACGAGCCGCCGCGGAGAAACAAGTGGCTCCCAGTCATAATCAATCAGGTGACCCTCACTGTTGATTTCTCCACAGTGTACGAAAAGGGGTACTTGAAGGGAACTGGCAATTTGGAATACTCGACCAACCTCCTCACTCCCAACATCAATGTTTTGATAGCCCGGGTAAAGCTTGATTCCAAAGGCTATGCGGTCAAGCAGGAGGCGCTTAATCTCTCCCATCTGCAGTCTCACATCCGCGCCAACTTCGGCATTAAGGCTAGCAAGACATCGGAATTCTTCTTTCCTTTTTACAAGCTCAACCAAATCCGCATTTGCAACACCACTGCCACGCTTATGCGGAAAATAGGTGGGTAGTAAATAGCTTAAGCTGACACCATATGCTCTCATATGGGTGCGCAGTAGATGGAGCCCATGCTCATTACAGTCTCGCGTGCTAAGGTGGCAATGAATGTCAATCGCATCCACAGAGTTACACCCACCCAATTCTATCTGGGCATACTTGGCAGGGATACTGAGCCTGCTAACTGCGATGCTCGTTTAACCTGTAATGCCTTGTCCAGCTTTGTAAGAAGGTGCAGATTATTGTCTAAATAACGGCTGACGCAAAAATCCATCTCGGCTTTGTTAGCATGAGGAACGCCCATCTTCTTCGCAAAGGAGTATGCTACGGCCCTGCAGCCACCAAGGCAAATGTCGTGATAGTGGCAACTGCCGCTTGCACACTTACCGCGAAGCTGCGTATGTAGTTCGTGCGCACCAAATGGATTATGACCAACCAGTGTCGGTCTGGCCTTCTCAACGGTGCCTAATAAAAGTTCCTCGAAATCGTGGAGGTAGAAGCAGGGGAAGATACGTTGCGTCTCGGTCGAAACACTCAGAAAACCTGACGTGGTAGTGGGGCACCAATAGGTACCATATGCAGTATCATCGCCCTGCCCCGCCAAATAACGCAATGTGGAAACAGAGTAGTAATTGGGTCCGAAGGGAACGTCTAGTGAGATAGTCAGTCTGTCTGCGAATTCTTCGGCCAAACGAACATACGCTTCCACAATCCGCCCCGCTTCGTCTCCATAGATGAACTCCGACATAGGCCATTTGGATGCTCGCCCTACAGGGAACACCCTAGAAATGTACCACTTGTCTACTCCTGTTTCCGCCAGCAAGGTCGCTACGTCTGGCAGGCAATGAAGGTTCCGCTGATACAATGCCGTATTAACTACCAATCCCATGCCGTGATCCTTTATAGTACGAAATGCCTTCAGCGTGTCACGGTAGGTGGACGTGCCTGCATTTGTCAGTAGGCAGTGCTCGTGTTCAAGCCCGTGTAGGCTGCTCATCACAGTAGTAATCCCATGTTTCTTGAGTTGCTTAATGGATGCTGCCTTGCGGGCAAGAAGAACCGCGTTTGTTTCAATGAACGACTGGGGAAACCGACGGATCAGATCGAAGAACGGTTGGAAGAGCAAGGGTTCCTTGGGGTACAAGAAAGACTTGTAGCCGTGGTTGCATGCCCACTCTAGTAAGCCAGATACGTCGGATAGAGCAACCCGCTTCGCTTCGTGGTGAGGTTCCCCCATGAAACAGTGTGCACACCTAAGGTTGCAACGAGTGTGTGATACGGCAACGACCCACCGCTGGACAGGCTTGCTTCGCATAGCGATCATAAAGTCTTCAAGGGTCAATCCTGTCGCATGCCTAACACGATGCGACAGAGATCCAAATGTCGGAATGAATGTCCATAACTCCACTGTGGACGTCACCTTATCTTATAGGCTGCGTAGAGAAACGGAACGAGCGCGGCTAAGCACTGACCATTCGAGGACAGTTTAGCCAATGTTTTGTGCTTTCTCATTTTTCTATCCTCGACAAATTATGGTGGTATCAGCATAAGATATACGGACGTTGCCTCCGGGGCGATGCCAAATCAGATCTTTTCCGCGCCTCCCTGTAAACAAGCAATAAGGTATTATTTGTACCCCACACGGTTGTGAGTGCCCGTACTGGACGCACGAACGTGTGAAGAAATACGCTACCTGCATTGCCGAGACGTCGCACATGCCAAGACGACGGCCTTACGTTTGGTCTGTGCAGGCACTCACTGTGAGACCAATAGGGTTAGAGCTATACACAGCAACCATTCACCCGCGAGAGTTCAAGATTATCCGCTGGGATGCTTTTTTCGACGTGTTTCAAGGCCAGGCAGATCAGCAAATCAGCATGGGCCTGAGAAAATCAGATCCTAACCTTGCCGCTGCCGTTACACACTTTGCAAGTGTGCCAAAATAAAGATCCTTGATTGGTTTGCCCTTCACCTCCACAACTGGCACACTCCACAATGACCGTGCCCTTCTTTTGGCCTCCGCCATCAAGCGATTCACTACAATTGGGGCAAAAGTTGTCTTGTTCTCGGACTGTTTGTTTGCACTGTGGGCATTTTGGCATGGCCTTCTCCTTTCCATCGTTTTATTTTAAAAGGGGGTGGGCGGTTAGCTCCTCTTCGATTCTACTTGGGGCATATGCAACCAGTTATAACCATAGGCTATGTCTGTCTCGGTAATAGGCCCAGTAACAACAGCCTGCTCTAAGAGGCGGCGAAAAAGGAGGCCACGGCTCTTGGAATTGCGGCAGTTGAACCGAAAGGTGAACTCCTCTAAGTAAGACTGTAGATGGGCGGGAACGAATGATCCCTGATGAGTGCCGAGTATCCAGCGTTTAAGCAGGCTGGAGATTCGATGTACACCAGGCATAGAGACATGGGCAGGGTCCCCAGATGACGACACCATAGTTTTCTTGTGGATATACCCATGGTTAGGCACATCATTGTAGCCACCCCAGCCATCAGTGCATACCACAGCACCAGGTACTACCGCATTGCGGATAAACGGCAGCAGGTGAGTACTCGATGCATCTGGAATATGCCGCATCCGAATCCTGCCAAAACCCTTGGGCTGTTTAATCTCTACGGCAATCACCACAACGCATTTACTGGCACCACGGCCGCGTTTTCCTCCTTTTTCGACGCCCCCAAGCATCGTTTCATCTACCTCCACATCACCTGACAACCTTTCGCGTTCGGCTCGTACCATTGCCACTCTGTATCGTTGCAGGATTGCCCACGCAACTCGATAATGAACGCCAAGCGTACGTTCCAGGGTTTTGGCTGACAGACCATTCTTGGCAGTTGTCAAATGCCAGCCAGCCTCGAACCATGTTGTCAGTGGAGTCCTTGTTTTGTCAAAAATGGTGCCCGCGATTACCGATGACTGATGACGACAATTTGGACATGTCAACCGACCTCGTGACTGACGCCATGGGGTGGTAGCAGTCTGGCAGGATGGGCAGATGAACCCATTGGGCCAGCGAAGACACTCCAAATATGCAGCACACGCTTCTTGACCAGGAAACATATTGACGAATTCACGGTATGTGTGTGGGTAATCCGGCCTTTTAATCACAGAGGGTTGTACGTCAATTTGTTCTCTTGTGGATATCATACCCAGCATTATAGGGCAGGAGGAGCTAACCGTCTACCCCCTTATTTTAAATACTAGAACTATAAAGCATGCCAAAAACATTTATTCATGAAAGTCTAGACTCCGTCCCCGTGGGAGGCAAAAGTTTAGTGACACAAGCCATTATATTACATCAAGTTACATCTTTTTTTAGAAACAGCTGTCGTTCAAGATAATACCGAACGTTGACAAATCTCCCACAAACCAACAGTGGTTGAACTTGCCATATTGGATTTGGCGACTCTTTGGTGATAGGAAATGTCCATTAATAACGGTATTTCCAGTTACATATCGAGAACAGACAAAGTCTTGCCACATAATTATAGGCAATTCTAAAACTAGTAGATAGTAAAGTCAAATAAAAAACAGCTAAAGAGTTTTCTTTTTCTGTCCTTCGAGACTTTAAACCATTTAACACACAGGGTTTATGAATATCCACAGCATCGTACAAGCATCGCACCTTTCATCTTGGCCCCCTTCAAAATCAGAAGCTATTTTTTAACTCCTCCGTTTAATATATCGATCTTCTCTCGTTCATAACCAAGTGACTCTGCCCAAACTTTGTTTGGCACATACGGCCCACGGATTGATATGCCTATGAAGCTCAGCAAGTTGTATTATCTCGAAATTCCTTTATCAGCATATCAATCTCAGGAAGGGCTTTTCGAACAATATCTCGAGAATCTAAGGGTGTACCAAAAATATTTGCTAGTAGAATTTCTTCGGAAGACCGCTCAAGTATACATGCACTCGGCGTCGTTTGTGAAACAATCTCTTGCAGAATCTTTCGCCATGAGATTAACAGGGATAAAACTCGCTGGCGGTCTTTAAAAACTGTCACATTCTCTAAGAAATCTATGAGGATTTCTGTTATTTTAAATGTGTTAAGAGATTCTAAACGAGATAATAATGGCTCCTGCCAAGTGTCTGTCGGGCAATAATCATGAAAGTCACCGATACTAAATCTGAAGTCCTGCCTGGCCACAAACTCATCTAACACAAGACTAATATTTTCCAAAGTCGGATTTAAAAGTGTATATTTGAGCCAGTTATAATCTACGTCCCTTCGGAAAGTAATAATGATGCGCATTCCCTCGGCAACATCTATATCTGTCAAGTTGTTATAATGCTTACGTAACCATTCCTCATCGGCACCCCTAAGCTCTTGATATGTCCAGCTATGACTCTGCGTCGCCTCATCATCACGGTGATATAGGGATAAAATCTGTGCGTTTCTGTCAGAATCTGCAACACCACCTCTCATAGACGCATACCAAGAACTCTGTGACCATCTCGAATAACTCATTTAAATTCCTCTTGTTATGAATTAGCAGGACGAATTATTCATGTGCAAAATGTTTAGTCATGATTTGACATTGCTGCCTTGTTATCAATCCATGATAGTTGATTTTGGTCTTAATCTTCCAACAACATCAAAATAATCACTGATTAAAGGCATCACATCGCCAAGAGTATGATAACACTGAGGGAGTTCTGTAGTAATATGTTCTCTTGACATCCAATATGGAAGATATACATCACTCCCGGTGTTTTCAAGATAGAATTCTTTTCCACTTGCCTCATTTCTTGACATTTTTCTTCCTGTGCTGTGATTAATTGTCCACTCAAGATCTTTTAATAAAGTTCTCGGAGTAACTACGAGAGCGTCACCCTCCATGGACGATGATATAACTCCAAGTTCTCCAGGCATCAATCTAACCGAACCCTTTCTGTAAACAACACTTGAACCTTCAATAGTGACATAGTTATGAATCCTGTCAAATATGATATCTGTTCTAATTCCTGCGGCTTCCTCTATTCTCTTTAATATCTCTTTCCTGTTTCTTTTTGCATAAACAACGGCTTCATCATGTTCTCGTAGATAATCAGCACCTGTTAATCTTGATTCAAATACATCTCTGCCTATCGACATACTTCCTGTATGGATTAATACAGAATACTCGCCGTAATTTATCTGGGAGCTACTGGTATCTATAGACTCGTAGATAGTAATAAAATGACACTCACTTCCACCCGATAGACCGCCTAATAGTTCTCTTCCTTCAAACATTGCTGCAGCAATTTTGTTTGTGGTGTCCTTTAGGTAGTCAGCAGGAGGATATCTGAATCTAGCCAACAACACACCACACCCAATATCAGAGCCAATATAATCTCCACAGATATGATGTCCATTGCCATAAACAGCCATAGTTCCGGTGGGAAGTATGCCCTTTCCAGGCCAGACGTTCGGAAAAAAAACTATTTTTTTCAACGCTTTAGTATCAAAGCTGACATTTTGCGGTTTGCCAGAAAGATTGACGATTTCAGGTTTCTTACCAATAGTCACTTTTCAATATTCCAAGGCATATCAATATTTTAGGTAATCCAAATCAGTGCTGTTAATGCTAAACAAACTGATCATATCACATTTATCTTCTTCGTTTTTAAACGAGACAGCGTAAAGTCTCTTTACATAAAACATCATTGCTAAGGTCACGGCGGCCCTGTAGCCCAAGCGATACATAGATGTTACACTACTGAACTACAATATCCAAGCATGAGCATTGAAAAGCCTTTAGAAGTTTTCGCTGACTCACATGTTAACTCCCAAGGCCGATGTTTGTCAATATATTCTATATAAGAACTGGCTCCTGAAATCACTAGGACAGACTCAGTACCTGCCAGGCGCACGGCAAAAACGGACATAATTGCTTGAATAACACCGACTTAGGGCTAGTGCTGCGATGAATTCTGAGCTGATTATCTATTATAACCTTTGCTTAGAAAATACACAATGAAGAACTAATGTGAATTTGCCTTATTCTTGACGTGATCTCATGTAATTGGTAAAGCTCTGTTTGCTTAAAAAAGCACAGATGGATTCCAGCACCACTTTAGGTTGCTCGGAACATTCAGTACATACTAAGAAGCTCTAACACAACCCATTAATTAAAGCATGAAAACAAATAACTACACATGCTACTTTCATAAACGCTTCGTGGATATCATCGCGCCGTTCATAACGAACTCGCAAGCGGCGGTTTCGAATAAGACGCCATATTTCTCTTCTTGCCTGATCATTGACTGTCCATCAGGATTCTGGTGGACATCCTGGTGTCTATAGGGCATTTTGATACCTTCATCCTCAGCCCACACTCGAATGGCAGACAGGGCTTTCATTGGCAGTGTGGAATTACGAAAACCGGCGATCTGGGTGAGAACGTAGCCCACATTCTCTTCTGTATAGCAGCGAGAATCTGTTATTTCAATTGTACAAGGTGGTATCCCGTAGCCACTAGCTCGAAACAAGAAGATATGGCCTGCAAGCAGATCCTTCACATAGTCTCTAGCTGAGCAACATTGCTGCATGCAAACTGCCTGCGTAATTAGGTCTTCACCTGTGAGAATAGGTTCCACAAATCCAGGAATTCCGCGGATTCCTGAGGGTTTAAATTGGCAGGGGCGAAGTTGTTCTACATCACCAGGTAATACATAGCCGGCGATTCTGTAATAGCATTCTTGGAGTTTTTGCGGCGTATTAAATACTTTATTTTTTGCGCCACGCGCTTCTCCAAGCTTTAATAAAGATATTACGAACTCCAACATCGGTGCAAATCTGGCATGTTGTTGCCGACTATCTATGTCACCAACTAATCTAAGGAATCTACCAGTGACATGACTTAAAAATCGTCTGTTCGCCAGAATCCTGATGAGGTCAGGTCCTATTGCCTTAGCGTGATTGAACCATTTCAGTATGTGACGGTCTCGCAGTGTTTCAGACAGCCCAGATAAGTACAGTGGATCAGCTCCGGATTCAGTGATTCTTTGAAATCCACCAACAGATGTGGACGGTAAAGAGCGATTTTCAAGTATCTGCCGCCGCCTCATAAGAGATTCTTCACTGCAGGCTTTACGCCAATCATCCAGATCCATTACGGGCGCTTCAGAAGGCATATAATGGGCCAATGCAACCGCGATCATCGGGGTTTTGAGCAAGAGATCGCGAAACGCCGGGTCTCGGTGTGACATCCACACCATAGAGAATGGTCGTGCAGTCAGTGGAAGGCGACTTGCGCTGCGGAACAGTCCGCTACCAATCATTCTTCGCAGATGTTTTAGATCACGCAATGTCCGATTATACCAACAAGCCCGGCCCTCACGCCTCCTGATCCGAATCATTTGCCTTCGTGATCTACGCGGCCTCCAATCGACTAGTCTTGGATCTACACAATCCCATGAAGGATTATCTTTTAGGAGATCAAAGCGATACAGTTCAATCGGCGGTCCCGACACAAAGTCCATCCCCACTTGGGAGCCGAAGAAAACTCCGTTGGAACTGGCGGCGGTAGTGAGATAATTTGGTGGAAACTGCATACTCAACCTGTTGTTACATTTATTGGCTCAAGAACCTCAGTTTGAATAACCGGTTCTCCGTTTTTCGCAATTGATCAGACATAGTGTAATCAAAAAAAGTAAATATAAAGTCATTGTAAAAGCATTCAAAGTCTGTGTCTCGTATTTGCCCAAAGTGGAGTTTGGAATTCGACTGTAATGCTGAAGGTGTGTGGTATATAAGAGCTCTTTGACCACAGTTGCAAATGTCCTCTAATACTAACATAAAAAGTGCAGTTACATAAATCGTGATATCCTGGTATAAAATCTTGACTTACTTTCACCATTGTTTATTTAATAAGGACTTTTGAGTCTCAATCGATTTATTCACAATTTCTTTCAAAACAATATTTGCCTGCTGCATTTCACCAGAAACGTTATCTGATACCTTTGTTATATTGATAATATTCTGGCACTCTTTTTCTTCTTGTGCTTTCTTTTTTTGCGACAATTCAAGGGCTTTGCGCTCACGCTCTTTTTTGGCTTTAGCCAGTGAAGTAAGCTCCAGAACAGGTTTCCAGCTCTCATTTGCTTGATTTGATTTGAATTTTTTGCGAGCAGTTTTGTATTCCGGGTGGCGAACCTCAAGAGTGTGTGTAACTATATCGTCGCGCCAAAAGACCTTTCGTTCTTCTTTTACGAATCCTTCATCAGTGGCATAGGTAAGGAAAACGAGTAACCCTGCAGGAGGGAATATCGCAGTAACTGGCCCACCAACAATAATCGCGTCATCAATATTGGGGCCAGGCTTGTACGTTTTTCGTTCAACCTCATGTCGTATAACTGTAAGCGGCACAATAACAGGTGAACTGCCAATATATTTTCCGTCTAGGTAAACCTTACCCTTTGGAGACGAAGTTACATTCACTGAACCAAGATTAATGGTCGCTGTATTGAGGATACGCTCCTTGCAGACACAGCCAGGAATGAGTACATTCATGGAAACAACTGCAAATATTAGTGTCGTTTTACAGATTTTACTTATGATATTAGCTGGTTCAGAGTTCTTAATCGCTGGCATGACGTGATCCCTGTTTTAGCAGACAATCCTGACTGGGCATTTCGATTTATATACTGTAGTTATGGTTCTACATCACTGATCATCTACGAGTATTTATTTGAAAGGTGTAGCATAATTATTACTACAAACGGTTCCTTTGAACTATGCGCGGATAAAATACCTGAATACTTAAATTAGAACAATTGTAACACTTTAGCCAAGTGAAGCAGAGAACTCCGCGAGTTTTGGCAATTTGCCGGTTTTGATGTATGTTCGCAGGGCTTTTTTGATGGTAGCAACCGGGTTTAGGCCGCGTTGTTTCAGGGTAAAAAACACGCTCATCAGCACCGATTGCGTTCGGGCTCCACGGTCGCTGCGGTTGTTATAGCTGTTCTTTCGCATGATCACCGCGCCGCGAATGCTGCGTTCGCCAAAATTATTATCGAACGGCACCTCGCGATTGCTCAGAAAAGTGAACAGCTCATCATGATGGCGTTTCAAACGCTTAATCAACCGCTGAGCTTCCTTGTTCGACCACTCATGCGCGATAATAAGATCCAAGCGTTTTTCGATTCGTTGGCAGCGCCGCTGGTAAACCGTCGCATCCAGTTCATCGATGCGTTTACGCAGGCGTATCGCGTCGCGAATTAATCGTTTGAGTTTTTTGGAGAACCTCGGCCAATCGCCGCTGTGGTCTTTGGCTTTCCAGACTCGCTCCAAATCACGCAGTAAGTGAACCAGGCACTTTTGTTTGGCGCATGACAATACATTGTAAGCATACCAGAAGTCACTTACGAACACGCCGTTGAAACATTCTTTGATAAATTCCAAAACCACCGGCCCGGCCCGCGACTGCTCGACCGTAAAAATCGTGGCTTGATGGCTGGTAAAGCACCATAACCAATGCGTTTTACCGTTTACCCGCCAGCCGGTCTCATCGCCGTGCAGGACACCGGCTTTTTGAATGTCCTCGATTATTTCTTCGTACCAGGCCAGGAGTATATCCGCTAAACGATGCCACATCTGGACTAATCCGCCCGGCGACATCTTAAACCGGAGATGAAAATTAAACACCTCCAGGATCTGCGCTATCGTATTGCCCAACGCAAAGTGGAGCCAGGCACACAAAACCACAATACCATTGCCAATAGATGATTTTGGCAGAGCATCGGTTACGATCGGCTCAACCGCCTTGCGACAGTTCGGACACCAGTCGCGATGAATAACATGCTTTACCGTCTCAACGCGAACATCTTCCGGGATGTCTTCGATGATTCGTTCACGTGTGCCGGAACATTTTTTCAGTTCGCCGCCGCAGTCCGGACAACATGAAGCGCGATGTTCTTCGGTACGGTCTATTTGGGTCGGCAGATTGCGGCGAGTACCTTGATGCCCTTTTTTACGGCCAAACTTTTTGCCGCGTTTTTTATCTGTTTTGTTCGGCTTGACAAAAACCGGCTTCTGACCTGAGGGACACGAAGGATCAGCCGGACTGCCGGCAACTAACGTACCTTGTGTTTTTTCCGCTGCCAGTTTCGACAGTCTCAGCAAAACAAAAACCACCGCCTCTCTGCCTTGCTCGTAAATAAGCTCAGCCTGCTCCGCAGTCAATTCCTGCTCTAAGGCCAGGTCGGCGATAGCCTGTTCAGCATTCGGCTTCATCATGCTGAAACTATAAACCATTACACGCAATAGCGCAAATTACCCATCTTAACATTTTGAAGTTTTTTTGTCTTTTTTTTGCACAAGCCAACCCAAAAGCTATAGAATTTGCTTCACTTGGCTAAAATGTTACGAACAATTGTTCCTCTAACAGAGAATTCTCAAAGACCAGACTGACTGTTTGTGCTTGCCGTAAATCCTGACTGGATTCCGGTACAACGCCTTTGTCGGCGATGCTGCTGTCGCAAGACGGATTTTTCCAGAAAGCCCATCCTTCTCGGACAAGATCCTCAGTAAGCCCCAGACAAAAGCCCAAGGCGAAAGACAACAAAAGCATCCATACGGTGTTGTACATTTGTTTCTCAATCACAGAGGTCTCCAATCCTATACGAAAACTTTATAGTCATAATTTATGTAAAACAACAACATCCCTATATAAAACTTGTCCCTGAAAGGCTCTACACAGGTCTGACATTAGATAGCAAAAGTAATTGCGATAGCTCTATAGTGTAATGTCCTGGTACAAAACCTATACGACATCATTCAATATTTTACTCAAGTTGTCATATCAGGATACTTTTTGCTTTAAAGTGTTTTTGTTTTATCTGAAAATACTATTGTCACAGTAATTCACTTGGCGCGAAAGCCATTGATTCCACTTGAGTTTGCCAATTGTGTGGCAGGCAACAATCATTAATGTATCACCTTGTTTACTTTCAGCAAGATATATCGGCAATCCGATATATGAATGATTTTCAAGTGCCCCCTGCCACAACTTCCAGAATATGATGCGTAATTGTTCATCTATTTCATGAGTAGGTCGGGAAGAGGAATAGACCTGTTTTGAACATATTTCTGGAATATCTGCCAGTAACAGTTTGTCAAAAAATCTGGGTATTTTTGCAAAATCATTCTGAACATAATATCCTCTTGTTGATGCACCAATGATCCCTTTCCCGATTAGCCTGGCTATGTTGGCATCTATTACCGACGATGATGATCCAGGCACAATGATATCTTTTGCTGCCGTCACTTTTGTGCCTGTTTCTCTCAAGAACTTGAATATGTCTAACTCACCATTTAGACCTCTGTAAAGGTTATCGACCGCTACAGTATATCGTGGCAGCAATCTACGCACTAATGTGCCATTCCTTATATCATAAAGTATTCTGGAAAAATGGTTATCTTCCCGTACAGTACCATATATAAAAGGAAAGTATTTTAACTTTATATGCCAGATCCGATCAGGGTATATCTCACTTAACCATTTAACAATATCGTCCTGCTGAACCAGCACTCTGGCAAATGCGGATATTGGTGTGTGATAAATCTGCTTGTCATTCTGAACCTCTTCTGCATGTGGTAAAATTGTATTGTGATTGCTATGGTTTACTGTTAAAGCGTTCATTTCTTGCTTATTGGCAGACTCTTTCTGAGATAGATCTATATCCGGATCGTCATTCTCTAGCTCTTTACAATCAAATGATTCACATAAAGTCTGGATTTCCAGATCAGTAACAAGGGGTGCCTGTAATCGGATGACTTTACCATACGGCGGCTCAGAAACAAGCATGTCACCCTTGCTTTTGAGAATTTCTGCGCCAGGCTGATCAAGTATCACCCGGCTGTCGATCTGGCTGGGCAGATTGAACGCGATGCGTCCGGGCAGATTGATTTTGATACTGCCTTGAATAATGTCAACACTTGGTCTTTGAGTCGCCAATATTACAATAATACCGCAGGCACGCCCTTGCTGTGTAATTTTACGCAACAAGCCTTCCACTTCTTCATTTTTTCCATCCATCAGAACCTGGACTTCATCAATAATCAACAATATGGCCGGTAACTCTTCAAGCGGACCTTCATTTTCATCCTCCGCTTCACAAAGACACTGTTGATTATATATCCAAATGTCAGAGAGGTTTTGATTCTGCAATAAATCTCTCCTGCGTTCCATTTCTTCCGTCAACCACCTCAAGGCATTTACCGCCTTTTCCTTTTCGGTTATTACCGGACATAATAAATGTGGAATCTTATTGAAGACAGCCAGATCGATTCCCTTTCCATCTACCAGAATGATCCTGAGCTGCTTACTCTCGCAAGTCATGGCGATCGTGGTAATAATGGCCCTAAGTAGATTACTCTTTCCAGAACCAGTGGCACCACCGAGAAGCTGATGGTGACACTCTGCCAAGTCCAATACAAGAGGATGCCCCAGGTAGTCTTCACCGGCCACACAGGGTATTCTATAATCGTGTTTTTTAACATCATCGATAAAACTTTCGATCCTGACAGGCGCGCATTCTTTCTCAGGAACGATTACCGCGATCTGGGAGGTTTCAGGAATCGGAGCCAGAATCGATATCCCTGAGGTTTCAAGGGCTATTTCAAGTATACGTCTCAGGGTACTGTCGATTCTGACTATATCATGCAAACGATGTTTGTCTAACTCATAGAAATAAGTTGTGGTGCGTGTAGCGGACACTTTCTTGACATATGTTGCCTTTATGTCACGGTAATTGAATTGCTGACTGATCTTGATGATTATTTCATTCTGGCGGTTTATGTTTTGTTTGCTCGTGACAATGTCATAATTATGAATTTCTGAATCCTTGGAGATTCCGGTATTTTCGGCTACGTCACAACCAGTCTCTGAGCTTACATACTGTTTTTCGGCCATAATTATGCCTCTGTAAATTAATGATTTCTATTGACTTTCTGCTGTGCTTTTACGCAAACACCGGACACTAAAATCTCTCAGACAACTTATGTGATTAACTGTTCAAATATTATGACTTCAGAATAAATATTCAGAAACAGATAGTTCGACAAGAGTTATAATCATTCATTGGATACAGATGTATTTGCCTTAGTTCTCGGGGGAATACTTGAGATAATCTCCGGATCTGATGCAGAGCGATTATTATCAACAGATGTCTTATTGTGAAGAAAATCGTTCAATATTGAGTACTGTTGCTCCATGTATGGAAGAATCACTCCTCCCCGTAAAACACCGTGACTGTATTTGTCAAATACAGGATGATCCATTAGAAGTGATATGCTTATCAAAACTACCAGACCCACCAGAGAACCGAAAATCAATCGCCCCAGCCATTTAAAGAAGCCACATATCCCCAGTATAACGCATAAGAAAAAAACAACCGCTGCTATTATATCACTCAATGACATTTGCGGTACCTCCGTTCATGTTGCCAATAGAGTCTATTATTGTATCGGTATTCTTACCGGAACCAAATCCAGCTTTGCTGAAACTCGGGATAGCAAAATATGAATGATCATGTATTTGCATCCTCAGGTTTGACTTATCAACAGGAAATGACACAGTTTCACATCAGGGAATGGTTTGGTCTGAGATTACGAGATCTTCATTTGGTGGTGTCTGCAACTTACCGTGCTTCAGAGCGATGATCTCCATTTCAGCATCGAAAGCTTCATTTGTTGTTGTATCATATTCGACTTCCAGCATGTTCTTTTGAGTTTGCACGGCTTTCTCGCAGATATCATTCAGTTTCGTGTATATCTCACCGAGTTCTGATGTATTTCTTCTGACGTCAATATTCTCTTCCAGCACAACAACAGCCTTCTCAGTCTGTTCTACTGGTTGCACTATCGGGTCTGGTGCCTTAAGTCCTTCTTGTGGTACTGTCTCTATGGCTGGCTCAATTGCAGGTTCTATTACAGTAGATTGAGACTCGACTTCAGAATATCTTTCTTCGCACCCACCCAAGGCTAAAAACAATGCTGAGATTACTATACCGATCATGGTAATCAGCATACGTATCGCTTTATTGTTATTCATAATAGATTCACCTTTCTTTATGTTCGGGCTATGCTTGTTATAAGCAATTCATAACCGTTTTCATTGTTGACGATTTGCGCTTCCATGTATGATACTTGCGAACTGTTTAAACCCTTGGAGCGTAAGACCTGTTTTTGAATACTGACCCATTGATAATCGATATCCGTAGGTACAATTATCCAGAAACACTGAACGTTTTCTTGGCATTGATTGAGTACATTAATACCAAAAAAGTGCGACGATATAGTTCTTACACGATTGCTGTAGCCGGAGAGTTCGCCAGAAAACCTGTTGACAAGTATGTTTCTTTCAAAACAAAGCTCACCAATTGGCTTATTACTGTTATTCACAGGAATTACCCTCAGATTGAGCGCCTTGGACACTTGAATCAGGTGTTCCGGGCTATCCCAAATCAATCTCAGAGATGGAAGGCCCTCATCACCATCTGCAGCATAATCGCCCAGGCTGTCCGGAATATCGCCTTGCGTGGAATCTGTAACCACTTGATCAAATGACTCTTTCGGTGGTCTACTCGGCAGCGATAATGGTTTTCCAGGATCAGGTGGCGTCCTTTCCGGAGGCTTCGGGAGAGGTGGTATCAGGATTCTGGCAACCTTCTTTGGTTCGACTTCTTCTGCTTTGAGAGTATTCTTGTCAAAGTCCAGGAAAAGTAGAGAGTGAACTAGAACAGCTATGATTACGCCGATAATAAAAGTACTCTTTGACATTTTTGTATCCTTTCTAATTTTTTTGTCGTTCTTCAACTTCAATCGAAACCTGTGCGCCTGCCTGAGCCAGACAGGAAATTAAACTAACGGTTCTTTCGGTAGGTAAATCTTTAGATATCCGCAGGATAATTTTCTGGTTTTTGGCCATATCTGTCAGTTGCGGTTCTGTTATAGAGATTCCGTCAATGACCATTTGATCTGCAGTCACAGAAAGAATCTTGAACTTGTCAGTCTGTACAATTGCTGCCCCAGTTCCCACCCTGGTTATCTCAACCGGGAGAGCATGTACTACCTCCATCTGGGTCATTGTGGCGAGTATGCCGCCCAGAGCAAGGAATACCAAGTCACATAATGGTAATATTGCCGCCATCGATTTCATACTGCACCTCTATTTGTTCAGAATATTCAGTAAGTAAGAGCCGAGGGTAGCTATCAGACTGGTCGCTATGCCTACTCCAGTAGTCCAGTATGCGACTGACAGGCCGCTCGCCAAAGTACTCACATTTACACCTTGTTGAAATCCGCTAAAAGCCGAGATAAAACCCGCCACTGACCCGAAGAGTCCCAGAGATACCGCCATGCCTGCAAGAGGCTCCAGGCTGTCTTTCCATGGTCTTTGGCCTGCATGTACTTCACCTCGGTTTAGAGCCACAAGATAACTGACAATCAATGTTATCACAGCAATGCTAAGGAGAAGTTGAGGCCAGAATAGAAGACCGCAGCGTTTTATTAGAATATCGACCATTATTTATCTCCCTTATTTTTTGACTGCTATTGATGCCTTGGATGAAGTATTTGACGCTTTTTCCTTGGAGGTTTTTTCCTCATGTGAGTCCAGGGTGATAATCGGCAGAGTTGTTCCTTCAGCAATTTTCCTGGCCTGTAGAGTGAATCTCTCCCTGATAACTTCATCTGCAGGGGCAAAAATTCGCTTCTTTTCATCCGGAATATTGCTCTTATCCAGTCCATCTTTTCCGTCCGGGATATCCCACCCGTGCCGCAGTGAGATAATTGTCAGCCTATCCATGATGCGGTCTCTTTTATCACCAAGAGCCACTATTTTTGACTTGGTTTCCAGCGATATCTGATCGCCCTCTTTCTTTTCAGACATTGCCTGCCTGATGGTATTGTCATACTCCGCTTCAACAGTTGTGAGTTCCCGCAAGAGTCCCTGGAATCTTGTTTTATCAGTTCTGGCATCATCCGCGGCGAAAACCTGGCAGCCAAAAAACGAAACAAATGTCAAAGCTATCACAGTTAATCTGGTTTTCATCACAAGTTCCTTTCACATAAGGGTTATTTAGATGTGTACTGCTCTATGGCATCGTCAATTTCTTGTTCGTTATACTCAAAGACAGGCCCACTCTGAGAAGTGTTTTTATTTATATTATCTGCGAGTCTCTCAGATAAAAGGTTGATTTTGTTTCCAAACATATCTATGCTTGCGTTTACATTTTCCAGCTCTCCACCCAGAACCGCAAATCCATCACCTGCACTGTTCATCTGGGCAAGCACCTCTGATAACTCTTCAGCCTCGATTAGACCTCCGAGGATTTCACAATAGGTATTTACAAATTCAGACTGGCCTTCCAGCAATATGCGTGTTCTCTCCAAGGCAAAGGTGCTGTTAGTTAGCTGCATTTCCAGATTGGACAAAGACTCTATGATTTTAACGTATAGGTTTTGCTGGGCCGGGCCTAGATCGATCATACCTGACTGTTCTGTCAATTTCCGAAGGCCGAGAATATTGGCAAATACCATTTTCAGGCGTTGCTTACGCTCTTGATTTTTTTCATTTTTAATTGTCTCAGCTATATTTGAAAGCCTTTTGTCATAGTTCTTCAGGCTCTCTTTTACCTTCTCTGCTGGCTCACCGGTATTGACTCTGGCCAGCATAAGTCGGATTTTCTCGATAGTGCCGGATAAAGCATCCTGTCCTTTCCAGAGCGGATCGGTGATGTCTGACCAATTATCTGTAAATCTGTTCATCTCGTCTCTGAGTTCTTCCAGGGCTTCAAGAAGAACCTCTTTGTCGAGATCTTTTTCATCGAGACACTGATTGACACGATCAAATTTCTCAAGCAACTGACTGTTTTTGATGCGCTCCGAGAGGGGTGAGGTTGCCTTTTCTATAGAGGCCTTCAATTCTTCTACATTGAGCACTACTTCCCTGTCTTTTTCTACTGCCTGCAATACCGGTATCAGCATCACTGCAATGAGAATCGCCAGTGCAGCGATTTTATTCGAATGAGCATTTGTCTTCATTTTATATCTCCTGGTATAAGGTTAACCTGAAATGTTATTTGTCTAAGGACACCTCTTTTTCCATCTTGTTAACGGAATATTGAAGGTCAACGTTCCGTATTGCCTTGAAATATCTCAACGCAACCCTGGGATTACCCTTCTCATACTCAGTCAGACCACGTGTCAGAGACAATAAATCTGCAATTCTGCCGTTATCTTCTGGCTGTTCATATCTGCTGTCAGCATCCACAAAATATCTTTCCGCATCAGCATATCTTGTTTCCCTCAAGCAGACTTTACCCATAAGCTCCATTGCATAAGGGTCTTGAGAGTTGGTGTCCAGCAGAGTTTTGGCGAGCTGACAAGCCTCAATGGTATTTCCCTTACCGAGATAGGCCTCAACCATCAGGCGAACTGACTGAGATTTATTGTAACTTTCTTCGTCTGCGATTTTCTGCGCCTCCTCAAGTTGTGCAATAGCAGTGTCATATCGTTGCTGCTTAATCTGGCTATAAGCGGTATTCACCCGCTTATCATATTTAGCCCTGGCTATATTATTTTGCGAACACCCGGTACTTGCCAGCAAAACAACTGACAATATCACCAAACTTGACAATATTTTTATCTTCATCTTTAGGTTCCTTTCAAAAATCTGAGATTCTCTTTTTAGATTCTTTGCTACAGTATTTTTGTCTACAGGACACCTCCCTTCATAAAATCAAAAAGGCCCGAAATCTGATTGCTGAAAGCCAGCATTCATGTTATTCCGGGCCGGTTACCAGCTGTCGGTGTATTTACTTTATCCTTCTTGGTTTTTCGGTAGGCTCAATGCCTGAAATCCTTAAACCGGTGTCATTACCCTTCAAATCCTTTACCATGCCCAAAGGTCCTAATTTCAGACCCGTATCACGATCAAAGTGGTCAAGGATCCTCCCAAAGGAATTCACTTTGTGATTAGAAAGCGAGCCGAATGGATTTGTGATTCTGCCGGGCGGGTTAAAGCTTCTAAAGTTCATTTGTTTCTCCTTAAAAAGTTAATATTGATTCCTTCCCTAATTGACTCAGTCCACTTCGAATTTTATATAATTCTCGATATCATTATGAAAAGACATAAAGGCACTTGGCCTGTTAATCACCAAGACTTTTGTCGTTTTCTGCAGTATGATCTACAGGTGCCTCAGGATCTATTTTAGATGAGTTAGTTTGGTTTACGTGTTCATCGGAAGAACCCGTTATTATCGAAATTGCGACTTCCTTGCTGACTTTTGGCATCTTTTCTATGAATGGTTCCTTTTGGTTCAGGATGCTGCTGATTATCATGGCTAAGAGAATTGGCAGACCCAAGCCTGCCCAGCGATCAAATACCTTTCGACATCGCTCTACACCATTATTCATGAGTATTGTGACGGTCTGATAAAAGGCTCTTATGCTGCGCATGATTTGTTCCTTTCTGAAATGGGTAACTGGTAATGCGAATAACTAATTGTCAATCCGTTAGAACACTATCAGCTTATCCGTGAATAGTACTTTTCTTGACTATTTAATGTTAACTCATCCTTCAATAAATCATAAGTCTATGCCGGCAAGTTTAAGCTAAATAATCGACTCAACTTGAGTCCTGGCTCTCGTCTCTGGGTTTTTCCTCCTTGTCTTTCACCTCGTGCTTAAAAACCTTGTCAGGATTATGCCAATCCATATGACATTTAAGGCACTGCTTAGCCTTGGGTGTGCATAAAGGTTGACTGCAGTACGGACATAGCCTCACATCTGGATCCTTTTGCCGATCTATCTGTGATGGTTTATGGTCTTCGGCAAGTAAGTTATTGTGTTCATCATTCACTGTTTCAGATTTTGGTTCATCCTCCAGTAGATGACGCAACATGGCATTCTCCTTGCGGGTGACTTCAAGATCAAAGAGAAGGTATTTTACGTTGATACGCAAAAAGTCAATTCCTTCCAGATTGTTCCATTCCATAGAAGCACCATCGCAAGGTTGAGGACCACTTATGATTTTGCAGATTCTCTGGTCGCTTTCCTCATCAAGACAAATTCCGGAAGTTTCTTTAATTAACTCCTCCAACTGTACTGCTAACACTCGATCATCCATAGAACACCTCTTTTCCAAAGTTATGGTTAGTAGATACTTTTGACTCGCGGGTCTTATATCCTTGAAATTCAAATCAAAGAGGCCCGACAATACTGCTTTGCCGAGCCTCTCGTAAAAGAAATTGCTAAAACAGACTACATTTTATAATGATGGTTCCGACCAGAACCGCCATCGGTCTACCGCAATAGAGAAGCAGTCGCTTGATGCTTAAGGTGTCGCCTCGATCCCAAAGCCACTTTTCCTCCGATCATGTGCCTAACTAGAGCTTGACGCACCAACTCGTTCACATCCTCGCGGATCCCGAATGAGTCACAGGCTCGACCCAATAAGCAGTCATGTCGGACCAGGTGCCAAAGCTCTGGCGTCAAGGCTTGGCCAGGTTTACTATAACTTACGACTCTACGTTTAATCTCACGCTCCACTATGCTGAGCATGCGCCGCTGTGCCTGTTGAGGATATTGGGTGTTGTCCTCAATAAGGTTATAAACAGCTTTAATCTGTCTTTGCATACGGCGACGTTTGGTTCGATTCATCACACGGCCTCCTGTGAAAAATGTCTAAACGGGAACCTTCCTTTCACCACTGACTTCTGGTGAGAATAATACCTAAGAATTCTGCCTATTCACAGATTGGATTATGTGGGTAGCAAAACCCCACAACTACCACTAGCCGAACGCAACCGGGCAATAGCCCGCGGCGGCGAGTCAATAAGTCGCAAAATGTGTGCCAATTAACAATTTAGCAAAATGCGTACCAAAGGTCGATAACTTGGGCATATAGACGATATGTTCTTAATGATAGAATCTGTAAGTTGCTATTTTATAGACACATGCGTTATGTGCAGAATATTCCGGCAGATAACGTCATGCTTTCGAGGGGGTGGAACCAGAGAAAAGAGATAATTTACACCGTAATCAGGCTGTTGTTTTGTAACGTTGAAGTTTTTAGATGGTAACGGGGAGATTTCGAGGCATAGACGATTGGTCTTACCTCAAATACAGTTCGAATCCAGCGTTAGCCAAATCTTCCCCATCCGCTTTCAGATCGGATATGCCGTATTTTTTTCGGCCCCTACCGGCAGGAAATACTTTTGGGTAGTTGGGCACGGTCTTGTTGCTCAGGTACAGCCGGACATCCATGGTTTTTCGGGGGGGAAGCAGGAAGCCGAAAAGTCTATTAAATGTGTCCTGTCTGTCACTCAGGGCGTGCCAGAATGCGGCGAGTACAGCTCGCAGATAGTGCGGGCTGTGGGCTAACGTACCCACAATATTGTCGGGATTGTTCCCTATACATTGGCCATTAGAGTTCCAAATATCCTCGCATAGCTTTTTGAGTTTCGGTAAGCTTATCTCCTCCAACCATCCAACAGCATCTTGCACATGAAAAGCCACAGTCCCGCTGTTTGCACAGTCAATCTCTACATCGCTTGGTCTTAGCGAATCCGTTTGGGCTATAGATGCAGGAAGGTCTGCTATGTCGACAGTCCCGGATTGGTTAAACAACACGACGCTTTCCATCGCATTGCGCAACTCTCGGCAATTTCCTGGCCACGCATAGTTGAACATAACTTGACGAGCCGGTCCAGAGATCGACTGCACTTTCTTCCCGTGCTTCGCGCAAAACTCTCGAAGGTATTCCTCGGCCAAGAGGGGAATGTCTTCGGGTCGCTCACGTAGAGCAGGCAGTACCAGGTGCACAACATTTAGACGGTGAAACAGATCCTCGCGCAACCGCCCCGACTTTAACGCTTCGTCAATACGTTGGTTTGTTGCAGCGATCACGCGAACGTCGGCTGTTTTTTCCTCAGTTCCTCCGACACGTATGAAGGTATCACTTTCCAAGATTCGAAGTAATTTCACCTGTGCCGCAGGCAACATCTCGCCAATCTCGTCGAGGAAAAGTGTGCCGCCTTCAGCCGCTTCGAACATACCTTTCTTATCGGATACCGCGCCCGTAAAGGATCCCTTAACGTGCCCAAACAGCTCACTTTCGAGTAGTGTTTCGGTGATCGCGCCGCAATTGACCGGAACAAAGGGTTTGTCCTTGCGAGGGCTCATGCCATGAATGGCTCGCGCGACCAGTTCTTTGCCGGTCCCACTATCACCAGTGATCAACACAGGCACCTGTGTTGGGGCTACATCCTGTGCCTGTTGAAAAACACTCTTGAATGCAGCCGATTTGGATACAATCCTTTGACATTTTCGGTAGTCTAGTTGATGCCGAAGTTCCTGTTCGAGCTCCGCATTTCTAACCTTTTGTTGCCTGGCATCATCCCTGGACCAGATGTAGCCCAGGTACGCACTAATGAGTGTCTGCAGCAGGAAACGATTCCCTTTTCCAAGTAGAAAAACCCTTTGACCAAAGTTGGCATGTGAGTGTCTCAGATGCTCCGATAGAGCGTTTATCCGATCTTCTTGCTCATCATGTGCCGTGAACAAAAAGAACCATGCTTCAGGCAATTTGCCTGCCAGCATAGGCAGGAGAATTTTCTGCCCAGCCATAGCTTCGTCCGGGCCTTTTCCCCATTGGTCATCAATGAAAACGAGATCCGGCCTAATATGTCCGGCCTCCAGACTTTTATCCAGCCATTCTCTTACGGTTCTCGGAGTCAGACGGTCTGTAGGATTGGTAACAAGTTCGATATCAATGGGTTCAGCGGGATCCCATGCCAGACGAACTGTGTACTCGTGCCGCCTACGGTGATCATCCTCGAGAGTAACACCCATATCTTCCAGCGATTCGAGGGCCTCAGCTACATGATCGTCCAATAGCAATATTTGCGTTTTCATTTGTCTTCTCCGTCAGTTATCGCAATTTGAACCTTCGCTCTCAGTGAACCCATAGCCCTACCGTCCTCTGACCTCCATTCCCATTGTGGCAGCCGGTAAGACTCACACGCCTCCGTCGCAGCGTGCAGCAGGTACACCCCAATCCAGTCAGTATCAGGCCTTTGGGTCAGCTGCCCAGCCAGTTGTCGCGCCTCTTGTTCCGGCATTCCGCAAGCGTTTTGAACGTTGAGATATACCCCTCGGCCATCTCTGGAGAGCCAAACACGGATATAAGCAGCCTGGCCCGGGATGTTGTATTTCAGAGCGTTTGTGAGTAGACCATCTAGCACTGCACGCATCTGTCTGGGACTGAAGGATAGTTTTTCCCAGCATTTAATGCTGTCATCATCTTGATAGATGGTGATAAACAAGGATCGATTCGGTGATATGCGCACCACCATGTCTGCATAATCTCCCTTGGAATCCTCCAGGATCGAACAGAGAACAGCTAAGGCATCACGGAAGTCTTTTAGGAAATCTTCCGCAGTCGCAGTGACCAGTTGTTCCATTTTCCCTTTCGATATCAACTTGACGAATGATTCCAAGTCCAGAAGCTGGTTTACCGACCAGAGCAGTGACTGCCTACTGCCATCTGATGTCTCCGGAAGGTGCCGGATAAGTCGTTTCAGCCCTGTCAGAGGTATTTTCAGAGCGTGATTCGCATAGGCCAGAGACCGTCGTTGTTCTTGGGCTCTAGCTCTTATGGCGAGATCAAAAGTGGCCTTTTCTCTTGCCCAAGAAGTCACCAGCTGCAACCAGCTATTCAGTGGTATCCCGGGTTTGTCTCCTGTGTAATGCAGTAGAAAGCCTCCGGCTGCCATCGGCTTGCCATCCTCAATCTGGGCGATGCCCGGCACAATTGCGATCCGCGAGTCCCGCATTGAATCCGGAACCAGAAAGGCTTGGACAGCAAGGTTAGATAAGAGAATACGGATATCCCGCGATGTTTCTTTTGACTCCAGTTCCTGCAACAATAGACCTGAACCATGAATCAACCGCTCGGGGTATTGCCCCATAGTCTCGAATGCTCGATCCGGAAACTTGACATAGGCTTCTCCTGCCGCCTTTGCCTTTTCTGAAGTGGCCAACAGATTGCGAACAGGCTCTTCAAGGTTGCTGATAGTATCTGCCAGTGAGATGATATCCCCAGACTTTGGCCTATGCTTCAGCGGATATTGACTTCGGAATTCGTCCAACAATCCATGCAGCGGCCGGCACACCTCCATTGCCAACGACTGATTCACGTGGATGGTTACTATCTCGGGTGTAAATACCGCGCCCGGATCTTCTGCCTGATCTGTCTCTATTCTGGCCCGAACTTTTCTTTCCACCTTGAAGAAATATTTTCCCTTAAGATCAAAGCGGATGACTACAAGGTCTCGCCGGGGGGTCAGCTCAAAGAAGAATCTTGCCAACGAAAAACGCTGCGCCCGTTCCTCAAAAGCCTGATGAACGAATATCCCGTAATTTCTATACCAGTCAAAAATCTCCTCTGTCAGGATAATCATCGGAACGTGGCGATGATTGTACTTGCGGCTTTCCGATCGCCAGTCCCAGTCAATAAGATTGACAGAGTGAATTCTGTCTGACAACCATCCGACTTCTTTCAGACGATTGATCATGACATTAAGCGCGGAGAAACGCTGAACCTCGTCAGTGTTGGCTGAGGAATAGAAAGATTCATAATCTATCGGCGCTGTCAACTGTGCCGGGATCATATTTCTGGTCCTGTCAAATAGCTGTTCAAGTTTATTTTGTCAGAGTTTATGTTCTTACGAAACAGTTCAATTTCCGAGATGATAATCTTACATACAGTGTTTATCATACTCTCCGGCAGGTTGGATACGTGCCGGTTCCGTTCCGCAACTAGAGACAGTAAATCAGGCAGAACGTCAATTAATACATCGGTCTTCCAGTCTAACCGAGCCAACAATCTGCGAGTCAAACTGCGCATTACGTGTTGCCGTCCACCCGATCCGCCTGGTTTTGCGCCGTCTGCTATTGCAAAAGTTACCGCTCGAAGATAATCTGAGCAGATATCTGCTTGGCATTTTTGGTCCCTCTGCAGAATTGGGCTTAGCAGGCAATGCGTTTCCAAGAATGCCGAGACGTCACGAAGAGGTGTCAGCTCATATATATGCGATAGACCTGAACTGACAAATGACACTCGTTCTACTCCAATTCCAGCCTCACAGAATGCTCGGGGCATCTCCCGTAAACTTTCGTCATCACGTAAGTATTTCAGGAATACGCAGGTGCCAATCTCAACATATCGTTGAGGCAAACAGTCTGGTTGGGGAGTATTATCGATAGGACAGCTTGACTTTGAACCCCGGTCGATGTATATCTCAAGCGAAGGACCATACGCTATGTCGCGTTCCGTATTCCCAAAAAAATTACTGTTTACGCCACAAATATGAATCTGTGAAGGAGAGATTCCTAAATCCGAAAGGCTTCTTTGAGAACTTTCGTCGGCAGGAATCTTACGACCCATGAATTCTCCACCGCCAAAAACGGTAAATACCAGTCTATTGATGTCAAAACCTATTTCTCTAGTTAAAAACTCAACAAGATTGTGAATAACCTCAGTCTGGCTGCGGTCACCGGAACTGATTGCTCCTGCCATTTCAAAGAACGACAGGTGGTTTGTGTAGCCTGAATTGACGATATCGAATTGCCTTAGACATCTTTGGACCATGCAGAAGTCTTCAAAATGGGTAGATTGTGCGTGCGGAGTCAGTACTGCCTTGAGTTGTAGCAGACCGACGCTCAAAACAAAGGTTGTACTCAATTCCGGAATGACCAAGGGCGCCGAATAGGATGGGCGATATCCCGCCCTTGAAAAGTAATCCATGAAAGTTTTTTTAACTCGCTCAATTTGCATCCAGCTCTCCACACACCTATTTCATAAAAGTCACGAGGCGAATAGAAGGTAGAATGTCGCCATTCTTGTGAATGGTCATCTTTTCTCCCACTCCCTGATATTCGTTAAGTCGCCTGATCGCGTCTGCAATGTGATCCAGATCAAGGGGCAGTTCCTGTATGTTGTCGCAGAGGAGTTTCAATGAATTATACGCGATTAGTGCTGACGCATCAATATCTTTGTCAAATCTGGCCCTGTAATCTTCCGCAACCCCTCGGTATTCAGCATTATCAGTCATCAAATCAAATTGTGAATGGATTACTCCTGCTGCATAGTCACCCGCAGCCTCAATTGCGCCAGGAACAAGCACAAACCCGAGACCAGTATAAATCCTGCCGGTAAAGCCATATTCTCGAAGCCTTCGTATAACAAGTCCGAGGTCTTTCCCAATACCAATGATCACCACGGCATGAGGGTTACCCGCCAAGGCTTGTTGGGCCAGGATACGGGCATCCACCGAGCCTCGGTCATATGGAACATCTGCCAGCAAATGCAAAGACTTTGTATCCAGGATTTGACGTACAGATCGAGCGAATGCCGAACCATAGTCATTGTTCTCATAAACGATGGAGATTCCATCCGTTAAACTTACTGTAAGTAGGTCGGCTACAATGGCCTGTGCCTCTTGGTCTGCAGTCTGTGAATGGCGAAATGTGAACTGCGCATTATCCGTGATAGATGGATGCGATGCGTTTGCAAAAAGAAGTACGCCTTCCTGTTCCGCAAGGGGCTTGAGTGCCATGGATACGCCGCTCACTGTTGTGATTACGATGCGAGTTCTCTCGACGTCCACTAGCTTGCGGAATGCGCCGACGGAAGTTTGGGGAACGGCGGCGCCATCCTCGGCGACCAACTTGACCTGGAAAGGAAGCTCGCCCCACCGGCCAGAATTGGCATGTTCTTCGGCGAGTCTCAAGCCGTTTAGAGTGCCCTCCCCAAGGAAGGCGGCGGGACCCGATAGCGGCAGGACCGTACCGACGACAATGGTGTGCCCAGAGGGCCCTGGACGGGTAACCTTCCAGATGATCGTCCCGGCCACAACGACTATCACGAGGGCGATAGCGAGCGATTTCTTCATGGTGCTGTTCCTTTCATAATTGGGCCGTCGACGGCTTCCACCGTCGCCAGCTTACCTTCGGTCATTTCCGCATGCAGGTCGATCAGGCCGTTGCTAAGCCTGTTGACCGAGTGTTCCACCACAATCAGGATGACTCCAGCCGACTTGCGAGTATGCAGACAGTCAAGGACAGCCAAGGCCGATTCACCACTCAGGCCTGCCATGGGCTCATCTAATAGCAGGACAGGGGGATCACCCAGCGTCGCCATAGCAAGGGCCAGAACCTTCCGCTGACCGCCACTGAGCAGCCCCGCACGTTTGTTCCAGAGCGGCTGGAGCAGCGGGAACTGTCCCCATACCATATCCTCACAAGTGGAGGCAACCAGATTTCGTCCTGTTGCGGCCAGTTTTACGTTGCTGCGAACATTGAGTCCGTCAAAGATGTTCTGGGTCTGCATCTGAAAACCGATCCAGTCGCGAATAGCCTGCCCTACCCGGTTGACGGGTTGGGCCAACCCATTCCATGAGACGTTTCCCTCCGTAGCAGGAATAAGTCCCGCCAACACCTTGAGCACAGTGGACTTGCCCGAACCGTTGTGGCCGTGAATCAAAAGCACTTGCCCCTCATCCAGTCCGAAACTCACGCCATGAAGCACTTCATTTCCATTGGCGTTGCGGTACGTGGCGTGCAGGTTGTCCACATCCAGCCGTGCCATCAGGGCGCCTCCTGTAGGTCCAACACGCTGCCTTCGTGAAGCTCAACAATACGATCTGTCAGGCCCTTGAGCATCTCGCGGTCGTGTTCAACGACGACCATGCCGACCCCTTCTTTGCGAATGCACTTCAGCAAATCCATCATGCGACCGATCAGAGCCGGCGCAATACCGGCCATCGGCTCATCCAGCAGAATAACCTGCCGCCTTGGTCGGGCCAGTATCCGAGCCAGCGCCAGCAGTTTCATCTGACCGTAGCTCAGTTCGCCAGCCACGTCTTCCGTGCGGTCACGAAGGCCGACGAAGTCAAGCAACTCATCGCAACGGATGCGAACGGCACTGCGAAGCTTGCCTGACAGACACCACCGCAAGGTGCCGCCAATCGACCTATCCAGACGGGCTTCGGTGGCGGCCGTTAGTACGTGCTCGCGAACCGTCAGATTGCGCCAGATGTGCGGATGCTGAAAGTAGTGCAGCAGCCCATGTTGGGCGCGTTTCCAGACGGGCCAACGGGTAATATCACGCAAACCCGATCCATTTGCCGCAAGAAGTACCTGGCCTTTATCTGGGCGGTCAGCCCCTGAAATCAGGTTCAGCAAAGACGTTTTCCCACTGCCGTTTTCACCCACAATACCGACGCTCTGTCCCCGTACCACCTCCAAGGAGGCTTGGTCAAGTACGGCCAACCCGTCGAAGTGACGGGTTAGGCTGTCAGCTTTGAGCAAGAGTGCGTCGGACATCCGGTTCACCTCAATCCAGAGCGTATCGCCCAGCCAGCCCCTGGGGGCGATAGCGCATCAACAGTATGACCGCCACACCGAAGGCGATGTTGCGAATGTTTGCGGCATAGGCCGCTGAAATGTCCAGGAACCGCAGCCATTCCGGCAGCGCGATGACGAAGACAGCGCCCAGCAAGGGCCCTCGTGTATTGCAGGTTCCTCCGCAGACCAGCGCCAGCAGCAGCACGATGGACTCATCGACCGTGAAGGAGTTTGGGTCGATATACTGCATGTAGCTCGCGAACAGCCCGCCAGCTAACGCGATGATAACGCTGGACAACAGGAACGACTCGATACGAATCCACGGCACGTTCTTTCCGATGGCAAGGGCGGCCAACTCGTCATCGCGGGAGGCCTGAAGGGCCAAGGCCCAAGGCGAGCGGTGGATGCCCAAGCAGGCAACAACCACGATGGCCAGAAAGACCGCCGTGAGCAGCCAGAACCACGGCAACGCATCGGCCCCTACCCCGATCCATTCCGGCCGGGAAATGGCCTTAACGCCCAGCGTCCCGCCAAACAGCGCAGTATTGCGGATAACAGCGAGAACCAATACCTGAAACGCCAGACTTGCCAGCGCGAACGATGTGCGGCGATAACGTAGCGTACCCAAGCCGATGATCAGGGCCATTGCAACCGAGACCAACACCGCTGCTGCGACCGCTGGGCCAAAGCCCAGCCCCAGCCTTGTCATGGTCAGGGCTGTTGCGTAGCTACCGACAGCGAAACTCGCTGCGACCGCAAGATTCAACAGGCCCGCGTACCCCACCGTCAGGTTGTTTCCCAGGCACAGCAGGGCGTAGATGTTGATCAGGATCAGTACGTTCCAGAGAAAATTCATACCACTTCCTCCACACGACGATGTGGCGCGAACAGTCCCGCCGGCCGAAAGACTAGGAATCCTGTAAGAACGGCAAAAGAGACGGCGGATTCCCACCTCGGGGAGACGAAGTACCCGAAAACCTGTTGAAGGCTGGCCAGAAGGACGGCAACGAATAGCAGGCCGCGGTATGAGCCTGGCCCGACGGCTACGACGATCACCAAGGCACTGAGCAGACCGGCCATTCCCATCCCGGGTTCGATCCCGGTGTCCATCGCGGATAGGCATCCTGCGATTCCGCCCGCGGCAGAACTTGCGAGGATGCAGGCGGTACGGATGTGCATAACGTTCCAGCCACACACCCTGAGCAGATCGGGGGTGTCTTTCATCGCTTTGATCGCATGACCGTATCGGCTGGGCAGGATAAATAATGACGCCACAAATACGGCTGCTGCTGCCGTCACCATCGTTAGCTGTGGCAACGTGATGACCATACCGCTAGCCGTAAAGGAGTGCCGTTGTGCCTCTATCACCATCTGCTGGCTATTGAAAAGTCCTGCCAAGATGTTGATCAGCACTAGGTAGGCAGCAAAAGAGCTAATGGCCACTGCGAGAAGCGACGAGCGACGGGATTCAAGTGGGCGGTACACCAGAATCTCGACCAGTAGGCCGACCAGCATAGCCAGTGTGACACCGGCCGCCCATGCGATGGGCACGGGCCAACTGAGCCGGTTAACCGACAGAGTCATGGTATAGCCCGCCACGGCCGCTATGCCGCCCAATGCCGCATGGAAGATACGCAGCGGAAAAAACGCCAAGGCCAACGCCAAGGCGTACAGGTAGTGCAACCCACTTAGTGCGGCAACATTCACAATCATCTGTGCCCATACAGTCAAATCCATCTTCTCCTTTTCGGAGGACGCACACCTAAAGCGGCTAGAGCCAAGTCTAGATTGAGTATTCTACCATGACTGTTCGCAAACGGTATGCCAAATTTTGCGAGTCAAAGAAAAAACGTAAATGCCTTAATTGGAATACTTTGCGAGTTGTGGCCACCTTGGTCGGATGACTGGCTCAACGGCATCGTGTAATAATCTCATTACTTTGAAATGAGGACGTTGCCGAGTAACGTTACCGTTCGAAGACAAATTTCATCAAGGGGAACTTCTGCTGTGCTGATTACTCATTGTATAGAAAGGACTTATCGCTTCCAATGAGATTTGAAGGCTCATTTGTACCGCTTGGCATACGGTTTGCTTAATTAAATGCTGTTCTCCCTTGGAACGTGAGGAACGGTGTGATATTGTTCAATTCATATTGTCAGCCCGAGACCGGCCGATTGCGAAATGGTCATACCTGGACTGAATGACGGCTGGCTTTGGGTTAGCTCTGGAAGGGAATAACACGATGGAAGCAATTTTACATTTCACGACAGTCACGACTGGTTTTGTTACGAATGGCCCTGAGTGCTATTGTGGGAATCGTGATTGGTTTCCACGTGGGGACAATCGCTGGGTATGCTCAAACTGTGAGCGTACGCGCAAAGCGGTTCACCGGGGTATTATCGTGCGTGGACCGATGTGTTATTGTGAACATAGAGATTGGTTCGTCGGTGAGGAAATTGTCCGCTGTTCCCATTGCGATCGGTCCAGAAAGGCGACGCTCCAAGGCTACATCATCAATGGGCCTGCGTGCTACTGTGGTCATCGAGACTGGTTCGTAGGGCAGACTGTTTATCGTTGCGCGTATTGCGAGAGAACCCGCAGTAAAACGTAACGACGGGTGCTTCACGAAGACTCGATGCGCATTAGATCCATCTACACTTATTCGTTCCATACCCTGTGCTACTGCAAAGTGGCTCCGCTCCGCCTTCCTCAAGACCGAGAGAATACGTGTGATATACTCTCATAACAACCGGTACAGAAAACAGGGGCAGACCAATAATAATTAAAAGTTCGTTGCATAGTTGCCATATGAACTGTAAAGTTAAGAAAACTGTGTCATGATTTGCTCCTACAAATGATCCCGTTTCAGTTATTGCATAGTTTATTGTAACTCGTAATTGGCGCGTTTACGTATAACTTTAACTTTAATATTGGAGTCTGATAATGTGCTTTTCCGGCATGATTGATGTTTGTGGACCCAAGGATTGTCCTCCCAATGGAACTCTCAAGCTATCAGTGGCGTCACATGCTCCCGCACTAAATCCCAACGGATGGAAAGATCTCTGGCGGTTGTCACCTTTCTCAATATGTATTAATGGCATAAACGTTCCTGGAATGGAAGGTGTGATGTCCAAGACAGTGGAGAATGCCTGGCAATTTCTGAAGATCTGGGACTTTACGGAAGGATGGGATGCAAATTCTGCGAAAGCAGCCTTTGAATGTGATTGCGCCATGCGTTTTCCTCGAGGTAAAGGCAGCAAGCCTGTTGGTCATTACTGGGGTGAAACGGGAGAATGCCTTGACTACATTGAAGCCAGGAAAAGAATATATCTTCCTGCTTATTGCCAGTTACTCGATCAACCTGACAGGCAGGAATTAATCCTTCGACTTCGAAATGAGGCAAAGCTGCAACGAATAGTCATTTGGGATTATGACAGCTATTCAATCAGTAATCTGGGGCTTCAGAATTTCTCCGATACGATTAACTGTACTGTACGTCCATTTGCGCACGCGTTTATTGTTGCAATGGCGGTCACAGGCCAGCTCCGTAATTTTGCCAAAGATCTTTAAGCCCTATTATATACCATTCATGTATATTGCGATCTGCAGATTGTGTAGTTGACCAATCAAACATGTAACCAGTTTTTACGATAGCGGATTATGACGGCAGTTATGTTTACGGTTGTGGAATCACAATTGATAACGGTAAAGCCAACTGTTATGGTTCAAATCATCCTTATGGCACAACACCGGTAGGGACGTTTTTCACATATGGTTATGGTCTTACGGATATGGCAGGCAATGTCGTGGAATGGACAAGCAGTATCATTGGTGACAATCGTGTGCTCTGCGGGGGCGCATGGAGTCGTGAGGCTTTTTACTGCACGGTAACGTTGCACTTTCAGGATTTCCCTTCTTATCTGAACTTCGACTGCGGATTTCGTGTTGTCCAAGATTATTAGAACTCTTTGGTATTTTTGCCATTGATATCGTTAAGTCGCGTATAACCTGTGCTTTCAAATCACAACTACAATAATAATTGGTGTTAAATTACTCGAGGACTTGGTATATGAATCAGACATTGTGTCATAGACTCCTTTGTGTGGTTTTCGCAGCTTTATTTTCTTTTGGCTGCGAGGAGTATGAATATACTATTCGTATAAAACCCCAAGGACCTCACATTTCCAGAACCTTAATATGCTCACAAAATGTTCCCGAGGAGTATCTTCAATCGATAGCTCGGATCTATGAACAACGAATTGACAAGTCAACATTTACGGGACAATTCGAAAAATACTTGCCTCAAGATATCGGAGGATATGGCATTTATCATTATATTAATGATCCAATGGGCGAAGTTTATGCATACATAGAACGTTTCAGGGGCAGCGACAATCCCGCAGAGCAGTTGCAGAACCGATTTGATCTTTACGATCAGGTGGTTTGTGTCATTCTTGATTGGTTTGAATATGAGCTTGGCGATGAGCCAAACTTTGACAGCCTTCAGCAGTTTATTGATGTTGAGTTCCGTACAGATATAAAAAACTTAGACATTTATACCTGGCTGGGCAAAAATCCAGATGATTCAGAGCGTGAGGAGATGGATGTGCGGTCACTGCTTTATATGATCGAGCGTGATTATATGACCCTGAATGATTATTTTTCTATCAAGGAAGGTGACCCTAATGTGATATTACCTCTGGTCAAGAACCATGTTGCACGACAACTGGGTTATATCGAAACGGGCCAAATTGACAAAAAGCTAGACCTTCTTTCAGGTTTTGATGAAGTTGTTGATTCATTGCGACAATTTATATCCAATTCAGCCAGATGCATACAATTCATCGATGAAAAGAAGAAAGAAATAATCGCCCAGGGTGAATCTTTCATTGAGCCGGACTTTACATCTCTTGAAAGTGATACAATTATTGAGATTCTGTTAGAAGCATATGATATAGATCTAGATCTTTTGTTTGAAAACCTGATCGACTTCGCACCTTATGATTCGCTGACTATCAAAATCGAATGTGATCAGAAACCTTATTTCACTAACGGACAATGGCAATCTGATTCTGCAATTCTAAGGTGGTCAAAGAAAGTCAGACGTGATACCCATGATGATTTGCCTTTTCTATGCTACGCATATTACGCCATTCCCAACAACGAATATCAAATGGAGCATTTTGGCTCAACACTTTTTAAAGATGAAATGCTCATGTCTTACTGTATTTGGAGAAATGGATTAGATTATGCCCATCGCCAAGAATGGGATAATTTTATCGCAGGCGTAAATCCAGGAGATGCACTGTCACAAATGAAAGTATTTCGTTTCTCAGATGATACTAAACCCGGCATAGATTTCAAAGATGTGCATGAGGAATAGAACTTAAAGCATTGATCACACATAATATAACTCTATAAGCTTCTTAAAAACACAGAGTTACAGAATAGTCTAACGTACCTTATTCCACTATTTATGTTGATTTTATAGGATGCGGAAAATAGGAAATATAGATTACGCTCGCCAAGAGAGCAGGTCAAGGATTGTTTCGGCAAAACAATTATGTAAACACTCATTGATTCGCTGCTTTTAGCAAAAGAAAAAATGCTGAATCAGACCGCACAGACAAATGAATTATTAGACGTGGCAAAATAGAATGCCTATCAGATTGAGTGGCGGCTATTACAACTATATCAATGCGTGGGCCTGTTGATCTTCTTTATTCCTCTCATTCTCGAGTTTTCCAAAAATGTGAATCAGATATAGCCGATGATATGATACTATTTAACAATTTAGTATTTTAAGCTCACGTGTCAAGGGGCGCTCAAAACCGGCCAGTGATGGGCGCTTGAAAACCGGCCAGAATTGAATAGTTGATATGTTTGTCTTTGTTAATCTGGGTAAAAACTCAGGTTGACAGGGGCACAAAATGGCGAACTATTTGACGATGGCACAGGTACAAACGGCAGTTGATCTCAAGGCCCGCGGCTGGTCTAACCGTCGTATTCAGCGGGAGTTAGGCATTCATCGGGATACGGTGGCCCGCTATTGGGCTCTTCGGCAGCGGCAAAACCGTGATGGTGACTGCCCGGACGACACATTAGCTCCTCCGGCTGTCGAATCGGTTCCGGCGGCTTGCGACGGGGCGCCCCCCGGGGGTTCAAAACCGGCCAAGGCGCCCCCCGGCTCTGAGGCTGATTCTATCCCGGTTCCCCCTGGTTCGACCAGTCAGTGCGTCCGGTACCACGAACTGATCGTGCCCATGGTTCAGCGGGAATTATCGGCTCAGCGGATTTATCAGGACCTGACGGCTGACCATGATTTTTCCGGCAGCTACTACAGTGTGCGACGTTACGTCGGCAAGCTGCGTCATGCCAATCCTCTGCCGTACGGGATTTTATGCAGGATGAGGCCCTGGGCCAAATAGACAAGGTCCTGGCGAAATATCTCAAAGCGGACCTGCTGATAATCGATGATATGGGCATGAAGCAATTGCCCCGCAACAGCGGCGAGTATCTTTTTGAGGTGATTATGCGCAGGTACGAAGTCCGTTCAACCATCATGACCAGCAACCGACCCCTGGAAGACTGGGGCAAACTCCTCGGCGATGTGCCCTCGGCCACCGCCATCCTGGACCGATTCCTGCACCATTGCGAATTAGTGCAGATTACCGGCAGAAGCTATCGCCTGAAGAACCAGAAAAAGCAGGACCAAGAGAATAATCCCAAAAACGACAATTAACGCTTGAAAAACACCCCGGAGAAAACTATAAAACCTTAATCAAAGTGGCCGGTTTTGCAGCGCCCCAAAGTGGCCGGTTTTCAGGCGCCCAATGACACACGCATAATCCTCGTGCTTATTTTACCCCAGTCATATTGTTTGAGGGTGGGCTTTTTTAACCTAACAGGGAGGACCGTATTATTGCAAGGCGTGTCAAGGACGGCACGTACCTGGCCGCACTGGTACAAATGGCTGTTCCAGTGGTCAACAGCATCCCCGGCTGAATGGATGCCCTGGAACTACCGCGACAGGCTCCAAAGCTCCGGCACCCACGAATAAATTTCAAATTTTTCAAGCTTGCCGAAAACTCACGGTTCAGTGTCCGTTGCTCTAATTGGCTGGTCCTTTTTGATTGGAGGGAACTATTAGTTGTAAAGTGGTCCTGTAAAGCTACTGCATGTTCTTCCCAGCTTGGTAGTCCTTGATTAGAATAGAAATTCTAACCTGCCATTCAGATATAATACTCTTAGCAAATCATATGTTTCAGGATTATCCATATCTACAATTTTCTTAATTATATTGTCGTTAATTCTTGTGACCATCATAGACAAGCATTGTGTTAATTTACTAATAACAAGGCTATTACTTGCAACCTTAAACAAATCTACCATCTTTCTGACAATATCAGAGTTGACGTAATCCGTGATAATCCCAAGAACTTCTATTGCGCAACAACAAATATTGCTATCTCCATCATCTAGCTTTTCTACTATTTTGCCGACAATATCATTATCATTGTCTATCTTATCACGCTCAATTAAATGTCCGAGAACTTTCATTGCACAACAACAAACATTGCTATCTCCATCATCTAGCTTTTCTACTATTTTGCCGACAATATCATTATCATTGTCTATCTTATCACGCTCAATTAAATGTCCGAGAACTTTCATTGCACAACAACAGACATCACCATCTCTTTCTTCAAGCTTGTCTACTATTTTGCCGACAATATCATTATCATTGTCTATCTTATCACGCTCAATTAAATGTCCGAGAACTTTCATTGCACAACAACAGACATCACTATCTCCTTCTTCAAGCTTGTCTACTATTTTGCCGACAATATTATTGCTATTGTCTATCTTATCATGCTCTAATAAAAGCCCGAGAACTTCTATTGCACAACAACAGACGTCGCTGTCTCCATCTGCAAGCTTATTAACTATTTTACCGAGAATATCATTATCTTTTTCTATCTTATCACGCTCCAATAAAAGCTCGAGAACTTCTATTGCACGGCAACAGACATTACTATCTCCATCTTCAAGCTTGACAACTATTATACTGACAATGTCAGGAATATTTTCTATTGTATCTTGTTCCAACAAATTTCTAAGGACTGATATTGCGGTAGAACTAATCATACTATCCTTATCCTTTATCTTGTTTATTATCTTCTGGACGATATAAATAGCTAATTTACTGTCTCTATATTCTAAATTACTAACTCAAACTGACCGATTGCAGGAATTTTGATGATAGTGAAGATTCAACAAAAAAGGCCTTTCGAGCCGATAAATGTAGTGCAAACCAACATTTACTGGCAAGGAGGCCTTATGCTTACTATCGGCAAAATTCCTCAAAAAGTCAAAACTTTTTTTTGGCCGACCAAAAACACGGTTTCGGCTCACGTTTATTCTTATTATTGCAATATGGTGATTGCTATTTGTATCAGCCACGGTAGTACCATCGACAGGCTGGTAAAGCTCTTGCGCAATGCTACTCACCGCACCAATCACGGTGAATTTCTTTGGCGCAGTGACTTTGACGAGATGGCTGTGGTTAAAGGTCAGGCTGTCGGAATGCTCAAACGGCTCTACAAAAAAGGATGCAAAGACTGTCTGCTGATTATCGACGATACTCAAACGATCAAGCGGGCCAAGAAGATGCAGGCGGTCGGCAAGATACATCATCATGCCTCCGGGAAATACTGCATGGGCCATACCATTGTCAAAGCTTGTCTGTTTTACCGAGGCGTAACTATACCTTTGGGTTCCTGGCTGTACGTCAAAAAAGAACATGTCAAAGAACTTAAGGTTCCCTTCCAAAAACTTACGGAACTGGCCGGGCAAATTGTTCGGACAGCAGAAATTCCCGAGAAATTTGATGTCACTGTTTTGTTCGATGCGTTCTATCTTTGTCCTGCGGTTGTCAATGCCTGTAAAGCAAGGAAATGGCGTTATATCGGGGTTAGCAAGTCGAATCGCTGGCTTACCGTTAATTCGACCAAACATAAGATTGGCAAATACGGTAAGAATATTTTGAACCGAACCGGCAGTTGACAGAGCATTAAGGGGCTGCGTAAAACCTCCTCCTATAAACTCGCTCAGCGTGTCGGAGTGATGAATAAACTTGGTGAGGTTAAAGTTGTGTTCTCCAAACGCCGGAACGATCGTAATGTAATTGCCCTGGTTACGAATGACCTGCGCTTGTCGATGAAGAAAATTGTCAGCCGCTATCTCAAACGCTGGGCGATTGAGGTGATGATCAAAGAACAGAAACAGCATCTGGGGCTGGGCGATTACCGTGTTTGGCGGTACCGGGCGATAGTTAGACACCTGTCCCTGGTTGATAGTGCCTATGCCTGCCTGACCCATGTTGGCCTGAATGACCAACGTGCACAAGGCCATAAAAACGATACCAAGAATATGCTGTCTCTGCCGCCGATCAGCCAACTCAAAACCCGAATGCAGGAGATTGTCTGGGATCAGGAAGTGCAAAATGTTATTAAAGTTTCGCATGATAAAAAAGTTGTCCGCCGCCTGGAAAAACTCCTTGTGGCATAATATCGGTCAGTTTGAGTTACTAAGAATTGATAATGCCCAAAATTGAACAATTACGCATTTATTCTCAAGTTTATCTATGATTTTCTCAATGATCTTGATGTTTACACATTTCAATCCCCAAATCGCTACTGTTGCAGCTTCTTGAACATTTGAATTAATATCTTCAATCATATCAACAATATCTTCAATAATAAAATCGTTGCTATCTAAATCATCCGGATCAAGAAAACGCTCAAGGCACATCACTGCCGAGCGACGAACTTCGCCATTTTCATCCTTAAGTTTTTTCCTGATTTTCTCAATAACATCAACAATATGATTGCTGCTTAATTTACGCCTCTTTTGCAAATCCGAAATTGCTGAAAGTGCTGAGGCAATAACATTATAATTTTTATCTTCAAGCTTGCTTATTATTTTTTCGAGAGTGTTGATATCAATCCATCCTGTATACGGCAAACTTCCAAGAAGTTTTACTGCTAAACAACGAACATATCTATTAATGTCCTCAAGTCTACCCTCTATTACTTTTTTAAAAATAATAACCACAGAGTCATTTATAGAACAAAGATTACGAAGTAACATATCCTTGGTATGCCATTCTTCACTCTCCAAAATATCAAAACATATAGTAATCGCCTTTTCTTCGTTAACATAAGACAAGTGCCGAAACGCGTTTTTGAAAAAAATAGTATTTTTTAAAAGCTCTTCAAGTTTACATGTTATGTCATTCTTCAATTTTAGGCTCACCTTTATTTCTGATAATAATTCCGCAGCCAAGAACAGTTTTGAATAAAAAGGATTATCCTTTTCATTAAGTATTCGTTCAATGGTTATCTGGCCTTTGAATCCCATCAAAAACCTAAGCACTTCTTTCCACTTGGGATTCCACTTTTCCGCTATCACTTTATCAAATAAATGTTCATTACCATACTGTGAGATATATTCAGCTGCTAGATATTCCTGAAATGACTGATGACTGAAATATAAACACTTTTCGGCACTATTTGCTCGATTAATTATTATCTGAAACACACCATACTTCAGCATCTCATCTATCTCGCGCAAATCTTTATCTGTGAGTGTGCTAAAAGGCACTGCCTGAAGAAAATGCTCTTTCTCATTGGCAATCGCATGAAAAGAAATTCTTCTTAGAGTGCGCCTGGCTAATTCAGGCTTGGCGACAGATTTCCCAATGTTATCATGCTTGTATTGCTCAAATATATAATAGACGTAACGCTCATAAAGATCTTTACGTGTCATAATCTTTTTATCTTGATCGTTTTCAATCAAATCTCGAACCATATAAGCAAGCATAGGTACTGACAATGTTTCGGGGCAGTTTTTACATATTACCTTGGCTCTGTTATATTTGTCCGCAAAGTATTTCTTCTTGCCATTTTCATCGTATGGTTTTAGACGTAGAAATTTCCATTCTCTGTCCTTTTCTTGCTCCAGAACAGCAAAAGGCCTGGACGACAAGATCGTATGATTTCTCAGCATACCCTTGATTTTTGTTGCCAGTTCTTCATGGGATACATTAGCCCCTGTAATCTGATCCAAGCCATCAATCAGGAAAATTATCTCATTTTGATATTTGATCAGAAAATCTTTCACATTTCTATTTTCAAGGTAGCCATTGAACAAACGAGCTACACCAGAAAGAAAATTGTCACGATTGCTATTCCCTAGATCAAATTGCTTAACTTCATTGGCCTTTATGAAAATCGGGATATATCTTTGGCCTCTTATTATCTCAAGCTGCAAATATCGTAAGAATGTCGTCTTTCCGCTTCCAGTTTCTGAGCTAAGAATATAACTACCCTCTGGATTATCTTTATAAGCGTCAATGTCATAATCACTCCAGTCTCTGTTATGATCATATCGGCCATAATCTAAACTACTACCCTTTTCCGAAGAGTCCTCACATTTGCCAATTTCCAACCTCAACTCAATATAATCATTATGATCCTTTGGGGACAGTTTCAAATCCAGTTGTTTTTTGGCTTCATACTCTAGTCTATTAAGAAAGATTTCTTTGGGAGAAAAACAAGACGAAGCCTTTTCCAAGGGAACTAAATTGAGTGAATAACGTTTCTTCCTAACGCCTTTTTTCGTAAGATGCTCAATAAATTTAGTTTCGGCACAAGCGAGATGGCAGTGGAGGAGTTTCTTTTCCTCCTTGTCGTTAAGATGCCAAAAGAATAATTGGATTGGTGGGTTTATGTCTTTATCTAGACTGAAAGATTCTAGAGCCTGATTTATTACATCAAGACAATTAGAAACTTTGGAATGATCAGCTTCACCTAACCTTTCGGCTATAACATTCTGTGTTTTCTTGTAAGAAGTTTTATTTTGATCCAGCAAAATGCCACATAATCTAATTATATAATCTCTCTTTGATGCATCAATCGATTCATTTATAATATACTTATGAAAATCTTTGAAAATAAGAAAGTTTACAATCTTATTATGCTCTTCGTCGCTGGGAGTAATATATTCATTGTTCTTGGAAATCATGTTCTGTTCCTTGTAATCGTAAGCGGTAAATTAAATGCTTACCTGTGGAAGTTTTTTATGGCTAAGTTTAACCATGACCGCATTAAAAATACAGCAACTCTCAAATTATCCTTGCCTGTCTATAGATAGTACTCATTGAAACATTAAAGAACTCTTCAACTTCCTTGTTGTGAAGATGCAAAATGCCACAGGCCCTACAGTTCTGGTTGGCAGACACATAGATAATTCCACCTGCCCATCCACCTGGATTTCCAGTTGTTTTAATATTACATATCGAAAGGTCCTCCAACAGGCGATTGACCTCAGTGTGTAAACAAGGGTTGGGGGATCTTTTGAATAATGAATTTAATATTTCAAGAATATTCTGATCCATTTTCTGTTTCATAGCAAAATCTTTTAAGTGAATAACATCAAAATCATCTCAGAACAAGCTTTCGTTTTGGTACATTATTTCTGCAAAACCTATGATTACGATACTCACTATAACCTCACGGATTTTCTATCTGCCACACCTGCACAAATGCGGACCAGTCGAACATGTCTATTATACCATCATGGGCGATGTCAGCATCACCACAATAGTCGTTTGTTACATCGCATGGTCCTTCTAGCCAATAGGCAGCAAGAATAGTCAAGTCAGTCAGATCAGTCATATCATCGTCGTTGAAGTCCCCTGGCATTGACAAGTCATCAGCCAGTTTCCACATCCATCCTTCAGCCAATATGGCCAAGTCAATAGTATCCACCCTGCCATCCTGATTCAGGTCGCTATTGTCACAGGTTTCAGATTCTTCACAGTTAGTTGCTTGCCAGTGTTGTGCAAGAACGACAAAGTCGGCTAAATCAACCTGACCGCTGCCGTCAATATCTGGAGCAAGTGTGGCTCTCGCAAATCGTAAGCTGGCTATATCGACCTGTGCTCCACCATCACCACTGCCGCGAAGGGCGATACAGAGCTCAACTGTTTGGCCGGCGTATTGACCGATGTAAGCTGAATATCTGTTAATCTCGCCGACAGTCTGGGTACTAGCGTCCACAACCATGATTATCTCATCGTAAATTGATACGGTAAGAATATCACCGACATTTGAAGTGTCAAAGGTCAGCTCTAGCTCCAGTTGCTCTGAATATTCTGGGATGTCCATCGTGCGAAAGATATAAGCTGGTGCGTTTTCAGCAACAGTTTCGAGAGTGTTTATAGTGGCAACAGCTGAAAGCAATTCCGGTTCTGTCAAGCGGATAAAACCAGTAATTGAGCTTGGCAAACCTATTTGACGAATCACTTCGGCTTGCTGCCCAAACCAATCGTAAGCTTCATCAAGCTGATTTTTACTTACTGTAGCCATATGTGAAAGAACGTCATTGAATGTGGCTTGCTGTTGCTTTATACACCCTTCGCTAGAAGACAATTCAATATAATCATCGGTCGGCATATCTTCGGGCCAGTTTCCACCACCTTGATTGACAGCATAAGACCAGCCGAAACCGTAGCGTTCAGTATTGCAACCTGTAGCCGAAGGACTGACAGAAGCCAGGTACCATGCTAAGGTATCGGAATGTAATAACATCGTAGCGTTATCTGGATTGAGCTCAAGATTCAACAAGTTGTTATAGCTGCCACGTTTAGGGCCTCCCGCCGCTCCTTTCCACCAATGAGTCAAGCTATTGTAGTAGATGACTTCGACACGCTCAGCCAAACCTGCACTTACGTTGCTTACTGCGTAAGGGTAGATAAGAGCAGGTGTGTCCAGCGTGGTTAGTTGGCGGATCGGGATCCCGGACTGCTGGCGAAGGATTTCGGCAGCCTTGGCAGAAACCACGCCGCCGAAACTATGGCCGATCATATGGATGTCATATGTATCCGGCAAGATACCTAGACGAGCTAGTTCCTCCCCAAGTAGTGCCCCGTGCAGTTTGGCATTGCTATAGGTATGGCTGACTTCTATCGGTAGCCAAGTACCACCCGTCATCATGCAAATTCGCTTATTTGGTTGTAAGCAAGTTAGCAATGAAGCGAAATCCCACTCCGGTCCTTTACCATTCGGATTGGCATCACTTACCGCATAAGCCCCATCGCCCCAGTCCCAGCCGACAATGAGTGCACCAGAATACTGTCCTGCAATAACATTGGCGATGGATTTCATATATCCTTCCAAACTATCATTCCAACCGTGGTTTATAACAAAAACTAATTCGCCAGCAGGACATGTTAAATTAGCATCTATCCATTGGTCACCGGCACGGTCATACTGTCGAAGACGAGAATCTGGCATCGCAACCAGGCTAGTTTCCTTCACAACCGGTCCCCATGGTGAAGCTAAGAATGGAATGTAATCAACAATCGGGCGTTGTGGATCATCTCTCTGGTCTGTGATCCTCGCTTCAATCATCGCCGGAATAATACTTCCCCAATAATTGTTGGTAAGATCAATGGTTGTGGATGGGTCACCGTAGACATAGACATTGCTAAAAGCAAAATTATTGTATGACATCTCTATTCCTGAAAAAAAACTTATCTTAGTAGGTCCCATTACACATCCCTTGAGTTTCCCACTTGATCCGGCATTATAGGAGTGATAATTGTCCGAACCGGTAAAAGTACAATCCGTCAGGTTTGTCTCCCCGCCTTCATAAGTTATAAGCTCTAAAGAATGGTAGGTATCAGAAGCAGAAAAACTGACTCCAGTTGCCGTAAATTGACCAGACACTAGAATGTCCCAACCTTGCGGCTGCCAACTTTGATTATGATACTCACTGCAAATCTCAACACCAGGCAATAAGACAAGTTGCGCTTCCGCGGCAACTGTCAAATTACCTTTCAAGTGATACGATCCAATACCGTCAATATTATCCAGTTCTTTTAAGCCATTTAAAATCCCAGAAATTTGAATGTAAGAGTCGCTCGAATCAAAACTATTGTTAGAAAAACCCGTAGTGCTTGCATCAGGATCATTGATGCGAATTGCAATAGTGTCAGAAAATGTATTATTCTGTACAATAGGAATGATGTCAGAACCAGAAAGAGTGATCCAGCCAATTGTACTGCCGGAAACTGAACCTGAACCTGAAAACGTTATAGATGTAATTTCACTGTCATTTTGAACGGCAACTTGATCGCTAGCCACATCTAGACTCCAAGTGCCGTCGCAATTGTCAATGACCCCACTTGATCCGGCATTATAGGAGTGATAATTGTCCGAACCAGTAAAAGTACAATCCGTCAGGTTTGTCTCTCCACCATCATAAGTTATAAGCTCTAAAGAATGGTAGGTATCAGAAGCAGAAAAACTGACTCCAGTTGCCGTAAATTGACCAGACACTAGAATGTCCCAACCTTGCGGCTGCCAACTTTGATTATGATACTCACTGCAAATCTCAACACCAGGCAATAAGACAAGTTGCGCTTCCGCGGCAACTGTCAAATTACCTTTCAAGTGATACGATCCAATACCGTCAATATTATCCAGTTCTTTTAAGCCATTTAAAATCCCAGAAATTTGAATGTAAGAGTCGCTCGAATCAAAACTATTGTTAGAAAAACCCGTAGTGCTTGCATCAGGATCATTGATGCGAATTGCAATAGTGTCAGAAAATGTATTATTCTGTACAATAGGAATGATGTCAGAACCAGAAAGAGTGATCCAGCCAATTGTACTGCCGGAAACTGAACCTGAACCTGAAAACGTTATAGATGTAATTTCACTGTCATTTTGAACGGCAACTTGATCGCTAGCCACATCTAGACTCCAAGTGCCGTCGCAATTGTCAATGACCCCACTTGATCCGGCATTATAGGAGTGATAATTGTCCGAACCAGTAAAAGTACAATCCGTCAGGTTTGTCTCTCCACCATCATAAGTTATAAGCTCTAAAGAATGGTAGGTATCAGAAGCAGAAAAACTGACTCCAGTTGCCGTAAATTGACCAGACACTAGAATGTCCCAACCTTGCGGCTGCCAACTTTGATTATGATACTCACTGCAAATCTCAACACCAGGCAATATGGTTAAAGAAATCTGTTCGTCATAAGATCCATTCCCAGTCCAATCCGAATAAGGCTCACCGGAGGTATATTGCCCATCACCTTCGCCGGTATCAAAGGTAAGCGGAATACCATCAGCTCCCCAGTCACTGAATGGCTCTTTTTTAGGAATTGTCACATTGCCATTCAGTATGTAGGGGCTCCCAGCAGCATCCCAAACACCCCACTGATTGCCGGAAACATAGGTCTGGGCATCAGCTGGAACACAAAAGCAGAATGTTGATATTATAACCAGATAAAGGGAGTTTCGCATGTCGCCTCCGTAATAAATGGCCAAAAACAAATCGATCCCTTCGACTGAAAAAATAATTATACTGGATCGCCCAGGTTAATTCCATACTATATTAAGGGTGGCTCCTGGTGTTTGGCGATGTGCACAAGTGCCGTGTTTTGCGGTAGTTATGGGCGTAGCGGTCATTGGGCATGGGAAAATGTGATAATGATCAAGAAAATCCCTCAATAATACCTTCCGTTAAGACCTTTTTCGGGCTTTTCGGTATGGTCCTGTGCATGAAAATCAGATTTCAACGGAAAATGTTGTATGATCTTCATGTGGAGTGCCCCAAACAAAGGTTCGATTAACAAGAAACTGCAAGCCTGACATCACCGAATGTCAGAAAGTCGCGTTTTTGCTTGAAAAAACGCCGATTTTGTCAAGACACCTTGCTGCCGCATTCAGCGCAATAGTTGGGATTACCCAGAATTCGCTTATCGCAAACCGGGCATCTCCTAGAAAGGGCTCCACTACTTTTGCCGGGTTCTACGATAAGAATCAACAGTGCCAAAATCACGGTAACAGCCGTCCCAGTGAGGAAATTCTCCCGAACCCAGGCTGCTTTCTCCGGTAAACCCTTTTCTATTAGCCAGTTAGCGATCAGGGCTACGTTTCCGGCAAGAAAAACAGCCCCTACTAGCCCAAGAATAATGATTTTTCTGATTCCAAGATTCATCACTTGTCCTTTCAAAATAGAGTCTTGGTTGTTCAAAATAGCGCAATTCCACTAAGAGCGCAAGTGAAAACTGAAGAATTTTCATGATTGTATCCTAATATATCCTAATCAATACTATTTAATACACATAGCTCTTGACAGCAGAGTAAAGGTAAGTACAATATGGGCGTTTTCTCTGTAACCTGATCCTGTTTATGAGGATATATTATGACTGAACGATGGCTGTCAGTGGAGGAAATCGCTGGGCATCTCGGGGTCAAAAAGGACACAATCTACAAATGGGTCCGGACAACCGATATTCCTTTTCACAAAATAGGCCGGCTGGTAAAGTTTCAGGTCAAAGAGGTTGACCGGTGGGTCATTGAAGGCAAGGCTACCCCCAAGGGCGGTGAATGACTCGAAATAACAATGGGCAAAAATGACCTTGAGGAGTATTTATGGGCTGGACTCACTATTGGGAACGTGAAAAAGAAATTCCGGCTGAGGAGTTTGAAAAAGCGGTTAACGACTGCGAGCTATTGTTCAGTAAGATGAATGTACCTCTCGCTGGTCCACAGTCTGAAGCTGAACCAGTTTTTTCTCCTGAGGCAATGATGTTTAATGGGGTGCAGGGGCAGGATTGTGAGATTTTCTCCATGAAACGTATTGAGGAGCCAAGAAGGCCGGGTGCAGCAGTTTTATCATATTGTAAAACGGAAAAGTTGCCGTATGACGTCTGCGTCAGAGCGGCACTCGTAATAATGAAACATTATCTTGGAGACCATCTTCAAGTAATGAGCGACGGGAAGATGAAAGATTGGAAAGATGCTGTCAATATTTGCATATTACACTTGGGCCTTGGAGATAAGTTTAACCTCTCAAGTAAGAAAAAAAGAGGTAACATATACTTTTAGATAATTTGTCCCTTACAAGCATACTCTAGGAAATATCTTAAAGGGTCAACAATATCTCAACTACGACGTTTTTGCTTATATAATGGTTCAACGAAAAAGGCAATGAATAAAATCGATTTACCACCTAATGCGCCGATGCTTATGGAGTCCACCCGAGCATTAGGCTATACTGTAGAAGCTGCACTGGCGGATTTAATTGATAACAGCATTTCTGCCGGCGCAAAACTAATAGACCTTCAATTTCGCCCTTATGATCCGCCATTTCTTATCCTGCTCGATGATGGCAACGGCATGTCTTCTGTTGAACTCACCGCGGCAATGCGGTATGGTTCTAAAAACCCACTTGAGTTACGCAGTGCAGTAGATTTGGGTCGATTTGGACTTGGGCTCAAAACAGCCTCTTTATCCCAATGCAGCATGCTGACGGTAGCAAGTATAAAAGATGGGATACTGTCGGCAAGGCGTTGGGACTTGGATTATCTAAAAACTCGCGGTGACGGCAGATGGCTCCTCCTTGAACTGAATGATAAAGAAATCGATAAACTTCCATTAATAGATTTACTAAAAACACAAGGAAAAGGGACATCTGTAATTTGGCAGAATTTAGACAGATTGGGAGCAGGCGAGAGTTCATTTGGAGTGGCTTTGGGGCAGAAGATGGTAAGGGTAAGAGAACATATATCTCTTGTGTTTCACCGGTATATTACAGGAGAACGTGGTATAGGAAAAATTAGAATCAGCATCAACAATACTCCGATTGAAGCACGCGATCCTTTTTTAATTGGAAAGAGCTTACAAGTTATGGATGAAGAACGTATTAGAGTCAATAACGAGTCTATACTGGCTACTCCATATATACTGCCGCATATTTCCAATATGTCGGCATCAGAAATCAAGATGCTTGGCGGCTCGGGTGGTTTAAGGCGGAGGCAGGGTTTTTATGTTTATAGAAATAAACGTCTCTTGGTTTGGGGTACTTGGTTTCGGCTGATGAGGCAGGATGATCTGTCAAAATTGGCACGAGTGCGGGTTGATATCCCAAATTCTCTTGACCATTTATGGACGCTGGATATACGTAAATCAATAGCTGTTCCTCCGGAGATTGTTCGTAAGAGGTTGTCTCTTATTATTGAAAAAATTGCTGAATATAGCAAAAAAACCTGGACATTCCGCGGCAAAAAAGAAACGAGAGATTCCATTGTACATTTATGGAATAGGTTGAGGCTGAGGGATGGTGTTCAGTATCAAATCAATAGAGATCATCCTTTTGCGGTCGCTTTGAAAGCCAAGCTCGGCAAAGAGAATCAGCGTTTATTAGAAGAACTGCTTAGGGCGGTTGAGTCCAATATCCCATTGAATCAACTGTATGTAGATCTTAACCACGATGAAAAATTTGCGATTGAGCACACAAATGGCACTGATCAGAAGAAGAGCCTGGAGGGGTGTCTTGAGTTGCTTTTAGATGGTTGCCCTACAAAGGAAACAAAATCAGATATGGTAAAAAGGATTAGAAATATTGAACCTTTTTCCTGCTATCCAGAGCTTGTGGACATAATACTAGAGGAGATTTAATATGGTCGAAATGCTGTATAGGCTGTTGTCTGTAGCAATAAATACCAAATACAGGGATGTTATCCCCACTGAAGAAAACATAAGAGAAGAGGCGTTAATCTTGCGGGGGATCTGTCCAGTCAGTGATGAAGAGTATGACCATGTTATCAGGCAGATACATGCCGCGATGCTGGTGTCAATGGATAGAGGAGTTGCAATAATTGATCCAAACGCTGTACACCTGCCATGGTTTATGCATCGTAGAGGACGTGAAGACTTTTTCTTTTATTGGGCTCGTTATGAGCGGTTTTTGACAGACATTAAAGGGTGGGGTCCTCGGGTTGTCGCAACAATAAATGATGATTCTGACCGGATAATTGATTTATGCGGAGATCCGGAAAAGGTAGAACCATGGCAACGACGCGGCTTGGTTATAGGTGATGTGCAATCTGGAAAAACAGCGAATTATACGGCACTGTGCTGTAAAGCGGCTGATGCGGGCTATAAAGTCATTATTCTTTTAACTGGCACCCTTGAAAATCTAAGGCGGCAGACGCAGGAGCGGTTGGATGCAGAATTCATAGGCCGCAAAAGCGGAGAGTTGTTAAGGCGCAGAGATCGACAGAGTATTTTCGTTGGAGTTGGGAGAATAGATAATCGGCGAAATGGAATGGTTTTTACTTCCATAAATACTGACTTCAAAGCAAATACGCTCAATGCTATAGGGCTAAGTCTTCGTGACTGCAGAGAGCCAGCCCTGTTTGTTGTCAAGAAAAATCGGCGCATACTTGAGAACCTTGAACAGTGGCTTCGTGCATTTAATGCCGGCGCAGATCAAATGCTGGATTTACCCCTCCTGCTTATAGATGACGAGGCTGATAATGCCTCAGTTAACACACGCCAGGGAGGCGGTGATTATACTGCTGTTAATGGGGCTATTCGTGGATTGCTGAATTGTTTTCATAGAGCCGCTTACATTGGAGTTACCGCGACACCATATGCAAACATTTTTATCGATCCAGATGATGCCGACGAGATGGTTGGCAATGATCTATTCCCACGAGATTTTATTTATTCAATCTCGTCTCCGACAAACTATATCGGAGCAGACGCTATATTTGGCGAAGACGCGACCTATGCCCACAGCCTTGAAATAATTAGCGATGCAGAAGCGTTTTTTCCGTTAAGACACAAAACAGATCATCAAATTACCGATCTTCCGCAAGAGCTTGAAGGATGCAATTGCTCATTTTGTGCTTCTCAATGCAATTGCCGATTACCAGGAACAGAATAACAGCCATCGATCCATGCTGGTCAATGCAAGCCGTTTTACGGGTATCCAAGGACCAAATTGCTCGAATAATAACAGAATTTCTAAACGGGATAAGAACGGACATTCGCAACTACAGCAGATTGCCTTTACGGGAAGTCCGTCGAATAGAGTCTCTGAGGTTTTTAGAGTCAATCTGGGAAAGATACAATCTGTCTGTTGAGACAGGGTTACGTTGGCAAGCGATTCTGTCTGAATATCTAAGTTCTGCGTCAGAGCCAATAGAGGTGCGTCCGATCAATCAGCGAACTGGTGCTGCCAGCTTGGATTACTCAGCTTATGCCGAAACGGGTTTGAGAGTTATTGCTGTAGGCGGCAACAGTTTGTCTCGAGGACTTACACTTGAAGGCCTGAGAGTAAGCTATTTCTATCGCAATTCTCGCGCATATGATACCCTGATGCAGATGGGCAGGTGGTTCGGCTACCGTTCCGGCTACGAGAATCTTTTCAAAATTTTGGATGTCGCAGGATGCATGCGATTGGTATGCTTATATCTGTATGGCTTCAAACGAATTAAAAGATGAGATTAGGCGGATGAATCGTCTGAATCAGACTCCCAAAGAATTCGGTTTGAAAGTCCGAGAGGATCCTGATGTTCTGTATGTCACTGCGTTGAACAAGATGCGAAACGCTCAGTTAATCGAGAGATGGATTTCTGTAAATGGAAGACTTATTGAAACACCGCGCCTTCAGGAAGAGCTTGATATTCTGCATTCCAATGAAAGAGCTGTTGTGCGGTTTATACTGGATCTTCCTGAAAAAGGCATCATAGCTTCACCTGAACTCCGACATGGAAGTACCGTTTGGTCCAATGTTTCGGGTAGAGATGTTGCAATGTTGCTGAAAAGTTTCGTTTCGCATCCATGGCATTTTGCATTCCATTCGGGTTCACTGGCAGAGTTTATCGAAAAGCCCGAAAATATCCATCTGCAGGATTGGGATGTTGTCATTCCTAATGGCACCGGTAGCAGCATGGATATTGGCGATATCAAGATACAGAAACAAAAACGTAAGATACTAATTAAAGACGGAGCTCTGATGGTTTCCGGGACAAAAGTCAGAGTCGGGTCTGGGGGCTGTACTAAAGCAGGACTTACTAGAGGTCAGATAAAAGCTGCAGAAAAAGCTTTTTTTGAGAATGATACAAAAGGCAGGAAAAATGCTAGCGATACAGCCTATCTTATCGAAGGCAGAAGGCCTGTACTGCTTTTGCACCTGATTGAACCGGAGTTCATAGAAAGTAATGGCTCTTCGATAGCTGATTTAAAAACTATGGTTGCCCTTGGCCTGGGATTCCCTAGGGTTAGTGGAGATCAGGCGATTAAAGCGTTATATCGTATCAATTTGGTAGAAGCCCAAAATTTGTTTCCATTTGAAGAAGAGGATGACGATATTGATGAAAGAATTGAATGAGTTCATAAGAGATTGGGATAATCTGATCCCGGGACCGAATGCATTTAAGCGTGTCGATGCAGAGCATCCTCTGGATTTTTATATAGGCCAAAGTGCGTACGGTAGCAAAGAGTTATTCTTAATATCTGAAGAGGAGCCGGCGGGTCTATCTGGTTCGAAGTCGATAGACGTCCAAATCGGCAAGCGCCAGGATGGGAGATGGTCGATTACCTTTACCTTGATTAAGCCCGAGCACGAGCAGCCTTTTGTTGCTCTATGTTATGATATAGTTGAATCATCTCGGAACGTCAGCGGTAAAGGAATGTCATTTGTGATTAAGCGATTTCAAAAATGGCAGTTGCTGCTGGCTCAAACTTCAGATGGTTTGCTTTCATTGGAAGTACAGAAAGGGCTGTTTGGTGAATTGCTGTTTTTTCGCAGCTGTATTCAAAATGGATTTCCACCTGCTCAGACAGCAGATGCCTGGATAGGTTGCAATAAAGCCGATAAAGATTTTGTTTTTGATGCTAAATGGTGTGAAATAAAAACGATAGACCCTGCAGCAGTTGCTGTCCATATATCCTCTATTGAACAACTTGACGCTCCTAATGATGGAGAACTTGTGATCAACTTTGTTGAAAACACATCCCTGCAGGACAATTATGGTCAGACACTGAATGAATTAATTATTGACATAAGGGATCTGCTGAAAAATAATCAGGCCGCATTAGCTGAATTCAATGTTAAATTGTCTATTGCCGGTTTTCAAGAGAATATAAAATATGACGAACACAAATACGTGTGCAGATGTGTAAAATACTACTCGGTCGATGAATCATTTCCACGAATCACAAGACAGGATTTGCCAGTATCAGTGGTTAAATTGTCGTACGAACTTGGAATCAATTCTTTATCAGCGTGGGAAATAAAATATTATAGGGAGAATGACGATGGAACTGCTTGAGTATCGTAAAGATTTTTTAGAAGATGTAAAGTCAACAGCAGTTAATCAGCAAGAGGGAACCGTTGCTTCCTTTGTAGACGTCGCAGCAAGACAGCTGGTCGAGGCTGAAGTGCTTCCCGATTTTGCCTCTTGTTTTTATGCGGGAACTGGAAAACGTAATAAGAAGCTTAGGGTTGATGGATATTGCTTAGATGAGTTTGATTACACTCTGAATCTCATATTAGCAGATTTTGATGGAAATGACGACCCTAAAACTCTAATCAAAACAGATGCGGTACGTATGTTTAGTGCAGTTGAAGCATTCATAGCTGAATCACGCAATGGCCTTTTGAATCATTTAGAAATCAGCAATCCTGTATATGATCTGGTTGATTTAATCAATGAAAAGGGCAACCAAATACGCAAGTATTCCCTTTTCCTTTTCAGTGATTCGATAATCAGTGAGCGGTTAACCGATCTGAAGCAGGGGGACATAGAAGGTATTCCGATCAATTATCATGTTTGGGATATTAGCCGTTTCTTCAAGGTCTGTTTCGCTGAGACAGGTAGAGAAGAATTGGAAGTGGATTTCACGAAATATATTAAAAATGGAATACCATGCGTTGAAGCAAGCGCAGCCGCAACTGAAATCAGCAAGTCATATTTATGTGTTATCCCAGGCAAAGTGCTGGCGGACATCTATGATGAATACGGCAGCAGGTTATTAGAAGGCAACGTACGCTCTTTTTTGAGTACTAGGGTAAAAGTAAATAAAAAGATTCGCGAGACAATTCTGACTCAGCCAGATATGTTCTTTGCTTACAATAACGGAATTTCAATTACAGCAACAAATGTTGTGATATCAGAAAATAAAACTGGAAAATATCTGAGCTATGCTAAAGATATGCAAATCGTAAATGGTGGGCAGACCACAGCATCGCTTTCAAATACAAGACATAAAGACAAGGTTTCTCTAGAAGACATTTTTGTGCAAATGAAGCTGACGCAGGTAGATTCAGAATCGGCTAATGAAATAATACCCCAAATTTCTAAGTCTTCTAATAGTCAAAATAAGGTTAGTGAGGCTGATTTCTTTTCTAATCATCCATTCCATATTCGTATGGAGACCATATCGCGAAGATTATATGCTCCAAGCGTTGGAGGGGGAATGCATAATACTCACTGGTTCTACGAACGGGCGAGAGGGCAGTATTTCCATGCTCAAATGAGAATGACGAAATCAGAGAAAAACAAATTTCAAATTCAAAATCCCAAAAAACAGGTTATAAGCAAGACTGAACTAGCAAAAGCCAGAAATTCTTGGCGATGTCTCCCGTATGTAGTCAGTAAAGGGACACAGGCTAATTTTGTTTCATTCGCAGCATGGATCGACCCTGAGTGGGAGTCACGTGAGGCCGATTTCAATGAGTCTTTCTATCAGGAATGTGTGGCATTGGTTATCTTATTTCATTACATTGAAAAACTCGTTTCCGCCCAGCCATGGTATCAGAGTGGTTACCGAGCACAGATTGTTACCTACTCGATTGCTATGCTTGTGCACTTGATTAAATCGCAATACAAAAATGGTGTGCTGGATTTAAAACTGATTTGGAACAAACAGACTATTCCAGAAATACTGCACAAGCAGTTAGAAATTATTACTAAAGCTGTATTTGACTGCATGACAGATCCTGAGAGGGATACAATCAATGTTACCCAGTGGTGCAAAAGGGAAAAATGCTGGGAGATGATGAAAAAGCTGGATATACACCTGATCCCCGAAATCGTAAGTGTTCTCGTTTCCAAAGAAGAAGTAGCTTCTGATAAAAAAGAGGCAAGGACAGAGCAGAAAATGCTCAATGGTATAGAGGCTCAGATGTTTGTAGTAAACTTAGGACAGAATTATTGGGCTGAACTGCATAATTTTGGTAAAAATAAAAATTTGCTGACACTGCCTGATTTTGATATCCTGAAGGCGGCAGAGGCGATATCAGGGACAAAACTGCCAAATGCTTATCAGTGCCAGAAACTGCAGGAATTGAGAAATAGAATGATTTCAGAGGGCTTTTCGGAATAATTATCAATAAAGATTAGTTAAAACACTTTTAGATGATGAAAATATGAAAAAGAGTGTATTTAAATTAGGAGAGTTGTTCTGCGGTCCTGGTGGTTTGGCACTGGGCGCTGCTCAGACTCACCCTGTGTACTCAATAATAGGCAAACAGTTTTCCATTACTCACGTTTGGGGTGTAGACAAAGATCAAGCTGCTATTGATTCGTATTCTCTTAATATCGCCGAAAAATATGGTGGTGTCGGCCTCTGTCGCGATGCGATGGAATTCTGTAAAAATGAAATACAGGATCATAAAAGGATCACTGCGTTAGCCTTCGGCTTTCCCTGCAACGATTTTAGTCTGGTTGGCAAGCAACAGGGTGTAAACGGCCAGTATGGTCATCTGTATAAAGCCGGCATCATGGCGATCAAACATATGGATCCATTCTGGTTTATTGCCGAAAATGTCAGCGGCATTCATTCCGCCAATCAGGGTGTGGCCTTCAGGAAAATCCTTTCAGATCTTAAAGTTGCCGGAAAACATGGTTATCGCCTGACGGCGCATTTGTACAAGTTTGAAGATTATGGAGTTCCTCAGACCCGTCACCGGTTCATTGTTGTCGGAATACGCAAAGACCAGTGCAGGAACCAGCCATTCAGAGTTCCCGCTCCTACACACGGGCCCGGCACTCTCAAAGCTTATGTTTCGGCACGGGAGGCCATTGAAAGGATCAAGCCAGGTTCCCCCAATGGTGAGTTGACACGCCAAGATCCCAGAATTGTGCGGCGCCTGCAGTTTACACCACCATGGAAAAACGCCTGGTTTTTAGACGAGCTGCTTGAGATGAAACCAACGCAACGGCTGGAAATCCTCCAGAAGGTTCCATGGTATAAAGAAGAATTATCCGGTTTGTCGGACTATAAAATCTGCCGACTAATCGATGAATGCCGCCTTCACTGCACTAAAGCCCGGATGAGCCATATCTATAGACGACTTCATCCAGACCTCCCATCATATACAATCACCGGTAGCGGAGGAGGAGGGACCCATGTCTATCATTGGGAGGAACACAGGGCCCTGACCAATCGCGAGCGTGCAAAACTGCAGAGCTTTGATGATGACTTTGAATTTCAAGGTTCAAAAGAGGAGGTCAGAAAACAAATCGGGATGGCGGTGCCGCCCGCAGGTGCCAAGATTATCTTTAAGGCGATCTTGGATACATTTGCCGGAAATAAATATAAAAGTGTGAACTCAAACTACCCTATTTCAGATTGACCATAATTGCAGAACGTCGCTGTCAATTTATCTCGTAGTATAGGTATTATATAGGCTGGATCGTGCGCCTTTTGAGTAATGTGCGTATTCTTTGTATTCTTGAAATTCAAGTTTTCGAGATATGCATTACTCATCCTTGCATTTGCTTGTCAATTATTTTACATATTTTTTCTGGACTCTTAGTTTCACATTCCCAAATCACAATGACTTTCCATCCAAGCTTTTTGAGCTCTTTTCTGTTTGCCTGATCTTTTTGGATATTTCGTTCAAATTTTGGAACCCAGTAATCCTGGTTCACAGATGGAGTTGTGCATCGTTTGCACCCTTTATGTCGATGCCAGTAGCATCCGTGAACAAAAACCACGGTTTTGTATTTTGGCAGAACGATATCCGGTTTACCAGGCAAATCCTTTTGGTGAAGCCGAAATCGATATCCCATCCGATACAACATAGAACGAACAAGTAATTCAGGCTTTGTGTTTTTACTGCGAATCCTGGACATATTCCAGCTTCGCCTTTCTTTTGTAATATGATCGGCCACAACTGCATTTTATCAAATACGTCATAATATTCAATCACCAAATGAACTGACTCATACCCAGAATTACATTGTTAAAAAAGCCAATATATCCTTTCCGTGTGTGTGTTTTCGTTATTCAAAGGCACAGCGAGGATACGGGCATGAATCGCACGGAAACCTTAGATGTCAAGGGGCGCTCAAAACCGGCCAGTGATGGGCGCTTGAAAACCGGCCAGAATTGAATAGTTGATATGTTTGTCTTTGTTAATCTGGGTAAAAACTCAGGTTGACAGGGGCACAAAATGGCGAACTATTTGACGATGGCACAGGTACAAACGGCAGTTGATCTCAAGGCCCGCGGCTGGTCTAACCGTCGTATTCAGCGGGAGTTAGGCATTCATCGGGATACGGTGGCCCGCTATTGGGCTCTTCGGCAGCGGCAAAACCGTGATGGTGACTGCCCGGACGACACATTAGCTCCTCCGGCTGTCGAATCGGTTCCGGCGGCTTGCGACGGGGCGCCCCCCGGGGGTTCAAAACCGGCCAAGGCGCCCCCCGGCTCTGAGGCTGATTCTATCCCGGTTCCCCCTGGTTCGACCAGTCAGTGCGTCCGGTACCACGAACTGATCGTGCCCATGGTTCAGCGGGAATTATCGGCTCAGCGGATTTATCAGGACCTGACGGCTGACCATGATTTTTCCGGCAGCTACTACAGTGTGCGACGTTACGTCGGCAAGCTGCGTCATGCCAATCCTCTGCCGTTCCGCCGCCTGGAGTGTTCACCGGGCCTGGAAGCTCAGATCGATTTCGGCACGGCCCGCTACATCCCCATGCCCAACGGCAAACGTAAAAAGAGTTATGTTTTCCGTATCGTCCTGAGCTGTTCCCGCAAAGCTTACAGTGAAACGGTATTCCATCAGAGTACCGACAGCTTTCTGCGCTGCCTGGAAAATGCCTTCTGGTATTTCGGCGGGGTACCGCAGACTATTGTAATCGACAATCTCAAGGCCGCGGTAACCCGGGCCGACTGGTATGACCCGGAGATCGTACCCCGGGTGCAGTCTTTCTGTCTTCATTACGGCACGGCCATCCTGCCCACCAAGCCATATATGCCGCGTCACAAAGGCAAGATCGAAAACGGCATCAATTATGTTCAGGACAATGCCTTGAAAGGCAGAGATTTTGATTGTCTGAATGAGCAGAACACCCATCTTCTTCACTGGGAACAGAACATTGCCGATAAACGTATTCACGGCACCACCCGTCAGCAGGTCGAAAAGGTTTTTCAGGAAGTCGAAAAGCCGGCCCTGCAGCCTTTGCCGGAAGGTTATTTCCCCTCCTTCACCGAAGCCAAACGCAGCGTCCATCGCGACGGTTATATAGAAGTTGACAAAGCATATTACTCGGCTCCGCCGGAATTTGTCGGCCATAAAGTCTGGGTGCGATGGGACGGCCGTCTGGTGCGGGTATTCAACAGTAAAATGGAGCAGATCGCGCTGCACAGCAAAGTCGAACCGGGCCGATTCCAGACTGACCGACGGCATATCCATGCCCATAAACAGAGCAAAATCGAAAAAGGGGCTCAATGGCTGATCCAGAGGACAGCCCTGCTCGGCAAGCACAGCCATCAATGGGCCAGGCAGCTGTTTGAAATTCGGGGTGTAACCGGCCAAAGAGCGATTCTGGGCTTATTGAGTCTGAGCGGCAAATATTCGCCTAAGCAAATAGATGAAGCCTGCCGCAAAGCTCTCCGTCACGGAGCCTGGCGTTTGCAAACGGTTCGTAAAATACTGGACCAGGATATCCCGGATCAGCAGATGATGGATTTTATCGATGAACATCCCATTATTCGCGGCCTGGATGATTATCAGGACTTCGTTACTCTGGCGGCCGGGAACGACCAGGAATATTAAGGAGGCCTGCGGCAACTATTTTTACCTGGGGCTCTGCCCCAAACCCTGACATTTAACCTCCGCCTTTGGGCGAGAAAAAGATAACGAAATGTTATGGCTTTACTAACCTTCAAATCAGGAGTACGAACATGCAGGAATCATTGCGGGCGGCATTGAAGAAATTACGATTGTCAGGCCTGGCTTCATCTCTGGAGATACGCATCCAGGAAGCGGTGGGCAACAAATTGGCTTACGAGCAGTTTTTGGAACTGATCTTGCAGGATGAACTTTTCGTCAGAGATGAACGGCTGATGCAGAGAAGAATCAAGCAGGCCGGTTTTCGAGAACTGAAAACCCTGGAAGACTTCAATTGGCAGTTCAACAATACCATCAAGCGAAAACAGATTTATGATTTTGCCGCCGGAAAGTTTATCCGCCAGGGCAGTGATATATTGTTCCTGGGACCGCCGGGCACCGGAAAAAGCCACCTGGTCCAGGCTCTGGGCTATCAGGCCATTAAGAACGGCCATACGGTCCGCTATCGCTCGATCTTCGATCTGGTACGGGATTTTATGCAGGATGAGGCCCTGGGCCAGATAGACAAGGTCCTGGCGAAATATCTCAAAGCGGACCTGCTGATAATCGATGATATGGGCATGAAGCAATTGCCCCGCAACAGCGGCGAGTATCTTTTTGAGGTGATTATGCGCAGGTACGAAGTCCGTTCAACCATCATGACCAGCAACCGACCCCTGGAAGACTGGGGCAAACTCCTCGGCGATGTGCCCTCGGCCACCGCCATCCTGGACCGATTCCTGCACCATTGCGAATTAGTGCAGATTACCGGCAGAAGCTATCGCCTGAAGAACCAGAAAAAGCAGGACCAAGAGAATAATCCCAAAAACGACAATTAACGCTTGAAAAACACCCCGGAGAAAACTATAAAACCTTAATCAAAGTGGCCGGTTTTGCAGCGCCCCAAAGTGGCCGGTTTTCAGGCGCCCAATGACACCTTAGACCCGCATTTCCCAAATAAATCCGTACAAAAAAGTAAGATTTTAATAGTATAGGGCTTATGGATTCTGTTTACAACAGTTTTTGTGTTCAGATTTGGAGAACCCAATGGGTGAAGCCAAAAAGGATGCTCTGAGAGTCAATTTTGACAACAAATTGAAGCTCGAATTTCATGGAGTGAAAGTCACCAGTGACGCAGGTTTATTAGCGTATCGAGAAATCGATGATGCATTCGGATTGATAGAAATGACAGCATGTACACTAACAGACAATCGAATCGGCAAAAACACACAGCACAGCCTTGCTGCGTTGTTACGTCAGTCGGTGTACAGTCGTCTGGCAGGTTATGAAGACACCAACGATGCTGAACGATTATCGGTTGATCCTGCTATGCGTCATGTTGTCGGTGAACGAGCAAAGTATAAGACAGCAGCTTCTGTCAGTCAGATGGGACGGTTTGAAACCGAGATTCTCACACAGCCCAGAAACCTGAAAGCATTGATAAACCAAACAGGGAAATGGGTTGATGAAGTGCATCAGCAAAAGTCTACCAAAGAGATTATTCTCGACATGGACAGTTCAGACAGTCCGACCTTTGGAAAGCAAGAGGGTTCTGCCTACAACGGTCATTTCGGTTATACTTGTTATCATCCTTTGTTCGTATTCAATCAGTTTGGCGATATTGAAAGAGCATTACTTCGCAATGGTAATTTCTACAGCAGCGATGATTGGAAAAGTGTATTGGAACCGATTATTAAACGGTATCAGGACAAAGACATTATCCGTTATTTTCGTGGTGATGCGGCTTTTGCCAATCCTGATATTTACCGCCTGCTTGAAGCAGAAGGCTATTACTATGCGATACGGCTAAAGGGCAATAATATACTCCAGAGCCACATTGAACACCTTTTGACACGCCACGTAGGTCGCCCCCCCAAAGAGCCAATTGTTCAATATCACAGTTTTCGATACCAAGCAGCCAGTTGGGAAATAGACAGAAGAGTTGTTGCGAAAGTGGAATGGCACGCAGATCAGTTATTTCCAAGCGTTGGTTTTATCGTGACCAATCTTCGCTGGAAACACAGCAATGTCGTCAAGTTTTATAACAAGCGTGGCACAGCAGAGCAGTGGATTAAGGAAGGCAAGTATGCATTGAAATGGACACGTCTGTCTTGCCATGATTTTGATGATAATCAGGTTCGGCTGCAATTGTTCTGTATGGCATATAATATTGGCAACTTCCTGCGTCGGTTGGCACTGCCCAAGTCAATCAATGACTGGTCACTGCGAACCATGCGGGAAAAACTGGTTAAGATAGGAGCCAAGGTTGTCAGCCACGCCCGGTATGTAACCTTCCAAATGGCAGAGGTGCTGGTGTCAAGATCGCTGTTTTATGAGATTCTGGATAGAATCAAACGATTGAAGCTGCTGCCGAGTGGATAAATGATACTGATAAATGCTGAAAAACCTGATTTTATGAACACCAGAGCAGTCAAGGTCTGTCAAAAAATGAGGTCTGTAAGTGGTCAGGCGTATGAGAAACCGTATATTTACAGAATTTTGAGGAAAACCGTGCATGGAATGAAATATTCTTGACCTTGCGGTAGTGAATTTTGTAGAATTGTAGATCACGTTAGAAGAAATTATGTTTTTCAACTGTATAAATGGGAAATGTCAGATATATAAAACTTGAACAATCCGCATTAGAATAAATGTTTTTCTTTGGTTTTCAGTTGGCGGATTCTTTCGTTAACGTGCTGTTATTACTGATTTTAGCGGTCGCGGAGTTAGTGCGGGCAAGTTTGGCTGAGGTTGGCATAGTCATCGCTCGGTGACAGCTCCAAATCACCAAGGACTCTATTAAAAGAGTGGATCGTTTCATCGGATATTATTGGGTTGAACCCGCAGAAGGAATGCGAGTAGTTGTCAGATGATTATGTTAAAACCGGAAAAGGATTGTTGGCAGGATTGAGATTTGAAGTATCTTTCAGCACTATATTATAGGAGGTCCCAGATCAATCCCCGCACATAGTGAATTTGTAATCATACCAAAAGAGTAGAATAAGCGTTCTTTGAATTATTACCTTATTTGGATAAAGAATACAGCTGTAGCTAACTCGTTAGAAAAATCGCGGTCAGAAAGTCGACCGCGAGGTAAAGAATCAAGAATTCTAAGTAAGTTCCATAGCCAGCAGATTCATCTGAATGTCACTTTCTATGGGTAGATTTCGCAACCACTTGGTGAACTGACTCAGCATGAATCCCGCGGCTATATTGGCGGTGTATATGGTAGTTTTCGCAGTGCAGGTTCCCGTATAGGCCTCTTCAGGAGTGAAAAGAGTGGTTGGATAGTGCTGACGAGAATCTGAATCGCAGGCGGTGAGGATACGCAGAACTTCCGCTGACATCCGACCATCGACAAAGAAGCTTACTTGAGATTCTACCGCCTGCCAGATCAACTGGCGGCTAGCGATCTTATCCACCGCACAGAATATGACATTGCCGATCTCCTGACCCCGGCGAAAACGCTGCGCTTCACAGAATATCTCCAGTCTCGGATTGATCTGTTTGCATAATCGGGCGGTGGCGTCAACCTTAAGTTGGCCCAGGTCATCCTGGAGATAGCCCTGGCTGGCCAGGTTGCTTTCTTCGACCGTATCATAATCGATAAGCTGGAGCCAGGAGATACCCAGGGCCGCTAATTGCAGGGCGAGCTGTCGGCCAATGGCGCCTATTCCGATTGCCGTAGCCTGGCATTGAGCGAGCCGCTCTGGCGGAACGAGATCTTTCTGCCGGCTGTAACGTTCCGGCGTGGGTTCATAGTTTTTCATGATTGAATATCCTTTCGTTTTTATTCCTGTTTAAGGGCTTCGATAAGTGAATAGCCCATGTTACGTACAATCTGCTCCAGGGCCTCTTCCCGAGATGCCGCCTCGAAGGCTTCTTCATCTTCCAGGTAGCCCAAAAGCTCATTATAGAGCAGATATTTGACTTTCGGCTGGGGCTGGACCATGTCAAAGAAATGATGCTCATGATCTGGCATTTTTTTGAGGGGCCTGCCTTGATCATCCTCATAATCAGAAGGTTCCCCGGCCGTGAATTCCTGCCGGACGCAAACATGCTTCGCCTCATCATTCTTCACGAAGGTCTGGCTGACGAATCCCGGGGTGATTTTCACAAATTTGTCAATCATAGAACATCACCTCACTTTCATCTTCCCAGAGTTCCGGCCGTACGGAAAGTTCATCCATGACCGCCCGGCGTTCGGCCGGTTCCAGCTCTTCCAGCTGTTCGATGATATCCTGGGGCAGGCTGTACTCCACAAACTCACGCTCTTCATTGATACCAAATGACCGCTTCTCGTGCGCCCAGTCGCTTACCTGTATATTAGCATCATATTCCGCCTGCCAGGCTTGATGGTCGCTGGCGGCAAAGGGTAAGCTGTAATCCACAAGGACGGGAATCTTGACTTCGCCACCGGGCCCGGTATTGAACCGCAGTCGGGCGTAGATTTCGCCTTCCTGGGCGACTATGCACATCAGGGCCCAGTCGCATCGGCCGAACACCCGCTCGAAAGTGCTCTCGTCGGTACTGCTGGGATGGGAACTGCCGCCGGGATGGGTGTGCAACCAGATCCGAAAGAACTGCTCCGGCTGGCGTCCGGCGTCTACCTGAACATCAAAGTAATCGGCGATAGCCTGGTCGTCCAGACTGATACTGGCAACGGAAGCTTCCTGCCGGATAGTCTGAAATTCCCTGACACAGAGCAGATCATCCGGATCGCTTATACCGAAGCCGCTGATCTCGGTATCGCCCTGATCCCGAAAGTATATCAGTTTGGCCCAGGCACTTGGCGAAAAACGCAGCGCTGGTGGTGTCATCCGCTTCTTCTCAGGCGACTTCGTTTTCTGCTGAGATGCTTTCTTCTTCATCAGAAGCCTCGCTTTCTTTTTTACAGGTGGGACACAGATCATCTTCCAGACACGATTCACATATCTCGGTATCACATTCAACACAGCTGGACAGGCAGCTTTCACAGTAATCCAGCTCACAGACCGGGCAGGTCTTCAGGCAGCAGCGGCAGGCGGCGATATGACACTTAGCACAGCTGCTGAAACATTCACAGCAGAAATCATGATCGCAGATTTCACAATAATAATATTCATCACCATGAACGACATAGCCGCAGTCATAGCAGGCGATACCTTCCCAGTCGCTCAGAGCCACATAGGGTGATAAGGGGTTATAGGTCTGCAATACCGATTTGATCAGCAGGAAGGCATCACAGATACGTCCCGCGGCCAGGGCCTGCAGCAGGGAATTACCGGCATCGCCGGCACAGAGATATTCATCGTTGACATGCGGATGCGTCACACCTTCATTACCGGCCGCCGGGTGCGGATCCAGCGCTGCGATCCGGAATATACCGCAGTCCCGCAACTCATGCAGGCTGGCAATCTCCAGACGGATCTCAAAATCACCCAGGTAGATTCCTTCCAGCTCCACCGGTTCGGTAAATACCGAGAGGGTCAGTTTTTTAAGATTACACTCGATTCGGCCAAACTCCTGCTCCAGCTGCGTAAGTTCCTCGACCAGCTGCCGCAGGGTCGGTATCTCAAACTGACAGTTATGCATCATCCTCAGTGTCTGGTCTATCGAAAAAGGCAGATCCCGCAGATTATTCTCCAGTCCCTGGCTAAGTTTCGCAGTTGCATTTGACCACTTGTGCTGCTGGCAGCCTTGCAGTTTCCGGTGATTTAGCAGCAGCATTTCCAGTTTATTGCCGACCAGGCCGGTCAGTCGCAGGACTTCACTGAGACGATACTGCCGCAGGTCAAGCAGCTGTTCCCGCAGCACCTGAGCTATGCGGATTTTATGTTTAACAGAGGTTTCCATAATGGTTCCTTTCCTTGAATAAGAAAGGACATCTGCACTCATAATAAGTACAGATGCCCCGTGATTTGTAAATATCAGATATCTTACCGAGCCCCCTCGATCTTCGTGGGAGTCGCGGTAACCCGATCGCCTTCCTGGAGACGATAGTCCCGCGCTACCGGCTGACGGTTGACCCGGATGAGATAATCTTCCGGCTGACGGCCGGGCAGCTGCTTGTGGAAAAACTGCTCTACCGTGGTGTTTTCGGCTATGTCCAGGTAATCGGCAAAACCGCCGAGGTCGTTGTTGATAAACAAAATCTTCATGATATGTCCTTTCGTAAAAAATGAGCTATTAGCTTAATTGGTTATTGTTTGCCTTTCTTTTTTTCCCCGCGGGCAGTTCCAGACGGCGGACCGCGCGCAGAGATTCCGTATGTTTGCATAATGAACCTTTCTAATAATTGGAGTTAAGAGATGCTTTTCGGCGGATCAGGCCAACGGTCGATAGGATTCTCTGCAAAACAACAGCAGAGCTTACGGCATTTCCGGGAATTATGTTTTCTTTCGCCGGCTGAGGTCGATTCTGACCCGGTCACCCTGATTATTGATCACTTCCAGGACCGGAGGCAGGGCATCCGACTGGCTCATCATCTCATAGGCATTCCAGGCTGCTTGCGTGACATCGTCAGCCCCGACATCGATTACATACACTACCCGAAACAAATCCTTCTCATCCGGAGGGGCAGCAATCTGGTAATTCTTGGGGATGCTGGCGCCTTTCGCTTGCGGTGATAAATCACCCAGCTTTTCCGATAGGTTGTGCAATGCCTGCATCGGGTTTTCCGCCAGACTGAAAGTTACCGGCTGAGCTGCCTGAAAATCCAGCGGTCCTTGATAGGCCCAGGCTTCAAACGGCAATTCCGGATTTGCATCCTGCTGATTGCGACCCAGGACTATAAAACCTTGATCGTTCAGAAATTTGCTGATGAGATCAACTCCTGGCACCAGGTTGTCGTCATCCATATCAGGTTCGGCTTCGAAGATTTCCGCACCCAGCCGCTCATCATGATCGGCCAGCCAGGAGGCCGCTGCGGAGATTTCATCAGGACCGGTGTAGTTTTCTTCCGTACGCAGATAATCGATCAAGCCCTGTTCGGCTCGCTCTTGACTGCTGTATGCCTGGGCGAAAGCGACCATACCCCGGTCGGCAATAGCCAGGACCCACAGCCGCTGCCGACGGGCAATACTTTCGCCCCGATGCAGACCCCACCGGTATACTTCATGACAGCGGGGGCAAATGATACGCTTATTGTTCAATGATGCGGTGGCGAGTATTTCAACTGTAAAAACCGCCTGGGAATCACATAAGGGATTTTGACATTTCTTCGTATTCATTATCATCACCTGCCCTTCTCACTGCTCTTGAACCTATCCGGGTCGATTTCCGCCAGGGTTCTGGCCCGCCAGTGCAGATCACGTTCAATGGGCAAGCCCAGCGGTCCGCGGATCTCTTCCAGTTCACCCAGCATGAAATAGCCCAGTTCTCGCTCCATGCCATCTACCAGACCGAAATAGCGAAAGTCAATTTCCCGACCGGATTCATCCTGAACCGGCTCTCCCTCGAGCACATACCAGGTCCAATTCGCATCCGGAGTGAAGAATTTGCAATGCACTACGGCTTTTCCGCCCTTGCCGTCCTGGCTATACAGAGGCGGCAGATTCTCGCGTATCTCCGGAGGCAGCAGTTTCATGCCGCGCCGTCGGTCGTTTTCCGCGACCTTTTTGGCCCGTTCGACAGCCGCGGTATTACCCACACATATCGTCTGCTGTGAAGATAGCCCCAGTTCCGCGGCCATACCGGAAAGATATTCCGCCATGTTCTCGGCTTGGTCATTCCTGCTGAGCGGGTCAGATTCACAGGCCGGGATCGGCGGCGTCAAGATCTCCACCTGATCCGCCTCCAGTTCGATGACACACCTGCCGTTTTCCGGGCTGTACCATTCGAAATACGGATAATCGACATAATCCACCGGTTCCTGTCCTGCGGTCATATCACCTACCTTGCCGGTCTGTCGCTGAGCGAAACCTTCCAGATACTGTTTCGCCTGATCCGCATTTCTGGTTTCACCATCACCTCGCAGCCTAACCTTAGCGCCGCGAATATCTCGATGAAAATTCCCTTCCAAATCAAAAACTATCTTTTCTTCCATTCCGGTAAACCGCATCCAGCCGCTCACCTTACCCGGCATACCGTTATCCAGTACACCCTCAATCAAATAACTCGTTGGTCTCCATGCCATAATGACACCTTCCTTTCGTTTAGTCAGACCGCCTTGAAACACCAAAGGCACATCTGCCGCTTTCAACAGATGTGCCTTACCAGAAAAAAACGTCAATAATATTTTTAACTCAATGCCCTCTCTCTCCGACTCACTCAAAAAACTCGAATCAGTCCTTTTTCAGACCTTATTCGTATCCCTAGAAAAATCCCGGCTGTCTTCTCAGCCTGATACAGTTTATCGTCGGGCGTTCGCTTCATACTGACCGATCCCAAGATCAGCTCTTGCATGTGCGTTCAATTACGTCCCGAGTTTGAGCAAAACCAGGTTTTGTCTTAAATTATTAGCTGTAAACATACCGTTCTTTATAAAACTTACGCCTCAGCCGCATGGAGTATCTTCGTGCGTATTACTTGCTGATTTCTGATGTCTGGGCGTAAACTTCCTGCCGCATTCGTTGCAGCGTCTGATCTTCCTCAACCCCAAAGTGCGGGTCTGGCGAGTGCCTTTTTTATGACTGCTGGTACTGCCGCAATACGGACAGCGGTGCGGCCTGCCTCTTCCCATGAATATCACCTCACGAGACCTCTGACAGCCCAGCTATATAAATCTTTGCTTTTTTCCACTACATCGGTCCCGGCATCATCTCCGGCGGGCCGAAACCACCAAAAAACATACTCCCGGGCGCAGGCATCATCTCCTGCATCTCTTCCAGTTCCATCTGCTCCTGCTGCATCTGCATAGATTGATCCATGGGCAAGCCAATCGCCTGATCGATGGCCTGCTCGATCTCCTGGGCGGCTGTATCCATCATAGGGCCCGCCGGATTCTCTGGTTCAGCGTAAGTGAGTCCTCCCAGGCCAAATGATTCGAAGGCATCCGGCCCCGGCGTACCAGTCATTTCCGGCATTGCCTGGCCCTCGTCAATAACCTGCTCCAGCCCTGACATTTCGGCATAGGTTTCGCCCTCCGGCTGAGACAAAACCGACTCCAGTCCCGATCCCCCTAAATCAGCTGCAGGCAAATACGGCGCCAGATGTCCGGGAATTTGCATAGGCATCGGCTCATAAGGCAAATCATCATCCATATACGGGTCCACACCCAGGCGATGTCTGGACTGACCGGAAACCCCGAAATACTCCGGCTGAGGGCACCACTCCTCATGATCCAAAAACTCATGAAATGCCTGCCGCAGATTCTGAATATCCTGGTGGTCAGACGGCAGAACCTTATGCAGCTGCCTCCAGGCATCCATTACATCGTTGAACTCCGGCAGGTTATCCGGATCGAGTATACCGTTTACACTGTCTTCGGTCTTTGGGGCGAAGGCCTCGACAGATGGTTCCTTGATGAATCTGTCCACTGAAACAGGTTCCTTTTGATAACTCTCCTCCAGCCAATCGAGGAAAAACTTGTCATAAATAGATTCCCATGACAACTTCGGCTCCTCCTCTTTTTCCTTCAGTTCCGGAAAAGGCTTGAACAGCGGCATCTCGTTATCAGCCCCAGGTAAATCCAGATCCCAATTACAGTACGTTTCGTATTCCTGATTCTGAACCGCCGGGGCGTTCAAGCGAGGCTGGTACTCATCTTTGTTATCCCAGCCATAAAGCCGATGGTCTCTCCTGGGCCCATACGATTGCACAGCTCCAGCATATTCCGGAATCTGGATACGACCTCTGGAAATACCGCGCGGCTGCATACCGCCGCCGCGTTTACTGTATTTGTGTAATTCATTTCTCAGACTGGGCAGCATGGTCATAGCCGAACTCCTTAAAAGTATAGAATAACAAGTCCGATCGATTTTAGCATAAAAAGTCTCCTACAGATGATTTCAGCATGCCTTTGAAATGACATCTCACTGAACATAAAAATGAGAGTACAAAACGGCAGGCAAAATCTTCTGGCCCTCCCAGAGCAGACTTCCAGTGGAACTCGCTATCAATAACAATATAAACATTATCATATTATTATTTTCTATATGGAAATACTTCAAGCTGATTGCCGGTAACTCCTGAGCGGTGATAACAAAAACTCCAAAATCGACAACCCGTTATCGAAAAACACCGTTTCCACTCGAAAACTACTCTCATCCTGCCCCCAGCGAAACCTTTATATACAAGTACCTCCAGTAAAGGCATCTGGAGGTGAAGTTCTCATGGAACATCCCAATGTCAAAAACAAGATAATCAATCAGATCGAACACATGGTTCAGTCCGCCATCATCCTCAACCGGCGGTTCCTGGACGATGAACAGCTCATCCGCTCCGAACAGCTGGCTGTACTGGAAGAAATCTTCAACGCCAATGTTCGCGATGCCGAAATCAAGGAACTCAGCTGCCATTTCGCGGGTATCCTGCGGCAGGACCACCCTTGCCACCTGGCCATCTGGGGCAAGACCGGAACCGGCAAGACCCTGACCATCAGCTATTTCCTGAACCTGCTTTCTCAGATGTGTCACCGCCGGAACATTCCGATCCGCCATGTCCACTTGGATCTTTCCAACCCTCGGCCCTGCTTTCGGGCCCTGAACGACCTGGCCTGCCTGCTCAACGCCAGTAAACGCTACGAAAAAGGCATCTCTCTGGAAGAAATGATGTTCAATATCGAATCCCGACTAGCCCGATACAAAGGTTATCTGGTCCTGTTCATCGACGAAGTGGACAATGTCCGGCATGACAAGAACAACTTCATGACCTTCCTGGTCCGTCGCCTGCCCCAGAATATCCCCGCCAAACTCATCCTGGTACTGGTATCCAACAAACTCGACTGGCCCGATCATCTCGACCCGCGGGTAAAATCGTTTCTCAAACTCAATGAACTGATCTTCAAACCTTATAATGCCGTCGACCTCCAGCATATTCTCCGAATACGGGTAGACAAGGCCTTACACCCCGATGCCCTGGAACCCGGAGTGATCGAAAAAATCGCGGCCCTGGCCAGCCGCGAACATGGTGATGCCCGCAAGGCGGTGGCCCTGCTGGCCCGCAGCGCTTATCTGGCCGAAAAGACCGGTTCGCAAATAACCTTGGATACTGTGGATAGAGCCTCCACGGAACTGGAAATGGACCGTTATCTCACTCTGCTGCGCAGTGCTCCTCAGCAGCTCCAGGCCGCTATGGCGGCGGTAATCGAAGGCATCCGGCACAGCCGCTCCTCGCTGATCGCCAGCGGACAGGCCTACGATACCTATAAATCATTCTGTCATCGCGTCAACCTGCGGGTAATCACCGCCCGGGTCTTCGGTGATCTGATCGCTGAACTGGATATGTATTCCCTGCTGCGCAGCCGTATCATCTCGCGGGGCCGCTACGGCCGTACCCGGGAAATTACCCTGGAGCTGCCGTCGGAAATGACCGATCGCATCTACCAGACCATCCTGTCCAGTTTCGACAGCTGACCTTTACAAACCGTAAATTATATATATCAGTGTGCCCGTAAGGTCCCGTATGAGACTCGAAAGCTTAGATTTTAACCTCTATGTCTGGCAGGAAACGCTCCTGCCGGACTTCATGCTCGCATTTGCGTTCTTTACGGCAATTTCATATGCGGTCCTGGGCAAGCGTCTGGAAAATCAACGCGCGGCCATAACGATCTCGGTTTGTTTCGGTACCGCGCTATCCCTGGGGCTGGTATGGTGGCTGCAAAACCGCGGGCTTTCCGTAAAGAATCTCGGGCCTATCTCCGCGGGTTTCATTATTCTGGTCCTGGCCTTGGTAATCTATCAGGCCATTCGCCGGATCGGAGGCAATTGGGCCGGGGCCGGACTGGCTCTGGGGGTCTGTCTGCTGATCGCTTCTATAATGGGGGAATCCTGGGCTGTCGATCAGCAGGCGATTTCCTCAATAATGACCACAGCTCTTATAGTGGGCATCATAGCCTTGCTTCTGCGCTCACATAATCACGCGCAGCTTTTCCTGAATCCTGCCGCAAAACCGGACATCTCCGATCTCTATCGCAATCGGCGTATTTCCCGGTCTCTGCAGCGCAACCTGAAACGCCTGGAACAGGGTAACGCTCCTCTCGATCGACAGGCAGACGAAGCCGGTAATGTCCTGCTGCAAATACAACGCCTGCTGCCCGCCGAGGGCTATCTTACCGAACGCATGGCCCAACTGCGCGCCCAGGCCCATCGTATGCGCAAGGGTCATCTGGCCCGTCTGGAAGAGACCAGAGATATCTGCCGTCAATTACCCGCCGGAAAGAAGAAGGCGGCCTCCGAACTATTGGCCCAGCGTTACCACCAGATGGCCGGACTCGATATCCGTCTGGAACGTCTGGAAAAGTCGGTATCGGATATTGAACTGGAGATTCGTGAACTTACCCGACAGGCCCAGAATTATGCTCGAAACTATAACCATCAGGCCATGCTGACCTGCCTGAAACGGGCGGAAAAGCTCCAGAAACACAACACCCATATATTCAAACTCATCACCAGAACCGAGAACAAACTCTCAGCTCTGGCTCGACAAACCGCTCGGGAGGTAACCAAAAATGGGAAATAATACGGAATTAGCCAGTATAAGGCCGGCAAATGAACCGCCTTATCAAAACCAGAAGGAACGGCAGATAGGCCGTCTGCTCGACAGTTACGGTCTGCCCTTCTTTTACCGGCAGCCGACCCTGGTATATCATGACCACAAAAACGAAATCTGGCGCCCGTCCTTTACTTTAAATCAAGACGGCGGGGCCGTGATAGACTATCTGGACAGCCCCAATCCAGCTGTTCTGGAACAACGAATCGAGATATACCGGTATAATCAGATACCCGCCACTGTGCTTGGCCCCCGCAGCCTGGAACAACCCAACTGGCAGCAGGATCTCTATCTTAAGTTGCGTCAGTCACTTAGAAAACCTGATTATAGTCTGGACCATTACCTCCAGAGTTAGGCACTAGGAGATGTCCAGCCAAGTCTGTAAAATAATCGCTGCCGAGTCGCTCATTCCCGCATTTTCCAACGCTCTGCTGCAAGCGGCCGCGGCGGCCGGAGAGGTAGCCAGCATGATCATCTTATCGAATCTGCCCTTTCTCATATTCTCCAGGTTGGCCTTGATATCGGATTTTCCGGTCTCGACTTCTATCGCTATGGTTTCCCCGGGCCGGCTGGCCAGAAGATCGATCGCCCCGTTGCCTTTGACCGGATGTTCCAGGGCAACCTCATAACCCTGCTGTTCATAATGACTGCGAACATGATAGACCCACCAGCGATGTTCCAGGCTCTCACGCGGTACTGGTCCAGGTTCTAGATGCTGGTCCTGGCATACCTGTCTGCCCGGCTCCGTGAGCTGATACAGCACCACCTGGCCGGTCCTAGTGGCGATGACCACCCGCTCGATTATGCCTGCCGACTCCATTGCCTGACGGATGGCATTGCCCTTGCGGCGGGAGAGACGCAGCCTCTGATACCGGTTTACTGTAGTAGAAAGAGGGTGAGTGATGATATCCATCAGGAAGCGATTTTCCTCCTTGTTGAATTCCTTTACAGGAATTTTATTCGGGATATCAGAAGTTTCTTCAGCCGATACTTCTGATATCAGGGGTACTGGTGGGTGGGGATATTCTGTATGATCTTTTTTATCGATAATTTCTTTATTATCCGGTTCGGGAATGGCTGTAATCGGCTCTGAATTGGATAAACCCGGCTGATTATCGCTGGTATTTCCGGTAAAACTGTTAAAACGCCTCCGGACCATAGAATCACCGACCTGGCCGCTTTTAATCCGGGAAAGGGGTACTTTAATCAGGAATCCCTGCGAGAATTCATCCGCCGCCCGGACCACCGCAGTACCGACCGGCAGGGTACTCAAAGACTCTTTCTGGACATCCGAAAGGTTCATGGCGCCGGCGATAGTCTGGACGTCACTGCGAAGCTTCTGGCTCAGGGCGACGGTCGCATAAGAATTGGCAAAGGCCACTTTACTCAATAGTGAAGCGGACTGATCGATGAATACATAACCGATCCCGTATTCCCGAATCATCCGAATGCTGGTCTCTAAAACCGATTCTTTCGACTCGGCGGATTTCTTGTGCAGCAGGTTATGAGCCTCTTCCAGAATGATCATATTGGTGAGTTTCTGCTGCGGCCCCTGACTGAGCCGATAGCGGTACAGGTACAAAGTCAAGGCCTCGGAAAAGAGCACCTTGTCGTTGGCGCTGCTGAGGCCGTCCATCTCCAATACGACATTATAGTCCAGCAGAGCTGCGACTTCCCGATTGTTCTGGGTATCGAGCACTTTACCGAACTCACCGAAGAGCAGGGACAAAAGAATACGCTCGGCACTGGTCTGCCACAACGCCGCTCGACCCTTGAGCTTACTGCTCCGCAGCCAGCCGAGCAAATCTTCTACCGTGGGCCATTGCCGAGGCCTCTGTTCATAAACACCGTATTGCCGGTACAAATGGTCCAGACCCGAGATCAGCAGACTGATCACGCCCTCCCCGCCTAGATAGGCCTGGGCGATGATATCGACGATCAGCTTGATCCACAAATTGGGTTCACAACCCGGAGGCGGAATGAAAGGATTGAACCGAAAAGGAGCGACATTCCGGCCGATAGTGTAAACCCGCAAATCCTCATGATGCATAGCCAGGTCACGATAACTGCGCTTCCAGTCGATGGCCAGCACCTTCAGGCCGCTCCGCATGATTCCTTCCATCAGTACAAAAGCCAGGTTGGTTTTGCCGGCCCCGCTGCGCCCGCAGAGCAGGATATGCTCCCGCAATCTCTCTTTTCGCAAACAGAACGGGTACAGATCCGCACCGCCGTAATGGACCTTACCCAGCTCGATATCCCCGGATTCACAGAACTTCCGGGACGGCGGCGGGAACGGATTGGTATCGGCCTCATAAGTTTTACCCAAATACTTGGCCGCCAGTAATTCCAGGGTCTGCTCGATATCGCCCCGGCCTTTAAGATCGGATTCGGCCAGATAGGCCCGCCACAGACGGTCGATTTTCCGGCCCAGAACCGGTTTCAGCTGCCGGCATAACTCCTGCATCCGGGTGATCATAATTCATCACCCGCATTCTCCTGCAGAATAGCCAGTTTACGGTAGGCGCTCAGATAATTCTGGGCGTTCTCCGGCAGAACCAGACGCAGCCGGGAGATGTCCTGCCACAGCTTCACCCGTTCCTCACGCTGGTCACTGTATAATTGATCCAGACGCTTATTGAGGGCATATTCGACCTTGGCATCGGCCGGTCCATGATAAGCTTCATGCTCGTGAAAACTGTTGATAGCCGCGCATTTGGACAACTCCAGGCCATACATATTCTCCCGATAGATTTCCCGGCGATGCCGTACCTGGTCAATCAGGTCATCCAGTCCCAGCCAGGCGGTATGGCTTTTATCGGTCAATAAGGCGGTTTCATTGTCGCCGCGAGGAGTGGCCAGATACCCTCGTTCGATTACCTGTTCCACTGTCTGCAGGTGCGGAAAATACTTTCTGACGTGCCCCAAACTCGAGAAATCGTATACATTCGAGGTGCCGGAATCAGTAATTACCGGTTCATTTTTTCCCGGCCAGAGGTACAGATAGTGCAGTCCGGCAGCGTAAAAATAGGGAACATAACTGCCGCGATCCTGGTGCCGAAAAGGTTTGCTGGGGTTCATTTTATTATCAGATTGAATATCTCCTCAGCGGTAGTAAACCCGGCAGCATTTATAAAACTTTCGCTTGCTGTCGCTACTTTCGAGGGTAAACAGTCGTTCAGGCAGCGCAATATTTATAAATCCAAAGGCATTCATTTCTGCCGAGGTGATCTATTATGAACCGCAAAGAAATATTACTCAAAAATATCCGCCGCAAAGCCCATAAAGAAGCTGCCTTACTGGCCGGTGAATTCGCCCGGGCGGCCTCTGTAGAAAGAGAAGAAATCCTCGCCGCCCTGGAAACCGAGCAATGGCTGGCCCAAGCGACGGCGGATTGCCTGGAGATTTTTTGTTAATATAGGCAGTTTTTCAGACTCGGACTCCGGCTCGGATTCTTACTCCTTTTACTATAGTCCCAACTCTTTTCCTCACCTAACTCCTTATTCCATATAACCTTTTCAGACTACTACCTTCCCAAGTCCCACTCTATCACTATTCCTTTCAACTAAACATCTGCCCCTACTGTTTGTACTCTGACCTATTCCTTATATTCATTCTCTATTCTTTCTATTTTTCCCTCTTTTTCTGCCCCGGGCCTCGACCATCGGGAGAGGACCGGACGGTGACTGGAGCGTCAGCGTAAGTCGCCCAAGTGCCTCCTGGCACTTCCGCCCGTTCTCACCTGTCGTCAATCACCTGTTCACCCTGCAACACCTCCGGCATCATATATTCCCCGCATCCCCATGACTACATCCTTCCTAGACCCCAAGACCCAAATGAATCGAAATAAAACGAAATCGGGCCTCTTTTAGGCCCTGAAACTAAAATCTAATGACTCGCCAGCCACTGCTTTGCCATGTTCACCTTACGTACCCAGCCGGCCTTCTTGATCCTGGCAATTTCAACCTGCAATCGCTTCGCTCTCAGGTAATACCTGGCCAACCACTGCATATCGTCATTGATGATATGATCTGCATGGATAATCCCCATCCGCAGATATTTGAGCACCAGATATTTGCTCCTGCCCGATATGCGTTCCCGCACAATATCGAACATGATCAATACATCCCGAAGCTCTTCTCTGAGTTTTTCCACCTTGTACCTGGCCTTATCGAATTCGGGCCGATATCGTTCAAAATCAACCGTTCCAAAGGCACCCCAGTCCAACCCGCCGTTTTCATCACGAACGGGATTGAAAGTTTGCTTCATACCCTGAAACGGTAATGCCAGTATCGGCCCCCATTCCTGCCTCATGACCTGCCTTTCCAGCTCCACAGGATCAGCTAGCTCCTGATCTTCCAAACCTGCCACATGACCATACCGGTCTTTAGATTCAAGCTTTAGAATCGCAGCTGCCGGTACACCATCTGCACCTATTCCGTTATCGAAATCTGTTTTATATGACATTTTCGTCCCTCCGAGTATCCCCGCTCTTTCAGGCGGTTCGCTCACCCTCTGGCGAACCGCCGTTCCCAACCATACTTCACGCGAAGGCCCTCAAAGCGGACCCCTCGATAAAGTTTTCGGTCTCGGACCGAAAGCTTTACGATAAGGGGGCTGCGCCGGCCGCAACATATCAACTCTCTGGTATTTTCAATATTTTATGTCACCTTTCATCTGTTAATTAACTCAAAGACTCATATCGACGTAATATCACGCTTTCATACAATAAGAATGATATCTATAATTGTCTATAAATATTCCTCCTTCGCCTGCGATGTTTCCCTAAGGGGCTGATCCGTCAAGAATTCCAATCGACCGCATTGATACAAAGCCTTAAATAATTCATAATCAAACTCAAACCTCATTTTGATTAATTTTTTGACTAATTCCTCACTGCTATTTTTCACTAATCTCAACAGACATGTATTAAATGAAAATTGAAGACCATCGTCTATGCGATCACGTTTATCAACCAGCATCTCGACGATTCGACTATCTACCCTATCCTGTAATTCTTCGAGTATGCATAATGCAGAAAGACAAACATGATCCGTACTATCACCAACTGCATCAACTATTCTTTCGATGGTTTTATAATCTATTATATTTTTTAAGCGTCTGAGAATTTGAATAGCGGCACTACGAACTTGTGGATTATTGCTATTAAGCTTATCAGCAACCTTATTAAAGATTTCATCATCTACCTGATTCTGAAACAAAACAGATGCCATTACTACGGCACCGCGAACGTAGCTATCTTCGTCTTCGATCCTATCAACAATCTTACCAATAACCGCGACGTCCAGTTTGTCGTGAAGTTTTGCCAACGTATTAATGGCTGATTGGCGAATACATTCATTTTCATTCTCAAGTTCACAAACTAACTTTTCTATAGTTGCACCTTTCAATTCGCCCTGTGAATTGCCAAGCATCTCAATTGCCCAAAAATACAAACCGTCAGTTCTATCACAAAAAATCTTCTCAACTAGCCTGATATCAATCTTATTTCCCAAACATTCAAGGGCCGATATTACGGAAAAAGTGATATAAGAATTGTCAACATTTAATTTATTAATTATCATTTCGATAATCTTGTGATCCACTTTATCGTGTAAATGACCAAGAGCTTCAATGGCAAAACAGCAAACTTCAGGATCGTCATTTTTGAGTCGATCAACCATAGTTTCAATGATATTACAATCCACCTTGTCTTGCATAAGGCCAAGAACTTTAACTGCTGCATGTCGCACATCATAGTCTTCATCATCAAGCTTGCCAACTATCTTTTTAATAGTATTGCGATCCACCCTATATTTTAACGACCCAATAGCATGTATGGCACAATAACGAACTTTTGATTCAATATCTTCAATCCGGCCAACCAGTTTCTCAAAAACTTGGCCATCTACTTTACTTTGTAGCTTGGCGAAAAATCTTATTGCAACACAGCAGTCCTTTGGTTCACCATCATCAAGTTTGTCCACTATTTTTTTTACAGTCCTGCCATCTATCTTGCTTTGTAAGGCAACAAGAACTTCTAGGACACCGTCCTCATATACATTTGCACTCCACAGTCTTTCGAGGACCCTATCAACAATTCTTGCATCTACTTTGCTCTTTAGTTCTTTTAGTGCTTCTATTATCCACATTTGATGAAATTCATATTTATTATCCCCAAGTTTATCAATCAGTTTCTCTAAGGCTGCAAAACTGACAGCGTCATTCAATTTTCCAATAGTTTTAATTGCCCAAATACTAATTGCTGAATCTTTATTATCAACTGCATCTATCAATTTACCAATAATTCTTTCGTCTACAACATTCACCATGTCATGAATAGTCCTAATTGCCAAAATTTGATTTTCACTGTCTTTGGCTTCAAGCATTTCTAATAATACTTTCTGAGCTTTAGTCTTGTTAACATATATTAAAGATTTTGCTGCTTCTAAACCACAGAAAGGATCTTCCAAAAGCTTTTCAATCTGAATTGAAACTCTTTCAATTATAACGCGACCTACTTCCGCCTCTGCAATTAGTTCAGCCACCAGAAACAGTTTTGAGTGAATGAAATTGTCCTTCTCAGAGAGAATCTCTTCTATTAGAGACTGTCCGTTAAGGCCTGCAAGGAACTTGATGACCTCCTTCCACTTGGGATTCCATTTCTCTTTCAATACTTGCTTAAAATGACTTTTGTTGCGATTCCGAAAAATGTATTCGGCGGCCAAATATTCCTGAAAAGACTGGTGGCTAAAATGAAAAAACTTTTCGATGCCATCATTTCTGCTAAGAATCATTTGAACCAGACCGGCATCTAGAATATCATCAAATTGATTATAACCTTCACACAATACAAAAGTGAGAGGTATTGTCTGTAAGAAAGGCTCCTCCCTTGCAATTGCGAGGAAGGATATTTCTCCTAAAACGTGTCTCATTTCCAATGTTTTACAATGATGATATCTTTCAAAATAGTAATTCTCATATTCCTCAAATATATAATCAACAAACCTCTTGTAGAGATCTTTTCGTGTTGCAATCTTATCATCATTACCATTTTCAATAAGGTCGCGAACCATATAGGCAAGCATCGGCACTGACAGCATCTCGAGACAGTTTTTACACATCTCCTTTGCTCTGGCATATTTGTCTGAGAAGTATATATTTTTATCATTTTCATCAAATGATTTGAGTCGAAGAAATTTCAACTTTTCATCTGTCTCGAACTCAACGACAGCATAAGGCCGAGAGGAAACAACCACCTTACCCTTGAGAACAGCCTTGAGCCCGTCTATTAATCTGACATGATTGATTTTCGATGAAGATATTTGGTCCAGACCGTCTATCAGAAACACCAGATCCTTAGAGTAAGATTTCAGAAATTCGTACTCATCAGTTCCTTCAAGATAACCTGTAAATAGTTCAGCGATACTTTTGAATGAAAGCGCTTCGTTGTGAGCATATAATTTAACTTGTTCCATCATATCGGCATCGAAAAACAGCGGAATCAAATCTGTTTTTTCTATTATCTCCAGCTGCAGGTGCCTTAAAAAGGTCGTCTTGCCGCTGCCGGTATCGGAACTCAAAATATATATACCTTCCGGATTCCATAATTCTTTAGTATCGATATCCTTCCAGGTTCGATTATGATCGTATTGATCATCCTCGGATTCTAACAGGTTTCTATCACAGTTATCTTTGTAAGATCCGCTTTGTAACTTCAGAGGCATATAATCGTTAAGGGGCTGATCATGAAGCTTCTTACGGAGATGATCTTCCGCCTTTTCTTTAAGTTTTCTGCAGAAGATTTGCTTTGGCGTTAAGGGGCAACAGGCCATCTCAAAGGGAACGATATTAATTGAATAACGATCCAGTCTGATGCCTTTTTTCGTACGATATTCAATTTGCTCTGTTTGGGAACATGCCAAATGGCAGTTACACCGTTTAGATTCTCCTCGATTGTTTATGTGCCGAAAGTATAATTGAATGGGAGGATTTATGTTATGCTTATGACTGAAAGCTGCCAATATGCAGTTTACTGTATCTATACTGTTTGAAACTAAAGAGTGATATCGTTCCCCTTTTTTTCTGGCTAAAATATCTTGAGTGTCTCGAAACGAAGAATGCTTCTGATCGAGCAAAACCCTAAACAAATTATTTACCCTGTCTCTAGCATCAGCATCCTGTATCTCACAGTCAATATACTGATAGATATTCTCGCTGTAGAGATATTCAACAATTTTGCCATGCTCTTCCGGAGACGGGGCAATATATTCACGATTATCCGGCTTCATATTTCACTCCAGGGAAAGAAATTCCACCAAATACCAAACTTATTATATGGATTTGCAGCAGCTATGTCACGTCAAAAAGACCCGGATATCCATTTCTTTGCATCCCACACCACATGCCTCTATTGCACATAAGTCTCTATACATGAAAGTCTTACGCAATCAGAAACTCATAATCCTTGTCCCACTCATCCACCATGCGACACAATTTACCCGTACTGCCTTTGGGAATGGGGCATAAAATCAGAAAATTCAGGTCATAGGGGTGCTCATGAGTTGAATCCGCTGTTTGTAAGATATGCTGTCTCATGCGGAGAAGCACTTATTGTCATTGCGCCAAATCGTTGATATCAACCGGCTGTCACATCTGTCCTCACACGAATTTCTTATGTCCGGTTTTTACCTCTGCTGCCACGTTCAAAATACGCGTTTCATTTCTGTTTTTTTCTGTGTTTTTTTCAATGTAAACATTTTCAAGATAAACAGTTACTCCGTACACAGAGAAACACTTAGATATGGTACCGACTGACCTTGATTTTCCTTCTGGGTGTGATAAATAAATGGGTAGACAGTCAATAACAAATCATCCAAACCTACAGGAGACAGTCATGAAGAAGCCCGATTATCGCTATGAAATCATGTCATATGACGCCCGGGAAATTTCCTCCCAGGTAATCGATCAGAACGAGCTGGACGCTATCGACGGTAAAACCCACGACTGTGTGATAGACATCGCAAGAGGCGTTTTCGCATTCAGAGATGAATCAGGCCGCTGGGTCTCACATGAAACTAACTGGCCCGGTCTGGGCTTGGTGACCATGTCTATACTGCAAAACCTGCAGCTGGATCCGGGCAAATTTCTATCAGCCAAAAGAATAGCATATCTTTCGGATTTGCCTGCCCTGCGCCGCAGCGGAACTCTGGCCGCCAGAGTCCGCGCCCCTGCGCAAAGCTCTGCATGACCAGAATCGACGCTTCATCGAATCCCGACGTCACCCCTATGCCCTCAGATGGCACAAAGACCGCACCTGGCTCTGGATCAATCACACTCCGATCGGTAGCTGAAATCACTCACGACATCACATCCATTTAAAATCGGGCCAATGTAAGCCACATGTCATTGAAGTGCCCTCGACTGAATAATGATTATGCTATGCTATTAGTAAATGAAATTGACAGGAGCAAAATCATGGTAAGAACCTGGTACGAAACCCCCGAAGATTTCCCGGCCCTGAAGCCGGGACGTAAATACCTGGTATATTGTCTCGACATCGATAAGGTCCGCAAGCCGCTCGGACTTGAAGTGGTGATCGAATATATTGAAGGTGAGCAGAACGGACGCAGACAGACTATTTCCCTGCCTCTGCCCATCCGGCCTGAAGGATTGACCAAGGACTTTTTCCAGGCCTGCGGCCAGTCAATCATCGTCGGTCGCAAGATTCCCATTAAATCTACGGTAACCGGCAAACGTCTTTTGATCGAGTTTGGACAAGATCTCTCTGACAACCTGCTTAGGCCGGTTGCTTTTACCGTTTTTTGAGCTCGAGGCCGATCATGAGTAATCAATTTCTTTCTGAATTGACCGAGCCGCCCCGGATCGAAACACCCCCGGCTCCAACCGGTCTGGCACGACTGGCCCTGCTGATCGGAGATTATGTACGTAACGGTGTGGTAATTCTGTTCTGGACTGTAATCGCCTGTGCCGCTGCCGCCGCGGCGATAATCTCCTGCGCGGTTATCGTCTGGGCCCTGAAAATCAGCATGAAAGCTGTCGGAGGACATTGAAACATGGCCAAAGAAACATCCCACACCACCGATGATATCCAGATGGTCGAGACTCGCTTTTCGATGAGCAGGGCAGGCTGGTTCTGGAATTTCATGCCGGTGAAACCGCCGCTTTTGATTCTGACGGCACTATGATAGTACGTAAATGTTATCAGAGCATCAATCTGGTCTGCGGCTGTCAATACCATCCCGGCCAGGCCGAGCAAGAACTGGCGGTCTGTTCCCTCTGCCGTGAGCCGCCATATGAGTTTCCCCGCCGTCAGCCGCCGCGGCATGGCTTGATGTGTTCTTCTCATACCCAAACCTGCCACCTCATGCCGCCTGTCTCTGTGCCCGCGGCATACCCGAACCTACAAGGGCAAACCCTATTGTCCCAGCTGCTGCCGACAGGCCAAGCGGCGTCGAGTGATTAACTGGATATTATTTGAAAAGAGTTGAACTAATGCAGAATTATGCCCAACAGCTTTATCATAAGATTGTCAAATATCGCCTGGATGATCACTATCCAGAGATTGCGGCCCTGAAAGTCCGCCTCGAGCATAACCGTCTTTCTCAATTTGTGGTCCGGGCCTGGCTGCGTAAGATAGAACCTTATGTCGAACAGCAGAAACGCTGCTGGAATCCTTTTCCCGCGGCCGCCGGAGCTGAAGAACTGGGCAAATTCGATATCGAACTCGGTCATCTAAAACAAGCCCGGGATACCCCGGTAGGAGTTCGTTTCATCGCCCGCCCCAACCATATCATTACCTGTGGCGGTACCGGCAGCGGCAAGAGCACTCTGAATCGGCGGATCATACGCCAAACTGAACAAGATTATCCAGACATCCGCATTCTGGTATTGGACCTCAAAGGGGACTACCTGCATCTGCCGGACGAACTGGGCCGGGATCGCTGGCGGCTTTACAGCTGGACCGAGGGATTTCGTATGGGTATAGGACCACCCTCTGGGCCTCTGTCCCCATCGACCTGGATCAATCAAATTGCCAAGATATTGGCAGCCCAATGCAATCTGGCCTTCAGTCAAAGCACCCTCTTCGGCCGCAATGCGTTTTTCTCACAGCCCAACTGAACCAAACGCCCCATTCACCTCTGATATTTCCGGATCTGGCCCTGATATATGAAGTTCTGGATTATCTGCCGCCGGAGGTCTTCAGTAAAAAGGAATCTTATACTCAATCCGCCCTGCATCAGCTGGAATTTCTCAGCGGCAACTCCGGAGAATTGTTTCGAGCCTTTACCGGATTCGATGTGCAGGGTCATTTGATCGACGAAAAACACAATGCCGTAATCGACCTGGTCAATCTCTCACCCATCTTGACGGCCATAGTCGTGGAGATCATCGCCAGTCAGCTGCTGCTTACGGCTCTGGCCCGGCATGATACCTCTGACAGAACCAATTTACTACTAGTCATCGATGAATCCGATTACCTCTGTTCGGCCCGGATCGCCTCGGCTTATCCGGAAGAATATTCAGTCCTGGGGCAGCTGCTGAAGCAAGGGCGCGAATTCGGGATCATGGTGTGTCTGGGCATGACTTTTCTGGGCAAGTGCAGCCCTTACATTACTGCCGATTCGACTTATCATTTCCTTTTCAATCCCGTCGACGCCCAGTCGACATATCAGTCCGTTCGCATCCTCCAGGAGCCGCAGGCGGGCAAACTGCTCAATTCTCTAGTACCTGGAGAATGCGTCTTTCATGAGATCATGGGACCTTGCAGCTGGCCCATGCTGGCTCGGATAGATTACGATCCGCCTTACCGCGGCGGCCGTCCCGACCAATTCGATCAGCATGACTACCTGCCCAGCCGGTCCCTCGCCGATCTTCCCGACCTCAAAAAAGCGGTCGATAAGCTCCTGGTCGAATATCTGCAAACCCGCACCCGACAAAAAAAGCAGGTCAAACCGGTCAGTAACGAAGCCCGCAAACTGATGGGGCTGATCGCAAACCACTCCTGGGCACCTTGCTCACGTTTATGGCCGAAAATCGGCAAGCTTAATTTCGTTGCTCAGAAATCGATCCGCGCCAAACTGGAGCGTGAAAAGCTGGTTATTTTCAACGAGCTGCGTATCGGCCGGACCATGCAGCTGCTGCCGTTACTTACCGAAGATGGATACGACTATCTGGGCCTTACCGTACCCGATTCACGCGGCCGGGGCGGCCAGGTCCACGACTTTATCGCCCACTGGGTCGATATGACCGGACAGCAGCGCGGCTATAAAACTCGGATCGAAGCTTTGGTACCTGGCACCAGTCACCCTGTCGATGTCGCCTGGTGGATAAACGGCCAGATGCACGTATTCGAGGTGATCAGTACCTGCAGCAAGAATATTCACTCTCACCTTCGTAACTGTCTTATCCAATCTCAGGAAGTGAGTTCTGTCACTATTGTCGCCGCTCAGAAGAAAGAGCTGCAGCTGATCGAGCAGAACATTGTCCAAGAGAGCGATTTCACTTTCGTTCTGGACCACATCAAATACCAGCCGGCATCCGATTTTTCTGGAGGAGTTATGGCCATGAGGACCACCAAAACCATATTGATAATCATCATTACCGCCGTATCGATCAACACGATTCGCAGCAGCGAGAGCTATCCTCTCAGTCAGGTTCTGCCGTTCCTGGGCGGCCATCGACCTTCTCTGCTCTACGATATCATCGGCGGCGGCAGTCTCATCGCTATTTTTCTGTGGGGCCTGGATAGGCTCAGAAACCTACGTGACCACCATGACGACCGCGAGTGACATCCTGACGTCATCAGGCCGTCAAGGGACAATCATGTATTAATCACTGTACGACGCACATGCTGCGAACATTAAGATTATAATTAGTAACAGAGGAAAACCAAATGAATCAGGAAACTAAAACTGAAAGAAAACCTGTCGAGAAACCGGTTAAATTGCCTCGGCCGAAGCGGCGGTCGAGACGATTCCGCTGGGAGCTTATTGTCCTGCCGGCGTCGCTCTATGGTTTATGGTGGCTGCTCAGTACCATCAAGCCCGCTTTCAGCTGGGATGATTTCCTGAACCTGATTCATATTAAAGATAAACAGCGTTTCAGTCAACTGGCCATCCTGGGAATTTCAATCTGCAGTATATGTGCAGTCATGCGGGTATGGCTTCGTAAAAAGTGAAGAATCATTATCGAAAATGGAAACGGAGGCAGCGCTATGCGAAAGAAACCGATTTTAACAATATTGACCGCGATCTTTGTATTTACGGAATTGGCCGGCGGAGCCCAGAGCCGCCCCAAGCCCCTGGCGGTCAGTCTGATCTGGGATACCTCACCTTCCCTGGAGAAGCAATGGAAATCCGTGCACCTAATGGCCAAACTGACCATCGATGCCCTCGAGCCTGGAGATTATCTGGAGGTGATCAGCGCCCATAAGTCCGGCGGACAACTGCGATATGCCGGCCATATCACCGAAACGGAAAAGTCTAAGAACCAGAGCAAATCTTCTCTACAAAATATCAAGCGAGCAATCTTCCTGCAGGCCGATCTGGGCAGTACTCTGGCTATGGCCCGGCAAAGGCTGAAAACCATCCTGAACAAAGATCTCGATCGCCGAGGCGTCATTATAATATTGACGGACGCCCATATGCAGTATCGCGGACTGGATGATCTGCTGGTTCAGGCTGCTCAGTGCCATGAACAGGGTATCGATGTCTATATTACCGGAGACGATAAAACCTCCAAAGAGCTCTTGATCGCCGCGGTGCAGAAAAGGCTGACCTGGTCGACGCTGCGCCAAGCTAATCCGGCACTCTGGCTGGAAAAAAATCGGATTATGCCGGAAGTAACTGCAGCATCTCAAAAACAAGCTGCAAAGCAGCCAAAGATGCCTTCGTCATATGTTTCGGACCAAGCCGAAGAGGTTAAAGATTCATCCAAACTTCAACCTGGACGTACCGAGGAGATTGTCAAGGCCAAGCCGATAATCACCCAGACCAAAGCCACAGTCACCTTGCAGTCCGATGTCTCGTTCAGCCAAACCGAGCCGGATACCGAGCCGATTACTGAAACCTGAATCTGCTTTGTCTGAAAAAGTCAGGCAGAACCAACCTTCTGCGGTATCTTTATCTGCCGAAGATAGCATCGTTTTAGAAGCGCGAGATGAACCCAATCAGCCCATTGTTGTCAATCAGACCCCGCCAACAGCCTCATCTGAACCTATCCGTGCTATTGGACCATGGCAGTCTGAAAAACCGCATCTCACGCTGGTCATTGTATATCGGCTCCGCTCTGCTTTTTACACTCATTCTGCTGACTATTGTCAGAGGAGCTGTAAACGGGCAGCGCTGGCAGAAGAAGCTCACCGAACGCTTGAAAAGAATACCTTCTGCCGAAGCCGTGCAGATCCTTTACGCCAACTGCGACGGCCAAAGTTATCGTCTGGGCCGTACCGACCGTCTGCAAACCGTCCATATCGGCAGCGGACCGCATAACAGTCTGCGTATCAATGACAAATCGATAGCCCCGCGTCATATTCGCATCCAGCGGGTAAAAAAAAGACTCAGCCTTACCAATCTCGCTCCAGCTCCTGTGGCCGTAAACGGTTCTGCCCTAAAGCCGCGGCGTCGGAAAAGCCTGACTCTCCCGGCCCTGATCAGACTGAGCGATTCGGTAACCTTGAAACTGGAAACCCGACCGGAACTGCCCGGCAAGGACGCAAAACCTCAAAAGGAGCTCAATAATGAAAGAGAATCCTAACTACAAACACGACTTCTGGAAAAATGTCAGTAACTATGTAAACTTATTCTCCGGTTCATCAGTTATGAGTATCGGGGCTATGATCATGAGTCTGCGGCATCATCGTCAGCAGGATCAGGATGTTCTGGGCCAGCACTTGTTCTTCGATTGGCAGACTCGACCATCCTCGCAGCTTATTTCTCTGCTGGATTGCGATATACACGAAATACTGAGTCCAGACCATTTCGTAACCGCCCGGCTGCCGGAAAACTCCGAATCACTGCGGCGAGCCGAAGAAGCCGGCTTGTTTGCCAGTATGCCGGCCGGTTGGCATCGCAATACCGGATCCAGCGGCGACAATCATGGCGGTGCCGCCGACCCGAGAATCGGGCTGATACTGGCCCTGCTGAACGAACCGGAACTCATGAACAAGCTCAGCCAGTCGATCCAGAAAGCTACGGAACATGACCGCAAGATAATACTGGCCCAAAAAGGTCTGCTCTCCGAAAATACCGGTTCCCAGATAGTGATCATGTCCACTTTTTCGACCGCCGGCGCTACCGGAAACGGCAGCCAGTACTGGTTCACTCGAAATGCCGCGAACCGGATCAAGCAGGAACAGGGTATCCAGGCTAAAGTGATCCTCAATGCGCTCCTGACCGGTACTATAGCCCATAATGATCGGGACAGAGCCGAACTCAACGAACTTGCCCTGTTGAAATTCCTGCGGCCCCAGATTTCCGGCAAAAACGTAAACCCGATCACCGGCCAACTATCTCCCTGCCAGTTCGATCAGCTCTTTCTGGCCGGCAATCAAAATGACCATGGCAATATCGCCGGTCTGGACCAGCTGCTCGCTCATCAGGCGCATACGCATTATCTCTTGTGGCACACCGACGCCGGTCGAAAAATCCGGGAGCGGCTGGTGGATTTTTCTTCTTGCAGTTTCGATGAATACGGTGACCCGCAATTCGGACTGAGTATGTCCTGTTCCATTATATCCTGCGACAGCGAAAGAAGACTGGGCCATGCCGGTTCGGCCGCTGCCGAACTGCTTATCGAACATCTGCTGGCCGCGGGTGACCGTCAAAGTCCTCCGGCGATAGCCGCCAATCTGGCGCGGTCCTGCGACATAATCGAGTCTGCCCAGGACAACAATATTACCGGTCCTCTGCTGCAGCATCTGGAGCCCGGCCAGACGGGCTTCCTGGAGCAGATGCGGGAGATGCTGGCCGACCGGTTGGGTAAAAGCCGAGGTCTGCAGCGGATAGAACTAATCGATGAAACCGTCAACGATATTCGCAGTCAGCATATCCCCGAAGTACTGGCCGTAAAAATGAAAAAAAAGGCCCGTAAAAGACTGGAAACCGCCCAAAAACACCTGGACCAGTATCTTCAGCTCAGCCAGCGCAAGCTGCACGGCACCTGGCAGGCCAGGCAAAGCCTGGGCCGGCTCCGCAAATTAGCGGAAAACTCTTACCAGGTTATCATGGCCAAAATCGCCGAGCTTCAGGCCATGGCCGGGCCCCATGAACAGAATATGGTCGAAATCCTGGAAACCGCAGCGCAGTTTCAAAACGGCCGCTTCTGGCACCGCCTGAGCAATCCGCTCCTGCCGGGACGTATGTCCCAGCTTATGGAAGAATCCGCCCGTATTGACCTGGAATGCCTGGCCCAGACCACCGCCTGCACTATAGCTGCCCAGGAGTTCCTGCTGCCTTTCGTCGAGTATGTCGATACGAAAATCGCCTGGCTCACCCGGCATATCCAGAAACTCCAGAACCTGAAATCGTCGTTCGGTCAGAAGGTTCGGTATTGGACCGAAAAACCCACCGTTACCAAGGTTCCGCTGGGTCTGGAGCTCACCGACCGGGAATTCCTGAAATCATGGTTCGCCAAGACCATCATTAAATTAGGCGGGGAAGAACAGTTCGTCCAGGACATTCTGGCCCGTTATCTGGCGGATTATGACAGCCTGGCTTTTCTGTCCGAAACCCCGGAACAGCAAGCCCGGAAAATCATTATCGAGATCTGCACCAGGGTATTTGCCCCGCTGATCAAGGCGGAAAATGTCGTGGATATATTCAAAGACCGTTTCCCCCAGGAAAGCGGTCAACGCCGCATTATCCAGGAATCGATTCTCCAGTGTGAGGGCCGGGTCCTCTCTCTGGGCGAAGTCAATAAAAAGGTCGCCTGGCTCAAACATATTATCGTCCCGGATACCGCCCATCAGAAATGGGCTCAGTCGCTCTGTGAGGGTCTGGATACCAAACCCGGAAAATGGGATTCTTCGGTCCATCACGACCCAGACCTGATCATCATCATGCAGCTGCGGAACAATATCTCGCTGACACCGCTGATCAAAAGACTGGAAGCAGGCCGATCCTGGTCCGAAATTATCTCACGGGCTCCCGATCCGGTCAGTGCCCTCATGGTCAACTCCAATCCCACTGATCGGGAAATAAAACGCCTCTGGGCCAAGGCCATCGCTGCGGACCTGCTGGACTGGGATCCCGAGCAGGGCCTGACTCTGCATTCCTGCGATCAGGACCAGGTATTCGGTGGCAACGTAGATTCTGCCCATCACTATCTGCGGCACAACTGGTCGGAAATCGTTTTTATCGAATCGACTTTCGGCCGTCACGCAGTTATCCGCGAGAAGTCACTCCTGGCCGCCCTGCACCGGTTAAAATCACAATTGCAGGATACGCAAGATACCCAGGATATGCGACTGATCTTGACAGACCTCGATGCCGTCGAGGAAGCGATCGAGCAGTTGGAACTGATAACCCCCTGGGCTCGCCGGCAGAGCCAGGCCGGACTCAAGGAGCTGAAAGCATGAATTTCCCTCGACATCGAATGCCCGGCGGACGCTGCTGCAGGCCGCAGCCTGATCCGCTGATTACTTATCTGGAAAACAATCCTCCGGAGTTTTCGACATTACCGATCGAACCGGCTCTGCCGATGCCGGAAGATTCACCTGCCGCGAACATTACGGCAAATGACCAGGTCATGAATACCTCGGTATTGTCAGGCGCCGAAGTTACCATATTCGGCGCCGGCTCGGTCGGCAGTCATCTGGCCGCTCTGCTGGGCCCGGCCCGTCTGCATATTCACGTTTTCGACTTCAAGACGGTGGAAGCCAAGCATTGCCGTGACGGCAGAACCCTCTATGAAAACAGCCAGATCGGCAGTATGAAGGTTGACGCTCTGCAGGAGAAAATCGAGCGTGAATATCCCGGCAGCTCGGTCCATCCCTTTCCTTACAATGTCGGTGAAGTACCTGACCGAGAACTGCTGCGGCTCATGCAGCGTTCGCTGCTGGTGGTTCTGGCCCTCGACGATCCGGTCCAGATCCTGCGAATTCACGATCTGGCCTATCCCGTGGTGGAGACCATACACCTGGCCATGCACCGCCAGGCCGCCAGCGGCCATATTGTCCTAACCATCCCTTTTGTTACCCCCTGCCTGCGCTGTACGCTGGGACTGGACGATTCCCGTCAGATACGCCAGCTCCACGGTGAACCCGGCAATGGCTGGCACATCCGCCGAGTCGCCCACGAAGGCGCCGCCGTCGCCCTCGACCTGATGTACGCCAAGATCACCGGCCAAGCGATACAACGCTGGAATACCGAATGCAACCTTATCTATATCGCCAATTCCCGTCAGGAAATCAGCCCGGATGGTCCGGGCCAGCATTACGAGGCCAGTCAGCGACGGCCCGGCTGCCGCCTCTGCAATATCCATCCGGCCGTTTAAGGAGACCATATCATGAGAACCACCAACTTATTACCCTCCGGTACCGGACGCTTCGCCGCGAATCTGCCCACTCTGCCAGGTCCTCAACCCGCCTCGCCCCAGGTTCTGCAGCTGCTGATGCAGTCGATCGTCCAGCTCAACCAGAAAGTCGACAGTCTGGCCCTGCGCAGTCAGGCACCACTTGAGGTGCAGACGCGTTCCCGGCCCAACACCATCACCGTGGAGACCGTCGAACCACCCCGGGAGATCGAAAAACCCCCTAAAACCGAAAAACTCGATCTCGGTAAACTGCTGGACATCTTCGACTGACCTCTCTTCTGGCCGGGCGTGATAAACTCATTGCGTCCGGCCTGATTATCTCCCCCAACCCAAAGGAACCAAAACTATGAACGACAAAATCAACTATCCCGTCGCCGAATTCAAGTCGGGGAAATTCTCCAGCGCCGTCTTTGAAGCCACTAAACAGAGCCGTGACGGACGGGATTACACCCAAAAGTCTATCCGGCTCCAGAAAAGCTATCTCGATCCCGGTACTGGCCAATGGGTCAACCAGTCCATCACCATCTTCGCCGAGGAAATCGGGGATCTCGAAAGTGTCGCTCGAAATGCCCGGGATCATTGCCGACTCAAGACCAAACTGAACGAAAATGAATAGAAATGAAATGGTCCTGGCTGGGCCGCTTCCCTGCGCCCGCCTGCTTCGGCAGGCGGGTTTTTCAATATCTCAAGCCGCGGCCTCGACGTTTTGCGGTTCTGAAATACTGCCCCAGTTCCTGACAGGCTCTTCTTCCGGCATGATCGCCTGGATAATCTCCCGGGCGGTTCGGCGGATACGCTCCAGCGAACCGAGTAATGTCTGACTATTACCTCGATACAGCTGTATATAGTCACAGGCGGCCTCACCGACCGCCAGGCCGATCGCCTGAGACACTACATACGCCACCGCTTCGGCCTCGGTCTCACAAATCTCTCTGCTCTCCGGCCGAGGCTCATCTCTCTGATGCAGCAGCTCATGGGCCAGTTCATGGACCAGAACCGAAAATTCTTCGGCGCCGGTCAGTCCCGACTTGATGATAATCCTGCCTTTTTCCGAAAGACCCAGGGTCGCTCCCAATCTTGTCGAATATTCCAACTCGATGCCCTGTTCTTTTACAAACCGCTGGAGAGATTCTAGATAAACCCCCGGCTCTCCGCTCGCCTCCGCCAGTTTCACCAATGGCCGGCCTTCGGTCTGACTTATATCGAATACACATGCCGACCGAAACGCCGCCACTCGCTCCCGTTCCGTATCATCTTTTTCATCCTTGTCCCGGACAACGATCGGAGCCAATATCCGAATCGCCTTCTCGCCTTTTTTGACCTTCCTCCCCAAACGTTTCCAGGACCAGAACCCCGCTACCCGGGTCGCTTGCGGACGCTGCGATCCTATTAGCAGGACGTTACCGGCCGAATAACGATGGAATCGGCCCATCATCTGCAGATAACTCCGCAAACGCTCACTCTGTCCGGCCTCCAGGGCTTCGGTCAGGTTCGCCAACTCCTGACGAACCATACTTTCAATTCTTTTTCCCGCCGTTTCGATCACCTCACTCACCCAGTTCTGCTTCTGCCGTTAATTTGTCACACCAGCCGCAACGACCACCTATCAGCTCCGTTTCCAGAAACTTCCTTCCGCACCCGCAACATCTGCTCTCTCTTACATCTGTCATTTTATCTCCTCCCGACCTGCCTCTCCGGGCAGGCTCTGTTCACCCTGTAACTGAGCCTGCCAACGTTGCTGCCCGTCGGCAAATCGTAAATCAGGACTGTTGCGTATCATCGTATGCAGCATACTCAGAATACAGCTCCGGATATACACATCTGACGCAGTTTCGGTTACTGATATCGCCGTCATGCCGCTCGACAATATCCTCACCGACGAAAACCAGGGTATCCCGGACATCGGCAAATGACACCCAACTGCCGCATTTTTCACATCTTCCAGCCTTTGTAAATGCCGGCTCTTTCACTGTTGAAGTCACACCGAGAATATTCCTTAAGGCATACCAGGCTTTCCAGAGCTGACCGGGTGTTTTTTTTGCTGCGGTGCAGATAATCTTCCATGATATCCAATGCCTCCTTCAGGTTTTTCATGAAAACACCTCTAGAGCCTGATCGATTATCCGGCGATACTCGATATCCGATTCGCTCTCTTCATCGAACCAGCGTCGATAATCCGCTAAAGCTTCCTGAATGATCCCTATATGTTCATCTGGCATTTCCATTTCTATCACCTAGTTTGTTTTTCGTTTGCCTGACTCATGGCTTCATAGGTGCATTCATAGAGTATATCCCAGTCAATATGGCCGTTGAGCAGACCTTTTTCCAATAGTTGAGACCATTGCTGGAACTCATCCTGGCTTACCGGTTTTCGACCCATAGACTGCTCAAAATCGCCCGCACAGAGAATCAGCACTATCTTATAATCCTCGATATCTTCCGCCACTTTCAATCACCTCTCCGCATATCTCCCATTTTAGCGTGAAATGTCCCAAGATACCCACCCGCCGCGTCACAGCCGTAAGGACAGCCAAAATCCAGATCCAGTCCCGAATGTTCCTGGCCCCTTACATAAAACTCCCTGCCGTAGTTTTGAAACTTGTACTGCCGTAATTCGAGAAACTTTTTATTCTTCCTTCTCATTCATATTACCTCCGAGCCCCAGCGGCTCCATGACCTAAGCCGCGGGGCAGGCTGACAGGCCCCAAATCATGGCCATCACATCCGGAAATAACGCCTAACGCCATTTCAGGCATTGCACAAATAATCCACAAGTGACTCAGCAACCTGAATCAGAATAGAGATTTTGGTAAAATGGTGTAATAAAACGGAGATTCAAGTATGAAAGAACATCAGTATAAGCTCAAAACCGGTATCAGCCGAACTCCCGAGTTCGCTAAAAAAAAGCTGGCCTCCTTTGCCGTGAATCCTGGGATAAAGTGCGGGCACGATTGTTGGTATTGCAGTACAGGCGCCACGATGCGAATGCATCCAGCCTTTAAAGCCTGCGGTGAAAATCCCTTTGCTTTTGGATACAGTATACTTGACCCCGATACACCCGAACGAGTGGCTCGTGACGCGGTACGCATCAAAGAACGCGGTTTGGTCCAACTCTGTACTACCGTCGATGCCTGGGCACCCGAGTCTCAAAAATATGGCCTCGGTCGGCGCTGCCTGGAAGCCATACTATCTCAGCCCGGCTGGCGGGTACGTATTCTGACCAAAAACGCTGCCGTTGTGGATGACTTTGACCTGTTGGAAAAATATAGAGACCGTATCCTTCTCGGTCTTAGCGTTACTGCCCCGCCTGATAAAGATGAAATCATCAATATTCTGGAACCTCATGCCTCTTCTATTCAAGAACGCATGCTCTCACTCGTTGAAGCTGCTGCCCGAGGTCTGCGAACTTATGCCATGTTCTGTCCGCTGCTTCCCGGAATCGCGGATGCACCCGAACAAATTGATCAGCTCATAAAATTTGCGGTTGACTGTAAAGTCGAGGAAATCTTCGTAGAACCTATCAATTCCCGCGGCCCCGGCCTAAAACACTGTCAGCATGCCCTGGAGCTTTGGGGATATGAAAAAGAAGCTCAGGCAATTGAACGGATCAGAAGCCGTGTTGGCTGGTCAGATTATGTCCGCAAACTGACTGCCAATGTTCAATCAAGCATCAAAGAATATTCTGATATCGGTAAGCTGAGATTCCTGCTCTACCCTTCCCGCCTGACACCAGAAGACCTGAAAGAAATCAGAAAGAACGATCGAGGAGTGATCTGGTTAGGAAAGAATTAGTGTTATGATTCAACCACACATCGACAATTCTGAAAATAATCACAATGCAAAACCGGAAAAGTTCCCCGATCTTATGACACAAAAAGAATTGATAGATTACCTTCGAATATCTGAGATAAGTAATTCAAAAGATTATAATTATGTAATTGATCATCTCAAAAAATATCGCGGTCTGCCCAGAATTCATATTTGTCGGAAGGCTTTGTATCCCAAAAAAGCTATCTTGGAATGGATAGAAAGAGAAACTGACGTCGGAAAATAAGACTTGCGCTCTGTCTCGCAAACGGATACAATTCCTCTTATATCGTGTGAGCTGAGCCTACGTTAGAAAGGAGATGATATGAAACAGTTGGTAAAGCTCAATAAACGGCCCCGGCGTAGTGGGCGTTCATTTACATATGCATTGCGGTACAAAGATGAAAATGGAAAGCAAAAATGCGAAAGCCTCGGTCACACTAATCTCAGAAAAGCTGAAAAACAAAGGGCACTGAAAGAAAAAACTATTCGTATGGGATATTCTGAACCTAGATCAATGAAACTTTCGGATTTTATTGAAGACAGCCTGAGTAAAACTGGCGATCAAATCAGGGAAAGCACCAGGCGCGAAACCAGAGCGGCAATGCAGGATTTTATAGCCGTGATCGGCAACATCGATTTTCAAAGTGTCACTCTGGAGAATGGTGAGTTCTATCTTCAGAAATGTCTTGATCGCGGTAATACCAAGGGAACAATTGCCAAGAAACTTCGTCATATAAAAAGAGTTTTTAATCTGGCTGTAAATCGCAAGCAACTTGACGAGAATCCATTTCAATACCTTACACTTCCCAGAACGGCCAAAAAGAAAATCCATGTTTATTCAGACGAACAGTTCAGTATGATCCTTAGAGCCGCCCGGGATTTCGACCGGGAACATAATCCAGCTACGTCTGTCAGTTGGGAGCTTTTGATATCTCTGGCTCTGACTACTGGGATGCGACGTGCAGAGCTTCTGAATTGTACTTGGGCAGATATCGACTTTGACACTCACACTATTGAAGTAAATCCCAAACAGAACTCTCGAGACAACTGGGAATGGCTCATAAAAGATTTTGACCAAAGGACACTACCCTTGACAGAGGATATTGTGCAGAAGTTGGCAGATCATCAGGCCTGTCAGCCCGAGGGTTATCCCTACGTTTTTGTACCCATCGCAAGGTATGATCATATTCAGAATGTTCTCAGACCCTATGGTAAGTGGACTCTTTCTGATTCTCGCCTCAAGGTGGTGAACAACTTCAAGCGAAGCTTCGACCAAATCCTAAAAAAAGCGGGAATTAAAGTGGGTACTTTTCACGACATCAGGAGAACATCCATAAGTATGTGGCTGGCACATGGTATGAGCGAGTACGACGTAATGAACCTGGCAGGACATTCCAGTTTTTCCACCACACACAAGTTCTACCTTGCTGTGGCAGATGACCTGATCCAGCGTGCCAGGACCGCAACTGCTGAGGGATTGTGCAAAAAAATGGGACGTTTTGGGACGCGGGGCCTTCAGGTTAGTTTTGATCCAGAACGTAAATTAGATAACTCATTGACAAACAACGAGTTATCTAATGGGTAGAGGCGGACTTGAACCGCCGACACACGGATTTTCAGTCCGTTGCTCTACCAACTGAGCTACCTACCCAGTTAGCGACATTATCAATGCCGACTAAAGCTACTTATCACAATGGTCGTCAAAAGGACCAAAGTGTTAAGCAGACCGGTAATTTAGCGGCTTCTCTGTCAGATTGCAAGTACATAACGCAAAAAAACTTAATCGCAAATCGCTGGCCCGTCGTTATGTATGTCTTTATATTGCAAGATTTTATGTCTTAGTCTGTTCCGGATTGGCGTTTCTTTCGCTAATTAGTTATAATTGTACACGCAATTATTTTAATCTGGATCGGCCTGGGCATCTGGCAAAGTGGTTGTGAGGAAAAATGTTTCGGCATCACAATATTTATCTTTTACTTCTGGTTTTTATGGCATGGCCTGTGTTGGCAGGTGCGGAAACCTATTATGTGAACGACCTTACGGGCAATGACAGTTGGATGGGAACCTTTCCCGACCTCAACGCTCAGCTGGGGCCCAAAAAAACTATCCAGGCCGCCATTAACATGGCCCAAGATGGCGATACCGTGGTCGTGGCTGATGGAATTTATTCCGGTTCTGGCAATTATGATTTGGATTTTAGTGCCTCTCTTATAAATGATGCTCGCAGCTTGACCCTGGTTAGTGCCAATGGCCCCCAGTCTTGTATCATAGATTGTCTATCAGTGGGACGTGGTTTCTGGTTTGTAAGTGGTGAGTCCCGCCAGGCTGTTTTGGATGGGTTTACGATTCGCAACGGTGTTGGCTATGAAGAGCTGGTTGGTTCGTCCATTCGTCCGGCGGGGGGGGGCATTTTTTGTTGCGACAGCAGTCCTACAATTAAAAACTGTATCGTACAGCAAAATTGGTTGGGCATTTTGGGAGTCGGTGCCGGTATTTACTGTTATGGTAATTCAAGCCCGTTAATAGTCGGTTGCGTCATTACTAAAAACCGGGCCGGCATATTCGGGGCCGGCGGGGGCATATATTGTGGTGGTGATAATTGTCGACTCACGATTAGCAACTGCCGGATAACAGCTAATACCGGAGGGATGGCCGGCGGGGCGGTTTTTGCGATTAATCAGGGCTGTTATCCTGAGCTTCAGCAAACTTTGATTGCCGGCAATTCCGCTGGTGAAGGTGCGGGAATCTGTCTTTGGGAATTCGCCCAGGCTGACATTGTAAATAGTACAATTACAGAAAATGTCGCAGATTATGGCGGTGCCCTGCGTTGCCAAAATAGTAATGTCCAAATCAATAACAGCATCCTGTGGAATAATCAGGCTCAAAGCGAGACAGGAGCCGAAATTTCTCTGGAATGTGACACCGGCCAATCATGTAATTGTAATATAAGCTATTCCATTCTCGCCGGGGGAACAAACCAGGTAAGCCTTGGCACTGAATGCTTGCTGGTCGCGACGGAAATTTTGGATACGGACCCATTATTTGCCGCTGTCGGCACCAGCCAGTCTGCGGAATGGAGTGCCGGCGATTACCATCTCCGCTCTGAGAATGGCCGCTATGATTCGCAGGCTCTGAATCGTTGCGATTTTAGTGGTGACGGAAAAATCCAGCTGGAAGATTTTGCGATTCTCGCGGCAAATTGGCAAGTAACTTCCGAAACTCTAACGCCGGACCTTAATCGTGACCAGATTGTAGATATTGCAGACTTCAGGGTATTTTCGAGGGGCTTATGGGGCCCCAGGCAAAATCGTGGCTGGTGGTTCAATGATACCATTGACAGTCCCGCGCTCGATGCCGGACCCGTCGAATCGCCTTGGCACAATGAGCTTTGGCCCCACGGGCAGCGTATAAATCTTGGTGCTTATGGCAATACCCCGCAAGCGTCAGGTTCGCCCAATCATATTGGAAACGTTGCCGATACTAATCTGGACAACATCGTAAATAATGATGATTTGTTAAGTTGGGCCGGGCTTTGGCTGGTATGTCAGGACCTTTTGGCCCATGATTTCAATCGGGATGGTAAAGTAAATCTATTAGATTGGGCCATCCTGAATAATAACTGGCTTTGGGCTGACCTTGATTGACAGTCCTGAGTTTCTTTTTCCAAGTCTCATCATAGCGTGAAGCCTGCCATCTTCCTTTTTTATTCAGATTTTCCGAAAGTGCTGTATGCTATCTTGACGATGCTGGCTAAGTAATTGGTTTGACATGTCGGGCTGAATTTGGTAGTCTGAGTGTGCTTTGAGGAGTGTGCGGCTTGGTCATCTTGATTCGCGTCATCGAAGTAGTACGTTAATTCTCCGGAACAGTTTAATTCATTCTGATTACACCAAGTGGGGGTTTGTGGGTAATTAGCCCGCCCTGAGTTAACTGTATCAAAAAAAAGAGGTTGTTGTAGTTGTTGTATAGCGTTTTTCGCGAGAATCGGGAAACAAAGAGGAGAAAATATGGTGGTAAGCACGTCTGCCCTGAGGAATTTCTCAGGGCCAGAGGGGATGGTCGGCAGGATGTTGTTTGTCGGGATTTTGCTGTTGATTGCGGCTTATGTCAATTCCGCAAAAGCCGAACTCAATCCCCAGGATTTGTTGCTGGTCATTAATTCGCAAAGTCCTACAAGCTGTTACATAGGACAGCTTTATCGTCAGTATTACCCCGGGATTACTGATAGCCAGATAGTTTATCTTGATGGTATTCCAGACAGCAGTGGGCTGGCCAGTACTGCCAATGACGAGATTATTTCGCGTGCCGATTTCAATAGCCTTATCGCCGAGCCCATCCGCAATTATTTGACAAGCAACAACATGGTGAATTCTACCAAGGCCATAATAACGACAGCGGGTCTGCCATATAAAATTGAAGATACAAACTATTCTAATATTGTCCAGCCCGCCGCCGCCGGCAGTTATTCCTCTGCCCAGATTGGTTATATTGATGCTGCCTCGGTTGAGTCTGAACTTGCGGTACTTTTTCAGATTGACCCAACTTCCGGCTCACCATTACCAACTTATGACCGTGTTGTAAATCCTTATCAGGGATACCGTAGTGGGATTGATTGTTTTGAACGTGATATACTTAACCGGCGAGATGATATGAACTGGTCCTATCTGCGCCGCATGAGTCCCAGCCACAACCCACCTATGATGGAAGGGCAGCGGGGTGATTACAACGAAAGTCATCTGAGTAATGTAGGCAAAAAAGACCGTCTGTTTTCCGCTGCTGATATTTACCTTACTTGTCGCCTGGATGGTCCAAAAGAGCAGGGCCAAAGTGCTATTTTCGCCGTACATGATATGCTCGAAAGATCACGCCGGGCATCTTCAACCGAATATGGCATTAACGCCGCTGGGGCTGCGGTGATTCTGGACGATTCGCCGGGAACATTAAATCTAAACAATAACCGGATTTATAATCTTGACCAGGGTGTGCCCTATCTGGTCTATGACCCAGAAAACCCCAATCCGCCTGACACCGTTAATATTGAACAGCGAGATGATTTCGAGTCTGGTTTCTGCCAGATGACCGGAGCGATGGCTGAGGCCGACACTTTGAATTCTGCCCTGATGCCTTCCGCGCATGGAGTCAATGTGCTATTAGATGCCAGAGGCACCTGCCGCACCAGCCAGAGTGATTTATCATTCGGGCAAGCTGTTGTCGGGCTTAGCACTTTTGGCCGAAACGGTGATGAAGGCGACTCCAGTAACTATCTGCTGAATGAGGGCGATGATTCAAGTGCTTTGTTTGAATTGTGTTATGGCTCGGTATACGCATCTTTCGAAAGTTACAATGCGGTGACCTTGTTTTCAGATATTGATACCAGCCAGTCGCTGATAGGCGATTTCCTGGAAATTGGCGGCAGTGCTGCCTTGGGGCATGCTTTTGAGCCCTATTCCGATGCCGCGATCGATACCGAGTTTCTGTTTTATAACCTTTTGGCGGACAATGATAGCGATGGTTACGCCGATATGACCTTTTTAGAGGCCGCGTTTTCGGCTTTACCATATTTGAGCTGGTCCGAGGTAATTCTGGGTGACCCGCTGATGCAAATAGCCTATGGTGATGGCGGGGTTTCGTCTTCATGTCGGTTGCTCGGCGATATTAACCTCGACGGTATTGTGACCGAGCAGGATCTGATTATGGCTAGTAATTCGTTGGGCTTTGGGTTTGGCGAATTTGGATACAATGATTTAGCTGACATAAATCGTGATTATAAAGTGAGTTATTACGATTTATGGCTCATCGGCGAAAATCTCGGAGCCTATACCAGTACCCAGAAAGTACTCTCGCAAGTCATTCTGCCCGAGCCAGCGACTATTATCATGATGATTATGGGCTTACCGGTAGTCAGAGCACGGAAAAAAAGTCAGATAATTAACCAGTATTCTGTCAGAATCACTTGACTTTCTAAGGGTTTCCCAGTACTATTAAGGCGTAGGTATCGTATAACATTCAATGAGAGAGAGACGGCCGGTGTCGGTTTGTCTCTCTTTTTTATTGGGTTTTCTGTTCTTTAGAGTTGCGAAAGGTCTTGAGAAGGGTCGAGAAAACAAATTTTAGGAGGATGGCCCAATGAGGTTTACTTGTTCTTTGCTTTGCCTGGCTTTGGTGGCTGTTTTGGGAGTTCCCATTCAGGCTGTGGAATCCGTCGGCGACATTCAGTTTTCGTTGTTTGGTGGTGATGCTTTCTTGTCGCCGGGATTTACGTTTGCCAGCGGAGAGTTCGGGCTTTTTGAGGATGCCGGCGGTGACATGGGGACTGTTTCGGGCCAGATACGCAAGTCCACGACTTTTGGATATTACGATTATCAAATTCGCGGCGGCTCTATCAGTCTTACTCCGTGTGAGTTGCTGGCTGACCAGAGCTACAGTGCCGGCGGGTTAAACCCTGATATTGCCAAGGGGATTTTTAGCGGCGGTGCTGTTGTCTTGACGATTACCGGAGCGGTGACTACCCCTGGGGCTGCCTCTGTAATTATTCCGGACACCACGTTGTTAGTGGCAGAAGTTACAGCTGACTTTGTTGCCCATGAGGAGGAAGGTTTTCCTCCAAATGTGATTGATGCCCAGTTGACCCTGAATGTTATTGGCGGCACACTTTGGGACGGTGACATTTTGAATATTTATCCTCAGATTGTCGCGGATATTACCTTATTAAATTGTTCTCAGCCCAGCGGGCAAGGGAGTAATGTCGCGAATTTTCAAGACGATATTAGTTATAACTTGAGTTCAGTGCAGATCTACCCCGTGCCCGAACCTTTAACTGCAATGTTGCTGGTATGCGGCCTCTTGGCGGTAAAACGCAGGCGTTAAAACAAGCTGTGTTGTGTTGATTGTGTGTGAGGCTTGTTAGTTTATACTATTTTGTGTTTGGATGAGTAATATTTAGACCTGTTAGGGAAAGTTTATTCAGGTATTGATTTTCTACAAGGAGAAGGAAAATGCGAATTATTCTGCTTTTGGCTGTTAGCCTTCTAATGGCTTTTTCCGGTATAGCTTTCGCGAATACTGACGTCGAGCTTATCGAGGTTATTTTTAACGTAGGTCTTTTCAGCGAGTTTGATGCCAACGGGGGGACTGGCGGCGATGGCCTGCAACACATGGAAGGGGTCAGCGGAGCCTATGTCTACTCCGACGGCATGACCAATGTAAGAACTTTTAACAATACTTCGGTCTCTCTGGATGTTTGGGGTATGAACGATTATTCATCGGGCGGCGTCGCGGGTGCTTATTTTTCCGATGGGAATTGGTCGGTAACCCTTTTTGACGACCAAAGTAATTCAGTCCTCTCTATCAGTGGAACCGTAGATTGGTATGAAGAACTCGAAACCGACACAAATGCCGTCGATGGCCGCGGGATTGTCTCTATCTTGCCTTCTACGGTGCATGTCGATCATGGCTATTGGGGACAAAACGCACGCTGGGCTTCTAACAACAATAAAAGCGGTATCCAGACCAAGATATCCAACATAACCCCTCTGCCCCTGACAGATTATCAGTCCGATTGGCAGTCCACGAACGTCCGGTTGCTTATCTGGGCTGACTCCAGCCAGATTCCTGAACCGCTGACCTTGGTATTTCTGAGCTCCGGCCTATTATTTGTGCGGCGCAGAAAACGCTAATATTCCTGTAACGCATTACCCGATTCACTAGAGGTGTCGCTCGACGGATGGAGGAAAGTCTGTCGGCGGCGCCTTTTTTTAATACCAGATATCAGAAGGTAATTCTCCAGGCTTCAGCGGCTTGAGCGAAAGGGTGAAACCTTCGCCGCCGAACAGGATTTCCGTCAACTTCTCGACATCCAGAGGTTTATTGATAAAGCCGTCAGCCTGCAAATCATAGCATTTCTGGACATAGCGTTCATCAATAGAAGCTGTCAAAACCACCACCGGAATCGATGCCAGCTTCGAGTCGTTTTTGATTGCCCGAAGAATCTCCCAACCATTTGCCCCGGGCAGAGTTATATCGAGCAATATCAGGTCCGGCAGAGCCTTTTGTTTGGAGTCTCGCAGAACTACCATCGCCTGACCGCCATCCACAGCGACCTGGAGTTGTACATCAAATTTGCTGTTTTTGACAGCCATTTCAGTAAGGCGTATACTGCCCGGGTCATCTTCGACCAAGAGAATATTTCGCACCTGGACACTTTCTGATGTTTGGGCCTTGTCCATACCACAGTCGTCCCTTGCATAAAAATCCAAGCTTATTGTCCGAAAAAATCATTCCTTCCTCTATACTATTATGTTACCCGAAATTGTTTCAAGTCAAGTTTTCCGCATTTTTTATATGAAAAATATTAACCGTTCATATAAGGCCCGCCCGCGACTATGCTTAGGTAATACCAGTTGCCGGTTGGTTATTTGCCTAAAATCAAGTCCTGATAAATATAGCTTGACTTACCAAAAAACTTTGCGGACCATAAACAAGGTTTTATTGGAGCTACCAGATTGGAGATAACATGAAAGCTGTGATGGTAATGTTCGATTCGCTTAATCGCCACATGCTCAGTCCTTATGGTTGCGATTGGGCCCACACCCCTAATTTTCAACGTCTTGCCCGGAAGACCGTGACGTTTACCAATTCTTTTATCGGAAGTATGCCCTGTATGCCCGCCCGTCGCGAAATCCACACCGGCCGGTATAATTTCCTCCATCGCAGTTGGGGCCCGATAGAACCTTTCGATGATTCCATGCCCGAAATTCTCAAAAACAACGGTATTACGACTCACCTCATCAGCGACCATTACCATTACTGGGAAGATGGCGGCTGTACCTATCATCCTCGCTACAGCAGTTGGGAAATCTCGCGGGGACAGGAAGGTGACCCCTGGAAATGTCACCTGCCCGATAATATTGATATTCCCGAAAGCCTAAACGGTGACCGCGGCACCTGGGGCCGACAGGACTGGGTCAACCGTCATTACATGAAGGACATCAAAGACCAGCCCCAGCCCACAACTTTCCGTCTGGGGTTGGAATTCCTCGAAACCAACCATAACTCTGACAACTGGTTCCTGACTATCGAAACTTTCGACCCGCACGAACCATATTTCTCTGACCAGAAATATAAAGACCTCTACCCCAGCGACTATAAAGGCTCGCATTGGGACTGGCCTCCTTATGAACCGGTCAGCCAGACCAGAGAGCAGGTCAAACATATGCGTCGGGAAAATGCCGCGCTTGTGAGTATGTGTGACGAGCATCTCGGCAAAGTTCTTGATTTCTTCGATGAACATAATATGTGGGATGATACCCTGCTCATCGTTAATACCGACCACGGTTTCCTGCTCGGCGAAAGAGAAGCCTGGGGTAAATGCTGGTTCCCGTTCTATAATGAAATCGCCCACACCCCGCTTTTCATTTGGGACCCCCGTTGTCGCCGTGCCGACCAGGAGTCTCCCGCATTGGTCCAGACTATCGACCTTGCCCCCACGCTGCTTGATTATTTCAATGTTCCCATTCCGCCGGATATGCAGGGCTCGCCGCTTAAAGACGCCATCGCGCATGATACCCCAGTTCACGACGCTATTATCTTCGGCATTCATGGCGGGCATGTCAACTGCACCGATGGCCGTTACCTCTACATGCGCGGCCCCAAAGATGAATCAAATTCCCCGCTCTATGAATACACTCTGATGCCCACCCACATGCGTGGCAGATTTTTTGTCGAAGAATTGCAGGACATTCAACTCGCGGAACCGTTTACGTTCACCAAAGGCTGTCGCACCATGAAAATTGCTTATGGCCGCAAATCCTTCAACTACAGCTTCTTCAAATACGGCACAATGCTATTCGACCTCGAAAACGACCCCAAACAGGAAACCCCCATCCAGAACCCCCAAATCGAAAAAATGATGACAGACCACCTCTGCCGCCTCATGAAAGAAAACGACGCGCCGTCCGAACAATTTCAACGCCTGGGCCTGATTTGAATATAACCCGTGTTATTCCGCTTCGCGCCTGATCTTCGCGCCCACAGCATTGAGTTTTTCCTCAATGCGTTCATAGCCGCGGTCGATGTGGTAGACACGATTTACAATTGTCGTACCTTCCGCTGCCATACCAGCCAAAACCAACGCCGCCGAAGCTCTTAAATCCGAAGCCATCACTGGTGCCGCTATCAGTCGCTTCACACCCGATACAATAACCGTAGGCCCTTCCTTACGCAGATTAGCCGCCATACGATTCAATTCCGGCACATGCATAAAACGGTCCGGAAAAATTTTCTCCGTGATTATACTATTGCCGTCCGCTAGACAAAGTAACGCTATCAACTGAGCCTGCAAATCCGTCGGAAAACCCGGATAAGGCTGAGTTGTAACATCCGTCGGATTAAGCCGACGCGCCGAACTAACCCTGACCGCCCCCTCCAGCTTTTCGATTTCAACCCCGATGCCCTTTAGTCGGTCTATCACCGCCATCAGATGTTCCGTCCGGCAATTTTTGATTATCAGCTCACCGTTAGTAATCGCCGCTGCGACCATAAACGTACCCGCCTCGATACGGTCCGGTATCACTTCATGTTTTGTGCCGTGCATTTCCTCCACGCCCTCAATCGTAATCCGCGGTGTACCATGCCCGCTGATTTTTCCACCCATACTGTTCAGGAAATCTCCCAGGTCAATAATTTCCGGTTCACACGCCGCCGCTTCGATAACCGTTTGTCCCTTGGCCAGACAAGCCGCCGTCATCACATTAGCTGTCCCTAGTACTGTACTGCCGAAAGGCCCACCCAGAAAAATCTCCGTACCTTCCAGCCGCCCGCAATCCGCCACCACATACCCGCCCTCTAGCTCCAGCTTCGCCCCCAACGCCTCCATTCCCCGCAAGTGCAGATTGATTGGCCGGTCGCCTATCGCACACCCGCCCGGCATACTAACTTTCGCTTCACCTCGCTTGGCCAGCAGCGGCCCCAAAACGCAAATACTCGCCCGCATCCGCCGCACGCTTTCATAATCCGCCAGACACTTGCCCTCATCCACAACTTTGATATGCATTGCCCCCTCATCATCCCGCTCGACCTCAGCCCCCAGCTCCCGCATCAGCGTCATCAAATGCCGCACATCCGCCAAATCAGGTACGCCACAAAGCACCGTCTCGTCCGTACTCAATAAAGCCGCCGCCATTATCGGCAAAGCCGCGTTCTTCGACCCGCTCAACTCAATTTCACCCCGCAATCGGGTACCGCCTTCAATTACCAGCCTATCCATGTTTCACCTTGTTCAAACTTTACGCCCCGCAACAACCCGTTCGTATCCCTGAAAATCCTTTATCGTCCGCACCTCGCCCAGATACCCCGATTTTGTCATCAGCTCAGCCGTCTTTTTCCCCTGGTCATAGCCCACCTCCAGCATCATGGCCCCGCCCTCAGCCAGAAACTCGCCACCCTCAGCTATTATCCGCCGCACCACGTCCAGCCCATCCTCACCACCCAGCAACGCCTCTGGCGGTTCATGCCGGACATTTGCGTCCAGCTTCGCGTAATCCCTGGCGTTTATATAGGGCGGATTAGCGGTAATCAAATCGAACAAACACTTACCGGACTTTGACACCTCACCAAATAAATCACTTTCGACCAGACTAACCCGTCCCTCAACCTCATGCCGGGCCGCATTTCGACCCGCCACCTCCAACGCAGCACCGCTTTTATCCGAACCCACCACCTCAGCTTCGATGACATTAACCCCAATAGCGACCGCCACGCACCCGCTGCCTGTACAAAGATCCAGAACCTCCGGTCGGGGCCGCTTAAAATCCTGCCTCAGAAACTTAATTCCTTGCTCCACAAGAACTTCAGTTTCTGGACGTGGAATCAGCACCGCTGGCCCCACCTCAAATTCCAGCCCATAAAAATGAGCCTTGCCCGTCAGATACCCAATCGGCTCATGCCCCGCGCACCGCCGTACTAAATCCCGAAACCCACCCAGTTCTGACTGTTCCGGGCAGTGGTCAAACTTTACGTAAAGATCAATACGTTGCCACTTAAGTACATCTGCTAAAAGAAGTTCCGAACATAGACGAGGTTCTTCCACACCCGCCTTGCCCAGATAATCACTGGTCCATTCCAGCAGTCGTTTAGTAGTCCATTTCTCATTTTGCTGCGTCCCTGCCATGTCTGCTTCATACCACATTTGCCAGTCTACAGCAAGCTCATTCTCACTTGCCAACCCCCCTAAATCTCGCTACCTTAGTAAGTTGTATGTCCAAAATGCCGATATATCAGTAACATCCGGCCCGAAGTTGAGGCCGGCCCCAAAAATCGAATTAGGCGGAACAATGGCAAAAAAAATCACCATCATGTTTTCCTGCATCGGCAGACGTGTCAGTCTCTTACGAAGTTTTCGCCAGGCCGCCCAGAAGCTAGGTCTTGATTGTCGCATAATTGGCACCGATACCCGCCAAACATCACCAGCTCTCCACTGCTGTGACCAGAAATATGTCGTTAGACCGGTAAAAGAACGGGGATACGCTGCCGAAATAACCCGCATTATCCAGAAAGAAAAAGTCGACCTGCTCGTTCCTACCGTAGACCTCGACCTGGCAATTTGGGCTCGGCAAAACGCTCAACTCAAAAAAGTCGGTTGCACCGTACTCATCTCCAAACCGGGCGTTATCAAAATCTGTCAGGACAAACGCCTCACCTTTGATTTCCTCAAAAAACACGATTTTGGCACACCATGCACCCTGACTCCTCAGCAAGCTCTCAAGGAAAAAAAATTTCCCTATTTCCTCAAGCCCTGGGACGGCCACGCCAGCCGTGGCAACGCACTGGTAAATGACCTGGAAGAATTAAAATTTTACGCCAAACGTATTCCAAACTGTCTTGTCCAGGAATTTATCGACGGGCAGGAACATACCGTTGATGTCCTGATAGATTTCGATGGTGAAATTCGCTGCATAGTTCCTCGCCGACGCATCGAAACTCGCTCCGGCGAAGTCAGCAAAGGAATAACCGCCAAAAATCCCATCGTCATCCAACAGTGTAAAGAACTCATCGAAGCTCTCGCCGCCGGCCCCGGTGTCGTTACTATCCAATGTTTCGTTACACTTGAAAACAAAGTCAAATTCATCGAGATTAACCCCCGCTTCGGCGGTGGCGTACCCTTATCAATCAAAGCCGGAGCAAACTTTCCCCGCTGGATTATCCAGTGGTGGCTCGGGCAAAATCCCAAAATCAAACCCGACGCCTGGCAGGACAACCTGCTCATGCTCCGCTACGATGACGCCGTTTGGGTTCCAAACAAAGGAACAAGCTAAACGTAACTATTTGCCTTCTCCTCCTTAATAATACGAGAACAAAATAATGATGATACAGGCCCTTATTTTTGGCGATAAATATACCGTATGGGAAATCCTGGCCAATTACTGGCCCATTTTCCCCGTAGCTTTCCTGACATCGCTCATCGCTACACCTGTTTGTCGTAGCGTTGCCCTCAAACTGAACATTGTCGACCGACCTGACAATAAGGTTAAGACCCACGCCCAAGCCACCGCCTACCTCGGCGGAGTTGGTATTATGGGTGGGTTCCTCGTTGGTATATTCATCGGTTTTGTCATGCTCTTCAAATACGGCTCGTATGTTAGCCCTGAAGTTGCTGACCAGGCTGGCGGATATTCTGGCAAATACCCAAGTTGGCTATTGCTCGCTGGTATCGGCCTGGGCGCTTCCGTTGCCTGCATGGTAGGCCTGCTTGATGACATCCTCGACCTGAGGCCCAAACAGAAATTCATCGGCCAGGCCCTCGCCGCAGCAATCCTGCTCGTCGTCGGAATTAAGCCGGATATTGCAGCGACTCTTTCCGCCTGTGGCATCCATATTTCACCCACGGTCAATATGATTTTATCCGTCCCTGTTGTTCTGTTCTTCATCCTTGGTGCAACCAACAGCCTTAATCTTCTCGACGGCCTTGACGGACTGTGTGGGGGAGTGACAGCCATTATTACCACAGCCCTGCTGTTGGTCGCTATAAGCCTGGCCACCTGGTCTCACAGTCACGTAGCCGACCCGGTTCGAGTGATTGTCGCTTTGGCACTGGTAGGCGCCACGCTCGGATTCCTCCCCTTGAACCGTCACCCCGCCAAAATCTTCATGGGCGACGCCGGTAGTGTGCTGCTCGGTTTCGTCGTTGGTACTCTAATGATTCTCCTGCTCGAAAAAGTCGGACGCTGGTCCGTTGCTTCCATCATCATCTTCGGCCTGCCCATCCTCGACACTGCCGTCGCCCTCGTCCGCCGAGCCCTCAACAAACGTCCTTTGTTCGTCTCCGACCGCGGCCACATCTACGACCAGCTCATGGACCGCGGCCATTCTCTGACCAAATCCGTAAAAATCTGCTACACCCTGGCAGCCCTCTACGCCCTCATAGGCCTGGCCGTTCTGCCTCTGCGTTTTCGCTACAGCATAATAGTTTTTGTACTTGTTTTTGCAATATCAGGCTTGATTGTCTGGCGTAAAGGGTTCCTCAAAATGAAACCACTCAATGACCAGCAGTCTAAATAAATCGAACTAATCCGGTATCGAAATGCCCCAGGACAAAACATCAGCTATCAACCCGGCCCCTCAACCCGGCCTTGGACGCGAATACCTTGCGATTTTCATCCCTGCCGCCCTGCTCTATTTTGCAACCACCGCACCCGGCGTACTCTGGCAGGACAGCGGTATGCTCCATATCCGAGTTTGCCTGGCTGACTACACCGGCGACCTCGGCCTGGCACTTAGCCATCCCGTATATTTTCTCATGGCACGCTTTTGGGCCGCGCTAATCCATTTCGGTGATTACGCCTGGCGTATAAATCTCTTCTCCGCCCTCGCCGCCGCCCTTACCATTGCCAACCTTTACCTGATAATCAGACTATTCAAATTCGACCGCTTCCCCGCCATACTAGCGACCCTCACCCTCGCTTTCGCCCATACCTTCTGGTTCCACGCCGTCCTCGCCGAAATCTACACCCTCTGCACAATGTTTCTTTCGTTCGAAATCATCTGCCTGACTCAATACTTCAATACAAACAAAAAATCATATCTCTACCTGATGTTCTTCCTTAACGGCCTCGCCGTCGCCAACCACAACCTCGCTGGCTTGGCCCTGTTCTGCTACGCACTGCTGGCCCTCTATCTGCTGTTCACAAAAAAACTAAAATTAACCTCCTGTTTTATCATTCTTATTACCTGGATGATAGGTGCCCTGCCATTCGAATACCTCATAATCCGCGAAATCATCAACGGCTCCACCATCCCCGTCGCCTTACATTCCGCCGCCTTCGGTGAATATCAAGGCAGCGTACTCAGCACCGAAATTCCGTTCAGTCGCGTAATGCTCTACGTCCTCATGAATTTCCCCACCCCGAATTTGCTGTTGTTTTTCCCCGGCCTTATCTACCTCATCCGTGGCCGTACCACTCTGAATAACCGTCCTCTGGAACTAACCCTGCTCGGCCTGCTGGCGGTTTACCTCATTTTCGCCATCCGCTACAAAGTCCCCGACCAGTTCGCCTTCTTCGTTCCGGCCTATCTGATGATGGTACTTACCATTGCCCTTGCCGCCCAAAAACTAATCAAACCCAAACCCGGCAATATCACTCTTGCCATAATCTTCGCCTGCCTGCCCATATTAGTCTACGCGATAGGCCCCCAAGTCGCCCGCGCTCGCCACATCGCCGTTCCCGGCCTTACTCGCGAAGTACCATTTCGCGACCCTTACACCTATTTTCTCCAACCCTGGAAAACCCGCGAAACAGGCCCCCAGCAATTCGCCCAGGCCGTCGCCCAAACCGTCCCGCCCGGCAGTATCATCATCGCTGACAGCACAACCATGCGACCCTTACTCTATAATCGCATCGTATATAACCAGTTCCCCGAAATAATCCTGCTGACCCAGAGCGGTACACCCGCCGACTGCCCATCCAAACCGCCTATGCTAACCGAACAGAACATTTTCGAAGAACTAAGCCGCACTAATATCTACATCGTAACCCCCCAAAAAGGCTACGCCCCCCAATGGCTGCTCGACACCTGCCAATTCACCCCCGCAGACCCCATCTACAAGATCAGCCCGAAGAACCCCTGACCCTCACGGCGATCAATCATTACAATACGTACCGTTGTTTAAAGTTTTAAAAGATGGACCAGTCAACCAGCCAATATGTTCACGCCGAGCACATCGCCCGCGAATACGACAGCTATTTCCAGGGCACCGAGCTGTTCGAATACGACAGCCGGGTCCTGCGTCGCTGGTTCCCCCGGCCTGGCCGACTCATAGACCTCGGCTGCGGTACAGGCCGCCACCTTGCCGACTTTGCCCCGCTGGGCCACGACCTCACCGGCATAGACCTTTCACTCGCCATGCTCGACCACGCCGCCCGCAAAGCCCCAGCCGCCCGACTCTTCCAGATGGACCTCGCTAACCTCAACATCGACGAACTGGGCCGCAACCGATACGATTACGCTATTTGCATGTTCAGCACCCTGGGCCTCATCAAAGGTCGCCAAAACCGCCTGACGACCTTACGGAATTTCCGCGACCTGCTCGCTCCTCAAGGCCAACTCGCCCTGCACGTCCACAATTACTGGTACAACATCTGGCGACTGGAAGGCTGGGAGTTCCTCATTCGCAACTACCTCGCCTGCCTCACCGACCGAGCCGAACCCGGCGACAAATACCTCTCGACCTACCGCGGCATAAAAAAAATGTACATCCACGTTTTCACCTCAGACAGTATCCGCCAGCTGCTAACCGAATCTGGATTTGAACTAACCGAGATCATCTACCTGAACCGAAAGAGAAACGCCCCCCTGAAATCAAACCTATGCCCCGAACTAAGAGCTAACGGCTTCCTCATAAAGGCAAGCCCCAGATAAATCTTCATTTTAGTCTTGGCTGTGTAAGATATTCAGAAAAGATAGCAAATGCTTAGTTTTTTGATTTTTGTAGAGGAAATCACGGTATTTGGCCTAAAAAATCAAAGTTGGGAAGTAGAAATTGGTTTGTGCCAGACGTTCATGCTTTCGATTTTACCGGCGATGTTGGTGTTGTTGATTAGTCGTCCGGTGTATGTATATCCTTGTCGGGCGAAGGTGATGTTCATTCCTGCTGAGGCTGACCGGGCGATGGTGTAGGCGGTTTTGAAGGCTTGCCGGGCGAGTTGGTTGTCCATGTATGCCAGGAGTTTTTGGGCGTAGCCGCGGCTGCGATATGAGGGCAGGGTGGCGAAGTCGGTCATCTCTACACTAGCGGAATCCGGGTCGGTCTCGGCAGAGGAAAGCGACACTAAATTGCCGTCAAGTTCGATGCCGTAGTAGATGATATTTTCGTTCATGGTCTGTTTGAGGTATTCCGGTTCGTGAATGGGGAAGGGATAGGACGCGAAAACTTTCTGATAGATTTCGGCCATTCGTTCAGCGTCTTCGGGTTGACATATTCGCATTACGGCCCCTGGCTCTAAGGGTTGGTCGGGGCGTTTTGGGCGACTTTTTTGTTGGGCTAGTTTCAGGTTTTGTTCGAGCTGTTCTTTTTCCTTTTCGAGTTTGCGTTGATTGTCCAGATAGAAACCCAGGAAGACCGCGTCGGTGCGGCCCTGATAGAATTCAGGTATTTCGGCTTCTTGTTCGTAGCCAGCGTTCATAAACGGTTCTGCGTCGGCGCGGGGGATCTTGGCGAAAATTTTGGTATATCCCTGCTCCTGAGCCAACTGATTAAGGGCGGGTACGAGTTGGGCGGGTTCGGCGTTTTTGATTTTCATGAGATATATTCGTTGGGAAAGCGGCCCGTGCTGGATGAGGGCGTTTTTGAATATTTCTATTTTGTCTGGTGTTTGTGTCATGTCAGGTGGTTTTCTTTGCGGTTGCAAGTGAGACAACAATGTATATGAGGGCTGAAATTGCTATGCCGTAGAAACTGGCATCAAGGCCTATGTTAGCGATCTTAGCGGGCAGTTTAACGACTTTTGTCAGCAGCAGCAGAGTTGTAATACCACCGGTGAGCATGGCGGCGAGGGCGGCTGCTGATGTCCCTTTTTTCCAGAAGTACGCGCCCAGGGTGGGTATAAACAAACCGGATACCATAAAGGCATAGGCGTAAAGAATGGCATCCAGTACGGTATTGAACTGGGCGGCGAGAATGACTGCCAGAGCGCCGATGATGAATGTGGCGAGCATTGAAAGTCTGATGCTGGCTTTGGTGGAGAGGTTTGGTGCGAAATATCTTTCGATAACATCATTGACGAAATTTCCCGACGAGGCCATCAGGCAACTATCGGCGGTGGACATGATTGCTGAGAAGTAAGATGCGATTACGATACCGGTGACACCTATAGGCAGGATGTCGCGGATGAGCATGGGCATGGCCATTTCGGCTTCAGCCTGGGGGAATACGACCCGGGCGCACATGCCGAGAAAGACTCCGGTAAAGGCCATTATAGGATATTCGAAGATTCCGGCGATATACCAGGCTCGGCGTGCTTCCTTTTCGTTTTTGCAGGCGTACATTCTCTGGTAGAGGGTCATGCCGATAATCCAGATGGGGATAATTGTGACCATCCAATTAATAAAAGTGACTGGTTTGATATTGGTGAGGGTAAAAAATTCTTTGGGCAGATTTTCTTTAAGAGCCTCGATGCCGCCGATTTCGTGGAGTGTTACGGGTATGGTTACAAACAGCAAACCCGACAAGAGCAGGGCCCATTGGATAGTGTCGGTGTATATTACCGCTTTGAGCCCGCCGACTACGGTGTAAAGTATGGTGATGGCCGCGATTGCCAGGAGTGCGAAAGTTACGGGGGCTATGCCGAAGGGATTGGTTTGAAAAATTGTCGCTGAGGCTAGTTTAGCACCGGCCAGCATTTGGGCTCCGGTAAAGCCGAGATAGCCGATGCCGGAAATCAAGGCGGTGACCAGAGCTACTTTGTTATTGTAGCGATGGCGCAGGAAATCGGGGTAGGTAAAAAAATCGTGTTTAGCGTCCAGCTTTTTAATCCGAGGGATAATGAGTACGGCTGTAATCCAGGCACCTACCAGTCCGGTGAAGAGCAGCCAGCTGCCGGAAAGTCCCATGGCGAATCCTACGCCGCCCAGTCCGATAGAGAATCCGCCTCCGACATCAGTGGCGACGATAGAGAGTCCGACGTGCGAGGCCTTGATGGAGCGGCTGCCGACGTAATAATCTTCAGTGCTTTTGTTGCGGAAGAAATGGTAGAAGCCGACGGCGAGTACGCCGAGCATGTAAACAATAAAAATCAGGTAGTCGATCAATGCCATTTTTGTGGTCCTGTTTTTTTATGCGTATCTTGTTAAATTCTAAACTACAAACAACGAAAACTGAAATATTTAGCTACGGATTACACGGATTTTTTATTAAGACATAAGATATAAGATGTAAGTTATAACTCAAACTGACCGATTTTATGCCGCAAGGAGTTTTTCCAGGCGGCGGATAACTTTTTTATCATGAGACACTTTAATAACATTTTGAACCTCCTGATTCCAGACAATCTGGTGCATTTGAGCTTTGAGTTGGCTGATCGGCGGCACAGACAGCATATTCTTGGTATCGTTTTTATGGCCTTGTGCACGTTGGTCATTCAGGCCAACATGGGTCAGGCAGGCATAGGCACTATCGACCAGGGACAGGTGTCTAACTATCGCCCGGTACCGCCAAACACGGTAATCGCCCAGTCCCAGATGCTGTTTCTGTTCTTTGATCATCACCTCAATTGCCCAACGCTTCAGATAGCGGCTGACAATTTTCTTCGTCGACAAGCGCAGGTCGTTCGTAACCAGAGCAATCACATTACGATCGTTCCGGCGCTTGGAGAACACAACTTTAACTTCGCCAAGTTTATTCATCACTCCAGCACGCTGAGCGAGTTTGTAGGAGGAGGTTTTACGCAGCCCCTTAATGCTATGCCAACTGCCAGTTCGGTTCAAAATATTCTTACCGTATTTGCCAATCTTATGTTTGGTCGAACTAACGGTAAGCCAGCGATTCGACTTGCTAACCCCAATATAACGCCATTTCCTTGCTTTACAGGCATTGACAACCGCAGGACAAAGATAGAACGCATCGAACAAAACAGTGACATCAAATTTCTCGGGAATTTCTGCTGTCCGAACAATTTGCCCGGCCAGTTCCGTAAGTTTTTGGAAGGGAACCTTAAGTTCTTTGACATGTTCTTTTTTGACGTACAGCCAGGAACCCAAAGGTATAGTTACGCCTCGGTAAAACAGACAAGCTTTGACAATGGTATGGCCCATGCAGTATTTCCCGGAGGCATGATGATGTATCTTGCCGACCGCCTGCATCTTCTTGGCCCGCTTGATCGTTTGAGTGTCGTCGATAATCAGCAGACAGTCTTTGCATCCTTTTTTGAAGAGACCACTGAGCATTCCGACAGCCTGACCTTTAACCACAGCCATCTCGTCAAAGTCACTGCGCCAAAGAAATTCACCGTGATTGGTGCGGTGAGTAGCATTGCGCAAGAGCTTTACCAGCCTGTCGATGGTACTACCGTGGCTGATACAAATAGCAATCACCATATTGCAATAATAAGAATAAACGTGAGCCGAAACCAGGCTTTTGGTCGGCCGAAAAAAAGTTTTGACTTTTTGAGGAATTTTGCCGATAGTAAGCATAAGGCCTCCTTGCCAGTAAATGTTGGTTTGCACTACATTTATCGGCTCGAAAGGCCTTTTTTGTTCAACTATCAATACCATCAAAATCCCTTCAATCGGTCAGTTTGAGTTATAAGATTAACGGCGAGGTTCTTTCGCCCCTTCGGGGTCTTTTAGAGAAAAAGTTGTGACCGGTTACGATAATTGTTTTTGAGGTAAACCGGGATTTGTGGTTTTTGTATCCGACTGCTTACGCAGTTCGGCTTTTGTTGGTTTGATTGTTTTTGTGGTTGATTTTTCTTGTTTATTCGTTGCGTCGGTCGTGTCTTTCGTTGGATGATGGTACTAGCGAGATGGTTTTGTCATGGTCCGAGAGCAGCTGTTCGATGCCGAGAACATTGGTTTCCTGAGCATCTTCGAGGCTGAGCTGGAGGTCACATTTGTCGCAGTTTCGGTCACAGAATTTTGCTTCATAGGAGTCTGGCTCCCTATAGGTTGTGATGACTCCTTCATAGTTTCGCAGTACGACCTTATTGGTTGACCAGGAAATGAGGTAGTTGGGCATGACGGGGATTTTGCCGCCTCCGCCGGGCGCGTCGATGACATAGGTGGGCACGCAGAAGCCGCTGGTATGGCCGATGAGGCTTTCGAGGATTTCAATTCCTTTGCCCACTGGGGTGCGGAAATGGTCCAGGCCTTCGGATAAATCACACTGATACAAATAATAGGGACGCACTCTGTTATATACCAGTTTATGGACAAGTGATTTCATGATTCTGGGGCAGTCATTGACACCAGCCAGCAGAACCGACTGGTTGCCCAGAGGGATGCCGGCGTCGGCGAGCATTGCCAGGGCCCGTCGCGACGTGGTGGTTAGTTCGCGGGGATGATTAAAATGGGTATTAATCCAGACGGGGTGATGTTTTTTGAGGACATTCACCAGGTTTTCGGTGATTCGGTAGGGCAGAACGACGGGGGTTCTGGTGCCGATACGGACAATTTCGACATGTTCGATTTTGTTGAGTTCGGTGAGAATCCAGTCGATTCTTTCGTCGCTGAGCAGGAACGGGTCTCCGCCGGAGAGCAGTACGTCGCGTACCTGTGGAGTGTTTTTGATGTATTCAATTCCGTCGAGCAGTTGATTTTTGTCGGGTATTGAGTCGATATCTCCGACCTGCCTTTTACGGGTGCAATGGCGGCAGTACATCGAACAGGTATTACTCACGAGAAACAGAACGCGGTCGGGGTAGCGATGGGTTATTCCGGGTACAGGTGAGTCTTCGTCTTCGTGGAGCGGGTCGGACATGTCTGATGGACAGATTTGCAGTTCCAGAGGCGAAGGGAATGACTGCTTGAAAACAGGGTCGTTTTCTAAATCGCGTGGATTGATGAGCGAGAGGTAGTATGGTGTTACACTCATGGGGAATTTGGCTATGGTTCTTTTGAACGCCTCGCGCATTTCGTCATCCAGTCTTACGTTGAGGAGTTTTTCGAAGGTGTCGAGGTCTTTGATGCAGTGTCGCATCTGCCATTTCCAGTCGGTCCAATGCGAGCTGGTGACCTTGTCGTCCATGTAGTCGATTATTTTTTGTTGTCTTATCGTCAGCTTCATGATTTATCCTTATAGTTATTCCGAAGTGTTAAGGTTTGTTTCAGTGATAAGGTTAGGTGAGGCCTGAAGATGGTCGGCCTCCATTAGTGATACGATTCTCTCCAGCGACAAAGTTATAGCGGCTTGTTCGAGTTCGGGCAGATTTTTGAGGGCCAGGGCAAAGCGTTCCTGCAGGAGTGACGGGCCGGTCTGAGTGAAGTCCCGGCCTGCGGTTGTTGGTTCGAGGAAAGTTTTACGGCGGTCTGTCACGTCACGGCGTCGGAATATTAGTCCTTTTTTTTCGAGGCGGTCGATTATGCCGTTTACGGTACTGGAGCCGATACTGACCTGTTGGGCCAGCTGTATCTGGGTCAGGGGCTGATTCTTTACGATGGCGTGCAGGCAGATAAGCTGGGGGGCGGTGATATGGAATTTCTGGTTGAGGCTGCGGGAGTGGATGTCAACCGCCCGGATGATTCGGCGTAGAGAGCGTAGAATACGTAAGTCATATTCCAGTAATGACTTATCGGGCAGGGACTCGTTAATGTTTCTCATAAAACAGCTTTTCCTTATTGACTGTACCCTCCCTCAAAATACTTCTAACACGAATGATTTTATGACGAAGCATCATTTTTGTCAAGTTTATTATAATATTTTGTAAAATAAGGATTTATGGTAATAATCCGTCAGGTTTGGTGTAATTTGCTGATAGTGGGGTTTATTGGGCTTGACCGGGGGTGGTGATTTGGGTTTTAATCGCCCTTTCGCTGTGATTGAGCGATATTTGCTATCCTGGATTGGCAGGGCACTTATTAGAGGTTTTAGTATATGAAAGCTAAGGGTCGTTATGGTGATTTTGGGGGATACTATGTGCCGGAGATTTTGATTCCGGCATTGGAGGAGATTGAGGCGGCGTTTGATCGTTATAAGGATGACGCGGAGTTCTGTCGTGAGCTGGCGTTTCTGGAGAGCGATTACGCTGGTCGGCCTACGGCGTTGTATCGTTCGGGGGCATTAAGCGAGGCTGTGGGTGCGGAGGTTTATCTCAAGCGGGAAGACCTGATGCACGGCGGGGCCCATAAGCTCAATAATACTCTGGGGCAGGGTCTGCTGGCGAAATACATGGGCAAGCAAAAGCTCATCGCTGAAACCGGGGCGGGTCAGCATGGCTTGGCGACCGCTACCATCGGGGCGATGATGGGGATGGAAGTTAAAATTTTTATGGGCAAGCTGGACATCGAACGGCAGATGCCTAATGTGCAGAAGATGCGGCTTTTGGGTGCTGAGGTTATTCCGGTTCAGGGTTCCAGCGGTACGCTTAAAGATGCGATTAACGATGCTTTGCGGTACTGGACGGCGCATGTTGATGATACTTTCTATTTGTTCGGGACGGCGGCGGGGCCTCATCCTTATCCGGCGATTGTACGTCATTTTCAGCGGATTATCGGTGATGAGTCGCGGCGTCAATGTCTGGAAAAGACGGGCAAGCTGCCGACGGCGGTGGTGGCTTGTGTGGGAGGTGGCAGTAACGCTATAGGTATGTTCGCGGGGTTTGTGGATGACAAGGATGTGCAGCTTATCGGGGTGGAAGCGGCGGGCGAAGGATTAGATACCGAACGTCACGCGGCAACGCTGGAAAAGGGTGCGGTGGGTGTGCTGCATGGGGCACGGTCTTATCTGCTTCAGGATGCCAATGGTCAGGTTCACGAATCGCATTCGATTAGTGCGGGGCTTGATTATCCCGGCGTCGGCCCGGAACATAGTTTTCTGATGGAGACCAGGCGGGCGGAATATGTGGGGGCGACTGATGATGAAGTGCTGGAGACATTTCTGTTTTTGACGCGTAAGGAAGGGATTTTTCCGGCTTTTGAGAGTGCCCACGCGGTGGCCTGGGTATTGAGGCAGGCGGAGAGGTTTAAAAAAGATGATATTGTGATTATCAACCTCAGCGGCAGGGGGGATAAGGATGTGGACGCGTTCATATCCTATCGCTCGGATTCTGTATCGTTTAAAAAGTGATTCGGTGGGAAAAAAGGTAGTTATATGAGGAAGTATTCTGACGTATTTAAAGAGGTTAAGACGGCCCTGATACCGTTTTTTGTGCTGGGCGACCCTAATCGGGAAGCGTCGCTGGGGCTTATCAAGGGTGCTATTGACGCCGGGGCTGATATTCTGGAGCTGGGTATTCCGTTTAGTGACCCTATCGCTGATGGTCCTACCATTCAAAAGGCTGATATTCGCGCTTTGGAGCAGGGGGTGACTTGTGGCGATGCTCTGGCGATGATCGCGGAGATTAAGGCTTATGCGGATATTCCGGTGGGGCTTCTGATGTACTATAATTTGATATGCAATTATGGTGTTGATAAGTTTTACGCTGATGCCGCTGGTGCCGGGGTTAATAGTGTGCTGGTGGCGGATTTGTGCATTGATGATGCTGAGGAAGTTGCCGCCCCAGCGCGTAAGTACGGGATAGATACGGTATTTATGGCGACTCCGATAACGGCGGAGGAACGCAAGAAACGGTTGGCAGAGCTTTGTACGGGTTTTATTTATACCATAGGTGTGCTGGGCGTTACCGGGGCCCGCAGTGAGTTGGGCGAGGCTATTGGGCCTTTGGTGAAGTCCCTGAAGGAGCTTACAGATACGCCGGTTTGTGTGGGATTTGGGGTTAGTACGCCGGAACACGCCCGGACTTTGGCTGATCTGGGTGCTGACGGAGTTATAGTTGGCTCGGCGGTGGTGAAAATTATTGAGGATAATCTGGATAATCCTGAGCGGGCGGGCGAGGAAATCGGTCGGTTTTTGCAGGAAATGAAGGCTGCTTTGGCATAATTTTTATGGAGTCGCCATTAGGTGTTGTTGGGCAAGGGGTTATGGTTTTGGATGAAATCGCAAAAAAACACTTGCTTTGCAGGGCATAATGGGCATAATATTGCGATTCTGTGAAATGTTTAAGGAGCAATGACAGTGTACGCAATAATTGAAGACGGCGGAAAACAGTATAAGGTAGCTCAGGGCGAGACGGTTTGTGTTGAGGTCCGTGATTTGAGCGAAGGTCAGAGTGAAATTACTTTTGATAGTGTTATTTTCTATCAGGATGGTGAAAAGACGCTTATCGGTCAGCCTCGACTGGCTGGTGCCCAGGTTAAAGCCAAAATAAATGGCGTAGCCCCTGGTCCGAAGCTTTATCCGATGCATTTTAAGCGTCGTAAGAATTCGCGAAGTCGTACCGGGCATCGTCAGAAATACCTCGAAGTTGAGGTGACTGAGATTCTGGCCGGCTGATTTTTAGCGCGGAAAATGGAAATGTGAGCCCGATCGGCTGCTGATGGCGGTTGATTGGGCTTTTTTTTGGTCGGTATTTTTGTAAATTGTCATTTTGGCGAAGTTCAGTTATTATAAAACCGGTATTAGCGGAGTGATTGTTTATGGATATGGTACTGCTGGAAAGTCGAGCTTTGGAGAAGTCCTATTCGGGCCGGAAGGTCGTGGATGGGGCCTCGATTCTTGTGCATGAGCACGAGATAGTGGGTCTGCTCGGCCGTAACGGTGCCGGGAAAACCACTACCTTTCGGATGACCATCGGTATGATAGTGCCGGATGCCGGCCAGGTGATTTTTGAGGGGCGTGATATTACGCGTATGCCGATGTTTCGCCGGGCTCAACATGGGATGGGGTATCTTTCGCAGGAGCCGAGTGTTTTTCAGCGTTTGACGGTGGAGCAAAATCTGCTGGCGATTCTGGAGACGATGAGCCTTACGCGGAAGAACCGGCATAAGCGGGCCGAGGAACTAATCGCGCAGTTCGGTTTGACGAAAGTTAAGAACAGTCAGGCCCGTGTGTTGTCCGGGGGCGAAAGACGTAAACTTGAAATCGCCCGCGCTCTGGTGACGAATCCTTCGGTGATTCTGCTGGATGAGCCGTTCAGCGGGGTGGACCCAATTGCGGTTGAGGATTTGCAGCGGGAAATCCGGGCTTTGCAGGAACGCGGGATAAGTATTCTGATAACTGACCATAATGTGGAACGAACGCTGGAAGTTTGTTCGCACGCTTATATAATAAATGAAGGTAAGGTGCTGGCTTACGGTCGGCCGAAAGACCTTATCAAGAACGAGCAGGTTCGCAAGACTTACCTCGGCCAGACGTTCAAAGGTGATGAGTTTGACCATTAACTGACAGGACCACAGCGGCCTATGCTGCACGAAATCGAAGCCTATCTCCAATATGTGTATGCTTCCCATGACCCGTTGCGGATAATGGTTGAGCTGCTGCTTATCGGTTTTGTTATCTATTCGGTTTTGCGTTTTCTGCAGGGGACCGGCGGCGAGAAGCTGTTCAACGGTCTGGTTCTGGTAGTCATGGGTTTTCTGGTATTGAAGCTTTTGACCACCAAGTTTCAGTTGGAGCGTATTGATCTTATCAGTAAGTATTTTCTGGTAGGTGTGCTTTTGGTGGCGATTGTGGCTTTTCAGCCGGAATTACGGCGGGGGCTTATGCGTTTGGGGGGCACTACATTCAGTCATAACGCTGCGCCGGAGATGGCTGCGATTATCGAGCATGTTGTCGATGCGGCAGCGATGCTGAGTCGCAAGCAGATTGGGGCGTTGATAGCTTTTGAACGTAAGGTTGGTTTAACGGACCGGGTTGCTTTGGGTACTGAAATTGATGGTCTGGTTACGGAAGATATGCTCGGCACGATTTTCTGGCCAGGTTCGCCTCTGCACGATATGGGGGTTATTATTCGCAAGGGTCGTCTGGCGGCGGCGGGTGTTCAGTTTCCTTTGGCCGAGCATGGTGAATATGACCGCCTGCTGGGTTCGCGGCATCGGGCGGCGATAGGAATGAGCAAGGAAAGCGACGCGGCGGTTGTGGTTGTCAGTGAGGAGACGGGGCAGATTGCTTTGGCAGTCGATGGCAAACTGACACGTTTTCTTACGCTGGAACAGCTTCGTCAGCAGCTTTTGGATTTGATGCTGCCGCTGGTGGCTGATAAGAAAGGTCTGAAAGTCGAGAGCCGGGAAGAAAAAGTCAGCAAAGATGGGGAGGAGCAGGCATAAATGTGGGCAAAGGTTAAACTGGCAATCGCGGTTGTGATTTTGAGCGGTCTGGTCTGGATTTTCGCGGAGCGGGCTCAGATACAAAACACGACAATTACGGTGGATTTGGTTCTGGTTGAGTCGCGCAGTGATTTGTTTGTACAGTTTCTCGACCAGTCGGGTGATATTCTTGTTTCGGACGGCACGCCCGGTCAGCAGCGTCATTTGAGTATGCGTCTGACGGTTCAGGGGCCGGCGGGTCGAATCCAGCAGGTCAGGCCCGACCAGAACAGTATAACGCCGGTAATTCTGCTGGATGTTCAGAATTTCAAAGGGTTGGAAATATCGCCGGATGTTCAGGAATACAGTTTTAACATAATTGAATATCTCAATGAGCGGCGGTGGTTCGATAAGGACTATTTGCAGGTTATCGAGGTTGAACCCATGGAGGTGATTCGGATACGTTCCACCCGGCGGGTTGAGCGTCAGCTGCCGGTAGTGGTGCGTTCGGAACTGGGGGCGGAGTTTTCCCAAGCGGTTGTCGACCCTCAGATTATTACCGCTCATATCCTGCCGGAGCAGCCCCTGGAGGCATCGGTTATCCTCACTGAAGAACAACGGCGTGAGGCAGCCCAGCAGGCAATTTCCGTTGTCGCTCGAATTACCGCGCCTGGTGTGCCCGAAAAAGTGAATGTTACGGTTCGCCTGCCGGAAACCACGGCGATTTGGCCCGAAGACGAAATCAAAACCCCCAATCTTGGTATTATTATGCCGCTTTCGATGGTTGGCAAATATCAGGTAGAAGTAGAGGATATTCAGGCCCTACTGGATGAATACAGCCCGGTTCGCTTTCAGGGTGCCGCTGAAGCTGTCAATGAGTATCGTTCCCAGAGGTACCACCTTCTGCTGGAAATCGACGAAAAGGACCGTGACCAGGTTGACCCGCCGCCCAGTCGTCGTTTGTCGTACAATCTGCCGCCGGGCACTGCCAATATCAAGATAATCAATCCGGTGACGACCGCGGCGAGGTTCCATGTGCAAAAGACCGGCCCGTTGAGTGGGAAAAGGGCGTCGGACACCTATGAGGAGTTAAAGTTGTTTGGGGTGAATGTCCGATAATTGTTGCAGTATCGCGCTATGACCGCGCGTTTGGAATTGCTGTATATGGAGATATAGTCATTTATGGCTGATGTTCTTGACCAGTCAGAAGTAGATGCCCTGTTAAATGCCGTTGCCGACGGTGATTTGGGAGGGGGTTCCGACGAAGTTGATACCGGAGGTTTTGGCCCGTCCGAGACAACTGCTGTCAAGGCTGAGATTCACAATTACGATTTCAAACGGCCTGAGCGTGTCAGCAAAGACCAGCAGTTGGCTTTGGAAGGTCTGCATGAGCGTTTTGCCCGTAATTTTGGGGCTGCCCTGAGCGGTTATCTGCGTACGATTATCGAGGTCAAGATTCGCAGTACGGAACAATTGACCTACGCTGAGTTTACGTATTCGCTGCCGACGCCGACATCTTTTACGCTTTTGCAGGCTTCGGCGTTGGATGGTCAGATATGTCTGGAAATCAGCCCTCTGATAATTTACCCGATTATCGACCGTATGCTGGGCGGCTCGAACGCGGAACTTTATATTCCTCAGCGTCCCTTAACTCAGATTGAGCAGCGTCTGGCTAATCGTATAATCGAGCGTGCCCTGGATACTCTGGCTGAGGCCTGGAGTAATGTCGCTGATGTTGAGTTTGAGGTTATGCAGCATGAGTCTAACCCGCAACTGGTGCAGATTGTCGCGCCGAATGAAGTTGTGGTTGTTATTGGTTTTGAGATTAAGATGGGCAACCGGGCCGGCTCGATGAGTTTGTGTATACCTTTTAACGTGATTGAGCCGGTTATGGGCAGGCTGACCAGCCAGAACTGGTTTAACTACTCACGTTCGCCGGGCGATGCCGAGCAGCGTCGTGAGTCCATGCTCGAAAATCTCTCTGATGCCAAACTTAAATGCCGCAGCTATCTAGCCCAGACCTCCATCAAGATGAGTGAGCTGGTGGCTTTGGAAATCGGCGATGTTATCAAGACCAAAAAAGAGCCCTGCGATGACCTTATTTTTGAGATTGAGGGCAAAAACAAGTTTGCCGGCAAAATAGGGCAATTCCGAGGCCATCGAGCCTTCAAGGTTGTTCGTAACGCTGAGCCGGGCGAGAAAATCTAGGCGGGGCGATTGGTCGCATTTTTCTTGCGATATATCCTGGATGACGCTACCAAAGGGTTATGAAAAAGTGGAATTACATAACCCCTGCGATTATCCTTTTGGCGGTGGGGATTTATTATCTGCCCGGTATTTTTGAGCGGCCTGAAAGCTCTCCGGCTGAGCCGGTGAAACCTGTTCAACTGCCCCAGCGGGTTGTTTGTGTCAATCCTGCCGCTACGGAGATTATTTTTGCGTTGGGCCGTGAAGATAAACTTATCGCGGTAAGTGATTACTGTGACTATCCGGCGGCGACCAGTGACTTTCCCCATGTCGGCGGTGCCCTTAACCCAAATTTTGAGCGTATCAGCGTTCTGGAACCAGACCTGATAATCATTCAGGGGCAGGCGGATGAGATAAGCGAATACTGCCGACTTAAGCAGATTGATTGCATGTCAGTTAATCTTCGTGACCTGAAGGAAATTTACTCGGAAATTCCTCGTTTGGGCCAGCGGCTGGGTTGTGCCGAGGTCGCCCAGAAACTCGCCGACAATATTTGGGCGGAGCTTGAGAAGGTGAAGTCTGAAACTTCGTCGGTGTCCCAAAAGAAAGTTTTCTTTTCCATGTATCGTACCGCTGGTTCGTTGGCGGGCATTACTACCATCGGGCCGGGTACGCTGATTAATGAGCTTATCGAAATTGCCGGCGGGACGAATATTTTCGCCGACCTGGACCAGAGCTATCCGGTGATTTCCAAGGAAACCCTGCTCAAGCGTCAGCCCGATATTATTATCGAATCGTATTCCAGTGACGCCGGCGGCTTGCCTGGAAATGAACAGGTTTTACGCGACTGGTCAAAGCTCGATATGTTAAATGCGGCCAAGGATAAAAAAGTTTATGTGGTTGACGGCGATGTGGTTCTCAAACCCGGACCGCGAATTACTCAGGCGGCTCAAATTTTGGCCCGCATAATTCATCCTGAGCTTTACGGCGAACAGGAATGATATTACCAGGAGTCACATTCAAATATGACAATTCCTAAGCATAGAACACGTTTTGGCACAATTTATCTCTATTTGCTTTTTGCTGGGTTAGCGATTGTTTTGTGTCCTCTTACCGGTGCCGAGTCACTGGACACCGCGACTATTGTTCAGGATTTAAGGGACGGGCAGATAAGTTCGATTGATACCGATATTTTTGTTTATCAGAGGCTGCCCCGTGTGCTGCTGGCTTTTATTACCGGTGCGGTTTTGGCGGCGGCGGGTAATACGTTTCAGATTATTTTACGAAATCCCCTGGCAACTCCTTATACACTCGGGGTGACCGGGGGGGCTTCGGTAGGGGCTTACTTGGCCATTGCGTTTCCGGTTCTGAGTTTTCAGTTTGGCAAAATCAGTTCGGTTCAGCTCATGTCAATCGTTGGTGCCGGCGCGATTGTCGCTTTGATTTATGTTTCCTCGCGTCGCAAGGGTGGGTTGTCGATGTTTACGATGCTTTTGGCGGGGGTGACCATCAGTATAATGTGTGGTGCGTTTATTATTCTCATTCGCTATCTGACCAGGCCGCATCTGCTGGTTTCGCTTGACCGCTGGACGATGGGGCGGCTGGATACCGTCGGTTACGATGTTTTTTATTCCATTATGCCCCTGGCGGTGCTTGGTCTGGTGATGATAGTTCTGCAAATTCGCAGTTTGAATAATATTTCGCTGGGCGAAGAGATGGCCCTGGGTCACGGTGTTGATGTGGCCGCTGTACAGCGTTACTGTTTTATCGGCGGGTCTATCGCGACTGCCGCGGTGGTTTCAGCTGCCGGGCCGATAGGGTTTATTGGTTTGATTGCCCCGCATATCGTTCGGAAAATTTCCGGCTTTGACAATCGAATCGTAATGCCGGGTTGTTTCTGTGTGGGTGGTGCTTTTCTGGTTTGTGCCGACGCTTTGGCCCGGACGGTAATAGCACCCACGGAAATCCCCGTTGGGGTGATTACTGCTCTTGTTGGCGGCCCGTGCTTTATCTATCTGCTGGTCAAGAAAGATTGACCGAACTGGTTCAGCGATTCCGCATAATCTTATACCAGCTCCAAATTTTAAACGCCGGGGCCGGTGTCATAAGTTGTAACTGTGCCCGGTTCCACCCTCGTATCTGTGTCTGTCCCGGATTATTCGAAAAATGACTGTTGAAACAATCGGGATACGTCCACACCCCAATATACTGATAGCCATATTTGTCAAATCGTTTCATTAGTGAAGTCGCCGCCCAGACTTCCAGTGCTTTATCGTGTTGACCCAGTTCCGCCAGTGCCATTGCGAACCAGTCGCACGTTTGCGGCCAAATCCCCGCGTTCTCACCCTCGCCGGTCGGAATCTGACAATGGCTGAAATGCTCCGGCAACTCTTCCGGATAAGCTTTCGACATCAGCATCAGGCCCGCCGCCGAATCACATTCCCGCAAAGCGTTATTTGTCGCCATGTCCCACTTTTCCCTATCACCGCAGCGGCCCAGGACCGCCATACTCTGAGCGTTCAGGAACAGCCGGTCATCTTCGCTGCCGACCACCTGCCCATTATCCGCATAAGCCCGTGTGAACCATTTCTCATCGAAACATTTATCTACCGCCTGCCGGGCCGCATTGATTTCCCTCGCCACAAATTTCTTAAACTCGGCATCGTCGTCTCTCAAGACCACATCAAGCACCCTCTGCCAACTGTAAGCCAGTAATTCCGAATTCATAACCGACTCGCCGCGTCCCTGTTTACCCAGTGCGTTTAGATAATCATTCCAATCACCCTTGGCCATCAGCAGCAAACCACGCTCACCCTTACCCAGCACCTCAACACTATGTCGCATCGACCATTTCAGGCGCTCATAGACCGTTGCCTGCCGCCCACCTCTGCCTCTGAGATTGCAATCCAGAATACCCGCGTCCCCGGTTATTTCTATATATTCCGCCAATGCCAACCCCAGCCACAATTCCGTATCACTGTCATGCGGCTCATTTGCGGTTTCGTAATCCATTTCGCAGGCTTTTTTTTGCCCCACAGTAATCCACTTATCCAGCCCGCCATTTTTATACTGCTCCGTAAAAGCATACAGAATCCCTTCGCACGCGACTTCTTTGTCAAGTGGTGCGATACAAAACGCGTGCTCGATTATGTCCCTCAGATTATGATTCATATATCGCGGTCGAGTCAGGTCCAGACAGTAAATTCCGCCAATCCCCGGAAAACGATAGCCCTTCAACTCATCGTAAAGCACCCATGCCATAAGCTGATAACTGTCCCATAATAATTCATCCCGCACCCATTTTTCTTGCCCGCTTCCGGCAACTTTCAGACCCGGCTGGGCATAGGATATTACGGCTTTTTGCCAATCGCACTGGTCTATCTTTTTTGGCAGCTCATCCTGGTTATCCAGCGTGTAAGTAAAAATCAGCGTTTGTTTCACTGTTTCGCCCGTTTTTAGGTTGAGCCCGTTGTTTTTTGTCTCGGTCCAGTTTTTTCCTGCTTGGCCGGAAAAAAGTTTGGCTTCATTTTCCTGCACATCAGAAACAGTCGGTTCTGTCGCGGCGAGTTCAACTTCCATATCAACCGTCGCGGTAAGTTGCAGCTCCAGATAGATATTTCTTTCAAACTCATAAGGCGCGTAAATTGTCTCGACCCACGCTTAGGTTTTCCGAAGTCCGTTCCTGTTGCGTATAGCCTATCCCAAAACGGATTTTTACGCTCGAACCCAACTCCAGCTTTTCGCCCCCGCAACGCAGCTCGTACAGTTCCGCCGCTTCGGTATTAAACAGCAGTGTGCCCCGGTCGGCGGTATAAAAAACGAACCTTACCCCACTGATTAACCAGCCCCTTAAACCGTTGGCTGCCCACCAGGTGAAAATATTCCTGCTCACCTTTATCCGCCAAATCAAACGTCGGATACCCTAACTCGTCATATTCCCAGTTGCCTACTTTTGTTGTCATGGTTTTTTTCTCCAGTTTTTCGGCGGCTAATATAAACTCTCACTTTATATTAGCCGAAGAATTGCGACAGCCGGTTTAATCGATTGTAAGCATGCTCTCTTTAGTGTAAATGGTTTAGGTTGAGTTACCGAAATATTGTCGGAAAACTTTTCAGATGGAGATTCTGTTTGAACAATTTTGAATTTATATACAGATTTCCCTGCAATCATAGTACCCAAACAATAGCGGGAATCGCCTACGCCCCGATTCGATAATCTTGATGCTCAGATAATCAGAACTGGCTCAGGAACCGCAAATCGTTTTCGTAGAACAGGCGGATATCGGTTATGCCGTATTTGCGCATCGCCAGTCGTTCAATGCCGAAGCCGAACGCCCAGCCCGTGTATTTTTCCGGGTCATAACCTACCGATTCAAAAACGTTCGGGTCTACCATGCCGCAGCCGCCCATTTCGATCCATGATTCCTTACCGTCCTTGCCTTTCATTAGTACATCGACCTCGCCGGATGGTTCGGTGAACGGGAAGAAGCTCGGCCTGAAAACGCCATTTGGTATCAGGTCCGATGAAAGCGTGAATGAACTGGTCGATGGTCGTTTTCAGGTCAACCATGCTCACGCCTTCGTCAACCACGAGCGCTTCAATTTGATGGAACATGAACATGTGCGTCGCGTCTACCGTGTCAGGCCGAAAAAACCCGACCCGGAGCGGACAATGCGAATTGGCGGCTTGCGAGTTTCCATCACGCGAATCTGCATGGTCGAGGTTTGTGTCCGCAACAGTGTGGTATCGTCAATGTAGAAATTATCAAGAGGGTCGCGGGCGGGATGCGTCTGGTCAATATTCAACGCCACGAAATTATGCCATTCATCTTCAACTTCCGGTCCGTAACCAATCTCGAAACCCATCCGTCCGAAAAGCTCCAGCAGTTCTTCCATCGCCTGCATTATCAGATGCCGACCACCCCGTGCCGGTTTTTTTGCCCGGCAGAGTAACATCGAAATACGCCTGAGACTTTTTACTGCCGCCGCCCTGTAATTGCTGTTTGAGTTCTTCAAACGCGTCGTTGACTTCGTTCTTGATGGTGTTTGCCAACTGGCCTGCCTGGGGACGCAGCTCTTTGGGAAGTTTACCCAATTGGCTCAGCAGGGAAGTTATCTCGCCTTTACGCGAAAGATATTTCAAACGAAACTGTTCCAAAGCCTCACCGTCCCCCAGCCCTTTAAGCTCCTGCAAGGCTTTGTTGCCCACCGCTTTGAACTGTTCCAGCATATCAGACACGCTACTACCTCCGGCACTTGCCAAAAAATTAAGCGACAGGACAGGCCAAACCTATCCTGCCGCTATTCATAATCTTTGTTCTTTTCAGATGCTTACAGGGCCGCTTTGGCTGCTTCTACAACCCTTATCGAAGCCCGCGGCGTCATGGATGGCCATTTCCGACAGCATCTTGCGGTTAATCATAATCTGAGCCTTTTTCATGCCGTTGATGAATTGGCTGTAGTTGATGTCGCGCATTTGGCAGGCGGCACTGATACGGGTAATCCACAGCGAACGAAAATCCCGTTTTTTGCGACGACGGTCGCCGGTTGCGTTACACTGAGCCCGAACCAGGGTTTCTTTTACCAGGCGGAGATTTTTGCTCAGCGGTCCCCGATAACCCCTGGCGGCCTTGAAAAGGCGTTTTTTTTGATTGATGCCGGGCGGCACCTCTACGTACTCTTGGCATGACAGCTTTTCCTTTCTCAATACACCTGCTGGCGGCAGCTTCCAGCCGAGAAGCAGGGATTACAAAATGTAATTAGAGCCCCAAAACAACCGAGGCTCTTAAAAGGGAATAAAATCCCTTAAATAACTTAGTGTTTCCGGCTAATCCGGTTTAGACACCCAGCAAAATTCTGGTTTTACGTGCCATTGTGCTCGACATTCCGCAGGTCTTGCCCAGGGCCCGGCGACGTTTGGGGCTGCGACTGCTGAGCAGATGGCCGCCGAAACGATTTTTTTCCGTTTGATCTTGCCGTTGGAAGATACGCGAATCCGTTTTTTGATACCCTTATGGGTTTTCATCTTAGGCATAATATACAATTCCTGTCTAAAAAATCCTGCCGACCAGGTCAGCTCTTTGTCTTTAGTGGCCGCCCATTTTGGCCGGCGCCATTATCATTATCATTCTTCGGCCCTGACGTTTAGGGGCCAATTCTATCTTGCCTACATCTTCAAGTGAGGCCGCGATTTCTTCGCAGACCTGTACGCCTCGGTCTATATGCACCATTTCTCGTCCGCGGAAGAGCATGGTAAATTGCACGCGGTCACCTTTTTCCAGGAACTTGCGGGCCTGGTTCATTTTGACCATCTGGTCATGGTCTTCAATCTTGGGTCTCAAACGCACTTCTTTCAGCGTTACATGGTGCTGTTTGACCTTGGCTTTATGGTCTTTTTTCTTCTGGTCGTATTTGAACTTACCGTAATCCATAAGCCTGCAAACCGGAGGATTACTGTTCGGTGCGACTTCTACCAGGTCAACACCTGCCTCGCGGGCCATATTCAATGCTTCAAAAGTGTCTATCACACCAACCTGTTCATTTTCCAGGTCAATTAAACGAACCTGCGGGATTCGTATCTGCTCATTAAGCCTGAGACTTTTCGTAGCTATGGGCAACCACCTTCCTTTACCATATTGTTCGTGTTAAGCGGCTCTTAACTCTTTTGCCGCACGGCGATTATCATATTTCCAAATTTAATTCGCGGACGTTGTATTTCGCCGCTGCCGCCGTCACAAACTCACTTGCCTGCATGGTCCGCTGTTCTTTACTGCCGCGGACACGTACTGTTACGGTGTTTTCTTCCTGTTCCTTCTGGCCCACTATCAGCATATACGGCAGCCGCATAACGTGGGCCCTCTTTATCTTGGCCGAGATTTTATCATCAGCGTCGTCCAGTGTACAGCGTAATCCTGCCGCCTGCAAGCGTTTCAGGACACTTTCTCCGTATTCATTCATTTTTTCGCTGATGGGCATGACCCGGACCTGCTCCGGGGCCAGCCAAAGCGGGAATGCGCCCGCGAAATGCTCGATAAGCACACCCACAAATCGTTCCATCGAACCGAACGGAGCCCGGTGCAGCATGACTGGCCGATGCGGGGTATTGTCAGCTCCAATATACGTTAAGTCAAAGCGTTCCGGGAGGTTATAGTCAACCTGGATGGTTCCCAACTGCCATTCCCGGCCCAGAACATCCTTGACCACAAAGTCAATCTTGGGACCGTAGAAGGCCGCTTCACCGATTTCTTCGGTGAAGGGCACGCCCAGAGACGCCGCGCCTTCGCGGCAGGCCTGCTCAGCTTTTTTCCAGTTTTCCGGGTCGCCCACGTATTTATCACTTTCCGGGTCGGAAAGGCTTACACGAACCGTGAAATCGTTCATGCCCAGAGTTTCAAAGACGGTCTGGACCAGCTCCAGGCAGCCTTTAAGTTCATCAGCCAACTGGTCTTCGGTGCAGAACAAGTGAGCATCGTCCTGGGTAAAGCCCCGCACACGGGTCATGCCGCTAAGTTCGCCGGACTGCTCCCAGCGGTATACCGTACCAAACTCCGCCAACCTTATCGGCAGGTCGCGATAGCTGTAACGTTCGCTGGCAAATATCTTTATGTGATGTGGGCAGTTCATCGGCTTGAGCAGATAGCCGTCAATTTCGCCTTCCTGCATCCTGCCCGCCAGTTCGGCACAACTGCATCCTTCCTCGGCCAGCAGGCCCATTTGGTCGCTGTCAATCAGCGGGGGGTACTGGCTGTCCTGATAGTAGGGGAAGTGGCCGGAAGTTTTGTAGAGGCCCAGCCTGCCGATATGAGGCGTAAATACCTGTGAATAGCCCTGTTTACGCAGTTCAATAGAAATGAAATCCTGTAATTCCTGACGGACGACCGAGCCGTTGGGTTTCCAGAGTATGAGCCCCTGGCCTACCGTCTCGTCGATGGCGAACAGTTCCAGTTGCTTACCTAAGACCCTGTGGTCACGCTTCTTAGCTTCTTCGAGCTGGGTCAGATACTGGTTGAGTTCCTTCTTGTCGGCAAAAGCGGTGGCGTAGACACGCTGGAGCATTTTCTCTTTGGCATCGCCGTGGAAGTAGGCACCGGCGACGCTCATGATTTTGAACGCACCAATTTTGCCGGTAGCGGGAATATGGGGTCCGAGGCATAAATCCTCAAAAGCGGAACCATTAGTTCCTGTCATATAAAAACTTAGGGTGTCGCCGGAGGCTCGCTGGGCGTTTTCGGTCTTATAGCGATTACCTTCAGCCTGAAGCTTTTTCATCGCTTCAGCCCGCGGCATATCAATGCGGGTGAAAGGCTGATTGTCCTTGACGATGTTGGCCATCTCGGCTTCGATTTTTTCAAAATCATCCGAGGAGATAGGCTCGTCCAGGTCGATGTCATAGTAGAACCCATTCTCAACCGTCGGACCGTAAACCAGCTTGGCAGCAGGATATAGGCGACAGATGGCCTCAGCCATGACGTGGGCACAGCTATGTCGCATGAGGTCGAGAGCGGTTTCGGGGTCGCTTTTGAAGGTGATGATTTCGATGGGGGTGTCTTTGTCGATGGTCGTGGTTACGTCTACCAGTTTGCCGTTAATACGGCCTGCGAGGGCGTCTTTGGCCAGGCGGGGGCTGATGTCGGCGGCAATGTCGCAGACCGAGAGCGGTCCTTCGAATTCCCGCACACTGTTGTCTGGTAAGGTGATTTTGACCATTCTTATTTCCTGCTAAGTCTCGGTTTTATAACCGTTTATAAAAGAAAAACGACCCGTTTCTGTCTGTAAACACGAAAGAAATCAGCTTGCCGGCAGGTTTTTAGTGGTCCGCCGTAAGCTCGAGCATTTAGTTATGCTGTCGTCGTTCGTGTAAACATTTGCAAAAACCGTGTCGCCTAAAAAACACAACTACTTATTTAATATAATGTTAAGAGATCTTCGGCGGGGTTGGCACCCATCATCGCCGGACCTGCCGATACTCAAACCTATATACTATATCGACAAATACTTATTTGTCAATAAGAAAGAAGGGATGAGGCATGAGGCATGAATGAACGGCGTGGTGCCTGCCTTTGGCAGGAGGTGTTTTTATCGATTGGTCCCATTACCTCTTGGCTTTGGTTTTTAATATGGTGGTTGGTGGTTGTATCCGGTCGCTTACGCGGCTCGGCTTCTGTTGGGGGTGGGGGATTGGTTTTATTTTAGTTTGGGCAGGTATTTGCCGTGGGCTTTTATCATTTCGTCGCACATTTTTCGGATGTCTTCGATGTTGAGTTCGGCGGCGGTGTGGGGGTCGAGCAGGGCGGCTTGATATAGGGCATCTTTGCTGTTGTTGAAATACGCTTCGAGTGTCAAGAGTTGTACGTTGATGTTTGTGCGGTTGAGGGCGGCGCATTGTTCGGGCAGGTCGCCGACTACGGTGGGGCGAATACCGTTACGCTGAGCGAAGCAGGGTACTTCGACGATAGCTTTGCGGGGCAGGTTGGTGATATAGCCGTCGTTGACGACGTTGCCGCCGAACTGGAAGGGGTTGTCGGTTACGAATCCTTTGATAATGCGTGAGCAGTATTCGTGGGAGAGTTTGTGCTTGAGTTTCTTGTTGTCGATTAGCTCTTTTTTCGTGTCTTTCCAGATTTTGATGATTTCGACGCAGCGGCGGGGATATTCATCGAGGGGGATGTTCCACTTTTCAATCATTTCAGGGTAATTGTGTTTGATCCAGAGCGGGCTGTACTCGGCGTTGTGTTCGCTGGACTCGGTGATGTAATGGCCGAAGTTGCGCATCATTTCGAGGCGAATCATATCGCCGTGTTTTTGAGCACCCTTTTTCATCGCGTCGCGGTTCAGTTTGGCAGCGCGTTTTTTGATTTCCGGGTAGAGGTCTTTGCCGTCCTCGGAGATTTCCAGCAGCCAGGCCATGTGGTTGATACCGGCAATCAGTGATTTTAGATTACGTCCCTCGTGAGGCATGTCGAGCAGTTTGAATAAACTGGGGACACAATGCTGTACTGAGTGGCAAAGTCCGATGGTCTGGATATTTGAGCCGCGATTCAATGCCCCGGTAATCATGGCCATGGGATTGACGTAATTCAGGAACCAGGCGCTGGGGCAGACTTTTTCCATCTCGGCGGTGAAGTCGAGTACAACGGGGATGGTGCGCAGGGCCCGGAAGATTCCGCCGATGCCGAGGGTGTCGGCGATTGTCTGGCGCAGGCCGTACTTTTTGGGGATTTCAAAATCTATTACCGTGCTGGGTTGGTAGCCGCCGACCTGGACCATGTTGACGACGAAATCGGCATCTTTCAGAGCGGCTTTACGCTGGGCGGGTCCGAGGTGGGCGGTGACTTTGGCTCGGTCCTTGTTGAGGTTGTGGTTGAGCGATTTGACCATTTTGCGGGCGCCGCTGAGCCGGTCTTTATCTATATCATATAAACTTATATGGCATTGGCGAAGTTCCGGCGTGAGGAAAATATCGCCGACGATGTTTTTGGTGAAAACTACGCTGCCTGCCCCCATTAAAGTAACTTTGAGCATTTTTTTTGGCCCTTTGGTATGAAATTCAATTTACGTCCATTGCAATAATTGATATAATAGCACTCCGTGGCAGGTGTGTAAACGATAGTTTGGTGATAAAATCTGGCAAATTGTGATATGTTAGATTGGTGGATAACATTTAAAGTTCCGCATTCGCGGTATTTTGCCCAGTTTCGGACGATGGCCCGGCAGAGTGTTTCGAGTGCTGATTATAATTATCGGGGTTCGGACCGGTCCGATAAGCCGCATATCGTTTTTCAGTATACTCTTTCGGGGGTGAGGGTTATTTTCAGCGTTTGGATGAGGTTTATCGGGTTGGCCCGGAGACGGGTTTTATCTGTAATGTGCGTGACGAGGAGATTGGTTATTTTCATTCGGCGGATTCGGCTGAGCCGTGGGAGTTTGTGTTTTTCTCGTTTACGGGTCAGGCGGCGTTTGATTGCGCGGCGGGACTTATCGAAAAACATGGGCATATTCTCAGGCTGGCGGGGTCTAATGTTCTGCTCAACGAGCTTTTGACTTTGAGCAGTGACGGGTCGCGGACAATAGAGATGTCAACGGCGGAAAACAGTATGCTGGCTTTTCGGCTTTTTACGGGTCTGGAACAGGCCCAGAAGCGGCGTATTGTGATGACCAGCAGTGATTTGCTGGTGGAGAAGGCCCGGTCGATTATTACGACTGGTATCGACCGGAATATCAATGCCACTGAGGTTGCCCAGCAGTTGGGGGTTTCGCGGGAGCATTTGAGCCGGGTTTTTGGCCAGGGCTGTCATGTGAGTTTGTATAAATATATTACCGAGCAGAAAATGGATCGGGCCCGGCGGCTGCTGATGACGACCTCGCTTTCGATTAACGAAATCACCGGGCGACTGGGATTTAATTCCGGGCCGGAGTTCACCCGTTTTTTTAAAAAGAACGCGGGGATTTCACCTACGAGTTTTCGCAAGGATATTTATACTTCGCTGTTTGGCTGATTTTGACGTGAGGCATGAGGCAAAAGTGAACTGTGTCCGGTCCTGATATAAGTTGACAGTTTCGGCCTTTGGTTGATAGTTTTTAACGTCAACGGCTTGGTGCTGCCTGCGCGGAGTTGTTATTATTGACTGGGACTAACCTCTGGCTGTTTTGGTTTTTGGATGACAGGAAAAACAACAGAAAATATCGTCCCTTTGCCGGGAATGCTTTTGACTAGAATATTACCGTTGTGATTTTTTATTATATTGTAAGCTATCGTCAAACCAAGTCCGGTACCGCTGCCAATCTCTCTGGTTGTAAAAAAGGGATCAAAGATTTTATTAAGGTGCTCGGCTTTAATTCCTTCCCCGGTGTCGCTGATTTGGATGTAAATGTTATCATCGTTATAAAAGCTGTGTAGTTTTATGGTGCCTTTTCCCTTTATGGCCTGGCATGCATTTATCAGCAAATTTACTATTACCTGATTAATTTGTTGAGGATAACATGTAATTTTGGGCAGAGGAGACAATTCTTTCTTAACACAGATATCATCACCAAAATCATTATTAACGATAGTCAATAAGCTCTCTATTTCTGAATTAATATCAACATTGGCACATTCAGTTTCATTCATATCAGAAAATGATTGTAATGACTGAACAATTTTTGAAATACGACGGACACCTTCGATTGAATCGTCAATAGTGTTTTGCATATCATCTAATACATAATCAAGTGATATTTCATCTTGTATCTGGTTAATGTCATTGCAGGTTTTATGAAAATTTGAGGATTCATCGCCCCGCAACGACTCTACTAATTCGGTATATTTTCCAAGTAATGCCAAGATATCATGTAAATACTGAGACAATGTGTGAAGATTGGTTTCGATAAATGTTGTAGGATTATTTATCTCATGAGCTATCCCTGATGCCAGTTGACCAATAGATGCCATTTTTTCTGACTGAATTAATCGAGACTGAAGCCGATTGAGATCTTCATAGGCTTTTTTGAGGTTTTTTTCTGCAGTTTTTTGCTTGGTGATATCTTCGACAATTTCAATAAAGCCTTTAATTTCGCCGTCATGATTGTAAATAGGGAAAGCCCTGTTCCAGACGTAAAAACCACTACCATCATCACGAACACCTTGAGTTACTACTTCAAATGTATCTCCGCTGGCAAGGGCTTTTGAACCGGGGCAGTGTGGGCATATTTCATCGCGTTTCTCAAACTCATCAAAGCAAAATTTGCCTACAAATTCATTTACGGGTTTATTAAACATTTTACTGAATGTTTTATTTACTTCAAGAATCCGATGATTGGTATCCATAACGGCAACCCCTAGCAGGGTATTGTCCATTAAGGCTCGGTATCGGTCTTGGGTTTCTATAAGAAGTTCTTGATTCATAGCTTATACCATTTCTGCCATTGTACTTATCTGCGTATAAACAATATCGGATTTATAGTAATTAACATAGTAGCCAATTAATGGGGTTGAACGTGTATTTGGGAAATACGAGACTTAATGTGTTTTTATATATATAGTTATAACACTCATATGTAGGGGCAAATAAAAGATTCCCTTTCGGTAATCAATGTTTTGTCCGATAACCGAACCCTGCGAGGAATTCCAGACCGGGTTCGACCGCTTGGACGGGGCGGTTTTTGTTGGTGGTCGTAAATGGCACCAGGGTAACGGCGGGGGTGCCGTGGTTTATAATTGGCCGGTGACTGCCTTGGCGATGTCGTTCCAGGTTATATAAAGGAACAGCGAAAGAAGCAAAGCCAGACCTATGTAAGAGGAAACTTCCTGAACCTTGACTGAGACTGGCGAGCCTTTGATTTTTTCGATGATAAGAAAGAGCATATGGCCGCCGTCAACTACGGGGATGGGCAGAAAATTAAATACCGCGATTATGGCACTGAGCATAGCGAGGAAATGGAGATACTCAATTATGGAACGCTCCTGGATGATTCGATAGCTCAGACGCAGGATGCCGACCGGTCCCTGGGCCGCAGAGGTCGAGACGGTGCCGTTGACCATGCCTTTTATAGTGAAGTATGTCTGGCTGATGAACAGACCGGTGGTGCTCAGACCCATGCCCAGAGACTGGGCCAAAGATTTGCCTTTGAAAAGCTCTGAATATGGTTCGAGCATGATGGGCAGCACACGCAGAGTTTTGTCGGTGGGGCGGAAAGCAAGTTTGGTCCATGAGGAATTATTAGGGACGGTCGCGGCGACTTTTTCGGTTTGGTCGCTGTCGGGGGCCTGGTAGGAAATTTCGATATCTTTGCCCTGAGCGTCCATCAGAGCCAGGGTGATTTCCTGGAAGGTGCGGACTTCTTCGCCGTTGACGGCGGTGATTCTGCTGCCTCTGGGGATGGGCAGGGCTTCTTTCTTGTTTTCGAGGGCAACGGTGTTGAGGATGATATTGGAGTCCAGGTCGCGGGTGGGGAAAAAGCCGATGATGGCGCGACGCTGTTCAAAGCCCAGCAGGGCTTTCCACCACGTTCCGCTCAGGCAGGGAGTGAGGGCCAGGTCTTTTTCCATAACCTTGCCTTCTTCGCGGCGTTGGACGGTTACGATAATTTCCTTGTTGACGCTCTCTTCAAAGAGTCTGGTCATCTCGGTATAGGTTGGGTTTTTCTGGCTGCCGATACGGGTGATTACATCGTCAGTTTGCAGGCCGGCTTTTTCAGCGGGGCTGTTTGGGGAAACGGTGCTGATTTTGAGACGCGGCACCAGCCCCAGTACGCTGCATTTCTGCGGGTCGATAGGTGAGTCGGTAACGCGCAGGGCGAGCGGGACTTCGATGGTTTTGATTTCTTCACTGTTGGCGGATTTGAAGGTGATGTTGGGATTGAGGCTGGGTAGAGTTCCGGGCCAGGGGTAGAGTTCTTTGCGGAGCTGGGAGTAGTGTTCGATAGGTTGACCGTTGACAGCGACGACGGTGTCCTGCGGATTGAGACCTGCTTTTTGGAGGGCTTCCAGGGAGGCTTTGTCGTCGGGGCTGAATTTACCGATTGTCAGTGAGGTCGGAGGTTCGATGCCGAACATACGTACACCGGTGGTGTTGGTTTCGGAGGGGCGGGGCTCCATGGCGATGTCTTCTATGGAACCGTCGGGGTGTTCAACTGTAAAAGTGACCTGCTGACCCTTGTCCGCGAAGGCGCCTGCCATAATGATGTGCATGAAGCTGAGGTTGTTATCTTTGCCGTCGATAGCCAGGATACGGTCGCCGCCTTGCAGTCCTGCCTGACTGGCGGGCATACCTTCGATTACGTCGCCGATCATGGCCGGGGGCTGCTCAATGCCGACGCTGAAGACAATTACGAAAACGATGGCCGCACTGATGATGTTCATAATGACGCCGGCGGAGATGACCAGGCTGCGTTGGCCGACTTTCTTGTTATTGTAGGCACGCGGGTCGTCGGTGACTTCGTCGGCGCCCATGTCTTCCTGGCCGAGCATTTTTACGAATCCGCCTAGCGGTATGAGGCGAATCTGATATTCTGTTTCACCTTCCTTGCCGGCGGGGTTGCCCAGAGGAATTTTGAAGGTTAGGGCTGCTTCGCCGTCGGGTTTTTGCAGGATGGTCGGCAAGATTCGTACGAGCATGCCGCCGGGTACTTTTCGAAAGCCCAGGAATATCGGGCCAAAACCGATGGCGAACGCTTCGACGAGGATGCCCACGGATTTGGCGGCCAGGAAGTGGCCTAGTTCATGAACGAATATTACCGCGCCGAACCCGGCGAGTATGGCCAGGATGCGGACGAAGCGGGCCGGGTCCTGGTAGACAAACCAGGCTGCCAGGATGGCGATTGCCAGGATGATTATGGGTGAGGATTTCTGGTTCTGATTCTTGGCGGAGGCCTTATCGGTCATGATTTTCCTTTAAGTCGCAAATCATCGTATTTTTCAACCAAAAACACAAATTTTTGGATAAAAACACGATTTTTTTCAAATTTTTTTCAAAAAAACAATCTCTTTGGGCGTAAATGCGCACACATTATAATGCTGCTAAGATAATCGGCTATTTCGCCAGCATATGTTTGTTGTATTAATATAGTTAATTCTGATCATGTTTTTGATACGCAAAAGGTCGATTTTTATCCCCTGATATGCTCATTTACATATTCGCGGGCCCAGTTATCGGCCTTTAGCAATTCATCTAAGTCTGGGTGGGCTAACCAGTTGTGTTCATCTAGGGATTTTTCAGTTAGTTCAGCGATTTCGGTTAATTTTATTTGTCTGGCCAGGAATGCCTCGACGGCAGCTTCGTTGGCGGCGTTGAGGACGGCCCCTGCGGTTCCGCCGCGTTGGGCGACCTCAAAGCCCAGTCTCAGTGCTGGAAAACGCTTTAGGTCGGGTTTTTCAAAGTTCAGTGAGGTCAGCTGCTGAAGGTTGAGGCGGCGGTTGGGGCATTTGAGTCGCTTGGGGTAGGTCAGGGCGTATTGAATGGGCAGTCTCATGTCGGGGCTGGAAAGCTGGGCGATGACTGAACCGTCGCAAAACTCTACCAGAGAATGAATTATGGATTCCGGGTGGATTAGGACTTCGATAGCTTGGGCCGGGACGTCGAAGAGCCAGCGGGCTTCGATGATTTCGAGGGCCTTGTTCATGGTGGTGGCCGAATCAATGGTGATTTTTTGGCCCATGTCCCAGGTGGGATGGGCCAGGGCCTGTTCGACCGTAGCGTCGGCCATTTCCAAGAGGCTGGAACGACGGAAGGGACCGCCGGAGCAGGTGACGATGATTTTTTCGACCTCGTCGGGGCTGCCGCTGTGCATGGCCTGCAAGATGGCGGAATGTTCCGAATCGATAGGTAAAATCTTTGCCCCACTGCGTTTAGCCAAGGGCATGAGTACGCAGCCAGCGACGACCAGTGACTCTTTATTGGCCAGGGCGATGGTCTTGCCCGCTTTGGTGGCGGCTTGTACGGCTTCGAGTGCATCCACTCCGACTACCGAAACGATGGTTGTGTCGCAATTCACATCGGTCGCGAGTTCACAGAGATGTTCTTTGCCAGCCAAGACCGTTGTGCGGGTGTCGGCGAGTGCTTCCTTGAGGGGTTTGTAGCAGGCGGTGTCGGTTATAACTACCTTTTCCAGGCTGTACTTACGGGCCTGCTGAGCCAGGGTTTTCCAGTTGGAGTGGGCGCTGGCGGATACAAATTCGTATTCCGGGCCCAGCGATTCGAGGACTTCTACGCTGTTAAGGCCGATGGAGCCGGTTGAGCCCAGGATGGAGATTCTTCTTTTATTTTCTGCCATTCTTGCATTTTAGTCGCAAAAACCCCGTCTGAAAAGTCTCAACTATCGCCTATTTTGACATTTGGGTGTTTTTAGGGAAGAATTGCGGTATGATTTTGGGTTGCCTGGCCTCTCTATAATGACAGGGCTGATGATATGTGTAGTGGTATAATTACCTGGCCGATAATATAGTACGAGATAGTAATTAAGATTGATTTGCTGGTGGGGGCTGAAAGGTGGTTAATTTGAGTTTTCAGGACAGACCATACTATGGACCTGGGCGGGGCGGTTTTGGTGGCAGGGGCGGCGGAATGATGCCTCAGTTGGCTTTTCCGCCTCTGACACCGATGGTTAAATATCTCATTATCATAAATTGTGCGGTTTTTCTGCTTCAGGTGCTTGCCAAGGGCAGGATTGAGTATCTGTTTGCCGCTGAGGTGAACTCGAATCTGGGGATTTTGCAGGTCTGGCGGCTGGTGACTTTCCAGTTTCTGCACGGTAGTTTTGGTCATTTGTTTGCCAATATGCTGGGTTTGTACTTTTTTGGTACGGCGGTGGAGCGGACCTGGGGGTCGCGTCATTTTCTGCGTTTTTACCTGTTTTGCGGAGCGTTAGGAGGGGTATTGTACATGCTGGCGTGTACGTTCGGCTATCTTGGGCGGGGTGTGCCGCTGGTGGGTGCCTCCGGGGGCGTGCTGGGGGTTATGGTGGCTTGTGCGGTGATGTTTCCGCAAATCAAGGTGCTGCTGTTCTTTATTTTGCCGATTCCGATTCGGGTTCTGGTGGCTTTTATTACCTTCGGTTATGTTATTAATGTATTGCAGCGGGGCAATAACGCCGGTGGTGATTTGTGTCACCTGGGCGGTATGGCTACAGCCGTGGCGTGGATTTTTCTTACGCCGGCCCTGAGTCGCATGACCGAAAAGCGGCAGGAAGGTGCCTATCAGCGTAAGCTCGACCAGGAACGCGCCCTGCAATATGAGGTTGACCGGATTCTGGCCAAGGTGCATGAAAAGGGGATTCACAGTCTGACCCGCAAGGAAAAGCAAATTCTTCAACATGCGACTGAATCGCAGCGTCGAGGGTGATGGTTTGGTTGTGGTTATTGTCAAAATCCACACTTGACAGCGTGGGCGCATCCGGTAAACTAATGTGTCTGATTAGATACCAGCATTCGGCCTGTGTTTGTGGGCCCTTACCGGGAGGTATAATCCCTTGGACGTCAAAAACTTAGTGCTGTTTTCGGTCCTGGCGGCCTTTAGCTTTGGGTTTTGTATGACTGCGGCTGTGCCGGCTGCTCCTGAGCCTGCTCTGGTGCCGCCTGCGGGTACGTGGCAGTTAGACTTCGAGATTCATGGTGAGCCGCGTCGGATTTCCATAATTCTGCCGGGCGATGCCGAGCCACGCAGCTTTTGGTATCTGCTCTACACGATTACCAACAATACTGGTCAGGATGTGGAGTTTTATCCGCAGTTTGAGCTTATGACCGATACTTTCAAGCTTTATAATGCCGGTGACAAGGTTCGTCGTCCGGTTTTTGAGGCGATTCGCAAACGCTATGCCGAGACCATTCCGCTGCTGGAGCCCCAAAGTATGCTGACGGGCAGATTGCTGGTGGGCAAGGACAACGCTCGTGATTCGGTGGCGATTTTTGAGGATTTCGACCCCAATGCTACTGAGGCTTCTGTTTTTGTCGCGGGCCTGAGCAATGAGACCGTTAAGATGGAAATTTCTGAAAAAGCGGAATCAGGCGAAAAAGTTACAAAAGAAGTCTTGCTTCGTAAGACTTTGATGCTAAAATACCAGGTTCCAGGTGACAGGTTCAACCCGGAAAAGCGCGTGATGCTGTATCGCGACAGAGAATGGTTAATGCGTTAACTGCTTATAAGCAAAGCGGTTGGCGTAAATTTAGGAAGTATTCCAGAAGTTTGGAGCGTAACAATGGCTCATAAAAAAGGACAGGGTTCATCCCGTAACGGACGTGATTCTCTCCCTCAATATCGTGGTGTAAAACTTTACGGCGGTCAGAAGGCCAAGGCTGGCGCGATTATCGTGCGGCAGTGCGGCACTCCTTTCAAGCCGGGCCGTAATGTTGGTGTGGGCAAGGATTACACCCTTTTCGCTCTGGCTGAGGGGACGGTGGTCTTTCAGGGCAGAAAAGTTCACGTCGAGAATTAGTTAATTACCGGGTCTCGTCCCGGAGACAATACAATCGAAAGGGAGCCGTGTTTTTCGCAGGGCTCCCTTTTTTGGTTATACGGAGCATAAGCAATTGTTTATTGATGAAGTCGAAATCTTTGTCGCTGCCGGCGACGGCGGGAATGGCTGTATGAGTTTTCGCCGGGAGAAGTACATCCCCAAAGGCGGGCCTGACGGCGGTGACGCTGGTGACGGGGGCAGTGTTTATATGATTGCCGATGACAGTGTCGATACTCTAATGGACTTCACAGGCAGGCAGCACTGGCACGCTGAGAGGGGCCAGGACGGTATGGGCAAGTGCATGTACGGCAAGGACGGCGATGATTTAATTGTTCGCGTTCCGCCCGGTACGGTTATTCGTGATATTGACCACGATATAGTTATCAAAGATCTGAGCTATTCCGGCCAGAAAATCTGTGTTGCCCGCGGGGGCCGGGGCGGTAAGGGCAACAGCCGCTTCGCTACCGCGACCAATCAGGCCCCGCGGTTCGCTGAGACCGGCAAGCCGGGCCAGCAGCGGAAATTACACCTGGAACTCAAACTTATCGCTGATGTGGGGCTGGTGGGGCTGCCTAACGCGGGCAAGAGTACTTTACTGTCCCGTATTTCTCAGGCTCAGCCCAAGATTGCCGCCTATCCATTTACGACCTTGCAGCCCAATCTCGGTATTGTCGAGTTGGACCCCGGTCGTCGGTTTGTGGTAGCGGATATTCCCGGCTTGATTGAAGGTTCACATGAAGGGCATGGTCTGGGTATAGATTTTCTCAAGCATATCGAGCGTACCCGTCTTATTGTTCATCTGGTTGATGTTGCCGCTTTGGACGGCAGTGACCCGGTGGAGAATTATAAAATGATTCGCGGCGAGCTGGCCAAGTACAGTAAGGCGTTGGCGGACAAAGAAGAAATTCTGGTCGCGAGCAAACAGGACCTTGATTCCGACGGTTCGCAGCTCCAGGAATTTTGTGACGCGATGGGCCGGGAGGTTCCGGTCATTTCCGCGGTGACCGGTCGGGGTCTGCCTCAGCTGTGTGAGATTATCTGGCAGAGTGTCGTAAAAACCCGTCAGGCGGAAAAGCCCGCTGACAACCGGTCGGTGAAGCCAAAGCGTGTGCCGCCGCATCTTCTTCATACTCCCGAACAACTGGAATCCAACGACGAGGACTGATTTTTCATGGATGTCATTACTATTGATATTGGCAACAGCTCTGTGGTTCTAGGGCTGTTTACTCAGGACCAGCTCGAAGTTGTCGAGCGTCTCGGTGAGGACCGGCTGGTCGAGCTTTCATCAATACTTCGTTCTTTTCTAGCGAAGTGTCCGCCGGATGCCGACGAGAAACAAACCTTACCGGTAATCGTCAGTTCCGTGAATGGCCCCTGGCTGAAACTTGTTGAGGATGCCGTCAGCGAAACTTTCGACCAGAATATTTTGCTTGTGGGGCGTGATGTCCCTCTTTTTATCAATATTGCTTTGCCCGAACCGGAGAATATCGGTACCGACCGTTTGCTTACCGCTTCGGCTGCTTATGACCATCTCGAACACGCCTGTGTCATCGCTGATTTTGGCAGTGCAACCACTATTGACTGTGTCAATGACCAGGGGATTTTTATCGGGGGTACTATCATGCCGGGTTTGAAAATGTCGGCTAATGCTTTGCATGACCATACCGATACTTTGCCAGAGATCGATATTACAGTTCCCGACGGCGATTATGGAATCGATACTAAATCGGCAATGCAGCACGGTATCTATTATGGTGCTATTGGCGCTTTGCGTGCCATTGTTGAGCGTTATGCCACGGTTCTGGGTAATTGGCCTCAACTGGTTCTTACCGGCGGCTACGCCAATCTGATTGCCCAGAAATGTGATTTTGCGGATTCGCTGGTGCCGGACCTTTGCTTGACCGGTCTTTATCTGGAATATCACAAATATCTTACCGCTCAGGACAATGAGCAGGCCGGCCTGCCGGAATCAGACGGCACTGAGGCTGAGGAGTAGGTTATGATTAGCCGGGCCGCACTGCTGACGCCTGCCGGACCGGGCGGCATCGCTGTTATTCAGTTGCGGGGTTTACGTGCGGCCGAGGCGGTCGAAAATATTTTCCGGTTTCAGGCTGATACGGCGCAGGGGGGACTCAAACTCGGAAAAATTGTTGACGAAGAAAACAATGTCGTTGACGAAGTTCTATTGGTCGATAATTCCGAACAGAATCTTTTTGAAATACATTGCCACGGCGGGCCGCGGGTCGTGCAGCGAATTCTTATGCTTTTGCGTGACAATGGTCTGAATATTGTCAAATGGCAGGAGCTTGTCGATGCGGATTCTATTGAACAGGAAGTTACCCAAACTCTGCCTCTGGCCCGGACGCGTAAGGCGGTTCTGGCTATCAGCCATCAGCATCCCGCGGGTCTGACGGCGTGGGTTGAGGGGGAGATTTCTTCGCTCAAAAAGGATTTGATAGACATTCATGAATATTACGAAGAAGCCACGCGTCTGCTGCGTACTTATACTTTGACGCGTCGATTGCTTCAGCCTGCCCAGATTGTTATTACCGGCCCGGTGAACGTCGGCAAGAGTACGCTGGCGAATGTTCTGACCGGCAGGCGGCAGTCGCTGGCGGCGGATTTGCCGGGTACGACACGTGACTATACGAGTCAATTGACCGATATAAACGGCCTGCCGGTTGAGCTGATTGATACCGCTGGCCGTCGCGATACAGATGATTATCTGGAAAAAATGTCCCTGGAAAAAGCCGACAAACTGCTTGTTGCGGCGGATTTGGTATTGCTGGTTGTTTCGGCGGCGGATGATGTCGATGAACAGATCGACCAGCAGTTGGAGCATATCCCTATTGAGGCTGAAGTGCTTATTGTGGTGAACAAGGCCGACCGGGTGGATGTGCCTGCCAGCAGCTATTTGCATATTTCGGCGTTGGTTGGCGATAATCTCGATGAGCTTCGCCAGAGTATCGCTGACCAGCTGGGATTGTCATCTTTTAATCCCGCTCAGCCGTTGGTTTTCACCGACCGCCAGGTTGCTTTATTGACCGACAGTCTTAGTGGTGAGTTGGAAACAGTGCTGGAGTGCCTGCGAAAACTCCGGGGATAGTTTTTCTGTTTTGCGTCAAAACGCTTTGCGGAGGCGATTCTCGCTGGAAATTTTTGGGCGTGGGCTGTATACTCAGCCGCTTAACGGATTCAGGAATTTGCGGTTAAACTTGCGGAATGATAGAAGATAATGTCAAATTTACCGGACATCGATAAACTCACTCCCGCCATGCGGCAGTTTCATAATTTCAAACAGCAGTATCCCGACGCGATTTTATTTTTTCGCATGGGCGATTTTTACGAAACTTTTTATGATGACGCCAGAATCTGTGCCCGTGTACTGGGCATAACTCTCACCAGTCGTGGCAAAGGTGAGTCCGCCGCACCGCTGGCCGGTGTGCCTCATCATGCCGTAACCGGTTATCTTAACAAGATGATTAAGGCCGGTTACAAGGTCGCTATTTGTGAGCAGGTTGAAGACCCTGCCCAGGCCAAAGGTGTGGTTAAGCGTGATGTTGTTCGGCTGGTAACGCCGGGGACACTCACCGAAGATTCACTGCTGGAGGAGCGGGAAGGCAATTTTCTGGCGGCGGTTTGTTTTGTCCGTCCTCAGGGTAATTCCAAATCCGCCAGTCGGGCCGAACCTGAGCAGGTCGGTATTGCCTGGGTGGAGCTTTCTACCGGCCAGTTTTTCGCTGAGCTTACCGAAAGCCGCTTCGTGCTGGACGAGCTGGCCCGGCTGCATCCGGCGGAATGTGTTATCAGCGATGATACGGATGCACTGCCGGAAAACTTCGCTCGTAACTTGCGTGAGCTTACCGGTGCTGTGGTAACTACCCGTGCCGGTTACATTTTCGAGCGTCACACCGCGTTTGAAGCACTCAAGAAACATTTCCGCACCGCTTCGCTGGAGGGTTTTGGTTTTGAGGGGGCGAATCTGGCGACCTCTGCCGCCGGTGCGGTGATTGATTATCTTAACGAGACTCAAAAAACCGCGCTCGAGCATATTTCGCGTCTCCAGCGTATCTCCCGTGAAAATTACCTTCAGCTTGACCAGACCACCTTACGCAGCCTGGAAGTTGAGCGTACTATTCGTGATGGTTCTCGTGTCGGGTCACTGCTGCACAGCATCGACCAGACCGTTACCGCTTTGGGTGGGCGTCAGTTACGTCAGTACGTTACGTGTCCCTTGTATAATCTGCCTGAAATTGAAAGGCGGCAGGACGCGGTCGCTGAGCTTTTACAGATGGACGAACTGCGACGCAAACTGCGGGCCTGTCTGGGCGATGTGGCTGATATTGAGCGTATCACCTCGCGGGTGAGTACCGGGCGAACTTCGCCGCGTGATTTGCTGGGGCTGGGGCGGACTTTACGGCAGATGCCTTTGGTGAAGCAGTTGCTGAGTAATTGCACCGGTGCTTTGCTGGGGGAAATTGCCGGGCGGGTGGATACTCTGGATTTACTGGCGGATTTGCTTGAAGCATCGCTGGACCCGGAAGCACCGCTGGGCTATCGTGACGGCGGGGTTATTCGCAGCGGTTTCAATGAGGAAGTTGACCGTTTGCGTTCTCTCTGTCGGGACGGGCAAAGCTGGCTGGCGGAATATCAACAGAAGCTTATTCAGCAGACCGGCCATGCCAGCCTCAAGGTTGGTTTCAATAAAGTGTTTGGTTATTACGTTGAAGTTTCCCACGCTTTTCGCGGTGAGCTGTCCGGCGATTTTGTGCGTAAGCAGACCCTCAAAAACGCGGAACGCTATATTACCGATGAACTCAAGAAATATGAGTCCGAAGCTCTCACTGCTGAACATCGCTGTAAGAAACTTGAGGAAGAACTCTTTCAGGAATTGCGTCGTGAAGTTGCCGCGCAGACTTTGCATCTTCAGCAGATTGCCGAAGCGGTGGCCGCTGTCGATTGTTTCGCCGCGTTAGCGGAAATTGCCCGCCATCGCAACTATTGCCGGCCCACCATGCACACCGACAAGGACACCCGCATTATCGATGGGCGGCATCCTGTACTTGACGTTACTCTCGGTAATGGTTTTGTGCCCAACGATGTAAGTTTTTCGGCACCTTCGGAAAAATCACCCGACCCCGCCGCGGATCTGACTATTATCACCGGGCCGAACATGTCTGGTAAGAGCACTTATATCCGCCAGACCGCACTGCTGGTGCTCATGGCCCAGATGGGCAGTTATATCCCCGCGTCATCTGCCACTATCGGTCTGGTTGACCGTATCTTTACCCGTGTCGGTGCCTCCGATGAACTTACCCGCGGGCAGTCAACTTTTATGGTCGAAATGACTGAGACCGCCAATATCATCAACAATGCCACCGATCGCTCTCTGGTGATTCTCGACGAAATTGGTCGCGGCACCAGTACCTACGATGGTCTGTCCCTGGCCTGGTCCATCGCTGAACATATCGCCCTCAATATAAAATGTCGTACCCTGTTCGCCACTCATTATCACGAGATTACCGAGCTTGCCGAGCTTATCCCTAATATCGCCAACAGCAATGTTGCTGTGCGTGAATGGAAAGACGATGTGGTTTTCCTGCACAAAATCGTGCCCGGTCGAGCCGACCGCAGTTATGGTATCCATGTCGCCCGACTAGCTGGTGTCCCCAAAAACGTTCTGGTCCGTGCCCGTGAGATTCTGGATGAACTCGAACGTAATTTCGCCCGCGAGTCGCACCGCCCCGAACTGACCGGAAAACGTACTCCCACGCCAGAAGGACAATTACTCCTGTTCGATGAACTCATTGGTGAAACCATTATCGAAAAAATCCCCGACTGGCTCAGCGAAAAATTAGGACAGGCCGACCTCAATAATATGACCCCCATGCAGGCCTGGCAGCTTTTGTCGGACATGAAGCAGAACCTCTCCGAGCAATAAAAAAAGCCCCTCGCAAAGCAAAGAGGCTTGTTTATTTTATTAGTCTCTTACAAATGAAATTTTGCGCAAAATAGCAACAATTTACCAGAGCCGCGTACGGAGGTAAGCGGTGCCGTTAAAAATCCGCGTAATCCGTGTAATCCGCGGCTAAATATTGTCGTTGTTTGTGTTGTCTTGAATTTTGAGTTTAGAATTTGTTCAGGATTTAGAATTTAGTGCTTAGGGTTTCCAGTTTATCTGGGGCAGGTTAATTTCAGACTTTTCTCCGCCGCCTGATCGTTACCAGCGAGCCTATCGCCAGGAACGCTATCGCTGCCGGCTCAGGAATGGATGGCGGGGTTACACAGGATATCGAGAGTTCACTGCCTGGCGTGAACTGACCAAAATTAATCTGACCGCCGCCGTTGAGGTTGCCCACAATCAGCGAACCGGTAATTACGCCGCTGCTGAAGTAGGTGTCCGCCAGCGGAGCCAGAATATTTACGTTATTACTGCTGGAGAGGCTCAGTTTCTCCGCGTCGGCAAAGTTAAGGATGACATCCGCAGCTGTTATGCCGCCGCTGTAGCTCCAGTTGGTCGAGTCCAGAGTGGCACTGCTGTCGGAAACATTAATCAGAACTTTCGAGCCGGCTGAGCCTTTGATGTCAAAGCCCCAGGCGTTTTTCAAATCCGAACTGCTGATTTCCAAAACATTAATTCCCTCGGCGGCACTATAGCTCAGACCGCCCCAGTTATTGGTAATCTTACCGGTCGCACTCATGCTCGCGATCGAACTGGATGTCCCTTTGAAGTAAGACGAAATGGCGTCGTAGTCCAGCCCCACATAATCGGTACCTTCCTTAACACCGCCGGTTGCGGACCATTGCTTGGGCAAATCGGCACTGCCACCGGCTGCGATACTGCCGTTAATCGTGCCGCCGCCCTGAGTATTCAGGCTGCCGCCCATATAGATGTCACCATTGACGCTCAGGCTTTGCAGCGTCAGGTCTTTGCTTATGTCGAGCGAACCGGTATATGAACCGCCTTTGAGATAGGCAGACCCGCCGGTATGTAAAGTATAGCCGTCAGTAGAGCCCTTGCCAGCGGCACTGAAGCTCTTGAAATAAACATCACCAGCCGCGCCGATAACACCGTCAATATCACTTGTATAGCCGCCGTTATCGGTCCCGATGTCACCCAGACTGTAAACATGGAACTGCTCAAACGGGTCGGCCAGACTGGACCAGCCAATCACCGGGGTTAATGCCGCAAGCACTAATGATAACATAATCACAATTTTACTCATATCTTTTTTTGTCCTTAATAAACTAAAGTTAAATTCTGTTTACTTTCCTGGCACTTGCCTTTTTCATTCAAGTAAAAGAGAAGATACATTCAGCCTGAATGCAAATCCCCCGAATAGATTAAATGTGATTTTAAGCCCCTCACGCGGTTCCGCCCCCGCAAAATCCGCATAACCCCTACAAACCTGACTTTGATATTAAGGTTATCGCCCCCTGGCTGTGCGCAAAATAACAGCGTGATTCAAAAAATCAAACCACGCCGCTGAATTATCGGATTGGTAACCGTTCACTCATACCCCCTGCCTTCTTCCAGGGTGGCAGCTTCTTGCATAGCAAGGAGCTGGTCTTCGCCATTGACGATATAATTGAAAGTTTGAGCTACACGCCCTCTGCCTGCCGTTAAATAAAAACTCTCGGCGAAGCCGAAACCTCGCCGTTCACTCTTGCCTCATGCCTCATGCCTTCTTCCAAGGTAATGGAAGCGCCAAATACGCCAAACGCCGCCCTTAGTTTTCGATGTTATAGTGGCTATCATACTCAAGTTCGAGTTTGAGTTTGTGCCGCGCTTCCTCACGTGCCAGCGAGGTCAGCAAATCTTTCAGGGCCGGGTCCGTAGTGCAGGCTGCCAAATCAGAGTAGAGTTTGAACGCTGATTTTTCTTTCCGCATCGCTAGGATATAAGCTTTTTGCGTATCCAACTCCTCGTCAGGCTCGATTTCAACCAGATAGTCAGAGATTTTTAAAATCAGCCTGTCCAGCTCCAGCCGTCGCCGCGAGTTTGCCGCCGGCCTTGACCTGCTGAAGTTTTGCCTTGTGGCCCTCTTCCTCCGCGGCGAACTCCTCGAAAGCCGCCTTCAGGGCGGCGTTATCCGACCGGCTCGCCAGCTCGCGATAAAATACCGCGGCCCCGATTTCCTCGTTAATCGCGAAATCCAGAATATCTTCAATGTTGTTGAATGCGCCCATCTAAGCTCTCCTGAAAATAAGACACTCGATTATTTAGTCACCAGATTATACCCCTGAAACCCGCTCGGTCCAGCCCCGAAAATTCAAAACTTGAAACTTGCGTCCCCGCCCCCTTCGATGGTATATTACCCCTCCGGTCACAAAGCTGGCCGGTGAAAAATAGACGCCCCCATCGTCTAGCGGCCTAGGATACCTGGTTCTCAGCCAGGTGACAGGGGGTTCGAGTCCCCTTGGGGGTAATTTTCACTCTCTCAAATCCTTGTTTTTGGCTCATAAATGAGGATTTCATGTAACGGCTTTTTTGAATGTAGTAATCAATGTAGTAAGGTTTTTAGTCTGCATTCTCTCCTTATTACTCTTTCCCGTTTTATACTCTTAGAGTAGGGAATAATCATCAAAAGCCAAAAGTCTGTTCCAATTACGAACAACCTTAAATCATGTACCACTCTCCAATAGTTAATTGTAATAAAATAATAAGAGTATTGAGAGGCAGAATAGCTGTTATTGAAGCTTTATAAGCAAATTAATAAGCCTTAATTGTTCCTTGAGCGAAAATTCTCCCTTAAGTCCCTTATTAAATGCTTGTTTTTTATATAACTAAGTGTATAGTAGGGATTAAGGTTTAGCCCAAGGGGGGCGAGTCAGTTGCCTCATAGGGAAACTTCGTTTGTTAAGTTGTGGTAGTTTAGGTGGTTATGGCTAGCAGGAGTGATTTTTTAGATATTAAGGCGGGATATGACTCCGGAACAGCAGGCACGAAAACTTATTGATGAGCAGTTGGTTGAGTCTGGCTGGGCTATCCAGGATTACGGTCAATTGAATCTTGGAGCGTCTCTGGGGGTTGTGGTTCGGGAGTTTCCTTTGAAAAGGGGAGCGGTTGATTATCTGCTCTTTGTGGATCGCAAAGCAGCTGGGGTCGTTGAGGCTAAGCCTGTTGGTTCCTCGTTGGGTGGGGTGGATTGGCAATCTGACAAGTATGTTAATGGGTTACCGGATACTTTGCCCTGCTACCATAATCCTTTACCATTTGTTTATGAGAGTACGGGGGTTGAAACCCTTTTTCGCAATCTTAAGGATCCTGATGCTCGAAGTCGGAGCGTATTTACATTCTTGCGTCCAGAAACCATTCATGATCTGATTCGGCAAGATGATACTTTACGGACGAGGATGAGGAACCTTCCGGAATTAATTACGGCTGGTTTGAGGGATTGCCAGGTCGAAGCGATTTCAAGTCTTGAGCAGTCTTTTGCGGAAAACAGACCGAAATCTCTTATACAGATGGCGACGGGGGCTGGAAAGAGCTTTACGGCAGTAACGTTCATCTATCGACTAATCAAATTTGCCAAGGCAAAACGTATTCTGTTTCTGGTTGACCGTAATAATCTGGGGAGGCAGGCTCTCAAGGAATTTCAGCAGTTTGTTACTCCTGATGACGGCAGGAAGTTCACAGAGCTTTATGATGTTCAGCATCTGAAATCTAATACCATTGATCCGGTCAGTAAGGTTTGCATTACTACGATCCAACGTCTATACTCCATGCTGAGGGGGGAGGCAGAAATTGATCCTGAACTGGAAGAGCAATCAGGGTTTAAGGTACTGGGTTCAGAGATTGCTCAGGAGGTGGCTTATAATCCAGCTATTCCCATTGAAACTTTTGATTTTATTGTTACCGATGAATGCCACAGAAGCATTTACAATCAGTGGCGACAGGTTCTGGAATATTTTGATTCCTTTATCGTGGGTTTAACGGCAACTCCTTCAAAGCAGACGCTGGGTTTCTTCAATCAGAATCTGGTTACGGAATACAGCCATGAGCGTGCGGTGGCAGATGGTGTGAATGTTGGTTATGAGGTTTATCGCATAAAGACCGAGATAACCGAAAAAGGCAGTAAGGTTGAAGCGGGCAACTATATTGACAAGCGTGACAAGATGACCCGGCAGAAACGCTGGGAAGAGCTTGACGATGATTTAGAATATGCCAGTAATCAGCTTGATCGGGCAGTAGTTTCAGAAGACCAGATACGAACCGTTATCAAGACATTTCGGGATAAACTGTTTACCGAGATATTTCCCGGCAGAACGGATGTTCCCAAGACTCTGGTTTTTGCCAAGGATGATTCCCATGCTGAAGATATTCTGCATATCATTCGGGAGGAATTTGGCAAGGGTAATGAGTTCGCCAAGAAGATAACTTATCGAACTACCGGAGAAAAGCCGGAAGACCTGATTTCCAGTTTTCGCAATTCCTATAATCCCCGTATTGCAGTTACGGTTGATATGATTTCGACAGGTACGGATATCAGGCCTTTGGAATGTCTGCTGTTTATGCGGACTATTCGGAGTCGGGTTTATTTTGAGCAGATGAAGGGGAGGGGGACGAGGGTTATTGACCCTACCGATCTTGAAGCGGTTACTCCTGACGCAAAGCATAAGACTCATTTTGTGATTATTGATGCGGTGGGAGTGTGTGAACAGGATAAGACTGATTCCCGTCCTCTGGAACGCAAGAAGAGTGTTTCTTTTGAGAAACTGCTCATTTCGGTAGCGATGGGTAATCGGGATGATGATACACTTACTTCTCTGGCGGGGAGGCTGGCTCGGCTGAATCAGGAAGTTTCTAAAGAGGATTCCGAGCAGATTCAAAAAGCAGCGGAAGGCAAATCTTTGCCACAATTAATTAACGCTATTTTTGACGCGGTTGACCCTGACAAGCACATTGAGCAGGCTCGACAAACAAATGGTACTCCGGAACCGACTGACGAACAGGTTGAGCAGGCGAAACAGGAACTTGTCGAAAAGGCGTGTTTACCGTTTGATAATCCTGATCTGCGTAATATTTTGGCGGATATAAAAAAGAAAAATGAGCAGTATATTGACAAACTCAGCCAGGATAAGGTTATTTCGGCGGAGTTCGATGAGCAGGCTAAGGAAAAGGCCAAGGGGATAATTGACAGTTTCAAGCAGTTTATTGAGGATAACAAGGATGAGATTATGGCTTTGCAGATTCTTTATAATATTCCCTATAGCAAACGCCATGTGACTTATGAGCAGATAGAAGAGGTGGTCAATGCGATTCAAAGACCACCTTACGGTTTGAGTACTGATGAGGTATGGAAAGCGTACCAGCAGCTTGAAAAATCAAAGGTTAAAAGAGTTTCGGCTGCTAAAATGCTGACGGATACTATTTCTTTGCTTCGCTTTGCGATTGGGCAGGCAGATGTGCTGGAGCCGTGGTCGGATGTGGAACAGCAGCGATTTGAGGAATGGCTGGAAGAGCAGAAGGAACTGGGCAGGGAATTCACGCCGGAACAGATGGACTGGTTATTGATGATAAAAGACCATATAACCACCAGCCTGGAAATTGAAGTTGATGACCTGCAATATGCCCCATTCTATGAAAAAGGCGGAGCAATGAAGGCTTATGATGTCTTTGGGGATGAACTGAATAAGATACTTGATGAACTTAATGAGGTTCTGGCAGCATGACGGACAATAAAGATTTACCAAAGGGGTGGGTTCGCAGAGATCTGTGCGATTTATTAACAATAATTCGTGGAGTTTCGTTCCCAAAGGATGCCAAGAGTTCTATAGCGAAACCAAAGCATGTAGCGTGCTTAAGAACTGCGAACGTGCAACAGACAGTTGAATGGGACGACTTGTGGTTTGTTCATGAGAAATATGTAAGACGTAATGAGCAGTTTGTACAGATCGGAGACATCTTAATCTCTACAGCGAATAGTTTGTATTTGGTAGGAAAAGTTTCTCAAGTAACTACGATGCCCTACAAAACAACCTTGGGGGCATTCATTTCGTTATTACGAGCCCCAAAAGAGTTATGCCAGTCTTTTTTCTACTATGTCTTAAGTTCTACAGAAATACAATCGTCAATTAGAGAATGTGCCTCAACTACTACGAATATTTCAAATGTATCGACTAGAAAACTGGCTAAAATACAGCTTCCTCTTCCCCCTCTTCCCGAACAGCATCGCATTGTCTCAAAGATTGAGGAGTTATTTAGTGATTTGGATGCCGGGGTTTCGGCTTTGGAGGTGGTTCGGCAGGAGATTAAGCGTTATCGGCAGGCGGTTTTGAAACATGCGTTCGAGGGCAAGCTGACCGCTAAATGGCGGGAAGAAAATAAAGACAAACTTGAGCCTGCCAGCAAATTACTTGAACGAATTGCCAAAGAACGAGAAAAACAAGCCAAAGGTAAAAAACAAAAGAAACTGCCTCCGTTGGATTCGACAAATCTGCCTAAATTGCCAGAGGGCTGGGAGTGGTCACGTGTCGTTGAGATCGGTGCGTTAGGCGAACAAACAGTGTTGACTGGTCCCTTTGGTTCGACTCTTGGCAAGTCAGACTTTATTTCTGCTGGGGTACCATTATTAACAATTGGATGCTTAACAGAGCAGGGCGTAAAGTTAGATAAGGCTTTTTACATATCAACTAATAAAGCGGAAGAGTTGAAGCGTTACAAATTGTCTGAGGGCGACTTATTGTTTTCGAGGTCGGCATCCGTTGGTAGAGTTGGTTATGCCACACAGGAACTCGAAGGTAGCCTGATAAATTATCATCTAATGAGGCTTCGTTTAGATGCAAAAACAATTAGTCCCCAAATGTTTATTTATTATGTTCGTGGAGCAAAAACTGTCAATGATTATCTTAGGTATGTAAATCACGGAGCAACGCGAGATGGAATAAATACTGCCAATTTACTATCAATGCCTGTTGCTATTCCATCATTCAAAGAGCAGAAACAGATCGTCTCAGAGATCGAACAGCGTTTCAGTATAGCCGATCAGGCTGAGAAGATTGTTGAGCAGACATTAAAACAGTCGCAGCGTTTACGACAAAGCATCTTAAAAAGAGCATTTGAAGGCAAACTAGTACCACAAGACCCAAACGATGAACCGGCAGAGAAAATGCTGGAGAGAATCAAGAGGAAGGCAGGAAAATGATATGCCTAATACTGATATAATCTTTGGGGATTTGATTAGATGGTCTGGTGAAAACCTTTGTCTATGGCAGCAAGATGCGTTGAGAAGATTGGTTGAAAAGCCAGAACTAGATGATAATGATTTAGAAGAAATATTAAAAATATGCAAAACTGATAATAATATTGCTGTTGAAGGTGAATCTACACAAGCACAGATTCTTCAAGGACTTTCTCAAGACGATTTAACTACCTCTAAAAAGGTTGTTCTAAAAAAACTATCTGATGTTAATAATGTGAACGCTTTAGCTAGTAATCAGACTTTGATCTTTCAAAAAGAAGGAGTAACAATTGTATATGGCGGGAATGGTACCGGCAAGTCTGGTTATGCGAGAATTTTAAAAAAGCATGTCGAGCAAGAGCAGATTCTGAAATATTGCAGAATGTGTATGAAGATAGCCAGGATCCTCCATCAGCAAAGATTGAGTACCTGGTAAACGAGATGAGAGCCGAGCATGACTGGCAATTAGATACTCCTACACTCCCCGAATTGAATCATATTAGTATATTTGATTCGTCCTGTGCTACCATCCATGTTGACAAGCCAAATGATGTGGCATATACCCCAATGACTTTGGATATTTTGGCAAAACTGGCTCAAGCTAGTAGAGATATTAAAAATAAATTAGAGAGTGAAGTTGCAGTTCACCGAAAATGTACTCCTGAATTTATTACTAATAACAAAAGTAGGGATTACACAGCTACAGGAGCTTTTCTGCGAAATCTAAGCCATCACACCAATTTAAGTGATGTTGATAGTTTAACAGATATATCCGAGGCAGAAAATTGCAGGTATAGAGAAATTCTTAATTTACTGCATAATGACCCTCTGGTCCAAATAGAAAAATCAACCATCATTACGAACAAAATAAATGAGATAGTACAGTATGTTGAGAGTTCATATGGCCAATTTAAACAAGATTCCATATTGGCCCTAAAAAGTCTATATGAAGATGTAGCTAAAAAAGAGAAGATTTCAAGTGTTGCAGCTGAGGCACTTTTTAAGGGAGAACCTTTATCTGGCATTGGAAGTGAAGTGTGGCGGGAACTATGGGAGTCTGCCAGAAAATATTCAAATATTGTTTACAAAGACCTTGGTTTTCCTTATACGGGTAAAGATTCTAGATGTGTACTATGTCAGCAAGAATTGTCCGCAGAATCTTCCGTTCGCCTCATAAAATTTGAAGACTTTGTCAAGAAAGATGCCCAGAGGCAAGCTGTGTTATCTAAACAAAATCTTGCCCAAGAATTAGTTAATATTAAGCAATATGCAATTACTCGAAAGAAAATACATGATTATTATAAGTTCATTAAGGTTGATTTAAAAAACACTGAACTTGCCAAAATAACAAGGAAATATCTCATTCGAGTATTTGTTATATTAAGAAATATCAATAAAGCGAATACGTCAGAAGACATTAATGAATATAGATTAGACTTTTCTTTTATAAAAGACTTTAATGATATTTTAGATGATATTAAGATTCATATAGACACCCTAAAAAGCTCTTTGGATCCAGAAGGAAGAAAAACACTTGAAATAGAATTAGCGGCAATAGAGGATAGGATATGGCTAGGTGAACACAAGATTCCTTTGTTGGAGGAAATTAAGAAGCTGAAATTAATAAATAATTATAACCTGTCTATAAATGAGACCGACACAAGAAATATTACCATAAAAAGCACTGAGATTGCAAATGTATTGATTACAAATACTTTGAGGGACCGATTTACACAAGAATTAAATGAATTGGGGATAAATCATTTACGGGCCGAGCTTGTTCAACAGCGTTCGAATTATGGTATTCCAAAGTTCAAAGTTCAGTTAGTCAGAAATCCATCAGCACCTATTCGGAAAGTTTTAAGTGAAGGTGAATATAGAAGTATTGCTATAGCTGCGTTTTTAGCAGAGCTTTCAACCGCAGACCACAAATCTGGAATGGTATTTGATGACCCTGTATGCTCTCTCGACCATGACTACAGGCATAGAATTGCAAAGAGACTTGTTAAAGAAGCTACGCAAAGGCAGGTTATTATTTTTACTCACGACATTTCTTTTGTTTTTATGCTGCAGACTTCTACTAAAAAAGATAATGTTTCTATTTCTTACCAAGCAGTCGAGAACTCTTCGACCCATAGTGGGATATGCCAATCTAATCCACCATTTAACATATTACCAGTTTGTGATGCCCTGCATCAATTAGAAGTATATTTAAATCAAGTTAAAGTTCTTTATGAAAACGGAAGTCTCGATGAATGGGGGTATAATTTAGATTCCTTAGCAATTCGAATAAGAAAATGTTGGGAATTAGCAATTGAAAAATTACTATCGCCAGTTTTTACTCGTTTTAGTTATAAGGTCGACACACGAGGCTTATTAAAAATGTCTGTTTTTACTGATGATGATAGTAAGGTAATGAGGGAAAGCTATGGAAAGATATCTCAATGGGAACACTCTGAAGCTTCAACGATAGGAAGCCCATTACCTTCACCATCAGATGTTCAGCAAGAAATCACTGTATTAAGAAGCTGGTATAACGACATTGAAACTCGCCAGAGAACAAAAAAACAATAATTAGGATTTAAATAATGACAGACAATCCCCAACAAATAGTACAGCGTCTTTGGAATTATTGTAATGTTCTTCGTGATGACGGAGTAAGTTATGGCGATTATGTTGAGCAGTTGACCTATCTGCTGTTTTTGAAGATGGCGGATGAACAGACAAAACCTCCTTTTAAGCAGAAATCGATTATTCCGAGTGGGTATGACTGGGGCAGCCTGGTTAGTAAGGATGGGGATGATCTGGAGATTCATTACCGGCATATTCTGGAGACGCTGGCTAAGGAAAAAGGTATGCTGGGGGTGATCTTTCGCAAGAGTCAGAACAAGATTCAGGATCCGGCTAAGCTTAATCGGCTTATCAGCCTTATCGATGAAGAATCGTGGATGGGGCTAAGTGCTGATGTTAAGGGTGATATATATGAAGGGCTGCTGGAGAAGAACGCTCAGGATGTCAAAGGCGGTGCGGGCCAGTATTTTACGCCTAGAGCGTTGATTCGGGCTATGGTTGAGGTTATGAAGCCTGAGCCGGGGATGACGATTTGTGATCCGGCGTGCGGGACGGGTGGCTTTTTTCTGGCTTCGCATAGTTATATGTCGGACGGGAAACAGTTCAAACTGGACAAAAAGCAGAAGAAGCATCTGAAGCTGGAGACATTCAAGGGGTGGGAGATTGTCGATAGTACGGCCCGGCTATGCGTGATGAACCTTTTCTTGCATGGGGTGGGTGGAGAAGATAGTCCGGTTAAGGTGGGAGACAGTCTGGTGGCGGATCCGGGGGAGAGGTTTGATCTGGTGCTGACTAATCCGCCGTTCGGCAAGAAGAGCAGTATTACGATTGCTAATGGCGAAGGTAAGACCAGCAAGGATTCCATTACTTATGAGCGGGAAGACTTCTGGGCGACAACCTCAAATAAGCAGCTTAACTTTTTGCAGCATATCAAGAGCCTGCTGAAGATAAACGGCAGAGCAGCGGTGGTGCTGCCGGATAATGTGCTTTTTGAAGGGGGGGCTGGTGAGACTATACGGCGGAAACTGCTGGAGACGTGTGATGTTCATACGCTGTTGCGACTGCCGACAGGGGTGTTTTATGCTCAGGGGGTCAAGGCAAACGTGCTGTTCTTTGACCGTAAGCCTGCCAGTGAGAAGGCCTGGACGGAAAAACTGTGGATATATGACTTGCGAACCAATATGCATTTTACGCTGAAGACCAATCCTCTGAAGCTGGATGATTTGCAGGATTTTATAAAATGCTTTAAGGCAGATAAAAGACGTTCGAGAAAAGAGAACGAACGGTTCAAAGCGTTTGGGTATGAAGAACTCATGCAGAGGGACAAGGCGAGTCTGGATATTTTCTGGCTGAAGGATGAAAGCCTTGAGGATTCAGAGAATCTGCCTGATCCGGATGTGATTGCGGATAATATAGTGGAGAATCTTGGGGCGGCGTTAGGGTTGTTTGGGAGTATATCGGAGGAATTGGGGGAATGAGTCTATTATAAAATCAAACGAAAACAGAGAGATTATCGGGAAAACTAAAAGTGTTCGTGAAGCAGTTCTTCGAACACATAATCGAAAGAGAGATATTTTGCTAGTTCATGTTAAATGTGCTAAAACCATTGCCTTCAAAAAAACTGGATTATTATTTTTTTCAAGAACCTCAGTGTTTTTCTGAAGTGCAACACAACATAAAGAATGGAAATATATGTGAATGAAAAAACATTTAACGCTATTCATTAGTTACTGTCACGAGTCGGCATCCCATCAGAATAAGATTCTTGGGCTAGCTAATAGACTTGTTTCAGATGGTATAGATGTAATTCTTGACCAATATGTATTTAATCCCGCTGAGGGTTGGCAGTTATGGATGGATCGTGGTGTCCGTGACGCTGATTATGTTGCGATGATCTGTACAGAAACTTATTATAGAAGAGTAATGGGTGATGAAGATGTTTTGATTGGTCAAGGCGTAAAGTGGGAAGGGAAATTGATCTATCAACACATCTACAATAACGACAGTTTGAATGAAAAGTTTCTACCTTGTTTGCTAGATGGTGGGCAAGTAAGCTATATTCCTACACCACTTCAATCCTGTACAAGATATTTGATTGAAACTGAAGATGGATATGAAGATTTCTATAGATATATTACTGATCAGCCTAGAATCCAAAAACCAACCCTCGGCAAGTTAAGGCAATTACCTGCTAAAAGCCGGCAGAGTGATTTTATGGCTCCTTTGTGTAAGAAGGAGGTCTTGGTATCCAATCTGCTGGAAGTCGAAGGATTTTTCAAAAAACTCTATATCGCCGAAACAGAATATCGCAGAGGGACGATTGAAGACCTTTGGAAAAAATTAGATTTACTTGGTATTAGTCATGAATCTGGGTGGTTGCTAAAGGAAAAACGAATTGTCAGTATTTATGATTTGAGAGAGATGCCCTGGCGAGAGATCTGTGATGTTGGGACAGTTGAGGAGTTTGAGAGCGATGAATGGGCTTTGTCAGATGACCTTGATAAACAAAAAGAATTCGTGTGGATGCTTAATAACTGTCTTGCGGATAAATTAAGAAGTTTAGGATTACGCTTTAATAAAAAATTTAGAGTCTATTACTTTTTGCCTACTAGTAAGGGGTGCCTGAAAGAAAGAAAAATACGCTCAGGATCTACTACTGAAACATATAAGACAGTGTTTAAAGCATATAACTCAAACAAAACTCCGCATAAGTTGATGTTTTGTCGGCATTCAGCCTTTAGCGGCTATTTTCAAAGATATGAAAGAAAATGGTATCTTGAGATAACTCCTACTTACTACTTTACAAGGGATGGTACAACTCCTGACCTTTTTTACGAGGAAAAACTGAGCAAACTAAAGCGTCTTGAAAATTCAGATACCGTACGAAGGTGGATAATGTCATACGCTCGCTTGCTTTGCGGCGAAGATGGTTTGCTTGAGGCACCTTATCAACATCTACAATTTGGAAAATTGAAAGAATTTCAGATACCATACGGTATCGATGATGAGCAGTGGTTACCCAGCAAGAAAGTTACTGAAAATGATGTAATGCAAGAAGAAATGGAATTGTTTTTCAATCATGAATATTGATTTTATTAATGAGCCTGAGCTTGAATTTGGAAATGGCGGCTACCATTTGGACATTAGATTTGGCATGATGTCTTATGGGCCATTCGATATAAATGCCAACCTTCGCCCAAAGGACATACGGATCGGGTTAATTGGAACATCTATTTGTTTAGAAAAACTTATCTCCTGGCTGGATAGATGTTCGAATGGAATTGATGCAAAGGAAAGTAATCAGCCTACACTTTTTCCCAAGTTTCCTGGATTTTCGATTGATAAATGCTTTAAATCTCGCCTTGTCATTCATGAAGAGTATAAATCTGAAATCTCAAGACCTGAAATCTGTGGTCTTGATAGAAGAAACATAGTTCAAAGCATTGTTGGATTGTACGTCTACAAGGCACGGATTTTGGCAGAGAAATGTTCGTTAGACATAATTATATGTGCATTACCATTAGAAATTCTTGAATTGGTAAGTTCTGCTGAGGATAAGTTAAAAACAGAAGAACGAGATTCTATGGGACATGGAATAAAGGAGGATATTCACGACTTACTTAAAGCTCGTATGATGGTTTTGCTGAATTTGCCTATCCAACTAGTTTTACCCTCGACATATGATAATACAAAAATCCGAGATCAAAAAAAAGTGTTGCATCATACTCGAAATGTCCAAGACGAAGCTACTAGAGCATGGAATTTTCATATTGCTTTGTATTATAAAGCTAAGGGTATTCCATGGAGAATTGTTAGGGGTTCATCTGAATTTACATCCTGCTTTATTGGTATTTGTTTTTATTATAGCTTGGACAAAACAAAAATGCTTACGAGTATTGCTCAGGTTTTTAATGAGAGAGGTGAGGGGCTCATCCTAAAAGGGGCCCCCGCTGAAATATCAGATGAGGATAGGCAACCACATTTGACTGAGAGGGACGCAGAGAGTTTACTTAATTCTGCTTTGCAGAAATATAGAGATGAGCATGGAAATTTTCCTGCGAGAGTTGTAATGCATAAGACTTCTGACTACTCTGCAAGTGAATTAGGGGGTTTTAATAGTGCTTTGAAGACCCACAATATCTACACGTCTGATCTCATGGCGGTAAAGCCTTCATTTATAAGGCTTTTTCGAGAGGGGGCGTATCCTCCGCTTAGAGGGACTTTTCTGAGCCTTGACTCGAATGATCATCTGCTTTATACGCATGGAAGTGTTGATTTTTTTAAAACTTACCCCGGCATGTATGTTCCACGGACTTTGCGAATCAAATTAGCTCAGACGAACCAAACTCCACAATATTTAGCTGAAGAGATTCTGGCTTTGACAAAGATGAACTGGAATGTTACTCAGTTTAATGGTTTTTTCCCAGTTACAATTGATGCCGCAAGAAAAGTAGGACAGATTCTAAAGTACGTTGATGAAGGTCAGTCAATACAGAATCGTTATAGCTTTTACATGTGATAATGTTTATACATCACTCTTATGGAAGCGTGGGGATGATTTTCCAAATCGACCATTTTGGTCGTTTTACCATTGATAAAACTGCATAATCTCGCTTATAACAATCTTTTGGGCCGCTTACGCAGTTTAATGAGAACGCTCAAGGAGATTGCAATATTCATTAATTTGATAACCACCGATGACTTGTATTCTTGATGCTGCTTTTGTCTTTCGCCATATTCTTAAATGTTTAGTTGTAAGGTTGTTTTCATATACAACGATAATTTTCTTTCGAGCAGTTTCATATAGTAAGTTTAGGAATTCCATACTGACAAAAATCTTGTTTTTCGAAGCGGACTCTTCTGTTGTATACATAAACTTGAGATATCGTTTTAGCGTAAGCGAATAAAAACAAGTGCCAGAGCCATCTTCCTGCTGAATAGCACCAATTAAATATACTTGCTGTTTTGTTTCGAGAGATAGTCTATATAATGCCTTTAGATCTGAATAGGGAAACATGGTGTATATCGGATAATTAAAAAAACAACATGTAGGGTATAATTGCCAATTAAACAAAAACTGTGTTAGTTTAAAGATAGAGATGTGAATATTATATTTGCTATGAATCATTTTTTTAGCTAGTGGCACAGTCCACAATTTGCTTTTATACCCAAAGTCCGAAGGGGTGTATCCTTTAATTATTTGTTTGATTTCCTCTTCTGGTATGATGACGGTTTTCTTTTTAGATCCTCCTCTCCTTTTGGGCCGAAGATTTCCCTCATTGCACAATTGTTTACGCCAGTTATAAATTGTTTGCCTTGATACATTGTTTTCTCGTGCCACTTCCGAAAGGGGCTTTTGAAGAAGGCATTTAAGAATGTTTTCTCTTTTTAATTCTTGGGTTTTTAGATAGTACTCCCTTTTATAGTCATTCATTTTACACCTCAGAAACAGTAAAATGTCTTCTGGCTGCAACTGATAATTTACGAGTTATGCTTGTCCTACGAATTCCTTTTCGCCGACATTTCTTAAGCCTGTTTGATGGGTACGCATATATTATTGTTCTGAAACCAGGCTAATTCTAGTTCAAAATCTAAAAGATTCTTTTTAATCTTTAGATGAGATACCAAGGTCAGGTTTTCTCCATGATTATGTGAGCTTTTTCTAATGAGAAGTTGCCATTATTTCTACACTGCAGCTCCAATCAACATTTTTTTATACATAAAATTATTATCTCACGTCTCAAAAGCCATAACAAGTGTAAAATATTCACATTATAGTTGCGGTTGTGTGACACGTTAGTCTTGTATTTACAGCTATTTATATAATCACCACATAAAGCGCCAGGATACTTATTTTGCTTTTTTACATAAGTGTTGACGACGCAATGGGCGAAGTCAAAAGAGAACCCAAATTGAAAGGGTATAAGATGAACAATGTTGCTGTAAAGATTAATGAGTTGGACAAAAAGTTGGGCAAAAATATGATGGAGGTCTCTATCGAAATCGGGAAATTGCTTACCGATGTAAAGAAGGCTGTCGGTCATGGCAAATGGGAATCTTGGATGGAGAAGAATCTTGAGTTCTCTGCTACCAAGGCAAAACGTTATATGAAGATCTATAAGTTCTCCTTAACACTTAACGAGGAAGAAACGACCAATTTGGTCGATTTGACCTTGGGGGAAGCCTATGAAAAAGCTACGGATGAAGAAGAAAATACAAATGATCGTTCAAAGCCCGCAAAAAAGTCAAATGAATATTATAGAATGAATGACAAAGCCAGAGCAGTAATTAGAGAACTCTTCGCTAATAGGCAGCATGACTATAATAATCCCCCTAAAGGTAAATTTTTGAATCAAATCATTAATGGGGATACTCTTGATATTATGCGTAAGATGAAATCTAATAGTGTTCATCTCATTTGTACCAGTATTCCGTATAATAACAATCTATACTATGGGCCACACTTTAACGACAACAGGCCTTATCAAGAGTATCTTGATTGGTTGGGTGAATTTGTTACTCTTTGCTATCGAGTATTAGTAAAGGGAGGAAAACTTATAATCAATTGCGATAACATGACAAACAAGGATAGAGATAAAAATGGTGAATTTACTTATCGTCATGCCTTAGATTGCGATCTGCGTTATAAGGTTCGAGAGCTTAAGTTGGGGCTATTAGAATATCAAGATATTATTTGGTATAAGTATAATAATGGTGGAGCTAAAATTAAATGTTGGGGTTCATACGCTTCTCCTTCTCAGCCAAATTTTCTTAACTGTAAAGAGCACTTTATAATTTGGGCAAAAGATACATATAAATTAGAGCAGCCAAAAGGAGTTGAAGCTGATATTACAAAAGACGAATTTGAAGAATGGACTTATAATGTATGGTCCATTCATCCTAACACAAACATTAATTGCCCTCATCCTTGCACTTGGCCAGAACGTCTAACTGAACGTTTTATTAAACTTTTCAGTTTTCCAAATCAAGTCGTAATGGACCCATTTTGTGGGAGTGGAACAACTAGTTACTCAGCCAAACAGTTGGATAGGCAGTTTATTGGAATTGACCAGAATTCAAACTACAGCCAGTGGGCAAAGGATAGAATTGATGGTAAAGATATGACTATGGTTCTTGCTGAATTTCTGTTGAGCGTAAAATCAGAATTGGAAAATAAGTTATCGCCTGAATTAGTTGCTAACAAATACGGTCGGTATTTTAGAATGGCAACCCCCGAAGGGGAAAGGTGTAAAGCAAGAGTATCTAAATCTGAAACATTGAAGAGGGCACAAACCATAAAGAATACAAATACCCTCTCTAAAAAGAAGCAGAGAAAGGAGGTAGCTTAAAAGTCAGAGTTTTGTTGTTGCTTGATGTAGATGTCGGCCAATGTGCCACGTCTGCATTACTAGAAAGTAGAATCTAAAGCGTTTAAAGAATAATTTGAAGACAATATTTCAATAAGGAGACTTTAAAATGTCAAAGGCAAAAAAAAGAATTAGTGGAAGAAATCGGAGAAATTCAACTCAGAAGCAAGATTTCGGATTTGTCGACTTTCCTGCTGGTGGTGCATTGTTTTATAAAAGCGATAAAGGTAACTGTTTACATGTTTTTGACAACATTGGTTTTATGGCAATCGATATGTCCGGAAAGAGTTTTGAAATTGAGGGCTTGGTTTTTGATACAGAAAGAGGCTGGTATGATGCAAATGCAGATATTCCAAAATACTACGGCAAGAGCGTATATAGTGCATGTATGGATTATGCTGTAGATAGAGCAATAAGTGATAATTGGTATTTACAGCTTGCTATATTTGGTAAAAAAAGACCTGCTGAAAGTGCTATGTTGATTAGTTATGACGATCTCGTGAGTCGTTTAGAGAGTGAATGCTGTTCCGCATAGTATTAATTATAACTAACATATACTCACAGCAAACGTTTCGTAGTGTTTTATATTTAGTCAGAGCATTGGCGATATTTCCGATGCTCTGACTTTGATGAGAAGTGCTTTAAACTTTTTTCATAAAAACTTTATCTTCTATTTTTTTGTTGGAAAGTGATTAATTTTCTGATAGAATACTCGAAGTCAGGGGTAAACAACTTCTGACTTCTCAACTGTAAAGTTGAGTGGGTTGAAATATTATTATTTTTATTGCTTAAGCTATGCTTGAGTATCTCAGTCTTTGAGATTGAGTGGATTACAATGTTGTTGTTGTAGTAAACTGTTAAGTTGTAGAACTTGACGAAAGAAGCCATCAGATTAATTTCTGGTGGCTTTTTTTATTTGATCCTTATGAAAAAATATTTTTATTTTTATCCTCAAATGGGGCTGATTAGTGATAAGCAAATAATTAAAATAGAACCATAAATTAAGACTCAAAAAGAATTGGGTCGAGATAAGTTATTATACGAGGAAGAATCCGTTTAAATATTTCCCGGCAAAAAAGGAATTTTCTTATTTTTGTCGAATATATATATGAACAGAGTGTAGGCTGAGTATTAATGTTGGCAGCAAGAAAACCAAGACGAAATTATAAGAAAGAATATATGATGAATTAACAATCAGAAGTAACAATCTGGTTTTCTTGCTTTTACCCTGTGTGGCTACACCTGCACAGGGTTTTTATTTTGGTAAATATAATGGTTTTAATCAAAATTAATACATTAGTTGAATACACTAATCCTGAGCAAAGTAAAGTTTTTTTGCGGATTTTAACTGAATTATATTATGATGCTTTTCCTTTCTTTAACAAAGAAGAGATATCAGCTGATATAATCAATATCCAACATCCTGCGGATGTAGGATATTTCGCGGTGACCAGCAGAGCTGTCCCCCGCGATTTATTCTACTTCGGATTTATTTCAGGAATATTATTATTTCAACATTTTCATTTATACATACGAGCAAAGCGAGTTCTTCTACAAAATATAATAACCTGATAATTATTGAAATACTATCAGCAACAATGACTATTGTTGTTGATTTCAGCGAGTATCCTTTAGGATATGAGCTGATCAACTTAATTTATCTATTTTTATTAAAGCTTATATTATTACCCATTAGTCTTTTTTTAGGCAACACGTCGCAAAAAAAGCAAAAAAAATATAATTTTTATGAAAAAACTGAATTTTATTGAAAAAGTGGCATTTTAAGACAGGAAAAATGAATGGATTACGATAAATCGAAACAAACGGCATTTATCCAAAGGGATATTTTCAGATCAACATATTCCTATTTCAGGCAATGTGACCGCATATTTACGGACTATATCTATGGGGATCCGTATTATCAAACTTTATGCGACTTGATATACTCATTTCTGGGCAGATGGCAGATAGACTACTCAATCGACTGCCAATGTCTTGGACTGATAGATGTTGTCCAGTTGGTATCAGACTTGTACGCAGTATTTATCAAAGCAGACGTAAAAGTTAAAGAGCATAAAGCTATGCTCAGTGAGCGATATAGAAAGAATTATATACACAAGGCTTTGAGGAATGCAACATGGAAGCTGCTGCATAAGCAGTTACAGAGATATATCATAATAAAAGATCAACAGTCTGATATTGAAAAGGTGTTGAATGACAATCTCAGGAGTTTTAGATATGTCAGTTTTGATGTCTACGAAGAGGATAACTTTGTCGATCAAATCTCATATGAAAGATGGGTGGCAGAATCTGAGATAGTTCGAGATCGTGAGAGAAAGACAGATGTTATCAAAGAAATGAGTTCTATTCTTAGTGCTTCAGAAGCACAAATCATAGATTTAACTTTAGAAGGATGGCATTTTTCCGATATGGCTGAAACCTTAAAATTGGAAGTAGAACAGGTCAGAAAAATATTCCATCGAGCAAAAAATAAATTAACAAATCACTATCAAATAACGAGGAGGTGATACTATGGCGAAACGTCAAAATCACAAACAGGCAAGAATCGGAAAAGAAATGCAGGCAACGTTGGATTTAATAGCCTTAATTCTTGATCCAGCAGAAAATGAAAAACTGCAAAAGCATTATGACATGCTGCTGAATGAATGGACAAAAGCGGGCAGAGAACGCAGGTGAGCCACAATTAGCCCAGGATTGATTTTAATCCCCAAAGGGTTCTATTGGGGAATCAATAAATCCCCACAGAATTGATCCTGGGGCATCTGGTGGCAAGGGGATATTTGTTATATTGTAATATAATATTTGATACAGTACCTGTTCAATTTCTGACTAATTTCTATCAATTTTCTGCTCAAAACTTTCCACCAGAATAGAAATTTCTTCATTTTATAAGTTTGTAGAGGTGAACTTGTATATTTGGAGAAATATCGATGCTTTCAGTAGAAGAGATCAAAAATGGCCTGAATCAGTTTCATGGGACAGAGAATTACTGGAAAAACAATCTATTAACTTTTCGTTATACTGACGGGGTTAAATTTCTCCATGAATCTTGCGAGGCATACTGGCTGCTCCAGGCGATCTCCAGTTATAAGAGAAAAGAGCATTTTCAGGCTTGGAAGTTAAAAGTAAAAGACCACTCTGCAATTCTGACCATGAGGGAAGATACTGGAGAACCAGTAAAAGTAAGACAAGAAATAATATTTACCGATTTCCCCCTTCCCGAAATTACTTTGTGGTTAATTGATGGTATTCTCATTCTTCCCTCCGAATATTAATCCTACCAGAATGATAATTTTTAATCCTTATATTATTGCTGAAGAACTTTGGAGCAAAAAATGGATACAAAAAAAGAACTCAAACCACTCTTGTCCTGGTTTCCATCAGATTTTGAAGAAGAAGATATTGAATTTGAGTGGGAATATTTGTTAGAACAATTAGATGAACTCATTAAAGAAGTTAATTCTGAAGGATACTGGCTCTGTAAAGTAAGGAACTTCGGTTGGAGGAAAATATCTGGTCATGCATTTTTGCAATTTGAAACGGGAAACGAATTGGTCCAGAAGGTTCTTCCTGAGACAGAATGCAGTTTTAATGTTTTTCGGGAAAACAATATTATTAAAATTCAAAACTTTCATCATGATAGCCCAACTGGAAATGAGCATTATATATTAACTCCAATTAGTCAAGAACAGTTTGAAAACGAAGAAATATAAGGAACATAACATGGACAAATATTTTGAAGTAGAAGCGACTGTTAGAATCCCAGAACAAAAAATAATGGATCTGATTGTGGCGGCAGTAGAAGGAGGATGTCATTATTGGGCAAGTTTCAAATTTCCTGAAAATTGGAAAGAAAAGTTTAAGTCTTATGAGTCTATTCCAATGAAGGGTGGCAAAATAGAAGTCTATGATGTTGAGACTGATGTATTGTTGGGATACTTAAACAGGGCAACCATTCAATTAGGGCTTCAACTTATGGCTGATTGCAAGGACATGAAGGGGAAATCTGTTCCAGCCAGACATTTTGAGAATCTCGCCACAGACAACGATGACGCTGAAACAGCAGACGTATTTCTTCAACTATCTATTATTGGAGAAATAGTTTTTGGCTGATATTTCCACCAGAATGATAAAAACTGATTTTTATATAATTGATAAGATCATTTTGGAGCAATGAAATGAAATCAGAAATTACTTTTTGGCAAAACGTTATTTTGAGTAAGAAGCATTATGAACCTCAAAATAGAGAAGAGGAAGCAAATTATAAGATTGCAGAATATTTTTTGTTATTGCAGGAAAAAGAACAAGCAGCATAAATGGAAAGGTTTAAAACAATGAAGAATTTCGAAGTGACATACCGGTTAAATGGCAAAGTATATCGCCAGGTAATTACTACAACTACCTCCATTAAGGCCAGGGAAATCTTGAGAAATTTACTCCCCCATGCAGTCATCACAGGAGCGAGAGAAGTTTAATTTGTTTCCGCGAAAATCATGAAAGAAACTAAGCAACAACAGTATAAATTTGATGAATTTGAGCAGCATGTATCTCTTAATAATATAATTCCTGCTGGAAATGGAAAACATATTGAACTGCTCAAATATATTGCAGCCGGGATACAGAGTGGAAGTTTCAGAATAAATCCCTCTCTGTTGATTGTTGGAGAAGGGGCAAAAACTATTGGGATTGCTTTGGGAAATACTATTTGTTCTGAAGACATAAGAAAATTAGATTCAAAGTATTTTTTTGGGACTCAAAATCAAAAGGACTTTTTTGAAAATAGTTATTGTGATACGGTCCATATACTGAGCAATATAGACAAAATGGGGATGTTTGAAGGGGTTCTATGGCATTTTTTGAGACTAAGAGAATATAAATTTACGGGGATGGATAAGACGTTTGAAATACTTCACGTCAATGGAATCATAATATTAACTGCTAAAACTATTACATCTATCTCTCCCCCAATAATAAATGCTTTAGATTTTAAAATTAAAACTGAACCATATACTCAAGAGCAACTGGAACAGATAGTAAGTCAAAGGCTTAAATTTTGCTCTATTCATTATGAATCAGAAAATGTATTAAAGGCAATAGTTGCGAAAGGGAGTGGAGAATTAAAGCAAATCATTGATCTTCTGAAAATGTGTATTCTTCTACTTGAAGAAGAAGGCAAAAAAACTGTGACAGAGGAAATAGTTGAAAAAGCAGTCAGGTTAATAGAGAGTTTCACCAGAATATGAAAAACTTATTTTTATACATGTAGCAAGATAATAATTTTAGGATAAAAAGAAATGATAATCAGAGCCATAACGAAAAGCAGAAATGGGTTCAGAGTCTATTTTGAGAATGGAAGAATCCTTATTCTGAAATCTTTTGATGATAATTTTCAAGGCATTTCTTATTGGGGAGAATATTGGGGCATAAATGATTTGGACATTGAGGAAGGAGAAATAATTGGGGAGCAGATCATAAACTACTGTGATTTGCCCGGCATAATTCAAAGTCATGTTGAAAAACTCTTGTCTTGTTTAGAAAATGGAGATTGAAAAAATGTCTTTGAAATTTAAATGTCCCAAATGTCAATGCGAAGATTTAGAAATAGTTGAGACCGATGTCATAATGAGTTCAAAAGTAGTTGAAATAGATGAAGATCTATGCTTTGAATATGACCTTTTAGAATGCGATGGGGGCTATGTGGATCGGTTTCAGTGCTTCAATTGCGGGCTTGTCCTCAAGAATGAGCAGCAGGAAACGATAACCCAAGAAGAGGATGTGGTAAAATGGATAAGGGAAAACTGTCCCCAAGAGAATAATGATTAGATTATTCGAGTTCTTTTAGCAGTCGGGAAAAGGCTTTTTTGGGGTCAATTTCGCAGGCATTACACCAGGCAATAAACTCGGTGATGTCAACACGGCGGTTTGCGGTTTCGCAGTTGTAGATATAGGATTGAGGTTTGGTAAGTAGTTGTCCTATATCCCGTTGCGTTAATTTTGCATCTTCCCTCATCTGCCTGAGAAAGCCTGGTAGAACCCGATACATCATTCTATGTTGTGATTTTGTTGCCATATGACCCTAAAATAGTGTCAAAATGGCTTGACACGAGTTCAGGGTCAGAGATAATATGCCTGAATCAGAACGACCTCTAAAAAATAGGATGCAGATTATGATTAAGTTCCGTTGCAGTTCATGTAATCAGAAAATTGGCGTTCCACAGAAATATGCGGGCAAAAACGTCAAATGTCCCAAGTGCAGTTCTCCTAATTCTGTCCCCGAGCCTGACCCAACTCCCCCAGTTGAGGAACCTGTAGTTGATGATGGTTTTGGCTTATTGGGTGAGCTTCTGGAACAGGAGGAAAGTACCGCTCGTTCTGCTCAACAAGACCCTGCTACTAAACCATGTCCTTTTTGTGGTGAAAGGATTCTCAAAACGGCCAAGAAATGCAAGTATTGTGATGAGTACCTTGATAAAAAGACCAGCAGGCCAAAGCCAGTTCAGGAACCTCGCTATTATCAACAGCCAGTAGTAGTTCAATATTCAGAAAAATGGTCTGGAGGGACTTTTGCCGGATTAATAATCGGAACCCTCTTTATCCCTCTTCTTGGTTTTATTATGGGGATTGTAGGGATGTGTAACAGAGATAAAAGGGGGCAGGGAGCCTGGTTATTCGCCCTATCATTTTTGCCTGGTATTTTATTGTTTATTGGCTTTGTAATGTTAGGAGTTGCCGCGGAGTTAGACCCGGAAACCTCAAGTTATATGCAACAGGTTGAAAGAGATACTAATGCCTTTATACAGAGTATCGAACAAGAAACTATTGCTGATGCTATCAATGAATATGAAATAACCAAGCGAAATGGCAGTGCGATGGATGCCTACATCCGAGCCGGCATTGTTGCAGAATTATATTTACAGGCAAACGATGAAGCCAACTATGTAAAGTGGAAGAATGTAGAGAAACAGGAAGCATTCAGAGCAGATGTTCCTTGGGAATAAATGGCAAGAAACGGTAAGCCATTTCGAGAGTTTAAAACGACGAATAAAAGGAACTAAGATGGGAAACCAAACCAAAGATTGTCCTTATTGTGGCGAACAAATTCTCTCAACTGCTCAAAAATGTAAATTTTGTAAGGAATTTCTGAATGGGGGGGTAAGGGTTCAGAATAGGCCTTCCCACAAACTTGGTGATGATGCTGGGGTAAGAATGCTCTTGCCTGTAGGCAGGAGTGGATTATCAATCTTAGCGGGTTATATGGGGATTTTTTCTTTAGCATTGATTCCTGCTCCTTTGGCAGTATTAGTCAGCATTCTAGCCATTGTTGATATTTTGAGGCATAGGGAAAAACATGGCATGGGCAGAGCTGTTTTCGGTTTGATATTGGGCATAACCTGCTCAATTCTGCTATTCTATAATAACTTTGAGATATTACGAAAGCTTCTGGAGTAATAGTCATGAGTAATCAAACAAAAGCATGTCCTTATTGTGGTGAGCAGATTCTTATTTCTGCTCAAAAGTGTAAGTTCTGTAAGGAATTTCTGAATATCAACATAAGGGTTCCGAGAAGACCTGCCCAGAATCTTGGGGATGATGCTGGTATTAGAATGCTCTTGCCTGTAGGCAGAAGTGGCTTAGCGATTGCAGCAGGATATTTGGGCTTTTTTTCGGTACTCCTGTTTCCCGCTCCTATTGCTCTTCTTATTAGCATTCTAGCAATATTTGATATCAAAAAGAATGAAGAAAAACATGGTATGGGCAGAGCTGTGTTTGGATTAATAATGGGCTCCATTTTCACTTTGGGACTAATCCTTTTTATTATTGGCGGAACAGCAAAATAAGATATTTCAAGTATTAGAACCATACTTGAAAAGGATCAAAATGAGTTCAACAAAAACATGTCCCTATTGTAGCGAAGAGATTTTGTCTGCCGCAATAAAATGTAGACATTGTGGGGAATTCTTTAACAATGGCTCATCACGAACAAATAGTTATCAATCGGATTACCGTAATATTGATTATGGCATTACAATTAATTCTCGAAATAATACATTAGCGACTATCGCTTTTGTCCTGTCTCTGATTTCAATTTTTACTGGATTTACCTGTTTGCCAGCTATTATTTGTGGCCATATAGCCATATCACAATGCAACAATGACCCCTCATTGACAGGCAGAGGGATGGCTGTGGCAGCTTTGGTTATTGGATATGTAATCTTTATTGGAGGAATAATTATTGGATTATTTTTACTGGGAATATTTGGTGCTGCTGTAAGTGGAATGTAAGTTAGGGCAGATTATTAAACTCCATGACCAGTTCAAATCCCAAGTTCAATGTTGGCAAAATAACAATCACTTTATTTGCTCAACTTGCCCTTGAAAGATCAGGTCAAAAAATAGATGAATTCCTGAATCAGCATAAAAAAGGAATCTGGGGCGAGATAACAAAGGAAGAAACAGAAGAAAATGAGAAAACTGTTATCAGTAAAAATAGAAATGGGAAGAAGATCATTTCCTCTCATGTAACTTCATTTCAGGAATACCTATGGATCATAACTGAGTTCAGTAAAAATATGACTATAGTTCTGTTGCCTCATGAATATGAAAGATTTTTTGAAAATGGAAAATGAATGATTGTCAGGGACAGTTTTGAGATATTTTAGGGGAAAATACTTCAAGAATTATGTGAAAAATGGATATAACTATAATAAAGAAAAGGTATTAAGAATAATGAGAAATATATTGCTTAAATAAAGGGACATGCTATAATGACTATTAGTCCCTAGGGCTTTGTTGTTTTGGACCAGGGGCGGATTGATTCTGTTTGAAAAGTATTTTGAGCAAACGTCCGAGAGAGAGATGGTGATAGTGTGCACCATTTCTTTCTTGGACGTTTTTTTGTGCGGATGTAAAAAGAAAAGGTTAATACTTATTAAGGAGAACTGGAAAATGAAAAAACTATTATTATTATGTTTAGGGCTAATTCTAGTTTCTATCTCTGAAGTTCAAGCGAACTTATCAGATGGGTTAGTGGCTTGTTATCCTTTTAGCGGAAATGCTGATGATATGAGCGTAAATAATCTTGATGGAACAGTTTTCGAAGCATCTTTAACAAATGACAGATTTGATAATCCAGAACAGGCATATTTTTTTGATGGGCAGAATGATTATATAGAGGTTGAAAATACAGGTGGTGCATTTGACTTGGTGAATTCATGGTCAATATCTGTTTGGGCAAAGCCCGCTGAACCGATTAATTTGCCTTCAGGTATTGGAGCACCTGTGGTATGGAAAACTGCTTTTGTGGGAGATAATAAGCAGACATTCACTTTGGGATGGGAAGGTGACAAAATCCTGCTGCGAATGGAAAGGGCTTCTAATGATGAAGATGTTAAACTGTTTTCAGCAGAGCCATATAATAATCTAACTGACTGGATCCATATTGTTGGCACATATGATGGAAATACTATGAGTCTGTATTTAGATGGGGCACTCAATAATAGCCGTGATGTAGGTGAAGTAATTGCTTATACCGGTCCTGCTCCCTTGAGAATTGGAAATGACCAATATTCAGGAGGAAGTGTTTTTCATGGTGCTATAGATGATGTGCGTATCTATAATCGTGCCCTCTCGGAAGAGGAAGTTTTAAGTTTGGTCCCCGAACCAGCAACTCTTTCCCTTTTCGCTATAGGAGCTTTATCTTTAAGAAGAAGAAAATCCTAAAATAATAACTGACAATTTCCTTACGAAAGGCTGTATGGTTTCGGCTATACAGCCTTTTTTATAATTCCAAATATTTACTCGAACAATCATCTGGTTTTACATGTAAATATCTTGAAGTTGTCTGAATCGAACTATGCCCTAAACTTTGCTGAACGACATGGAGAGGGGCTTTTTCTGCTGAAATAGATGCATGAGCATGACGAAGATGATGATTTGCTATATTCTTCTTTATCCCAGCCTTTTTTCCTGCTTTCTTTACTATCCTCAAAGAAGTAGTAGGATGCATTTTAGAGTTTATATTTTTGCCGCGAAATATAAAATATTCATCAGGAGCAGCCCCTCTATAATTCATTAATTCAGACCATAGAGGTTCAGGAATAAGAAGGGTTGGGTATGAATACTTTTTCCATGCAGCCAGAGTTGAATAAGTTCTTGATCCGTATCAGCTTGAGAAGGAATAATATTAGTCGGCTGAAATTGGGGAGAAGTTAGATCCTGAACGGCCTTATTTTCAGGATGCAGGATTATATGGTTAATCGTGCATTTTTCAGGGCAGGAATAAGGCATGTTTTAGATTCCTATTCGGCAAAAAGTAATTATAAAATAGAGCTATACTTATACATGGACCTATTTTAGGGGAGACTTACCGAAATATGCCGTATTGGGGATTATTTATATAATTCGAGGCGAAATAATCTGACTTAATCACCCCTATAGGGTATAATAGCATCTGCCTAAGACAGTAATCTGAATATTTGCCCATAAAAAATGCCATTTTCACCCCTTTAGGGTATAAAAACATTTACTTTCTGCTTTGTTTAGCCGATAGTATTCGAATGAAAGCTATATTTATACCCTAGAGGGATTATTATGACGCTAGCTAAGGAAATTAAAGAAATGCGTAAGGCTGCTGGGTTGACCCAGGATGATATATCCAAGCGGGCGGGAGTTGGCTTGCGATTCGTCCGTGAATTGGAACAGGGTAAGCCCACTGTCCGCCTTGATAAAGTTAAACAGGTCTTAGACCTTTTAGGTTATGAACTTTGTATAAGGCGTAAATCATGACCCGCAGAGCTAGAGTTTTCTATCGCAAGATGTTTGCAGGTGTCTTGAGCGAAAAAGCCCAAGGTGGGTACCGTTTTGTCTATGATGCAGACTATCTGGAGAAAGGTCAGGCGATATCGCTTACACTTCCTCTGCAAGAAGAGTGCTTTGAGTCTGATGTAATGTTTCCATTTTTTGCAGGTCTCATCCCTGAAGGCTGGTATCTTCACATTGTTGCTCCCACGATCAAGGTAGATGAACATGATACTTTTGGATTGCTGATGCGAACCTGTGGCGATTGCATTGGTGCTGTCAGTTTACAGGAGTTGAATGATGAGTAGAGTTAACTATACTGACAAACAACTTATAGCTATGTTTGGCAAGCCCATTCGCCCGGCAATCCCGATCAGTCTTGAGGAAATCTCTATTGAGGCTCAAAAACTTGCAGGAAAACTTAGCATATCCGGTGTTCAGCCAAAATTATCTGTTCGTCTTGAGGGTGATAAGTTTCGACCTGTTGCTGTTGATGGTCAATTTATCCTCAAACCACAAACACAGCAGTTTGCAGAACTTCCGCAAAACGAGTATCTCTGTATGCAAATGGGGGGAAAGTTTGGTCTCAATACAGCTGAATCAATTTTATTGGAACTATCGGATGGGACAGGAGCTTACCTTGTCAAAAGGTTTGACCGTTTCAAAAAAGGCAGACGAATGGAAAAACTTGCTTGTGAAGACATGCATCAAATCCTGGGTGGACCGAATAAATACGCTGGCAGTTGTGAACAGATAGCAAAGGTGATAAGCCAGTATTGTAATTTTGCACCGCTTGAATTGCAGCGTTTTTTTGAAATGCTGATATTCAATTTTGTTATTGGTAATGGTGATGCACATCGCAAAAACTTTTCACTTTTAACTAACGAAAAAGGGATAGTCGCCCTAAGCCCTGTATACGACCTCGTATCTTCAAGATTGGTCATTCCTGAAGAAGATGATGAAATGGCACTAACCATAAACGGCAAACGCAATCGCCTTTGTAAAAAAGATTTTATTTCTTTTGCTGTAAATATCGGCATTGATGTCAACTACGCAGAAAAAAGAATTTCAGAGTTAATAGAACTTAAGGATTATTTTTCTGTCATGGTAAGTGAATCTACACTAACTTTGCATCTGCGTCAAAAGCTTAGCGACATTATAACAGAACGGCTAGTTTGCCTAAAATAGTGATTGTAATAGTGGAGTCTATCATTTCAAATATTTACTACTGGACTCCGTTGGTCTTGCGTGAAGATAACGCCCCGTAGTTGCAATGGAACTATGATTCAACTGCTTCTGCACCAGATGAATCGGACAGCCATTTTCAAGAGCATGAGATGCATGAGAGTGTCTGAACCAATGAGGCGTAGCATTCTTGCCCAAAACTTTTACTGCAATTTTCTTAAGCATTTTAGAGATATAATCCGGATTTAAATGTCCTCCTTTTTGGCTCTCAAAGATAGGATAATTTTCTAATTTTATGCCCCTATATTTTAGCAGATCCTCATACAGATGAATAGGCAGTAAAATAGTATTTGTCTTATCGCCTTTTCCTAAAACATTAAGAATAGCCCCATTTGGAGTCTCTGAAATATCTTTCCATTTTAGAGAAACAAGTTCTGATATTCTCAATCCTGTATAATATAGAGTTTTTATGATAAGTTGATTCCTCTGATTTTCTATGGAATCAATTAATTTATGAACTTCATCTTCAGATAAGATTCGTTCTGCCAGTTTATTTTTGCCCTTGGGAATGATAAGTGGTTTTCCTGTATCATAAGGCAGATAGCCTATTTTATGAGCATAAGCAAATAGACTCTTAATACTCGCTAAAGTTCTTCTGACTGAATTTAATGATAAAGATTGAGTTAAAAGAAAGTCAGAATAATCCTGCAAAAACTTCAATTTGCAAGATTTCAAGGGCTGATTGACATAAGCAAAGAATCCCTGAATATCCTTCATGTAGGCTCTTTGAGTATGCTTACTCCTGCCATGCAGCCAAAGTTCAATTAATTGATCATCATTATCTGCCTGTTGAGTAACCAGGTCAGATGGATTGTTGGATAACACCTGATAATTGCTGTTATCAGACATTTTTGAGATTATTTGACTACAATTAGACATTGAACGGGCTCCATTTCAACAGCAATTATACAACATTAATGCAGTATTTAGGCTAAAGTTGTTCATAATATGAACATCATTTCGACTTCAAAAATCGAAATAATTCTCTGATTATGACTCCATTATCTAATCCCTCAATTCCTTGGGGATACAATTCCGAGAGGCATTTTGATACTTCTTTGATAGAACATTTCAGCCCCATACCATTAAGCGTTTCCATGTATTCCTGATATAGGGGATCAATTTTTTTAGACATTTTAAGGTTAGTATCTTTTTTTCGCGGAGAATAAAAAAGATGATACTGATTATTAGCTGCTATTCCTGTTTCTCTGATTTCAAGGCATTGCTGCTGAAGTTCAGCATTATACATCGGTCTATGAGTTCGCAAATCATAGATGGGTTGAGGTAATATTCCCTGCTCCAGTAATTGATAGAATCTGGCTCTGCTCAAATTCAGAATCTGAGCCATTTCAGTAATTGAAACAATTTGTTTTTTTGACATCATTTTATTACTCATCTGACTTCATTTCTCCATCATTTAGACATTTAAATTTAAAAAATATTCAACAACTGTTCAAATGCTCATTTGCCTTCAATGTTATCTCTCTATGAGAACATTTATTTTTTTCTATAAGTCCTTCCTGCAATAAATATGGCTCGATAACATTTTTAATTGTTTGAGTAGGAAGAGCCAGTTTAGATGAAATAACATTTAATGCAGATGGGCCATTCTCTTTTAAGATATTGAGATATTTTCTTTCAAGTTCATCCAACCCTAATTCATCGATTTGTAATAGTTCAAATGCAGAAAACGAATCATCTAAAGTAATAGCATTTCTACCTTGAGAAGAACAAACATTCCAGCATTGCTGAAGAATTCTGTTTAAGGCGATTCTAGGAGTTTTTTTGCTTCTTTTCGCAATTTCTAATAATACCTTTTTTGACGCAATATCCCATTTTAAGGCTAATGCTCTCTGTCTTATAATTTCTACTAAATCATTAATGGAATAATGTTCAAAGCGACAATATATTCTCATGCGATTTCTTAATGCATCTTGAAGATAATATTCATGAGTTGTTGCCATTATTAGAGTAAAATTCTCCAGAGGAACAACCCTATTAAGATTATTTGAACCTTGTTTAGGCAGATAGATTACTTTCTCTGAAAGAGCAGTTAAAAGAATATGTTGAGAGCGAGAGTTCATACCTTGGCATTCATCCACAAAGACAGTTGTATTTTCTGTTGCTGATAATAATATTGAGATTAATTCTTTGGAATCTGCAAGCATTTCCCCATTAGTCTCTACCAGGTCCAAATTAGCCAGTTCAGAATGCACAGCCTTCGCCACAAGGCTCTTTCCCGTCCCAGATGGCCCAACAAGCAAGGCTGGGCCAAATGAGCCACCAGAGCCATTCTGACGAGAATTAAAGTAGGCTTCAAGATTAACTTTCAATAGATCAACTACTCTATCCTGGCCCTTAATATGGGCCAAAGAGGATATATTTACCTGATTTACATCTGTTCCAACTGCCATTTCTAAATTGTTCCTAAAAAGGCTTATCAACAAATTTATAAGACCAGATTTTTAGTATTCTGGTGGGTTTTCTCAAAAAATGGTGTGGTGTGATACCGCTAAAGAGCAGTAAAAGCAAGTGGCAAACTTATAAATCCTTATAAAATTATAAGGCAAAATGGAAATGAAACAGGGAGATCGGTCTGTTTTAGTATTGTTAGAGAGGAATTTAAAGATTTGCTGAATCAGTAAAACCTTATTATGACTCAAAAAATAGAAATAATTTTTATCGATCAAAAGTTTCATCGACCAATTTGAAAAAGATGGATGTTCAATCCTGAACAAATCAAATAGAGAATATTTTGATACTCTGGCAAAAATGACTTATGGCTAATCCGCCAGAATGGATAAAAATGGATTTTATAAAATCAGAAAATATATTTGGCGTAACCCCGCCCCCTAGGGGTAAGAGATTGTGGGACTCCTACCTCAAAAATAGAGTCCCTAAAATCTGGATTTTTTACACAGGAATTTTTTGGGGGGAAAAATAATAAGAAAAATTATATAGGATGTTATTGGGGTGGTAAGTTTGTTCAAGATTGAACAAAACAATATGGCTTGCTGTCGAATACTGACGCAAAAGTCCTGCGTGCTGATAGGTTATACTGGAGGCGTTTTTTTAAAAAAAATATCTTGACAAATTGAGCAATCATGACTAATGGAATAGTTATGGTCTTTGTCTCTGCATTTCGTTTTAGCAGTGTAAGGCTGTGTGTGGCGAGAGGACTTTTGGTTACAGTTCTTTTGCTGTTAAGTTAGTTATAGTTTATTGCGATGTTATTATTGCGGTTGGGTGGAGATATTGCTGTAACTTTCCGGAGTGGGACGTTTTTGTCGTACTTTGGGGTCCATATGACGTTCTGTTTTGTCATATTCGGGGCTTTATCTTTTCGGTCGGTCAGTTTGGGCCTGAGTAGATCAAGTTTAAGCTGATTTTAGGGAATCATGGTGAATGTACGCATATTGCGTCAGCAGGACATTTGTGCCTGTTTATGCAAGCAGGGTATGTACGTATAAAATATGTGTAGTTTATGCTTTTTTTGAGGTTTTTGAATGCCACGACCAATAGTACGGATAGTAAAACAAGTTTTTGTTTATGATGAAGCTTTATTTTTCAAACACTTAGCTTATGAGGAAGTGTGTAAATGGAGTTCGATAAAATATCTATTTACAAAACGTTTTTGCCATTTTATGACTGCTCAATGTGAAGATGGATCTGTATATTGTGGACAGGTAAGTCCCGATAGGATGTTTAGTTCTGTAAATGATAAAATTCAAATAATTTATGAAATGTGGTATGACGAGATAAAAGACAAAGGTGCTATTGAAAGTTTCATTCTTTGTCCCAATTGGCATCCTAAACGTAATTGGCCTATAGCAATTTTTATTTTTTTTATTTTTTGGATACTTGCTGTTGTTTTGTTGTTAGCAGGTATAGTTGGACAAGTATTATTTTTTCTGCTTTTTGGGGGTGCTATTGTTTTATTAGCAAATTTTTTGAAGTCACCAAATTTTATTTCAGAAATTTCTCAAAATGATGATTCTTTGAATTTGATTTTTAGTAGAGGGAATATTAAAAGCTATGCTTTTGAGGAAATATGTGTAGTAAATCTTGATAAGGCTGGGGTTTTAAAAAAGATTAGATTTTCAGATGGATACGTTCTTAAAAATATTGAAGGTTTTTCATATTGGGTTGTTCTAAGAGAAAGAATTCTTAATCACAAAAAAGGTCTGATCGATTAAATCATAAAACGGATTATTACTGGACGGAAGACTACTGGTTGCGTAATGTGTCGTTTGTGGATGATGACGATAATGATGTCTCAGTTAGTTACCGTTATACGCCACAATTCGGCAATATGGTATATCGGGAAAAGGCCGTCAATGAGGCCGTAGTTGAGCGTAAGAAGATTATTTCCGATATTACCGGCAAATACCCGCTGGTTTTGATGGAAATCGAAATGGATGAATATTTGGAACCGGTGAGTTATCAATCGTACTATTATGCCAATAACCAGATTTTGGCTCAGTTGCAAAGAGATACGGTCAATTCTGACTGGTACTATTATCTTTGTGATCGCTTGGGTAGTGTTCGGACCTTGATAGATTGTAATTCTGATACTGTTAGTAGTTACACATATGATTCATTTGGTAATAGGTTTGAATCCGAAACCTATGAAAATCACACAGTAGATAACCCGTACCAGTTCGCAGGCTACCGCTGGGATGAAGACGCCGAAATGTTCTACTGTAATGCTCGGTGGTATAATCCGGAGATATACCGCTTTACAGGACGTGATCCGGTGAGAGGTGAATACGAGGACCCCCTGACGTTACATGCATATTTGTACTGCGTGAATGACCCGGTTGATTATATAGATCCATCAGGCAGATATGCGTTAGACGCGGTTGTGAATGCTATTGAAACATACACTTTGGGAGTAGAAATATTAGCAGCGGGTGTGGATACTGATAATGACACTATATTTAAAATAGGTGAATTTGTTACCGTTTTAACACCAGTTGTGTATGCAGTGAGTTTGGCGACGGGCGGAACTGACCTCGCAGATTTTTTTGGTGATGACAATAAAGGTTTGACTCCTGGTCAAAATGCTCTTAAAAATATCCTGAAAGAAAGGAGGAAAACCGGTAAACGACTTGATGATGTTGATGTTGATGTTGATATTATAAAGAATTGGGCAAAAGAATTAGGGTTAGTATTTCGTGATGATAGAGGAACTGATCATTGGATCGGTGGCTCACATGTTCATGTAGATGGGATAGGTAAATGGGGAAATCATATCCCTATAAATTAGAAAGCCTTTGGGATGGGAGCGATTTATGAAAAATAAAAATGTAGGCTACCTTGTTGTCTGTGACGATTGTGAATATAACATATTATTGAAAGACGGAAGGAAATATTGTGGCATCGAAAAAGATTTGCCAAAATTATTCTATGGGGATTTTTATGAGAATAATTTAGATGATCGAATTTTATCTATTTATGAAAAAATGTGTGATAATTACTTTTGTAATATTTTAACGGATTTTTTTGCAGAGGTGGAGTGTGCAAAAGAGTTGCGTGATTACTGTAACACAAGGTGGCCTGGCCATGAGTGTGAGATTATCTCCTTTAGCTTAGCAAGATACGATAGGGTTCAAAGTGGATCAAGAAAATATGAAACCGAGTTTATCGGGTATGATGTGATTTTTGCGGGACATTGGTACTCTTTGATTCTAAACACTTTTTTTTTCAAAGAAGATATTTTTAGTAAATATTTGTATTCGATTAATGAATATGGTTTATTCTCAAACATATTTGTAATAGACCAATTCGTAACCAATTACCGTTTGATGGCTAAAAGTGATGTTTGTGAACCTCTGGGGGCAGAAAATAAATATTTAATCTTAGAAATAAATAAAATTATTGTTTAGTTCCAAGTCTGTGTTGTTTAATTGTCACAATAAGTTACCGGCAAATACCCGTTAGTATTGATGGAGATCGCTATCAATGAGGATCCGAATATAGTGGACAGTCAGTCGTATTACTATGCCAATAACCAGATGGTCTCCCGTCTCGACCAGTCCAGCGACCCCAATGATAACGCCTGCTACTATTACCCCATCGACCGCCTGGGCAGCGTGCGGCTAATGCTCGACACTAACGCTGCCCCGCAAAACAGCTACACCTACGACCCCTTCGGCAACCATCTCGAATCCGAAACCTATGAAACGGTAGATAATGCTTACCAGTTCGCAGGCTACTGCTGGGACCAGGACGCCGAAATGTTCTACTGCAACGCTAGCTGGTACAACCCAGAAATCTACCGCTTCACCGGTCGTGATCCGGTAAGAGGTAAGTATAAGGAGCCGTTGACACTTCATGCTTATTTGTATTGCGTGAACGACCCAATAAATAACAAAGACACAAATGGGAAATGCTTTTTTACCATAGCGGTTTTTTTAGCTGGTTCCGCTATTCGGTTGTATTTGCAAGGAGAAGATAATGCTAGGGTTGGAGCTACTGTAACTGCCGCCTTGTCATTTATTGGTGTAATCATGGACTATTACCTATTTTGGCCAAAAGTACAGTCTGTTGTTGATAGGTTTGGTGGTAAGCAGACGCAAATACCAACAGAGAAAGGTATCAATAAAATGGATGAAAATGAAATTATAGATAAATTTATTGAAAACCAACAAAAAAACTCGGGATAAATAATCAAATATTAAGGGATGTAATATGAGAAAAAAACACACGATAAAACCTATATTATGGTCACTAACGATTATAGTGTTTGTCTGGCTTGCAATTATTACAGGCAAGATGCGGGACTGGCCTATCTTCGGAATTGTTTTATTATTTCTTTCTTTTGTTCTTCATAGTTTTTTATTAGATATTCACTATACGAGCATCAAAAAACAATATGGTAAAATCGAAGAACATTTAAGATACTTAAGTAAAAAAGAAGGTAGCTGAATTGAAGTGGTCAAAAGTTAACTCTATGAAAATTTTAATCTTGTGTTTATGAAAAAAAAACATTACATTATTTTTATGGCACTTGCTTTTTTTTACGGAGCGGTGGTTTTGGGTTGGTCAGTTTTCTCAGGCTATAGGAAGCAGTGGGTAGAATTTGGTGTTGGCTTGTTTCTTTGTTCGATAGCAGTTTTTTTAATTATATCATTTGAGAACTACAGAAAAACAATGAAACAAATCTATAAGATAAACAATAAGCTTGACCAGCTTGTCGAAAAACAAGAAGCCAATTAGCAACCATTACTGGGTTGTTTCTAAGCTAATCAAACATGGGTTGCAGTTGCAATCTCATTATTAATTGTTCCCTTTTTTGATACACTTGACCTATTTTCATTCTAAGTGCCCTTTTTCTCAATTCTAAAAAACTCATTTTCAATCTTTAGACAGGCTTCTTTGAGTTCGTTATGAACCCTTCGGTGAGAATATCGTTCAGATGTTCTTCCCGTTGAATGACCCATAACCAAATTAGAATGATATTGACTTACTCCAACTTCATTAGCAATAGTCTGGAATGTGTCTCTTAGATGCTGAAACTCGACTTTCAGCAAATTACACTTTTTCCTTATCTCATAAATACGAGTTCTCAATCCTTCTGCATTTTTATATTCTGAACCGTGTCGAGAAGTAAAAAGAACGTCAGATATATCATTTCTAGTCCGTAAATACGCTTTTAAATCTGCGATAGTCCTATCCCACAGATATGCAATTTTACTACAATTTCCCGTTTTTATTCTCTTGGTAATAAGAGTCTGTTCGCCGAAATCTATATCTGTAATTTTAAATCTTGCTACTTCTCTTAAATAGGTCGCTGTATTCAGACAAAGCATCAAAACAGCCTTTACCTGTAAATCTCCCTTTTTATCAGCAGCCTCATATAACTTTTTGAAATCCTTATATTTTACTACTTGAGCCGCAATAGTATTAGAAGTATTAACTTCTAAACTTTCCCATTTATCAAAATAGTCCAAAACTTTCAAAAGTTTTGTCGTATCATCGAAGTTTTTAAGGTTGAACCTAAAGATTTTCGATACTCTGTTTTTGTAATGGTGGATCGTCTTATCTGCCAATTTTTTGGAGTGTAAATATGTTTCATACTTCTTAACATCTGCCAAAGTAATTTGCTCAAGGTGTGTTTTGCCTATTAGACTACAGAACTCATTCCAAGTTTTTTTAGTTTTTTTCTTTTCGTCATCATCCTTAATATTTTTATATCTAGCCGAATTGACATAGTTATTAAAAAGTGTTTTTAATGCTATTTGCTCTTGTTGAACGTAATCGTAAAAATGATTGAAAGCGTCGATCCCTGTTTTCTTAGCTAATTCATGAGGGTTTTGAAGTTCTTTCTTGAGCCAATTGATAAACTGCTCTTCAGTGGCAGGTTGAGTTATTTTATTTAATATATACTCTCCTGTCTCAGGATCTATACTGGGCCCAAACCCCCAGGGATTCATAGCGGTTTGAATGGTTACGTTAACAGTCTTTTCAGCCTCTCCCTTGAGTCCTTTTACTATGGCTCTGAACTTAATGACAGCATTACCTAAATCTGATTTGAGCCATACCTGTTTACTTCTTTTGGCCCCTTCTCCAGCCAGTTCCTTGGGTATCATCGTGTAGTAGGAGTTTTTGCTTTTGTTGTAGGATAAGCCGATATCTCTGCCGTTGATTTTGTCGGATATTTCTGTGCCATTCTGGGTCTCATATACGGCTTTTATTCCTGTCTTTTTTCCCATTTGGTTATCCTTTTAGCTGGACAATATAAGGTACTTGACCAATAATAATACTCGATTTTTGTGCTAAAAACAAGGGTTAATGTAGTAAGTAATGTAGTAAGAACCTGATTAAAGGAAAAAAAAGGATAATACTAACGGGGTTCGAGTCCCCTTGGGGTATTAAGTAAGTCCCTGTAACAGCAGGCGTTAGCGCGAAACCGCGACTGCCTGCAACTACAGGGACTTTTTTTGTCTCATTCAAACCTTTTTTTAATGAGCGACCGGTTCTCCCAGCATACCTTTCAGTTCGCCCAGCTTGCTCGCCAGCAGGTCGTCGTTTTGAGCTTCGACTACCAGACGCAGCAGAGGTTCGGTATTGCTCGGACGGCAGTTGAACCACCAGTCGTCGAACTGCACCGTTACGCCGTCCAGATGGTCCACCCGACCGTCGGAAAATTTTTCCGCCAGCTCTTTCATCATCCCTTCTTTGTCCTCAACCTCAAAATTCGTTTCGCCGCTGGTCTTGTATCTTTGCAGCGGCTTGACCAGTTCGCTCATAGGCTTGTCGGATTCCGAGAGAATATTCATCAGATGAGCGAAAGTTATCATCGCACTGTCAGCGAAGTAATTGTCGCGATAATAGAAGTGCCCGCTAAGTTCTCCGCCGAACACCGCTTTGGTATCCTTGAGCGTCTTTTTCATAAACGAATGACCGACTCTTTCACGACGCGGCACACCGCCGAATTTCTTAACTTCTTCCTCGACCACGCGGCTGGAACGCAAATCATAAACGATTGTCGAGCCGGGGTTGTCTTTCAGAAAATAGCCCGCGAACAGTGCCGTTGTAATATCGCAGCCGATAGTCTGGCCCTTTTCGTCAACCAGGATAAGTCGGTCGGCGTCGCCGTCAAAACAGATACCCAAATCAGCCTGCCGATTTTTGAGAGTCTGCTTGAGTTCCACCAGATTGCCTTCAACCAGCGGATTCGGGTCATGTTTGAACGTGCCGTTGCATTCAAAATTAAGCGGGATAATATCCAACGCGTCATCATCGAAAAGTTTGGTTAGCCATTTGCCCGCCATACCGTTTGAGGCGTCAACCACGATTTTAAGCTTTTTCAGATTATTGCCTAAAAACTGCCGTACGTGCTGACGATAAGGCTCGGTCAAATCCTGATGGGTTACCTGGCCGTTACCGGCGCCCGCCGTATGACGCAGCGAAGTTGCGATATGTTTAATCTCCAGCAGCCCCGTATCACTGCCTACCGGACGGGCCTTCTGACCGCTGATTTTGAATCCGTTGTACTGTCCCGGATTATGGCTGGCCGTGGTCTGTACGCCGCCGCAGGTCCCCAGATGGTTCACCGCGAAATAAATCTGTGGGGTGTCAATCATGCCGATGTCAATCACATTAGCCCCCGAAGCCGTCATGCCTTTGATGAGTGCTTCACTGAGTGATGGACTGTGGCTGCGCATGTCGCGACCAACCACCAGCGATTGAGAATTCGCCTGACCTCGTTCGTAGCCCTGCAATAGCGAACGCAGAAACTGAGCCGACGCGTGACCGATTTTCCAGGCCCCGTCTTCGTCAATCTGTTCCGGATACAACCCGCGAATGTCATAAGCCTTAAAAATTTTCTCGTCCATCAGAATTACCTTTCAATTTCAGTGAATTGTCTCGTCGTCGAAATCGTCCTCGTCGTCATCGTATTTCCAACCGTCGGATTCTTCGAGGTCGTCCATTTCTCTTTTCATAAATTCAAACATCTTCTTCTGCATCGGGGCCAGCTTCTGATGCCATTGCAATGTTGCCTGATAGCAGTGCAGCAGAGCGTCCATCCGCAGGAGCTGCATCTTCTCCAGACACTCCGGCTCCTTGATAGTACTAAACGGGTCACACTTGAGCATTATCCGCCCCGTGGCCTCATCCCGGCTGAAATATTCGCAATCCTTACATTGCAGCATCGAACAGACTCCCTGGCTTTCGCTAATATACCCTAATATCAGCCGGTATGCTAAACGATACCCCCACCTAAATCAAGCCGCAATGCAACCTGCTAAAACTATCATCTTGCCCTGGTTCGCCCCCATCATAAGGCCTTGCCTTGCATCTAATTTCTTAATAAAACCCCCGTTTTTTCTCTCAAAAATCACCAAAAAATCGGAAAAAACACGAAAAAATCGCAATCCTGTTCGGCACATTTATTGCTTTAGGCTTTTGGCCTCCTGTATTTTTTTAAAAAAAACCCGAAATGTTAAGATAGGTAATTTGCGCTCGAGGGATATTTATGCTCTAATAGGAGGCATGAGTGCTAAGCGTCAGAAAATCAAGGAGCGGGACCTGCGTGGGTTCAAGTATTTCAAGTCCCTCTCGGCTCTGCTGAAAGGTCTTCACTCGGCGGGATGTGAGCGGGACCGGGCCGGCAATCGCACATTATTCATGGACCAGTATGTCAGTCTGCTGCTGTTATACATGTTCAATCCGATCTGCAGTTCCATCCGGTCTTTGCAGCAGGCCGGCGAGCTCAAAAAGGTACAGCGGCTGTTGGGTTGTTCGCGTGCTTCGCTGGGTTCGCTTTCGGAAGCATCCCGGGTTTTTGAGAGTTCTTTGTTAGAGCCGATAATCGCTCAACTCACTGAGCAGTTAGGGCCGATATCTCAGGACAAAAAACTGGAAGTCGGTCAGGTCATTACCCTGGTGGACGGCAACAGTATTCAGGCTTTGCAAAAACTCACTCAGGCTGCCTGGGACACCGACAAACCCGGAATTAAAGCACACACTCAGTTTGATCTGGAAAAATATGTGCCTCTGAAAATAAATATCAGTGAAGACAAGTCTGATGAGCGAAAGGTTTTTTTAGAGAATCTTCAGCCCGGCCGGATTTATGTCAATGATCGCGGATATGCCTGTTTTAAGCTGTTTCAGGCCATTGTGGATAGTAAAAGCTCTTTTGTCTGTCGGCTGCGTGAGGATACGGTTTACGAAACTATTCAGGAAAAACCTTTAACTGAAGATGCTCGAAAAGCGGGGATAATTTTTGATCGTACGGTAATCGCCGGCAGCAGTGAAAAACTGCGGGAAGATTTCAAACAACCGTTACGCCTGATAGCGGTTGAATGTCAACCGCATTTGAAACGGGGCCAGGGACCACGTCAGAGTGAGATGATTTTGATTGCCACCGACCGGCTGGACCTGGACGCCGAAGTCATTGCCCTGCTCTATCAGAAACGCTGGGCCATCGAAATATTTTTCCGCTTTTTTAAGCATGTGCTGGGCTGCCGACATCTGCTAAGCCTCTGCGAAAACGGTATCGAACTACAGATGTACGCCGCGATTATCGCCTGTATGCTGATCAGCCTGTGGACGGGCAAAAAACCAACTTTAAGAACCTACGAAATGCTCTGCTGGCACCTCTGCGGCATGGCCGACGAGCAAGAAATGCAGAACCATATCAATAAACTCCAAAGCCAAAACTAAGGCCGATCCTCAAAAAAATCGCCGCTGCCGCTGATGCTGCGCCAAAATAACCAGTGCCGACAGTCCCACTGAGGGATAATCCCCGCTAAATCATATGAACTGCAAAGACCACAGAAAAACTGTATTTGAGCAATAAATGTGCCGAACAGGATTGAAAAAATCGTCAAAAACCCGTCACTTCAGGCCGAAACGCGCTGGAAAATTGGCCAAATTTACCCCCCCCCCCTAGGCGCATAAAAATGGACAGGCCCATCACCTGCCCATTTTGAAAGGAAAGATTCTGACACTGACCACAGAAATCCCTATTCCCCGAAGTTTTCCTCTATAAACTTATCGATAGCCTCTGGTAACTTGCTGTCTAGCTCATAGTTACCGCTGGCGAGGGCTTCTCGGATTTGTTCGACCTTTTCGCTTCTGATTTCCGGCATCGAAGCTATCTGGCTCAGATAACGCCCCACGCTGGAGATCTCCACCTGGTCGCCCTGTAGAGTGGTTTCTTTGGCTTGCTGAGGCGTCTGTGACGCCCGCGGACCCTGCGAACCAATTGCGTTGGGTCCGCTGTATCCTTGAATTCCTCTGATGTTGTTCATGATTTTTGTCCTTGTCTATTCTGCGTTGACAATTAACCTAAAATCCGTCGACCGACCTTTCGGCCACAATATGTTGGGTTGGAACCGGGTGTTACTGCTGTTCCTTCCACTGAATTTATCGACGACAGACCGAAAGAAACTTGAGAAAATCGGGAAGGTGGGGGATGGCGGGGAAAGGGGGATAATAATGTTGTTATCGGGTCTTAAAAACAGTTATAGGTCGTTAAAATACAGGCAGTTAGGATATTTGGACCCTTGAATTTTACCTATTTTGACTACTTGTTCTATCTTCTTGTGTGATAAGGACCTATAACTGTGTACACAATATGTAGGTGGTCAAAAAAATTGTTTTTTTTGGGAAAAAAAGTTAAAAATTTGCGTTTTTAATAAGTTTTTGGGCAATAGTTGCATGAGACCGGGCCCCAATCTATAATCAGACGGGTTTTTAGTCTGTCAGGAATGGAACTACTATATGAGCAAGCGTGATTATTACGAAGTCCTCGGTGTTTCTCGAAATGCCGCAATTGAGGAAATTAAAAAGGCTTACCGCAAGTTAGCCCGGAAATATCATCCTGACGTAGCGGGCAAAGACGCCAAGACGGATGCCCGGTTCAAAGAGGTCAAAGAAGCCTATGAGATATTGAAAGATGCCGAAAAACGTAAACTATACGACCAGTTCGGCCATGCGGGGGTAGATATGGGGGCTCAGGGGGCCGCGGGCGGGCCCTGGGCAGGCCATGGCGGTGGGGGGCAGAATGTCCATGTCAATTTCCGTAACGGCGGTGGGGGCGGATTTAGCGGGCAGGGATTTGATTTTTCGGATATTTTCGGCGGCGGCAGTGGTGCTGGTTTTGAGGATATTTTCGGCAGGATGGGGGCCCAGCAGGCCAGCAGACGCACCAGACAGCGGCCGGTGCCAAAGGGTGAGGATATCGAGCATAAGGTTCAGATTACCTTTATTGAGGCTGTTAAGGGCGGGTCGAGGGATATTGTCTCGACCGTTACCGATTCAGCGGGTCAGCGGCGGCAGGAGCGGATTTCCTTCAAAATCCCCGCCGGGGTTGATTCCGGCAGTAAAATCCGTCTCCGCGGCAAAGGCCAGCCCGGCCCGGGCGGGAATAACGGTGATTTGATTATCGTATTTGATGTCCTGCCGCATGAGTTTTTCGAGCGGGAGGGTAATAATATTGTTCTGGAACTGCCGCTGACGGTGACCGAAGCCGCTTTGGGGACAAAGGTGGAAGTGCCGACCCTTGATTCCGGTAAGACCACCGTTACCATCCCGCCGGCCAGCAGCGGCGGTAGAAAGCTGCGTCTCAAAGGTAAAGGAATCGTTCCCCCCAAGGGCATTAATCCCGGCGATATGATTCTGCGGCTGAAAATCGTCCTGCCGGAAAAAATGGATGAAGAATCGAAAAAACTGCTGGAAGAATTCGCAAAGAAAAATCCTCAGTCTGATTTGAGGAAGTTTTGACTTCGGAACAGGATAGAATAAAAGGCTACAAGTTTGCAAGTATAAGAAAAGTTGAGATATGGACGAGATGCAAAGAATCAAGGGCAAGGTTCGCATTGGGGGCATAGTGTCTATACTGATGATATTGTGTTTTATTGCGATTGTGGGGTTTGGGTTTTATGCATGGGATTTTTGGCCACACAAAATTATTGTGTTGATGGTGTTAGTGGTGGGATTAGAGGCGGGGTTTTGTTTGGGGTATTACATATATTTCAAACGGCGATTGGATTTGGAGTTGAAAGCTTTGGTTGACCATAATTGAACATTGTAACAGTGTCGCTTTCTGACATGTTCGGTTTTGATGGGGTGATGGCAGGTATCATTTGGTTGCTTACGCAACTCAGTTTTTATTCATTTTTTGTTGGCCAGTTGGCTGGGGTGGTTCGACTAATATAGCAGTGACGGAAAGATTATGATAATTGGCTGGTGCAGGAGATGACATTTGAGTCAGACAGGGCGGCTGGTCCGACGGGCGCAGGGGGGTGACCGTGAGGCGGCATCTGAGCTGCTGGGCCTGACATATCAGGATACTTACCGGTATCTGCGGCGGATTTGCGGCAGCGTCTCTGAGGCGGAGGACCTGACGCAGGAAGTGTATGTCCGTTTATGGCAGAGTCTGGGGCGATATGAAAGTCGCTGTGCGTTTACGACTTGGGTGCACGCGATTGCTTATAATGTTTATGTGGATTGGCGGCGCAAGAAGCGGCCGGTGAGCGGGGTGGATGAGGCGTGGGGGCAGGCGATGGCGTCTGACGCGGCTGGGCCGGAAGTGATTTGCCATAAGAAAGGGCGAGCTGAGCTGGTGTACCAAGCGGTTGAAGGGTTGGGCGAGCCGGACCGTCAGATTATACATCTGCATTATTATCAGAAGCTGAGTTTGCGTGAGGCGGCTTTTGTGTTGGACATGCCTTTGAGTACATTGAAGTATCGTTTGCGAGGTTCGCTGGATAAGTTGCGAGTTCATCTGAAAGGGCTGGACGATGCATAAAAAAGAGTTGGAAGATATTCTGAATGGGGCATCTCGGCCAGCGGTTCCGGAAGGGCTGCGTCAGCGGCTGGAAGCTCAATTAGATAATGGTTATGAACAGAATTTGCGGTTGTCTGACCCGGTGCTGCGGCAGGGTAGATTAGCACATTACCGGGGCAAATGGGTGGCAGCGGCGGTGCTGGTGCTGGGATGTTTTCTGGCTTATGCCTGGCTGCCGAGCGATAGTGTGCGAGGGGTCGCCTGGGCGGATGTCGCCAGCCGGGTGGAGCAGATAACGTACCTGCATTTTTATGCTTTGGAAGTTCGTGACGGTCGGGGCGAGGATGTTTCGCAGGGCTGGTTTAGTAATGGTATGCTGGTTTGGCAGGAAAGCAGCGGGCTGACTTCTTACGATGATGGGCGGGAGAAGATCGCTGTCGATAGTAAAGGTAATATTGTGAAGCGTTGGCCGTCTGATATTGGCAATCCGGCGGGAATCGTTAGCGGGGCGACGGTGTTCGATAAGCTGGCCCAGGCGTTGTTTGATTACAAGGCCGAGGAGATTGCCCGGAAGATACCAGAGACGATAGGTGATGATTTTCTGGTTTATCGTTTTGGTAAACCCGACACGCTGGATTTTGATGTTAAGGGCATTTCGTTTACGGTGGGGCGGGCATCGCGTCTGCCGGTTCAGATGAAGATTTATATTACTGATGATGAATTGAATTACAATATGTATATTTTTGACTACGAAGGTCCGGCCATGCCGGCGGAGTTTTACCGGATACCGGATAGTGTGAAGTTAGAACGTTAGCTTCGGGATGACGGCAGTGGGGACTAATACAAATTTCGGTTTGAGCCGAAGGAGGCATCTATGCGCAGGGACAGTCTGTCTGAAGAAAAAGGTTTCACGCTGATAGAGCTGCTGGTGGTGGTTGCGATTATCTCGCTGCTGGTTTCGATTTTGCTGCCGGCGTTGGGTCGGGTTAAGGAGCAGGCGTGTCGGGCGCGATGTATGTCGAATGAGCATCAGTGCATTATGGCATGTCTGATGTATGCCGGCGAGAGTGACGACTGGCTGCCGATGGGGAATATTGGCCGGCGGGAGGACCATCCGGAATACTGGACGGAGACGACGTTTCAGGGATGTGTGGCGATGGCCAAGCGATACAATCTTTCTGAGGAAGTGGCGATTTGCGGTTCGTGGGGTTTGAAACAGGAAGAATTTTTTCGCAAGCCGGAAGTTGACGACGAAGGCTATGACTTGACAGGCACGACTATGGGTTTTGTATATTACGGGCGGCGTTATGATGTCCCTGATATGCTGATGAGTCCGGTTATGGCAGACGGTACGACTTATCGTTCGCCGCGTCGCACTTCGGATGGACCGGGCCAATACACCTCGGCGACGCTGATGACCTGTTTTCACTGGGATGGTATCAGCAGCGGTGCCGGCTGGGGCGCCAAGATGCCGCATAAGAAAAACGGGGCTGGTTATATCCCCGGCGGCGGCAGCGATGTGCTTGAACCTCACCCGGAAGGCTTGGCGGTCGGTTTTCTGGATGCTTCAGCCCGCTGGGTGGAATGGGACAAACTCAAATGGTTCGAGCAGCGTGGTTCGATACGAACGTACTATTGTCCCGATTGAGAGTTGTTGGTAATTATCGCGCCGCTCAGCCCGCAAATTTCATCAGGATTGCTGATGAGCTCATCGTGAATTTCGCTGGATTTGCAAATTACGATGAACATGGTTTGCCGGGTGCCGATTTGGCTTAAAGCGGGTTTGAATATTATCGTGCGTTCCCTGAAGTCCGGATTTATTCGGTTGCTTAGCTCCGGGATAGTTCGGGTATTATCGATTTGAATCAGCAGAACTCCGTCGGGGCTGAGCAGTCGGAAAAGCTCATGTAAACTCAGTGGCTTTTCGTCCTGAACGATATATGATTCCGGTTGATACCAGATAACGTCATAAAAGTTTCCCTGGCTGGAAGTGCCAAGTTTCGCCGGTGTAATAAAGCGGACGCTGCTTTGGCCTGTCGGTAATACGCTGAGCAGTTTTTGCCGGGCTAGAATTCTCATCAGGTGTGGTTCGAGAATGTAGTCGATGGATTCTTGCGACGGCGGTCTGATTAGCGGCCAGGCGTTTTCATTGATGCCCAGGAGTAGAATTCGGCCTTTTTGGTCCGCGGTTCTGATTCGCTCGGTCCAGAGCGAGTTACGCAGTACGCAGGAGCGGACGGTTTCGATATTGCTTTGATACAGACATCTAAGATGACAGGTTCCCAGCCCGTTCATTTCCGCCAGCGGGCCCAGTGCCCAGCTGCCTCTTGAAGTCTCGCAGAGCATTACGCCACTGAGGTTAGGATTCTGGAGCCAGTTTTTACTGAGAGAGGGAATCACCAGCACGCTGGCCAGAAACAGCATTACCACGGCGGCAAGCCCGATACTTTGGGCCCGCAGGCCGGAATGTTCACGACATACCATCGTCAATCCGCCGGTGAGAATCGCCAATAATACCAAAATGCTAAGGGCCGCCAGTGAACCGTATCCTGGCAGAAGCGCGACTGTCCCTATTATCCAGCCCAGGGCCACGCCGATTAGAATGCGACCCAGCCAGCGTGAGAAGCCCAGTGATTTGCTGACCGATGACTCCTGAATGAGCGGTTTGCCCAGACGCAAAGCGGCCCCGGAAATAGCGAAGACGAGCAGAAACAACAGCCAGATAAGCGTTGTTAAGGTTTGTTTGCCGGGTGTGATTTGCCAGGCGAAATTAAAAGTGCCCAACGCCACCAGCATGAGTGCCGCCCAGCATAAATGCAAGCCCGCCAGAAAGGCCAGGCGACGACGGGCGGTATCAGCGACATCTTCACCGCAGAATTTTCCGGCTAAATAAATGCCGACAGTTATCACGATCAAACTCAGAGCGTCAAACAATTCCAGAACGCCGGACGTTTTAGTGATTAGTTCGAGCAGATGCCGCAGCAGAGGCAAGGCCGCGCCTGCCAAAAGGCTGGTTGTCAAAACGAGCAGCGTGCCGGGCCATTTCGACGAGGCGATCGAACTGAGTTGAGCGGTGCTGACCGGGCTGGTTATAAATCCTCTTTGTTTTCGGTAAGTCGTGCCGCCCACCATAATCAGCATCGCAAATACCGCGATAAGCTGCGAGATCCATACCTGGGCAGCAGCGGTAAAATAATGGTCCAGCAGATTATTCCAGAGAGCGTACCCCAAAGCGAAACCCGCCGCGAGCCACATCGGTAAACTGCGTTCATATTGCAGGTTGGCATGGTCTTTCAGGTCGATTGTTAAAGTAAGGCGATAGAGCACCGCGAGCATCACACCACCCAGAAAAGCCGCCGGCCCGGTCATTATCGCCAGGATAAATATTTTTATTATGTCGCGAGCCGGGGCGTTGAACAGAAAACTCTGGTCCAGCCATTGATAGAGCGAACTCCATAGATTGGTTGCCAACGCGAAAGCGGTTGTCGCCGCGGCGAGCAGCAGTATCATGCCGGCCATTACCATCGTCGCGTGATGGGGGTCGGGCCGGCTGAGCGGGCTGTAACTGTCCCGTAAATCGGTAAGAAATTTCACCAGCCATTGAGGCGACATCAAACCCAAAAACGCGGCGATAAAAATGATTGGATAGAAACAAAACTGAATATCCGGGCCCAGAATCTGCTTGCTCAGCTGGAGAAATCCGCAGAAACTCCCCGCCGCACAGAATGACACCGTAAAACCAGTGCCAAATGCACGATAGAAATACTTCCCGGGTTTTAGTACTAACGCCGGCATAATAAGCCCTCGCGTTCCCGGTTAACATTCCACAAGCCCTGTTCCCACGGCTACTCCGTGGCGGGCTTAACCTCCACGGTAGTTGTCGCCGGTTCAAAAATCCGAATCGGCCCATTGTCAAGCCGCAGCAGCAGTCCCTTTACCGGGTCAATATCAATAAAACGACCGGTAAAATTCTGCCCATTGCTAATCAGAGTGGTACGCTTGCCAATGTCGCCGCACCGTTGCAGCCAATTCGCATGAAGCGACGCATTACCGTCCCGCTCAAGCTCGGTAAGATTTTTGTCAAGACTGCGCAGCAGCTCTCGAGCAAGTTCGGTACGGTCAACGTCTTTCTGAAGATGGCATTTGAGCGAAGTTGCTGCATCATGAATTTCAGCCGGAAAATCTTCACTGTTCTGTTGACAATTAATGCCGATGCCGATGACATAACTATGTTGTTCCGCGGCCCGTGATTCGACCAGGATACCGGCGAGCTTTTTACCGTTCAGGATAAGGTCGTTGGGCCATTTGATTTTAATGTTGGTCTGGCAGATATTGTCGATTGCCCCGGCTGCGGCAACCGCGGCAAGATAAGTAAGCTCTGTGCCCCTGAGCTGTCCCATATTTTTCAGCAGGACCGACATCAGCACGCTTTGGCCATATTCGCCGGCCCAACTGCGTCCCAGCCGCCCACGTCCACGCCTCTGGCACTCCGCGAAAACCGCCAGACCATCCGAATTCGGCTCACAAAGATATTGCCAGGCAACGTCATTGGTACTGTCGGTCTGGTCGTAAAGAAGTATACGCCTGCCGACCCTTTGGGTATTGAGACCGATTTCCAGCAGGTCCACATTGAGCGGTGTGTTTGCCTCGATTATCCTCAAGCCGTAGCCCGCCGCCGCCTCGATTCTATATCCCAGTTCCCGCAAATGTTCTGCCATGTCCAGCAGCTCAGAATTGGAACCCGCGAGTATATTACGCAAGGCGGGCATTCCCAGCCAGCGGCCCTTCTCATGCCGCAGGATTTCCAGCAGTTGAACACTTTTTGTGGTTATGTTGGGCAAGGCCTTTCCTTCAGATTAAATCTAAGCCAATGTCAAGGCTGGCGATTTGATGCGTCAGGGCCCCGATGGAAATCCGGTCAACGCCGGTCCGGGCGATCTCGCGGACATTTTCGAGCCGGACATTGCCCGACGCTTCCAGCAGCACCGTTCGACCGGCACAGATACCGTCACGCATCTGAACCGCCCGCCGCATGGTTTCACAATTCATATTATCAAGTAGAATAATATCAATACCAGGGACGCTCATGGCAACCTCAAGCTGTTCGAGAGTGTCAACTTCGACCTGGATAAATTCCAGCGGCACAGCTTCACGTTTCAATCGTTTCAGAACCTCCAGCAGTCCCTGCCTGAGATTATCACATTCCAGAGCCGCCAGATGATTGTCTTTAATCAGAACCGCGTCCCAAAGTCCCTGCCGATGATTCATGCCGCCGCCGCAGCGTACCGCGTGCTTTTCGAGGTCACGCCAGCCGGGAGTGGTCTTGCGAGTGTCGCATATTTTCGCTTTTGTATCATGCACCTCTTTGACATAGCGGGCGGTGGTAGTAGCGATGCCGCTGAGTCGCTGAATAAAGTTCAAAACGATACGTTCCGCTGCCAAAATCGAACGTAAAGGCCCGGAGATAATCCCCAACGTCATGCCCGGCTCAATCACGCTGCCGTCAGATAAATCTTCCGTCAGTTCCAGCCGCTGGTCATAACAGCGCAGCACCTCACGAGCAACCGTCATGCCGCAAAGCACACCCGGAGCCCGCGATACCAACGCCGCGTGTCCCTGCTTGTTTTCGGGGATGGTTATTTCCGAAGTAATATCACCCCGACCGAGGTCTTCGAGCCGGGCCAGTTCTATTAGCGGTTGATATTTTCCTAAATCAAGGTTCTGCATGAAATTTTCCTGGGTTCAGCCGGTTTTTATTTCGGGGGCGGCCTTTAGTTCTTCTATCTGGTCACGCAATTTAGCGGCCTTTTCAAATTCCAGTTTTTCCGCCGCCTCGAGCATTTCCGCTTCGAGAATGCTTAGTAGTTCCTTGCGGTCATATTCGGCTTCGTCGTGGGTCAGAGCGTTGCGGGCTATACGTCGAGCCTGGAATTCCGTATCCAGACCGCTGCGAATGGCTTTGCGAACAGTCTCCGGCGTAATGCCGTGTTCCTCATTATATGCCTGCTGAATCTTGCGACGCCGCAAAGTTTCGTCCATGGCCCGCTGCATCGAGTTGGTGATTTTATCCGCGTAAAGAATGACTAGTGCGTTTACATTACGGGCTGTTCGCCCGATGGTCTGGACCAGCGAAGTCTCACTACGCAGGAAACCTTCCTTGTCAGCATCCAGAATCGCCACCAGTGAAACTTCGGGCAAGTCAAGTCCCTCACGAAGCAAATTAACACCCACCAGGACATCAAATTCGCCCGCCCGCAGATTGCGAAGTATCTTTACCCGTTCCAGCGTATCAATTTCACTGTGCAAATATTCGCAGCGATACCCTTTTTCCTTTATGTACCTGCTCAAATCCTCCGCCAGCCTTTTGGTAAGCGTTGTAACCAACACCCGCTCGTTCACTTCCACCCGCTTGCCGATTTCACCCAGCAGATGAGGCACTTGCTGACGAGCCGATTCAACTTGAATCTTCGGGTCGATCAAACCGGTAGGCCTGATAACCTGTTCCACAACCTCGCCCTGACAGTGCTCCAGTTCATAAGGCCCCGGTGTTGCTGAAACAAAAACCACGTTTTTCCAAAGCGTCTCCAGCTCCTCAAACCGCAAAGGCCGGTTGTCCATCGCACTGGGCAGCCGAAAACCATGGTCCACCAGCACCGTTTTGCGACTGCGGTCGCCGGCGTACATTGCCTTCAATTGCGGCAGGGTAACATGCGATTCGTCGATAATCAGCAGAAAGTCGTCGGGGAAATAATCAATAAGCGTATAAGGCCTAGAACCAGCCGGTAAACCCGCCAGATGACGAGCGTAATTTTCAATGCCGCTGCAATAGCCAACTTCGCGAATCATCTCCATATCATAACGGGTCCGGGCGTTTAGTCGCTGGGCCTCCAGCAGTTTGCCCTGGCTGCGTAATTCCAGCAGACGCTTATCCAATTCTGTGGAAATTCCCGCCAGAGCGGATTCTATCTGGTCCTCCGGCATGACATAATGTTGAGCGGGATAGATAAACATCTGGTTTTCTTCTGCCAGTATTTCACCGCTGGTAGGGTTGATAAGGGTGATTTTTTCGATTTCGTCGCCGAACATCTCAATGCGAACCGCGAACTCCTCATAGGCGGGCCATAGCTCAATAACATCACCGCGAACCCGAAATTTGCCCCGGTCAAAACCGATGTCGTTCCGGTCGTAGCGAATATCACTAAGTCGGCCCAGCAGTTCATCCCGGTCGTGACTCATGCCAACCCGCAAGGGAACCACCAGACGTTTATATTCGTCCGGCGAACCCAACCCGAAAATACAGCTTACCGACGCGACCACCACCGCATCAGCCCGACTCATCAGGCTGGTAGTGGTACTCAGCCGCAGGCGGTCCAGGTCGTCATTCCGCGACGCATCCTTTTCGATATATATATCACGCTGAGGAATATACGCTTCAGGCTGATAATAATCGTAATAACTGACGAAATATTCCACCGCGTTTTTGGGCAGAATCTCCTTGAACTCCTCATAAAGCTGAGCCGCCAGGGTTTTATTATGGCTGATTATCAGAGCGGGTTTCTGACAGCGGGCAATCACCTGGGCCATTGTGAAGGTCTTGCCGGAACCGGTAACGCCCATGAGGGTCTGATATTTTCGCTGGTTCTGTATCCCCTGATAAAGAGCTTCGATAGCCTGGGGCTGATCCCCGGCGGGCTGGAAGTTGCTGATAATCTCAAAATCTCTCATCGTTGTAAATCACCTGATAATCAAGTTTCCACAACAGTTGAACATGTAGCTCAACGGCAGGGGGGCATCCAAGGTTTTCAAACTCAATATTATAAGCTCCGATAACAAATGAGGCAATGATTGACCGGTATAATCTATCCAGGGCCGACCAGTGAGTTATCGGTCGATGTGGTTGTGTATTTAAATTGTTTTATATTAAGGATTTATATTAATAATGCCAAAAAGCTTTTTTTTTTGGTTAATTTGTGAGGCTGAGGCGCCGATATGATTATTGCTAACAGCTTCATGGTAATAGCCGTCTGCGGTGGCACAGCCAAGAACACCGCTGGCGGCTATGTTTTTGCGCATAAAAAACGCCTCACTCGAAAGCAAGGCGTTTGGGGGTTCTAAATATACCACGATTTAACGTGCGTTGCTGTTGAGTGTGCCGAAGTTTTCTTCTTCACGCTCGGTTTGCAGAATGATGGTCGGCTTGACCAGAATCAGCATCACGGATTCATCTTCAACCTTTGAGCGGTTGTTGAACAGGCGATTAATAATGGGCAGTTTGCTTAAGCCTGGTACGCCCATTTCTTTCTCAATCATGGCCGTGCGTTTCTGGCCGCCCAGCAGCAATGTGCCGCCGTCCGGTACCGAAACGTGGGTCGTGATATTGTTGATGGTCATTTCCGGCAGCTGGATAGTACCGGTCGCCACTGAGCTGCCGCGTTCGGTTCCGGTGCCTTCGACACCTTCATTGAAGACGAAGTCTTTGATTGCCGAAACGCGTTCTTCATAAACTTCAATATTCAGCAGGACATACATTCTGTCTTCGGAAATGGTCGGGGTAATGACCATGTCGATACCACTGAAGGCATAATCAGGATTGGGGTTGAAGATACCCACACCGCTGTCGGTTACCGCCTCAAGGTCAGCGACATAGGTGATTTCATCACCGAAACTCAAGTAGGCCTGTTCGCCGTTGATAACGGTAATGTGCGGTGCCAGCAGTGAGCGACTGCGTTGGCTGGCCTGGGTAGCCCGAATCAGGAAGTCAACCTGAACATTGTCAAGGAACGAGCCCGATACGTTAAAGGCGTTAGGAACGCTGCCGCCGCCGAGTGAACCCGGCACCGAAGTAGCCGCCGGAGTGGTGAAGGACGATGAGTTCTGTTGGACCGGGAAGGGGGTCGTGCGATTATTGGGACCGGGATTGACCCGCGGGTCGAGTATCTGACGACCGGTTACGTCGTCAGTGGCACCGATACGATCATAGCCGGCGTTGTTAAGGTTCAGGTAGAAGTCTAAATCGACACCGATGTCTTCCAGGAAGTTACTGTTGATTACCAGGAAGCGGGTTTCGATGGATACCTGTTCGCCAAAGCCGCGGCGCAGTTCGTTGAGCAGGCTTTCGATTCTCTGATGTACTTCACGATTCTGGAACACCACCAGCGAGTTCTGCATGATTTCCAGAGTACCGTGGCCTTCGCCGGTCTGGGAGAATTCTTCCCAGCTTTCCGGTACGATGGTGGACTGAATCAGGTAAGTCAGGTCTTCGATTCTCTGCCAGTAGTCATCGCCACCGGAGCTACCGCCGCCGCCCCGACTGCTGCCGCCACCGCGACTGCTGCCACCCCCGCCCCGACTGCTGCCGCCGCTACTGCGACTGCTGCCGCCACCACTGCTGCGACTGCTGCCGCCGCTGCGACCACCGCTGCTGCCGCCGCGACTGCTGCCGCCCCCGCCGCGACTGCTGCCGCCCCCGCCGCTGTCGAGGACGCTATTGTCATAAGAGGAACGGGCACTGAGCAGGTCGCCGATATAATATACTCTCTGGAAATGGTCATAAGCCGTTCCCAGTTCGGTTTGCGTTTTGATAGTGATAACACCGTCCTGGTCAACTACATAGCCCAGACGGTCAAATTTGCCGCCAGAGGCATAATCCAGAATAGCTTCGATAGCCTTGCCAGCAGAGATGTTCTCCAACTGAATACTGATGAGGTTGTCAGGATAAACTTCGTTGATTTCCAGGTCGGGCCAGGCCGGGAAAATATTCAAACCGGTTTCCTGCCGAAGCTGAGTGAGAACCTGCTGAAGTTCGACATCCAGATGGTCCAGACTTACTGTTAAGTCATCCAGAGCGGCATAGGTTTTTTTCTGGCGTTCGGTACCGGAGTAACGGTCCAAAGCGCTGGATTTTTTACGCTTTTCTTTCTTTTCCAGCCAGTCTTCCGGGAAAGTGTCGCTAGAGTAAGGAATGGAAGATTCACGAGCGTTCTTGAGAATATTCAAAGACTCAGTTTCGATTTCTCTGGCGACCTCGGCCTGCTCCTGAAGATCCTGAAGGTCTTTCATATGGTCCATCAGAAGTTTGGCTTGTTCATGTTTGGGGTCCAGGTCCAGCAAACGCTGTAAGGTGCTGACCGCCTGGTCGTATTCACGCGCCTGTTTGAAACTCAGAGCACGGGTAAAGAGTTCTTCGATTTTCCTTTGACGTGCGACATCTGCCCGCTGGCGACGTTCCATTTCTTCCTTGGCAGCCTTGGCAATCTGCTCTTTGAGAGCTTCTTCGCGGGCGGCGGTTTGTCTTTGCTCAACCATATCCAGAGCAGCGGAAGCTTCAGCTTTCATTTGTTCGTAGGATTCGTTGCCGAGCAGTTCTTTGGCACTGTCCAGCTGAGCCATAATCTGGCTGATTTCAGCACGGGCCTTATCGAACTGCTTTTCGCTGAGCAGGCGGCTGATATTGTCGCGAGAGGTGACAAAGGCCGCTTCGATGTACTGTTTCTGCACGCGTTCTTTGTTTTGCACTCTTTTCGATGATGGTGGGCTTGCCGGTGCTGCGGGCTTCCTGAGGCTGACGCAGGTTGAACTTAGCGGCTGCCAAACCCTGCTGGGCAACTTTGTTGTCCGGGTCGATAGCCAGGGCCTGGGAATAATATTCCTGGGCGAGCTTAAAGTTGTTTTTGCCCATTTCCAGATCGCCGTAAGCGAGCTGGGCATCGATTTTCTCCTGAAGCTCAGGGGTGATGACGGGCTCTTCATCTTTTTTGCCGAAAGGCCAGTCGGGAAGTTTGATTTTGGGAAGGATTGATTTTTTCTCGGTTGGCACCGGCTGGGCAGCCGCTACGACCTCAATATCATCCTCAGCGGCCCTGTTCGGCTTTTACCTCAGCGACCGCTTTTTCAGCGGCGGCAGTGGCCTGAGCCATCGCCTTGGCCTTAGCGGCATCAATTTTCTCAAGGAAACCTTCGGCGGTGGTCATGGTGCCCCGGTCGAAGAAATTCAGGGAGATGCCGCTGTCGACAACTTTCTTGAAGCTGGCTTCGGCGGCACCGTATTTTTTAGCTTTGTAGTCGGCCACGCCCTTTTTGAACAGGGCCTTGATTTCACCCTTAATGGCGTCCTGGGCGGATTCTACCGCAGCCAACTGGTCTTCAATGCGTTTGACTGTGGGCTCAGCCAGGTATTTCCGCAGGGCGTAGGCTCCTTTGAATGAAGCTTCTGCCGCGGGAAGGTTGCCCGCCTTGAGGCTGATAGAGCCGGAATCCAGCCCTTGACGAGCTTTTTGCTGAGCATCAATGCCAGCCTGGGCTTCGGCAGCGCAGCTTCCCAGACGCTTTTTCTGTTTGTCGGTCAACTGGGTATCAAGCTCGCGGCATCTTTCCACGGTTTCTTCGGCCAGATTATACTGTTGTCTAGCCAGTTGGGCTTCGGCAATGTCAAGCCAGTCATTGGCTTTTTTGCGTTGGGCCTGAATCGCGGCATCACTGCCGGTGTCGGCGGCAATAAGCTGGTTATTCTCAGCCCAGCTGCCCGCGGGCAAGCTGACGAGAATACCCCCGGCCAGGAGAATTGTCAGGGTGATAAGATTTCTGTTCCGGCGGCACAGCGCCTTGCGATAGCCGTATAGCCTTGTGTGCTGCAGCAAGGTAAGACTCCTTTACGATAGTGACGAAGGCACGGATGTCCGATATCAGTACTGCTATCGTGCCTTCAGCGTGTATCAGTGCAGTTATTAAATCCCGTTTATGTGGTAAGCATCCGTGGCTGACCTGGGGCAGGTTACCCACATTTTCACAGCCATTATCAAGAGTGGTAGTCTATGGTAGAGGCAAGAGCTTGCAAACAAAAAAATTCGTACTGATAAAACAAGTTTTCCTGATTTTGGAAGGGGGGGCAAGTCTTGTTAAAAAAAGGGTTGCCGCGACAGGAGTCCGGGTGTGTGTAAAGACTTGCTCCTCAATATGTTGCGTCAGGTTGCCTGCCTGGTCGCCCAGGCTGGGTGGGGGATTGATAATTATGCTGCCGGCGAAAACACAAGTATTTATAGTCTTGTAGTTGCCAGTTTTTTTCCAACCGGCTATCATCTGGGCCTTATGAGCGAGCACAACAACCGACAATCCCTGACAGCATTGGCACTGGAGACTTCAGGCCGTCTGGGCAGTGTGGCCTTGGGGCGGGAAGGTAACCTTATGGCTGAGCGTGAGTTCAGTGCCGACCGACGCCATGCTGGACAGCTTGTCCCGGCGGTGGCGGGTATTTGTGCCCAAAACGGTGTTTTGCCCGTTGAGATAGACTGTATATTTGTTTCGGTCGGTCCGGGCAGCTTTACGGGGCTGAGAATCGCGGTTTCAGTCGCCAAAGCCCTGTCTTTTTGTCTGGATTGTCGCATTGTGGCGGTTCCCAGTATGGATGCTCTGGTTTTGAATGTGGATGATTGCGAGGGGGTTGATCGTATTTTGTGTGTTCGGGATGCCCAAAAGCGGCATGTTTATGGGGCGATTTATGAGAGAGGGTCGGGCGTTTGTATCCCCGGTTGGCAGCAGAAGTTAGAAGCACAGCGAATCAAGCCGGCAGAGGTTTTGGAGCAAGCGGGGGCGGGGATTTCTGTGCTGGGAGAGGGGTTGGGAGTACCATTTAGAGGATTTTCAGGGGGCGGGTGTCAATATTCTGGATGAGTCGAGGTGGCAGGGGCGCGCAAGACATGTGTTGGCCTGTGGTTATCAGCGGGCAGGGGTGGGTGATTTTATCAGTCCGGAGGAACCGGCCCCGCTGTACCTGCGTCGTCCCGAAGCGGTGGAGCGGTGGGAGAAGCTGCATCCCAAGCCTGAATAATCTGGATAGTAATTGACGTAAGTGCTTATTTTGTGTGGGGAGGATGGTTGTAAGTGCTTATTTTTGTGAGCGCGAGGGTGACTTCGTAGGCGCGATTGGGGCTTAAAACGGGTTTTTCGGGTGGGGGGGTTCTCCTTAATGCGCAATTTGCAGGGGGGCGAAATCAGCGCGATTGGGGATTTTGGGGGGGGGTAAAAAGAGTGTTTGGGGGCAGGGGGCGGGGGATTTTGGTTGTGAATATGCCTGTTTGGGGCGTCATTGCGGTGGCAAAGTTGTGTTTGCGGTGGGGTTTTCGGCGCGGTTTGGACTGGGACGACCGATTTTTGATGATTTTTTTGATTTTTTGGCGTTTTTTTTGATTTTTGGGGTGGTTTTGAGATTTAAAAAGGCATGAGGGATGAGGCATTTAAGAAGGCCAAGAGGCATTAGGCATGAGGCATGAGGGAACGGCGAGGTTTCGACCTGCGGTCGAGGGTTTTTATTTAACGGCAACGGCGAGGTGCTGCCTTGGGCAGGGGTTGTTTTTATTTTCAAACAAGGGGATAAATAAATGTACCGGACACCGTTTTCCCCCCGTTTTCCCCGCACAGATAATGCAACCGGTCGAATCTAACTATGGTTAATCCTTTGACAAGGGCCGCCCGGATGTGATATTATACTAACATCCAGAGGGGGTTTTTCCTTTCGGGATCTTAACTTGATATTTAGCAGTTAGTCAGACATATCGATGGAGCAGATAATGCGAAAAGCAATACAAGAATTTATTCATCAAGTAATTATATTATTTCTGGTAATTGGTGGGCCGGTTTTGGCAAACTCAGCTCCTCAGGCCAGTGATATTACAGCATATCAGCGTACGGATGAAAGTGGGATTGTGGATATTGACTATACGCTCACCGATGCTGATGGTGACAACTGTACAATCGGGATTCTGGTCAGCGAGGATGCGGGCGAGAATTGGGATGTCCCGGCGACTGATTTTGCGGGTGATATTGGGGCGAATATTGCTCCCGGCTTCCGAAGCATCATCTGGCACAGCAAAACCGATCTGCCCATTGCTTACGGCAGTGATTTTCAGGTAAAAATAACCGCTGAAGACAATATCGGCTCCAATACCGAGCCAGACGAGTCTGGGGACATAGTCTGGGTGGCCATAGATGATCCCGGTCTGTTTGGCCATGAAGGTTTCGATGGTGAAATGAGCAAACATGAAACAACCAATGCCCAATTTGCCGCCTTTCTCAATGCCGCTCTGGCATCGGGTGACATTATTGTCGCCACAGACAACAAAGCCTACGGCAGTAAACGGCTCTAACAGCGGGGGATGATTTCGTCGGTCTGGCCTATTATAATCTTGCCGATCCCGGCGATACTTATAAACGGCGCGACCAAGGGCGGCGCATCACGCGTTAGTTACAACGGCGGTTCTTTCACGGCGGATAGGGGCTATGAAAACCATCCCGCGACCTGCGTAAGCTGGTACGGGGGCCGCGGCGTTTTGTGATTATTATGGCTATCGACTGCCCACTGAATGGGAATGGCAGGCGGTGGCGGATTATGACGGCAGTTATAATTATGGTTGCGGGGTGAGTGCTAACAACGGGATTGCGAATTATTTTGATTCGGTGCATCCCAACGGTACTGCTGATGTGGGCAGCTTTGGTGCTTATGGTTACGGCATGTGCGACATGATGGGCAGTTTTATGGGAATGGACCAGCAGCTGGAACACTGCCGCCAACAGCTATCCCTACCTTCGCGGCGGCTGCTGGACAATCGCGGATTATTACTGCTCGGCAACGTACCGAATCAATTATGCCCCCACCAGCATGAGCGCCCACATCGGTTTTAGGGCCTGTCCGCGGTGAAGTATCAAACACTGTGCCTAATTTAGTCGGCAAGACGCAGGCAGCAGCAGAAGCGATGATTGTCGGCTCTGGTTATGCGGTGGGAAATGTCAGCGAGGATTATAGTGATAATGTAGCAGAGGGTTTGGTTATAAGCCAGAATCCATCTGCTGGCACAGAATTGACACTGGGATATGCCGTTTATTTGACAGTTTCAATCGGCCCGGCATCAAGTTCAGGCGAAGTTGTGGTTGACGGACCGGCAGATATGACCTGGGTATATATCAACGATTCTGGAGCGAACATGAAAGATGAATACGGCAATCCGATCAGTCATGGCGGTTTTGTCGGATACATGAGCAAATATGAAACCACCAACGCTCAATATTGTGAGTATCTCAATTCCGCTCTTGCGGACGGGCTGATAGAAGTCGATGTCGAATGGGGCAGCCACAGAGTATTTCCCGCACACTCAGGCTATAGCGGCATGCCCTATTACAGACTCACGAATCAGGGAGATAATCATAATGGAGCCACTCATGGCGGAGCATCGAGAATCCATTACATTAACGGCAGGTTCACCATTGACAGTGGTTTTGAAAACCATCCGGTTTCTTATGTGAGCTGGTACGGGGCCACTGCCTTTTGCGAATATTATGGATACCGATTGCCTACCCTGTGGGAATGGCAGGCGGTGGCAGACTACGATGGAAGCTATAGCTATCCATGCGGAAATGACTATCGATCACAGTATGGCCAACTATTACGACTCGACACATCCTGACGGCACGACCGTGGTCGGCAGCTATGGCACTTATGGCTACGGCCTGTGTAACATGACTGGCAATCTGTCTGAATGGGTCAGCACGTCGGCTAACAACGGCAATCACTACTATCGCTGCAGCAGCTGGGCTACTTGGATAGATATTTATCACACTTCAATTGCAGATTACTATTCCGGAACAGGCCCGGCCAGTCATATTGGCTTTAGGCGTGCCGGGACAGCATTGGCACTTCAGGTAACAACTAATAAACATAACTGTTTATCAGAGCACGGAACATTAAAATGAATTATACAAAAAAAATAATCTTCGGCCTGTTTATCATTATTATCGTAATCTGCCCCGCAATCTTTGCGGCCAGTGGCTCAGGCGTTTCTAATGTTTTCACAATTGATAACCGGCAAGAAGACACGCTGGTTACTAGTAAACTTACGATCAAGGGCGGCAAGGAACGCGATGGGATGTCCGATTCTTTTTCAATGACCGGCCAGTTTGGTTCGGGAAGCCTGGAATTAATTTCCGCTCCGGCCAATGACCTTGCGAACATTGCCTTTGCCATCTACTCGGAAAGCGAAGATGAGGTTTACGGACATGAAGAACTTTTTAATCCTCAGAACATTAAAGTCGATGCCAAGCGTCAAAAGATTTCCTATAAAAACTCTTTTACCAAAGGCCAATCCGGCGGCATAACATCTTTCAAGGCGGACCTGGCCAAAGGAACATTTACGATTACCGGCAAGGACGTCGATTTTACCGGCATGCAAAGCCCGGTTATGATTGGTTTGAGTATAGGGAATTATTTCGGCAACAGCATCGCCTATGACGGTGAAGTTTTGGGCTCCGCGGCGATCTGGATATAATAAACGGCAGTAAACCTTTGCCCGCAAAATTTACTGGCCGGCTGCATTGACTATCTGAGCATAGCCAAAACCACCAAGTTAAAAGAAAAAGACAACCTCGTCTCCACCTCAGTCAGCGGCTCAATCACGGCACGAGAATCGTTTACCATAAACCTGGAAAACGAACCGTTAATCATAACCTGGGGTGACAATGATTTTACTATCCCCGCAGACAGTTGTGTCGGCAAAGGTGCTAAATTTGCTTTCAAAAAAATAACCGCCACAGGAAGGCGGAGTTTTCAGCGGCATTATCGATTTTGGCAAATGCACTTACAAAATCAGCATCAAGAACGCCCCGCTAAACACCAATGCCGATACTTTCGGCCTGACCTTGGCACATTCAGCCAAACCGTCAACATTGTATACTAAAAAGAGTTGCCTTTGGCAGGGGTGTTTTTATTTTTGTATCAGTACTGGGGGCTTACGCACCCCGGCTATTCGTTCTTTCGACCCCTTTGGGGTCTTTTAATGGGGAAGAATTTGTGGACGGGAGGGACATTATGGACTTGCTGGACTGGCTGGGTGTTCGATCCGGTCGCTTACGCGAATCGGTTTCTGTTTGGGTGAGGGGGTAGATTGGTGGTGGGATTTTATTTGGTGGTGGTTTGGTGGTTGTTGATATATTATGTGGGTTATGATAAGCAGAACAGAACAACTGGATTATGAGCGGGCGCGGCTGGCGGGTTACGCGGTTTTATGCGTGGATAGTCGGGGGCGGGGACATGCTGAGCCGGAGCATGTCTATCGTACGGCTTTTCAGCGGGACCGGGACCGGATTGTACATAGTTCGGCGTTTCGTCGGCTGGAGGCCAAGACTCAGGTATTTACGGTTCCGGCGGGTGATTATTATCGTACGCGTCTGACGCATACATTTGAGGTTTCGCTGATTGCGCGGACTATGGCGCGGGCTTTGGCGGTGAACGAAGATTTGGCGGAGGCGGCGGCTTTGGCCCATGATTTGGGGCATCCGCCTTATGGTCATTGCGGGGAGGCGGTGCTTAATGAATTGATGTCGGGGCATGGGGGCTTTGAACATAATCGTCATTCTTTGCGGGTGGTTGATTATCTGGAGCATCCTTATCCTGATTTTCGGGGGCTTAACCTCAGCTATGAAACGCGGTGGTGTATTGCCAAGCATGAAACCCGTTATGACCGGCCCGAACTGAGCGAGGAGTTTCCCAGTAAGTTTGCTCCGCTGGAAGGACAGCTGGCGGATTTGGCGGATTCGATTGCTTATACTTCGCATGATTTGGATGACGCTCTGGCGGGTGAGCTGATTTGTGAGGATGATTTGAAGGATATAGAATTGTATCAGGAACTGCTGGGGCAGGTGGGGCGGCGGTATCCGCAGGCTCGTCGCTTTTCTCGGCAGCTTCGCTGTGCTAAGGGAATCATAGAATTGCTGGCCCGTGACGCTCTGGCTGAAACTGCCCGGAACCTTGAAACTCTTAAGCCCGAATCTCTGGACGATATTGTCAAGGCTGACGATAAGGTGGCGGGTTTGTCGGCGGGGGCTCAGGAGCGAATGAATCAGCTTTCAGATTTTCTGCTGGAAAGGGTGTATCATCATCCGCGGGTGGTGGAGGGCCAGAGTGTGGCGAAGGAGCATCTGGAAGGGCTGTTTCGGCTGTATTGTGAACGGCCTGAACTGCTGCCGGTGCGGTATCAGCAGAGGCAGGATAGTCAGCCGCGGGCGGGGATAGTATGTGATTATCTGGCAGGGATGACGGATAGCTTTTGTCGGGAACAGTATCATTTAAGAAGGCAAGAGGCATAAGGCAAGAGGCATAAGTGAACGGCGAGGTTTCGGCCTTTGGCCGAGGATTTTTATTTAACGGCAACGGCAACCGCTTACTTACGTGCGCGGCTCTGAAAGGAGGGAAGAAGGCAAGAGGGGTGAGGCAGGAGGCAAGAGGGAACGGCGAGGTTTCGGCCTTTGGCAGGATTGTTTTTATTTTTTGCTTTGTACCCCTTTGGGGTCTTTAACGGCAAAGAATTTATGGACAGGAGGGACGTTATGGACTTGCTGGACGGGTTTTGGTGTTCGATCCGGCCGTTTAGGCGGTGCGGTTTCTGTTGGTGCGGTCTTTAATTTAGTTTGGAACTGGTGCCAATTGTCGAAGCATTCGGTGTTTTTTTTATGCTTGCCAGTGGTTTGGGGTTTCGCTATTATTTACAATTCTATATAGGAATGAGCAGGGCCGCAGGTGGCCGGGTGAACGATACAACTAATGCTGTAGCAGTTAGTTAAGAAGGATTAAAAATGGAAAACCATCGTATAAGCAAAATCAAAAAGAAACGTAAAAGCGGGTTTCGGGCTCGCATGAAGACTTCCAAAGGTCGTAAAATTATCAACGCCAAGCGTCGGGCTGGTCGTTCGGTGAACGTTTGCTAATATGCCTGCTATTTTCTATGAAAGCATAGTCGAGGCGGTCGCGGGGCTTTGCCCCAGGGCTGCTTTTGAGCTCGACGCTGAGTTGATCGCGGCATTTGCGGAGGCGGCAAAAAAAGAATCGAATGCTGGTGCGGCGGAGCGGCTGGGCCAGCTTCTGGAAAACGCAGAAATCGCCACGCGGGATCAGATACCTTTGTGTCAGGATACCGGCGTGGCGGTGGTGTTTGTGGAGCAGGGTCGGGATGCGCAGATAGTTTATCCGGCGGATAGGCCGGAGGCGACGCTTGACGATGCCATTAACGAGGGTGTCGCTAAAGGTTATAGCGAATCTTTTCTGCGTAAGTCGATGGTGGCGGACCCGGTTTTTGGTCGGGTTAATACCAATGACAATACTCCAGCGGTAATTCATCATCGTCGGGTGGCGGGGGCTAAGATGAAGATTACTTTGATGGCCAAGGGGGGCGGGTGCGAGAATAAATCGGCGTTCAAGATGCTCAAGCCTACGGCGGGTGCGGCTGAGGTTCGGGATTTTATTCTGGAGACGGTGAAGACGGCTGGCGCGGATGCCTGTCCGCCTTTTGTGATTGGGGTGGGGGTTGGTGGTAATTTCGAGTATGCGTGCTATCTTGCCAAGGCTGCGCTGCTGCGTTCGATTCATTCGAGTCATTCAGATGCTCAATGGGCGCAGATGGAAAAAGAACTGCTGGATACGATAAATTCGTTCGATATTGGTCCGTCAGGTTTGAAAGGCGATACGACCGCTTTGGCGGTTTTGATTGAGACTTATCCTTGTCATATCGCGTCGCTGCCGGTGGCGGTTAATATTGAATGCCATAGTCATCGGCATAAAACCGTTACGCTGTAAGGGCTGCTTGCGTGGGGAATTCTACATAAGATTAACGGCAGGCAAGAGGCATTAGTGAACTGCTAGGTTTCGACCTGCGGTCGAGGGTTGAACAATTAACGGCTCGGTGCCTGCCTTCGGCAGGGGTTGTTTTTACATAAATAACGGGTTTTGGTGTTCGATCCGGCTGCTTGCGCGGCTCGGCTTTTGCTTACGGTTTGATTGTTTGGTTATTGTTGCGGCGTTGATTTGTTTAGTTTTGTCTGGAGGTAGTCGAAGATTGCGTGGGCGTATTTTTCGTGGGCATGGTGGTTGGGGTGGCCGTCGATGGGGTAGATTGCATAATGCTTGAATCCTTCAGGGCCGAAGTAGTCTTTGGTGGGGATGTAGTCGAGGTTGTATTGGGCAGAGAATTCTTTGGCGAAGATTTCTCGGGCGCCGGGCATGTATAAATCGGCGACGGCGATTGGTATGTTGTGCTGTTGGCTGAACTGTTTGAATCGGCTAAACCATTTTTGGCCGTAGGCGCGGCGGATTTGTTTTTCTTCGGGGGTGATACTGCCTGCTTCTGGATTGACGAAACTTTGGTAGAGCCTGCTGGTTTTTATCAGGTCGAGCATGAAAAGGCGGCAGAATGGGTTGTTGGGCGGGGGCAGGGGGCCGCGCTGTTCCATTTGTTCGGGGGTGATGATTTCGTCGTCGTTGTAGCAGAATCCGACGATTATCATGTCGGGATGGTAGGGGAGTACTTTGTTTTCGATGACGACCATGTATTGTTCGAGGGCGTAGCCGGGATGGCCGAAGATTATAAATTCGTATTTGCCGGGCCATTTTTGGTTGGTCCATTTTTCAAGGAGCTTGGCGTAAGTTTTTTCGTGTTCGACGCCCCATCCCATGGTGAGTGAGTCGCCTACGACGGCGACGCGGAAGGTGTTGTCGGGTTTTTCGAGCGGGTATTCGCGGTCGCGCAGGCCGGCAGAGTTGGTCTGGAAGTGTTTGAGGTGGAATATGGTGTCAACATTTGGTTTGAATTCGACGAGCAGCTCTTTGAGTTCGGCGCGCTGGTAGATGTCGGGCTGGCAGTCGCCCTGGCTGGAGTAGACGCTGTTCATTTTGGTGAGGCTGAGGCAGTCCGGGCCGAAGAGGTAGAAGCGGCAGGCTAACTCGGCGAGGAAGAAGGCGGCGAGGAATGAAATCCAGCAGAAGACGACGGCTTCGAGAATGAAACGCCGTTTGCGGCGGATAATCAGATTGAAGGCGGTGGTGACGAGGGCTAAATCGAGAAGGGAAAGAAGGATTTTGATTTCTTTAGCGGTGTAGTTGGGGATTTTGAAGTCGGCGAGGGCTACTGTGATGGTTATTAGCACTGCTGAGATTAGGAAAATTATGCCTGTCCGGAAGGCCCGTTTTTGTTTTTCCATTTGTTTACTCCGATTACAACTGTTTATACTATACAGACATCGACCAGAAGGGCGGTTGGTCTGTAAAAGCGGGAATTGGTGGCGAAAAATGGTGGATGGAGTTAGAATTGCGGGCTATGAAGATAGATTTTCCATTTGAACTGGTTGAGGTGCAGCGGTTTGGTTGTTCTTGCTGCGGGCGGTGCTGTCGGGGGTTTATGGTGCCGGTTGAGTCGGTTGAGCGGGATGCGATTGCTGATTTAGAGGATTGGCCGAGGCGGTTGGGGGTGGAGCAGATTTATCTGCGGAGTCATCTGGCAGGGGCGGCGGGTTATGCCTTGGCGAAGCGGGCTGATGGGCGGTGCGTTTTTCTGGATGATGACGGGCTGTGTCTGATACATAAGCGGTATGGGGCGGGTGCTAAGCCGGTGGCGTGTCAGATTTATCCTTTTGTGTTTTGTCCGGCGGCGGGTGAGACGGCGGTGTCGTTGCGGTTTGATTGTCCGGCGGTTTGTGAAAATGAGGGGGCGGAGTTGGCGGAGTATCGGGCGGAACTGGAGGAGTTGGCGGGGCAGGTTGTGCCGGCGGGTACGGTTGCGGTGGTGCCGCGGATTTATGGGCGGAATGCGGTTGATGGTGAGAAGTTTCGGCTGGTGAATGAGGCGGTGGTTAAGATTTTGGGTAGTAACGCGGTGGCGTTTAATTTGCGGCTGCATTGGCTGAACAGTTTCGCGGAGTATCTGGCGAAGATTAAATGGTCTGAAGTTGGGGCGGATGAGTTGGCTGAGATACTTGATATGTTTCGGACGGGGATTTTGGCGGAGCTGGCGGGTTATGAGCCGTTGTTTGGGAAGCTGACCGGGCGGGCGCGGAAGCTGTTTGGTCAGTATTTGTTTGTTTTGAGTCAGCCGAGTCAGAATCCTACTTTGGCGAAGGTTTCGCTGGTGCGGACTTTGCGGGAGCGGCTGGGTCAGACTTCGGCAATGACGGCGTTTGCTAAACCTTCGGCAGAGCTGCCGCAGGTCTGGGCGGATTGGCCGAGGTGTAAGGTGGGGGATTTGGATGAATCGTTTGGGGCGATCGAGGGTGAGGTTGAAGAACTGCTGACGCGGATGCTGGTTTGTCGGACGGCCAGTTATAATTACTGCGGGGTGAATCTTTACGGTTATGATGTGGTCAGCGGGCTGCGGCTGATGATTGTGGGGGTCGCGGCGGCGGGGTGGCTGATGCGGGTTTATGCGCGGGCTGATATGCGGGACAGTCTGCGGCTGAGTGACGCGGAAAAGGTGCTGGGGATTCTTGATGGTAATCTGGGTTATGCGACGGCGTTGGATTTTGGGCCGGCGAAGGCACGGCTGGAGGCGATTGTCCCTTCGATGACGGATGTGATTAATTTCGCGTGTCTTTGAGGGGGGCATTTAAGAAGGCAAGAGGCATTAGGCATGAGGCAAGAGTGAACGGCGAGGTGCCTGCCTTCGGCAGGGGGTGTTTTATGCTCGTGTCGTTTGGGTCCGTATTTTTTGTCTGCTTTGCTGATCGTTTTATGGGTGGGTGTGTCCAACCCCGCGAATGAATCGCGGGTCTAACTGTTAACGGTTGGAGTTTTGGTTTGGGGTTGAGGTTGGGATGTTCAACGGGGCGGTGGGGCGTTAGCGGTTTTTTCTTCATGACCGCTCCCGGAGAATGGCTGCTCTGACGGGAGATTTACGGCAAAGTAAATTTGCAGTTGTCAGATACAATTTTGCATTTGGGGGATGCAATTTTACATCCGTCATATACAAATTTACCTACGCTGATTGCAAATTTGCATCCGTTGCATACAATTTTACACTCGGCAAATACAAATTTACATACGCCGATTGCAAACTTACATCCGTCGTATACAATTTTACATATGGCAAATGCAATTTTACATATGACAGATGTAAATTTACATGCGACGCATGTAAAAATGATTCAGAGCGATTCCGACTTGCTTTAGCTTGATGTAAGTGTCTGATAAAGCGTGGATTAGAGATTTGGGGCTGATCGAACTGGTTTTGTGATGCTCCCGGCGGGATAATTACCGGACTGTTGGCTTCGGGGTAGTTCCGGGTTTGGCGGGCCCGATATTCGGTCGTGGGCTTGCCGGATAAAGGGGCAGGGCTGTCGGTTCCGGGCTGTGATATGGGGGGGAATGTTATCGTACCGGCCGCGGGATTTTGCTAATGCAGCTATTTTTTTATCCGGCGGCACCATAACAGGTTTTCTTTCAACATATGCGGATAGTGCCATTTATCTTGACGGCAGCGGGTTCGAAGTTGGCGGTCAGGTACTTAGCGTTGGCGATAATCTCAGGACTTTGGGGCTTACTTCCGGTACGATTACCGGCACTCTGGCTGATAGTAGTGCTTTGGATGTGGGTTTCAGTATATCTGATACGAGCAATATCATAATCATTCCTGAACCGGTTAGTATGGCGCTGCTGTCGCTGGGTGGTTTAGTTTTGCGGCGGAGACGTCGGAACTGAATATGTTTTCTACTGAGTAAGATGTCCTTTTTTCTATTCGAACCGCAATCTTACTTTGTCCATGACGGCTTTTGCGCTTGTGCCAGGGGTTTGCCCGGTTTTAAATTCGAACTTGAAACCGTAGCCCATCGGCAGGGTTTTTAGATCTAGAGCGGCAGGAGTTTTTTCTATTACTCTCACGAATCCGGGTTTTTGTTTATAGGTTTCCCGGACTTCCTGCCAGTTGGTCCAATGGTCGATTGTGCCGTCGCCGCTGGTATCGACGCCCAGCCTTGCCTTGACGCCGTTTACCCAGGGGCCCGGACTGACGAAATCGGTATCGCCGCTCTGCTGGATAAGATAAAACTGTCCCTCGGCAAAACCCACCGTGGGATCGGGATGTCCCTGGCCCAACTCTCCGCACCAGTGAAATTCCTCGTTCAGGCTCCGGCTGGTCCAGCGGCCGATACGAATCTCATCATGGGCGGGATGGAAATCGCCAAACAGATAATATTGTGAACCAACCTTGATCGCTGTCCAGTCGCCGTGAGCGTTCTGTTCCGGTTCGTGAATTTCATAAGTCATTTTGACTGGATTGAAGGGGTGGTCAAAGGTGGCAAAACGGCCTGTGGGTGAAGTGCGGTCATCGACTGCCGGGGCGAGAATCTGGAAATCATGGATACCGTCCGGGCTTACTGCATGGCCCCCGACCGGAGCGTCCCAGGAATGTTTTTTGGCGTTCATATAACTCCAGTTCTCATAGATCAGGTGGAAACTGCCGTCATCATCACGCAGAATGGCGCAATCGGAGCCATGGGAAGGGTCGGCAAAGACCATGCCCAGATCGTCCCCCATCCTGCCGTCGGTCAGATCCCGGTCCAGGATCAGATGCGGGTCTTCGTCATTGGGGTAATCATAGTAAATATAAAAAGTTCCATCCACATACTCGGCGGTCGTAACCCATCGGCTTCGATGATCGGAGACCGGGCCATAGTGCCGCCACGTCTTCATGTCGCTGCTGTGCCAGGCATGATAGCCGGGCACGCTTTTTCCGCCATTGCTATTTTCTTTTTTGGTGCAGCGGGCCAGGAACCAGTAATCATTATTTCCGATGGGGATAAACACCGGGGCGTCGGCGGTATGTTTGGGCCCGACATTGGGAACTTCCCGCCAATTATCCCAGGTGGGGGATTGCTCGAAAACTATCGAAGCTGCCTTACGCTTTTTTTTATAGCTTGTGGTAATACTTACGAATCGTGAAGTGCTTTGGATGGGCCTGGCCTGGCCGTCACGGATTTCGAGGTTCTCGGCAGAATCCCGGGCGGCAATCCAGGATTCCTGACTGTCAATGAGCCAGAGATCAGGATCATGCTTCTCAGCATGTCTGTCGGCTTGACATCCAGTTAATATCGTAAACAATCCAGCCAGTACCAGCGATCGAGACAAAAAACTGCTAATCATCCTACTGTTCTTTGTTGTTATAAAAATCTTCAAAAGGATCACCTATACCTGAAATATTGCGTACTTCCTGAATTAGTTTTGAGTTTGCGGTAAGTTTGTGATTGCCGTCGTTCCAGCTATTGGGGTAAATAGTAGTATGGTCTCCACCCCATAGGATCAATGTTTCGAGAAGATGTTGATTATCATCATACAAATGAATGTCGGTCCAGTCGCTTGTGGTAGCTATTCCCGGGATTTTCTTTAATTTGTATTTTTGCTTTTCAATAATGCTTTTGATACGCATTATTAAGGATTTGTCAGTGATGGTGATTGTGGCTGGACTTGACGGGCCATGAGGATTACTGATTTCTAGTTTTGCGCAATTGTCAAAATGCGAAAGAGTTTTCTGCCAATCAGATAATAACTCGGAGCGGTTATTTTTTTCGGCCAAAAAAGGAACGAAAAAGCATAGCGATAAAGAGGCAACAGTTAATAAAATACGATTTGCTTTGGTCATCCTAGATCTCAATTATGCCGTATTTTTCTTTGAGGGTTTGGCGGAGTTTTTTGGCGTCTTTGAATTGTATTGCCTGCAGGCCGGCGGATTGGGCTCCTTCGATGTTTTTTTGCAGGTCGTCGATGAAGAGGCAGTTTTCGGGCGGGGTGTTATTCATTTTTGCGGCGGTGAGGAAGGCCTGGCGGTCGGGTTTGGTGACGTGGATTTCGAAGCTCAGGGCTGGTTTTTTGAAATGGAGGAGGATGGGGTAGTTTTCTTTTACGAAATTCCAGTGGAGCGGGTCGGTATCGGAGAGCAGGCCGAGTGGGTATTTCTCGGCGAGTTCGGCGACGAGCTGTTCCATGCCGGGCATTTCGCGGAAGATGTCGCACCAGTTTTGGCGGAATTCCTCGAAAGCTAGTTTCAGGTCGAACCTTTGGCAAAGATGCTGATGAAATTCCGAAGGGTTAATTTCGCCCCGGCCCCACTGACGCATCAACTCATGGGACATTATCTTTTGCAATTTATCATCGGAGTTATTGCTGTTCAGGTTGGCGAAAAAATTATTGAAGCTGGTCATGTCGATGTCCACCAGGACACGGCCCAGGTCGAAAATTATGGTTTTGATAGTCATGCGGTCTTTTCTAAATTCAGGTTGTTAGTTCAGTGTTAGCCAGTCGCTTGAGAAGAAGGGTAAGTCGTCGGCATTTACCTGCTCGTCGAGGTTGAGGTCCGCTCCCTGGCAGGCGTAACAGCTGCTTTCGAGCCAATGGTCAGCAAACATGGCAAAGTCTTTGAGGTTCACGATGCCATCATCATTCAAGTCCGGGATTCGGTCTACCGCATAATTATAAACGCGTACATCGCTAATCAGGCCTTCATAGTCAAACAAGTCCCTTCGGGCGCGGCCAATCATCCAGACGGTATCCTGGTCAAACGTGGCGGGGCTCATGTCCGATTGCACCGGATAATCATCCAGGTACAGATTCCAGGAATCATTATAGCGGGTAATAATAAGTCTGTGCCATTGATTGTCATCTATGGCAGTCGGCCCCGTAATACTCGGTCCGTCTTTGACCCACCAGACGACCTGACCGTTTTCTACGTATACATTGGCGCGGCCGGTTTGAGAGTTGTTGTTGGAAAACAGGTGTCCCTGGGCAGTGTGATGGTTGTCCGTCTTGAACCAGAGGAGCAGGCTAAAATCGTCTGTCTCTGGAATAACATTGCTGGTATTTGTTTCGACACCACCAAGGCTCGAATCCGCGGCGAAATCGTACGCCCGGTCGGTACCTCCGGCGGGGCCGGGTTGATTGACCATGCCCGATGCGTAATTCCAGATGTTTCCGTCGGGAAGGCTGCCTGTATCTTCAAGTACCGGGCCATAGTAATCACCCTGGTTGAAAACCACGGTTTCATCCAGTTTCCAATGCGCGAGCATTTTGCGTGAGTACTCGCTCAGGGTTACCGTGTCAGAAGCAGTACTCCCGGCGGTGTTGGTTGCTACACAATAGTAATTTCCCAAATCCGCAGTATCTACATTTTTAATTGTCAGCGACGTATGGTTTGCACTGGAAACGATGGAGATGTCACCATTATCATCCCCATCGTGCAATTCAATATCTCCGCCGGTGTTTTCTTTGAACCACTGATAACTTATGATGTCCGAATACTCCGTGGCGGTGAAAACCGCCGTTTGGCCGAGGACAACCTTTTGGTCTGTGGGCTGAAGGTCAAAAATAGAGTCGTCGTAGTTTTCTGTGATAACGTTATCAATATCGTGGTCCCAGATGGCTTGGTCCTGACTGCGTCCGGTGGTGTTGTTGCGGATTATACTGTTTTGCCGAGCAAAATCATGGTCGTCCAGCCCTGAGCCGAATGGGTATGCGGAGTCGAGGTCGCAATAGCTGCTGGGAAAGTAGTTGCGTGAGCCCAGCCAGATAGCGGGTTTGTAGCCGGTGTAATTGGAGTAAGTAAACTCATTTTCGATAATTTCGTTAAAACGTGGTTCCTGGTGTCGCACGGCACCGCCTTCGCCGCAGTTGCGGTATATAAATATTCCCCCGTTAGGCGTAGAAGGGAAAAAGTTATTTTTGATAAGATTATGGGCTGAGCCATCTATGGCGAATACCTCGCGTGTCCCTGTGGGGGTGGTGTCGAATACATTGTTAAGGAAGGTGTTGTGGGCGCTCTCGGCATCCAGGTAAATGGTGGTGGAGCTGCGGGTTCCCGTAAAGTGGCAGTTGGTCACGGTTACGTAAGTTGTTCCGGGGCTGATGTATAGAGGGATTCTGCCGTGACCGATAATGGTCAGGTTATCCAAGGTAATATTTGTAGGTGCATAGGCCTGGGCCCTTTCGGTATGGCCCAGCGTATGGGAGGATTCCGGTACGTCGCCGCTTTGGCCGTTGAGGCCTAGTCCCCATATTCGCACGGCGCCGTCAATGGTGCCGTTTTTTAGCGTGACATCCGAGAGCTGGCACCAGGAGCCATCGGCGTTTTTCAGGGAGTGTATTTTAACAATATCCCCACTGCTGCTTGAGGGGTCGATACTGCCGCCGTTTAGATTGATGACGACCGGACTGTAAACCGGGGAGATGATTTCCACAGGTCTTCTCAAAATCGCCCCTGCGGGTAAAGTAAAACCCCGATTTACGACTAACAGGATGTCGTTGTTGCTGGAATCTAAAAACTCGGCAACCTGCCCGCTGGTATAGTCGCCCGGCGAACCCGTAAGTTCTGGACAATCCGCCCGGAGCTGGGTCATAGAGAAGAAACTGGAAAACGCTACAAACAACAATGGAAAACGATATTTGGTATACATTTCTACTCCTATTACGGACATTTCCCGTTCAACAGTTTACCAGAACCTGTTCCAAAACTCACACTGACAACATTGTACTAAGATTTCCCCTTCCAAAACATCCTTTTTTCAGAATTGCTTAAACGATTGCAAAACTAATTCCTTCGCCCCTCCAGGTCAGGGATAAAAGCTGGTCATGTGGTTTGGGTTTGCTATAATTCTTCGATGAGTAAAAGTAAGCGTAAGAAATGGTATGATAATGGGTTGGCTTTTGAGTGTACGGGGTGTGGAAACTGCTGTTCGGGGCCTGAAGAGGGGTATGTCTGGGTTACGAAAGAGGAAATTGGTGGTTTAGCGAAGGTTTTGGGTGTTGCCGAGGCTGATTTTCGCAGGCAGTTTGTACGGCGGGTGGGGATTAAATATAGTCTTATCGAGGATCCGCTGAGCAAGGATTGTGTTTTCCTGGAGCGTGACGGGCAGGGGGGAAAGAAATGTCTGGTTTACGAGGCCCGGCCTATGCAGTGCCGGACTTGGCCTTTCTGGAAGAGTAATGTTTCGACGGTGCGGGCGTGGGAGCGGGCGGCGGAGGTCTGTCCGGGGATGGATAAGGGGCGATGGTATGGCGGCGAGGATATTTGTGCGATTCTGGACGGGAAAAAGACGGCGGATGAGCCGGTAGAGGCTGATGGGGATGACGAACACCCGGCGTTGGTGTGGCTGAGGGCGAATCTGGATAATGGGCGGGCTTGTGAGGCTGTTCGGGAGGTTTATTACTATCTGGACCAGGTGGTCGCCGCGGCGGGGGCGGAATGTGATAATTGTGGAAAGTGTTGTGATTTCGATAGTTATGGCCATCGTTTGTATGTTACGACTTTGGAAATGCTGAATTTTTTCCGGGGGGTTAAGGGTCAGAAAGTTAAGCCGGTTCAGGGGCGGTGCTGGTATCAGAATGAGGATGGGTGTGGGGCCCGTGAGTTTCGACCTTCGGGATGCCGGATATTCTTTTGTAAGGGACTGGACGAGGCGTTTCAGCAGGATTTGACCGAACGGGCCTTAAAACAACTGCGGGATTTGCATACGGAGTTTGGGTCACCTTATTTGTATATGGATTTAAGGCAGTGGTGTGAGAGATATTTTTCGTCGTTGACATAGTAAATTAAGTAGATATAATCGCTTTTCTGGTAGCAGACAAAGGCCCGTACCGGGTATGACCCGGATTGATAACCAGGGGTTAAAAAGGGCACCCACCCTAACCTGCAAAGAGGTTTTATGATGCGTAAGTTGTTTATTGGTTTACTCTTAGCAAGTTTTCTGGCTATTTCGGCCGGTTGCGACAGTATGACCCGCGGCTCGGACCAGCAGATAACCAAGTATAGTCGGATTTCTGAGCTTAACCGTCGGATGCTGGCTGAGGATGTGGATTCTATTCTTCTGCTGGACCGGCAGAGCCATCTGACTCCCTGGTATGTGCCGGCCCGGTAATGGCTGGTTGCGGGGCAGATGAATCTGGACAGGGGCAGGGGCTGGAGTTTCCTGTAATGTCTATTCGGCGTCTGCCTCTGGAGTGGTTGGCCGGTCTGTCGCGGGGGACGCGGCTGACCATGAGGCGGGAGATGCTCGCTACCGTTCCCTGGGGGATCGTCGCGGCGACACTTAACCCCGGTATCTGCGCTTTGGTGGGGCGCAAGGCGCTGGGGATGGACGATGATGTTCTGGCGTTGCTGGCGGTTTGCAGTAGTACGGGGATGCTTTGTGCGGGGTTTCTGGTTGGTTTTCTAAATCATATCGGTAAGATTCACGCTCTGAAATGGATTGTGGCGGGGGTGTCAGTTATTTTATTGAGTATTGCTCTGACCGGGGGGCGGGGTTGGTCGGCACATTTATTTCTGGTGCAGGTTCTGCTTTGTCAGATTGGGGCGGGGCTGCTGGTTACTTTGCGGAGTTCCATCTGGCGGCTGAATTATCCGGAGGTTCATCGTGGGAAAATCGTGGTGTTTTTCGGGCTGTGTCTGACGATTACCAATTCTCTTACGGTTTTTATTCTGACCTCCGCGATGGATGTATTTAACCTGAGCTATCGGGGTGTTTTTCTTATCGCGGGGATTGTGGCGCTGGCAGGGGCGTATCTTTTCAGTAAGATTCGGGTACGGCACGAGGCGGGGGTTCTCAAGAGGTTGCGGGAAGGGGTGGTTTTGCTGCCGCGTTTAAGGCTGCTGGCATCTCTGGAGGTATTGAAAACCGATAAGCGTTTTCGGAAATTCATGTCATGGCAGATGCTCAATGGTTTTGCGACATTGCTGGTCGAGACTTATCTGTTGATAATCATTCTCAACGATGAGTTTCATTGCGGCTGGCTGATGGGCGGTTCGGCGGTGGCGGCGGTTCCATTTTTTGTCGCGGGGGTATCGAGTTTGTTATTTGCCCGGCTTTTTGACCGTTATGATATTTTTACGATGCGTGCCTTGGGGGCCTTAATCTGGTTTTTGAGCCGAGCGACTCTTTTTGTCGGGGTCTTGATGGGCAGTCTGGGGATGATTTTTTTCAGTCGGGTAATCGCGGGTATCGCCGGCGGCTGCGGGCGGCTGAATTGGGGACTGGGGCATATGGCTTTTGCCAAGCCGGAACAGGATACGCTTTATATGGGCGTACATGTGAGTTTGACGGGGCTGCGGGGGATATTGGGGCCCTTTGTGGGTTATATGCTTTATCAGTGGCACTGGTATACACTGCCGGGTTTTGGCAGTCAGGCGAGCTATATTATCTTTGTGACTGCTGTGGCTCAGTTGACCTGTGCGGTAGGGTTTTTGCATATGAAGGCTAAGTGCGTATCGCACTTATAGATCGCCGCGGTCGTTTGGTGTATTTGGCGTTATTGTCAGCTTATTTCTGTACTGCTTTTACCATTGCTTCGAGGTTTTCTCTGGGGGTGTGGCGAGGTACTACGCAGCCGGTGCCGAGAATGAAGTTGGTGCTGCCGCCTGCTCCTTGTATGCATTGTTGGGATTCGGCGAGTACTTGTTCGGGGGTGTTTCTCAGGACCGAGAGGGTATTAACTCCGCCCATGAGAGCGATGTCGGGGCCTACTTTTTCGCGGACCTGGGCGACGGTGAATCCGCCGAGCGGGTCAAGCGGGGCGATGCAGTTTAGGCCGGTCTCTACGAGCAAATCGACGATGGGCAGGACGTTGCCGCAAATATGACAATATATCAGGGCTTTGGGGTTGTAGCGGTGGAGTTCGTCGCAGACGGTTTTGAAATAGGGGAAGACGAATTCTTTCCAGTGGGCGGGAGAAATAAGGGACATATTTCCGGTGGAATCGTTCAGACGCAGGACTTCGAGGCCCATGTCGAGCCAGAGTTTGCCGCGTTCAATGCAGCGGGCGGCGCCTTTTTCGAGTACAGCATGGACGAGTTGGGGTTCCATTACCAGGTCCATCATGGCATTGTTCATGCCGCGCAAGCCGACGTAGAAAGACATGGTGGGGGAATCAAGGTCGCCGATGAAGACCAGTTCTGGATATTTTGCCATTACCTTACGCTGATTTTCAGCCCAGCCGAGCTGTTCGAGCAGTTTTTTGTCGGGCAGGGCCATTCTGCGGGCATCGTCAATGTTTTTGATGGGCGGTTCGGGGCTATGTGCGTTATGCACATAAGCGATGCGGACGGGGTCTTCGATGTTATAGTCAGCGGCATCAAAAAGCTGAGTTGCCAGTCCGCCCTGGATGTCGATGGTGCCGATTTTGCGGCCGTTTTTGACTTCGAAGAGTTTGTCTTCTTCTTCGACTATTTCAAGAGCGGGCATGGGAAACTGACGAACCGCGTCGAAGTTGAGATCCTGGCCCGTGCGGGCGATTACGTCTAAGGCGGTAATCGGGTCGCGTACAATGTCGGCAAGTGTTGTACCAGTATGGAGGGCGGAATAATCCAGCCATATCTTGGGTATAACGGGGATGCGGTCGACCGGCTTGCCGCGCAGGGCGGCGAGGACTCTTTCTTTTTTGTTCATGGGAGAAACTGTTCCTTACAAACAACGACAATATTTAACCGCGGATTACACGGATTGTCGCGGATTATTAACGGCAAGTATAGGATGTGTTAGCAAAACTACTTACTTGCGTAATACCATAACTAACGTAAGTCAGATGAATTTCTGGTTCCTTTTTATTTAGTTTTGGGGTTTTGCATGTAATAGAGGTATCCATCTTCGGCACCGATGAGCAGGTCGGGGATATTGTTATTGTCCCAATCGACGGTTGTGGGGCTGGTGGTGTGGCCGGCAAGTTTTTTGTCGGATACCTGTCCCTTGTTAAGGAGGTAGATTTTGCCGTTTACTTCTTTTACGTTCTGATAGAAATCGACGTTTTTGCTGTTAGCGAGCAGGTCGAGTTTGCCGTCCATGTCCCAGTCGGTCAGGCAGATTTTACGGCGCCCGCTGCGCCCGGCAGTTTTGGGATTGAGCTGGAGTGGTTTGCCGGTTTCGGCGTCGTAGAAAATACGTTTGCCGGGCATGAGAATGAGTTTTTTGTGGGCGTGTTTACGTTCATAATAAGCGAGATAGCCTTCCTGGTCGAGCATGACGAGGTCCATGAGGCCATCTTTGTTGAGGTCGTACATTAGGGGTGTTGTACGCCATTGGGTCACGAGGTGTTTGTCTTCGGGTTTCCACCAGTTCCATTGGGGGTAGGGTGTTTGGCCGGGATAATCGACCAGTACGGGCTGGGCAGCGGCGAGTTTGGGCTGGGTTTTGGTGCCGATATTGCGATACCACATGATCTTGCACCAGATGGAATTTATCATGATGTCGTTGAGTCCGTCACCATCCCAATCGGCGACACTTAAAGTTGTGTAGCCCCATTTTGACTCAGCGGGCCCCTGGATAGAGCCTTTTTCGCCGGCCTGGATATGGATTACTTTGCCGTCGACTTCGAGGCAAACAGGTTCGGCCCAGCGGGGATTTGTTCCGCCGCTGAGATTTTCGATGAAGCCGATATAGCCAGCAGTGTTACCGCAGATTAAATCTTCGTCGCCGTCGCTGTCCCAGTCAATGCTGTAAGGTGTGACCAGGGCACCGAATTTAATTTCATCGGCCTGCTGGCGGAAGAAAAAGGGCAACTCAAACTGCGGCATATTGTCGATGACCTTGCCGGTGTTTTTCATCAGGGCCACGCGGCCGTCTTCCTGACCGACGATAATGTCGATGTTGCCGTCGTTGTCCCAGTCGATTGCCGTGGGGACGATCATTTCGAGGTCCATGGTAATCATCTGGCCATTGTGAGTGAGGAATTTAGACGCGGCATAAACGGGTTTTTCGCGTGTGCCGGTATTTTCGAACCAGTAGAACTTATCGACGAAATTGCCGCAAATCAGGTCGAGATCGCCGTCGTTGTCGAAGTCGGCAAAACTGGGTGAAGGCATTCCATAGGTGTCGATGGGTTTGCCGCCAGCCTGAATCTGGACGGGGGGTTCGTATTCGGGTTTTGCGGTGGTGGCTTTGTTACGCATGAGATAGACATATCCGTGCAGCGGGCCATTGGTCCAGTTGCCATCCTGATCGAAGGCATTGTCCCAGCCGTAATCATGCCAGAAGCCGACGCCGGCGACGAGGTCGAGTTTGCCGTCGTTGTCGTAGTCAACATATTTCCATTGTTCGGCGCGGGTTTTGCCGACTGATTTGTAGAAGTCGGGCTGGGGGTAAATGTCAGTAGTTTTACCGAATTTGTTATTGACGAAATCTACCAGTTCTTTTCCCGCCAGGAGTATACGGGGTTTGCCGTCGATGTAGCAAATCTGGATGTTTTTGAAACCTTCCGCGATTTTTACGGCAGGAGCGAACAGGGTGGTCTGATTTTTTTCGGCTATATTCTCAAAAAAGTACATACCATTGTAAGGGGTGTCACTGCAGGAGACGAGCAGGTCGTTATCTCCGTCGGCGTCGTAGTCCAGAGGCAGGGGCCAGGCCCAGAGACCAACGCCGAGATCTACAATCAGGCCGGGATTGTTATATTTGATTCGTGTCGGTTCAGCTGCGGGGCAGGTTAGGGCAAGGAAGAAGATTACCGCAATGCCAACCACGAGAATGTCCGATAATAATTTTTTATGAACGTATTTGTTGCTCATTAGATTATGTCTCCAATTAATAATTATTTCCAAACTGTCAGGTCGCTGGCCAGTTGGGTTTTTCTTCCCAGGATTTTACCTGAGATGAACGCGGTTACAAACATTACTACGTTTCCGACGAGCGTGGTGTAATATAAATCAAACGGTATACTAAGATTTTCGGGCAGCAGATTCTTTTTTGCCAAGACTGTCCAGATTGTGAAAGCTATTGTGCAGACGATACCGATGAGTACGGCACGGTAATCACCGCAGCGGGTGAAGAAGCCGAGCATGTAAATACCCAGCAGTCCGCCGCCGACGATGCCCATAAGGATATTAGCGGTATCTTGCAGGGTTTTGGTTTTTACGTCAACGAGGATGATCGCGCCAGCCATCATGAGTACTGCTACGACCGTGGCTACCGCCCAGGCAATGTGCAGGTAGTGCTTGTCATTTTTGTTTTTTACGAAGAAGCGTTTGTAGACATCCATTACGAACGAAGTGGAGATGGAGTTGATACTGCTGTCCAGCGATGACATTGAGGCCGCCAGCGCCGAGGCGATTACCAGGCCGGTTAGGCCGGCGGGCAGATATTCAATGATGAAATACGGAAAAATTTGTTCGGCTTTGCTGACGCCATCCAGAATGTCTGTGGATGTCGCACAGGGAAAAACATGAAAAAACGCGAACAGGGCCGTTCCCAGAAACATGTAGAACGCCCAGATGGGCAGTGACGCCAGCACGGCAACCAGCATTGCTTTGCGGGCTTCGTGGGTATTTTTGGCGGTGAAGTAACGCTGGATAATCGACTGGTTCCCGCTGTATTCGGTTAGCCATCCGTTCAGGCCGAGGATAAAGAGCATCAGAATGGTTTTCTGGCCGAGCGAAAAGCCCCAGGGGATAGGAGTTAGTTTGCCGTCGATTAGTTCGTGGGCGCTGAGCTTGTGGTATTCCTGAGCGATGTCGAAAATCTGGCCAAAGCCGCCGGGCAGTTTGCCGACGATAACGGCCAAAGTGATTATTCCGCCGAAGCAAAGTACGATTGTCTGGATAACGTCAGTCCAGATTACAGCATCGATTCCACCGATGATGGTGTAAAGCGAAACGCAGACCCCGGCGATGATAATACACCATTTGGGGTTGATGCCGAGTACTTCATGGAACAGCAGCGAAACCAGATAAAGGATGATACTTACCCGGAGTAACTGCCCGATGATGAACGCCGCGGAAGCGTAAAGGCGGATTGAGGAACCAAATCTATCTTCCAGGTATTCGTAGGCTGAAAAACCCTGCTTCTGCCGCCGGAAAAAGGGCAGGAAGACATAGGCTGCAATAAAAACGCCGATAGGCAAAGCCAGGCAGGCGATGAATCTTATCCATGAGGTTTTGAAAGAATCCGCCGGATATGCCAGAAAAGTTACTGAACTAATAGATGTCCCAACCAGACTGAGCCCGATTACCCAGCCGGAAAAAGACCTGCCGCCAACAAAATATTCTTCGGTACTGTTGTTCTTTTTCGAAAAGTAAAAACCCATCCAGGCCATCGCCGCCATATAAATCAGCAGTACAATAACATCCAGCACTTCCAGTCTCATAAGCCTTTTTCCTAATATATTTTCTCGGTAGAAGGGGCGGACGGTCCGCCCCCCGCAGGGGGAGTCGAATTGCCTATAGGGTTAAATTCGGGCGACACTTCCACGCTCGATGAGAGTAGAAGTCACCCTTTTGATTTGGATTTCATTATGATTGCCCTTGATGCGGTCGAGCAGGGTTTCGACCATCATTTCGGCAACCTCGTTGATATGGCCGTCCATCGTGGTAAGCGGGGGATTGCTTACCTCTGTCTGGGGCAGTCCGTCGAAACCCACCAGGGAAATGTCGTCGGGAACTTTCAGGCCGTGCCGCTGGATTGCAGCCAGAGCTTCTAACGCAACTTCGTCATTGTGACAGAAAAATGCGGTGGGCAGGTCGTCGGGGCGTTCTGCGATAAGTTTGTCCATAAGCTTAAAGCCATGCCCCATGAAACATTGACCTTCCAGAATGTCGCGGGCGAAAACCGGCAGGTCCAGTTCCATCATGGCTTCCTGGAAGCCCCGCCATCTGGTTAGGCCGCTCATATTGTTGGCATTAGGCGGACAGGCCAGATATCCGATACGCCGATGCCCATGCTGATAGAGATACTTGACGACTTCTTTGCAGGCGGAGCAGTTGTCCTGTTCGATAGTGTCAGAAATCATATTGTCTTTGGCGGTCAGGGTAACAATGGGCAGGTGGCAGCGAAAAATTTCGAAATAGTCCTCGACGTGCTGGTCGATGGTAAATGGTGCCAGTATAAGTCCTTCGATGTGACCGCTGTTGAAGATCTCAAAGCACTGGTGAATTTTTTCGTGGCTGCGGTTGCCCATTCCCAGCATGATTGTGTAGCCTCGTTCGGTCAAAGCGTGTTCAATTGCGCTTACCAGTTCGGCAAACCAGGGATTGGTGATTTCGGTGGTGATTAGTACGCCTATTACTTTGGTGGATTTCTTTTTGAGGGCGCGGGCCAGCATGTTGGGGCGGTACCCCATGAGCTTAGCCTGCTGCTGCACTCTTTTTATTGTTTGCTGATTTACGCCTTTGATGCCGCGCAGGGCCCGGCTGACTGTGGCGGTGCTGAGGTTCAGCTGCTCAGCGATAGTGTTTATCGTGGCTGGTTGTTTCATATTCATTTCCTTTTGCATACGAGTGAGTTAGTAACATGATAGCAAAAGGTAAAACCAATATCCAGTATCATTTCTGATTATTTATAATAGCTTTTGATTAAAGACGTTATGTCGTTAAGGCTTCTTGTTGCAGTCTTGCAACTACTTGCAGTAAACGTTTGCTATGTATGATTTTCCGGGGCCGGCAGGACATGAAAAAACGACCTCCTGTTTGAAAGAAGGTCGTTAAGTATGGGTATCCAAGTTGCTTATATAAGTTAGGTGAGTTTTTTAACAGCCTGAAGTGCGGCTTCGTAGTCGGGTTCGGTGGTGATTTCAGGAACCTGCTGCATATAGGCGATTTTACCGTCTTTGCTGATTACGAATACGGCACGGGCCAGGAGTCTAAGTTCTTTGATTAGCTGGCCATAGGCGTTGGCGAAGGAGGCCTCGCGATGGTCGCTAAGGGTGGTCAGGTTTTTGGCATCTGCGGCACCGCACCAGCGAGCTTGAGCGAAAGGCAGGTCCATACTGATGGTAAGTACCGCTATGTTGTCGCCCATAATCGCAGCTTCCTGATTGAAGCGGCGGGTCTGGATGTCACAGACCGGGGTGTCCAGCGAGGGCACGACAGATATTACGACGATTTTGCCTTTGACCTCCGTCAGAGAGAATGGCGACAGGTCGTTTTTGAGGGCCTGGAAATCCGGGGCGGCATCGCCCACCTTTAAGGAGGGGCCGACGAGGGTAAGGCTGTTGCCATGAAACGTGATAAATCCTTTTCTTTCAGTCATTTAAAAATCCTTTCGCGAGTGTTCTGCTGCTTAGGCAGGGCCAGAAATCTGCCGGGTTAAAATTGCATTAGTCTAACTTTTACGTTTGTTGCTGATATTATAGGCCTGTTTTTATAAGAAAACCAGTTTTGGGTTTTCAGGCAGATTTTGACCAGCATGAGCATCACCGGTACTTCAATGAGTACTCCCACTACTGTTGCCAGGGCAGCGCCGGATGAGAGCCCGAACAACATTACCGCGGTTGCGATGGCGACTTCAAAATGATTTGATGCGTCTATCATTGCTGAAGGAGCCGCATCTTCATAGGCCAAACCCAGGATGCGGGAAAGGGCATATCCCAGTGCGAAAATAAACACTGTTTGGAGAAATAGCGGTACTGCTATCCAGAGGATTGTGAGGGGGTTGCTCAGTATTATTTCACCTTTGAAAGAAAACAGCAGTACCAGAGTTGCCAGCAGAGCGACGATGGTAATGGGGGTCAGGATATGGAGAAATTTTTCCTGAAACCATTGTCGTCCGCGGGTTGCGATAATCCATTTTCGGGTAAAAAAGCCGGTGACCAGCGGCAAAGCTACATATATCGCTACGGAAAGCAACAACGCCTGCCAGGGCACAGGAAGTCGGCCTACCCCCAGCAGGTATCCTCCCAGGATTCCGTAGAGCAAGAGCATCGCTAGCGAATTGATCGCGACCATAACCAGTGTGTGCCCGGCGTTTCCTTGGGCAAGATGTCCCCAGACCAGTACCATAGCTGTACAAGGGGCGATACCGAGCAGAATACATCCGGCAAGATAGCTGCGCCAGAGCGGTATCTGGAGCATTTTTTCACCATTATGGATTACTACTTCCCCTGCTCCATAGTTTTCTCCAATTTGCATATCAGTGCCCAGCGGCAGTTTGACAAAGTCTTTTGCTTCCGGTCCAATCAGGCCGTAAAAAACTGTTCCCAGGAAAAAAAGGGCCAGGGCGTACATTGTAAACGGTTTGATTGCCCAATTGATAAACAGTGTCAGAGAGACCGGCTTCAGGCTTTTTCCTGCTTTGACAACTTCGGCAAAATCTATTTTGACCATTATCGGGTACATCATAAAGAAAAGGCAAACCGCGATAGGTATCGATACTACTGGTGCCTCTCCAATATAGATTGCCATCGAATCGAGCTTGAGGGCTAAGTGTGGGGCGAATTTGCCCAGGAAGATACCACCGGCTATACACAGCAGGATCCAGACAGTGAGATATTTTTCAAAAAGGCTTAGGCCTTTTTCTGCATGTCCTGGTTTTTGAACGCTCATGTTGACATTCCTTTATTGGGAGATGAGGGAGTCCGGTAAGGTCAGGATATATTCTTTGATTTGGTCGCGAACTTTTCGGTAGCAGTCGAGCTGTTTTTCTGGGGCGTCTATGTTTTGAGCGAGTTTGGGCGGGTCATCGAAGCCAACGTGGATTATGCGGGCTTTTTGGGGAAAAACGGGGCAGTTTTCGTGGGCATGGCCGCAGACGGTGATTACGTAGTCGAAATTGATGTGGGTGAATTCGCTTACGTTTTGGGACTTCTGGGCCGTGATGTCAATGCCTGCTTCAGCCATGACTTTTACCGCCGAGGGGTTCAGGCCGTGGGTTTCGATGCCCGCGGAGTATGCTTCGATTTGATCGCCGCGCAGGGCACGGGCAAACCCTTCAGCCATCTGGGAACGGCAGGAATTACCGGTGCAAAGGAATAAAACTTTCAGCTTTGACATTTTTTGCAGAGCTCCTCTTTATCGATTTTGATTATTTGTTCTATTTTCATATTTCGTCACATATCGGAATAATTATAGAACGTGTATCCGCATAGGCAAGCCAGAGGATGGTTAGAATCCAGTTGGAGTGTGAAATTTATAACAAGGCCATCGTCAACCACTTTCGAGCCATAAAAAAAGGTCGTCGTAAAGAATTACGGCGACCTCAAACTGAATGGATCCCGGCATTGCCCTGTTAGATTTGCCTCCGAGCAATGTGGGCCGAAAGCCTAAATTAAATAAAAGCGACTCAATGTATAATAGACAAGGCGTCGCTGATACTGTCAATCATTTGTCTAATCTCGAAGGGACGGCAAAGGTAGCTATCGAAACCCTGCTGCATTAGAGCCTGGCCTTCTCCTTCGGTTAAAGCGGACGTAATAGCGATTATTCTGGTACTTTGCAGTTCGGTATTTTCATGAATCAGTTGGCAGATTCTTTTGACATTAATATCTTCGAGCATTACATCAATGAAAATTACGTGCGGATTGAATTTTTCGGCGATAACCCCGGCGTCAAAACCACATTCGGCGATGCGAACTTCGTAGCGACCGTCGCGTTCAAGGGCATCGGCCAGCGTCTGGGTAATTTCGGCATTGTCCTGCACCAGCATAATACGGCTGGTGCCCCCGTCTATGCCGTTAAGAGGGATATTATGAGCCCGCATAAAACGAATCAGCTGGTCCAGAGGAATGCGGCGGTCCTTACTGCCCGGTATCCGGTAGCCCCGCAGACGGCCTGAATCAAACCATTTGGAAACTGTGCGAGGGGCAACGTTGCAAATCTTGGCTACCTGCCCGGTTGTCAGTACATCTTTTTTCTTATCCATAATACCTTATTTCGAACCAGCCGGCTCGATTAGCTCCTGTGCGTTGGAGTTTCTCTACCTCCGCCGGGTACTACTTAGTGACGCCAGCGACTAATCCATTCAACAGTACCTGATTCGACCGGATAGGGGGGGAAGTTAAGCAGTAAAACCGATAAGAGGGCAGTTTTATTATCCAGTGGTGGGCCCATACAGGGCAAGCCTTCTGAAAAAATAGCCATCAGAACAAAAAAAGGATGTGGAAAACGGTGAAACAGGCCTGAAAACGCCCTATTATCGGCGTTAATAGTATCTCAAAGGCAGATAACTCAAAAAAAATCGTGTCTTGAAAAGAAAAAAACGAGAGGGTTTTCCCCGGAAAAATTCTCTAAAACTTCTCTTTCAGTAAAACCGCTGGCCGTTATAGGACCATGACGTCCAATCTAAATATATCCCTGGTGATCCAAGTGGGTTTAAGGGGGAGTAAATAAAAAGGCACCTCCCGAAAGAGGTGCCTGGAAATTCACCTAACTAATGTTAGTTAGTATTCAACTAGCGGCAGATGTCGGCTTTGCCGGCACAGCCCAGGACATGGAGCTTACGCTGGACCATTTCTTTGATGGCGGTACGACCGGGGCCGAGATATTTGCGGGGGTCGAACTCCGCGGGGGTTTCGGCGAAAACCTGGCGAATCTTGGCGGTCAGAGCCAAACGCAGGTCGGTGTCGATGTTGACCTTGCAGACAGCCATCTTGACCGCTTCAGCAATAGCGGATTCAGGTACGCCCATGGCGTTGGGCATCTTGCCGCCGTACTTGTTCACCAGGTCGATAAATTCCTTGGGTACACTGCTCGAACCGTGCATTACCAGCGGAAAACCGGGCAGACGTTTGCCGATTTCTTCGATTACATCCAAAGCCAACTTCGGCTCGGATGTGAATTTATAAGCGCCGTGACTCGTGCCGCAAGCAACTGCCAGCGAGTCACATTTGGACTGTTTGACGAATTCTTCGGCCTCTGCCGGGTCGGTCACGTGCTTCATAACGTCCTCAGCCGAAACACCCACAACATCTTCTTCGATACCGCCCAGCTGGCCGATTTCGGCTTCGACAACCACACCCTTGGAGTGGGCATAATCAGCGACCTGCTTGGTAACAGCGACGTTTTCATCGAAGGAAGCGTGGGATTTATCGATCATAACCGAGGTGAAACCATCATTAACGCAGGTTTCGCAAATCTCGAACGTATCGCCGTGGTCAAGGTGCATCGCGATGGGCAGGTCGCCGCTATCTTCGATACCGGCATCGATAAGGGCACGCAGGTACTTAATTTTGGCGTAAGAACGGGCACCCTTGGAAATCTGCAAAATGCAGGGGGCGTTCTCTTCCTTGCAGGCATCAATAATGGCCTGCATGATTTCCATGTTATTGACGTTGAACGCGCCAATAGCGAAACCGCCGTCGTAGGCTTGTTTGAACATTTTTTCGGTTGTTACCAGAGGCATAGAAAGTCTCCTTATTCGGTGATTGGGCCGACCTAACGACCTGTTCAGTTTTTCACGTAACGCTTCCGCTTCCCCTGTACCAACACAGAGGCGTATGAAAGCTAATGGACCAGCAGCCCTGTGTCAAGCACATTGCTTAAAAACAGTCCCATAACGCTGATTAATACCTCACTGTATCCCATATTCCGCCAAAATAGCCATGACCTCGGTGTAATTTTTCGACTGGGCATATTCCAGTAGGCTTTTTCGGTAGATTTGCACATTGCCGTTGGCCCCCTGCTCCAGCAAGACTTTGACCAGTTCCGGGGTATTCTTCTCCACGGCCTTGCGTAAGGGGGTACTTCCCCAACTATCGGCCTGGTTCACATCCGCGCCGGCATCAATCAAAAGCAGGGCAACATCTTTAGTCTTTGGGTTATCACAGGCTGCCAACAAAGCACTTCGGCCCAGGCCGTCCACCAGAGTCAAATCAGGATTATAGCTGAGAACCAGACGGGTCAGTTCCAGCGTTTTTTCCTCGCCCAGAACTCCCGTGCTGCCCATCACATTGTGCATTAGAGTACGCTGATTCACGTCCATAACATTTACGTCGGCCCCCTGTTCCAGTAGAAACTTAACCATTTCCACTTCATAAGTTTCCATCGCCGCGCTCAAAGGAGCAAAGCCCACCCCGGCTCCCTTGTTTATGTCAGCGCCGTGATCCAGAAGAAATCTCACCGTCTTTTTCGCATTAGTGCCGTTGACCGCCAGGGCCAGGGGAGTTTTTCGCTTTGACATCGCGTTTATATCTAACCCTTTTTCCAGCAGATATTCAAGCACTCTTACCTCCTTGCAATAATTCGCGGCGCTGTGCAGAACAGTTTCTCCGCCGGGGCGTAGATGGTTCCGGTTCGCTCCGGAATCAACCAGCAGTTTAACTACATCAAGCTCTCCGCCCGATGCCGCCACGTGCAAAGCCGTTTGTCCTTTATCGGTTACCGCCTCTATTTGCGCACCTTTCTCTAAAAGCAGCTTAACCATATAATAGTGACCATGAAAAGCCGCGTGAATCAACGGTGAACCCTTGAGGTGACCCTGGTCGGGCTTTTCAATATCCGCCCCTCGCTCCAACAGCAAAATCACCACCTGCTCTTCATCGTAAAACGCCGCATAGACCAGGGGTGTCATTCCCTCATCATCATATTCATTAATATCCGCCCCGGCATCCAGCAGCTGATTGATTTTCGCAATATCTTCACAAAGAACCGCCACCTGCAAATCCCGATGGCTGCGAGTCGTAGGCTGATAGCGCAAGCCGTTGGCAATCAACTGTTCACGCCACAAAGACCGACGCGACCGACGAGCCTCCTCTTCCAATTTAGCCTGAGATACCTGTTCACTGGAATCATCTTCTGAGTTTGCCGACTTGCCATCCGAACTTCGCCGTGAAGAACTTCGGTCTCGGCCGGGGCGATAACTTTGCAAAATTTCCGCCACCTGCTCATGACCTTTATCCACAGCCAAAGCCAGAGCGCCGGCACCGCCTCTATCTTTCAAATTACGATTAGCTCTCAGGTCCAGCAGAAGTTTTACCGCTTCGATATGACCATTTCGAGCCGCTAGATGTAAAGCCGTACAACCATAATCGTTCTTATGGTTCACATTTGCACCGGCCTGTACCAAACATTCAATATTCTCACAGCGATTTGCTATCGCTGCGTATTGCAGCATACTATAACCGTCTTCATTCTCAATATTTACATCCAGTCCCTCATCCAGCATCTTCTGCAAAAACTGCGCATCCACAAACTGAACCGAATGAAAAGGATTCATCTTGCCGCCCCGGGCAACCAGCTTACGCACCACGTCCCACTTGCTATATTCATATGCAATATCCGCCGGAGTCATATTGCGGACGTAATCCACACGGGATAAATTATGACAATTATCCAGAATAAGATCGAGAGCCTTCTCCTCCACATCACCGGTACTATTTAACATTTCATGCAGCACAGTACGATTGCATAAATCAACGGCATCGACATCAGCACCTTTTTCTATCAGATACTCCAACGTGGCAAAATGCTTTTCCGGACATTCAACCATCCGAAACAAAGGGGTACGCAAAAAATAATTCTCCGCGTTCACGTCAGCCCCGTAACTTATCATCGTCTGGGCAAAAACCATCACCGATTCCGAATCGATACTGGTCGTAAAAGCTTGCGAAGTGGCCAGATGCAAAGGCGTATTGCCTTCACGGTCACGAGCGTTGACATCAGCCCCACTATCCAACAACAGCTTCATCAATTCCAGAGACCTAGCCTGACTAAAGGTATGCTCCAAAATGCAATGAAGCGGAGTTTGCCCCAGATAGTTTTCAGCGTTGACGTTAACCCCCTTTTCAATCAGCTTGCGAGCTATCGGAACCCATTCATTCTGCCGGGAGGACGCCGCGATAATATGCAGAAGATTATTGTACCAGCTATCCTGATAATTGACATCTATCTGGCCGACAAATTCCTCCGGCGACTGCTTCCCCGGCAGCGACTTAAACCAAACCGGTGCTTCCGGCTCGGACAGGGAATCAACATTCAGATTCTTGACCCAGTCCGGCTTGAGCATTTTAACTATTTCCCTGTGACCCATTGCCTCGGCATAACGAATCGGACTGATGCCATTAACATCATAAGCGAAAGGATAGGCGTTATGCTCCAGAAGTAATTCTATCATTTGGGCTTGATTATAGAATATGGCCGCGAACAACGCGGTTTTTCCCTCTCGGTCACGATATTCCGTATGTGCCCCATTTCCAGTAATACCCGCGTCGTCTCCAAATCATTATTATTCACCGCCAGACGCAACGGTGTGAATAAATCATCGTTCTGAGCGTTGATATCAGCCTTCCATTGCAGCAGTGTTTTTACAATATCGACATCCCGCCTTGCCGCCGCGTAATGAAGAGGGGTATTATATTTGGCATCCGGCAAATTTACATTCGCACCCCGAACAATAAGCAGATTCGCCTGTTCATCCTTGCCGTTCATGATCGCATAAGACAACACACAACGACCTTGTTCGTTAAGCTGGTTAATATCAACCCGGTCAACTATCATCTGCTCAATAGCCTCATTGTCACCCCGGGCCACCGCTTGATGCAAACTCTGTTGAGGAGCCGACTCGCCCTGAACCGGTCCACATTTAGCCGCACCAAAAATAAAACCAACTGCCAATAACGACAAAAGAACCCCTTTTTGCATTTTCATATTACTCTCCTGCAAAACTTGCCCAAACATAACAAGACCAACGAAACTCTTAAAATACGAGCCTTGATAATACTCATATTCTGTCATCGGGTAAAGAAAAACCCCCCGGCGGCGTAAATCCCACAGGGGTTTTTGAGTTTCAACTCACACTAAGCATCAGGGACAGGTACTAAGCCATTGAGCTGCCAGAGTAGCGAAATCGAAGAGATTGACGATATCGTCACAGTTCAGGTCGGCACATTCGCTGCACGAAGTGTCCGGCTCGAAATAGTAATCTTCAGTTTCGCCGTCCGCGTAGCCCGCCGACCGGGCCCGAGCCGCCGTTACCAACCATGCCGGGATTAGAACCGTCCGTCCAGGGGGTCTGGGCGATGGTGATTCGCATCCAGATATCCCTGGGTAAATCCGGATAGAGGGATGCCAGGGCAGAACCGGCAGCGAAGTAATCGTATTCAAACCCGGCTGAAGACTGAACAATAACTGATTACGAACCGCCCATTCATTGGCGACACCACGCCGACAGGGAATCTTATCATCCCAGTCGCCGTCACGGTTCCAGTCGAACCAGGCATTTACATACCAGATACAGTCAGGAGCACCAACACCGACATTAACGGTATAATCGAAAGTTACGAAACGGCACTTAGGCAGGTTCAGGGGAACCGCAACGCCGTCGTCGGCACCGTCGAGGTCAGCGATATTTGCCATCGGGTCGATATTATTGACAATATCAGCGTCAGGACCAAAATCAGCTTCGGATTCGGCACTAACCAGCGGGCCCAAAGTTACCGTCGACGCCAAATGCAGCGGGCCATAAGGTGACAGGCCGGAACCAATGTAAGTACTGGGGAAGTTCGCCTGAGTACCAACGGGGTAGGCCGTCATGGTCGTGCCGAAGTTATTGGTTGAATCAGGAGCGTCACCCAGGTCATATCCGGGCTCGAAATCCTCGATAACAACCATATAGTCTTCAACTTCACCGTCGGCCAACTCGCCATCATAACTTATAATGCTTTTATTCGTGGTAAACCGGAATCGGGCATAGGTCTGCAAACCAACCGTAGCAGTCGAGGGCACCAGGGTAGTCAGCAAAGAAGTGCCGGCGTTAAGCGGATAGGACGTAAAAATCTTTTCGCCCGCGTCCGCCCAGCTGCCGTTGCCGTTATAATCAATCCAGGCACTGAGATAACCCGGCGCCGAAGCGGTAACGTTGATAGCTGCCATCATGCCCGGCGTAAACGGCGTGGCAAAAGTAACCCCGTCTTCGTCATACAAACCACTAAAGTCGTCGCCCAAAGCACCTGGGCTGGGTTGACCATCCGGCTCGATGTCAATTATGTTTCCCAACGCTATACTCGCAACAGCGATATGCCGGGCACCATTGCTCGCCAGCAAAGTCGGATATGATGGGTCGGGAGCATCGCCAAAATCATAAATAGGTTCCGGCACTTCGATAACAATACCGTAGTCTTCAACTTCACCGTCAGCGACCAGACCCGTATAACTCATGATTACCGAACCTGTCGTGAAGCGGAAACGCGCGAAAGTCTGCAAACCCATCGGCGTCGAGGCCGGCACCGCGAAAGTCAGGTTATTCAACCCGGCAGTCACCGGAATCATGGAGAATATCATCTCGCCGGCACCAGCCCAGTCGCCGCTGCCGTCAAAGTCAATCCACGCACTCAGGAAACCATCTATCGAAACAATCACATCAACAGTCGCAATCTGGCCGGGCAGCATAGGAGATGTAAAGAAAACACCGTCCTCATCCGGCAAAAAGGCCAGATCGTCGCCGGTAGCTGAACCGTTCGGCTGACCATCAAACTCACTATCAATCAGACTACCCATATAAACACCGGGCACGATGACGTGACAGGCACCGTTATTAGCCGATAAAGTCGGATAAGGCCCATCAGGGGCGTCACCATAATCCATTTCATCCGTGGCACCGTCATTAGTTATCACAAACGCCAGGTCGAGATTTGTCTCATGAATCGGGTCATATATCGGTATCCACATTCCGGCAAAATAAACCACAGCTGTATCATTGAAATTCTTGTCGGCTTCTTTCCAGCCGACAAAAGGCTGGTCCATAAAAGAAATAACCAGCCAGTAAATTGTGCCCTCTTCCTGAATAAACGGGTCTGCGATATTAGTGATACTTATCTGCTGCCAAATATTATGGTCAATCAAATTGTACTCCCAGGAAGTGGGGTCCAACCAGCCCTGTTCATCCAGAGGCTGGTCACAAATTTCATATTCACCGGGACTAAACGTCCTGGTCCAAAGCTGTTGGCCGGGCATACTATAATCCGCAGCCTGACCGGCGGGAATATCCGAGTAAATTGATACCGTAAACGGATAGATATTATTCGGGCCGGGATAATTATTCTGCTTCCAGGAAACCCAGAAATGAATATCCGTGATGGGGCCGCTTTCGGTACACCGAAAATCATCACCGAGTTGGTTTATGTCGAACTCCACGTCCCAACCGCCCGACTTGGGTGTTTGGGCATAGTGCATCTTGTGTGGGTCGCCTTCCTGCCAGCCGCACTGCCCCTGAACCGCGGCCGAAACCGCCAGCAAGACAGACAACACAACAACCACTGTCGATAGTCTGGTTTTCATAACTGTATCTCCAAAAATAAAATAAGGTTAATATTCTGCCGCTGATGTAAATCAGCATCGTTTATTAAGCATAAGATACTTAAAGCAAAGAACTTAGACAACCAAACAGGGCCTGCGATACGCATTGCCCGACCGAAAACCTAACATACGTATCATAAACCGCCTGACATTCAATGTCAACCGTTAATAACAAATTCTCAAAAAACAGGTGCCTCCTCTGTGGGTAAGAGGAAGCACCTGATTATCTGCGGCTAAACATTTCTGTTGTCGTTGTTTAGGATTTTCAGTTTATCTGCTTCAGGGACAAATATTATCATCCACCAAACCGCATTCCAGCCAACTGCTGGCCATCAACGCGAAATCGACCAGATTGACCACACAATCACCATCAACATCACCTGCCGGACGCACGCAGTCTATATCGCGGGCAAACAGAGCATAACGACCCACGCTGCCGCTTTCGCCGGCCAGACGAACCTGATAATCACTGTCCGCATCGAGCAGCAAATTCAGGCTGGTATTGGAAGTACAGCCTAATTCCTGGCCCTCATGACTGAAGACGCTCATAATCGGATTAGTCATCCCGGTCTCAACTTCAAAATTCCACCAACCCTTTTCATCGACATGAATGGAATGCCAGACATCAGCTGTATCGCCCACGCCGCAGGAAGAAACATCCGTCCCCTGAGCGAAAAACGTCGAACCGCGATAGCAACTGCTGCCGTCAAGCCGTACCCCGTAAGGCTGCCGGTCCATATCGCACCACAGCTCCCGCCAACACAAATTATAATCTTGAGACATCCAGCAAACCACATTGCCATCAATATCGCCCCACCAGCGATTATTAGTTTGAACATCATCCGAACAAATATCAATGGGTAGCTGACCTTTCAGCCAACTCAAATTCAGTCGATAATCATCATTCATACAGACAACCAAATCACCGCTGATACGCGGACAACGCTCATAGCTCGGATAAGAATCGGATGTCATAACCCCTTCGTCACCCGTACTCAGATTATACGTCATGATACGTTCATCACCTCGCGTATCCTGCCATACCACTATGTCACCGGAAATATCCGGGTAGAGCTTGTTATATCCATCACTGTCAATATGAACCTCGCGACCATCTTCAGTGTTGTAGCAATAAAAATCAACCGGGCCGATAGCGTTCTGATAAACCACCGTCCAGTCGCCTTCTGTTTCGGTATAAACCCGGTCAGGCGTGAGACCGTAGGGCAGGGTTCTGACCAGAGTTTTCTGCTGCGCCAGAACATCATAAACATATACCAATGTCTGATTACCACTGTTTGTTTGACTCAACCAGACAACCTTGTACCCGTCAATCGAAGGTGCCATCTGTTCAAGCTCATCGTCGCAAATAGTCGTCTGCGTCGCACTGCTCAGGTCATACATAAAAATATCCATCCCCTGCATCCCATAGTCACTCCAGACCACGCGATTGCCGGAAATGTCATACTGAAGGTAAGGATAAGAGCCGTTTGTCTGAGCAATCACAATGGAAACCCCGGTGTTAATATCCAATACTTTTAACTCACCCTGCTCCAGATATACGATATGACAACCATCAATCTTCGGGCCCGGCCTGTCGATCTGACCCATACCGGGCTCGAACAGAAAGCTTTGTGTATTGACACGCAGGTCCAGACCTTTGATGATAAAGTCACTGTTTATGTATGCACACCAGAAAAGATTATCGCCACGCACCACAAAATCACGGTAAGGACCGTACTGTTCTGCCCCGGTAACAATATCCTGAGAGGTCGCCAAATCCCTGCCGCGAATCTCAAAAATCGGAGAGCTTAGTTCGTTGTACCAAAAAACTCGGCTGCCATCGATAATCGGATGTCTTTGTACGCCCGGAACAACTTCTATATCCATCGCGGTGTGGCTGGCCATATTATAACCCAAAATGTCGTCATTTTCCGACCAGACCAGCAAATCGCCTTCGCAATCTACGTCCAGACGCCAGCCAGCGTAGAACGGCTCAAAATTATTTAGAGCGTATTTACTGCCGCCGGACAAATCACCCACATACACAACCGCAGCGCTGTTGCCAAAACTCCGCCAGACTACAAAACTATCACTGGTTGCTATCGGCTCCGGCTGTTCTATTTCCAAAGGAGACGACGAATAATGAACCGTGGTCTTAACCTGAGTATCTAAATCATAAGCATAAACATAAAACTCCGGCGGATTACCCGAAACCGAAACCTGCTCCGACCAGAACAGCATTTTCTCATCGCCCAGCATAACATAAGGCGGATAGCCCGGACTGGACGCGTCGGTCACAACCGCCGTTGTTGTATCTGCACCAATATTATAAACCTGAATAACATAAGGCATAGAACTTACATCAGCCCAGGCCGCATAATAACCATTCTGAACCGATTCAGCCGGAAAATCGTGGTCCGGCTGACCGATTACTGACTGAACATGATTAGCCGAACCATAAATATTTAATTCATAATTATCAAGCCAGAAAAGCTGACCGTCCCGCGAAGTTAAATCAATCTGAGCATTTATGTCGCGAACGGAAATTTCGTACTCACTATCCTCCAGACGGAGCAGCGAAGCATAAGTGATTTCCAACTCGCCGTCATAATCCTTATCCGCCAGCCACACCATTATATTACCATCGCAGGCCGGCAGATAATCGTAAGACGGACCATTATAATTCCACTCCAATAGCCTTTTCGAACGAAGATCATAAGCCTTCATCTGCCCGCCGTACTGCCAGCAAAGAAAACCTTCCATCAGTTTCGGATACGGAATAGTGCCCAACGGACTATTAACATTTTCAATAATGATTTCCTGTTGAGTAGTCAGATCATAGCCGTAAACCTGATCAGAGTGGGCACGAGTATCCTGCCAGACAATCAGATCGCCACAAATTTTAGGCCCGTTTTGCTCAGAACTGTCATCGGTACAAATCGCCAGTTCGGTTTGAGTGGCCAGATTATAGCCGTAAACATCTACAGTGCTGTTGCGAGTGTCGCTCCAGACTATAATGTCACCGCTTATCTCAAGATCATTCTGAACATGTTCAGCCGAATGAATCACCAGTGGCAATTGAGCAGACATATCATACCCCACAATCGCAGGCTGCCCCATACCGTTATCACCCAGCCAGATAACCAAATCACCGCTTATCGCAAATTTGAGAGGTGGGTAATAAAAATTAAAAACTCTCGTCTCAATATTCGTCTGCCGGTCCAGAACCCATAGCCCCGGCCCGGAAGGACGCCCGTCCATCCAGGCCACATAGCGACCATCCTCGCTTATCGCCGGATTCAACTGAGGCACATTATCGCCATTGCTGTCATCGCAGATAGTCAGCAACTGCTCCGTAACAGTGTCATAACCGTAAATATTCCCAGGGGCACCATCGACTTCCTGCCAGACAATAACCCCGCCGCCAACTGCCGGATAGTAAATATCCCCATAACGCTCAACACTACTCAATGCCCAGCTGACAGAACTCAGTAGCAGGCCCACCAGAAAAGTTACACAGATTCTCATTTTAGTTTTCTCCTTTTTCTCGATTGCCTTGAACTCAACAAAAACGAGCGTTCAAAATACCAAATCACACCCCATTTTACCAGAATAATCTCTACAATCCCTGCAATTTACCATAAACACCTCCCGCCCTCGACCTGCCGCCATATTAGCGATTTACCATAGGGATATATTTAACAATGAGTTACGCTCGCCAGACTTCTTGCCCTCCCTATATTCTGCCAGCCTGTCCACAACAATAAAATTGACTTTTTCAAATCTAAACTTGAATTTCATAATTACTTTTGTCATAATGCTGAACGTCCGTAATGAGGCCAGGAAAATGCTAAAAAAATCGTCCCCTGTTTATGGTATTACATTGTTGTCAAACATTATTCTCGCACTTTGTTCAATAAGTCGTGCGGAAATAAGCTGGTCAGGAGATATTGACCCCGCCGACCCAACAACCTGGCGTTTCAGTTATGGCACAGGCCAATACATCGGCAAAACCGGCAGCGGTATATTGAACATAACTAACGGCAGTAACGTCGCCGGCAGCAGAGGCATTACAGGATACGAATCTGCCGCTCAGGGCGAAGTAAACATAACTGGAAACGGCTCATTCTGGAATTGCAGCGAAGATAATATTATTGGCTGGTATGGCAACGGCGCGGTGAATATCAATAATGGCGGTAAGCTGGCCAATGAAATATCACGCATAGCCTACCAAACCGGCTCTACTGGAACGGTTACGGTGAGTGGTATCGGCTCAACCTGGACCTGCACCGGAAAAATCTTTGAACATTGGAACCTGGTAGTCGGAGAAAACGGGGACGGTACTCTAAACATAACTAATGGCGGAGAGGTTATATGTAACAGCCAGGGAGGTGGAATCTCGCACCATACCCATGTCGCTGCCGGTAGCAACGCAAAAGGACTGATAAATATTGATGGAGCCGGTTCCAGATTAACTGCCAGCGAAGACCTTCACATTGCAAGTGGAGGCAATGGCGAACTGAATATCAAAAACGGCGGCATGGCATCTTCCGCGGCAAATTGCTGGATTGGTACACATGCCGGTTCTAACGGAAAAACAACGGTCCAGGGCACTGGTTCAGTTTTGCAGACCAACGAATGTTTTGCCGTTGGATGGTACGGAACCGGCACTTTAGAAATCACCGATGGCGGACTGGTTACAGCACCATATAACTATATTGGCAACTGGAATGGACTTAAAAGCCAGGTAGTTGTCGATGGCGAAGGCTCCACCTGGAATTGCTCAGATCTTAGCGTTGGCTTTTCCGGCCAAGGCACATTGGAAATTACTAACCGTGGATTGGTCATAGCGAATATCTTAAAAATTGACAAGAACTTCGAAGGCGGCAACGACTCAGTTAATATCTCCAGCAGCGGCATGTTAGCCCTGAAAGGCAATACCGCAGATTCAATCACCAACTTCCTTAGCCAGATACAAGGAACAGATGCAATCAATTTCTGGGACAACTCGCTAGGTGATTGGTCTCATATTTCCAATGCGACTTATAACGACAACTATACTCTGCAATATCTTGCCAAAGGCGACCTGGCCGGCTATACTGTTCTTGCAGTCGTTCCCGAACCGGTATCGGCACTCCTGCTGCTGTTTGGTAGCCTGACAGCCGTACGACGGCACATAAAATACGCTGATCGTCTGGACTGAGGCGCCGGCGCATTTACACGTTATACCGCCCGCTTCTGCCGTAATTCACCCGTCCAGACAGTCCAGTAAGTCCACAATGTCCATTCTGCATTATTATATTGCCCCACCCACATCGCCTTGATACTTTAATCGTAGCGAGAACCAATTATGAAAGTTGCTCAGATAATCGATACTAACCTGAACGCGCCCGGCGGCGTGGAGAAACACATCCTGCGTCTGTCCGAATCCCTGCGTCGGCTCGGCCCGGAGGTCGATGTCTTTGGCCGGGAATCCCAAAGCGGCTCGGAAAATTACCTCGACCTGAAAAACTTCCAGCCCCAAAGCTACGACATCATCCACACCCACAGCGACTTCATCTCCCGCGAGATGCTCCGCGGCGTATTCAAACGCCCCCATAATCAAAAAAGAGTTCACACCCTACACGGCCTGGGCCTGACTTACCTCTTCGCCTGCAAAACCTGGCTCAACTATCGCTGCTACACCTCCATGCTCGTAAACCGATTCTGGTCCCAACGCGCCGACGCCGTCATCACCGTCAGCAGCGAAATGGCCCAACAAGCCCAACGCTGGTTCGGCATCAGCCCCGAAAAAATCAATGTCGTTGCCAACGGCTATACTCCCCTGCCCTCCAACGCTGTTTCACGCGAACAAACCCGTCAGCGTTTCAGCCTCGCCGCCGACCATCTCGTCCTGCTCTTTGTCGGCCGCGGACTCGACCGCGTCAAAGGCAGTCAAACTATCCAGAAGGCCCTTGACCAACTGTACCCCAACTTCCCCCACCTGCGTCTGCTCGCTGCCCCCGGCGACGGGTTCGACCCCCGCCCCTGGCTCATACCCACCGGCCTGCTGAACCACAGCGAAGTCTATCAGTGCTATCTCGCCGCCGACATCTTCGTCAACGCTTCGCTCACCGAAGGTATGCCCCTGACCCTGCTCGACGCCCTCGCCGCCGGCTTAGCTATCGTCGCCGCACCCGTCGGCGGCATCGCCGAAACCATCCAACCCAATCAGACCGGCCTGCTGCTCAACCCTCAGCGTTCCAATCTCGCCGAACAAATCAAACTCCTCATCGAAAACCCAACCCTCCGCCAAAGTCTCGCCAGCGAAGCCAAAAAACTTTCAGCAAAATTCACCTGGGAAAATACCGCCCAAAACACCTTGAAAATCTACCAAAAAGCTAAAAAAAGCTAAAAAAACTCAAAAAAAACGTCAAAAAACGGCCTCTTTAGTCAGAAATGCGCTCAGTTGGAAGCCGATTTTTTTATTGCAAACGATTGCGAAAACTGCTTGACTCACACCCCTAAATTAATTATAAGTAGATAAGTACGGCAAATAAGGTTTACAGCCGACATTATATGTAGATACCCGGAAAGGAAATCAGAAGTGTTACAAGGCATTATCCCACCGATGGTTACGCCACTGCTAGAGCAGGACAAACTCGACGTTGACGGTCTCGAAAGACTTATTGAACACATCCTCGCCGGCGGAGTACACGGCCTCTTCATTCTCGGTACTACCGGAGAAGCACCCAGCCTAAGCTATAAACTCCGTAAAGAACTAATCTTACGGACAAACAAGCTGGTCCGCAACCGAGTCCCCGTGCTCGTAGGAATCACCGACTCAGCCTTCAACGAATCCATAAACCTCGCCAAGTTCGCCGCCGACAACGGTTCCCACGCTGTGGTCCTCGCTCCCCCTTACTATTTCCCCGCCGGCCAAGCCGAACTCCTCGAATATGTCCAGCATCTCGCGCCACAACTGCCTTTGCCGCTATACCTTTACAACATGCCAGGCATGACCAAAATCACCTTCGAGGCCGACACTGTTCGCCAGATGGCGGATATTCCCGGCGTTGTCGGACTCAAAGACAGCTCCTGCAATATGATTTATTTCCACCTGCTCCGTCGCACACTCAGAGACCTCCCCGAATTTTCGTTACTCGTTGGCCCGGAAGAACTTCTGGCTGAAAGCGTCCTGCTGGGCGGACAAGGCGGTGTCAACGGCGGGGCGAATCTGTTCCCCCAGCTTTATGTCGATTTGTACAACGCCGCCGTCGAAAAAGATTACCCCACAATCAACTCGCTGCATGAAAACGTAATTGAAGTAGCCGCAACGCTTTACCAGGTAGGCCAACACGGTTCGAGTATGATTAAAGGCCTCAAATGCGCTTTGGACTGCCAGGGAATTTGCAGCGATTTCGTCTCGGAACCGTTCCATCGCTTCCGCGGACCGGAACGCAAAAAAATCCAGGCGGGCCTGCAAGACATCCTGGCTAAATTATAAACTTTTGCAAAATAATAAGATATAACAAACCCGAAGGCCGTTACTTCATCGGGTCGGCTTCCAGCTTGTAATACTTCATCTTCTTGTAAAGTGTCGTGCGATTGACACCCAGAGCATCAGCGGTTACCTGGCGATTCCAGTTGTGATAACGCAGGGCGGCATCGATAATGCGTTTTTCAGGCTCTTCCAACGCCTCGCGTAAACTCATTATCTTATTGGAGATAGGTTGAGAAGTATCTACCTGACTAACGACATTGGTCGGCAAATCAGCTGGCTCGATAAGCGCCGAACGACCCAGCAGGACCGCCCGTTCTATCACGTTTTCCAGTTCCCGGACATTGCCCGGCCAGGCGTAGGCCTCAAGGTAACGCATGGCATCCTCGCTGAAACCGCTCTTGTCCTTGCCATGCGCAGCACACATATTACGCAAAAACCGTTCAGCCAGAACCGGGACATCCGTAACACGCTCAGCCAGGTTAGGAAGTTCGACGTGGACAACGTTTACGCGATAGTATAAATCCTCCCGAAAACGACCCTGACGCACCTCATCCTGCAAATCACGATTCGTCGCCAGAACAACCCGAACATCGACGGTTCGAGTTTCGTTGCTGCCGACAGGTTCAAATTGCCGCTCCTGTAAAACTCGCAGCAGTTTCATTTGAAAACTCAAAGGCGCCGAATTAATTTCGTCGAGGAAAATCGTGCCCCCGTCGGCAGCCATAAAGCGGCCTTCTTTGTCATTTACCGCACCGGTAAACGAACCACGCACATGGCCGAAAAGTTCACTTTCCAGCAATGTCTCAGGCAGAGCGCCGCAACTTATTTCCACGAAAGGTTTATCGCGACGGTCGGAACGATGATGCAGGGCCCGGGCGATAAGACTTTTTCCTGTCCCGCTTTTACCGCTGATAAGAACAGTGGCTTTGCTTTCGGCGACAGCTTCTATGAGTTCAAAGACCTTGAGCATTTTGTAATCATGGCCAACGACGTTTTCCAGACCGTACTGACTGCGCAACTGGTTTTTGAGATTGCGGTTTTCCTGTAATAGAGCCTGCTGCTCGACGGCACGTTTGACAACCATACGGATTTCGTCATCGACGATAGGTTTGGTGAGATAATCGTAAGCGCCCATCTTGATGGCCTCAACGGCGCTTTCGATAGTGCCGTAGCCGGTAATGACAATAGTAACCACTTCGGGATAACGCTTGCGCACTACACGCAGCAGTTCAAAGCCATCGGCTTCGGGCATATTCACGTCGGTAACGATAATATTAAACGCACGCTTTTCCTGCTCGACCAACGCTTCGTTAAAACTGCCCGCGCCTTCAGCCTGATAGCCTTCCAGCCGTAACAATTCACATAAACTTTCTCTGATGATCGCGTCGTCATCAACTATCAATATCCGCGTTGCCGCCATTATTCACCTCAAAAACTTTTTTTACCCAACCAGCAACTCATTAACAACAACTTCAGAGCAGCCTACGCAGGCAATTACATAAAACTTCGAGTTTTGTCTCAACCACATTCCAAACAGTCTCTGGATTCAAGCTGTCATAGCCATGTACCAAAACATGACGAAATCCGATTAACACATGATATTCCCGGCACAATTCATGCAAAGCATTTTCATAATTATTAAGTGGAAAAACCATTGTTCTACCTCTAAACTCGTGCCCAACTCGTTCGCTCCAAAGGAATGCTTACGGTAAAGAGAGCGCCGCCTTCGTCGTGGTTCTGGGCCTTTATCTTGCCGCCGCAACGTTCCATGATATCCAGGCAGATTGCCAGTCCCAGGCCCGTGCCTTTGCCTTTGGCCTTGGTGGTGAAAAACGCTTCAAAAATCTTTTCCATAACCTCTTCACTCAGGCCGGGACCGGTATCGGCAAACTCTATCAGGGCATTACGCTCGTCATAATAAGTCCGCACAGTCAGCACTCCGCCACGGCCCTGTTCTTCCATAGCATCGACGGCATTTTTGATAAGATTGCAGAATACCTGAAAAAGATTGCCTGTGCGAACATTAGGCATCTTCTCGCCAAACTCTCGCTGAATCCTTACGCCAGCTCTTTCGGCACCAACCGACATAGCCTTGATAGCATCCTCAACGAGCTTATTTATATCCGCTTCCTCAAAAGCCGTGTGAGTGCTGCGGGAAAAATCCAGTAGTTCACTGACAATCTGGACCATCCGCAAAAGCCCTTTACGAGACTCCTGAAGATAATGCACGGCCCGTTCTTCGTTATTATTTTCGGCGACACGCTGGGCCAGACCGATATATCGCAAAATTCCGTCGAGCGGATTATTAAGTTCATGGGCCACACGGGCGGCCAACTTGCCAACGGCAGCCAGCCTTTCCGCGCCAGCCAACTCATCTGCCATTGAAACCTTAACGGTCTCATCTTCGATAATCAAAATCCCCCCGATAAGCTCTCCGCTCTCTTCGTCACCCAAGGCCGAAATGGTCAAATCCAGAACACTGTCTCGGCCATCCAGAGCATAAGCGATATTGCCGAACCCCTGGGACTCGCCCACAGTCAGGGCCGAGCGTAAAAACACGCCCCAGCCTTCGGGACGCTGATGCGGACTGCCCGCCCGAAGGACATCCGCCAGATTGTCACCCGCAGCCAGCAGTTCTTCCGCGGCGGGATTGCGATCTTTAATCGTCAGATTTTCATCGAAAACCACCAAACCCAAAGGCATGGAATCTATCAGCTTCCGACTTATTCGCCCAAAATTTAGTGCGTGCTCAGCCATGCAATGGCCTCTTTTTCACATTAGCGCTGCCGGCGATAAATTACCGGACACATCATAATTACAATATTAAATCGGCCTGGTCAATGCCAATGTTTATTTTTCGCAACGAAAAACAGCCCCAGAAGCGGTAAAAAGACAACGTCGACCGATAATGTCAGCTTTTACAGTCCCAAACGTTGTCCAGAGACAACATTTTTGATAAAAAAAAGGCCCGGAACGAAAAAAACGTTCTGGGCCTGCCTTGCTGAGATCGCAAAAGAGATTTGACCCCTTTTTCTGATTAGTTCAAATCGTTGTTTTTCCAGTATTTCGTACCGGTAACGGTCGCCTGGAGCGAAACGCCGTTTTCGGTGAACTGATAGATTTCCATGCCGCTGGTGACATCTTCGGCACCGCCCACCGCGCCGCCTTTTTCGCCGGCCTTGGCAGCGGCGTCAGCCTGAGCCCCAAATTCCCAGCCTTTATCCACAAATTTCGCAAGTGTCTCGGCATCCTTGAAAATGATTACTGCCCGTAAATCCTTAACACCGGCACCGAATCCGACTCCGCCCATCCCCATTTTCATGAAAACCTCATTGCCGTTGGAATTATCCACGACCACACCATAGCCGCCGCCGACACCGACAAAAATCACATTTACGTTGACATTACTAAACACGCCATAACCAGCGGCCTTGCGAACCTTATCCTTGGAGATTGGTTCAAGTTTGTACAAATCAGCCAGCGTCGTGTCACGCATCTTGAGAATCTCGGTACGCTGTTGGGCAACCGTACCCTTGGGCCCACCGCAACCAACAAACAACATGGCAATCAGCAATAAAACTACTACATTCAAAGCCTTCATAGTTATCTCCTTGAACACAAAACGGCTTTTCCCAAAAACATTCTATGTATGATAGCCGAGTCGGACCCTACCGTCCACATTCAAAATCCCTTATGCCTCATGGAAAAGGGGTCAAATCACTTTTTTTCTTGTTTGAAAATAAAAACACCCCCTGCCCAAGGCAGCACCTCGCCGTGTCGCCGTTCACTCTTGCCTCATCCATCTTGCCTCTTGCCTTCTTCCAGAGCTGGCCGCCGCCCCCAGGCGCAAAAATTGAGCCCCAGGCGCAAGTGGCTACTCTAGCTTGTCTCGGATTATTCGAGCAGCCGGCCTGACCTGTGGGCTCGAGGCGCAAAATTAATATGTGGAGTATGCACTCCCACTAAGAATAATGTCTGAAACGCCGCTTTGGTCCCAGAAAAAAACTTACCCACCCCCAAAAAGTCCGAAAATCGCTCTCTGGGCGCAAAAAAAAGCCCTCGGGTGCAAAGTTTTGGATACCTGGTCTGTTCATGTCAGGCTCAAAACGGTATTGCTTACCGTGGGGCTTGAGGCGCTACTTAAATCTTATTCACTTTTTCAACCGTACTCGCCGGTTCTGCTTACATATGGCCGTTCCAGGAAATTTGTCCCAAAAAAAACGAGAAAAATTAAAAAACTTTTTAAAACGCGTTTTTTTGCTAAAAAATCGGTAAAAACCAGTCAGAATTCACCTTTTCTTGCATATTCGCGCTCTTTATGCTACCTTTCCGCCATGCGAATTAACGCCGTTATTTTCGATTTGGGAGAAACCCTGTTCAATTATGGCAGGGCCAATGTCAACGCCTGCTTCCGGCGGGGGGCTCGGTTGGCCTACGAATATCTGGAGTCTCTGGCGGGCCCAGAGCAAAAAATGTGCAGTTTTGACCATTATTTCACGGTTCATTTCCTCTATATAAGGTTTCTGTATATCTGGTCGATGGTGGTAGGGCGGGAATTTGACTGTTTGGCCCTGCTCAATCGCAGAATTCAGCCTATGGGCTTCAATCTCACTCCTGACCAGCTCGAAGAACTAGCCTGTCTCTGGTACGATGTACTGGGTCAACAGGCTCAGCTCGAGGATAATCTACACCGGACCCTGGAAGAATTACAGAAAATGGGCGTTCAAACCGCAATTTTATCCAATACCTTTTTACCGGGCATTGCCCTGGACCGCCATCTTAGTCGTTTCGGTTTGATGGAGTTTTTTCCGGTTCGCGTTTATTCTTCCGATACCATTATCCGCAAGCCCAATCGTCGTATCTATCTTGAGTGTTTGAAACAACTTAACGTCGAGCCCGCTCAGGCGATTATGGTGGGCGATCGGTTGCGTGAGGATGTGCGTGGGCCGGGCCGGGTCGGGATTCGCGGGATTTTCAAACGAGGCATTGTCAATGCCCGCAAACATGTCCCCGCGGATGTGCCGGTTATTGACCGAATCGCCCAGTTGCCCGAATGGATAAAAAATAATTACGATAATTAACTGTAACTAAATACTATAAAATAACTTAACGGATTGACCAAGAATGGCGGCAGGGAAGTTGCGATTTTTACTTGGACGCAGCGGCAGCGGCAAGACGCATTATTGCATCGAATCCCTGCGTCAACAACTGATTGACAGCCCGGTCGGCCCGAATTTAATCCTTCTGGTTCCCGAACAAGCTACTTTCCAGATGGAACAGGCCCTCCTAATCGACGACCAATTAAAAGGTTACAATCGGGCCCGCGTAACCAGCTTCGGTCGGCTGGCCCAGCAGATTCTCCTCGAAACCGCACCACCAACCCTGCCCATCCTTACCGAAAACGGCAAAAGAATGATACTCCGCCGCCTGCTCCAGCAGCGTATCGATGAGTTACGAATTTTCAATCGGGCAGCCCTGAAAAGCGGTTTCATCGCCCGCCTTTCCAAAATGCTCAGCGAGCTTAGACAGTACAGCCAAAGTCCCGAAACCCTGCGTGAGCAGTTGGCTCGTCTTAGCAGTGCCTCTGACGCCTCGCTGGAGCCTCTACGCAACAAACTTGCCGACCTGACCTTGATTTACGAAGATTACCGGGGCTGGGTCAGGGGGCGTTTTGTTGAGCCGGAAGATTTTCTCGACCTGATGGTCGAGCAGTGCAGCCGATGCGAATTTCTCAAAGGGTCGCATTTATGGATAGACGGTTTCGCCGGTTTTACCCCTCAGCAGTTCCGGGCCTTATTCGCACTGGCCGCGTCTGTAAGCGAAACTGAATTTTCCTTGTGTCTAAATCCCACCGCGCCGGCCTGTTACGCCATCGACGCTGACCCGCAATCCCTGACAAATTTAAGCGACATGGATTTATTCCATCCCACTCTGGAAACCTACCAGAAACTTCGTCGCACCGCCGGTGCCCTTGGCGTCAGTATCGCCCAGCCTTTACTGTTCCCGCTGAACAAACAGAAAACGATGCCGCGTTTCGATGATTGCGAAATTCTCGCCCGGCTGGAGAGTAACCTCGCCGAAAACCGCATCGAACCAGCCCAGTCACTTACCGCGGATGTCGATATTGCCCCGCAAGGCGTGGCAATCGTAAAAGCCCCGGACCGACGTGTCGAAGTCGAAACTGTCGCCCGGCAGATTTTGCGTTTGTGTCGCCAGTACAATTATCGTTTTCGTGACATCGCGGTCATTCTGCGTGATTTTAGTGAATATGAGGAATTGTTGCGGTCGTCATTCGCAGACCATGGTATCGCGTGCTTCGTGGACCAGCGTCGTTCGGTGCGTCATCATCCGCTTATCGAACTGCTGCGTTCGGCGTTATCGGTTCTGACCAGTGAATTTCAGACGGAGTATCTGCTGGACTATCTGAAGACTGATCTGGCGAATCTTTCGCGGCAGGCGGTTGATGAGCTGGAAAATTACGCTCTGGCCCATGCCTTCACCGGCAGAGCCTGGCTGCAAACCTGGCAATCGGCCCTGGGCGAAGATCAACCCGCTCCAGAGGAGGACACGGTTCAACCTCTGACCGCCGCTCAGCTCGATAATTATCGTACTCAGGCCGTCGAGCCGTTATTGAAAATGCGGGACGAAATCTACAACGGACCACCCGAACCAAACCGGCCAATTCCCGTGCGGCAAATCACTGCTGCACTGGTGAACCTGCTGGAGCGTCTGGAAGTGCCTCGAACGCTTTCTCAATGGTGTACACAGGCCGGGCGGCTCGGCCAACTCGACGCGGTTTTGACTCATCAGCAGGTTTACAGCGATTTACTGGACATCTTCGACGATTTGGCTCAGACGCTAATCGACCAGCAGCTAACGCTGGAAGAATACAGTGAGATTCTTTCTTCGGTACTCGGTGAGATGACCCTGGCGTTGATTCCGCCGGCTTTGGACCAGGTGTTGGTCGGCACTATTGAGCGGTCACGTCATCCGCGTATTCGGGCGGCGTTCATCCTGGGTGTCAACGAAGGCAGTTTTCCCAAGGTCAGTTCGCCCGATTCGTTCCTGACCGACAGTCAGCGTGAATCACTGCTGGACGAAGGTTTCGAGCTGGGCCCGACCAGCGTCCGCAAACTTCTGAACGAACGTTATCTTGCCTATATTGCCGTTACCCGTCCCCGCGAGTTTGTCTGGATAAGCTACCCCGCCGCCCGTGCCGACGGAACAGCCCTGAAGCCTTCCTCGATGATTGACCATATTTACGATGCCGCCGGGGACGTACCGACCATCCATCTTGGCGGTGATATTGGTCAGGCGGATATGCGCAGAATAACCAGCACCGCTCAGCTGGGCCGTGAGCTGGCCCTGGAGTTTTCCAGGGTTCACCCCGGCCAGCAGCCCGAACCGCTTTGGCGTGAACTGGCCGCCGCGGCCTTGAATCATGCCGATTATCGCGAAACGATAAAACGCAGTCTCAGTGGCCTGACCTATAACAATCAAGCCGTTCTCACCCCGGAAATTGTCCAGCGGATGTACCGCCATGAACTGACCGGCAGTGTTTCACGCCTGGAAACTTTCGCCGCCTGTCCCTTCAAACATTTCGCCTCCTATGCTTTGAATTTACGCGAACGAGCCGAGCTCTCTCTGGCGGCACCGGATATGGGGGCGTTCTACCATGAAGCCCTGAAAGACATTTTTCTTACCCTCAAAAAACAAAATCGCGGCTGGGCTGATTTGGATAATGACGAACTGGACCAGATTGTCGCTCAGACCACGGATTCTCTGGCCCGCAACCATACCCAAATTGCGGAACTGTTGAATCTTTCCGCCCGCAGTAAAACGCTGATAAACTTCGCCGCTGAACACCTGAAACGCTTCTGCCGGGTATTGTGTAAACATGCCGGCGCCAGTGATTTTGTCCAGCGCTCAGCGGAAATCGCTTTTGGCCCGGAAACTCACGCCGGCGCTCTGGAATATGATTTGCCCGACGGCGGCAAGATATTACTGCGCGGCCGAATCGACCGGGTGGATTATTGCGATGAACGTGGCGGAATAATGGTTATCGACTATAAATCCAGCGGCGGCACTTTCCCCTTCGGCCATTTTTATTATGGCCTGAGTTTGCAGCTTCTCACATATCTGCTCGTGCTGGAAAAGTACAGTCGTGATGCGAATAAGCCCGTCTCGCCCGTAGGTGCGGTATATCTGCCCATCACCCGCAGTGGTGATCGACGCAGCGGCATGGTGCCGGAAGGTTTTAAACAGGACTACTGCGAGCCCGAAACCGATGTCCCCATCCATAAAGCTCGCGGCATAATCGATGGTGTGTGGATAGAGCATCTTGATAAAGAGCTGATACCTGCGAAATATTCATCGTACTTCGGCGCCTATATGAACAAAGAAGGCGAGGTCTTCAACGGCAAAAGCAGCGACATTGTGTGTACCGAAGATTTGGAAAATATGCTCAGGTGGACGAGTCTTCAGCTTATCGAGCAGGGCCGCCGCATTCTGGCCGGAGAAATCTCGGTACGACCCTATCGTTATGACGACAAGGAAAGTCCCTGTGAGTATTGTCAGTTCCGGCCCTTATGCCGGTTCGATGTTCGTGTGGACCGTTATCGCACCCTGAGAGGGTTTAGCAAAGAAAAAGAAAATGTGCTTAGTCTAATAGCTGCCCAGCTGGAGGGGGCTGACAATGAGTGATATTCGTCTAACCGCTCAGCAGAATCAGGCCCGCACTCTCACCGGTCGTGATATACTGCTTACCGCCGCGGCAGGTGCTGGCAAGACCGCCGTACTGGCCCGGCGTTGTGTCTATCTGCTCAGCGAAGCACCTGAACCTTGTGAGGTTGAAGAACTGCTGGTCCTGACCTTTACCGAATCTGCCGCCGCCGAGATGCGCCAGCGAATAGCTGATTTTCTACGCAAGAAATCTCGCCAGCCCGGTTCGGATACCGAGATGCTCAGGCGTAAACTGGCACTGCTCGATAAAGCCCAGATTTCTACCATACACTCATTTTGCAAATCGGTATTAAGTGAGTTTTTCTATCTGCTGGGGCTCGACCCGACTTTCGAGATGCTCGACGCCGACGAAGCGGCTCTCTTGAAGGTTCAGGTGGCTGAAGAGCTTTTCGAACGGCATTATCGCGAAACCGACAAACGGGTCTTTAGTCCGTTTGTACAGGCCTACAGCTCCGCCCAGGCTGGCAATGACCGCAATGTGGTTTATCGTATCGTGCAGATGAATAACTTTCTCGAAAGCCTGCATGACCATCATCTTTGGGCCAAACTTTGCCGAGAACAGCTTGAGGTTACGCTGGAAGACCCTGCTTCGCTCAAGCTCGCTCGTAAACAGTTTGAGGTTATTGCCGACCAGCTCAATCGTGTTATCCTGCAACTGCAATACGCCCGGGACGCTGTGGCTCATTTCCCTGCGGTCGCGGTTTACCGGGATTATATCGACGAGAAACTTATTCCCAACCTGCTCGGCATCCAGCAGCACGTAAAGAGCGGCGATATAAATCTGCTCATAGATTCACTCATCGAGCGACAGCGTTGGGATAATGCCCCCGCAATCCGCAAACCCAAAGGCCTTGAAGAATGGCAAAAAGAAGAAATTGATAAGCAGAAAGATACCATCAAGGGTTTTATCGATAAAGCCAAAGATGGTTTCGGCAAACTGGTAGAACGCTTCGCCGTCGGCCCCGAAGCACTCAAACGCCAATTGCAAATAACTGACGGAATGGCCCATCTCCTGCTTGACTTGCAGGGTGAGTTCGCTGCCGGATATACCGCTGCCAAGGCCCGTCGTAATGTGCTGGATTTTGCTGATTTGGAACATAGATGTCTTGAACTGCTCAGCCCCAAATACGATGTCGCTGACCAGTTGCGTCGGCGTTTTCGGCATGTACTGGTCGATGAATATCAGGACACCGCACCGGTTCAGGAAGCGATTCTGAATCGCATCTGCCGCGGTAATGATAATGTCCCCGGCAATGTCTTTATGGTCGGTGATGTCAAGCAGAGCATCTACGGCTTTCGTCAGGCCGACCCGCGTATCTTTATGCGAAAATATCATGACTTCGAGCTGGTTCTGCCGGAACCGGAAAATGACACTGCCGATTTGCCGGACCGGGCCCGTGTCAATCTCAATAAAAACTTCCGTTCGCGACGCGAGATTATCGCCGGCATCAATTTTATTTTCCGTCGGTGTATGACCGAGCAGTTTTGCGGAATCGACTATGACGACCAGGCTGCTTTGGATTTCGGCGCCGAATATTACGATAACACCGCCGAAAAAGGCGCCGTCGAAGTCCATTTGCTGGAAAAAGAAGTTTTGTCAACCGATAAGGAAATTGACGAGCTCGACGCCGACCGGCGCGAAGCACTGCTTATCGCCCGGCGTATTCAGGACATGGTGCAGAACCAGAAATTTCAGGTTTACGATAAGCAGAACGACATTACCCGGCCCGTGGAATATCGAGATATTGTCATTCTGCTACGCTCGGCACGGGCGCGGGGACAGATCTGGACCGAGACTCTTTTGCAGGCCGATGTCCCCGTTTATGCCGAGCTCAGCGGCGGCTATCTCGGTGCGACTGAAATACAGGATATGGTCTCGCTTCTGCAATTGCTGGACAATCCGCAGCAGGATATCCCCCTCGCCGCAGTACTCAGAAGCCAACTGGTGGGTTTGGATGAATCGGAACTCGCCGAAATTAGACTGGCTTCTACTAGAGAGTGTCCCTATTACTACGCCGTAGTCAATTATGCCGAAAACGGCGCCGATACCGCCTTAAAAGAAAAACTGCTTTTATTCCTGGAACGTTTGGAAAACTGGCGCAGCCAGGCGCGACAGGGTACGCTGGCGACCTTGATATGGCAGATATATCGGGACACTAATCTGCCCGCCACTGTCAGCGGATTGCCCGATGGTACCCAACGCTATAATAATTTGCTGCATTTGTACGATAGAGCCCGGCAGTTCGATAGCTTTACGCGTCAGGGGGTTAGCCGGTTCTTGCGGTTTCTCGATAAAATCCGCGACGAAGAAGGCGACTTCGCACCGGCGCCAGTCATCACCGAAGCCGAAAATGTGGTGCGGATTATGACCGTGCATAAAAGCAAGGGGCTGGAATTCCCTGTCGTTATAATTGCCGATTTGGCCCGGCGGTTTAATACTTCCGATACCCGTCCCAGTATTTTGTTTGATAGTGAGGAAGATTGTTCCGTCGGACTGAAGGTTGTCGACCGACTCAGTCACGACCGCTGGGATACGCTGGCGCATAATATTATCGGCGAGACTTTGCTGCGTCGCTCACTGGCCGAGGAGATGCGAATCCTTTATGTTGCCCTGACTCGGGCCCGCGAACGCCTGATTCTGACGGGTACTTCCAAACTGGACGATTTACGCCAACTGGGACAGCTTTGGCGCTGGAGTGCTGCCGAGTCGCTTGCCGAGTTTGCCCTGAGCGGAGTTGCTTCACCACTTTACTGGCTGGTGATGGCCTTGGCGGGGCATCCCGATATGCAGGGATTTCTTGAACGGCCCGTTGATGATTTAACCGGCGATAAATATTCTGCCGCCGCCCGATTTGAGATAAACAGTTTTTCCGACAAGCAAATGTTCGAACTGGTAAGGGATAATCAGCCTCAGGTGGTTGCCCGCAAGTCTCTCGAAAATCTGGATGATTTAGCCCGTGATGATAACCCTGGTCCAGCCGCCGCTGAGGTGCTCGAGCGAATCAAATGGCGCTATGCCCAGCGGCAAATGACCACTCTGGCAGCCCGGACCAGTGTCACCGAGATTAAACGGCATCTAAACACTTTAGGCGAAGAAGATTTCGGCCCGCGCGATGGGGCCAAAACTGAAATCGCCGAACCTTTCAGTCGCCGCGTGCGTTTCCTGAACCAGACCGGCCCGGATATTACCGCCGCCGAACGAGGGACGCTTAACCATTTGTTCCTGCAATTAATTGATTTAAGTTGTACCCTCGATGAGTCCGGTCTGGCTGACCAGCTTAACGAAATGGTCCAGCGGGGCATTATTGATTCCGCCCGGATCGACGCGGTGGACCTGAAAAAGATTGCCGCGTTCTTTGCCGACTCGGCAGGGCGGCTGCTTGTTGATAATCCTGACCGGCTGGTTCGAGAATGGCCGTTCACGCTGGCCCTGCCCGCCGCCGAGGTTTATACCACCGCCGAACTAAAAGGTACTGACGCTCAGGAACCGGTACTGGTCCGCGGTATTATTGATTGCCTGGTCGAAACTGATAAAGGTGTTTGGGTAATTGATTATAAAACCGACCGGGTTAATAACTATACCATTGACCAGCGGGCCCAGGGGTATTATCCGCAGATGTGGCTTTATCGCCGGGCGGTCGAAATAATTCTTCATAAGCCGGTTTGCGGCCTGATATTATATTTTCTGGAAATCAACCAGGCCGTCCAAGTGCCGGGTTTACAAGATTAGAGCGGTCCGTTTTCGTCACGAACCCGTTGGAGTTCACGCAGCGCCTGGTCAATACTGGCGATGGCACGGTCAGCGGCCCTCACGGCCTTGCCCATGGTCTCACGACCCTGTATCCGACGGGGGTTCTCGCGTTCATCAGCCGGAAGATGTTTGTCTTCCTCGTTAAGCCGTTCAAATTCCGCTACCAGTTGGTCACGCAAAATCTGGGCCTGGTCGCGGGCCTCACGAATCTCAGCGATGCCGTTATCAAACTCACCTGCGTTTTGTGCCATAATCGATAGTTCTCCTCGGTTAGAGAGAATCCACCTGAATTCTACAGCCTTTTACGTCCCCTGCAACAGCTTTTTTGAGGATGAAGATCAACATGAGAATTAAAATCCGACGCTGGCCAGCCCTGAAGCCGCGCCGTTTAATTTCGGTTCCGGCCTTTATCCGAAAACTATACTATACGACACTTTTTTGCAAAAAAATACCCCAAAAAGGTAATATAGTATAGTTTGCTCCCGCCAAAAACGCGAAAAAATGCAAAAAAATGCAAAAAAACGTAAAAAAACACAATCCTGTTCGGCACATTTATTGCTTTAGGCTTTTGGCCTCCTGTATTTTTTTAAAAAAAAACCCGAAATGTTAAGATGGGTAATTTGCGCTCGAGGGATATTTATGCTCTAATAGGAGGCATGAGTGCTAAGCGTCAGAAAATCAAGGAGCGGGACCTGCGTGGGTTCAAGTATTTCAAGTCCCTCTCGGCTCTGCTGAAAGGTCTTCACTCGGCGGGATGTGAGCGGGACCGGGCCGGCAATCGCACATTATTCATGGACCAGTATGTCAGTCTGCTGCTGTTATACATGTTCAATCCGATCTGCAGTTCCATCCGGTCTTTGCAGCAGGCCGGCGAGCTCAAAAAGGTACAGCGGCTGTTGGGTTGTTCGCGTGCTTCGCTGGGTTCGCTTTCGGAAGCATCCCGGGTTTTTGAGAGTTCTTTGTTAGAGCCGATAATCGCTCAACTCACTGAGCAGTTAGGGCCGATATCTCAGGACAAAAAACTGGAAGTCGGTCAGGTCATTACCCTGGTGGACGGCAGCAGTATTCAGGCTTTGCAAAAACTCACTCAGGCTGCCTGGGACACCGACAAACCCGGAATTAAAGCACACACTCAGTTTGATCTGGAAAAATATGTGCCTCTGAAAATAAATATCAGTGAAGACAAGTCTGATGAGCGAAAGGTTTTTTTAGAGAATCTTCAGCCCGGCCGGATTTATGTCAATGATCGCGGATATGCCTGTTTTAAGCTGTTTCAGGCCATTGTGGATAGTAAAAGCTCTTTTGTCTGTCGGCTGCGTGAGGATACGGTTTACGAAACTATTCAGGAAAAACCTTTAACTGAAGATGCTCGAAAAGCGGGGATAATTTTTGATCGTACGGTAATCGCCGGCAGCAGTGAAAAACTGCGGGAAGATTTCAAACAACCGTTACGCCTGATAGCGGTTGAATGTCAACCGCATTTGAAACGGGGCCAGGGACCACGTCAGAGTGAGATGATTTTGATTGCCACCGACCGGCTGGACCTGGACGCCGAAGTCATTGCCCTGCTCTATCAGAAACGCTGGGCCATCGAAATATTTTTTCCGCTTTTTTAAGCATGTGCTGGGCTGCCGACATCTGCTAAGCCTCTGCGAAAACGGTATCGAACTACAGATGTACGCCGCGATTATCGCCTGTATGCTGATCAGCCTGTGGACGGGCAAAAAACCAACTTTAAGAACCTACGAAATGCTCTGCTGGCACCTCTGCGGCATGGCCGACGAGCAAGAAATGCAGAACCATATCAATAAACTCCAAAGCCAAAACTAAGGCCGATCCTCAAAAAAATCGCCGCTGCCGCTGATGCTGCGCCAAAATAACCAGTGCCGACAGTCCCACTGAGGGATAATCCCCGCTAAATCATATGAACTGCAAAGACCACAGAAAAACTGTATTTGAGCAATAAATGTGCCGAACAGGATTGAAAAAAACACGAAAAAATGCCAATCCTGTTCGGCACATTTATTGCTTTAGGCTTTTGGCCTCCTGTATTTTTTTAAAAAGAACCCGAAATGTTAAGATAGGTAATTTGCGCTCGAGGGATATTTATGCTCTAATAGGAGGCATGAGTGCTAAGCGTCAGAAAATCAAGGAGCGGGACCTGCGTGGGTTCAAGTATTTCAAGTCCCTCTCGGCTCTGCTGAAAGGTCTTCACTCGGCGGGATGTGAGCGGGACCGGGCCGGCAATCGCACATTATTCATGGACCAGTATGTCAGTCTGCTGCTGTTATACATGTTCAATCCGATCTGCAGTTCCATCCGGTCTTTGCAGCAGGCCGGCGAGCTCAAAAAGGTACAGCGGCTGTTGGGTTGTTCGCGTGCTTCGCTGGGTTCGCTTTCGGAAGCATCCCGGGTTTTTGAGAGTTCTTTGTTAGAGCCGATAATCGCTCAACTCACTGAGCAGTTAGGGCCGATATCTCAGGACAAAAAACTGGAAGTCGGTCAGGTCATTACCCTGGTGGACGGCAGCAGTATTCAGGCTTTGCAAAAACTCACTCAGGCTGCCTGGGACACCGACAAACCCGGAATTAAAGCACACACTCAGTTTGATCTGGAAAAATATGTGCCTCTGAAAATAAATATCAGTGAAGACAAGTCTGATGAGCGAAAGGTTTTTTTAGAGAATCTTCAGCCCGGCCGGATTTATGTCAATGATCGCGGATATGCCTGTTTTAAGCTGTTTCAGGCCATTGTGGATAGTAAAAGCTCTTTTGTATGTCGGCTGCGTGAGGATACGGTTTACGAAACTATTCAGGAAAAACCTTTAACTGAAGATGCTCGAAAAGCGGGGATAATTTTTGATCGTACGGTAATCGCCGGCAGCAGTGAAAAACTGCGGGAAGATTTCAAACAACCGTTACGCCTGATAGCGGTTGAATGTCAACCGCATTTGAAACGGGGCCAGGGACCACGTCAGAGTGAGATGATTTTGATTGCCACCGACCGGCTGGACCTGGACGCCGAAGTCATTGCCCTGCTCTATCAGAAACGCTGGGCCATCGAAATATTTTTCCGCTTTTTTAAGCATGTGCTGGGCTGCCGACATCTGCTAAGCCTCTGCGAAAACGGTATCGAACTACAGATGTACGCCGCGATTATCGCCTGTATGCTGATCAGCCTGTGGACGGGCAAAAAACCAACTTTAAGAACCTACGAAATGCTCTGCTGGCACCTCTGCGGCATGGCCGACGAGCAAGAAATGCAGAACCATATCAATAAACTCCAAAGCCAAAACTAAGGCCGATCCTCAAAAAAATCGCCGCTGCCGCTGATGCTGCGCCAAAATAACCAGTGCCGACAGTCCCACTGAGGGATAATCCCCGCTAAATCATATGAACTGCAAAGACCACAGAAAAACTGTATTTGAGCAATAAATGTGCCGAACAGGATTGAAAAAATGCTCAAAAAACCGTCAATTTCGCTCAATAACCCCCCCTTTTTTACATTATCCAGAGAAAAAAGCGTTTATTTAGACCGGATTATGTGCCGGTTCGAAGACCTGAATACGGTTTTTGCCGCTGTTTTTAGCTTCAAACAGTGCCGCGTCAGCTTCGTTCATAAACTGTTCTAGTGAGCTGTTAGTCCGAAATTGCCCCATTCCTACGCTTACTGACACATTTATGTCCTGTTTTTCAAATTTAACCGGTTTTTCCGATACGGTAGCACCGAGACGTTCTGCCACGGTTAATGCTTCGGGCAAGCCGGTGTTGGGCAGGATTACGGCAAACTCGTCACCGCCGTAACGGGCAGCTATGTCACTGTGCCTGATGCAGTTCTGTATCTGCTGGGAAACGTGCAGGATAACAGCGTCGCCGGCGCGATGGCCGTAATTGTCGTTTATCTTTTTGAGATTGTCCATATCTACCATTATGAGTGTGAGGTCGGTTTCGTAACGCCTGACCCGATGTACTTCCCGGTCCAGTTCGTCGTAGAAGGTGCGATGGTTGACCAGGCCGGTCATGCTGTCGGTCCGGGCCCGGCGGTTGGCGTCTTCGTACATCTGGATATTGGCCAGCGAAGAGCCGATGATGTCGCACAACAGCTGGACCGGCGAAAGGTCGTTTTCCGCATCGAAAGCAGGGGGCGTCAATTTTGTCAGCGAGATTGATTATGCCCACAATTCTGCCGCTGCCGAAAAGCGGGGCAATGATGCAGCTGTTGGACTGATAGTTGTTTTTGTTTTTACGGCGTACGGGGGCTTTACCGTCCTTTTCGATTTCGGCGAAGTCTTTCAGCAGCAAAAGCTTGCTTTGGGCGGATGGCTTTATCCATGGGGCTGTTGGAATGTTCCTCCAGGACCACGAGCCGGTCAATCGCGTAGGGGTGATTGTGCCGCATGAGGTGGAGTACGTGTTTGTCCGGGTCGTAAGTGTATAGTGAAGCGAACCGCGGCGGAAATGAGGGCGGGAACCTGGTCGGTACAGATAGAAGCGATACGGTCGATGTCCAGGCAGTTGATTTGCCGCGACAAGTGACTGATATGATTGATTTTTATCTAAAACCTTCTCGCGGGTTTGCAGATTTGAGTCTCGCTGGCTGAGTTGCTTTTGCAGATGGGCAATCTGGTGAGTGAGCTTGACGTTTTTACGGGCCAGTTCGTGCTGCTGCTGGAGGGGTTTCTTTATTTTTTTTAAGTTGCTGAAAAATAAAAATCAATACGTTTTTGCAGGGCGGAGATGTTTAGATTGTCGTAAAAGCACGTCATCACAATGGCTTTAATATGGAGTTTGGGTCTTGGGGGTTGTCAGTGGAATTTGTCCAGATTGCGATTGCCAGGAAATCTGCAATTTCTTTGCGGAGTTTGGGTATGTCTGTAGCGCATTTTTGGCAGTTGGGAGTCAGGAACATCACGGTCAGGGCCTGACTGTCCTTGGTTTGAGCCTGCCATTCATTATAATCGGCACAGTTAATCCCCATCCTGGCCGCCAGGGCGGTCAAGTGGTCGGCCAGGGGTCTGGGCAGACCGGCATGAATAATCAACTTCTGCCGCATGTTGCGATCGAGTCTCCTTTTTTGCCTATATGTAGTGTTTTGTAGATATAGGCCGTCTCCGCATCTAATACAATCCTTTGTAATATCGGTAGATATGAAAGGCAAACTGAGGTAAAAAAAAAAAGGCAAAAAAACTAAAGTTTTGTTTGACTCTGATTAGCGTATGTTAATTATTTTACAAAACGTAAAATATAATTATCGGGCTTTGCTAACCGGATGTAATTTGTGGAGTACGCAATAAGATGACAGCATTAGCCGAAAAACTGAAAAATAACCCGCCCCCTGAAGTTGTTCCGCATTGGTGAAGTTGCCCGTTTTACGGGTCTGAGTCGCCAGACGGTTCATAACTACACCATCATGGGGCTGATAAACGAGGGGGACTGGACGGAAGGGGGGCACCGGCTTTACGACGAGTCGGTATTTACAGAACTTGCCCGTATAGAACAACTTAAGAGTACGAAGACGCTTCGCGAGATTCGTTTATTGCTTGACGATGAGCGGCGAATGCTTCCGGCTTCGGCTGGTTAGTCTGCCGTTGCTGGTCAGGGGCCACATGGGGTGCGGTCTCTGTCGCTATTGTTAACTTTGAAGGCCCAGGCGCGGGACAGGAAGTCCGAAAGTAATCATGGATGATTCGCCGAAATCACAATTAACCTTCCGTCAGGCAATGTCCGAGTCAGTGGCAGATACCACTGGCAATTGTCTCCCTGGTCGCGTTTGTCGGTTTGATCTGGCAGTTGCGACCGGGAGACGATGCGCCTACTTTTGATGAACTTATTGAGGTGTGTTCAGGCCTTCGCTGACCAGGAGCGCTACCCCGGAGTTTTATGCCGGCAGCGGAAGAGCTTCGTCGGCAGGCGCCAGAGTGAAGAACAGTTAGCCCGGGTTCATTTTATGGTTGCCCAGGTTCGGGTGTTCAGGAGCTTGCGCAGCCTTAGCCAGTGGGGGATGGATGCTTATCGTCTCAGTGCCCCAGCTAATTATGAGCGAATTATATATGATTACTCGATTGCTTTGCAGCGGAATATGCCTGACCCCATACTGCGGCGAGTGTGCGATTTTTCGTGATTTGGCGTTGGCGTGCTGGAATCTTAATCAGCCGGAAAAAGCGGTTACCTCTCTTAAAAAGCCATTGCCCGCACAGAGAATTTTTGACGCGGGTTTGAATCGCCTGCTGGTTCAGATGCTTCTGGCGTCCCGGCCGGAAAACTATCTGGAAAACAGCATGTCCGTGGTTGAGAAGCTGCTTGGTCAGCCGGATGTATCTGATAGGACCGTTCGTGGGCGTTTGTGCGTAAGGTTTGATTTGTTGATAGAGATGGGGCACGAACAGCAGGCATTGGATTTGCTGGCTTCGGCGGATGAGAAAAATTCGTTTATCACGGTTGGGTGATGAGCTGGAATTTTTGCGGGGTCGGGCGTTGCGTCGGGTTGGTTCAGCCGATGAGGCTGACCAGGTTTTGCGTAATCTTATGGACCATCTCAAGATCGTGGTGATGTTACGCTCAGGCGGCCCTTGAGCTGGGGCGTATCAATTACGAACAGTTTCGTGACCATGATGCCCGTACTATTATCAGCTGGTTATCGATACCCAGATGGGTAAAGAGTGGTATGCCGCTGCTGCTTTGGGTATGGCCGAGTGCCTGACGCTTCAACAGCGTTACGGTGAGGCGGGTAATTTTTTTATCAGGATGCTGTTGACCAGGTAAAAAAGACCTCCGGTAATCGGGCTGTCTCGCGTGATGAACTTCAGCAGAGTCTGGCTCAGCAGGCTTATCGGTTGGGTATGCTCAAGCGTTATGATGCGGCCCTGTCCTTTCTTGAAATCGAACAGCAGGTTGCCTCCGAAAATGATGTTGACGCAGCCGACCGTTTTTGCCCGCATGCACGAGTTTATGGCTGAGCAGTTTGCAGGAAGACCTGGTTGAATCAAAGCGTCTGACCGCTGACCGCGAGCCGACCGAAACAGAAAAGCAGTTGATTGTCCAGCAGAACGAACTTATTACCAGTCATTACGAGCAGGCCGGTGCCCAGTTTTGAGCGTGTTTCGCGTCTGGTGGTGGGGGATGACAACCTTTACGCGGACAGTCTCTGGCGTTCGGCGAGCAATTATGACAAGGCGGGCAATGCCGAAAAGTCGATAGAGGCCTGGAAGCGTTTTGTCGAGGAAAGGCAGGGACAGTCACGTTGGCCTCGTGCTATTTTTTATTTGGCCCAGGCTTATCAGGCCGTGGGACGTTACCCCGAAGCCATCGAGCAATACTGGAACCTGCGTCAGAGCAACCCTCGTTCGCAGGCGGCTTTGGATAGTGCCGTGCCTTTGTCTCGCTGCTATCTGGCCCTTGACCCTCCGGAAATTGAAGAGGCTGAGCTGCTTCTCATTTCCATGCTCGAAGATCGCACGTTGACACCCGCTTCGGGATATTTTCGTCAGTCGATGTTTGAGTTGGGTGAGCTGTATTACAATAAGCAGGATTACGAAAAGGCCATGGGTATTCTCACTGAGGCGATAGACCGCTATGCTGATGACCCGCGTCTGGCCAAGTATATTTTTCTAGCCGCGGATTCGCATCGTCAAAGTGGTTTGGCTCTGGATGAGGTTCTGGCCCAGCTTGAAAGCGATCCTACGGCCCTGCTGACCCAGGAAAAGAATCGCGAACTTCGCCGTCGCTATCTGAATCTTGCCCGCAATTATTTTTCTCAGTCGATAGACCATTATGAAAAAATACCCGAAGGCCGCCGCACTGTTCTCGACGACCTTTATTTGTGTCACAGTTGGATGTACAAAGCCGATTGTCTTTTTGACCTAGACCGTTACGAAGAAGCGGTTATGGCTTATGAAGAAGTTGCTCTCCGCTATCAGCTGACTCCGACTGCTCTGAATTCATTCGTGCAGATTGTCAACTGTCATATCAAACTTGGCAACCTGGGCGAGGCACGCTCGGCGAATCAGCGGGCTTTGTGGCAGCTTCGTAAAATTCCCGATGAACAGCTTGTCGCGGGCCCCACCAGCATGTCGCGGGCGCAATGGCAGAGCTGGTTTGAATGGATGGCGAAGTCAGGACTTTGGTAACCCTAATGGAAGGATATCCTATGACACCCGACCAGGCAATGGACACCGGCAGTAAAATGATTCATCTGCTTACCCAGCAGAGACTGCTGTATATTCAGCTGCGTGACCTGGCTTCCCGTCAGTCTACGTTGGTAGACGGCAAGGATCCGGAGACTCTGTTGCGAATTCTGGCAGGGCGGCAGAGGCTGATTGATCGTTTGGCCGGACTGGACCGTGAATTGCGTCCGGTTCGCGCTGACTGGCAAAAGATAGCTGAAATGCTGCCGCCTGAACAGCGTCAGCAGGCTCAGGAGCTGGTCCAGAATGTGCAGGATATTCTTGGCGAAATTATCGCTCGCGATGAGCGCGACAGCGAAACGCTTTCTCAACAGCGTCAGGAAGTTGCCCGGGAGATTTGCAATGTAAACTCCGGTAAGCGTGTTAATCGTGCTTATGGCGGGCCTCAGTATACTCCCGGCCGGTCGTTGGGACATGCTTGATAACTGGTAAACCGTAAGGTTAGTGATGGCAGAATCAATAAAAGACATTAGAAAGAGCGTACCGGAATCGGCTGAAGCTGTTGAGCAGTTGGCCTCGGCGTTTGACGCTTATAACAAAGCGTCGGACCGGATTTATAATTCTTATGTTCAGCTTCAGGGTGAAGTTGTTCGTCTGCGTGAAGAGCTTCAGCAGAAAAATGAACAGTTAGAACGTAAAAGTCGTCTGGCCGTTCTGGGTGAGATGGCCGCGGGTATGGCCCATGAGATTCGTAATCCTCTGGGTGCTATCAAGCTGTATACTTCGATTCTGGAACGGGGCCTCAAAGGTAATGAAGATTTGCTCCAGTGGGCTCGCAAAATCAGTAAGGGGATACATTCGCTGGATGTGATTGTGACTGATATTCTGGCTTTCACGCATGAGCAGAATTGTGACAAGATAGCGGTAAACTTTGCGGATTTACTTAATGAAACTCTGGAATATGTTAGACCTCAGCTGAAAGAATCAGCGGTTGAGTTTGACCTTGATGCTGTTGACCGTAAATTGCAGATTCCGGTTGACCGTTCCATGATGCAGCGGGTTTTGATGAACCTTATCACTAACGCTTTGCAGATGATGTCTGAATCGGGGACGCTTACAATCAAGGCTGGTCGTTGTGCCGATGAGCCGCCTTATCAGGTGCGAATCAGTGTTGAGGATACCGGGCCGGGGATTAAGGCTCAGGTTATGCACAAGATATTCAATCCATTTTTCACCACTCGCGATACCGGCACGGGTCTGGGACTGGCGATTGTTCATAGACTCGTCGAATCGCACGGCGGCGCTGTTACCGCGTCGAACAGAGATACCGGCGGTGCTTGTTTTACGATTTTATTGCCCTGACAAACAGGAAAGACGCGGATTATGGCCCATATACTCGTTGTAGATGACAAAGAAATGATGCGTGACTCACTCCAGGCGACGCTCGCTATGGCTGGTCACGAAGTCGTTGCTTCGTCCGGCGCTCACGAGGCCCTGGAGCAGCTGGGTGCTTTTCCTTTCGATATGATTATCACTGATTTGAAGATGCCGCGTATGGATGGTTTGATGTTTATCGAGGAGATTCGCAAACGCAGCAACGAAATTCCGATTGTTATGATGACCGCTTATGCCAGTATCGCCACCGCAGTGGAAGCCATGCGTAAAGGTGCTTACGATTATATCCAGAAACCGTTCGATGCTGACCAGATTCAACTGCTGGTTGATCGTACGCTGGAGCATCATCGTCTGCTGAAAGAAAATGAGGCGCTTCGCACCACCGCGCACGACTGGCAGCGGGGCCGGATGTTTATCGGTTCGGGCCCGGCGATGGACAGGCTTAATGAACAGATAGGCCGGGTTGCCAATAGCTCGGCTTCGGTGCTGATTATCGGAGAATCGGGGGACTGGTAAAGAGATGGTTGCCCGTGCCCTGCACGCCCGCAGCGGCCGCGGTGAAAAACCTCTATTGGCGGTTAATTGTGCCGCTTTGAGCAGCAATCTTCTGGAAAGTGAACTGTTTGGCCATGAAAAAGGCGCTTTTAACGGTGCGGATAGGGCCCGGAAGGGGCGTTTTGAATTATCCGACGAAGGTACTTTACTGCTTGACGAAGTAAGCGAAATGGACTTGAACCTTCAGGCTAAACTTTTGCGGGTTCTTCAGGAACGTGAATTTGAGCGGGTTGGTTCCAGTCTTACGCGTCAGGTTGATGTTCGTGTTTTGGCGACGACCAATCGTGATTTGCAGGAATGGGTTCGCCAGGGCAAGTTTCGTGAGGATCTTTTTTATCGGCTTAACGTTGTTCCTATTGCTGTGCCTCCTTTACGGGAGCGCAGTGGTGATGACATCGAACAGCTTTGTGAATATTTTCTCACCCGCTGTGCCAGGCGTGAGGGGGGCGGATGTTTGCCAGCTTACCCCCGGCGCTTTGGAAATGCTCAAATGCTACCGTTGGCCGGGCAATGTTCGTGAACTGGAAAACCTGATGGAGCGGGTTTCGATACTGGGCGCTTCCGATGTGATTACCGAAGGATCGCTTCGGCCCTGGCTGGATGGGAAGCATTTTTCGTCTCCGGCGGTGGAAATGTCAGCTGGTATGCCCGACACTTTTTGTATTGAAGACATGGAGCGTCAATTGATTAAGAAGGCCCTTGTCAAGTATGACGGACACCGTCAGAAAACCGCTGACGCGCTGGGAATCGGACTGCGTACCTTGGGCATGAAGATAAAAAGATGGAACATGACCGAGATTGGGCAGGCCGAAATTAGTGAAATTGAGGACCGGGCAAGTTCTGCCTCTTCCCGCGCAACAATTGCCGGGTAGTCGGAGTCAGGGTTCTGGTAATACTGAAAAGCGGTTATCCACAAAAAGTTAATAATGTGCGAAATGCTCATGGGACAAATTCTTTGAGAAGGGTTTGAGGCGAACTAAATGTTTTATTGAGCATTAGTTATGTAAAGCGAGGGCCGGTGCTGCCCGTCTTGGGCAACTAAAGTTGAGCAGTGCCGGCTACTACGCTTGACCTGTGGCATAAATTTTGCATTGTAGTGCGGTTGGTGTATTCCCGGTGCATGCCGGGACCGCAAAAAGAGACAAAAGGAAACACGGATGTTTATTGAGGGCTTACTGAATCGTGGCGCGACTCCGGTACTGGAAAAGGTATTATCCTTTACCCAGCAGCGGCAGGAGGTGCTGGCCAATAATATCAGTAATCTGGATACCGTAGGCTACAAAGCCAAAGACCTGCCGGCGGAGAAGTTTTTCGCCGCTCTGAACGAAGCGGTTGAACGGCGGGAAAAGGGCGGGGCCGGCGCTCGGCTGGAAATTCGCAGTACCGGCGGCATAAGCGTGGACTCTGCCGACAGCATGACCATCCAGCCCATCGAAATTGAGGACAGTAATATCCTCTTTCATGATGAAAATAACCGTTTTATCGAAAAGCAAATGAGCGAAATGTCGCAAAATGCCCTGCTGCACAATCTGGCCACCGAAATGTTGCGGGCTAAATACGGTGGATTGCAAACCGCCATTCGTGGTCGGCTCTAAAATATGAGGATAGTGAACGATGTTTAATGCCATAAATACTTCGACATCAGGTATGGTTGCTCAGCGGATTCGGCTGAATACTATTGCTATGAATATGGCAAATATTGACACCGTGGAAACTCCTGAAGGCGGACCTTATCAGCGTCGCAGTGTGGTTTTCTCGGAAGGTCGCGACCGTGACGGCGGCGAAGGTGTTCACGTTTCCGAAATCAATAAAGAAGATGTATATCGCTGGGAATATGACCCGCAGAACCCTTATGCCAACGAAGATGGTTTTGTTAAAATGCCCGGTATCGACTCTTTCACCCGAAATGGTCAATGCCATGGAAGCCACCCGTGCTTACGAAGCGAACCTTACCGCTATCGAGTTGAGCAAAGGGATGTTGAACAACGCATTGAGGATATTGGCTTAAGATTTAATAAGGTGCGTCGGCGGAGCCGGCGTCGGATAATTGCAGGATGCCCGGATTTCGCCTTGCGGAAAAGGCGACCTGAGCCAGAGGCAATAAGATGGTAGACAATTTTAATTCAATTTACACCGATAAGCTGACCAGCAACAACGGCCAGACCAAAGGACCTGCCAACGCAAGTGCGCCGACCGACGGCAAAGATTTTCAGACTACACTCAAGGAAAGCATTGATGAGGTAAATCGCTTGCAGGCTGAGGCTGACCAGGCGATGTCGAACCTCGCTACCGGCAAGACCGAAAACGTTGCAGAAGTTTTCACCGCGGTTAAAAAAGCTGAGCTTGCTTTCCAGACCCTTATGCAGATTCGCAATAAGCTGATGGACGCTTACGACGAAATCAAGCAGATGAAAGTATAAACACCTTAACAGAGGCTGAAGAATAAATGAGTTTTCCTCCGCAAAGCATTAGAGCAGATTCAGACCCAATTGCGTGATTTGACTGTCAGTCAAAAGTTGGCGATTGGTGCCTTTGCGGTTATTGCTCTTATCGCGATTTTCTGGGGTGTGCAGCTTTCCGCTCAGCAGGAAAAGGTTGTTCTGCTCAACCAGGGTTTTGATCAGGAACAGCTCACGCGGATTATCAACAAGCTCGATCAGTGGGCCGAGAAATACGAAGTCAAGGGCAATCAGATTCTCGTGCCCCGCAGTCGTGCCAACGCTCTTTCTTACAAACTCGCTTCGGAAGATGCTCTGCCGGACGATATTTCCGCGGGTTTTATGAAGCGTCTGGAAGATAATGATATCTGGACACCGGCTTCGGTTCGTGAAAACAAAGATACTATCGCATTACAGGTAGAGCTGGCCGCGACAATCAATACTTTTCCCGGCGTTGATTCAGCCAAGGTGTTCATCAATCGCGGCGACCAGCGTCGGCTCAACAATATGACACCTATCGCGACCGCATCGGTTTCGGTCAAGCTGTCTTCCGGCAAGGCCCCTAACCGCAAACTCGCCACCGCCATCGCCGGTTTTGTCGGTTCCGCCGTCAATCGTCTTAAACGCGAAAATGTCGAAATTATTATGAACGGTTCTCTTATTCCGGTCGTTGCTGAGGACCAGGAGTTCGGCACGGATTACCTGGAACAAAAACTTCAGTATGAAAAATACTTCCGTGAAAAAATTCTGGATGTTTTGCCGATTCCCAATGTTTTGGTTCAGGTTGATGCCAAACCGCGTAATACTCACACGAAAAAGCAGGAAGAAAAAATTTCTCCCGAAGGTAACGGTTCGCTGGTGGTCGCTCAGGAAGAAACCGCCACCGAGGAAAACAATAATCGCACCATGGCTAATCGCGAACCCGGCATGATGGCCAATGTGCCGGACAATAACTCCGGTTCCAATGGTACAACCCAGAGCGAAACTCGCGAAGACACCTCCCGCCGCAATACCGTAATTCCGGGCAGTACAATTATCGAGGAAATTACCCCTGCCGGCGGTATTCCGCGTGAAGACATTACCGCTACTGTTAGTGTTCCTCTGGAATATTTCGAGGGTTTGGCCAAACGTGAAGCCGGCGGAGACGCAGAACCAGACGATGCCGCTGTTAAAGCCGTCATGGAACGTGAAATACCCAACCTCAAAGAGGTTGTCATGCGGGCACTTAACCTGCACGGTGAAGATTATGCCGAGCAGGTATTTGTAAGTTCGTACTGGGCCGGCGGGCTTGTCGCGGCTGCTGGTGCTGGTGCCGGTGGTCTCGATGGTGCCGAAGTGGTTCAGGAAGGCTCGGTCGGTGGTATAGCCAAACGCTACGGCAAACACATCGCGGTTTCCGTACTGGCGATGTTCTCACTCATGATGGTGCTGATGATGGTCAGACGCAGCACCAGTGTTACCGACCTGACCGATGAAGAAGCCGCGATGCTCACCGGCAAACCTCCGCTGGACGCTTTGGGGGTGGAAGAAAGTCCCTTCGCTGACTCCGATGAAGTCGGCGGATTGCCTCAGCGGTCTGGAACTGGACGAAGGAGCCGTACGCTCCCAGCAGGTTCTTGAACAGATTCGCACTATGGTACAGGAATCACCCGAAACCGCGGCCAAGCTGGTTAATAAATGGATTAAGAAAGACGCTTAATGCCGACGCACGAAGAAATCCTGATGCGCATGTCCGGGCTGCGTAAAGCCTCGATTATCCTGCTTTCGCTGGGCAAGGATATTGGTGCGCAGGTGATGGCCCTGATGGACCGCGGTGATATTGAGGATGTTACGCGTGAAATCGCGGAAATAGAAGGTATTGCTCCTCTTGAGCAGGATGCTGTTTTGGATGAATTTTACAATCTCGCTTTGGCCCATCGTTATATGGACCAAGGCGGTCTTTCTTATGCTCAGGCCCTTCTCGAAAAATCACTCGCGCCCGAAGACGCCGCCGACATTTTGCGTCAGGTTACTCAGACTATTCAGCAGACCCCTTTCCAGTTCCTGCAGAAAGCCGAGTCCGAGAACGTCCTGACGTTTATTCAGGACGAGCATCCCCAGACCATCGCCCTGATTCTCGCTCATTTGCAGGCGCAGAAATCTTCCGAAATTCTTATGTGGGCTTTCCCAGCAGAAACAGGTTGAAGTAATCAAGCGTATTGCTTCGATGGAGCAGACCAATCCCGAAGTAATCCGGGAAGTTGAAATCGGTCTTGAGTCACGTCTTAGCGATATTGTTTCGCAGACCTTCGACAAGGCCGGCGGGATTGACGCGGCCGCGGAGATTCTCAATCTTGCCGACCGTTCCACCGAAAAAGGCATTCTTGAAAGTCTCGAAACCGACGACCCGGACCTGGTCGAACAGATTCGCCGTCTCATGTTCGTCTTTGAGGATATCATGCTTGTCAACGATAAGGGCATTCAGGCCGTGCTCAAGGAAGTCGATAACGACGAACTCGCTCTGGCCCTCAAAACCGCCAGTGAGGAACTCAGAGAGAAAATCTTTGGAAATATGTCCGAACGTGCTTCTCAGCTTATCAAGGAAGATATGGAATATATGGGGCCGGTTCGTCTTAGTGATGTCGAGTCCGCCCAGCAGAAAATTGTTGATATTGTCCGCCGGCTTGAGGATGCCGGAGAAATCATCATTGCCGGCCGCGGGGGTGAGTCGGATATGGTTGTTTAATTAGCTTAGGTGTAGATTATGGTGTTAATGAAATCCGCAGATTTTGCCGCCAGCAGCGATAAGAAGGAAACCTTCAACTTCAGTGACATCGCTGCCGAAGCTCGTGCCCTGATTGCCCAGGCCCAGAAAAAACGCGACCAGATGATTGCCGACGCTCAAGTTCTTATCGAGCAGTCCCGCAAGGACGGGTTCGAGGAAGGGAAAAAAGCCGGCCATCAGGAAGGTTTCGCTCAGGGCCAAAAAGAAGGTCACGAACAGGCCTTCGCGGAAGCCCAGGTAAAATACCAGAAACAAACCGACCAGACCCACACAATGCTCAATGAAATATTGCAGAATTTCGAGCAGATTAAAAACTCAGCTTCTCTGGCAGGCTGAACAAGGGACAGTTGCCCTGGCCCTGGCCATCGCCGAGAAAGTTGTCAAGCAGAAAGGGCTGGGTTCTTCTCAGGTTGCCTGTCAAAACCTCAAGGCGGCCCTGGAGCTGCTTTCCGGCACGACCGATATCATCGTAAAAGTAAATCCCCAGGATATTGAACATCTGCATCAGATGGCAGATAAGAGTGGACAGACCTTCGGCAGCTTCGAACATATAAAGTTCGCCCCGGATGAAAGCATCCATCCGGGTGGCTGCCTGGTCAAAACCCCCAACGGTCAGATTGACGCCGATTTGGAGACCCAGCTCAGCAGAATCGCTGACGAATTGCTTATGACCAAAACGTGGGCCGAGCCTCGAAGTTCGGTCTGGCCAGGATGTTAATTCTGAATCTCAAATGGCGGCGGAATCAGATGTTCGTAATATTAATGAACCAGAAACCAGGAAATAAATAAGTGTCCGAAACTATTGCCGACAATATGACTCAAAGATACGAAGCCTTGCGGCGAACGTTCACGTTCGAGTTGCGTGGGCGGATTGTCGGCATGACAGGTTTGACTGTCGAGGTGGTAGATTTCGCGGCTCCTGTGGGTGCCCTTTGTGACATTATCACCCGGCACGACCATCAAATTCCCGCTGAGGTTATCGGCTTCCGCGGTGAAATTTCCGTACTTATGCCCCTGGCTGAAATGACCGGTATCGCCTGTGGCGATCACGTTACCTGCAAGAGCGTACAACGCTCCGTCCCGGTAGGATCGCAATTGTTAGGCAGGGTGATCAACGCCCAGGGTCAACCAATAGATGGCAAAGGACCGCTGCTTTGCCAGACACGCTCGGCGATTTCCGCTGAGCCGCTTGAGCCCCTTTCCCGTGTTCGCATTAACACACCGCTCGGTACCGGCATTCGTGCTATCGATGCGCTGATGACCTGCGGTTGCGGACAGAGAATGGGTATTTTCAGTGGACCCGGTGTCGGCAAGAGTGTCTTGCTCGGGATGATTAGTCGTTACAACCTCCGCCGATGTATCAGTCATTGCCCTGATCGGAGAGCGTGGCCGTGAGGTCCGGGAGTTCCTTGAGAAGGATCTCGGTCCGCGCGGCCTCGAACGTTCGGTTGTTGTGGTTAGCACCTCTGATGAGCCAGCCCCTTTAAGGGTGCAGGCTGGTTTTGTTGCTACATCTATTGCTGAACATTTCCGTGAACAGGGTGCCAATGTGCTTTTACTGATGGATTCGGTAACGCGTATTGCCATGGCCCAGAGACAAATAGGTCTGGCGATGGGTGAACCGCCTGCCACACGCGGCTTTACACCCAGCGTATTCGCACTGCTGCCCCGTTTGTTTGAACGGTGCGGTCGCAGTGTTCGGGGAAGCATCACCGGCTTCTTCACCGTCCTGGTCGAGGGTGACGACATGAGCGAACCAATTGCCGACGCCGTACAGTCTATTCTCGATGGTCACCTTTGGCTTTCGCGTGACCTCGCTAACCGCGGGCATTATCCCGCTCTTGACATGCTGCATAGCATCAGTCGAGTCATGTCCGATATTACCGGCGACGAACATAAAAAGTTCGCGCGTCAGGTAATCAAGCTCATCGCGACGTATAAAGATATTGAAGATCTTGTCAATATCGGGGCTTATGCTCCCGGCGCGAATGCTGAATTTGACCTGGCGGTGCAGGCTCAGCCGGCGATAAACCAGTTCCTTAGTCAGGGCATGGACGAATATGTTTCTATCGACCAGACACTCGAACAATTAAAGCAGCTTAACGACGCCATCGCTCACGCCGGCAACCGCGATTTCACGGCAGGCGCCAGCCTCGTTGGCTGATAAACAGAAAAAACCGCAAAACAAAAAACCCGTAACGAATGATGGCGGGAATTTAAGGATTGAGCCATGAAGAAATTTAACTTCCGGCTCGAGCCGGTGCTGAAACTTAGAAAACAGATTGAAAATCAGAAGAAACGTGTCGTCGGTGATATGATGGCCGAAATCAACCAGCAGCAGCAGCGGGCCCTGGAGCTGGCTGATAGTATCCGCGACGAAGGCCAAAGAGTAAAAAACCTGCAAGAGCAGGGACAGGTAGACCTTGAATGGATGTCATACTATTATCGCTATGTCGCCCAGACCCGCCAAGCTATCCAGTTGCGCATCAACAATGTTATGAACATGCAGCAGAATCTCAATACTGCCCGACAGGACCTGTCTCAGGCCGCCCGGCAAACCAAAGCGCTTGAGAAACTCAAGGAAAAAAGAAAAAACGCCTACATGCACGAATTTGAACATCAGCAGAGAAGAGAATGGGACGAAATCGGTAGCAATCTCTACCTTAGAAAAATGAACCATAAAAAGGAAGATAATTAAATCTGACTGACTATGAGTAAAATCGTTTTTGGAATTTTAATCGCTCTATTGCTCATCCAGAGCCTGGCCCTTACTGGCTTTTTGGCTTATGGATTTGCTACCGGCCATTTCGACGGCGAAATGCGTGACCAGTATATGGCCACCTGGCGTGGCGAAAAACTTGTCCCGCCGCCGGTGGAAGAAGAGGTTAAAGTAGATGCCGAAACTCCCCAGGAAGCTGGTGCGCGTATCGCTCAGGCGGAAATTGAACGTGAAGCTCTCTCTCGTGATATGCAGAGACATGTAGAATTACTCAGGAATATGCAGTTCTCTGTAAAAGCTGCCCAACAGCAGGTGGAAAAAAATCTCAGGCAACTTAATGAGGATCGGACAACCTTCGATACTCAAGTTGCCGCATATCAGCAACGCGCCCTTGATGAAGGTTTCCAGAAGGCGCTCAAGGAATATTCGCTACTCAAGCCCAAACAAGCCAAAACTGACTTCATGAAAATGGCCGAGGACGAAGCCGTTCGCTACCTCGCCGCCATGAAACCTGATGTCGCCAAAAAAATACTTGAACAGTTCCGCACTCCCGAAGAAGAACAACGCCGGCTTACTCTGCTTAGAATGTTAAATGAACAGGGTGTCATTGCCCTGGGAAAATGATTTCCATAAGAGGAAAAAATGAGCGAAATTAACGCTGCCGAAAATTCCAGTAATCTTATGAACATGTTCGCCTCGAACAGTTCTAAGGGCAATGCCGATTATCAGAGTGATAGTTTTGATACCTATCTGGATTCTGCTCAGCAGGACCGGGTTGCCTCGAAAAATTCTTCCTCTGACAAAAACGCCTCGGCGGGTTCTGCTCAGGACTCCAGGGCATCCAAAGCCGAAAATCAGAAACCCGAACAAGCCGCCTCTGAAGATACTCATGCCGATGATATAGACCAGGCCGCGGACAATACCGGGACCACCGAAGATACCGCACCGGTCGCCGATAACGATAACACCGAAAGTCAGTCTGATACCGCCGAAGAAAATCCTTCTGATAATCAGGAGCAGTCGTCCAACTCCGACAAACCAGTCGATAGTGAAGAATCCGATTCCGAACTCGCCGCCGCTGTCGCACAAGCCGCGCTGGACACCCTTGTAACCGATACGGACGCCGCCGTGTCCCCCGCTCAGTCTGAAAATCAAAACAGTGACACAACGCAGTTTACAACCCAGCTTACCACTCAGCAGGTCCAGGCCCAGCCCCTGAACGGCCAGGCCTCCCAAACCAACGCCGCCGGTCAGACTGATACCAACCTTCAAGGCCAAACCCAACAGACCCCCAACCTCAACGCTGATGTAAAGAACACCGAAACCCAGAATCACAATAACGCAGACCTTAACTCCCAGAACGCTCAGAATCAGACTACCCAAGTCGCTGCTCAGCAAACCACCCAGCCGGTTGTAAACGCCGAAGAAAAAACCTCAACTCCGCAAACCACTCAGAACCAGACCCCCGCCGAGCAGACAGCCACTGATTCTCAGACTAACACGGTTATTACCGCCGCTTCGCAAAATCAATCCCAGGCCAACTCCAGCCAGGCTGATACTTCTCAATCTCAGAATCAGCAGGCTTCGCAACAGGCCGCCCCGGAGATTGTCGCTGAAGCCAAAGTTGAAAAAGATGAATCGGACCTCAACCAGACACCCCGCACCGCTGAAGCTCACACTAAAGAACGCACCGATAAAACCACCACGGATACCACCGCTGCTAACCAGAACGTCGAAGTTACTGCCGCGGCCCAGGCCAATGTGACGAACCCGACACGCGGCCCAGAAAAAGCCACCTCCGGCGAATCCGAATCAACTGCCCCCGTCGGCAATACCGCACCAACCGATTATCGCGACCTTGACATCAAGCTCGTTTCGCGTACCCCGGCAACGCAGTCAGGTTCAGAAACTGACATGCAGCAGAATGTAGACCAGGTGGTTCGTGCCGCCCGGCTTTCCGCGGCCCGTAACAATTCACAGGTTACCATTCGCCTCGACCCGCCCGAACTTGGCTCAATGCGGGTGCAAATCAAACAGACTTCAGAGGGCATGAACGTCCAGCTTCAGGTTGCCAACACTCGTGCCCACGATATGCTCCAGCAGAATTCCGGCGACCTTCGTGCCGCCCTTGGTTCGCAGGGTATCAACGCCAACCAGATACAAATCGAACTACGGCTCGACCTCAACAATGAACAAAACCCCGAACAGCAGTTTAACGATGCCGCTCAGCAGCAAAATCAGCAGCAGGAACAGCCCCGGGAACAGAGTGAGTTCGAGCAGGCTTTTGAATACGAAAATGAAAATGATACTGCCCAGACCGTACCGGCAGGTGCCTGGCAGGAATTAACCTTTAATTCCCTGGACCTCCAGGTCTGACCCAGAAGCGGAAGGAGATTTATATGAGTTCCGTAAGTTCGATTGACAGCTATACCACCAGCGCGGCCTCTACCACCGCTAAGGAGGATTTGTCCCTGAGTACCCAGGACTTCCTCGACATCATGATTACCGAGCTGACCAACCAGGATCCCTTTGAGCCTATGAAAAACCAGGACTTGCTCAACCAGATGTCAGCTATCCAGCAGATTAACTCCTCCCAGTCCATGGCGACTTCGTTTGAAACGCTTATGGAAAATTTCGATGCCATGCTCACCCGACAGGACATCAATTCGGCCAGTGCCATGGTCGGTCAAATCGTCTCCGGTACCAATACTTCCGGTGCTTCCGCCTATGGCAAGGTTGTAGGTGTCACCGTTTCCGGTAATAATGTACTTCTCGGTCTCGATACTGGAGAGACTATGAACCTCACCGATGTTGAGCAGTTCGGCGGAACCAACAGTCAGGATATCATCGGCAAAGTCGTAATGGCCAAATCCGCCAATACTGGCGAAATCCTCGTTGGCAAAGTCGAATCTGTCCAAATCGAAGAGGATGCCGTCTATCTGAAACTCGAAGGAAAAGATGACTCCGTGGTTCTCTCCCAGGCCAGCATACTTAATATCGACAACGCCGACCTGCTTATGGGTAGAAAAGTTACATCGGTTGAAGGTGTTTCTGGTACGGTTGTTGGAGTGACCTTGCTGGGAGACGACCAGGTCCAGTTCTCCGTCGAGACCACAATTACCTCCGACGGTGAAACGCAAACCCAGGTCAAACAAATCAACCTCGAAGACCTGGGAACGATTGGCTGAAAATAAAATTGAAAATAAACGTATAGTGAAATGAGAAACAAAACCCAAAATAACAGCGTGACCAACAACTCGATTTAAAAGTAATTTTTACCAGCTACGGAGGCAGGCACTATGGGCCTTACATCATCATTATTCGTCGGCTTGACCGGCATGAAAACCAATGAGTTCCGCATGGACGTTATCGGTAATAATATCGCCAACGTCAACACCTACGGCTACAAGTCGCAGCGGGCCACCTTTGAGTCTACCTTCTCCCAGACCTTTAGCTTCGGCTCACCGCCCGCCAGCGGCAGCGGCGGCACCAATCCCCGTCAGGTAGGTACCGGTGTTGGTGTTGCCAGCGTTGACCGCGATTTTACCGGCGGTGCTCCCGAAACCACCGGAGTGGGAACTGACCTCGCCATCGAAGGTGAAGGACTTTTTGTGCTACTCAAATCTGACGGCTCGCGTGTTTATACCCGCGACGGCAACTTTCAGTTTAACTCCGAAAATTATCTTGTTTCTTCCGACGGGTTCTACCTGCGTGGTTACGGCATTGACGATGGTTTCAATATTATTGAAGGCTCCATGACCAATATCCGTATCGGCCTGGGTGAGATCACCACCGCTACCAAATCAACTAAAGCGAACTTTACCGGAAACCTCAACTCCGAAGGTTCGCCCGGTGTCGCCCGTCCCAAATTTTTTAGCCAGGAACTCACTGACGCCGGTGGTGTACCTTCCGGTGCAACTCTGCTTACCGACCTTGAAGAAGCCTCAAATCCCGGAACTTCACTTTTTCAGGATGGTGATATTGTCACCGCCAGCAGTATCCGCAAAGGAGGTGCCGTAATCGGGGCCGCTGATTTGGAAGTTACCGCTACTACAACTCTTGATGATTTTATGAGCTGGACCCAGGGCGTACTTGGTATCAGTGACGATAGTGATCTCAAAGACCTCACCGGCGAAACCGTACCTTACGATGTTCCCGGTGTGACTCTCGCTGACGACGGCCTCGGTAACTATTACATTCAAATCATCGGTAATATTGGTGAAGACAGCAATTTTGCTTTTGGCGGCAATACCGCTGCCAGTGGCAGTGATGGTTTTTCCACCGTGAGTCCTTCGTCGGCTGCCACGCCCAGCGCCACCAAGCCCTTCACTTTTACCGACCAGAACGATGATGACACCGTACTTGGCGAAAGTGTGCGAACCTCATTCGATGGCTATGATTCGCTCGGAACACCAATCAGCATCAGTGTAACGATGGTAATGGAAACTCAGAACGATACCGGAACAACCTGGCGCTGGTTCGCCGAATCACCCGATGATATGAGTTCCCCGGTTGACCGCAATCTTGGGACAGGAACCATTAAATTTAATTCTAACGGACAGTTTATCCAGGCGACCGGAGAAACCATTTCCATCAGCCGTACCGGAACAGGTGCGGATACGCCCCAGACGGTAACTCTCGATTTCTCCGGTATGTACGGCAATGCTTCCGTAAATGGCAATAGCACCATGACCTTGCTCAGTCAGGATGGTTTTGAGTCTGGCACACTATCTGATTTTGCCGTTGGTACCGATGGTATCATCACCGGGGCTTTTACTAACGGCTTGAGTCGTACCCTTGGCCAGGTCGTTCTGGCAACCTTCCGTAACTACGGCGGACTTATCGCCACCGGTGACAATGTTTATCAGCCCGGCCCCAACGCTGGTACGCCGACCATTAAAGCGCCCCAGGATCTTGGGGCAGGAACGGTTCGGTCGGCGGCACTAGAACTTAGTAACGTGGACCTTTCCCGTGAGTTTATTAACCTTATCGTTTCCAGTACCGGTTTTTCCGCTTCCTCGCGAGTCATCCAGACTTCCGACCAGTTGCTCACCGAACTGATGGCGATGATGAGGTAACCCAAATAGAATACCCGGGCCTCGCGGCAGGGTGTTTATTCTGCTGTCGCGAGGCCAACTTTAACATATACAGGATTTTTTAATGACCGAAACCCTAACAATCTGAATACCCGGGCCTCGCGGCAGGGTGTTTATTCTGCTGTCGCGAGGCCAACTTTAACATATACAGGATTTTTAATGACCGAAACCTTAACAATCTGAATACCCGGGCCTCGCGGCAGGGTGTTTATTCTGCTGTCGCGAGGCCGACTTTTATAAAATGATTGCCCTGACCAGACTCAATGGAAAAAAATTTGTCGTCAACGCCGAGTTGATACGATACATCGAGAATATTCCCGATACCATGATTACCCTCACCACCGGCGACAAAGTGATGGTCGCTGAAACCATTGACGAAGTTGTCGAACTGGCCGTCCAGTATTGTCGGCAGGTTAGAGCCTTCAAGCCCTGAGTCATAACTTATTTTCGAGACTCCGTTGGCTGATGATGCCGATGAAGATTTGTGCACCGTGACAAACTAAGTAAACACCCTTATAAGCCGGAGAAATATTACAAAATGGACCTTGCGACCCTTATAGGATTGTTCCTGGGTATGGGCCTGGTCGGCTATGCTATCTTTTCCGGTGCCGGAGAGAAGGCCGGCGCCTTTGTTGACCCCAACTCTGCCATGATTGTTATCGGAGGTTCAATCGCCTCGGTTATGACCAGTTTTCCCCTGGCCCGGTTCCTTTCAATAGGTAAGGTTTTGAAAATTGCCTTTATCTGCAAGGAACAGTCTGCTCAGCAGCTTATCGAAGACCTCGTCGGTTATGCCGAAATCGCCCGGCGTGACGGGATTCTCTCCCTCGAAAACGCCGCCCGTGACGCTTCTGACCCTTTTATTACCAAGGGCATTCAGATGGCCGTGGACGGCACCGACCCCGAACTCATCGAACAAATTATGAATAACGAGCTTGAGGCCATCGCCGAACGTCACGACAAAGGCAAAGCCCTTTTCGATGCTATCGGTAAATACGGCCCTGCCTATGGTATGATTGGGACACTCGTCGGTCTGGTTATCATGCTTATGAACATGGACGACCCTAGTGCTATCGGCCCTGGTATGGCCGTGGCACTTTTGACAACCTTGTACGGCTCCATGTTCGCAAATATGCTTGCCTTGCCCATTGCCGATAAACTCAGTCAGAGAAATGACGACGAGTTGCTCTTCAAAACCATCATTATCAAAGGCGTAATGAGTATCCAGTCCGGAGATAACCCCCGTATTGTTGAGCAAAAACTCCGTACCTTCCTCCCGCCGGGTTTGATTCAGGAAGAAGAGCCCGCCGAGTAAGAGATATGAATAAGCCGGAGTTTTTATTATGGCTAAAAAGAAAAAAGAAGCACCAGGGGGAGCACCTGAATGGATGGTGACTTTCGGCGATATGATGTCACTGCTGCTCTGTTTCTTCGTTATTATCGTGTCCATGAGCGAAATCAAGCAGGAAGAACGCTTCATGGAGGTTATGGAGTCCATCAAAAGGGCTTTTGGTTATCGCGGCGGGGTGGGTTTTGTCCCCGCTCTAGTGCCCCCCGGCAACACCTTCCAGCCGCCCATGCCCCAGATTATCCCCAAAAAATTCCAGCTTGCCGAGGGTAAAACCAAGGAAGAAGGCATCGAAGGCATTAACCCTTCTGTTCAGACCGTCCGCAAAGGCACCGAGTATATAATCGGCGGCCTGGTAAATTTCGAACTCGGCAAAGCCGACCTACTCGAACAATACAAGAAACAACTCGATTCCTTTGCTGAAAACATCAAGGGAATGAACAACAAAATCCGTGTCCGGGGCCATACCGCCCGGATTTCCCCAAATGATTATCGGCCCTTCGCCAGTCTTGAGGATCTTTCTTATGCCCGGGCCAAGGCTGTCGCCGGATACCTCATCCAGAAGGGAATCAGGCCCGAAAGGATTACTCTGGAGGCCTGCGGCGACAAAGAACCCGTCCGCGCCCAGGCCTACGATGAGGATTCCCGGGCCCTGAACAGCAGAGTTTCCATAATCTTAACCGAGAAACTGGTCGATGAGTATAAGGGTGAAACTATGGCCGAAACCGGAGGTATGATAGATGGCTGAAGATGTAAAAAAAGATGAACAAAAACCAAAGCAGAAACTGCCCCTCAAGACCATACTTGTTATCTTGGGTATATTACTGCTTGAGGGAGCAACAATTGGTATAGTTATGGTCGTTCGAGGCGGACCCAAACCCGCCGAAGCCACCGACCCCATCGGTGCTTCCGAACAGAATATCGAAAAAGAAATGGCCGAAGTCTCCATCGCCAAGGATTTTACCGTCGATAATTATGTCGCCGGACGCTCCCGCATTATTGTAACGCTCGAAGTGACCGCTAAAGTCCAAAAAGCCAATCTGGACAACCTTCAGGCTCGTGTAACCGAACACGAAACCGAAATCCGTGACACTATTCGTTCGCTTATATCTTCTTCGCAGCCCGACCAGCTCCAGGACCCTAAGCTTCAGGTCATCAAAAGAGATATTCTTGTGGGTATCGAAAAAATTGTCGGCGAAGGACTCATCGAAAAAATCCTCGTGCCCAACTGGCAGTCTTTCCGACAGGAATAAACTTCAAAGCAGCGTATCAATACTGATATTCGCCCACGTTTAAACTGTATTGATTTCTAATAAATCAAGAAAAAAACATGCGACCAAAACGTGAAAAAACTTTAATTTTTTTCGATTTATCGGACGATTTCCCTTTCTATTTTGTCGAGTTAAAGTATAATACTAGTAAGATGTTAATTTGATACCGAAAGTGATTATAAAGTGCCTGAAACAGAACCAGATAATGTCGAGCAAGCGTCGGTAAACAATGCCGACGTTAATCAGGAAGAAAAACCAGACCTTCCCGATTTTGACCGCAATGCCTCCGCCCAGGACGGTAACGACATCGATTTTCTCAAAGACGTTGACCTTGATGTCAAAGTCGAGCTTGGCCGGACCGAACTGACTATCGAAGAAATTCTTGGTCTCAGTAATGGTTCGGTTGTCCAGCTCAACAGCCTCGCTGGCGACCCCGTTGATGTACTTGTCAACGAACAACTCGTCGCCCGTGGCGAGGTGCTTGTCATCAACGAAAATTTGTGCGTGCGTATTAACGAAATCGTACCCGGAGCAACTGAAAAGATGGCCCAGGCATAAGCTGGCAATCCCGTTCTTCGCCGAGAGCGGCTTTGGGACTCACACCGCCGTTTTGTGAGTCACGCCTTGATAGCACATGTAAAACTAAGACCCAAACTTTCTAAGCCAGGCTGGAGGTGTACATGGCCCGTTGCCCGTCATTCCATTTGAGGGCTAGTTGTGTAGTAACCCTTTTTCTCTGCGCTTTTTTCCACCCGTCTCTTTTTGCCCAGAATGGTTTTTCTGCCAACTCCGACCAGGCCATACGCCTTGAAAAGCAAACCGCCGGTGATGCGGCTTCATCGAGCGGCCAATCTGCCGCCATCGATGACAATGACAACATGTTGCAGCCGGTCGCCGATAAAAAACAATATGTAGAGCCCGCGGTTGCTGATGCTTCCGTTTCACTTTCGGTCGAACAGACCATGCCCATCGAGCCGACTCAGCCGACCGACACGCAAGCAACCCCTGTTGCCGACGAAGATTTTGAATCAAAGTTAGTCGGTAACCCTTCCGCGGATAAAAAACAAACCCTCAACTCCACCGAAAATCAAAACGTCGTCAATCCCGATTTTTCTTACACTGCTTTTATGTTGGCTGGCGTTCTTCTGTTGATTGTTATTCTCGCCTGGCTCTTCAGAAGATATATTCTAGCTCAGAAGCGTCCCGGCAGTTCTCTGTCACTTGACGTTGTTGCTCGCGCGACAATTGGTCCGCGACAGTCTCTCTGCCTCGTAAAACTTGGCCGACATCTCGTGCTTGTCGGCCTTTCACCCAACCACATGGCGGCCCTCGACACCGTTGAAGACCCCGAGGAGATTGCCCTTATTCTAAGTTCTGTTTCCCGACGCGGCTCTGCCTCACTCACCGCATCGTTTGACCAGTTGGTTGCCGAAAATTCCAGTGATTACGACGACGGCTACCCCGATATAGGCGCTGATAGTATTGAAAATAACGATTCCACCAACGCTGACCCTGACAACATTAATCAGGCACGCAGCGAACTGACCGGACTGCTCGACAAAGTCAAGGGCTTGACTCGCTTGCATTCCCGCTAGATTTACCGGCATGGGGTGGGGGACTTAGGCCGGAACCTGAAAAAAGTAACGGATTATGATGATGTCAAGGATGACAGGTAAAATTGCCGCTTTGCTGGTACTGCTCATTGTGCCGGTTCTTTGCGCTCAGTCCGTGCCTGCTCTGGACATTCCTGCCGCAACGCCCGGTACCAACCCGCTCAGCAATCTCGACCCTGCTAAGGTGGTCGATAATGCTCTCCAGCCCGAAAAACTCTCAGCCACCCTTGAAATACTCATACTTCTGACCGTACTTACTCTCACCCCCGCCATTCTGGTCATGACCACCTGCTTTACTCGCATTGTGGTCGTTTTAGCCCTGCTCCGTCAGGCCATCGGTACCCAGCAGCTCCCGCCCTCCCAGGTCATTACCGGCCTAGCACTCTTTATGACATTTTGCGTAATGGCCCCGACCTGGCAGAGAATCAACGCTCAGGCCATCCAGCCCTACGTCAATCCTGCTTCCGAGGAACAGCGTATCGACCGGGCCACCGCCTGGAACCGTGCCCAGTCCCAAATGCGGGCCTTTATGATTATGCAAATCGAGAACACCGGCAGCAGTGAAGATGTATATATGTTCGCTCAGTTTGCCCAGCCCTCACCCCAGCTCGGCGAAAAAATCCGAGAAGGCACCCTCCAGTGGGCCGACGTTTCTCTTTCGGTACTCGTCCCCGCCTTCATTACCAGCGAACTAAAGCAGGCCTTCATTATGGGCTTCTACATCTACCTGCCTTTCCTGGTCATTGACATGGTAGTAGCTTCGATTCTCATGTCCATGGGCATGATGATGCTGCCGCCTGTATTAATATCATTACCCTTTAAGTTACTGCTGTTCGTGTTGGTAAATGGTTGGCATTTGGTAATCGGCACCCTGCTGACCAGTTTTACAAACAACGCACCCATATAGAGAAAAAAAGAGGTATAACCAAAATGGACCCCGAAGCCGCCCTGGAAATTGGCCGTCGCACCTTGATGCTCGTCATGATGATTTCCCTGCCCCTACTCGCCGTGGGGCTGGTAGTTGGTGTCACCATCTCCCTGCTACAGGCCGTAACTCAAATCCAGGAAATGACCCTGACATTCGTACCCAAAATAATTGCCATAGTTTTAGCCGGAATATTCTTCATGCCTTTCATCCTTGACAAAATTATGACATTTGCCGCCGAGATGTTCGGTGCCATGCCCTTACCATAACACAGCGAAAAAATGAACTTTATCGTACCAGTACAATTTATTTTCGATCAGGCACCGGTATTCCTGCTGGTTCTTTTCCGCGTCGGCGGAATAATGGCCACCGCGCCGGTTTTTTCCTCAATGGTAATACCAATACCAATCCGCGCCATGTTCGCTCTGGTCATTGCCCTGGCCGTTTTCCCGCTCGTACCGCCTGTAGCGGCTCTGCCCAACACAATTCCCTCATTAATTGTCGCAGTTGCCCTCGAAATGCTTATTGGTATTACCATGGGGTTCGCACTTAGCCTCATTTTCATTGGCATAGAACTCGGTGCCGAAATGGTCAGTCACCAGATGGGACTAGCCATGGCAAACCTTGTGGACCCCATGACCCAGAACTCAACTCAGGTGTTAAGTCAGTTTTATACCCTCTTGGCCACCGTAATATTCATCCTACTCAACGGCCATGTTAAGTTATTAATCTCCCTGCTCGACACCTTCGGCACCATACCACTCATGGCCGTAAAAATGACCCGCGACACCCTTGACATCATTGTGTCCATACTCAACGGCTCCTTTATGCTAGCCATTCGCGTCGCCGGCCCCGCCCTTATCGCTATTTTTCTGGCAACCCTCGCCCTCGGATTCATTTCCCGCACCATGCCTCAGCTAAATATCCTTGCCGCCGGGTTCCCCATCAGAATTTTACTCGCCCTTGTGTTGCTTATCGCATCGCTGGGCGTTGTTTTCGTGTTGTTTGAACAGAACCTCGTTGTTGTTTTCCGGCAGTTACCAGAACTGTTCATTAAAGGATAGGACCATAAATGCCTGCGGATACCGGTGAAAAAACTGAAGCCCCAACCCCAAAGCGTCTCCAGGAGGCCCGCGAAAAGGGCCAGGTTTCGCGCTCTGCCGACCTCACCGCCGCCGTGGGGCTGCTGGCCGGACTGGTCGTACTCAATATTTATGGTGCGTCCATCCTCCGTGGCTTTATGGACATCATGGAAAAATGCCTTACATTAGATAATGTCCCCATTACCGGCCAAATCACCGCCGATGAAGGATGGCGAACCCTGTTGGCTACAATGGCTTCTTTGGTTGGCCCACTTTTTCTCATACTCGTCATTGTCGCCATCGTTATAAACATTCTTCAGGTAGGTTTCGTCCTTACCTCTAAACCCATAACTCCTTCATTTGAAAAGATTTCCATTCTTTCCGGATTCAAACGCCTTTTCTCCCAGCGTACCGCCATGCGGATGGTCATGAACCTCGCTAAGGTCGGCGTAATTGCCACCGCCGCCTGGATTACCATCAAAAATTATCTGCCTGCCCTTGTCGGCGTTTCCGAATTAGCCTTTACCAAGGTTGTTGCCGTCGGTTCCCAGATGATGTTTATGCTCGGCGTTCGCTTAGCCGGTATCCTGCTCATCCTGGCCCTTATCGATTTCGCCTACCAGAAATACAAAGGCTATCAGGATCTCCGCATGTCAAAGGAAGAGGTCAAAGAGGAACTCAAACGTATGGAAGGTGACCCCATCATGCGTTCGCGTCGTCGTCAGGTCGCCCGCCAGCTCGCCGCCCAGCGGATGAGCCAGGCCGTACCAACCGCAGATGTCGTCGTCACCAACCCCACCCACCTTGCCATCGCCCTTAAATATGACCAGTCGTCCATGCACTCACCCAAAGTTGTCGCCAAAGGTGCCGGATACATCGCTATGAGAATCCGCGAAATCGCCAACGAAAACAATATCCCGGTCGTCGAACGTAAACCGCTCGCCCAGGCCCTGTTCAAATCATGTGAAATTGGTGATTACATCCCGCCCGAACTCTACAAAGCCGTCGCCGAAGTACTCGCTTATGTATTCGAACTGGCTGGCAGGGGATTCAGACGTTCAGTAGCAACCGCCGGAGCGAGATAAAATGAAACGTTGTTTTTGTTTGTGTTGTTGTGAATTTTGAAATTAGAATTTATTTAGGATTTAGAATTTAGTGCTCAGAATTTCCAGTTTATCTGGCTTAGGATTTAGGATTTAAATAAGTGCCCGCAGCATCAAACAACTTGATATCACGACTAAACTGGCTCAACACCGGCCGGGAATTCATCTTCCCCCTTGCCGCCGTCAGTCTGATTTTTGTCATGCTTATCCAGTTGCCCACTCCGCTTATGGATATTATGCTGGCGGCCAACCTCGCCTTCGCTGCCATAGTATTGCTGACTACCATTTACGTTACCAGTCCCTTGGAATTCTCTGTTTTTCCCTCCATGCTCCTGGTCGCGACCCTGTTGCGCCTGGTACTTAACTGTGCTACCACCCGTCTGATTCTTCAAGCGCCTGAAACCCCCGGTGATGCCACTGCCGCTGCAGGTCATGTTATCCAGGCCTTTGGTAATTTCGTTACTGGCGGTTCACTCGTCATCGGTCTTATCATCTTTATCATTCTCGTCGTCATCCAGTTTGTCGTAATCACCAAAGGTGCAACCCGTATCAGTGAAGTGGCCGCCCGTTTTACCTTGGACGGCATGCCTGGCAAACAGATGGCCATTGATGCTGACCTCAACGCCGGCCTTATCAACGAAGCCGAAGCACGCCGCCGCCGCGAAGCCATCAGTTCCGAAGCGGACTTTTACGGGGCCATGGACGGTGCCAGTAAATTCGTCCGTGGCGATGCCATTGCCGGTATCATTATCACCATCGTTAACATCGTCGGCGGACTTACTATCGGTATGCTCGAATACGACTGGGATCTCGCCACCTGCTTCGAAGTCTTCACCAAACTAACCATCGGTGACGGCCTGGTAAGTCAGATTCCCGCCTTTATTATCTCCGTCTCCGCCGGTCTTATCGTCACTCGATCCACCAGCAAGACCAACCTCGGCGAAGAACTCATTACCCAGCTTACCTCCAAGCCCCGCGCTCTTATCGTCGGTGCTGGTTTCCTCGCCTTGCTCGCCACCACCGGATTGCCCACCCTCCCGCTGCTTATTATGGCCGCGTCATTCATCGGTATTGCCCAGGTTGTCAAAAAATCCAAGGTCAAACAAGCCGACCAGGAGGCACGCGATGCCAAAAAAGCCGAAGTCGCCCCCAAACAGGACAAAATCGAATCTCTTCTGCCCGTCGATCGCATGGAAATGGAAATCGGCTATGCCCTCGTCAGACTCGTGGACGCCAAGCAGGGAGGCGACCTCCTCCATCGCATCAGCATGTTACGCCGCCAGATTGCCCTCGAACTCGGTATAATTGTCCCCAGTATCCGCATTCGTGATAATGTCCGCCTCAATCCCAACGAATATATCATCAAAATCAAAGGGGTCGAAGTCGCCCGGGCCGCCGCCTTTGCCGACCAGTATCTCGCTATGGACTCTGGCGCCGTCACCGGCAAACTCAACGGCCAGGAAACCGTCGAACCCGCTTTCGGACTGCCTGCCGTCTGGATTCCCGCCGTCAGGCGCGACCAGGCCGAAATGATGAACTATACCGTCGTCGATTGCTCCAGTGTAGTCGCCACCCACCTCACCGAGGTCATCAAGAACCACGCTTCCGAGCTGCTCACCCGTGAAGAATTGAACAGCCTGCTCGACACCGCCAAGCAAAGCTGCCCTGCCGTCGTCGAAGAAGTAGTCGGCGGCACTCTCAAGGCCGGCGATGTCCAGAAAGTCCTCCAGTCCCTGCTTGAAGAGCGTGTCCCCATACGCGACATCGAAACCATACTCGAAACCCTCGCCGATTGGGGAACCCGAACTCAGGATCTCGAAGTCCTCACCGAATATGTCCGCAACGCCCTGGCCCGCACAATTTGTGCCCAGTATCGCGAAGAAGACGGCCGTTTACGCTGCGTAACCCTCGACCCCGCCCTCGAAGATGTCATTAATCGACACATCGAACGCAGCGAAAGAGGCAGTTACCTTACCCTGCCGCCCGCCGTCGCCGCTGAAATCGTAAAAGCCATAAGATCGCAGCTCGAAAAACTATTGCAGGTCGGTGCCCAGCCCCTGATTCTCTGTTCACCCCAAATTAGACTTTCTTTAAGAAGATTACTCGCTCCGTCCTTGCCAAACATAGCTGTTCTCGCTTATAATGAAATCGTTAAGTCCGTACAAATTGATTCACTTGGAATGGTGGTAGTTGAAGATGAAACTCAAAAACTTTAGAGCACCCACAATGCCTCAGGCATTGGCTATGGTCAAAAGAGAGTTCGGCCCCGATGCCGTGATTGTACGTACCAGAAGCTATAAAAAAGGCGGAGTACTCGGTATTGGGGCCCGTAATATCATCGAAATCACCGCGCGGGCCCATCAGCCCGGCGACCTGAAACCCAAAACCGCCCGACCGGCACATACCAATCGACTTGCCCAGACCTATGGTATCGCGCACCCGAAGAAAACACCAGCTCCCCGCGCCAACCTGAACAATTCCCGTTCCGATACCATTACTTTACTCGATGAACTCGCCGGCCATGGCAGATTGCCGCGCCAACGCGAAATAAACTTGCCCCGGTTCGAAATTCAAAAAGAAAAAATCGACTCTGCCCAGTCCGAAATGTTCAAAAACGAAATGCAGTCGCTTCGTTCGCTGGTTGAGTCGCTCGTCAAAGAACAACGGCAGCTCCACGAACCCCAGATGCCCGAACAGCTTTTCGAAATGTATCTCGACCTCATCCAGCGTGAAGTATCCGAAGAAATCGCCCGCGAAATGCTCCACGAAATCCAGAACGGACTCACCGGCCAGCAGGCACGCAGTGTGGACATCGTCCGCCAGCGTGTTATCGATGCTATGGCCCAGATGATTGACACCGCCGGACCTATTTGCCCCAACGTGGACGGCAAAACCCGCGTTGTCGCCCTCATTGGTCCCACCGGTGTCGGCAAAACCACCACCATCGCCAAGCTCGCTGCCGACCTCAAACTCCGCCAGAATAAAAAAGTCGCTCTTATTACCATCGACACCTACCGAATCGGGGCCGTTGACCAGCTCCGCATGTATGCTCAAATTATTGGCGTACCCATCCACGTGGTACTCACGCCCGCCGACCTGAAAAGAACCGTCGACAGCCTCCAGGATATGGATGTTGTACTCATCGACACCGCCGGTCGCAGCCAGAAGGACCACGCCAAAATCAACGAACTTCGCGCCTTCCTCGATGCCGTCGGCCCCCACGAACTGCATTTGGTTCTTTCCACCAACTGCCATCATTCCCACATGCTCAGTGCCGCCGAGGAATTCAAAAAACTCGGAGTCGACCGAATCATCCTGACCAAACTCGACGAAGCCATCAGTTTTGGTGTCGTCTTGTCCGTCTTTAAGAAAATTGACGCCTCGCTTTCCTACATAACCACAGGCCAGGACGTGCCCGACGACATAGAAGTCGGCAACCCCCGCAGATTAGCCCAGCTTCTGCTCGGAATGGAACAATCCCAAAACCACGGCAACCTCGAAAACGCCACCGCAGGATAACACCTAACTAGTGAACATTTATTACAAAACAGGAGACCAGGCATTCAGGCAAAATAATTACTCCAACTTATGACCGGCATTAAGCCCGTGCCCAAAACAAAAAAATGGTAGTAGACCAAGCCGAAAAACTCAGACTAATGATGCGCCGCCGCGAAGGTAACGCCCAGGTTATAGCTATTGCTTCCGGCAAAGGCGGAACCGGCAAAACCAACGTCGCCGCCAATCTCGCTATTTGCCTCATGGCCTCACGCAAAGATGTGCTGCTCATTGATGCCGACCTAGGCCTTGCCAATCTCGACGTTGTCATGAATGTCAAGGTCAGGCATACCCTCGCCCAGGTTATCGACGGCAAAAAGAACATTGACGAAATCATTCAGCGCGGTCCCGCCGGCCTGAAAATGATTTGTGGCGCTTCAGGTCTCGCCCGCATCGCCGACCTCACCGACTTTGAACGTCAGCGTATTGTCCAGCAGTTTTCCGAGCTCGAAAATAAGGCCGACATTATTATCATCGACACCGGTGCCGGTATCTCCCAGAACGTACTCGGCTTTTGCGAGTCCGCCCAACGCACCGTTGTCGTCGTTACCCCTGAGCCCACCAGCATCACCGATGCCTATGCCCTCATCAAGCGGCTTAGCCAGGAACATTCCGGCACCAAGATTTCCCTGCTGGTCAACATGGCCGAAAGCCGGGCCGACGCCAAAAAGGTCTACCAGCGTTTAGCCGGAGTCGCTGGCAGGTTCCTTTCTACCACCGTTTACGATGCCGGCTATATCCTCCGCGACGAGCATGTTCGCCAGGCCGTTAGTCAGCGACAGCCAGTTACCCTTGCCTACCCACGCTGCCAGGCCAGCTATTGTTTCATGGCCCTGGCCGGAAAACTCTCCCGACCCACAGCCGTCGCCGCCGACGACGAAGGCTTCTTCAAAAAGGTAGTCAACTGGTTCTTCTAGTTATAAGACGTTAAACATTTTATAGCGATATAGCCGAATAAACTTAAACCGGATAATTTAATTTTTGCGAGGAACATAAATAAATAATAAAGTAGATAACTAGTTGGCAACAAGGAAGTTGCGATAATAAGGCGGCCCGCACCCATTTTCCGGTGCCTGCCCCGCCGGGCTTAAATCGCCGATATTTAACTAAAGTCGGCAAGCACCAGACCCGATCAGAGCAAAAGTTGGTGTAGTGACTGAAAGGATTCGATGAAAGTATCTGCTACAGTATGTGGGGCAGGGCTGGGTTTTCTTGCCTTTGGTATCAGTCTACTTATCGGACTTTGGGTCGATAACCCGTTTATCACCCTGGTTACCCGAGCCCTCAAATTACTCGTTATCTTCTTCTTCATCGGCTCAATATTGGGCCATCTCGGACTCAAAGTTATCCACGAAAATTACGAACAGCTTCGCGCCGAGGATGAACTCGAAGCCGAAGAAATCGAAAATCTGCCCCAGGTCGCCCAGGTCGGAGAAATACCACCCGACCAGCAGCCCCAAAAACAACCAGTACAGAATCAGCAGACGCCCCAGCCGGAGCCCGCTGCCCTTTAATAACATGAAGCTTTACCAGATATTATAAAAGACACTGACTAATAATATCAGAGAAAATGAGGTCGTTAGCTATGGCAAAGTCTCCCGAAGAACAAGCAATGCTTATGGAAAAGTGGAAGGAGTATAAGGAATTCGGCGGCAATGAGATGCGCAATTTCCTTATGGAGCAGTACCTTACACTTGTCAAATACAATGCCGAGAGAATCTACGCCAAGCTGCCCGACGAAGTCGAGCTAGACGACCTTATCAGCGCCGGCGTGTTCGGGCTTATGGACGCCATCGATGCCTTCGACCTCAGTCGATGCGTAAAGTTCGAAACTTATTGCGCCCCGCGTATTCGCGGTGCCATTCTCGACGAACTACGCTCTATGGACTGGGTGCCGCGCCTCGTGCGTTCCCGCGCCCATAAACTTGATGAAGCCGCCAAGGTCCTCGAAGCCCAGCTCGGCCGTTCCGCCACCGACGAAGAACTCGCCCGCGGCATGAACGTCTCTCAGGACGAATTCGTCAAACTTAAACGTGATGCAACTGCTGTGTCCCTTGTTTCGCTAAGCCGTAAATGGTTTGAAACCGACTCCCAGAAGGACGTTTGCGAAATCGACGTACTCGAAGATAAACGCGGCCAGAACCCCCTTGAGGAAATCCAGAAACGAGACATCAAAGACGCGCTTACCAAAAGCCTAAGCCGCGCCGAAAAACTCATCCTAATCCTCTACTATTACGAAGAAATGACCATGAAGGAAATCGGGGCCACCTTGGACCTCTCCGAGTCGCGAGTTTCCCAGATGCACTCATCAATACTCGCCCGCCTAAAAGCCCAGATGTCACACCAGAAAGTAGAAATGGTCACAACCTGAAAAGGTTACCAATTTATCTGAATACAATAAACCCCGTGGCACGTCCGCGGGGTTTTTCTTGCGTATACCCAAAAACCGGTAATCACCCATCTGATATCGGTCGATATATACCTTGATGGAACAGGAACTTACCGGAAATCCGTATGCTTTATCGGGCCTGAGCAGTAAACGCCGCGTTAAAGCCGTTAAAGTCGGCGACTTACGACTCGCCACCGACCCCCGTGCTACACTCATCACCTACGCCCTCGGTTCCTGTCTCGGCGTAACTTTCTACGACTCCAGAGTCCCCATTGTCGGCCTCGGCCACTTCCTCCTGCCCACGGCGCCCCCCAAATGCAGCCTCACCGAATCACGAAAACACGTTAATACCGGCCTGGACGAACTCTACCGAAAATTAATCGACGCCGGTGCCCTGAAACGCCGACTCAAAATTCATCTTTTCGGCTGTGCCTCAATTCTGAAAGGCACCCCATCCCTCGATATAGGCCGCCAGAACTTCAACGCCGCCGCCCAATGGCTAAAGACCAATAACCTCTCTCCCATAGCTGCCCACGTCGGCGGAAACAAAAACCGTACCGTAACCATCCAGGCCGACACCGGCAAAATAACCATCCGCACCGGCCGCGATGTAATTCAGATTTAAATTACTTGCCAAACTCTAAAACAGCCGTAACCGGACAATGATCCGAAGGATATCGACCGTCCCTGTTATATCGATTAACCTTAGCCTCCAGTACGCAAACCGGCCTCGCCGTCAGTACATAATCAATCTTCGGAAACGGTTCCCGTTTGCCGAACCCGTTGAATGTCCCCGCGTCAACTTCTTCGCCATGCTTAACCCGAAACGTATCAACCATCGGCAGGGGGGTAACGATTCTTTTGCCGTCAACCTTAACCGCCTTACCCTTAAAAAACCGCACCGCCTGCTCATGTTCCCGTGCGTTAAAATCACCCACCAGCACAAACGGGTCGTCAACTTCCCGCCCTGCAATCCGCTCCGTAATCAGTATCATACTCCGATCCCGGCAATATTCACATTGATGGTCCAGATGCGCATTGTAAAAATAAATCCCCTTTCCGCTTTCCTTATCCACAAACCGTGACCACTCACAGAAACGCGAACCTCTGTTCCCCCAGCCCTTCGAACCCGCCACCTCCGGCGTATCCGATAGCCAGAATACACCTTCTCTCTCAACTTCCCACCGGTCCTTACGATAAAGTATCGTATTCGATGACCCGCCAATTTTTCCGTCGCTGTATGTTGTCAGAAAACCATACTCCGCCACAAGCTCCATAAGCACATCCACCTGTGGCTTTTCAGCCTCCTGCAAACCAATAAAATCAGCCTCGCTGTCCCTTATTATATCCGCCACCATCCCCTTGCGATATTCCCAGCCGTCAATCCCGTCCTTGCCCCGGTAATAGCGAATATTAAACGTCATCGCCTTGACCCGCAGCTTATCCGCCCCGATTTCCCCCACACCCTGCCGCCCGCTGCTCTCACACGATACCAGCCCCACGCAAACCAAAACTGCTAGAATTAGCCCCCAAAACCGTCTTTTTCGCGTAAAATTCATATTGGCCTCCTAACGCCTTATCAGCCAGTTAATCATTCAAACTCTATCATCGCCGTAACCGGACAATGATCCGAAGGGTATCTACCATCCTTATTGTACCGGTTCACATCTGCCTCCAGAACCCGCACCCCAGGCCGCACATAAATATAATCAATTTTCGTAAACGGTTCCCGCTTGCCGAATCCGTTGAATGTCCCCGCGTCAACATCCTGCCCACGCTTCACTCGAAACGTATCAACCAAACCCAGCGGATTAACACAATTCTCACCCGCGACCGTCGCTGCCTCACCCCGGGCATACTTCATCGACTCTTCATTTTCCTCAGCGTTCAAATCACCCACCAGCACAAACGGATCATCAAACTCACGCCCCGCGATTCGTTCGATAGCCAGCTTGATACCCTTCTCCCGACAATCCGCCGCGTGATGGCTCAGGTGCGTATTATAAAAATATACTCCCTGCCCGCTCGTCTTATCAACCAGCCGCGCCCACGCGCAATACCGCACATATTTATTCCCCCACGTCTTCGTATAAGCAACCTCCGGCGTATCCGAAAGCCAGAACACACCTTCCTGCCCAATCTCCCACTTATCTTTGCGATAGAGTATCGCGTTAGCCGACCCCTTCTCAACCCGATTATAAGTCGCCAGAAAACCATATTCCGGCAAAGCCTTTTTTAGCATCTCTACCTGCGGCTCCTGAGCTTCCTGCAAACCGATAAAATCGCAGCCGCTCTCCCGTATAATATCCGCCACCATTTCCTTGCGAAACTCCCACCCGTTCTCCCCGTCATTAACGTAAAACACTCGAATATTATAACTCATAGCCTTAACAACAGTCCCATCGTTCGCCGCACTCTTAGGCCCGTTTACCCCGCAGGACATCGTTCCAAGACAAACCACCGCCAACAAAATAACCCGTCCAATCCACACCAGTTTTCTAATTCGCTTCTTATTAGATTTCATGTCAGGCTCCATTTTTTCAAGGTTAAAGCTATTAACGCCGCAAATCGAATATCAAATACTCATCGGTTTCGGCAAATATGGAATAATTACTATTCAAATAATCGATAAGTTCTTTTTGTCTCCTGCCGCTGTCAAGTTCAGTAATAACGAAAAAGTTTGGACATGAGTTTTTTGAAATTTTATCAAGATTACTCTTAAAATCAATTGAATGCCCCAATATTTTGCCAAAATTAATATTTGCCGCATTGGGCCAACTTGCCCCTGCTAGATGACCGTGATAACGCAAATCATTTCCATGGTCTGAACTTAAAAAGATGCATTTGCGGCTATGTGATAGCAATTCTCCAATTTCTGTTCCAATTCTTGCTTTGCGATTATTAGGGCACAGTTGTTTGACTATGGGGGGACTGCCGATGAATAAATTTGCGACCTTTTCCATACGTTTAAGTTCTTGTCCGGTAAAATTAGCCTTTGAAAAAATCATTGTTTCCTGAATAAAAAGGCCCGAAAAACCTTCAAAAAACGTCAAAAAAACCGCTTTAAAATACTTGAATCCCTGTAGCTGCTTGAGGAGCTAAACAGATGACGGACACTATTATACCGGACACCGTCTCGACTCGGCGTTAAGAATATCGATTTTGACATCGCCCCCTTTTCAGGTTACTATGCCTTTTTTTAAGATGATGTTGGCGTAAAGTGCTGTTTCTCCGGTAGCAATAATCGCGTAGGCCTTTTTTGCTCTTTCGTAGAACTCGAACCGTTCAATATATTCAAAATCATCAAATTTTTCGCCGCTGGCCTTGATAATGTCGCGATATTCGTCCCAGACAGGCGTTTTTGTATCGCTGCCGGGCACGACCTGCATCAATCCGGCGGCTTTATCGACGTAAATATCCAGCGGGAAGAGCTCCAGGATTGCTTCGAGTATCTCAGGCACTCCGTGACCGTCCAGCCGCACCAGCCGCTGAGCCATCGAAGCGGCAGGAAAGTTGCCGTCGCCAATTACAAGCTCATCGCCATGGCCCATTTCCATAAGGATTTTTAGTAAATCAGGTCCGATTATCGGAGGGATATTTTTCAGCATATGTTTTCCTTTCGCCAATGTTCTTACTTTGACCGATAATAATTGGTATAACCATTAACAACCGAATAATCAAAAAAAAATCCCCATTTTTATTTGCTCAAGTACAGTCCTTGGTGTAGAATTACGATGTATTAAATAGACATTTTCCTCCTCCTTTGGGCGAGAGAGAGAGAGCTGCACACACTATCTTTCTCTCGCTTTTTTTTGTTTTTCTGGTAAAAAGCAACGTGTAATGTCTTTAGATCTTTACTATCTCACCTTATCATCCGCCTGTTTTAGTGAAGCTTTTTAACACAATTACCTTGATTGCAGGCGGCTTCTGATATATTGTTTGAGGGGTCGAACTTTGAGCGGTAATTACTAAGTGGAGTTTTGCAAAACTTCAATTACTAACATTTTGTGGCAAAATGGAAGAATCCCAGCGTCAAAAATATATGCAGACCGCCCTGGAGCTGGCCTCGAAAGGTTCAGGTCATGTCGCTCCCAATCCTCTTGTCGGTGCGGTAATTGTCAAAGACCATACCATCATCGGTCGGGGCTATCACAAGAAATTCGGCGGTCCTCATGCCGAGGTAGAGGCCCTGCGGGACTGCCGCGAAAGAGGCTACGATCCCGCCGACGCGACAATGTTTGTTACTCTGGAACCGTGTTGTCATTTCGGCAAGACTCCACCTTGTACTCAGGCGATTTTAGAGGCTGGTATCGGTGAGGTTGACATCGCGACGCTCGATGATTATCGGGAGGTAAACGGCCAAGGTATCGAGTTTCTTCATCGTCAGGGCATAACGGTTGAGATTGGCTGTTGCAGCCGCCAGGCCCGCAGGCTCAATGCCGGCTTTTTCACTGCCCAGAAGCTAGGCCGTCCCCACGTAATAGTTAAATGGGCACAGAGCATCGACGCTCAACTTGCCTGGCCGGAAAATTCTGACCGCCGCTGGATAAGTTCGGACCAGTCGCGTCGTCATGTTCATCTGTTGCGCAGCGGCAGTGGGGCAGTACTGACCGGTGTTAATACCATTCTCGCCGACGACCCGCTGTTGAATGTCAGGCTTGACGAACCGGCCGTTCAACCTTTAAGGGTGGTCCTCGACCGAAAGATGCGAATCCCTGTTGATTGTCGGCTGGTCCGGACCGCCGCTGAATATCGCACGCTGATTTATACCATTGTCGGTCAGGAAGAAAAGATACCGCAGCTTGTTCAAGCCGGCTGCGAAGTTGTCATAATCGAATCTATACCTGAATCAGAAATGCTCAGAGAGGTTCTGTGTGACCTGGGCAAACGCGGTATAACAGATGTGTTTGTCGAAGCCGGTCCTCGACTGATTAATGCTTTTTTAACAGCCAATCTTGCTGACCGCCTGATGGTGTATATCGCCCCGGTAATCATTGGTAAAGGCCCAGCCCCGTTGAATCTCGAAAATATCCCCATAGAGCCTCTGGATACCGAAAATCAGCAAATAGACAACGATATTCTCCTGACGATTTACTTGCGTGAAATCTGATTAATCGCAGTTTCGCTCTCCCGCCGCAGCTCTGACCAACGCAACTGCCCGAATTGTCGGCTTAGGTACCAAGGGGGTTTTTGTTGGCATTGGCCATATAACATTGGATGGAAATATAAACAGTTGATTACTGGGGGGCGGAAGTATACCATTACGGTGTTTGTTTACGTCAACAGAAGGATGTTATGGTATGGAACTGACCTTAATCGTCGTATTGATATTAATTATCCTTTCGTTTATCTGCGAGTATATGGATTCCACTTTAGGGATGGGGTATGGCACAACTTTGACTCCGGTTTTTATGCTGATGGGTTTTACTCCCTCTGAGATTGTGCCGGCAATTTTGGTTAGCGAGCTGGTGACCGGTTTTCTGGCAAGTCTCTGTCATCATGGTCAGGGCAATGTGAATTTTCGGCCGCGTAACCGTGATATTTTTCGTATTTACTATCTGGTGCACCCGCTGGAGTATTATCACCGAGTCCGCCGCTCGTTTCCGCTGCATCTGAAAGTCGCTCTGCTTTTTGGTATATGCAGCAGTGTGGGGGCGGTTGCCGCGGTTTTGGTGGCGGTCAATATTCCCAAATTCTGGCTCAAGATGTATATAGGCGTTCTGGTGCTGTCGATGGGGATATTGATTTTGATTTTCTTTAACCGGAAAATCAAATTTTCCACTGCCAAAATTACGGTTTTGGGCTTGATGGCTTCGTTCAACAAAGGGCTCAGCGGGGGGGGGCTACGGCCCAGTCGTAACCGCCGGCCAGATGCTCGCTGGAATCGAAGGCAAAAACGCTGTAGGCATTACTTCCCTGTCAGAATCACTTACGTGCCTGGTAGGGGTGGTAATGTATTTGCTGATAGGCAAGGAAGTCAGTTGGCGGCTGGTGCCCTGGATAATAATAGGCGCGGTCGCTTCGGTGCCCTTATCCGTAAAAAGTGTCAAGTATATCAGCGAAACGAAATTAAAATTCGCTATCGCCGTGCTAACCATTATTCTGGGCTCATATACAATCTACAAGACGGTGTACTGTTGATTTACTGGCCTCTGCCGCAGCATTTTTTATATTTTTTCCCGGAGCCGCAGGGACAGGGGTCGTTGCGGCCTACTTTGGGGGTTTCGATTTTGATGGTTGGGGTTTTAACTTCGCCTTGCGGGGCCTGGGCGGCCTGTCTTTGAGCATCGAAATGTTCCGCCTGAGCGTGCATGGTACTGGAGATATTCCAGACGCTGCGCATTTGGGCGGAGCTGTCCAGTTGGGCCTTGAAGATTATATCGCTGACCTTCTCGCGGATGGTACTGAGCATGGTCTGGAACATGCGGTATCCTTCGCGTTTGTATTCCATTTTGGGGTCGCGTTCAGCGAAGCCCCGCAGCCCGATACCGCTTTTGAGATGATCCATCGCGTAGAGGTGGTCTTTCCACTGGACATCGAAGATTTGCAATAGTACATATTTTTCTAATTGGGTTAGTTCGCTGCGCAGGAACTCCCGACCGAGATGCTCGATGGTTTCCAGCGCGTTTTCCTGAGTCAGTTCTTCTTGTTTAAGTTTGCCGTCGAATCGATTATTGGCCCAGTCGGTCAGTTTCGCCACCGCATTTTCGCTCCAATCGCATTGTGGGCAGGTGCGGCTCGATATACTCCCTGAGTTTGCCGTTATTCCACTGGCGGTTCAATTCCAGCAGATGGGCTTGGAGCTTATCAAAGGACATATTCTGCACTTCGTCGAGGTCTATTTCGACATCGAACTTATATTTAACCCAATCGCAGACTGCCCGGGCTGCCTGGCCTGAGCCCGCCTGCTGACGGTGCAGGGCGATGTTGAGGATGTGGTCGATGGGGAATTCTATTTCGCGGCGGCGATAAGCTGTGCGAGCTTCTTCGAGAAGAAATTCCTCGACCTGCGAGGCGGATTTTTCGGCCATATCCTCAGCTTTTACTGACAAGGCAAATTTGTCATTGAACCAGCCGGCTAATGTTTGCCGGGGGTAATCATCCTCGAGAAAAGCCGTAATACGCGAACAGTCGGTTTTGTCGATTTGTACGCAGGCGGCATCGCGAAGCTGTTCGTAAACCTCTTCGAAATTCATTTTACGCAGCTGAGTATTGGAGACATTCACAGAGAATTTACTCATAGCCCATTTACTCAGTGCCTTGAGGTCCCATTCTTCGACGGGGATGTCGTCGTCCATATACTCGCCCAGGGTAATGGAGATTTCCTGCTCGGCGTTGTTGCGGGCGTGGTCGAGAATAGTATGTTCCAGCGACTCAGCGTCCCGTCCCTTAATACGGTCCATGTCCAGCTCAACCCCCAGGGTGGTCCGGGCCCATCCCTGGATGCAGACATAGGGATAGAGCTTATCGAGCATGGTCTGGCAGCATTCGTTTACGGCGTCCTCGACCATTTCCCAGATGAGACCTTCGAGCTTGCGTCCTTCGAGAATAGACTGCCGACGTGTATAGAAAACCTGCCGCTGATAGTCCATGACCTCGTCATATTCTAGCAGGCTTTTACGTGCTTCAAAATTGCGTTCTTCAACCTTTTTCTGGGCCCGTTCAACGCCCTTGCTGATTTGTTTGTGATAAATTGGTTCGCCTTCCTGCCAGCCAATCCACGAAAGTGCCTTGACGGTCCAGTCCGAAGCGAAAATTCGCATGAGGTCATCGTCGAACGAAAGGAAAAACTGACTCGAACCCGGGTCGCCCTGACGACCGGCACGACCGCGTAACTGATTGTCGATTCGCCGGGCTTCATGGCGCTCTGTGCCGAGTACATGCAAACCACCAACTTCGCGTACGCCGCTGCCGAGCTTGATGTCCATACCGCGACCGGCCATATTTGTCGCGATAGTTACATTGCCCCATTTATTGCCGTCGCGGTGGGCATACTGCTGACCGGCCTTGACGATGATGGCTGCTTCGCGGGCATGCTGTTTGGCGTTGAGAACTTCATGTTCCAGGCCATACCGCCGGGTAAGGGCCGCTGAAAGGGCCTCACTCTTTTCGATACTGATGGTGCCGACCAGTACCGGCCGACCTGACTTACTTATAGCGTGAATCTCATCCACAATCGCGTTGAACTTCTCGGCGATATTTTTGAAAATCAGGTCGTCCTGGTCATCGCGAACAATGGGCCGATTGGTGGGAATCGCCACCACTTCCAGCCCGTAAATTTTATTGAACTCATCCGACTCCGTCATCGCTGTCCCGGTCATGCCCGCCAACTGCTGATAGAGTTTAAAGAAATTCTGGATGGTAATGGTCGCCATGGTCTGCGACTCCTGTTTCACGGTCACATTCTCTTTGGCTTCGACGGCCTGATGCAGACCATCGGACCACTGTCGTCCCACCATCAGACGACCGGTAAAGCTATCGACAATGACCACCTCACCGGCCTGCACAACGTAATCTTTCTCTTTTTCGTAGGTCACATGCGCCCGCAGGGCCTGCTCCATCAGGTGAGGCCATTCCATATTCGACCCCACAAAGAAACTGCCCACGCCCGCCAATTCCTGAGCCGCTCCGATACCTTCATGCGTCAGATGGGCACTATGCCGGTCCTGTTCCACTTCATAATATTGCGTAGCTTGCTCCAGTTTAGCCTGCAAGCTCTCGAGCTCATCCTGGGCCCGGTCCATTTCCTTTTCCGCCGCGGCCATCCGTTCGCTGTCCTTGCTCTTTTTCGCTTCGGAATATTCACCTTCGGTGTTAGCGATACGACGGTTGACTTGGTCAATCTGCTTTTCCAGATTAGCGTAAGGTTTCTGCTTATTGATGAGTTCACGCGCCACCACATCTGCTTTTTTATAGCGCGTAACATCATCCTGAGCAGGCCCGGAGATAATCAACGGCGTACGGGCCTCGTCAATCAGGATCGAGTCAATCTCATCGACTATCACATAGTCCAGCGGACTTTGCACCTGGTCCTCAAAACGCACTTTCATATTATCACGTAGGTAATCGAAGCCGAACTCGTTGTTTGTTCCATGCGTAATATCGCAATCGTACTGATAACGCCTTTCGTTACCGGCGGTGTCCATTTCGGATTGAATAGCGCCGATGCTGATGCCCAGCCCTTCATAAACCGGGGCCATCCAGTCGCGGTCACGCTTGGCCAGAAAATCATTGGTCGTAACCACGTGAACCTTACGCCCGCTCAGGGCCACGATATAAACTGCTAGTGTCGCTACGAGTGTTTTACCTTCACCGGTGGCCATTTCCGTGATTGAACCTTCATATAACGCACTGCCGCAAATCAGCTGCACATCGAAATGTCGAAAACGAAATACCGGTCTTTCCGTATGCGGAAACTTTTCCCTTATTTCCGCGTAAAACGCCGGATTAAGCTCAATGCGATTTACGTCCTCGTCATTTTTGACCCGTGCGAGTACGTCGTCATAAATCGCCCGGTTCTCCGCTGATAATATCGTCGCGTCGAAAGCATATTGATGGTCAAAGACATTGCGAATGCCCAGATAGCGGTCGGCTGATTCCCGCACCGCCGCGAACGCCTCTGCCAGTACATTATCGCAGCACTGGCGAAACTGGCTGATGAGCTGTCTCTTGGCGGGCGTACGAGCTTCGGAAGGCAGAAGCTGAACTTCACGCAGTTTTTCCCGCAGGTCCGGCCCGATTATCTTCGTTTCCAGCTCCGCGATGCGTCCCTTAAGCTCAGCCGTTTTATGCCGCAGCTCAGAGTCACTCAGACGATTATATTCGGCCTCCAACCCCGCCACGCGAGCGACGAACTCCTGCCGCTTCTTTACATAGCGGTCACTGCTGGACTTGAATATCTTCAAAAAAGTTTTGCCGAGTGTTTCTTGTATTGACATTATATCAGCGTCCTTTTTACGAGTATTTTACCGTTTGCCCGATAGTAAACAGGTATGTTTTCTATTAGCTTTTCATTTATTATCGGGTTTTTGATTTTTTATGTCCGGAAATTTCAAAACATTCGTCCCATCATCCCCAACTTGAGGAGGAAATTCTTCTTCCGCTATATCCTTCGCCTTATTCATCATTTTCATAAACTCCGGCAGCACACCCATTCCCTGAAGACTTTGAATCATCTCCTCCGGCAAACTTTCCGGACTGCCGTCAAATTCATCAAATATCCCATTGAGCGGATGATCTTCGAGCGTATCCTCGGTACACCAACGAGGGTCAAAAGGTATTATCTCCAGCCCGTCACGCAGAACAGCCCATTTCTTCTGCATGGTAGATTTCGCTACCCCAAAAGCCTTGGCCAGATGCTCCGGGTTGATATAAGGCTCGAAACTGTCATCATCCAGAAAATTGACCCGGCAAATAGCGTAAACCACCCCGCAGGCCCAGCCCTCAGCTTTGCCCCGCGCCGCCGGCGTGTCCGGACCACAGAGGTCCAATACCATTATCCGGCACAAATCCCTGTATTCATCGTCCAGATGTATATAACAGAATTTGTCCGTCAGACCTACAATTTCCAAAAAACGATTATGCAATTCCGGCGGAACTTCCTCCAGCATTTCTTCCAGCATCGCATCTATCATAATCTCATCCTTTCCCTAGGCCGGAAAATCTAACTTCTCCAACTTTGCGTATTGCAGCAGCAATGTCTTTCTGCCCGCCGTATTGAAAGTCACCACCACCCGGCAATCATTGCCGCTGGGAGTAATCTCCTGAATCTTGCCCAGCCCGAACTTCGGATGACGCACCATCTGTCCTTTCGTCAGGCCGCCCGTCGGATCTTTGGCTTCCTGACTCTCACTATAATCATAACCGGGGTCAGTGTCCTGGTCCATCCAGTCGCGGTCATCTTTGCTTTTGGCATCGTCCCAGCCCGCCACCGACAGTGATTTGAGATTCCGCAGAAACTGACTGCGAATCGTCGCCATCGACATGCCATGCATCGTCCGGTTCTGGGCATAGCTCAGCGAAAGCTCATTCTGAGCCCGCGTAATCCCCACAAACAGCAGTCGCCGTTCTTCCTCGATACCTTTTTCCGTATCGATACTCCGTACATGCGGCAGCAGGCTTTCTTCTACGGCCACAATCCGCACCGCGGGAAATTCCAAACCCTTGGCAGCGTGCAGCGTCATCAGCGACACCGCGCCCGACTGGTCATTGTAAGCGTCCGAATCACTCAACAGAGCAATTTGCTGCAAATAATCATCCAGCGAAGGATTCTCGCAGTTCTCATCATATTCACTCGCCGAGTTAATCAACTCCTCGATATTATCACACGGATCAGAAGTCGGGTCCGCCTTGTAAAGTTTCTCAAGCCCCGATTTCTCATAAACCACTCGCATTAAATCAGAGATAGACCCGTCGGGCAGCTTGCTGAATTCGACCATCATATCCACAAACTTATGCACCTTGCCGCTGGCTGCCGATTTGACCGCACTTATCGAATCTACGCTCTTTAGCGTCTCCCAAATACTAATCCCAGTCATATTGCTCTGGTCAACCAAGCGTGTAACCGTGGTATTGCCGATTCCCCGCGCCGGCTGATTGATTATCCGACGCAGCGATACCTGGTCGTTTTCATTCGACAGAAACTTCAGATATGCCAGCATATCCTTGATTTCCTTGCGTTTGAAAAATTCCACGCCGCGTACCACCTGATAAGGTACCTGGCTGCGTATTAACGATTCTTCCAGCACCCGGCTCAGCGAGTTTACCCGATAGAACACCGCTATATCCCGAAAGGCCCGGCCCGCCTTATGCTGCTGCTGAATCCAGTCCACCAGCCCCCGTGCTTCTTCACGTTCATCGTAATACTGATACAGTTCCGGTTTGGACCCGCTCGACCGCGACGTAAAAAGTTTCTTTTCCTTACGTTGGCTGTTCTGCTGAATAATCTCATCCGCCAACGCCAGCACTTCCGGCGTAGACCGAAAATTTTCTTCCAGCCGCACCACTTTCGCGTCCGGGTAATCCTGCTCAAATGCCAGAATATTAGCAATGTCGGCCCCACGCCACGCGTAAATCGACTGGTCCGGGTCGCCGGTCACAAACAGATTACCGTGATTCAACGCCAGCCCGCGGGCAATCTGATACTGACAATGATTGGTATCCTGATACTCGTCCACCAGTACATACTGAAAACGATGATTCAAAAAATCCCGCAAAGAACTATCATCACGAATCAGCAACGCCAGCTTCATCAGCAGGTCATCGAAATCTACCGCTCCGTTTTTCGTCAGTCGTTTCTGGTAAGCCTGATATATCCGCCCGACGGCTTTGGAAAGAAAATCCGCCGCCTGACCCAGAACTTCCTCCGGACCAATTAAATCATTTTTGTAATTACTGATGCGATTGAGAACCTTGCCCGGCACGTAATTGCCGGTATCGAGGTCGCAGTCTTTCACCGCGTCGCGTACAGCGGTTTTCTGGTCGGCGTCATCATAAATCGTAAAACTCTGCGGCAGGCCAGCCTTTTCGTGAAATTCCCGCAAAAGCCGGGCCGCCAGACTATGGAACGTACACATAGTGCAGCCGCGCGGGATATTCATCCGCCCCAGCCGCTCCCGCATTTCCTCAGCGGCCTTATTGGTAAAAGTAATCGCCAGAATATTATAGGGGCGTATTCCCTGCTGAATCAGATACGCCACCCGATGGGTAATAACCCGGGTTTTTCCGCTGCCCGGCCCCGCCAAAACCAGCATTGGCCCGTCAACATGTGCCGCCGCTTGTCTTTGGGCCGCGGTCAATCCCGCCAATAAATCAGTACTACTGTTCACGCTCATATCTTCCCTGATATTTTCCACCGCCCCAAACGGGCGACTTTATCCTCAACTTCAATGCCGACGAACACTACCCACCGGCTAAACGCCCGATGATACCCGAAGATAAGGACCACTGCAAGAAATTGGCGATGCGTCTGCCCCTTGCCCCTTTGCCCCCGAGACATTTTTGGGAACTATGAAAGTATCGGTTGCCGCTTTGGCTGAGGATGCAGGTAGTGATGACTGGGAATCGAGTTTGCAGATTACCCATTTTGACATTTCCCTAATTCTATATAAAATCTTGCCCCGGTGAAATTGTAAAGTTTTTATTGGTGAGGGCTTGACAGTAATCAGGTAATCAGGTAAATTTACGAGACTCAAGGGCGATTAGCTCAGTTGGCTAGAGCGCCTGCTCGACATGCAGGAGGTCACAGGTTCAAGTCCCGTATCGCCCATTTCTATCTTTTTTGAATTATCGCACCGTAACGCATTATCTCTCAAGACGTTGCAAACACTAAAGTTGTCGATTCCGCTGATTTTTTGGTGGGAGGCTATGAGGGGCAGTTCGGCGGTGTTCAATGAGGTGCGAAAGTTACAGCCTTTTCTCCGATTCCGCGTGATTACGTCACGTTCTCCAGGTTCGGCATTTTCGAACGCCTCTCGCAGATGAGGCAGTAATTCCGGGAATAACCAGTCCATTATCCCCGGCAACACATTATTGTTTCTTGATGAGAGCAAGGCTGCTCCGGAAGTTTTTGCTACGCTGAGATATTTTTATGAGCAAATGCCAAAGTTACATATTATAGCAGTGAGTTCACTTCTTGGATTTGTCCTTGAAAAACATTAGTTGTTTACGCAGTTTGAATAATTCTTTGAACGCCCGCAGAATGACTTTGATATTCGCTCCGCTTTGCGTGCCGGCCTGACGCGGGTAATGAGTTACGGGCCGTTGTACCATGCGGCAGCCCAGCCGCTGGGCACGGGCGAGAATTTCCGTGTCGATCAGGGCACCGGTGCTGTGCATTTCTATCTTATCGAATATCTCCCGACGATATAATTTGAACGCGCAATCTATATCACGCAGATGCAAACGAAACATAAAATTAACCAGTTTGCCCCAGGCCCAGGCGTTTACTTTCCTGATAAACGGGTCCTGTCGATTGGCACGATAGCAGGTGATAATATCATTATCATCGGTCAAATCCAGCAGGCCGGGCAGCTCGCCCAAATCGAACTGGCCGTCGCCGTCCGTATAAAAAACCCACTCTTTAGTCGCGGCTTTGAAGCCACTTTGCAAAGCGGAACCGTAGCCTTGATTGTGAAGGTGATGCACTACTTTAATGTTTTCATTATCAGCGGCGAGCCGGTCGGCTATGGGGCCGGTGTCGTCGCGACTGCCGTCGTTTACTATTATGATTTCGTAATCATCGCTGATTGGGGGCAGGACTTTCAGGGCCTGCTCAGCCATTCGCTGGACATTCCCCTGTTCGTTGTGGCAGGGGAAAAATACTGAGACGCTGATTTTTTTGGGGTTTACCACCACATGCCCTCCGTCAGTTCCAGGCGTAAATCTTTCTGGAGTTGGCCATAATGCTCCTGCTCCTCCTCGTAAAAAGCCTGAAGTTTTTTATCGCCGGCCCGGTCAGCCAAAGCTCCCAGTTGCGAAAGCGAAAAACGAATCCGAGAAATATTGTCAGTCAGTGCGAAGCGTTCGCCGCTATCGATAAGCTCTTTCATTTTTTTGTATTCGGCCTCAAAATAATCCTCCACCTCATTTTTAAGGCCCAGGGTCATGCCAGCCCGGAATACCGCGCCGTAAATCATCTGGCAATAATGGTCGAGTTCCAGCCCTTTGAGCAAATCGAAACCCTGTCTACGCAAATTGCCATTACCGCTATGACACCAATAGAACCCGCGTGACATCTTTTCGGACATTTCATCGGGATAATTCAATTTGCCGCTGTCCAGGGCCTCAAATAATTTTTGATTAGAGCTGGCATTCTTACGCAGCATAATGGCAAATGTCGAGTCAATATAAACGGTTTCCCAGTTGCCGGACTGTTCCAGTAAACGCAGGTTGGGTTCGGATTTCATTACATTAAGCAGGGCGACATTGACACCTTCACGCTGGAGCGTTTCATCGTATTGCTGGGCACTCAAGGCTCGGCGATTGTCATCTCTGCCGCCTTTGAGGTTTTGCCAATGTTCAAAATGTGACAGCTCATAGGCAGCCTGAGCCCGGCCGTCGATATAGGCTTTACAGGCTGGTTCGCCTTTTTCGTTGGGATGCTGGCCGAAAGCTATGAAGCCGCCATTCACCCAGCCGTTGAAAACTGTTCCCTGCAAGTGATTCAAATCAAAAAAACGTATCGCTTCCACCGGCTGAGCGGTGATACCGACCATCCGCCGAAACATTGATAACTTATAACCATCGTAAGCGGGTTTGTAATATATCTCGTTAATGCCGTTTGCGAATACCCAGCCGATTAACGCGGTGCCGACCAGTGAGGTAAGTGCCAGAGCTGATTTGAGTTTTGGACCCATCGGATTCAAGACGAGTTCCTTCTTTTGCCGTGCCCGCATCAGCACCCGAACCATGTTGATTATATCCTGAGCTATTTTGGCGATGAACGGGGCGAGTACCACTCCGCCCAGGAAAATGAAACGGCGCGACTTAATCGACATAATCAAAGTTATGCCCATTATGCCGATATAGGCTAAGTCGATTTGGGGCCAGGGGCAGTCGTCGGGCTGGCTATCGGTCTTGCGAGACCGGTGGCTGGTTTCATCAACAGCACTTGTCGGCTTGAGCAGATAAAGCACCCACCACAGCACAAACAACAACGCGCCAATGGTCAGGAAATAACAATAAGGGCCTTCATTGCCGAAGCCCAGGCCGTCCCATATTGGCCGCCATTCGATAACGCTGCGCCATTTCTGGCCTTCCTTGCCGGCAGCGACCACCAGAGGATGCAGCAGGTTTTCCAGGCCGAACGGACTGAAAATCGCAGGGACCAGCCAGGTCGCTCCGGCGGCACCTGCAAGCATTACCAAACTACGCCGCTTGGGGCGATATATAACGTTTCCGCCCAGACGTTTCATCCGTAAACCTACGCCCACCGCGATTGCCAGGGACACTATTGCCGATAAATATCCCGCCACACGCCAGGGGGCGTAGTTATCTTTGATTTCCGTTAATTGCTCATTCAGAGTTTGGGCATCCTGAGCCCGGCCGGCAAGCTGAAGTTTCTCGACATTGTCGGCTATTTTATCCAGTTCCTCACCCAAACCGCCCGCTCCGGAAAGGAGCATGAACGCCGCCACTATAAAACCCAGAATTAAAAAAACATAAGTCGACCGTCCCAGATAATGATGAATCGCGTAACTTGCCAGCACAATCATCATTATCATAATCGCGTAAATAAAACCGCCGTGTACGTTCGACCATAAAATCAGGACCGGCAGCAGGGCATATAAGGCCCTGACCTTGCCCTGTCGCCAATATGCCAGAATCAATATCAGGGCCGCGGCGAAGAGAATTGAACTCTGGTTGGGCCTTAAATCTATGAATGAACGGCTGAGCAGCATGCCAAAAGCGGCTGCTCCGGCAGCCAGTATCGGATGTGCACCCATGACCCGACCAGCCCAATATGCCAAGAGGCCTGTAAGGACAGCTTGCAGGAATTTGTAGACGACGATGGAATTTTCGCCCCACCAGGTCTTCATGCGATAGAAGACCACATGCGTCAGCCAGTTCTGGTTTACCCAGCCGAAATATCTGCCGGTGCTGTCTTCGGGTATGTAGGGCCTGCTATTGGCACCGAAAGGGTCGCGTTTGGTCATGTGAATCCCAAACAAATCCAGCAGTTTCATCTGTACGGTACGGCCCTCCTGCTCCAGAGCCCATGCTCCCAGCGTATAGCGCCCGCAGGCCATCGCGACCCAGGTATCTCCGCCGCCGATGGGTTTGTCCGCACTGTGCAAAGATGCCGCTATGACAAGCAGCAAACAGCCCAGCCACATCAAAGCTGAGCCGCGTTTTTTGTCCGCACCTGAGCCTTGGGCTTTCAATGGAGACAACTGAGCCTGTTCTGCCATGAATCAACCTTTCTCAATTCCTAATGCCATAGAGCCGCCTGTTTAACCGCGGCAACTACTTTAGTATAAAAGGGTTGCTGTTTCATAGCAAGAACCGTTCCGGTTTGGTCCGGTAACGGCGGCGGGGCGTTCTATATAAGCTTAATGTGTTGGGAGTAAAGAAGTTAGAATGCCGAAGCTTATCGACTTTGTCATGAATCTTTTGGGCGATTGGCCCGGTCGGAAGCGGTTTGTTTTGACCTTTGGGGGGATTTCTTTTAGTATCCGGGGTTGTAGCTGATACGTGTAGTTTTGATATTTGCTGTGGGAATTGAAATTAATGGCTGAGAATACTATCATCAATGGCGACTGTATCGAGGTTTTGGCTAAGCTGACAGCTGAGAACGGCGGGGCGGGGTTTGCGGATTTGATTTTTGCGGACCCGCCTTTTAATATCGGCTACGATTACGATAAGTACAATGACAACCTTGAACATGAGGACTATCTGGCCTGGACGAAGCGGTGGATGCAGGCCTGCTGTGATGCTCTGAAGGATAACGGCTCGTTCTGGATAGCGATTGGCGATGATTACGCGGCGGATATTCGGGTGATTGCGCGTGATATGGATTTGGGGGAATTAGCCCGTCCTAAGGACAAACGCCGGAGGAAAAAGCCGGCCCAGCCGGGTCTGACTTTGCGGAACTGGATAATCTGGTATTATACTTTCGGGCAGCAGACCAAGATGAAGTTCGCTCGTTCGCATACTCACATTTTTTATTTTGTGAAGAATCCGAAGGATTTCATTTTTAACGATATGTCAATTCGAGTGCCGTCGGCTCGTCAGACGACTTATAATGACAAGCGAGCCGATAGTCGCGGGAGGGTGCCGGATGATACCTGGATTTTGCGGCCTCAGGAAATTGAATCATCCTTTCAGCCGGATGAGGATACCTGGCATATTCCGCGGGTATGCGGGACGTTCAAGGAGCGGGCGGGTTTTCACGGCTGTCAGATGCCGGAGAAACTGCTGGAGCGGATAATCCTGACCGCCAGCGACCCGGAACATCTGGTATTGGACCCGTTCAGCGGGTCGGGCACTACGGTGGTGGCGGCGGCGAATCTGGGACGGCGGTATCTGGGGATTGATATGTCCGAGAGCTATGTGGAGCAGGGGCTGGAGCGGTTGAAAAATCGCGGCGGTGGGCTTTTTGATAATGTTGAACCGTGATTTAAGTAAAGAAATATTTAACCGCAGAGTGCGTATCGCACAGATAGACAGCTGCGGATTGACGCGGATTTTTTAACGACAACGAGGATTTTGGTATGCGTTGACGGGATAATTCGAGTGAAAGATAAATGATTCTATGGATTTGAAATGTCGGCGTTGGTTTGAGGTGGGTATTTCTGGCGATAATGTTTGTGGCCGATGGGATGGTCTGGGCGGATAAGGGGCGGTTTGTGGTGGTTGATACTCTGCCGGGCGCTACGATCGCTCACGCGGCGGCGGGGCTCGATGATGGCACGGTGCTGGTTACGGGCGGGTACGGCAAGATGCTGAATATGATTCCGCTGGCCAGCAGTCTGGGGCGGATTTTTGATGGGGTTAGTTTGAAGTGGAGGATAACAGCCGGGAGACTTAATTTGGGGCGGATAAATCACGCGGCGGTTAAGCTGTCGGATGGCTCGGTGCTTATCGCGGGGGGGGCGGGGGCAGGATGGCAAGCCGATGCACAGTATCGAAAGGTATGACCCGGCGAGTCAGAAGTTTTATCTGGTGGGAGACATGGTGAAGTCGCGGTCGGGGCCGGTTTTGACGGTTATTGATGACCAGCGGGTGTTGGTTACGGGTGGGCCTTTTGACGCGGAGATTATCGAGGTGCCGGGGGCAGTTGATGAAAAACACCCGGTGCGGGTGCTGGAATCGAAGCTTCGCTATCGGCATGATGAACATGTATGCGTGCGAACTCTGGGCGGCGAAATTGTGATTGTGGGGGGGCGTACCAGCGGCATTGAGCATTTCGATGGGGCCAGTGAGACGTTTTACGCGAGCAAGGCACGGTTGCCGCGGGTGCTGGATGATTTTGTGGCGCTGCTGCTTTATGATGGTCGGATTCTGCTGGCGGGCGGGCAGGATATTTATACGATGCAATCGGTGAATACAATTTTTATTTATGATGCGGTTAAGCAGGAACTAACGGCGGGGCCCACGTTTGTTGCGACTGCTGAGGGGGTGGCCCAGCCGGGTGCGGCTGATATGAAGGCGGTTGATTTGTATGAAGGGGACGCGGAGAAATGGGGACGATATATTTTTCTGGCTGGTGGTGAATATGACCCGGGCAAGGGGGGCAAAGGTGGTGATGTGATACTGGATTCGGCGTTTATTTATAACGCTGTGGATAATACGATTGTTTCGGTGGGGCCGATGAATTATCAGCATGATGAGTTTGCGGCGGCTTCGCTGCCGGTCGATGTGAATGGTGACAGGCGGGCCTTGATCGTGGGAGGCTATGGCCCTCACGATAAGGTAGAGGCTTTTTGTGAGATTTTTTCGGTAAGAATTCCCTGGGACTGACGTTTTTATTTTGTAACATTTTGGGGGATGGAACGACTTGCAGGTATGGTTATGAAGATTGTTATCGCACCGGATTCGTTTAAGGGGTCGCTGTCGGCATTGGAGGCTTCTGAGGCTATTGAGCGGGGTCTCAGGCGGGTTCGGCCTGATATTGATACGGTTATTGTGCCGATGGCTGACGGTGGGGAGGGGACTGTTGACGCTCTGGTGGCGGCTAATAAGGGCAGGGTTCGTGAGGTTGAGGTTTGCGGGCCTTTGGCGGGGATGAAGGTTGGGGCGAGTTATGGGATTTTGCCGGATGGGACAGCGGTTATCGAGATGGCTGCCGCGGCGGGTCTGCCGCTGTTGAAGGATGAGCATCGGAATCCATTTGAGACGACCAGCTATGGTGTGGGTGAGCTGATTATTGATGCGGTGGTTCAGGGGTGTCGGCAGTTTATTGTGGGGATAGGCGGCTCGGCGACTAATGACTGTGGGACGGGGCTGGTACAGGCATTGGGGGTTAGGTTTTATGATGACACTGATAAGGAATTCGTTGAGCCGATGAATTGCCGTTTGAACGGACTGGTCAAGAATATCGATGTTGCCGGGCTTCATCCGATGTTAGCCGAATGTGAATTTACGGTGGCTTGCGATGTTGAGAATCCTTTGCTGGGGGCACGAGGGGCGACTTATGTTTATTCACCTCAGAAGGGTGCCCGCAAGGAGGATTTGCCGGTGCTGGAATCGAATATGTCTCATGTGGCGAGGATTATCCAGCCTTATGCCGAAGTTGATTTGGCAAGTTATCCGGGCTTGGGTGCTTCGGGTGGCTTGGCGGTGACTATGCTGACTTTTTTGCGGGCGAAGCTGGGGGCGGGGATTAAGATTGTGATTGAACAGAGTAATTTTGCGGAGAGGATCGCGGGTGCTGATTTGATTATTACGGGCGAGGGGCGAGTTGACGGTCAGACGGTTTATGGTAAGACCATTGCTGGTATTGCTGCGGCGGCGGGCGAGAAGAGCGTGCCGGTTGTCGCCATGGCTGGCTGTCTGGGTGAGGGAGCGGCGGAAGTTTTGGGTATTGGGGTTGGGGCGGTAGTGCCGATTTGCAGTGGGCCTATGACTTTGGCTGAGGCGATGGCAAACGCGCCGGAATTGCTTTCGGATGCGGCGGAGCGGGTGTTCCGTCTGATTTTATTGGGCGGACCTAAACAGGGTGTAACAGCTGTGAAAAATGTACATATAATGTAAGACTTTTATTTTTAGGGGTTTAGGTTTTTGTAAAAGTCTTTTGATAAACTAACTTTGCATTTTGGCAATCATCTGCTATACTATTTTGCCCAGTGGTATGGACCTGCTGTTAGAGCCTAACAGGTCCGTCCAGCCCGCGGCTGACGTTGTGGGGGGAGTTATTGTAGCAGAAAAATGAGTTTACGCGGCATACCTAGGCGGCAGAAAGCCGATTGCATAATATATGATTCGTTTCAAGATATATGACCAGGGCAAAGAAGTTGCAGATATGCCGTTGAACGGCTCTTACCTTTTTGCTCAGGATGAGATACCGGTTCGGGGCCGGTTGGAATTCGCTGACGGTGAGTTGTTGGGCATTCGTCATAGTGATTCGGCTATTGGGCTGGCCTCGTTATGGAATGTACCTGAATTTGGTAAGGTGTTTTTGCAGACCACACGGCTGCCGGAACGTGACAAGGCTTATAATCTGAATGTCGAGATCGCCCGGGGGCGTTTGCTGCGTCTTAATCAGAAGCGTGAAGAGTGGGGGATGGTTGACTTGCAGCTCACCGAGGAGCATCATAAGCTCATTGATGGGGCGATGGATAATTTTGTGCTGGCGCTATGCAATGCCGAGAAGCCCGGTCAGGCTGCATTGTACGCAGACCGTTCGCTGAAGCTGGCGATGGACGCGGGCGAGGCGATGGCGGCGGCTCACGCGGAGATGTTTCTGGCCCGTCGGAGCAGTACCCAGGGTTTTGGTCGTCATAGTTTTGGCTGCTGTTTCAATCCTTCCCGGATAAAAGACAAAGAATATCTGAAGCTCATCAAGAGTAATTTTCATTTTGTGACTATACCGGTCAGTTGGCGTCAGATTCAGCCGGAGGAACAGCGTCAGGATTTTGAGCTTCTGGATGAGTGTGTGGAGTGGTTGTCGCATAATCGTATCGCTATCAAGGTCGGTCCTTTGATTAGTTTTTCGCCGAATATGGTGCCGGACTGGCTTTACATCTGGGAAAACGATTTTGAGCAGCTTCGCGAGATGGCTTATGAATATGTCACCAGTGTGGTTGAGCGTTATGGTAATAAGGTTCAGGCCTGGGATGTTGTCAGTGGTTTGAACGCTGACAATTGTTTTCGCTTCAGTTTTGACCAGATAATAGAGATGACTCGTTCGGCGTGTCTGGCAGCGAAGCGGGCGTTTCAGCGTTGTTTGGTACTGGTAGAGTTGACAGAGCCTTGGGGTGAATATTACGCGGTTAATCAGCGTACGGTTCCGCCCATGATTTATGCCGATATGGTAGTGCAGAGCGGGGTTAATTTTGATGGCTACGGTTTGAAAATTCGTTTCGGCCGGGGCGGGGCGGGCATGTGGAGCCGTGATTTGCTGGAACTTTCGGGGCTTTTGGACCGGTTTGCGGCATTTGGCAAGCAGGTTCATCTCTCTGGGGTTCAGGTTCCCAGCAGGCCGGACCCGCGTGACAATGTGGGCAAGATTGGTGACCCGGGCTTCTGGCATGAGCCCTGGAGTGAGGAGATTCAAGCCCGCTGGCTGGATAGTGTTTATCGTATCGCGCTGAGCAAGCCTTATGTTGAAACTGTTACGTGGCAGGATTTTGCGGACTGCGAGGACGGCATTCTTATGTCGGGCGGTCTGGTGAATAGTGACCTTACGCCTAAAGCGGTTTATGAGACTTTTGGCGGTTTGAAGAAAAATCTTGTCAAGCCGACGAAAAAGTGAGGGTTAAAATGAATACCAGAATAATCCTGAACCTGATTTTAGTGATGTTATTTCTGTTTGCGGGCTGTAATAGTTCGAAGGTGATTTATACGCAGGATGAGGAGGCCATTTACGCCAAACCTACTATCGCGGTGTCACGCTTTGATGTTCGGGCGGTGACAAATACGCGGTGGAATATTGGTGATGGGATAGCTGATTTGGTTGCTGACCGGCTGGTGGATACACGTCGTTTTATGGTTTTGGAGCGTGATGAGCTGGAGGCGATGCTCGCTGATATGGCCCGCAGCAGTAAATTGCGTTCGGGACAGGGGGGAACCGCTGGGCGATTGAAAAATGTACGCTTTTTGATTAAGGGGGATATTACTGATTTTGGCCAGATGCAGGATGAGGGGTGGTTTAGTTCAAAAAGCTATACAGTGGTGGCGGCGAAAATTGAGGTCGTGGATGTGCAGACAGGGCGGACGATTGCCTCAAGGGATGTGGTCGCCAGAGTCAAGAACAAGAAAGATTCTGAGCAGGCCGTAGCAATCGAAACAGCTGCTTTTGGGAGTTTGAGTTTTTATCAGACTTCAATCGGTCAGGCGACTTCGCAGATGGCTGATAAGGCAGTTGAAGCAATTGTGGAATCTATTGATGATGAACCGTTTCAGCCGAAAATCGCTTCGGTGGTGGACGGCAGTATCGTAATAAACGCGGGGAAGGACCACCTGATACAAAAAAATGCGGTTTACATCGTTAGGCCTGAGCCTGAGCCGGTGCGTGACCCCGACAGCGGCGATATTCTGAGTTATGTCGCCGGCAGTAAGATTGGTATCATCCGGGTGACGCAGGTTATGGAGCGTATCTCTCTGGCAAAGGTCGTCGATGGTTCGGGTTTTCAGGCGGGCCAGACGCTGTTTCTGGACAGCGGCGGTGAGGCCGGACAAGTGGCACCGGTGGTGCAGAGTCATTAATCTCTTACAAATGACAAAAACAACCACAAGCCCCCTAGGGGCGAAAGAAAATGTTTTACCATTAAATCCAAGCTAATCCACCGGCTCTGCCGGTGAGAATTTATAAGGCTCTGCCGTTAAGTGCGTTACAATGGTCCTCCTTGAGGAAGGCTCCTGGGGTCAAGGAGGACACTATGAAAGACTGGCAGAGTCAGGCCCATGTAAAATGGGACTGTAAGTATCATGTTGTTATTGTACCCAAATATCGTCGCAAAGCAATATTTGGTAAGTTGCGAAAGGAAATAGGTGCGATATTGCGAGAATTGTGCCGCCAATATGGGATAGAGCTTATAGAAGGTAACGCCATGGCAGACCATATTCATATGCTCCTGAGCGTTCCGCCCAAGTACAGCATCGCTATGACCATCGGTTATCTCAAAGGTAAAAGTGCCATCCGGATTTCTCGTGATCTGATGCGTACCAAAGGCACTCTCTTTGGCCGCAGTTTTTGGTCTCGCGGTTATTGTGTAAGTACCGTTGGTCTTGATGAAGCCCATATTCGTAAGTACATTCAAGATCAGGACAAGCATGAGCAAAATATTGAAAAAGGATTAGACTAACTGTAATGGCCCCTTTTAGGGGCCTTCCTCATACCACCGGCTCTGCCGGTGGTCATTGATTCTCTTATCTCTTATGACTTATCTCTTAATTAAAAATCCGCGTAATCCGCGGTTAAATATTTCCGTTGCGTTGTTTTAATTTTTGAGTCTAGAATTTGTTTAGTCTCTTACAAATGAAATTTTACGCAAAATGGCAACCATTTACCAGAGCCGCGTACGTAAGTAAGCGGTGCCGTTAAAAATCCGCGTAATCCGTGTAATCCGTGGCTAAATATTGTCGTTGTTTGTGTTGTTTTGAATTTTGAGTTTAAAATTTGTTTAGGACTTAGAATTTCCAGTTTATCTGGCTTGGGATTTTCTAAAAAAAACCATTTTGTGTATATATTGACGGAACTGCTAAAAGTCCAAATCAAGCTTAAAAAAGCACTCTCACGCTCAATTTTTGAAGGAGCGATAAACTTTTGACGCTGGCGACTTAATTGATTATCTCCAAAGAACTTGTGTTGGTATTTCGGGTAGTTTTTTTTGCTAAAAACTGTGAAAACTCGAAGTCTAAACTTGATTTTTCACTTTTTTTGTACGATAATGGTATAGAATATTGAGTTTTAGTTTTTGTCTGGGAATGAGCATAAATGGCCAAAATGATTGCCCGAAAAAAAGATTTGTCCCAAATACGGAAACTGGTGAAGAATTTTCCAGTTACCGCGATATTGGGTGCCCGGCAGTGTGGCAAGACTACTATTGCCCGTGAGATTTCGGCGGCGTATTATTTTGATTTGGAGAACCCTCGTGATTTAGCTCGTTTTGAGAATCCTCAGTTGGCGCTGGAAGATTTACGGGGTTTGGTGGTTATTGATGAGATTCAGCGGAAGCCGGAGTTGTTTCCTTTGCTGCGTTATCTGGTTGATGCTGATGAGTCCCACAAATATTTAATTTTGGGCAGTGCCTCACGCGACCTTATTCGACAGAGCAGTGAAACTCTGGCGGGAAGGATTGCTTATCATTATTTATCGGGTCTTGGTCTGAATGATGTTGCCGTGAAGAATCTGAAAAAGCTTTGGCTTCGCGGTGGTTATCCGCGGTCCTTTACCTCGGCGAGCGTCGGGGACGCGATGTTTTGGCTGGAGCAGTATATACAGACTTTTCTGGAGCGGGATTTGCCGCTGCTGGGTATTCGTATCGAGGCGGCGGCTTTGAGACGGTTCTGGACCATGCTTAGTCATTATCATGGCCAACTTATCAATTATACCGAACTGGCCGGTTCATTTGGCGTATCTGATGCAACGATACGTCGTTATATAGATATTCTGGCCGGGACTTTTATGGTGCGGGTTATGCAGCCGTGGCATGTAAATGTGGGTAAACGTCTGGTTAAGCGTCCCCGAATTTATGTTCGAGACAGCGGGGTGTTTCATGCTTTGCAGTCCATACCTTCTCCTGAGATTCTCGAGTCTCATCCTAAACTGGGGGCTTCGTGGGAGGGGTTCGCTCTGGAGGAGGTTGTGAAAACTCTGGGCAAGAGAGATGAGCAGTTGTTTTTCTGGCGTACTCATGCCGGTGCGGAGGTTGACCTTTTCTGGCAGCATGAAGGAAAAAACTGGGCGGTAGAATTCAAATATTCTGACGCTCCCAATTTGACTAAAAATATGCAGACCGCCGTAAAAGATTTGTCATTGGCTCATCTATGGGTAGTCTATCCAGGTCGTCAGAGTTATAGGCTGGCTGATAATATAACTGCCAGGGCGGCGTCAGATATTTCCCAGGGATGGGAATATCGCTGATTGTTCGGCTGTTCCTACCGCTTTGAAGAATGTGTAGCAGAACGTGCCGCCGCCGTCGGCGGTGCGGTAGAGGTCGGCGACGCCGCGAGCCCAGTCTGCTTCGCTCATTAGATTGTGGGTTCGTACCTGTTCGCCTACACCCTCGACCATGGCTGAGAAGGTGTTGCGGGAGAATCCTTCGACCCATTTGGGTTTACTGTCATCGACATAGACCATGCGGGGGGACACCCGGACGTTTTTCAGGCCCGCGGCGGTCAGCAGGGGGTAGAGTTCACGACCGATGAGTGAGTTGCCGCCGGCCTGGGCTTGCAGGTCGATAAGACATTGTACTGCCCGCATAGCACAGTCGCTATGGGGATGAAAAAAGGTTGAGCCGTGGTCGCCTTCGATGGCGGTTAGAGTGCCGCCGGGTTTTAGGAACTGGGTGAGAATTTTCAATGCTTCGTCTGGGTTGGGCAGATGTTCCAGAACGAAACACAGAAAAATATGGTCAAATGATTGAGGCTCAAAACGTAAATTGAAAATGTCAGCTTGCTCAAATTTAACGTTGTTGAAACCGGCAGTTTCGATTTTTTCTTTGGCGATTGCCAGTGAGGTTTCGGAGATGTCAATAGAAGTTATTTCAGCCTGGGGGTTGTTTTGGGAGAGGGTGACGGTCTGGGCGCCTATGCCGCAGCCGGCTTCCAGGACGCGGCTGTGGGGTGGGTAGATGGTATCGTGGTGTAGTAGTTCGACAAGGGTTTCGGCCTGGTCTTTGAGGCGTTTTGACTCACGCGGGGAATAGCCGTGTACGTATTTGTGATTTGACATATTATTTCCGAGTCAGAAATTATTTTTCGGTATTTTCGACCTTGCGTTCGTGGGCGGGCGGTTTGCTGAAAAGTGTTGGTTCGGGGATGTCTACTTTCATGCCCAAAACGCCGAGTCTGCGGGCCAGGCCCGGAAAGAGGGGGTCGGCTTTGAAGGCTCGGACGAGGGAGTCTTTGCCTTTTTGGTCATTGTTCTTAGAAAAGAAATAATCCGCCAAAGCTACGAGGCAGGATGCGTCCTGGGGGTTTTTGAGGGCGCCTTCTTCAAGGACCAGGACGCCGGGCTCTTCCATATTGGCATCGAGGAAGCTCTGGCCGATATTAAGGTAGTCGGTTTCTTCCGGGCGGCGGTGCTTGATGAACAGGGCGGCAGCTTCGGCGGCTTCAGCTTTGCGGCCCAGTTTGTTAAGGCCGAGGATATAAGCCTGCTGAGCGTCTGCTGAGGCGGGATTGAACTTTACAGCGAGGCTGTATTCGTAGACGGCTTCTTTCAGGTCCGCTTTGATTTCGTAGCAGCGCCCCATCCAGTAATGTCCGTCGCTGTAGGAAAAGTCGTATTCGATGACGCGGGTAAGGTAATTTTCGGCGGAGGCGTAATCGCCGTTGTTAAAGGCGATTTTGGCCCGGCGGACGTTATTTTGAGCGTCAATTGGCTTCAGTGAGCATCCGCTCAGGGCAAGTAAAGAGGCTGTGATAAAGGCTGATATTATCCAGAGTTTTTTCATGGTCGCTCTCCGCGTATGATTTCAATAATAGGTTGTTGAGTAAAAATTGTTTTTGGTTTCAATCGTTTCTGGGCTTGAATCGTTCCTTGGTTGTCAGGCAGGCTGGGCAGCGCCAGTCGTCCGGCAAATCTTCAAAGGCCGTGCCGGGCGGGATTTTGCCTTCCGGGTCGCCTTTGGCCGGGTCGTAAGTATAACCGCAATACATGCAACGATATTTTTTCATGGCAATGCTCCGAAATTAATCGTTATTCTGCACCAAGTGCCTTGATGCCTTCCTGCAATTCTTTTATGTGGCTGACTTCTTCCTGCATTAGTTTATCGACCTGTTCGCGATGTTCTTCTTCGACCGAGCTTTTCAGGGCGGCGAAAAACGCGAGGGTGTCTTTCTCAAATCCAATGGCCAGCCGTAACATGCTGACCGGGGTCTGCACCGACGCTACCAGGGCCGAGACATCTTTCTGGAGATTGAAGACGTGGTTGTCAGCCATGGACTGGATATAGGCTTCGGCAACGCCGTCGGGATCCTGCAGGGCGAGTTCTTCATTGCCGCAATGTTCGGCCCGCCAGCCGGCGAAGATGTTTTCATGTACCTTTTCTTTTTCTGCCAGGTCGAGCATGATTTTCTTGACGTTTTTGTCTTTGCTGACCTGGGCGGCTTCGCTATAGAACTTTACTCCGTTACGTTCAATCGCTTCAGCCATGCGGTAAACTTCTGAAATACTGAACTTATCTGCCATCACGTTGTCTCCTTATCAAACGTGTCCCGAATGTCGGTGTCGATTGTTATATTTTCCGTAAACTCTCACCAAAAAACACGATTTTTGCCCCAAAAACGTGAATTTTTTTAAAATTTCTCAAAAAAAAACGCGAAAATTTCCGCAAATTTCCGTTCATCACGGCAATTTTGCGCTGAAAAATAAGGCTTTTTCCGCGTGAACACTCACTATTTTCCCTTGATTTGGTCTTCCGGTCAAGCTAAATGGCATATTCAACAGGGTCTTTTAGGTGTGCTTCGTCAAAACCTTTCAGCCTGAGCAGACAGGAATCGCATTTCCCGCAGGCCAGGCCCTTTTCGTCGGGGTCGTAGCAACTGTGGGTGAGTGAATAATCCAGGCCCAGCTCTTTGCCGACACCGATGATTTGGCCTTTGGTCATACCAATTAGAGGGGCGTGAACCTGGAACCTGCCCTTGCCTTCAGCGGCGGCTTTGGTAGCGAGGTTGGCCAGCCTCTCGAAGGCTCCTATAAACTCTTGTCGGCAATCGGGATAGCCGCTGTAGTCAACGGCATTGGCCCCGATGAAAATATCGAAGGCTCCGAGTACTTCAGCCCAGGCCAGGGCTAAGGAGAGCAGGATGGTGTTGCGGGCGGGGACATAAGTGACCGGAATCGAGCTGGCACCAACGGCTTTGCCGTCGGCGGGTTTGGGTACTTCGAGTTCGTCGGTGAGGGCTGAGCCGCCAAACGCCCGCAAATCCAGGTTGATAATTTTGTGTTCGGGCAACTTTAGGGCCTGAGCGACACGTTGGGCGGAGGCCAGTTCTATGCTGTGTCTTTGTCCGTAACTAACTGTCAAAGCATGACATATGAAATCGTTAGCCTGGGCCAGACCCGCTACCGTGTAGGAGTCGAGGCCGCCGGAGAGCAGTATAACCGCTTTGATTTTGTCGGTTTTTGATGAGTCACTTGTCATTTTCAGATTCTTTCGCTAAAATGCCGCTTTGGATATGGAAAACCGGGGATGGCTGTTCCCGATGGCCCAATATCATAGTTGTAACGCCTTGACGGAGTTTTATCAAGTTATGAGCGAGCCGATTAACCTGGAAACCTTCCCTAACCCTCGAATGGGAAGGGATTATGAAATAGAGATTAATTGCCCAGAATTCACCAGCGTTTGTCCGATTACAGGTCATCCGGATTTTGGGAATATCAACGTTAAGTATTGTCCCGACAGACTTTGTCTGGAATTGAAGGCTCTGAAATATTACCTTCAGTCGTATCGCAATCGGGGGATTTTCTATGAGGAAGCGACCAATCAGATTCTAGATGATTTGTCCGCGGCATGTTCACCTAAGACTATGACTATTACCAGCAGTTTCACCGCCCGAGGCGGGATTACGACTAACGTTACGGTTAAGTATCAATGCTCTAGATGAGTTTATCTGGAGTACTTCATATTATTTCGCCGGAGAATCTGGCGAGTGTCAGGTCCATATTGGCGACGTCCTGCTCGGAGAGGTTGATTTTTCCGGCGATGGCGTTTTCTTGGGCTTGCCGGGGTGTTCTGGCTCCGACTAAAGCGTGAGTTACTCCGGGCTGGGCGATTGTCCAAGCGATGGCAAGCTGGGCCATGGAGAGATTGTGCTGCTCGGCCAGGGGTTGGAATTCTTTGAGCAGGTTGGCGACACTTTGGCGGTTTTCGACACTGTAACGGGGGTTTTTGTTGCGCATGTCGGTATCTGCGAATTTTCGGTCGGGTCCGATTTTGCCGGTTAGCAGTCCCTGACAGATAGGTGAATAAGCCAGCAGGGCGATGTGATTCCAGCGACAATGAGCGAGATTTTTCATTTCCAGCTCGTTATCGAGCATGTTGTATTTTTCCTGGTCGGTGTCAACTGGGCCGACCTGAGCATATTTATCGATTTGTTCTGGGGTGGCATTGCTGACTCCGATGGCGCGGATTTTACCTTCCTGTTTGAGTTCGATGAGGCAGCCCATGGTATCGGCGATGGGGGTGGTGTTTTCCTGCCAGTGGGTCTGATAGAGGTCGATATAGTCTGTTTTGAGGAGTTTGAGGCTGGTTTCGACCTCTTTACGGATGCTTTTGGGGCGGAGGCATTTATAGACTTCCAGAGTTGGTTTGTCCGTATTTATGGTCTTTTCGTCGCTGCGGAAATGGAATTCGCCTTCCTGGCGGTCCCAAATCAGGCCGCACTTGGTGGCCAGGACAACCTTGTCGCGTCGTCCGGCGATGGCCTGTCCGACAATTTCTTCGGAACGGCCGAAACCGTAGACCGGAGCGGTATCGATAAAATTTATGCCCTCGTCGATAGCGGCGTGAATGGCGTTGATAGATTCATTTTCTTCTGTACCGCCCCAGTTCCATCCGCCGATCGCCCAGGCCCCCAAAGCTACTACCGATGCCTCGATTCCAGACTGGCCCAACGGACGATATTTCATTCAAACAACCCTTTTCAGATTATAGTCTTACTACCTGCCAAAACAGCGATTAGAGCATTCTATCGATATAATTTTTCCTGTCAACCTATCAGTTTTTGTAGTTTGGGTCATGGCGTTGGCGGTACCACTGGGGCCATTGGCTGGGTTTGACTTTAGCCCAGAGGCCGGTCTGGTCGCGTTGAGCTTGCTTTTGGAGATTCTGGAACCGGTCGTAATGGATATGGTCAAATCGTTCATCGGCATAGGCGTAGCCATCTCTAAGGAGATTTTCGTTGAACATTTCGTTGAGATTTACGTACGCATAGCAGAGGAGTCGGCCATATTTGCCGCGGGTGTTTTTGTGCGGTTCAAGGATGATACTGACTTCATTGCCCAAAAGCTGTTTTTTGGCGTAGGCTGACGCTTCGGGGCCGTAGTACATTATTGGGGTGTTAGGGTTTTTGGTTTCGGGGGTGTCTACTCCCCAGAGTCGTACTCTGGTGTGTTCTTTAGCGTTGAGCAGGTCGGGTATTTCCAGGTCGAAAGTGTCTCCATCGACAACGTTTACCACCCGGAATGTTTTTTTATTGTAGCGTTCAAAGTCTGTTTCAGGGTTTTGTTGGGTCTGAGTGGTGCTTGAGTCTGTTGATTCAGGTAGTTCCTGGAATCTGCCCCGGTAGAAAATGAGTGCCAATAGAGCAATACTAAGGCTGATGAGCATTCTTTGGGAACGGCGAGATAGAAGTGTTTTTTTTCGGCGCGGCATTGTTTGGGTTCCTTTTGTGGGTCTTGCGGAAAAATAATGCTTGAAAACCACGCCGGTCATCGTAAACTGAATGAAAGGACAAATCAAGGTTCATGCCGGAGACCGCAGATGTCAAAAATATCTTTATGGAAGAGGATGGGTGGGTGGCTGAGGCTTAGTGCGGCTGATGCCGACGCTCAAGTCGATGAAAACGGACTGCTGATTAACGATGGAGAACATGCGGGCAATCCGCAGGAGGCTCTGGTGACTAAAAAACCGAATAAGGAGCAACAGTTGGCGGCGATGGAAGAGAGTTTTCGTCGGTTGGTGGATGTTTTGGAATCACTTAATGACAATGTTGCCGAGCAGAACCATAAGAGCGAGAAGATAAACCAGAATCTGAACTTACTGCCGCAGGTTCTTGAGAATATTCCGCAGGCTTCGGCGGCTCAGCGTGAGGCTCTTGATAAACTTGCCGGCGAACTGCGTAATCAGTCTTCGCGCAGTCAGCAGCTGGTGGAAATTGTCAAGGATTTGCCTGATTTAACCCAGCAGCAGATCGACCGGTTGGGTGATATTACTCAGCAGTTGGAGTCGTCCAGCCAGAGCAGCGAGAAGATGAGCGATTCTTTCTCGCGGGTGGATGAGTCTATTAGCGAGATGCTCCAGCATAGTCAGGGTCAGAGCATTTCTCTAGCGAATCTGGGGCAGCAGATTCAGCAGTCTGACCAACAGCTTATCGAGGCATTGACCAGGCAAAATCGCAGAATGATGTGGATTTTCGCGGGTCTGGCGATTTTGGTATCGGCGGCGGTTGTAGTTTTGACACTTTTTAGTTTGAAGTCTGCGAGCTGATTGGATGAATCAATTTATGTAAGCGTTCACAGTATCTCAGGTTGAGCTGTATAGGCCCGATCATGCTGTCCCTTCAGGGCTGTTAAAAGAAAATAATATTCCCACTCGGCACAAAAATATGTTGAAGTGGGGAGTGTGAACAGTTACTTTATTTTTTCTGTTTTTCCAGTACATTTCCCAGCACATCTATCAGAATATTTGTCATTTGTTCTTCGGCAGTGCGTTTGTTTTTTTTCTCTTGCTGCGGAGCTTGTTCATTTTTTTCTTCGTCTTGATTATTGGTTTCAATCGGAGTTTCTGGTTTTTGTCCGGAATTATCAATCTTGCCCAGCAGGTCCTCCAGGGCTTTGCCTGCCTGAGTCTCGATGTTTTTGCGGAGAATGTTTTTCAGCAGTTCATCTACGTTTACTTTGCCGAGGCCGAGGACGGGCTTGTCTACTGTCCCTAATATTGGGATGTCAACCCGTGTCTCTCCCAGATAACGCGGGTCGATCTGAGACATTTTAACTCCCAGGCGTTCCAGCAGCAGGGCGTTGAGGGGCATACTGACTGCCATATCCATGGTTTTATCGAAACCTACCGAGCCGTAAAACCTCATCTGGGTATGGTCTTTCAGGGCAACAATAAAATCATCGTAATGAATTTTGCCGTCACGGACAGCGAAATTAATGGCGCCTATATCCAGACATACTTTATCTTCCACTCGTGAGGAAAGCAGGTTCAGTAAATCCTTTAGCAGACCCTGTGGATGCACCTTCATTCCTGAAAGATTCAAATTGCCCTGGCCGTACATTTCATTTTGGCTGTTTTTGTCCAGTGGGACATAAACATCTTCGACTATCAGCGAGACTGTCCCTTCTACTTCCGCACTTTCGGCGAGCAGGGGGGAGGCGTCTTTCATGAAGCGTTGGACGAGTTCTGACTTGATGGGCAACTTGTCAAGTATTTGTTGTTTTTTGGTTATGCGTAATTGCGGCGGCTGTTGGCGGAGGTCGAGTTGGCCGGCCAGGATGATTTGGCCGTCCTCGGCGGCGACGATGCTTTCGGGCAGATGGACGATGCCGCCGGAAATTTCTGGTTTGATCTGTGCTTGTCCCAGTTTTATTTCATAGACCTCGCCCCTGTCCCAGTTCAGGCTCAGTACGCCTTCGATATCTTCCAGCTTGCCATCTACCGGACTTTTCAACTCAAATTCACCCTGACAGATACCTTCCAGGTTCACGTCGCGGGCGGTTTCCGGGGCGTAAATTTCCAGCATTCCCATGGCTTGCTGCCAGTCGAGTCGATATTTGCCGTTGGCTGTTGCCCGTTGTTGGGCGGTGCCATCTATATAAATTTCGCCTTCGAGCTCAAAATCCTGCCATTGCCGACCTTCGATTTTGAAGGCTTTGATAACGCCGCCCCTGAGTACCAGCAGTCCCGGCGGTACGTGTCGCTGTTGTGTATTTTTCATTTTTCGGGCTTCGGCCAGTAAATCTATTAGTCCGCCGGACCAACTAATGAAGGATGCGCTGATTTCATTGCCGCCTTCGGGCTCACGTAATTGCACTCTGCCCAGTTCACAGGGGCCCAGCCACGATAGCGATATGCTTTGGCAATCTATCAGCCAGCCGGTTTTTTCGCCGACCAACTGTAACAGGGCACTTTTGGCAGGCCCAACACCTATCAGGCGTGGAACGGACCAGATAGCTACTATCAGCATCAAAAATGCGGCAAGCAAACGCCAACGCCATTTGTGCCGTCTGACAATTTTGTCGGTTTCTTTGATTTTCCTGTTCATAATCTGCCTTTACATCTGGTTGCCTGTTAAAAACTAAATATTCAATAATTACTTTATCGACAATATCTTATATTAAATAAATTTGCAATGTGGTATTTCTCTTATCCAAAAATCTTGATTTTTAATAGTATTGCCCTAATATGTGCCCGGTCCAGAGAAAATTTCTGGCGTGATGAAATGGCTGCTGTTTACAGAAAGAAAGGTAAAGCACATGTTTGAGACCATTCCCATGGCCCCTGCCGACCCGATTCTCGGCCTTACTGAAGCCTTCAAAGCCGACCCTAACCCTGCCAAGATCAATCTTGGTGTGGGTGTATACAAGGATGAGACGGGCCAAACGCCCATATTTGAGACGGTTAAGAAGGCTGAACAGCGGATTTTGGAGTCGGAGTCGTCCAAGTCTTATTTACCCATTTCCGGTGCCCCTGAGTATGCTGACGCTGTTTTGCGGATGCTTTTTGGCGGTAGCCATGAGATTGTTTCCAGTCAGCGGGCAGCTACGGCCCAGACGCCCGGCGGGACCGGCGCTTTGCGTGTGGCGGGCGATTTTTTGAAATTTGCCAACCCTGACGCGACCATCTATGTCAGCAACCCTACCTGGGCCAACCACAAGGGTGTTTTTGCGGCTTCGGGTTTGAAGATTGAGGAATACCCTTATTATGATTCTCAGAGCAAATCGCTTGATTTTGAGGCGATGATTGCGGCTTTGGGTAATATCCCGGCGAATAACATTGTCCTGCTGCACGGCTGCTGTCACAACCCGACCGGTATTGACCCGACCGTTGAACAGTGGCAGCAAATCGCTGAGGTTATCAAAAATAAAAAGCTGGTCGCCCTTATTGATTTTGCCTATCAGGGTTTAGCCCGTGGAATTAACGAAGACGCTGACGGCATGAGAATCATCTGTGAGGCGGGCTGTGAGACTATCATAACCAGCAGTTTTTCGAAGAACGTTGGTCTTTACAATGAGCGTGTCGGTGCCATCACCATAGTGACTGAGAACGCGGAGATTGCAACTCAGGCGTTCAGTCAGGTCAAACGTGTTATTCGGGCTAATTATTCCAATCCCCCTTCACACGGCGGCAAGATAGTTTCCACAATTCTGGGCGATGCTGAACTTCGCCGGGAATGGGAAATTGAAGTTGAGCAGATTCGCAAGCGTATTCAGGAAATGCGTGTTCTTTTTGTTGAGACGCTCAAAAAGAAGGGCGTGGAGCAGGATTTCTCATTTATTATTGAGCAGAACGGCATGTTCAGCTTCTCAGGTCTGAATCCGGACCAGGTTAAAGCCCTGCGTGAGAAATACGCGATTTATATTGTTGGTTCCGGCAGAATCAATGTTGCCGGTATGACCAAGGCCAATATGGAGCCTCTTTGCGAGGCGATAGCTGAGGTTCTTAACGGCTGATACCTCGTTAAGCGCAATAATAAGCGGGAAGCATCTTTCTAGGGGTGCTTCCCGCTTTTTTAAATTACTCAACAAGCTGATGCTTTAGTTAGAACTTAACAATCAGGTCAAACTCTGCCTGTTTGTAGTCCACATCGTCGCCGCCTACATCGCGTTTGCCGATATAGCCGGTCAGACTCAGGAGGCAACCGTCGGCGACCTTCATTCCGACGCTCATCTTGTGGCCCATCGAATTGGTGCCACTGCCAAAGCAGCCTTCGCTGAACTGGCCTACGACGGAATCGGCGCCCAGTTCGCTGTAATTATATGTGCAACGCCAGTCGCCGATATTAGCTGTTTTGCCAACGACTACACCGGCCAGATAACCGGTATCTTTATCGGAGGCGCCCAAGTTGTTTGCATAATCGGCAAAAATGCTCATGGGCAGGCCGATAGCGGTAAAGCCGAAATCAGCAAACAGGTTCACGATATTAAAATCGTTTTCGTAGCCTCCTGTTCCGTCGTCAGTATTGCCGGCCAGGTCATCCAGAGCATGCCCTTCGATATTGCCAAAGTCGTAGTAGGCGGCACCGAGGGTCAGATTCGCAGAGCAGTCTTCCAGGCAGAGCCAGGTTAAACCGGTCTGGATACCCCACAAGCTGGTGTCAGCATCTGTAGCACGTTCTTCGACCCAGAAGCCACCAGCGGTGGAGAATACATCAAGTTTCTCGCCGATCGATTTTTTGACAACGCCGGCGATACCTTCAAAGGACTGGCCGTCGAAAATCAGGGAACTATTGCCGGGATGGTTGAACGGGTCTTCGAATTTACCACCCAGGATGTGAATGCCGCGGAAGCCGTCAATGTCGTAGAATGGGGAAATGCCATCCAGGAAATCAACACCAACACTCAGGAACGGCAGTTTTTCCAGCGTACCGGGGTGATAATCGAAATAGGCCAGATCGACATAGGCATCCGCATCATCGAAGCTGTCGCCCATGGTCTTTTCGCCAGCAACACGGAATATCAAGTCCATCTCGTCATTGACCTTGCCGTAGATAGCGATACGACCGCGAACGGTATGGCGATGACGTTTGTCAGCGGCGGCATCATCGTCTGTCCAGTCAAAGCGATAGCGTCCGTCACCAGAGAATTTGGTGAGGTTTTTGACCCAGTCGGGTATTTCCATGTCGCTGGTGGTCTGCTGGACATCTGACATAGCCTGTTCGAGTTTTGCCAGCCGTGCCTCGAAGCTTTCGCTCGATTCGGCGGCTGTGCTGATATTATAGACCATAAATACCATCAAAAATGCTACAAGTAAAATGCTCATCCGTTTCATAATTTGACTCCTTAACCAATGTTCTAACACCTTGTGACGGGACTCAAACGACATACAGATAACAATATTCTGCAAGCCCGCCGGTTACTCTTGCGGTCGAATTCAACTGTTGAACTCGATAAGCCGCATTCTCCGGTTCACTATGTAATCAATGCCATATTCGGACCTTTCAAAGCTTGTTTTCAAAATGTCTCGCCGGTTGACCGGCAGTAAGAACGAATATTGAAAATCTTATACAAATAAAACCTTCGCTTTGTTTTGCCATAAATCGGTGTATTTATTGGGAAACCTGTATGGAAAATCAGCCCTTTTTTGGTCTTTTTTCAGGTCCGTTTTTATGTTTTGGGCTTTCAATACTGGCAGTGACGTTTTTGTAGTTAATTTGTAGCGGTTGTATCGAAAAAAATGGTAGGACCTTTGCCTATGAAAAAATCTGGATTGTCCGATAAGCGTAATTATCTGGACCAACCCAATTCACAACTCTTTTGCTTGCTTGTGATTACTGAATTGCCCCTAGTGTATAGACTGTAATCAATATTAGTTATATGACCATGCGAATTGTCCGCTCACCTCTCAAGGCTCATTAATACTCTCAGATTCCCTTTTGGGGATGAAATATCGCTTTACGGCCATATTTTTCTGAATTTTGGCCTTAAAAAAACTGATAATTACATTGTGGAATGCAGGCCGGAAAGGTTTGCGGAGAATGAATTACATGGGAAATTAATAGTAAGCTTCTGAAATCCTTTTTGTCACAATGCCCGGATAGAACTTGTTCTGTCTGGGCATTGTTTTTTTGTGGGGTTGCATTACTTTTGATTATTCTTACGTTTTCTGGTTCCTGCCGATAAAACTGGTGTAGAGTTTTATAGAATTGCAATTTGGCTTATATTTCAGGACCATAAATGAAGCTGCACAAAGGGTTAGGATTACTTGATGTTTTTGCGATAGCTACTGGGGCGATGATTTCCGGGATTTTCATTCTGCCGGGTTTGGCCTTTGAGCAGGCTGGTCCGGTGGTGATGGTTTCATATTTTTTTTCGGGTTTGCTCGCATTGAGCGGATTGTTCAGTCAGGCGGAGCTTACCTCTGCGATGCCTCGCGCGGGTGGGACATATTTCAATGTTACGCGTTCGATGGGCTCGGCTGTAGGCACTGTTTACGGGCTGATTACCTGGTTGAGTATGGCCTTGAAAACCGCCTATGAGCTTTTGTTTATGGGGTTGATTCTGGCGATGGTGGTTCATCTGCCGGGTCATCTGCTGGCGGTGGTTATTTGTCTGCTGTTTGTGGGGTTGAATTTGATTGGTGCTAAAGAAGCGGGCAAAATTCAGGCATATCTGGTTTTGGGTATTCTTGGGCTGCTGGTACTTTTTTTGATTCTTTCACTCGGAAAAATGTCGGTGAGGAACTTTGAACCGTTTTTGCCCAAAGGCTGGGATGCGGTATTGCCGACGGCTGGCTTGGTATTTGTCTCGTTTGGTGGCTTGCTGAAAGTTGCCAATATCGCCGAAGAAGCTAAAAAGCCCGGTCGTAATATACCTTTGGCGATGCTCTTGTCGATGATAGTTGTCAGTGTCTTTTATCTTTTAGTGGTTTTTGCCTGTATTGCCGTATTGGGCCCGAATTTATCGGGTTTGCAGCATCCTGTGGCTGAAGCGTCCAGGGTTTTTATGGGCAATGCCGGTCCTGTTTTGTATAGTGTTGCCGCGGTGCTGGCGATTGTAAGTTCAGCTAACGCCGGGATCATGGCGGCCTCTCGTTTTCCGCTGGCTCTGGCACGTGATGAAATGCTGCCAGCTTGGCTGGGTAAAATAAACGCACGTTGCAAGACCCCTCACCCAGCTATTCTGTTGACCGGCGTGGTCATCATTGCCGCTATGTTCGTTGATGTGAAAATACTGGTCAAGGCGGCCTCGTGTGTATTGATTTTGACTTATGTTTTTACTTGTATTGCGGTTATTATCCTGCGCGAAAGCAAAATTCAGAATTATCGTCCTCAGTTTCGTTCGCCTTTGTATCCGTGGATTCAGGTTATAGGCATACTTGGTTTTGACGCTTTACTGTTTGGTCTGGGTTGGGAGGCTTTGCTTACGTGCAGTGTGTTGGTTCTTTGTGGTTTCGCGGCGTATTGGTTTTACGGCAGACCCCGCGCATCCAAGGATTACGCCCTGCTGCATCTGATTGAGCGCGTGACGGCTCGCGAGCTTGCTTCGACCCATCTGGAAAGCGAACTGAAGGACATTATTCATGAGCGTGACGAGATTATGAAGGATCGTTTTGACCATCTGGTCGAGAACTGTCCGGTGCTGGATTTGGAAGGGCCTATCTGGTCAGACACATTTTTTGATAAAGCGGCCGAAGTTTTGGCTGCGGATCTGGATATTTCCAAGGAAGTTGTTTATAACGGTTTTCTGGAGCGGGAATCTCAGGGTTCGACGGTACTAAGTCCGTTCCTGGCGATACCTCACGTTGTAATTGAAGGCGAGCAGCATTTCGATATTCTTCTGGCCCGCTGTCAGGAAGGTATTGTTTTCTCGGAAGAACATAACAAGGTTCACGCGGTGTTTGTGTTGATTGGTACGCGTGACGAGCGGTCTTTTCATCTTATGTCGCTGGCGGCTATTGCCCAGATTGTCCAGGACGAGGATTTTGATTATCGCTGGAAGAACGCCAAAAATATTGAGGCTTTGCGTGATATAGTTTTGCTCAGCAAGAGAATGAGAAATTAGTTTTTGGGCATAAAAAAAGCCGAACCGATTTGGGGACCGGTTCGGCTGTATTTAGCGATAACAGTTTCCTTAATGAGCTATACCCGCCTTGCTTAGGGCTTTGCTGTATTGCTTGTCGAGTTTCATGATATGATTGACGAGCCAGTCTCTGAGGAATTCCATCATTTTGACTGAAAGTGCCGCCTTGTTACTCATATAGTCCTCTTCGAACTCCTTCATTTTGTTGACAAACATGGTGTGCTGGCGTTTTTGTTCCGGCAAGCCCTCATAATTAATCGATTCCAGATGACGTTCTTCCTCGCTGAAATGTTCTTCGGTATAGCGGATGAGCGAGTCAATTATACCGCCGGTATGTTCCTGAGATTTATGGTTTTTCATCGCATCGTACATCTGGTTGATAAGTTCGAGCAGTCTTTGATGTTGTTTATCCATTTTGTCTATGCCGACGCTGAGTTGGTTGGTCCAGTCGAAGAATTTTTTAGGGGCAGTGTTACGTTTTATGTTGCCGACTTTGAATTGGCTGACAAGTGACTGGAGAGTTTCGGCGACTTTAGAAAGTTCCATGCCTGCCAGTTGGGTCTGGCTGGCCCCTTCGGAGGTTGATTTGGCGGCATTGTCCACCGCGACGATGTTTTGAGCGATTTCCTGAGTCGCCTGAGCTGCTTCGCCGGCACCGCTGGAAACGATTTCTGAAGCACTGGCTGTTTGTGAAATGCTTTCGGAGATTTCTCTGGTAGTGGAACTTTGCTCCTCTACGGCTGTCGCAATGGTCCGCGATACTGCATTGACCTGTTTAATGACCTCGCTGATTTTGCCGATGGCATCAACAGAAGTACCCGCTGTTTGCTGTATGGCTTCTACTCGTTTAGCTATGTCCCCGGTAGCTTCGGCTGTTTGTCGGGCAAGCTCCTTAACTTCGTTAGCGACGACGGCGAACCCTTTACCGGCATCTCCGGCACGAGCGGCTTCGATAGTAGCGTTAAGGGCGAGCAGGTTAGTTTGCTCGGCGATGTCCTGAATTACTTCGATAACCTTGCCGATAGCGTCGGCAGCTTCGCCCAACAGGCCTATGCTTTGATTACTGCTTTCGGCGAGCACGTTGGCTTGTTCGGCGACCGTTGCGGCCTGTTCAGCGTTTTTGGCAACTTCTGAGATACTGGCGGTCATTTCCTCGATTGCCGAAGCTACGGTTTTGATATTTGAGTCCATCTGTTCCGACGAACCCGCGATATTTTTCATGTTGATAGACATTTCTTCGGTCGCAGCGGCAACTGATGCTGACTGATTACTCATTCGCTGAGATTCACCTGCCATCTGAGAAGCTGTTCCGGCAAGTGTTTCTGACGAGGATGCCAGTGTGGTGGTGTTTTCGGCAATTTCTCCAATAATATTCTGTACCTTTTCGACGAAGGTGTTGAACCATTTGGCAAGCTGTCCCATTTCGTCGGGTTGTGAATCATCCATTCTTTTGGTAAGGTCGCCTTCGCCCTGGGCGATGTCTTCGAGCATATCAACGGCAGTGCGTATAGGTTTGACCACGCTGCCGGCGACAATCCAGAGCAGTGTCAGTGCCGCGGCGACACATGCCAGTGCAAGCATGGTCATTTTGTAGGTATCTGAGTCCGCCTCGGTCATTTGTGCTTGAGCTGCCGCGGTTACCCGGCTTATCGGTGCAGTAACGAGCACCGCCCAGGGTGAAGTACTTCTTCCGACATTGATGGGGACGCACACTCGGTATGATTCTTCGCCGCTGGTTGTTGAAACGCTGGAGGTGATAAAGCTTTCGCCTTTGGCGATCCTGGCGAGGAACGGTTCAATCCAGGGGGCGGTATCAACTACAGGATTGCCTACGCGTTCGGTTTGGGGATGGGCAACATAAGTGCCGTTGTTAGCGATGATGCTAAGATAGCCGGTTTTGAATAGTTCTCCGCTTTGCTGGATTTTTTGAACCATCTCGACCAGATTGCTGAGTTTGATGTCAATGCCGGCGATTCCATAGACTTTGCCATCGGCTTTAATGGGGACTACCAGTGACGTTAGTAAAACATCCTCACCTTGTATTTTGTAAAGGTAAGGATTAATCAGGCATTCCTGTCCGGTTTTTTGGGGCAGCAGATAGTAATCTCCATTTCCGGGGATCTGGTAATCTACCAATGGTTCGAGATTCATTGTGTCATTGTCTGCTCTGGTCCAGTATGGGATAAAACGTCCCGTGTTGTCATGACCTGCGGTATCAGCGAATTTCTGGTCCTGGGCATCGAAGGCGTCCGGTTCCCAGCAGGTATAGGTGCCGAGGAATTCCGGATTTTGTTTCAGCAGGGTCTGGAGAATAACGTTGACCTGTTCTCGGTCAACTTTAAGTGGTGATTGGGGATTTTTTACTCCGGACAGGGTCTGGGCCAGGGTGCGGGCGGCGTCCATAGGAACTTCGAGCTCGGCTTTGATTTGCATGGAGTATCTCTGGGCGATGGAATCAGCGTATTGCAGCGAGGAATCAACGTCCACTTTGAGAGACTCCTGAGCGGAGTGATGCATCATGTAAGCAGCCAGCCCTACGATTGCGGCTGACGTTACCAGTAGACAAATACCTGCCGAAGCTGCGATTTTCACTTTGATACTTTTAAGATTCATCTTTAAGTCCTTTATAAAATATGCGTCCTATACTCTCGCTGAAAATAATCAGCCTAACATGAGATTAAGATTCGGCTTTTTTCGAGGGGTTATGTTGTTTAAAAAGAGTTAAATATCGGGCAATGGCAAGCCGGTTGTAAGTCTCTATTTAGTATAGGGTTGTACTTGTTGTATTTTAAGGGGGGCGGTTCTGTATTCTTAAGAGGCCGATAATGTGACGTGGATTTGGATTGAAGATGGGAGAGTTATGGGTCTTTATTTCGTGCTGCCGCCGGGGGTTATAAGAGGACGATGTCGTCGGCGTGAATTACCGTTTTTTTTCTTGAGTTATCGCCGGCCGCTTTTTCGTTCAGAAATTTCTGGAGATTGACAGAGCTGATACGGCAGATACCTTTGGCAAATGAGCCGATGCGGACAACCTGTCCCGCCGCGAAGGTTCCTCTAACGGCGGTGATTCCGACGAACAGCAGGCTGCGATGGTCGCGGAGGGCTTGGGCTGCGCCGGTGTCGATTTCGATTAGATTGTCGGTGGAGCTGTTGAGTATCCAGCGTTTGCGGTTGCTGAGGCGGCGTTTGGGCAGGAATAAAGTGCCTATTTCCTCGGCGTTCATAATGCGGGTTATAACATCATTTTCGCGACCGTGGGCGAGAATGGTTTTGCATCCACCCTGAGCGGCGATGTTGATGGCGTTAAGTTTGCTGGCCATGCCGCCGGTGCTGAATGTTGAGCCTGCTTTGCCAGCCATGGCCCGGATTTCATCGGTTATTTCAGGGACAAGCGTCAGCAGTTGGGCGTTTTTATCCTGGCTGGGGTTGCGATTATAAAGTCCCGCGACATCGGTAAGGATAACCAGCAGCTCCGCGTCGATCTTGGATGCCACCAGAGCCGAAAGTCTGTCATTGTCACCAAAGGCCAAATCGATTTCGTCAATACTTACACAGTCGTTTTCGTTGATAATCGGCACAATATTAAGCGAAAGCAGCTTTTCGACCGCGTTTTTGAGATTTACGTAATATTTACGGTTGCTCATGATTTTATGGTCAGCAGTACCTGAGCGACCGTTTGGCCATACAGTTCAAATGCCTGCTGATAATGATGCATCAATATCCCCTGGCCTACCGCCGCCAGGGCCTGACGCATTTTTACGTCTTTAACCTTGTGTTTAATGCCCAGCGTCGAAGACCCCATGCCAATCGCGCCGGAGGTGACAAGTATCACCTGGCGTTTCTGCTGGACCTGTTGGGAGATTTGGCCGGCGATGAGGCGCATGTATTCCGTATCAACAGCGGCATTGCGAGTGAGTACGTTGGTGCCGACTTTGATAACCAGACGTTTAACAGTGCTGAAATCTCTTACAGAGGACATGTTTTGTTAATATCCTTATGCGTGAAAGTTTTCTCGCCCGATGAATAATCCGCGACGATTTGGCCGGTGCCGATGAGTTTCCATTTGTAAATCACCAGCCCTTCAAGTCCCACCGGGCCGCGAGCGTGTATCTTGTTGGTACTGATGCCCACTTCGGCGCCCAGGCCATAACGGAAACCGTCGGCGAAACGCGTTGAACAGTTCCAGAACACATTTGCCGAATCGACCAGAGAAGTGAACTTACCTGCTGCTTCCTGGTCGTTGGTGACGATCGCGTCGGTATGGCCCGAACCATAGGTGTTGATATGTTCGATAGCCTGTTCAATGCCGTCCACGATTTTTATCGAGAGAGTCAGGTCGTTATATTCGGTTTGCCAGTCAGCATCGTTAGCCCCGGCAATAGGTATTATCGCACAAGTGCGCGAATCACCTCGCAGCTCCACGCCGGCGGTGTCATATTTCTCTTTCATTACCGGCAGGAAGTCCGCGGCAAGCTGACTATCCACCAGCAGGGTTTCCATCGCGTTACAGACCGCGGCGTACTGACATTTGGAATCGAAAGCGATGTTGACGGCCTGTTCAATATTAGCCTGGCTGTGAACATAGACATGACAGATACCGTCGGCATGACCCAGCACGGGGATGCGGGTGTTGTCCATAATGTATTTAACGAAGGCGTTGGAGCCGCGGGGGATAATCAGGTCGATGCAGTCGTCAAGACTCAGCATAGCTTTAACATCGGCACGGGTTTCCAGCAGGCCCATCCATCCTTCTGGTACGCCGGCTTGCGTTGAGGCATTGATAATTGTTTGAGCCAGTACGCGATTGGTTTCGGTAGCTTCGGTTCCGCCTTTGAGCAATACGGCGTTGCCGGACTTGAGTGCCAGAGCGGAAATCTGAACCAGAGCGTCAGGGCGTGATTCAAATACAATGCCAAGCACCCCGATAGGACAGCTGACCTGATAAAGTTCCAGATTCGCATCCAGTTCGGTAGCACGGGTGGTCACCCCCGTTGGGTCGGGCAGTTTGGCCAGACTGCGAATCCCCTCGACCGCGTCTTCGAGCTTGGCGGCATCGAATTTGAGTCTTTTGAGCAGGGCGGGGGAGAGATTTTCCTTCTCGGCCTGTTCCAGGTCAGCTTTATTCGCCGCGACAATAGCGTCCTGATTACGAATCAGTTCATCGGCGACCGCCTCCAACGCCTGGTTTTTAGCGGCGGCGGTCAGCGAGGCACAGCGGATAGATGCCGACAGGGCCTTTTGGGCGATTTTTTCTATCACGATATAAGCTCCTGACATTTGTCTGGTTAGTTCCTCGTTTTATTTATGTTCAGAATGCGTTAATAATTTAATGCCCGCACGATATCTGCCTGAACCGGCTCAGTTTAGCGTTAAATCTGGATTATTACAAGTGAAAGATAAATATAGGTTTTTTTTGAGCATATCTTTGACTTGGGATAATCCATGTGTTATTATGGTGGTGTCTGAAGCGTTGTTCTGCTTCAGTTGTTTTTGTGTTGTAAATTTAGCCGGCGAGAGAGACGTGGTGTTTCTTTGCGCCGGTTTTTTATTGCCCGAATCGGGCGGAAAGGATGGTTGAAAATGTTCAACAGAAGAATTGGTTTGGTATTTGTTTTAGTTTTTGTGGTGATGATTTCTGGTGCGTGGGCGACCGCGACATCTAATAGTACAGCCCAGATGGGCTGGCCTGTTTCGATTGCTGGTCCGACCGATTGGCATTCAAAAAAAAGTGCCTCTGGGGCCTCGGCCTGGGCCGGTGGTGATGGTGAGATGAACGATGACATCATGCCCAGCTGGGCCAATACACAGGTGAGTTCATACGCAGCCGGTTTCGCATCAGGAACTGCCCATGCCAGCTCTGTGGAGTTGTATGAATCGGTTACGGCTACGGTCGGCGGCATTGGGGGAACCTATGAAGCCTTTGCCGACGCCATTGCCCGCCGTGACGGTTTTTTTGTCGCTGGTTACTCCGGATGGGTGACGGCATCTTCGTTCTGTTCTCTTTGCCAGAATCTTACCACAGAATTAGTTGGTGAGACTGCTGATGGTTCATCGGTGGCGACTTTATATCTGGTAAATGCGACAACTTCGGAGTTTAGTGTGAGCTCTGACGAAATGACCAATTCTGTTGCCGATGGCAATACTTTCATTGACTCCAGAAACGGCGCACTCAGTGTCTCTGTGTGGTTTAATCAGGGCGATGAAGGCTACTTTCTCTCTGAAGTAAGTAATTTTGCGGCTGCGACCATGGTCCCAGAGCCGTTAAGTCTCAGCTTGCTATTTGGCGGGACAACGCTGTTTTTTTTGCGTAACAGACGTAAAAACTCCTGCTAAAACATCATCTGTTCACTGAATATATTCTGGAAATCGGTTCGTCCGGCCAGCTCGATATATTCCAGGAATTTGCCCAGTTCCTCGGCATGTTTGCGGGCCTGACGAGACAGGAGTGCCTGTTTTGCTCCGGTGCTGGCGGCGTTACCGACGAACTGGATTTTTTCCAGGGGCAAATTTGGTATCAGGCCGATACGCCGAGCGGATTCGGGTCTGATATAGTTACCGAAGGCGCCGGCCAGGTAAAGATTGTCTACCTGATTCAGCGTTATTCCGAATTCGTTCATCAAGGTTGTAATTCCGGCGGCGATGGCAGCTTTGGCAAGCTGGGCTTCGCGGACATCACGCTGGGTCAAGAGCACTTCCTGGTTATGTTTGCTTTGTTCAGCCGTCGCCAGGACAAAGGCTGGTTTGTCGTCATGTTTAATCAGGCGTTCTTTAAGTGATTGGGGGATATTCGCGGGCAGTTCGTCCAGGTCCAGCATACGACCGGTATCGGCTATGATGCCGACGTTTAGCAGTTCCGCCAGAGCGTCGATAAGGCCGCTGCCGCAGATTCCGGTGGGAGGCACGCCGCCGATTACCGTGATGTGGACCTGGCCATCTTCGATATGAACCCGTTCGATGGCGCCTGCGGCCCCGCGTATGCCCTGAGCGATGCGGGCACCTTCAAAGGCCGGCCCTGCCGCGGTCGAGCAGGTCAGCAGCCGCTGGGAATTACCCAGAATAAGTTCGCCGTTAGTGCCGATGTCCAGGGCTAGATTGATTTGGCTGCTATGCCGCATGGCGGTAGCCAGCCCCACTGCGACGGTATCGCCGCCGACATGGGCTGCCACACTGGGCATGACATAGACATTGGCTTCAGGGTGAATATCAAGACCCAGAGATGCTGCCGGTACATTAACCGCCGATGATACCGCCGATACATAAGGTGCCTGAGCAATCTGTTCGACCGGCAGGCCGAGCAGGATATGCTGCATGGTAGCGTTACCCGCGGCGGTAAGTTCGTAAATCTGCCAGGGTTTGATAACAGATTTTTCGCAGAGATTAGCGATGAGCTGGTTCAGGCCGTTTATGATGCGTCTTTGCAATTGTTCCAGCCCGTCCGGGTTTTGCGCCGAATAATCGATTCGGCTGATAACATCATCGCCGAAGGTCACTTGCGGATTGGTCTGGCTGGCAATGGCGATGGTTTTACCGGTTTGCAAGTTAATAAGACTGGCTACTACCGTAGTAGTGCCCACATCAACGGCGACACCGTGAAGATTTTGGGTTGTATCGCCCGGTTCCAGAGCGAAAACACTTCCGTCATGACAAACAGTGGTAAGGGCATAACTGTGATTGCGATAGATTGAGGGTAGTTTTTTTAATAATTGCCATGTTATTGTGGTTGTCCCAGATGAAGTGCCCGCATGGTTGTGGCAGGTGTGATGCTGAGCTTGCGAATTGTCGTTTACCGCGTCAATCAGACGGTCGGCGTCACTGCGCAGGTTGTCCAGAGTCGGCTCGGTGATATTTACATAATGCTTGCAGACCAGCGGGTCTATGCGGTCGAGGTTGTCGATACCTTCCTGAAGAATTTTCTGCTCGAAAAACCTCGAAGTATCGGGAATGGTAACAATCATATCACGGTCAGCCCTGGTCTGGCAGGCCCGAACCAGCCGGCCTTCCACCTCTACCATGCATTTGTTACAGGTTCCCGCACCGCCGCACACCGCGTTGATGATAATCCCGGCTCGTTCTGCGGCCTCCAGCAAGGTCATGGGTTCGGAGATGTGAATTTTATTGCCGTCAGGCTCGAATCGTATTTCAAACATGGTATTTTCCCTATTGTTTTCCCAGTTCGGCATGATGAATAATATGGTAATCAGGCCCGCCCCGGCCCAACACGCTTTCAAAAATCGTGATAGTATTTACTCCCTGTACGCCCACATCAAAATCTTTAACTTCTTTTATGGCCGCCGCGACCGACCTGCCTTTTTTCGGGTCTTTGATACGTGCCAGGGTCAGATGAGGACTGTAGGCCCTAACCTCACGGTCGAAGCCCGCCCCGCCCAGTTCAATATCGAGTGCTTCGTGCAGCGAACGCAATTCATTGACATTTTCGGTAGTTCCCGTCCAAATTACCCGTGCCGCACCGTCAGACGGAAAACAGCCGCACCCGCCAATCTCAAAATCAAACGGGTCGAACCTGCCCGCTGTAGCGCTAACCACATTGCACACATCCATGAGACGGTAGTCCTCGACCTCGCCCAGAAATTTCAACGTAAGGTGGATTAGCTCCGGCTTCATCCATTTGATACCATGTGCTCCCAAACGAGCATCCATCTGCAAGCGAGACTGGAAGCGGCCCAGCCGATTCTGAATCTGTTCATCCAGTTTGATAGCTACAAAGCAGCGCATTAAAACCTCATCAATAATCACAAAATCATCACCATTTGTAGTTGGTGATTATATGTTGGCTGGCCCCGGTATGCAAATGAAGGTTTTGAGTGATTATCTTGACCGGTGGGGGGGATTGTGCTAACCTTTGGGGCTGTTTGAGGTTGCGAATAAAAACATGTGCTTTATGGTGCCCAAATCCGGAGATTTAAAAAGTGAGTGACGCCAGGTTTCAAAGATGCATAAATCGCAGCTGTAAGGCAACTTACGGTGTTGACGAGAGTATGTTTGCCTGTCCTGCCTGCGGTGGGCTGTTGGACGTTGTCTATGACTGGAATCAACTGACGGTGCCCGACTCGCTCAAATGGTTCGAGAAACGGTGGTCGAGCCGCTCGAATAATCTGGATTTTTCCGGGGTATGGCGTTTTCGTGATTTGCTGCCTTTCTGTGCTGAGCAATATTGTGCGACGGTGGGCGAGGGCCAGACGATTTTGCAGCAGAACGACGGGGCCGGCGAGTATGTCGATTCGCATAAAGGAAATGTTTATCTTCAATATGAGGGGATGAATCCCAGCGGCTCTTTCAAAGATAACGGCATGGCGGCGGCTTTCAGTCACGCCCAGATGGTCGGGGCACAGAATGTTGCCTGTGCTTCCACCGGCAATACTTCGGCTTCGGTGGCATTATACGCTCACGCCTGCGGGATGAAGTGTACGGTGTTTATCGGGTCGGGGCGGATTGCCTATGGCAAGCTGTCGCAGGCGCTGGATTATGGGGCGCAGACTATACAGATATTTGGGGATTTTGATGACTGTATGAGGCGGGTGCAGCAGGTTTGTAAGGAGATGGGGCTTTATCTGATGAACTCGCTGAACCCCTTCCGGTTGGAAGGCCAAAAGACGATTATGTTCCGCGTGCTCGAAGCTCTCAACTGGGAAGTGCCCGACTGGATCGTCGTGCCCGGCGGAAATCTGGGCAACAGCAGCTCTTTTGGCAAGGCCTTTGCTGAGTTGAAAGAACTCGGTCTTATAGACCGTATTCCGCGGCTGGCGGTAATTAATGCTACCGGTGCGAATACTCTGTACGATCTTTATGAAAATCAGGGTGCTCGTTATGTTGACGGCGTAGTGGATGAAGCCAAGATAGATGCTTATTACGATAAACTGAACGCGGAGAATTACCGGCCCTCTACGGTTGCTACGGCGATTGAGATTTCGCGGCCTGTTAATCTGAAAAAATGCCTGCGGGCTTTGAGTGTTTGCAATGGTGTGGTACGTGAAGTTTCCGATGAACAAATCGTCGAAGCCAAAGCCGTAGTAGGCCGTCACGGTCTGGGCTGTGAGCCCGCATCGGGCGCTTCAGTAGCGGGTCTGAAGCTCTTACGCAGCGAAGGTGTAATCGACGCCGATGAACGCGTGGTTTGCATTCTAACCGGCCATCAGCTCAAGGACCCCAACGTCACCGTAAATTACCATAAGGATAATCAGGGCAGGTTCTCCAACAGCCCGACCGAAGTGGAAAACGATATTGATAAGATTATTAAACTACTGAAGGGCTGAGTCGAGGTAGTTGAAGAAGCTAAGGATTTTGTTATGATTAAGCTGGCGATTGCAGGTGCCTGCGGACGGATGGGGCGGCGTCTGGTGGCGCTTTCGCACGAGGATAATGACTTTACTCTTGCCGCCGCTCTGGAAAATACCGGTGTGCCTTTGCTGGGTCAGGATGCCGGCACTATCGCCGGAATCGGTGAGCTGGGCGTGGCGGTTACTGAAGATTTACAGAGTTCATCCGAGGTGATGATAGATTTTACTCTGCCCGAAGCTGCCGGCAAATGGTCGAAAATCTGTGTAGACCATAAAGTTCCGCTGGTAGTGGGTACGACCGGCCTGGGTGATAAGGAAGTGGCTCTGCTGGAACAAGCCTCCACAAAAATCCCGGTCCTTATCGGTTCCAATATGAGTTTAGGCGTCAATCTCCTTTTCCGTCTGGTAGCCGAAGTCGCCGAAAAACTCAACGATAGTTACGATATCGAAATAGTCGAATATCATCATAGATTCAAACGTGATGCCCCCAGCGGCACAGCTTTGAGCCTGGCTAAACATATCGCCCAAGCCAAAGGCTGGGATTTGAAGAAATGTTTGCAGCATGGCCGAGAAGGCCGCGACGCTCTGCGTGAGGAAAACACTATTGGTATGCACGCCGTACGCGGCGGCGACATCGTAGGCCAGCATAATATCACATATTCAACTCTGGGCGAAACCATAGAACTACGCCACACTGCCACCAGCCGCGACACCTTCGTAAGAGGAGCCCTCCACGCCGCCAAATGGATCGTGGACAAAACCCCGAGCCTTTACAGTATGTTTGATGTGCTGGGGCTGTGACGCGCAGCGTGCTGATGGTTTGGTATTTGCGGTTAAAATGTGTTTTGGTTTTTGGGTTGGAGGCAAAGATGGAGCGGGATTTGGCCGATAAGCCGTTTATGAACATGTTGTTACATGGAGCTTGACTTTGTAGGCCGCTGAGGTGACAATGTGGGCTTGTGTAGATTTAGAGAATCGTGGGCTGAGGCGTTTATGCGAAAGCGGGGCCGGCCGACGGTGATTTATCGGACGCATGTGTCCGAAAGTTAAACAGAGAAAGGCAGATATGAAATCCGAAGAACGTCATCACCTAAAGACAAATGACCTGGCAGAAACTCTTGGTCATATTCCGGAATACATTAAGCAGTATGGTTCACAGGCACTTACGATTGTTATTGTGTTGTTGATAATACTGGTTGGTTATTCGTGGTACAACCGGGTTTCGACGGCTAATGCGGTTCAGCGTCAGGGTCGGTTGCAGGAGCTTCTGGGTTCGCCGGACCAGCTTCAGCAACAGGCGATACGTCATGCAATGGCTCAGGACTCAGGTGAGGCTGTGGATTTGGATACTCTGGAAGGTTACAGCACCGAGACGCTCAAACGCGGTCTGGCGGAACTGACCGACGATGCCGCAGGTACTCCGGTCGGTGCCAAAGCTCTGCTGACTCAGGCTGATACGGTTCGTTCGGAGCTGTATTTTTCCGACAAGGAAATTTCTGACGCTGAGAAAGCCCAGACGCTGAGTTCGGCGGAACAGTTGTACAACCGAGCGCTGCGTGAATATTTCTCCGATACCAACTCGGTGCTGGCGGCCAAGCTGGGGCTGGCAATGGTGGCTGAGGACAAGGGCCAGTGGGATGTGGCCCGGGCTATCTATGAAGAAATCGTCAATGAGCAGGATTGCCGCTATGCGGGTTATCCCGGTGTTCTGGTAGCTGAGAGTCGGCTGGATCGTATGGCTGATTTTACGAACGCTCCGACTCCGGTAGCGGTTGAAGTTCCGGCTGAGTTGCCGACGGAAACCGCGCCGGAGGCAGAGACTGAGCCTTCTGATGGCTGATGAAAAGGATTCGGTAGAATTTTCTGAGCAGGCTCGGTCTGAGTCTGAAGATTCAGTTGAACTCGATGATGTCGAGGATGGTGAGATATCCGCGCAAACCGAGGAGGATGGGGCCGAACATTCCACTCTGGTGATTCGTCGTTTGCTGCCTAATCGTCGTATAGATAAATATCTGCATCATCGTTTCCCGGAGGCTTCGCGTACGCTGATACAGAGGCTGATAAAGGAAGAAGCGGTTACGGTTAATGACAAGCCGACCAAGGCGAGTTATCAGCTTAATCCGGGTGATAAGGTCGATATAATTCTGCCGCCGCCGGTGACGACGGAGATACCGGGTGAAGATATACCGCTGAATATTATCTACGAAGATGAATATATGCTGGCGATTAACAAGCAGGCGGATTTGATAATTCATCCGGCGCGTGGCAATCGCAGCGGTACGATGGTTAATGCTCTGGTTCATTATTCGAATTCTTTGTCGATGGTAAACGGCGACTTTCGGCCGGGAATTGTGCATCGGCTGGACCGTAATACTACGGGGGTTATTGTGGTAGCCAAGACTGATACAGCTCATTGGCGGCTGGCTCATCAGTTTGAACATCGGCTGACGCGTAAGCAGTATGTGGCGGTGGTGCACGGCACGATGGATTTAGATTCTGATTTGATTGATGTACCTTTGGGTCGTCATCCGCGGGTGCGGGAGAAGTACGCGGCCCGGCCTGACTCCGGCAAGGAAGCGGTGACGGTTTATGAGGTGATGCGGCAGTATCAGGGTTATGCTTTGATGCGTCTGAAGCCGCGGACGGGGCGTACGCATCAGCTGCGGGTACATATGAGTATTTCAAAACATCCTATTGTCAGCGATACGATGTATGGCGGCAAGACGATGACGCTGGCGCAGCTGGTGGGGGACTGCGACCGGCCGGGGCCGGGTGAGCCGGGTGGTGAGTTGGGCGATGATGATATTGTTATCGACCGGCAGGCACTACATGCCGAGCGGCTGGAGATTAGACATCCTATCAGCGGGGAAATGATGGAACTGGTGGCGCCTCTGCCGCCCGATATGCAGCAGTTGGTGGATTTGCTGGAACGCTATCGGTACGTGTCTCCTTAAATGTCAGATTTGGGACTATGTTATAAAATAGCTTCTACCGGTGAGTTGTACTATTTCGGAATGGTGCAGGAAGCGATCCGGGATGGCGGTGGCTGAGCGGTACATCGCCGAGTAGTTTGCCCAGTCTTCCAGGGGGTGGTTGCTGGTCATGATTGTTGAACGAACCTCGTACTGCCGCATGATAACTTCAAAAAGATACTCTCCGCTATTTCGAGGCAATTGTTTCATGCCTATAACGGCACCGATTGCCGAGGAGGTAGTGGTTGTAGCTTTTTAGGTCGGGGCCGAAGTCACGGGGTTGGTGTTTTACTGAGGCATCGAACAGGGCCAGGTTGGTTTTCTGATTGTGGAAACGAAACAAATATGGGTACGGGGCGTTCAGGTTGTCGGGATGATACAGGTTCCATTCTCGTACCATGGTTTGGCAATGGTCCATAAAATACAGAGCGGCATCAGGTTTGCGAATGGTGGTGAGTTTCAGAGCGCCGTGGATATTCCAGCAGATGTTGTCCGGTAACGAATTACTGAACTGCCACTGATTGTTTGAGGTGGCGGTGCGGAGAGATGGGCCGGGCCATTGCTGGTTGGGCGGGGCGTTTACGGCCCACTGGTTGACGGCGTAAGTTACCTTATTGTTTTTGGGCCAGGAACGGATATTAGCAAAAGTAACGGCTGGACAAAGCAAAATAAGGGACGCTGATGAGTCTGTCCCTATATAGGGATGGAGGGAGCCGGGATTGGGATTGTGTGGGGAGTTGGTTTCGGGGGCGTACCAGGAAGCGGGGACACACCAATCATCGTTATCTGAGGACCATAGAGAAGCGGCAAATGAAATCTGTTTGAGATTGTTGAGGCAAAAAACGGACTGGGCCACTTGGCGAGATTTGGAAAGGCTGGGTAGGAAGATGGTACATAAAACGGAAACGAGGGCAGTTACAACAAGTGATTCAATCAGGGTGAACGCAACTTTAGCCCCAGGTCTGGGCCTGCCGCGACACATGGTACAACTTTCCTCCAACAACTGGTATCCAAAACAACCGGACTCGTCCTTGTCCTTAGAGGATTATGAGAGTCATTGTACCAGATTCGGCAGGCCCAAATCAAGTCAGGGAGGCAAATTTAGTTCATAACGTCCTATAAAACATAGTGTTACAGTCTAAAAAAGCCCAGGCGGTTTGCAGAGCTTTATCCGCCTGTGCTGTATGGTTTACCCTGAACGGGTACCAAATACACGTTGGGAATCATCAGGGAATATCGGCGAGGAAACGGCTGGTGAGGGGGTCGCCGGGGTTTAAGGATTGGGCTTTGGAGTAGAGTTGTTGGGCCTGTTGGGCCTGGCCGCGAGCCTGGAGGGTGCGGGCGAGCAGGCACAGGGCGAGCGGATTATCGCCGGCGGTGTCTATCATTTGACGCAGGTCGAGTTCGGCGCGAGCGTAGTCGGATTGCATAAGGGCGATGTAGCCGGAGAGCATGAGGGATTCGTTATCATGCTGGTCGATGGAAAGCGAGCGGTCAACCCAGGTACGAGCGTGGTCGAGGTCGTCGCGAGCCAGGGCGGGTCTGGGCTAATAAGGTCCAGAGAGCGGGGTTGTCGGGGTCGTGTTCGGCGACGAGTTGGAAGCAGCGTTGGGCGGCGTGGAACTGGCTGAGCTGCATACAACAGCGGCCGGCAGCTAAGCGAGAAGGCCAGGATTCCTGGGCGAGTGGGTCATTATCGATTTTATTGAATAATTTTAGCGCGGCGCGGTATTGACCTGTTTCGTAGAGGGCCAGGGCGAGGGTCTGGGAGATTTCGAGATTATCGGCATCGACACGGGAGGCGGCCTGGTACATGTTAATCGCGGCGACGGTGTCGCCTCTGGTCTGAAGGATATGACCGGCGAGCATAAGGACCGAGGCATTGGGTGTCTGGTTTTCGATATGACTGCGGAGGATGTCGAGGGCGTAATCCTGTTTTTGCTGCTGGATGAGTGTTTCGGCCAGAGCGAGTAAATACGGGACATGGTTAGGTTTGATTTCCCAGGCCTGCTGATAATAATCGGCGGCAGCGGCGGTTTCGTTCCATCGCTGATATACCAATGCGATGTTGTAGCAGGCGGGCGCGTTTTGAGAATCATATTGCAGGCAGGTTTCAAAGGCGGCGAGTGCTTCGGCGAGGCGGTCCTGGTCGAGATAGATTTGGCCCTGCATTAGATAGGCAGGTGCGTATTCGGGGTCGGACTCGAAAATCGGGGTGAGGGACTGGAGGGCTTTGTCGTATTGGCGTGATTCGAACTGGCGTTGAGCCAGGTCAACAGCAATGCGGGAACGGGCGGCATTCCAGCGTTTTTCGGCGGCCTGAACGTTTTCGGGGTGGCGATTCTGACAGCCAACGGCTAACAGGGACAGTGATAATGTTAAAAGTATTAGGTATTTGGTTTTCATATTATTTTTGCTGCTCCAGACAGTTTCAAAGACATGTATCTGATTTAGATTTCTGCGACCCTTTGGAGGTATAAACAGGTAAACATATTCCGGGCTTCATGGTCGGGCGTCCCCGGTACGGTGACCGGGGGCGCGTTGGCGACCATAAGGATTTTCTGTTACCACGGCAGGGCGGAGAGGTCCATCTGATTGGCGAGCTGCATGGTTTCAGGGGAAGTATTATCGGCATCGTCGGACGTTTCGGGCAGGGGGTCCAGTTCTATGGGTGTGACAGGTTCGGGTTCGGGCAGTGTGGGCAGTTCGTCCTGTGTCTGGATAATATTTTTGAGGAAATTTTTCATGCTGGTATAGTCGGCGGCGTAGATCTTGCGGGCACTAAGCTCGTCGCGTAAGTTGATGGCATCGAGGAATGCGGGGCTGATATTGGCGGCCATTTTAGCGTTTTTGAGGGCTTCGTCGGGTTGGCCGGCATCTTTGAGTTCGCAGGCTTTCTGGTAATAGGAAGCGGCGAGGCGTTCGCGGCCATGCCACTGCATGCCTTCGCGTAGGCCTATCGTGAGGGTATTGATATTTTGCATAACATCGTCAGCGGCGGCATAGTCGATCTTTTCCTTGATGATGTGCGGGGTAATCAGGAAGATAACTTCTTCCTTAATATTGTTGTCGGACGTGCTGCGGAAAAGATTGCCGAGCAGGGGCAGATTGCCGGCACCGGGGACCTGAGAGCGGTTAAGCTCGGTACGTTCACGGAACAAGCCGCCGATAACGATAGTACGGCCGTCCTTGACAAGAACGTTGGTGGTGACTTCGGCGGTGGTTTCGCTGGGCAAAGTAAAATTACCGGAAACCGTTACGCCACCGTCGGAATCTTTGGGGTTGAGTTCCATGCGGATGAAGCCATCCTGCATAACGAAAGGACGAAAACTTAACTGAGTACCGGTTTCGAGGAACTCTACGGTCTGGGTGGCAGTGGTCTGGGAAACTTCGGTGGTGATGTAGCCGTCACGCTTACCGACGATGACCTTGGCGGGCTGACGGTTTAGGGTCAGGACTTTGGGATTGCCGAGAGTCACGACGTCGGTGGTGCTTTCGAGTGCTTCGATAAAGATACCAATGTTGCTCTTGACGACACCGATCGACAGGCCGCCGCCAGTAAGGTTGGTATTGAATCCGGTTCCGGCACTAGTGCTGGTTCCGCTGAGATTGACGTTGGTTGCGTCGCCGGGGTGGAACAGGCCGTTGCTGGCCTGGAAATCGACACCGCCGAGGACATTGAAATCAACGCCAAGTTCGTTCTGGTCATCGACGCGGGCCACGAGAATGGTAGCTTCGATGAGAACCTGGGGCGGTCGGACATCTACGCTTTTGATTAGTTTGGCGACGCTCTCGATGTTTTCGGGGAAGTCAACCACGACCATAAAATTGTTACCAGCCCAGTTTTCGCCGGAAGATTTGTCGCTGGAAGCTTCGGGGGTGGTGGTAATTTGACCTTCGGCGCTGAGCAGGGGGACTATAAGACTGCTGAGGTCGGCGGCGGGGATGTAATTAAGCTGGAACGCACGCGAAACGGTCCGGCGAGCGGCTTTCTGAATGTCGGTGAGTTCCTGAGCGGTATAAACATAGATAAAGTTGCCCTTTTCCTCGTAGGCGAAGCCGTTGGTGGTAAGTACCGCGTCGAGTACTTCTTTGCAGGTCACATCGAAGAGACTGACGACAATCTGTCCTCGGACACTCTGAGAGGGCACGATGTTTTTATCGCAGGTGAATCCGAAAATCTTGAGGAAGTCGGTTATTTCACCTTTGTGGGTAACCGAAGGGATTACACCTTCGGCATCGGGTGGAGCGATGGCGGTTGTGGAAACGGGCTGGGCCTGGCTGGGGGTTACTTCAATGGGTTGGTCAGCGTCGGTTTCGAGAGTTTCGGTGAGTTCCTGAGCAAAGACGCCGGAGTTGATAAAGAATAAAGTTAGCAAAGCAATAAAAGATTTGTTTTTAAGCAGATTAGTCATTTTGGACCTCGTTCAGGGAGGAGAGAGTAGTTTTATCTCAGTTTTCCGTGATGGTTACTTTTCCACTGATGGGCTCTATCGAAATAGTAACGGTTGATTGGGAATTCTGAGCCGAGAGGGTAACACTGCCGACATTGAGGGGCATGGGTGAGGCAATATCACCGGCATAGGGCGAGCCGAGTCGGTCAAACCAGAGAGAGTTCTGGCTGTCGAACCCGGCAGAATCGATATTAACAAGTTTCATATCGGGGTCAGAGGAGAAATCAACCCGGTACAAATACGGGGTTGGGTCGGCAGTGCCTGAGGGCATTTTATTGATAGGGTCATAGAGGGTTACTCCGTTCTGGTCTTGAATCTCATAGGTCTGAGCGTCGGTATCGAAAACGATTTGTACGGGCTGCTGGGTGGCGATGGCGAGGGTCTGGGCATACATGAGGGCTGAGGCCAACTGCGAGGTCGCGGTGGTCAACTGCATCTGGCTGTTACCGCTGAGCATGGGGACGATGACCGCGGCGGCAATGCCGAGAATCATCAGGACCACAAGCATCTCAACAAGAGTAAAAGCCTGGTTTTTTTTATCGACGTTTATCATGAGATTTTCTATCGAGAGGATTTGGTTTTGGGGTCTATGATTTGAACTTTTACCTGGCCGGAAGCGAGTAGGTTGTTCATTTCGTTGACACTATTATTGAGGGTGCGTACTTCTATAATAAGTTCGTTTAGCTGTTGGCCGGAATCGGGGATGGCGGCCTGGGCAGTCGAAACGGTTGAAGGAGCCTGGCACCAGAGGTTGATACTGACAATGGTCAGCAGAACCGTAAGTGCGGTAAGAATAAAACGTGTGTAATTGTCGAGACTGACTTTCATATTTTTATTTCCGTTATTAATAGTCGTAATAGGCTTCGCTGTTTTTATCCACGCCGGTGAGGTCGGCCTTAAAGATCCCGTCGAGTGGTTTGTAAATCCAGCCGTGCGTATCAGCCGGGCCGGGCAGGGCAGCGCCGTCGGCGACGATATTAATGGTATCGAGGCCGTTGAGGGGGTTTTCGGGGATTTTGCTCAGATAAGGCCCGAATGGATAATCAGCAGTGCCGACATTGTTGACCGTACCCAGAGCGTCAGTAAATTTGGTCATCTGGTCAGTAAAAGAAGCGGCGTCAGGTGTACCAGAGGCATCGTATCCGGGCGCTTCATCCACATGCTGAGCAGAATAAGTCTGAATCTGGGTACGCATGATACGGAGATTTTCGCGTAACATGCTTTCTTTGGTCTGATTGGTGGCATCGCTGAACTGGGGCAGGGAAATCGCGGCAAGGATACTTATTATCACGACCACGATGAGAATTTCGACGAGCGTAAACGCGGCAGGTCGATTTTTGTATGCAGGGCAGAGTTTCATAACGAATACTCCTGTTTATTCCCCAGGGGGCGGGGAAAAATGCGGCCCGACAACAGATGTGCCGGGCCGCCATGAGCTAAGATACTAACAGCTTAGGTACGAGGTATTATCCGCCGAGATGGTCAGAATGACCGCTGGTAATCGCACCGGTAGTGGTATCGACTTCCCAGTCAACCGAGCCATCGTTAGCAGCGGCAGCGCCAAAGACCACAGGGTCATTGCTGCACCAGGGATTACCGGGAACTTCCTGCATATAAGGTCCAAGCGTACCGCCGGCAGCGCCGTCGGCATCGGTCTTGGCGATCAGACGGGCTTCGATATTAGCAGCAGTATCAATGCCGCCGGAGCCGTCATCCCAGGGATAGGTATCATTATGCTGAACCTTATAAAGCTCGAACTGGGAGCGTAAGGTTTGCATATTGCTGACCAGTGACGAATCTTTGGCACTGGTCGAGGCGTCGGTAAACTGCGGAATGACAATGGCCGCGAGGATACCTAAAATGATAACCACGATAAGAATTTCCACGAGAGTAAAACCACTGTTTTTGCGAATCTTCATCAAAATAACCTCCGGTGTCATAAGACACCTTCCAATTAAAAAATTTCTACACATTAAACACTTGAAAAAGATTCCTAATCTTTTATTATCCTGTCCGGTCGCCAAGAAATAACCTTCAAGGAATTAACGCCGCTAAAAATCCTCACTTTCGTTACGGCAGATTCGTTTTGGTCAATACCGGAGTAAATCTAAAATTCAAAACGGGAGAAAGCAAAAAAAGACAACTCATTTTTCCCGCCTTTTCTGTCTTTTCCATCTTATTGCCATTGTCTGACCGTTACAATCGTTACAGCTTTACAGGCTGATCGGGTTTGGGGGCTGATAACCGGGCAAGAACCAGGATTTGAGAAGAAAAACGGCAGAGTAGTTTGCCCGGTGTTAATCTGTATCTTATAGTTGGGTGGTTAAAATACGGAAGCTGGGCAAACAGGAAGAATGGCTTTCTGTACGCATATATAAGGTAGAAAATCAGACAACTGTTAGCATATGTTGAATTTATTCAAAAAACATGATTACCCCATCGCCCTGGATTTGGGCAGTTCCTCATTAAAGATGGTTCAGTTGGGCCGAGGAGGCGGAACTCTGAACTTGCAGGCTGCCGCTATATCTGAGGTTCCAGAAGATGTTCGCGGGAATCTAAAGTCCCGGATGAAATGGACTGTTCATCAGGTAAAAAGCATGCTGGGTTTCAAACCTTTCCGGGGTCGCAAGTTTGTGACGTGCCTGCCGAGCAGTGAGCTGTTGATTCAGCATCTGCGTATGCCGAAGATGAAACCGGAGCAGTTAAGTAAGGCGCTGGCGGTGGAAGCTCAGGAAAAACTGCCGTCGGAAATGGCAGGTGCGACTTTGCGTCATATCGTTGCTGGTGAAGTTTATGAGGGTGAAGAATGTAAACAGGAAATTATTCTTTTGGCGGCAAGTCCGGCACTGGTTCAGCAGCATTTATATTTGATAGAACAGACCAAAATTGAAATCGCGGCGATAAGCGTTGAAGCCCAGGCCCTGATAAACGCGTTTGGCAATGATGAAACTCAGCTTTTGATTGATATGGGACATACTGGCACCAAAGTGATTGTCAGTCAGGGTCGGCAGGTAAGTTTCTGTCGTAATATTGATATTGCGGGGGTACATATGGCCCGGCCTGAGCCGGTGGGTGCGGTTAATGAGATTCAATTTTCGGACAATGGCGATTTATGCAGTGTGGCCGCGGATGGTGAACAGTTACTAAGTCGTCTGGCGGGTGAAGTTCGCGGCTGTGTGCAGTATCATGACATGGTTTTTCCGGAACGTCCGGTAGAACGCGTGGTTTTTTCAGGAGGATTGGCAAATGACACAGCGTTTTGTCAGCAGTTGGCTCGTAAAATTGGTTTGCCGGCCCAGTTGGGTGACCCAAGCGGCAATATAAACCCGGCAACCCGCAGCGGCAAGCATAGTGATTTGGAGCCGAGCGGTTCGAATGCCCAATGGGCGGTGGCTTTGGGTCTGGCGCAATTATGAATAATGAATGGGGTTTTAAGGTTTTACCATGAACGATAAACTTAATTTTTTGCCGGCTGATTATCTGGAGCGTAAATCTCAGCAGCAGACAAACATTTTTTGTCTGTTTTTGTTTGTGCTGGTTATAGGTGGGGTCGGGGCTGGTTATTACTATACTCAGGGTCAGGTCAAGGCGATGAGCGTAAAGACTCAGGCGGTCAACAAGGAGATGGCCCGGGCCAGTGAAACACTCAATCAGCTGGAGTTATTGGAAAAACGCAAGGAACAGATGATGAGCAAGGCTGCTATAAGTGCGATGCTGATGGAGCCGGTGCCGCGAACTCTGCTGCTGGCGTTAATGACGAATGAACTTCCGGCGGGAGTATCGCTGACGAAATACACATTGGAGACCAACGAAGTGGTGGTCAAAAATCCTCGGGTGGAGGCCCTGAAAAAGAAAAAGAAACTGAATAAAAAAGAAAAAGAAGAACTCGATCAGTTGAGCATGGTGCCCAATCGTCTGGATACCAGCATTGAGATAACGGGTTTGGCGCGTACGGACCTGGAGGTTGCTCAGTTGATTGACGGTTTGAGTAAGGCCTCTCTGTTTGACAAGGTTGATTTAAATTACTCCGAGGAGCATGAATTTGAAAATCAGATAATGCGTCGCTATCAACTGCGTTTGAAGCTTCATCCGGAAGCGCGGGCCAGCCATAGTGATGTAGAGATGGCCCGGCGGTCGCATGTAAGCGGTATGTAAAAGAACATTGATAAATGTCCAAATATAAGTGAGACATATATGAAATTTGGTTCAAAAGAATTGCTGTTCATAGTTCTGTTAGCGGGTATTCCGGTAGGTGGGTATTTCTGGGTTTATAAACCGGCTCAGGAAAATATTAAATATCAGCAGGAGGATATTCAGAACAAACGGGTCAAGCTGGATAATCTTCAGGTCGCCATGGCGGGCATTGAGGATCTGGACTCGGAAGTTGAGACTCTGTCAGAAGCGGTGAATTTTTTCGAGAGCAAGCTGCCGGGCCAACATGAGGTTCATAAAATTCTCGAACAAGTTACCCGTATCGCTGACGCTCATAATCTGGAGACTCGTCTATTCAAGACAATGAAGGTCAAGCCGCTGGCTCAATATTGCGAGCAGCCGATTAAAATGGAAGTTTACGGCGATTTTGACAGTTATTATCAGTTTCTGCTGGATATTGAACGTCTGCCGCGCATCACGAAGATTCGCGAAATGAAGCTGGAGAAGGACACCAAGAACGAGGGGGCCATGAACGCTACTTTTGTGCTGAGTATTTTCTTTGATAATCAAACGAGCGGTCAGCAGGTCTGAGAACGCTAATAAGTGGAGAAATTATTTTGAACGATATAAACAATATGCTAAACGGAATGGGTCAGGGTTCCGCGGACCAAACGTCCGGCGTGTCGGTTAACCCGATGGCTAATCTTGACATGAACAGCAGTCAATTCTGCGTGGCGGCGGAAAAGCCCAAAAATCATACCGGCATGATTCTGCTGGCAACGTGCGTGGCGGCGGTCGGGGTGGTGTATGTGCTGGGCCTGAGCCAGAAGCCCAAAGAAGATTCAGCGGAAGTGTCGGCGTATGAGACGCAGGTTGACACGGCGTTAGCGAAGCTGGTGGATAAGCAAAAAAACTCTGATACGCAAGAGCTTATCAGTGACGCGGGGAAAATGGTGGAAATGTTCTATCAGTTTCCGGTAGCTCAGCAGGTTGAGGTTGACAAACTTCAGAAAAACCCATTCTCGCTGACCACCAAGGCTGAAGCGAAACTTGCGGCGATACAGGCGGCCAAGCCACGTCAGCAGATAGAAAAAGAGCTTACCCATCAGGCAAGCACTTTTCACCTGCAATCGATTCTGGATAAGCCGACCGGGGCAAAATGTCTGATTAACGGTGAAGTTTTCGGCGAAGGCAGCAAGGTGAACAAACAGTTTGAGGTCAAGACCATCGAACGCGACAAGGTGATTTTGATTGCCGAAGATATGGAATTCGTATTGCGGATATAATAAAGTGAATAACAAACTATCAAACAGCTGGGGGATTGGCAATAAGGTCAACGCTGATTCTGACGGGCATGTCAGTAATCTTCAGGAACTCTGGCATCCGGATGAGCAGAGCGAATCTGCGGTGGTTTTGACGCTGGAAGATCGCATCTGTCAGCGGGCGAATCTGAGTTATCAGCAACTGGAACAGGCGCGGGCTGAGCATGAGAAAGCTCCGCGTAAGCGGCTGGGTCAGATTCTGCTGGATATGGGTCTGGTTCAGGAAGAAGATTTGCTGGCGTGTCTGGCGGAGCAGTACGGGCTGCCGTTTATCCGGCTGGAACGCAGTCAGGTGAACGTTCAGGCGTTGGAAAATCTGGACCGTAATTTCGCGGCAAGCAAAAATGTTTTGCCGTTCGGGATGGAAGGCCAAAGCGTCAAGGTCGCGATTGCCGACCCGACGAATATTTTTCTGATTGACGAAATCAAACGGAAAATCAAGTATCCGGTGAGTATTTATGTTTGCCCGTCGGTGGACCTTCAAAATATTCTGGCGGAGTTTGGCGACAATAGTGCCAATTATCAGGTTGATGACTTCATTGAGGATGTCGATGCCAGCGATGTTGAGCTGATTGATACTACTGAAGAAGATATTGCCGACCTGGAAAAAGCCGCCGGCGATTCGCCCATCATCAAGTTTGTTAATTACATCATGGTCAAGGCCATCAGCGAAGGCGCTTCGGATTTACATATCGAGCCGCAGGAAAAAAAGATGCGGGTACGCTGTCGTATTGACGGCATTCTGTTTGAGATGATTACGCCGCCTCAGCATATGCACTCGGCGGTGGTTTCGCGTATCAAAATCATGGCTAATCTGGATATTTCCGAACGTCGTCTGCCGCAGGACGGTCGAATTTGTGTGATGATTCATGGTCGCAACGTGGATATGCGTGTATCGACGCTGCCGACATCGTTTGGCGAAAAGGTGGTTATTCGGGTACTCGACGTGGGGCGAACTCAGTTATCGCTGTCTGACCTGGGTCTGGCAGACGACACTTTGACAATTCTGGACAATCAGGTTCATCGTCCGCACGGTATTGTGCTGGTGACCGGCCCGACCGGTTCGGGTAAGAGTACCACGCTTTATGGCGCGTTGCGGACCATGGACCTGGAAAAACAGAATATTTCTACTGTAGAAGACCCTGTTGAATATCAGCTCGACGGTGTGACTCAGGTGCAGGTACATGAGCGTATCGGCATGACATTTTCCGCGGCGTTGCGTTCGCTGCTGCGTCAGGACCCGGATGTGATCATGGTGGGTGAGATTCGCGACGGCGAAACCGCGAAAATTGCGATTCAGGCATCTTTGACAGGCCATTTGGTGCTTTCCACTTTGCATACCAACGATGCGCCGAGCAGTATTACACGTCTGATAAATATCGGGGTTGAATCTTATCTTATCGCGGCATCTTTGAACGCGGTACTGGCTCAGCGTTTGGCTCGTAAGATTTGCCGGCACTGCAAAGTGCCTTATGAACCTTCGGCGGAACATGCCGGTTTTATGAAACTTTATGGTTTTACCAGCGATAATATGTCGCGAGGGGTGGGCTGTGAAGTTTGCCGGAATACTGGTTATCAGGGGCGGGTCGGTCTTTATGAACTGCTGGCAATTGACGACACTTATCGTGATATTATCACGAAAAATCCTACCGTAACGGAACTTCGCCGCATCTGCAAAGAACGCGGTATGGTCAGCCTGCGTGACGACGGCTTCCGTAAAGTCCAGGCCCAGTTGACTACCATTGAGGAGGTCATGCGTGTAACTGAGGCGACAGTATAAAAATCAGCCCGCGGCTGAATAATAAACGGAGAACTGCAATGTCGGTTTTACAGGAATTATTGACTCTGGCGATAGAATGCGGGGCGTCTGACGTGCATATCATGGTTGGGTCACGGCCTTTGATACGTATGCACACGATAATGAAGGAGACGGACTTTGGACCGGTAACTTCTCAGGCGGCTGAAGAAATGGTACGGGAGATGGTTTCCGAGCATCGGTTCAATGAATTTCTGACGAGGCGGGACGCTGACTTTTCGGCGGAAGTGTCTGGCAAGGGGCGTTTTCGTGTCAATGCCCATTTTCAGCGGGGCACCATCGCGATTGCCTTCCGGGCGATTCAGGAAAAAGTGCCCGAACTGAGCAAACTCAATCTGCCCGAGGCGGTGACTAAGCTTACCGATTTAGCCCGCGGGCTGGTGCTGGTAACGGGTGATACCGGTTCGGGTAAGAGTACGACGATGGCCAGCATGATTAACAACATGAACAAAAAGTATCAGAAGCATATTATTACGCTGGAAGACCCGGTTGAGTATGTGCTGACCAGTGACAAATGCGCCATTGAACAGCGAGAAATTGGCGAAGACTGTCCTACTTTTTCGTCGGGGCTGCGTCATGCGTTACGTCAGGACCCGGATGTGATTCTGGTGGGCGAAATGCGCGATTTGGAGACTACCTCGGCGGCGATTACCTCGGCGGAGACCGGTCATTTGGTTTTAAGTACGCTGCATACGATGAACGCTTCGCAGACGATTGAGCGTATTATTGATATTTATCCGGAAGGTCAGCAGAATCAGGTACGGTCGATGCTGGCCAATACTCTTCAGGCTGTTATCAGTCAGGTGCTGTTCAAACGTGAGGACCAGCCAGGCATGATTCCCGCGGTTGAGATGATGCTTTGTACGCCAGCGGTGCGAAACTGTATTCGTGAAAACCGCATTTTCGAAATTCCCAACGTAATCGAAACTTCGCGCGGGCTGGGTATGCAGACGCTGGATTATTGCATCGCTCAGCTTTGCTATAACGGCCATATATCACGCGAAGACGCGTTAGCACACGCATCGTATCCGGACAAACTGGCCCGGGCACTTTGTGCGTAAAGAATGATTAGCGGAGATAAAAAGAATAAGCGTCCTCAAACGTAATCGAGGATGATTTTAGGGAAAGGTTTTATGCCTAATTATATATACGAACTTCGAGAGCAAACCGGCAGTGTCATCAGCGGTGTGGTCGCGGCGGATTCTTCTGCGGCGGCGATGCAGATGCTGCGTGGGCAGGGGGGGTATATTCTGGCGTTGAACGAGGCCCGGTCCCGGTCGGGTGGGTCGTTGAGCGGTTTGCTTTCATTTAAGATTCAGTTCGGCCCTTCGGCAAAGGATGTGTTGAATTTTACCAGTCAGTTATCGGTTATGATTAAGGCCGGTATCAGTCTGCGGGCGGCACTGGACGGGATTGTGGACCAGACGGAAAATGAAAAATTTCGCGATATGCTGCGTAAAATACGTCACGACGTAGAAAGCGGTAAATCGTTCTCCGAAGCTCTGGCCCAATATCCGAAGGTTTTCAGTCCGTTGTATATCAACATGGTACGGGCCTCGGAGTTATCCGGTTCGTTCGGTGCGATGCTGACCAGGGTTGCCCAATATCTCGGTCAGCAGATTGAAACACGGGCCCAGGTTCGCAGTGCCATGATTTATCCAATCATTATCGCGGTAATGGCGGTGGCAACTACGGTTTTCCTGCTGACATTTGTATTGCCGAAATTTGTGGTGATTTTCGAAGGTAAGGAAGCGGCCCTGCCTATGCCGACCAAGGTAATTCTCGCGGCGAGCAACGTTTTTCGCACCTACTGGTACGTGATTCTGGGCGGTGTCGCCGGCGGCGGCTGGACATTTTTATGGTTCATCAATACGGATTTCGGCCGGGAGATGTGGGACCGGGCCAAGCTGCGTATGCCCATATTCAAAAAACTGTGCCGCAGTCTCTATATTTCCCGTTCGCTGCATACGATGGGCGAACTGGTCAATGCCGGCGTGCCGATGCTGGATACGATTAGTATCACGGGGCAGATTTCCGGTAATTCAGTGTTCCAGAAGATGTGGCGGCAGGTTTTCGAAGCTGTCAAGCAGGGCAAGAAAATCTCTACTCCCCTATCACAGAGCCGACTACTGCCCAAAAGCGTTATCCAGATGATTGGCAGCGGCGAGGAAAGCGGTAAACTTGCCGAAGTTCTCAGCGATGTAAGTGAATATTACCAGAAAGAGCTCAAGAACGTTATCCGCACGGTAACCGCCATGATCGAGCCGCTGATGATTGTGATTATGGGTTTTATCGTCGGTTTCATCGCCATGAGTATCATCCTGCCGGTGTTCAAGCTCTCGACCCTGGTGAAAGGATAAGGACCATGCACACCGCAAAGTATCGTCAAAAGCGGAGAAAACAGCGTGGTTTTACGCTTATCGAAGTCACCCTGGCAATTGTGATTGTCGGTGTGGCGGTGGTGTCGATGCTGATGCTCTTTGCCGCGGAGACACAGGTTAATCAGTTCAGCAACCAGATGTCTAGCGGCGTTTTTCTGGCTGAACAAATGCAGGCCCTGACCGACCAGGTTAAATTCAGCAACCTGACGGCCATGGATGGTTTGTATTATGACCACGCTATCGACGCCCAGGGCAATGGGCTGGCGGGCCTGGAAAACTTTGAACAGCAACTCCAGGTCAAACCGGTGAACCCGACCGACCTGACCATATATGTAGGGCCTGACCCGCAGGCCATGATGCTGACCGCGATTGTGAATCATCGAGGTACTGAAGTGCTTCGGATAAGCTGGCTGCGGTCAAAATAGAAAAACAAAATTACTCGCTGCCCGACAAGTGAGACGCAGAGCCGTTTTTAATTCAGCGTAAATTTCGCGAATTGAGTATTGGTGAGTAATATGGCAAAAAGAACAAATAAGAGAAAGAATCGGGCTTTTACTTCGGTGATGGCCATGATGTTTGTAACTCTGTTTACGATTCTGGCAATTTCGCTGGCGGCAATGAGTACAACCAATGTCCAGATGGCTCAGAATCATTACGGCATGGCCCAGGCCCAGGTCGCCGCGGAATCCGGCTTGCAGTACGCGATGCTGCTTATCGAGGATTACGACCCGCCGGCAGCGGCCTGGTCGCCGCGTAATACGGTTACCCAAACCGAAGCGGAAGATACCTTCGGCTATTTCGTTAGCCATGTCCAAACTTTTCTGGCGGACTCCCCTCTGTTAAATGGTGCCGGCACAAGCTATGACAGCTGCACCCAAACCCTTCAAGTGCCCGCGACCGGGAACATTTCACTTAATGGCAACAATAATGGTTTTTCACTGCTGTTTGAGTTTATCCCCGGCACCGGTTCCGACCCGCATATCATAACCGTTACCAGTACGGGAAATAATGGTAATATTGAACGGGGAGTTCAAATAACCTTCCCGATTCGTAAAAATTCCGAGATACTCGAATACGCTATCGCCAGTCGCGGGCGTATGTGGATTACGGGTGATTCCACGATTGAAGGCGACGTGTTCAGTTCGTGGGACAGGCCTGAAATTTCGCCTTACAATATGACTGCCGACTCAAAGGTACTCGGTACGGTCAATACGGTGCTTTCGCGTGAAAACATCGAAGACTACCATTACGGCTATGACAGTTATCAGATGGAAACGCTCGATGCAGATGGTAATCCGATTTATGATGAAGACGGCGACCGGGTTGTCAGTCCCGAAGATGAATTGCAGGGCGAGCATGAGGGGGTCAATTATGACCAGCCCTACGAAAATATGCCCGGTATGGATATATCTGACTATGACACGGACGATTATAATAACAGCCTGACCACGATACCGTCATCAAGCCAGACTGAAGTCGAGTTTTTTCCTCATAAGCCCGGCTATTACGATTACCCCAAAACAGGTACGCCTACCAGCACCTCGTGCAGAAAGCTATATCGCCATGTCTACGAAAACCAGACCTTCACCGATACCCTCCTGCCGGACAACCGCAACGCCCTGTTCAGAAACTGTACGTTCAACGGGAAATTCTACGTGGACTGTTATAAAAGTGGTTCGACCGGCTATAATAATGTCCGCTTTGAGGACTGCACCTTTAATGGACCTATTATCACTGATGTCCCCCAGATATTCAAATGGATGTATAACACCCTGTATTTCACCGGTACCGCTGACTTCAACAACACTGACATGGCAGAAGCAACCATCCTCGCCCCTCACTTCAATGTCAATCTGGGAAATACCGCTGAGGTTGAGGTCGGCGGAGGAAGTGAACTGACCGGCGCGATTGTCGGCGGCATTGTCGATGTACGCGGTAACGCCAGCATTAAAGGTACGATTATTTCCATGTGCGACACCACCCAGTGGAGCAGTGGTTACGTAACCAATATCGGGTTCGCCAGTGACGGCGGCAGTGAGTCCAGCGCTCTGGACCCGGAAGACGATGTCGGTGTCATTACCATTAACCCCGATCCCGAAAAAATGCTGCCCAGCGGCATCAAGACCCCGATAGTTATCGGTGACGCTTACGGCAATACTTATGTGGAGCTTTGAAAAAGTGAAACCTGACGTTCGGACAATCAGAAAACACCGCCGGGCGGGCATGTCGATTGTGGAGATACTAATCTCGCTTAGTATCGCGGCCCTACTGCTGACGGCAACCGCGGCGGCTTTCGATGCAGCCTTCGAGAGTTATCAGATTAACAATGACCTCACGCTGGTCAGCACTTCCTCGCGTAACGCTCTGCACCAGATATGCGCGACCATCCGCTCGGCCTGGAACGACCCTGATGTCGCCCTGATAAGCGCCAGCACCGACGGTACGGAACTATCACTAACCGATGCCAACGGCCGGGACATTATCTATCGCTATGACGCCAACACATCTCAGTTGCAGGTCAACATAAACGCCGACTCAAACTGGTACGTAATGGTAGATAACGTATCGGCTATCGCTGCCGGCGAAAAGGTATTTACCACAATCGCACCTGCCAGCTCACACTTCGACTTCGGCACTGTGGGCAAGGTTATCATCCGCTTTTGTATCCAGCAGGGAGATTTTACCCAGCCGGTCTCAGCAGGGGTCGTACCGAGAAATATTGTCTATGAACGGTAACTCCCCCTTACCGACACAATATATCTCCTTAAAATCTCAAAATCGTCGCTTCCGCGATTGAATGCGTTGCAATCACTCTGCCATACCGCTTTCAATTGCGAATGAAACGACGGTTTTTTGTAAGCCAACACAATCCCCCTCAAAAAAGTATTATTACCTGATTTTGAAATAGCATTTAGCAAAAATTATGGTATTTTATATGAGAATTGTTTTTGCACTTTTTGCGAGTTATTTAGCCTAAATGGATCATCCGTTTTTATACTACTTTTTAGATGGCACAGTATTTTACGCTGGCATACTACTAGTACTGACTGGCGGATTGGGTTTAGCATGTATGCCAGGACGAGCGGCCAGATTTATTCTGTCGAGCCTAATCATTTTGGGATTGATACTAGCGGTTATATCAGCTACCCCCCTGCCGCTATGGCTCTATCTGATTTGGAGTGGCTATATCCTGACAGCACTTATGCTGCTCAACAGGACAAAAACCGCAAAACGTTCAAAAGCAATAATTAGTATTGTGGCAGGAACAATTACAGCGGCATTGGGCCTTTATGAGATTTCTTTTGCGAGAATACCTAACGTAATAATCGAAGAAGAACAAACTATCTATGTCCTGGGCGATTCTGTAAGTGCCGGAATGGGAAATATCGAGCAATGCTGGCCGTCAATATTCGCGGAAATAACCGATACCAGGGTGGTCAATCTGGCCCAAGCCGGTGCTAAAGTTGACGAAGCCATCAAACAAGCTCAGGAAATTAATAAATCACATGCTCTGGTAATCGTGGAAATCGGCGGCAATGATTTACTGAGTAAAACAGACGCGAATATATTCGACCATGAATTTAAACAGTTGATATCCTCTCTGGCAAGCGATGGGCACAGAATACTGATTTTCGAACTGCCGCTTTTTCCATTCAGAAATGCTTACGGAATAACCCAACGACAAACCGTAAGTAAATACAACACAGCAATGCTGCCCAAACGCATATTTGCCGGAGTATTACGAACACAAGGCGCAACGCTGGATGGAGTTCATTTGTCGCAAAAAGGACACCGTCTAATGGCCGAAACCATAGCCGAAGTAATACACGCTGCCAATTAAACCGGATTTCAAAGTGCTTTTTCAATTCAATTGTCTGCCATAATGGCAGAATTTTGGGCGGCGGAAAATCAAGGGGGAAAATATCGGGGGCAAACCACCTCTATACATAAACCGCAACCAAACAACCACTTACAACAAAACGTGAATCCCTTCATGTGATTTTGGCACAGGATTTGCAAGTTAGTATTTACGGAAGGCCTGGATTGCCGGGCGAGAGAAAGTAAATGGTTATTTGATTGGAGGTGACTGATATGAACGGTAACAGATGGAACAGATTTGGATGGGAGTTTGACCCCTGGCGTGAATTTCGTCGCTTGCAGCATGATGTAAATCGGGTGTTGGGTGACGGTGCGGCGACGGTCCGGGAGTATCCGGCAGTGAATTTGTGGAATGCCGACGGCGATGTCATTTTGACAGCGGAAATTCCCGGCATCGCACCTGATGAGCTGGATGTTTCGGTACATGAAAACCTGATAACGCTGAAAGGGACACGCAGGCCGGACGAACTCAAGGAAGGCGAAAACTATCATCGGCAGGAACGCGGCAGCGGCAATTTCACGCGGAGTATCCAGTTGCCTTTTGAGGTTTACGCCGACAAGGTCGAAGCCAAACTCGAAAAAGGCGTACTGGAACTGAAACTGCCCAGAGCGGAAACCACCAAACCACGTAAAATTGCGGTAAGCACAAACTAACAAGATTGGAGGTGATGATTTATGTCTAACATAGAAGTAAAAAAAGAAGCTAACCAAACTATGGAAAAAGCCGAGGCCCAAACCCCCGGCCAAATGGAACGGACTCACGAACGAATGGTGTTTATCCCTCGTACGGATATTTACGAAACCGCCGACGGACTGGTGCTGGTGGCGGATATGCCCGGTGTCGATGAGAACAGCGTGGACATAAACGTGGAAAGACGTGTGCTGACTATCACCGGCCAAATGAACACCAAAGAATCCGCACTCGGCAGAGCGATGTACACCGAATACGAAACGGGCGACTACGAACGTTCATTTACACTGGCCGAAGAAGTGGATGCTGAGCATATCGCAGCTACTGTCAAAAACGGTGTATTGCGGCTGATACTGCCGAAATCTGAAAAAGCCAAACCGAAAAAGATCGCTGTAAAGGCAGGTTAGTCCATTCAACAGCTAAGTGCGTTGGGGACGACAGGGTTGGTCTTGTCGTCCCTTTTTTATTGCTTTAGACGCCGCAAAACAGTCTGATAGAATTTATCCTGTGTCTGTGATTCCTGCCAGGGATAATGGCCGCAATTGGCGAATTCAACATATTCCAGTTGAGGCATATATTCGATTAACTGGTCGCGAATCTGAACGCCCGGATGAGGATCGAAATCGCCGTGCAGCATGAGTACGGGATTTTTAATATTGGCGAACGTGGCGGGATAACGACGCTGCTTCTGCTGATTTATCATATCGTCCCAGGTTTGATGATGGGCACGGGCATCGGGGGTTATCTCGTCGTCGGGCTCTTCCGGCAGCAGTGAATAGTAATAAATCGGCTGGATGATTTTACCCATGGCGGCCAAACGTTCGTCAGGATTGGGAATATCATTACCAATACTTTCGAGCTGAGCCCTGATTTCCGGGGTTATTCGCTGCTGAATTGTCTGCTTGAGAATTTTACGATGACGACTATCAAAAGTCCCGCACCCAACCAGAATCAATGAATCAACACACTCACAATATTCAGCCGCATAAGCAAGCGTAAGCATCGCACCCCAGGAATGTCCCAAAAGGTGAGGCTTCTCATTGGGGCAGTGCTGCCTGATAAAATCATGAAGGTCGCTGATATGCCGGTCAACGGTAAGAGGTAAATCACTGCTGGACCGTTGAAACGGCTCGAACAGGCGAAAATCATCAGCGAAATAACGTCCTATCGGAGCAAGGTTACCCGGTGCCCCAGGTCCGCCGTGAATGAGGATGATTGTAGGGCCGTTCACGCCGTAAGAGCGAAACCGGAGTTTGGGTGAGTCAGACATGGTTTATTCAGGGATGGCCCAGCCGCTTTCTTTTTTATAGAGCCAGCGTTGGAAAACAATGCCGCAAAAGGTGGGAGTAATCAGTATTAAGGGCAGGAAAAAGTTATTGCCATGTATCGCGTACGAAAGTGATTCGGCGAGATTTGGCTGTGTATTCAGCAACGCCAGAGCGCCCATTACCAAAAACATCGAACCTTGCATACAGGTAAAGAGCATAATTGACATTTTGAAGGACGAAAACGCCAGAAATCCGCCAGCGATTATTCCGGTCATAGCCCCTGCCCAAATCATCTGATCCGGCAGCCCGCAAGCGCGCCAGGCCGCGGCACCAATGAGCGTGCCACAGGCTGCACCAAGCACGGCGACACAATATTTCATGAAAGGCCAGGACATCGCCCCCAAAATCAAAGTGCCCATAACCCCACCCAACGCCGGTGAGCCCATTTTGGCGCCAGCCATCCGGCCCAGAAACATCCCCACCATCGCGACATTGATTATTACCAAAGCCCGAAAGACCCGCCAGCCATAAACAATGTAAATTATCGCGAAAGCAAGACAAACAACTGCCTGAAGCCAGCCCAGACTGGTTATCAGATTCCAGAAGTCCTCAATGGGCGTTCGTCCCATGATGACAACCGGTTCAATGACGGTTTTCTCAGGTGCCGCCAAAGGGACAACACCGGAGGCGGCCTGAGCGAGTATACAGTTAATTACGTTTATCATGGCTTATTCCTTCTTTTTCTCTTTATCGGCTTTTTTGGGCGAACGAGCCAAAATGGGCTGCACTAGGGCACCAAAGAAAAGCATACCTATAAATATCGCTGGTAAAATTTTGGGCCTGCCGTCAAGAATCGTCACAATCGGTATCCCCTTGGCCAGGGCCAGCAACATTACTCCCAATATCACGCTGGTAGTACCAACAATACTGCAACAAAGCACCATAAGGGTGTTTTTCAGCAAAATAGCGATGACCAAGCCAACTGCACCACCGAGAATCAGCCACATTGCCAACCCGTTTCTCTGGGCAAAAGCGGTATTTTTTACATCCGACCACAAGCCGCGAAGACGGTCAAGCCCCTGAAGAGCCGCATCCGGGTCGCGTTCGGTGCGATAGGCGGGGTCTTCAGGTTGAGGAGCGGGCTGTTTTTTCTGCTCATCCGTCGAAGTCGCTGAATCATCCTGTTTTTCCGCCCGCTGCTTGGCCAGCCTCTGCCAGTAATCCAGCCCATCGGTCGAACTTTCCTCTTCTGCCGCCACCAGAGGTGGAGGAGTAAATGTCCGGGAAGGCTTGCCAGATTCCTCCCCATAACTGGTCTGCTGATTAAGAATTTCATGAATTGCCTGCGAATCAAATTTGAAACCCAGAAAAAACGTGCCGAAAAATGCTGAAAAAATCAGAACCGCAAGCAGAAAAACAATAGGCCCCTTCAGAAACCGCGCCAGCAGGCCAAGAAATACCATCCCTACCGCGGCAGAACCTAAAGTATTTATTTGCATAACCTTACCGACAACCAAACCGAGCAGTCCGCCAAAAATCGCCCCGATAAAAGCGATAACATACCCAGCATACCGCATCCCGCCCAGCCACATAAAAAGGCCAACTATGCAGAGAATTATCCCCGGCAGCAGCAGTAACACACCGCTGACCTGAAGACAAGCATCCTGTAATCTAAACAATATTTCCGGCATATCAGTATTATTAAGGTATTCAGCTATCCCAATTTGGTAGTACCACTATGCATGCGCGCACTATGCGGATACTGTTACAGTATATCGGCCAAACACGCGGATTTTGCCTAGTCCCGATTTAGATTGGCCAGAAACCCAAAACTGGGATATAAGAATACAGCGAATGGATTCGGTTGGTTGTGATGGAGAGATGTAAATGTCGTTGCCCGTAAATGTGCTGATAATCGCCTTGAGTTGTGGCGCGATGTGGATTGGTGCCAACTGGCTGGTGGATTCAGCCGCTCGAATCGCCCGCAAGTTCGGGATTTCCGAGTTGGTGATTGGGCTTACGGTAGTGGCCTTTGGCACATCGGCGCCGGAATTCGCGGTGACGGTAGGTTCATCGATTAAGGGGCTGGGTGGAATTCCGGTCGCGAATATCATCGGCTCCAACATATTCAATATCGGGTTCATCCTGGGCGGCTGTGCTCTGGTGCGGGTCATGGATACCAGACGTTCTCTGGTTTGGCGGGATGGGGCTTTGCTGCTGGCAAGCACCGCCGGACTGGTGGCGGCAATGTATAATAATGTGCTAGGCAGAGTAGAGTCTGCTTTGCTAGTGCTGGTGCTGGTGGGTTATCTGATTTTTCTGTTTGTCAAACGAGAGCCGTTGGAAATTGATGAACAAATCCCCCAAAAACCCGCCACGTGGAAAGATTACCCCATGTTGCTGCTGGGACTGCTGCTGGTGGTAGGCGGCGGAAACTTTCTGGTCGATGCCGCCGTCGAAATCGCTCAGGCCGCGGGCATGTCCGAAACCGTAATAGGCCTGACAATTGTCGCCGCGGGCACGTCCCTGCCGGAATTCGCGATTTCATTAATCGCCCTGCTCAAGAAACAGCATGGCCTTTCGGCGGGCAACCTGATTGGCTCGAATATTTTTAACACCCTGGGTGTACTGGGCGTTGCGGGTATGATTCGGCCTCTGCCGGTGGATAATACCGCATTGATGAGCCTTGCTGGTCAGGGAGCATTGACTCTGCTGGTGGTGATTTTCATGTGGACGGGCAAAAGGCTAACCCGCTGGGAAGGGGCCATTCTAGTCCTGGTCAGCGCGGGAATATGGTTTATGAGCTTCAGATTTGGGCAATAATACCAAAAATATCGATAATGCGAAGTAAGTTAAGGCCTTTCGGAATAGTTTGTGGGAAACATAATTTTTGGGCTCCGGCTTACTTTTTAGAATACAAGTGCTGTTCTGAGGCGAATTGTACGGATAGATCGCTGCTTTTGTTGTCTGGTTGTTAGCCTTTGCGGGTTATATGGTTTGGGCGGGAGGTAATATTTCTGATTATGGTGGGGGTGGTTTGGGTTTGTCTGGTTTGTATAGTATATTTCAATTGGTGAAAATGGTTTTTTGAAGATTGATTTTATGGAGAATATAATACTATAAATGACCTGGAATTTGGAAATAACATCCGATAAGCGTGCGGTGTACCTGGATTTGCGTGAATTTGGGCCGGACGAGCAGATAGACAGTGAACAGCTGAGCGAAAGCCTGACTGAGCGAGGGGTTTTTGTTGATGCTGATTTGCTCAAACATATTTATCAGGTTGTTCACCAGGTCAATTCATCCAAGATTGATTCCAAAGAGCCGGTATTGGCTGAGACGATAGAGCCGGTCACGGGTGAGGATGCCAATTTTGAGTGGTCGGAAAAATGCAACCCGGACAAGCGCCAGGGGCATAGAGATGGACCGGGTGATGGGGGACGCCAGAGTTTTTATAGTCAGAGCAGTTTGATAATTGTATCGAAGGGTGATTTGCTGGGTGTTTTGCATCCGGCGACAGCGGGTCAGGCGGGGCGTGATATATTCGGAAATTCTATAGCGGCCGAGTCGGGTAAAGGGCTGGAGATTGAGGCGGGGGAGAATGTTGAGTTTCGGGCCGAAGGTAATGGATTTCGGGCTCTTTGTGACGGCAAGCCGCAACTTGAAAAGTCAGTGCTTTCGATTGACCCGACGGTAAAAGTTGAATCGGATGTCGATTTCGGCACGGGCAATATCAGTTACGGCGGTGACATTGAGATTAAAGGGGACATTAAAGACCTGTTTGAGGTTAGCACCGGTGGCGATATTACGGTGGCGGGAACGGTTGAGGCCGCGCGGATAGATTGCGGCGGGTCTTTACACGTGGGACGTGGGATTGCCGGTAAGGAGAAGGGGGCGATAACGGTCCAAAAGGATTTGAGTGCGAAATATCTGTCGAATGTGTCGATCTGGGTGCATGGCAAAGTTACGGTAGAGTCGGAGATTATAAACGCGGATTTGAATTGCGGGGGCGATGTAGTATTGCAGAAGGGGGCGATTCATGGTGGTCAGGTTACGGCGGCGGGCAGTTTGCACGCTCATATAATTGGTAGTCCATTGGGGGTAGCTACAGTTATTCGAGTGGGAATAGACCCATTTGTCGAGATGCGGGCTGCTTTGCTGATGGAAAACAAAAGTGAGCTGATAGAGGTGATAAATCGTTTGCTGCCTCAGGCTAAGAGTCTGTTGGCGGCTAATCAGGGACGTCCTACCGATGAAGTCCGTGATTTGGCGGGTAAGATAGATAGTTATCAGAAAAACATCAAACAGATAGAGGCGGAGCTGGCTGAACTGGAAAAACAAAACGCCGAGCGGACGAATAGTGTTATTATGGTTGAGAAGCGTATTTATGCGGGTTCGATATTTCATGTTGGTTCGGTTTGGGAGAAAGTGAACCGGAAGATTGGCGGACCGATAGAAGTTATCGTTAGTCCGGAAAACGCCAGTACGCTTCTGCTGCAATATCCGCAAAAGCGTTAGATGAATTGCAGAGGGGTGATAGGGGGGATTATGCCTGCCTGATGTCCCTGTTTGAGGAATTCACTGAGTGCTTTTTGGCCGGCGGGACCGTAGTCGAGCGTCCATTTATTGACGTACATGCCGATGAACTGGTCGGCGAGTTCAAGGTTTATTCCCTGACCGAACTGGAGAGCGTATTCAATGGCCTCTCTACGATGGTTCAGGCTGTAGGCGATGGATTGTTTGAGGATTCGGCTGATGTGAGCCATTTTTTCTGGCCCGAGATCGCGGCGGATGATATTGCAACCCAGAGGCAGGGGCAGGGCGGTTTTGTCGAACCACCATTTGCCGAGGTCGAGCAGGCAATGCAAGCCGAAATCAGAGTAGGTTAGTTGTGATTCGTGGATGATTAGCCCGGCGTCGGTCTGAGCTTCTTTGACTGCCAGAGGGATTTTGTCGAAGGGGATTACCTGATATTTGAATTCGCCCAGAGCCAAACGCAATGCCAGAAAAGCGCTGGTGAGGATGCCGGGGATGGCGATAGTTAATTTAGATGCTTGGTCGAGGCCCAGAGGCTCGCGGGCAATCAGCAGGGGACCGTGGGCACTGGGTGCGGGGGTGTTTTGAGCTTCGGTGGGGATTTGGGTGTCCTGATTATTATCGGGTGGAATGTAGGTTGCCAGTTCGGTAGCGCCCATACTGGCTCCGGTAGCCAGGAGAGCGTATTTGTCCTGAAGCCAGGCGTAAGCGTGGACACTTACGGCGGTTACTTCAAGTTCGGCGTTTTGGGCCCGGTCGTTAAGCGTCTGAATGTCCTGGAGGATGTGCTCGAATTCAAACGGGCCGGGGTCGATTAAGCCTTTGGCCAGGGCATAGAACATGAAGGCGTCGTCGGGGTCGGGCGAGTGTCCCAGTCTGATGAGTTGTTTAGCCATAATATCTCCTGTCCATTTAACATCTTATATATGGTGATTGGCGAGGATGCAAAAGTTTTTTTTGGTTGTTTGTTTGACAGATAGAATTCGGTGGTTTATCATGGGTGTATGGACAGGTTCTTCGATTATCCACTGAGTTTGCGGCAATCTTTTGCCGCTGTTGATGTTCGATTTGGTGATTTTGAGGTTGCCAGGGTTTCGTCTGGCTGTCAGAGGCGTTATGCCGATTTTTCGAGCGTCAAGGTGGTTTTATGGGATGTTTACGGTACGATTTGCGGGGTGGGAGTAGGTGATTTGGAGCAGTCTCTGGGTAATCAGGGACGGTTGTCTCAGGCTGCGGGTTTTTTGGCTGAGGAATATGGTATAACAGGGACGCTATCGAAGGTTGAACCGGGCAAAAAAGCCGGGGTAGTGCTGGCTGAGCTTTATCATCGTTATATCGATGAGAGTCACAGTCAGTCGCGGACACGGGGGGTGGAATATCCGGAGGTTGTAATCGAGCGGATTTGGCTGCGGATATTGCGCGATTGTCGGCAGTGGGGATATAAACGCTCTTTTGATGAGCCGGAACTTCATACGGCTTATCGCTGGGCGTACTTTTTTGACTCGGCGATGCAGCATACTTATCTGCTGCCGGGAGCCGCCGGGACGCTCAGGGCCTTGGCGGAGAAAGAGTTGGTGCAGGGCATCATCTCAAACGCTCAATTTTATACTCCACTGCATTTGCGGCGGTTGTTACGCAAAGCTGAGGGGCGGGACGAATTTGAGTTGGCGGAGTTTTTTTCTGAACAGCTAACAATATTGTCATACGAAATGGGTTGCAGCAAACCGAACCCGGCGGGCTTTGAACATGTAAAAGTAATATTGAGCAGTCTGGGCATTGGACCGGACCGGATATTGTATGTGGGTAATGATATGCTAAACGATATTTGGGCAGCAAAACAACATGGTATGCGCACGGCTCTTTGGGCGGTTGACGGTGGCAGCGTGGTTTGGCGTGATGATGATGAACGCTGTAATGATAGTCCGCCCGATGCGGTAATCACCGAAGCGGGACAACTTGTTGAAATGATTGCGAGTGGATAGTATGACGAAAAAAATTAAGCAATTGCGTCTGGGTATGTTGCATTATCACTGGCTGACCGGCGGGGTCAGGACGGTGGTGAGCAATACTCTCAAGTCGCTGATTGCTTATGGGGGGGGAGATATTTTGGAGCTTGATTTAATTTCTTCGGACGCACAGAGTCCGTCGGGTGAGGCTTTAGCGAAGGAGTTGCGGCAGTGGGCGGACGAGCAGGATTGCGGCGAGGTTGTAATTCGGCAGATTGAATTGCCGGAGCTGGCTTATCGACGTGAGCCGTTCCGGGGACGCTCAGAGCTGGTTGAACAGGCTCGGAAATGGGCTAATCAGCTTTTGGGGCAGCTTGAGTTGGGACGTTCGAGTATAGAGCGGCCTTATGTTCTGCATGTTCATAATCTTAATCTGGGCAAAAGTGCGCTGGCGACGCTGGGAGTCAGGATGTTGGCTGAGCGTTTTGCAGGCGATAATATGCCGGCGTGGGTATTGTATCAGATGCACGATTTCGCGGAGGATAATCGCCCGGATTGCTGGCGGGTTTTACGCGACTGCACGGGTGTAAGTGACGCGAACTGGGCGGTAGAGATGATGTACCCGTGTCGGGGTCGGATACATTGGTCAGTTATTAATTCAACTGACAGGAAAAAGTTAATCGCCGCAGGTTTGCCGGAAGACAGGGTTTCGCTGCTGCCTAACGCAATTGATACACGGGCGTTCTCTACGCCGCCGCTGGCGAGTTTGAATACAGATGAATTAGCGGAGCAGAAGGTTGATAAAATAGACTTTCGAGATGATTTACGCAATCGCCTGGCGGAGTTTGCCGCTGAAAATGGTTTTACATTTGATAAGGAACGTAAGTTGTGGCTGATGCCTGTTAAGGCGATTCGACGGAAAAATGTATCAGAAGCGGTACTGTTATTGCTGATGATGAATTGCCAGAAGGATGAACATCAACTATTGATAACGCTGCCTGCCAACAGTGAAGCTGATTTGGAATACGCCGGACAGCTTGAGCGGCTGGTAAAGAATAATAAGCTGCCGGTAATGATGTCGTTTGGCTATAAAGTTCTGGCGGGAGTTGATAAACGCAAAATCGAACGGGGTAGAGTTCAACAGTATGGCCTGGTCGACTTGCTGGATATTTGTCAGGGTGTACTGACCACTTCAGTGCAGGAAGGGTTTGGTTATGCATTTCACGAACCGTGGCTGGCAAGCAGGGCGGTGATGGGACGCAATATCAGCCAGGTTACAGATGACTTCAAGGCGGCGGGAATGCGTCTGGAGCATCTGTACGAAAAAGTATTGGTGCCGGGTGAGTGGGTGGCGCGTTTCTGGGATGATATTGTCGTGGCCTACGGGGAAAAATTGAACAATATGCGTGTGCAGGCAGGGATGGCTGAACTTGATGATTCACATGTGGTTGAGTTGGTAAGTCGTCATAAGCGACATTATCAGGATGGTGAAAACGGCTGGCGAGTGGACTGGGCTGATCTTCTGCCGGAAGTACAACTTGTTTTATTGCAGGATATTATGTCTGGCAATGGGAATTTAGCTGCTGTCGAAGTGGTGGGTCGGTCGGGCGATAAGATAAGTCAGTGGCAAAAATTGCCGGATGAGGCTATAATCAGCCGGAATCTCAAGGTCGTATCCGAACAGTACGGTTTGCCGGTTAAGTCGCGAAATCTTTTGAGGCTGATAGCGTTGGGCAACGATGGCTCTGGTTTGGCGGGTTCCGGTTCGGATTTCGTAGACAACAGAGTTATTTTTGAGCAGGCTTTGAATTTGGAGATGATGCGTTTGTTGGTTTGATTTTTTTGCAACTTTGGAAAGGATAAGCAATGAGTGACTTTTTTCAAAATGGTGTAATTACCACGTTGCATGATTTCGGCACTGATAATCTTCAGCGGATGGAGTCGCGTTTATCTGACATACTCAAGCGTCGTGATATTGCCTTGATATTGCCGATTATTCCGCGTGATTTAATGTCGCCGGCGTTTAATGATATTGTGATGGAATTGACGAAGGTTCCTTATATTTCAGAAGTTGTTTTGAGTCTGGGCCAAACGGATAAGTTTGAGGATTTTGTCGAGGCTCGTCGTCGGTTACAGCCTTTGCCTCAGCCTCATTCGGTGGTGTGGTCTTCCGGGCCGGGCATAAAAGTTCTGTTTGATGAACTAGCCGACCAGTACCTGCCCGTCGGTCCCGACGGTAAGGGCCGGGGGGTCTGGACCGGGCTTGGTTATGTGCTCAGTAACCGCAAGTTGTGGGTTATCGCGGTGCATGATTGCGACATCAAAAATTACACGCATCGGATGCTGGCCCGTCTGTGTTATCCTTGTGCGGTGCGGGGTATGGATTTTGAATTTACCAAGGCGTATTATATGCGCGTGACAGACAAGATTTATGGTCGAGTTACGCGTTTGTTCTTCACGCCGCTGATTCGAGCTTTGCAGAAAGTGGTCGGAAACCACGAATTCTTGCAGTTTTTGCATAGTTTTCGCTATCCGCTGTCGGGCGAGATTTGCATGACTCGTTCGCTGGCCCATGTTATTCGTATGCCGGGCAACTGGGGGTTAGAAATAGGGACGCTTTCTGAGGTTTATCGTACTTCGTCGCTTACTCGTGTTTGTCAGGTTGACATCGCTGAGCGTTATGAGCATAAGCATCAGAAGCTGGTGACGGGCGACCCTAAGGCGGGACTGTTGAAAATGTCGGTTGATATTGCCAGCGTGGTTTTGCACATATTGGCCAGTCATGGGGTGGTTTTTCCGTCGAATTCTTTTCAGACTTTAAAAGCTTCTTATGTTCATATGGCCCAGGAAGCAATCAACCAGTATGCGGCGGACGCAATCCTGAACGGTTTACCTTATGACCGTCATAGCGAAGCGCAGGCGGTGGAGAGTTTTTCGCAGGCGATTGATTTAGCGGGCGAGAATATGGTTGCTAACAAGGCCGAAGTACCGCGAATTCCGGCCTGGAACCGGGTGATGTCGGCCCTGCCCGATTTCCTGGACCGGCTCTCGTCGGTGGTAATCGAAGAGAATCGGCAGGCTGATTTAGCGATAAGAGAGATGGAACGAAAGGAGCAGGCCGGTGGTTCCCGGATTCAGGATTTTGATGACGGTTCACAGGGCAAGCGACCTCACGCTGAGGTCTGATGGGAGTTAGTCTCTTTCAAATGAAATTTTACGCAAAATGGCAACATTTTCTCAAAACCGCGTACGGAAGTAAGCGGTGCCGTTAAAAATCCGCGTAATCAGCGGCTAAATATTGTCGTTGTTTGTGTTGTTTTGAATTTTGAGGTTAGAATTTAAAATTTAGGGCTTAGAATTTCCAGTTTATCTGGCTTAGCCCCAATTTCTCACTTAAGGGGTAAAAAGTGGATTTTTGGCTCCTTCAGGGCTGTTGGTCTGTCGCCAACAGTGGTGTTATTTTTTGAGCTGACCGCTGTATATTTTCGGTGGCTTTTGCGGCGGCATTTCCATCTTCAAATGGTATAGCAGCAATTTCTGATCGCCATCGGGCTCGGTATATCTCTGCATCAGCAGAGTCCTGCCGTCCTGGGTTTCAAAGGACACATCGAGCATCTGGATTCGTGACATTGTTTCCAAAACGGCCTGGCTGGTTATCCCGCAGGCACTGGCCCGCAGTCTGTGTCTCAAGGTCACTTGCAGACAATAGCTCATAAACGCTACAAACACGTGAGCATCGACCCGGTCTTCTTTATGGTGATAGACCGGCCGAACACCCAGATCGCTTTTGAGCTCCCGGAACGCTTGTTCTACATTACATTGCAGCATATACTCCTGCCAAAGCTCTATGCCATTCTTTCCGGTTTGATTGGTACGCAAAAAGTATGTGCCGTCACGATAAATCATTTCTCGGTATTTGTTCCTATCGAATTTATAATCAAACTCACCTTCCTCAATTCTTTCCTTTGGTTTTGGAATTGTAAGAGTAACGCATTTATACGAACTGCCAGCATGATGTTTGAGTTTGCCCAGCCTTTGCATAAAACGGGCGTAATCACGATATTTCTTCAGCTTCTCCAGACCTTCCAGATAGTCACGCAGCTTGCGCTTACGCATAGCCCGTTCTTTAGCCATCCGCTCTTTGCTGCGGGCTAGAACATAACATTCACCATCTTTTTCGATATGCTTTATGCGAACACTGTCATTTACATCATGCCAGTTTTTCACCGAGAGTTCTTTTGAGAATTCATCCAGTAATTTACGAGGAGTACCAACAAGGTAACCAATGTCATTATCACGCATGTGCTCAAGTACCGCTTCTGTGGGGATACCCCGGTCCATCAGCCAAACCCTGCCGACTTGGCCGTATTTTGACTCTATCTTGTTCAATAACGGCTTTAGCGTGGTTTTCTCCGAGGTATTACCCGCCCAGATTTCATAATTAATCGGAAAGCCATCGGGCGTAACTACCAAAGCTATCAGAATCTGCCGACAATCACTTCTGCGATCTTTGCTATGACCAAATTTGGCTTTAGGATTCTGTTTGCATAATCCCTCAAAATACGTACTGGTGATATCGTAAAGCAAAATATCGTATTCCAGATTGAACATCATCTGCCAGGTATCTTTCAGATAAGAGCAAAGCTCCTCTTTGTAGGGCAATATCCTGTCCAGGCAGCGGTAAAGCCGGTTCTTTTCGGCAACCTCAAAATCACAGTCCAGCAATACATCCATTGCGGTTTGAGTAAACCAGTGCTGATGAACATAAAACTCCGCGCCGGGTTTGATAAGACGATTTACCGTCAATAATTTAACGACTTTGGAATACTCCACCGAAGATCTTTCGGTGTCTATACGAGCGGACCAGAATTTATCCAGCCCAAGAGTATCCCATATCTCACAGCCCAGCCAACAGTCACCAAATGTTCGGGGGTTTTCCAGCCGCATCTTTGATAATTTCACGGCAATGGTATCGACATCATGGTGGGCATGATTATCCTGGTCATAAGCAAACAATGATTTGCGGACAGGCTGGTTATCCTCGTTGATTATCTCAATAGACTTTTCCCAGGACTTCTTTTGCGAATCGGAAATCTCCCCGAGATACAGAACCATCTTCTCCACATAACGACCGCGCGAGACTTTACGCTTCTCAGCTATGCTGTAGTAGGTGTTGTACTTGCCGTTCTTCTTTCGCTTGTGCTTCTTCAGGTACATGCACATATTATCGCGGCTGAAAAACACCTGGCAATAGGGCAGGTCTGTACCAGAGCCAATATCGAACTAAAATCGCCGCTTACAACTCAAAATCACAGAAAATATTTTTATTTTTGACGGTT
>CAXXMR010000014.1:0-153015 GCA_963663805.2 Sedimentisphaerales bacterium
CTGTTATAATATGATCCTTCGGCCGGAAAGGTTAAACTTTCGGGATTATCAGTATTATTATGGCGATTCTCTGATTACTATAAGGATGAAACCGCGGATGATTATATCTATCTGTGCGATACGCACCGGATTTCGCGGATTTTTAACGGCAACGACAAAGAGTTTCCAGATAGAACAGACAAGATTTTAATAATCATTTATTCGATAATTTTTTAGCTCTGTCTTTCAATTCTTTTTTCTTCTTTTTTAACTCCTCATCTGCATAAATTCTCATTGGCAAGGAAAATTTATCTTGAATGTCCATTATCCATTGTGGTGATCCGGTTGAATCATCGCCAGGATCACCTAAATTTAATGCAGCATCCAATAATAGCCATTTCCTTTTCATATCTTCTTCAATGACGAGGCAGCCTATAACTTTATTTAGTTCTTTGAATCGAGATATCCTATCCAAAGCATTTAAAGCCTCATTTTCGATGTCCGAATCACCATCAAGTAAACAGCTTTTTATATCTTCATAAATAATATCAGAAATACTATTCCAACCGGATATTCTCAAGGCTGCTATAATTTCATTTTTACTTTTAGAATCCAGATGACTTTGTATTAAATCAGAATTTGCTAAAACTCGCCCTATTGCCCATTGAACTAAAACATCTTTTTCCTGCACTATTTTTTTAAATAGATAGTCTATACTTTTCTCAGCATCTATCTGCGCCATTAATTCCGGCAAGCTATTCCGTGCCGGCATATTAGTATTTTCAAAATCTCTTTTCGCTACCATCCATGCCTTGTTTTTGTCAATATGAGAATACAACTCTATCTGGTTTCGTTTTGAACACAAAAAACGTGTATCATATATATTTGATAATAATAGCTCTTTAATATCTTTATCAAATAATACCTTTAAACTCCCTCCTAAATCAACATAATGCAATAAAATAGAATATATAAAGCCTTCATTTAGGAAATTAGCGTCTCTAAGATGTTTTTTTGAATATTGAAGTACCTGATCTCTCAAAACATCATTCGAAATCAAATTATATGCGATCTGGAAATCAAATTTCCTGTCGAGGGTTTCTAACAAATAGTTTTGAGCTAATGAGGAATTAATTCTCAAAAGAGCCAAAGATATTGAATGGGCAAATTTACTATTACTATATAAATCACATAACTTGTTGACTATTTTGTCTTCTTCTGCTCGTAATTTTCCTAATGTAATAATACATGCATGAGCAAGATCTGAATCTTTTTCCGAATCACATAAAATATTGAATATTTGATTAATATATTGTGTTTGGCCATAACCCCCTAATGCTATTACCGCTCCAGCAATTTCGGTTTCACATTTATACGACTTCAATACATCTATTGCAGGCTGCAAAAAAGTATATGAATCGAGGTCGCCAGCACAATATTCACAAATATTACCAGAACACTTCATGCCCCATTTTAATAAATAATTTACTACTGGTAGATTTTCACCTATATTTTCCAGAATAAATGTTGCCTCACCTTGATTGAAAGGATAATCAATATCTTCAAGCTTATCAGAAGCCGAAAGCCTTTTCAATAAATCAACAATTTCTACATCAATCACCTTATTGGCATAACCCAAACCATCGCGTTGCATATAAAAATTGTTGCTCGCCAACCAGTTCTTAACAACTAAAATAATTCCATCACCACCAATTTTATATAAAATATTTACTGCGTTAAATAATTCATGGTCAACCCAAGCGGTCAGCCTCCCTCCTTTTTCAAGTAACCATTTGGTCAATTTCTTCTCTAGTGTACCGCCTTTTCGCTTCCGGAAACAATCTAGTTGATCTATAGACCAGAGCTTACTCAGACAATCTAAGGGAAACCACAGCGGATGTTGCTTTTCAGGAGGAGAGATTGACACCTCATCAATAATTTCCTCAAGCTGATCAAGCAAATAATCTAGATTTTCGCTATCAATTTCATTTTCACTTCCCTGATAGAAACGCGCGATTTGCCACGGCTGCGTAGAACTCTGCATGAGACCAAGCAACTCTCTTTTTGCTTCTGAAGGAACAAGTTTAAGGAGTAAATGAATATGCCAACCACGACAAAAGTAAATATGCTCACAATGCTTCAGATGGCTAACTGCTTCTTTCTGAGATATTTTAGCTAATGCCCGCAAAGCACTATCCCCTAAAGAATCCTCCTTAATATGAATTCTATCCCTCAACCAATCTACATGGGAATCATCTCTAAATACTGAAATGCAATTTGCCAGACAACGCGCTTTGTCTGCTTTGACTTTTTCGAAAAGTGTATTTTTACATTTCTGCCATATCCGTTTGTCACCAGAAGACGCCAAAAGATAAGCCAAGTCAGCAACAGGTTCTTGGGGCTTTGATTCTTGTATTGCCTTTTCCAGCCATTCAGTATTTAATCGCAAACAGGCTTTTAATGCTCCAAAGGAATCATTATAAACAAAATATCTTCCACTTTCATACTCATAAGAATATTTTTTATAATTTTTCTGCATATCACAATGTATTTGCCAAATCTGATCGAGGTACCGACCAGATGGATTTTGGCCTAATATTTTTATTGCAGCACGTTTGACAAGTGGTGATTCATCATTTATGAATTCATCAATATACTTACAAATATCACGATGCTCGTAGTACTCCAAAGAATCAAACAAATACCCTTTTTTACAATTACCCTCACAGCAATATCCTCGTAATTTATTAAACAAGAATGGGAGTACTGCTTTGCCAAAGGATGGCAAATAATAATTATATAATTTTCTTTCGTGTAAGAACAAGTCACTATCAAGCATTTCGATCATAATTTTAATAGTAGCATCGTGCTCACAAGTGTCTTTAAGCATCAGATATAATAAGTCAAGAGGAACATATCCTAAATTTCCACACGAATATTTCTCTGTCCCTTTCCACAATCTGTCAACCAAATCTAAGAATCTGTCATTATCAAGCTCTCCATATGAAACCTTTTCGATAATCGCTTCCGCTACTAACCAATTCAAGAGTCGATCATGAATTATTCCCCATTTCCCATCTCCTAAATTTCGTAGCCATCCACACTTTTCTAATCTTATTAAGCCTCCCGGACCAAACTGACTGATTTGTCTATCTCTCCAAGGATAAGTTGCATTATTCAAAAGATTATACGCCAATTGCTTTAAAATTGACCGGTCTTTGGCATGCTTTGACATTTCCCCCTGAGTTAACCTTGACCAATATTCTGCATATAGCTCATATTCATTTGAAGGTTCCCATTTAGGACAATCACTATATATGTCACAATATATTTGCGCCAGCAAGGGAATCTTCAATGTTCGCCTAACATCCGTTGGAATATGTAGCCATTCATTTCGGAGTCTTATATCTAAATATTCCTGTAATTCTTCTTCGCAGAATCCATCAATCGTATGCTTATACCAACCATCAGCCTCAATAACTGCATAAGGAAGAGAAGATATGGCTATTTTAATCCCCCAGCTTTCCCAATCTCTACTTGTAATATATTTTGCTTCAAGAAAATCATTGACTCCGTCTATAAGAAGAAAAATTTCCTTCTGCAAACCAGCCTTTAACAGTAATTCCGAAATGCGATCAAGATATAATTCGCTGTCATTATTTAATATATCATGGAAGAATACCCTCGAAGCTTCTCTTTCATTCCCCAAGCTAGCCCCCTTCTGGTTATCAATCAAAATTACTATCTTATTTTGGTCAATCAAATAACTTGCAATGGAATATAACGCCCATGATTTACCATAGCCACTTTCTCCGCTGATCGTTACTCCCTCATGATCAGTCCATTTATGTATAATTTCGAGAAAGCTGTATTTTCGCACATCGTGAGATGAATAATATTTATGTTTCCTGAAAAAACTTTCTAAATACCGCATGTTACGGCTCAATAATTCTTCATGGGTAATTGAAAATGGTTGAACAAGTTTTTTTGTATTAGCGTTTATTTCTTTGACCAATGCATTTGTTTTTTTGGCTGTAGTGCCAATTCCATCTATACTCTCTATTAATTCATTGAAAAGATCCTGTGTTAGATGTGTTAATTCGTTTGTTTGATCGATAGATAATTTATTTAAATTACACAAAAGCGTCTTTATCTGCTCAGTGTTCGCTGCGGCATATGCAGAATTAAGGCTTGAAATTTTCTCTTGATCTAATAATTCCTTGAACTGTTGAGTTTTAGAAGTATCTACTAAGACTTCTCTTTTTTCTTTCGGAATTGCCGCAATTTCTACAATTAGTGTTGCAGGTATCTTGACCCACGCGGAGGTATTTGCTCCAGCTAATAATGCCTTTAGTATGGCATTAAGTATTTGTTTATTATTTGCCATGCTTTATTTCTCAATAATATAAACTTCACCGAAAATGTTGCTAATTGTGGGTAAATTCTCGTCTGCCATAATATTTATCCCAGGATTCGGTTTTCAGGTATTATTCCATCTATCTTAAAGGGCGGCAGTTAAATAATCTTACAGCCCGAATATCCTCGAAAACAAAAAGGAACTCCGCCGAAGGATTCATTATATATCCCGCCCCTTGGTAATACCATTGGAAATATCAGGATTTTTACCGGCGAACTGTTAATAAAAATAAATCCGTGAAACTCCTTTAAAGACAATTACTTAAGGAACATCATTATAAAAAAGAGTAGGAAATTCTTATAAAAAACCGGTTTTTGATTAAGTCCGTCCCCTCTTTGGCCGATTCCATGGCTATCAGTAATTCGTACCCATTTGTAAACATTTGAATATTCGTAAACAATTACGCGAAATTCCCATTGGGGGAACTAGCATACTATTTATTTAATCTTTGGCCCGGTGCGGGCAGGAAGGAAGGTTTACTATGGCAGTTTTTCCGAAAACTGAACCCAATGTGCTGGCTCTGGCGGGACAGATGATCAGCGGACTCAATGAACATAGCTCACTTTATCCCAGTGTGAGCGTGGAGGCGCTGACGAATTTGAGTATGGCATATACCGAATGCAATAACGCGATCAATGCTCAGGATAACGCCAAGGCCGCCGCCAAGAACGCGACTATCGCTAAAAACGACCGGCAGGGCGAGCTGGAAGAACAGATGCATAAGATTCTCTATCTGGCCGAGCATGACTGCATGAATACGCCCGGCAATCTGGATTATATCGGCTGGTCGCAACGCAAGCCCGGCAGCCCGCTTAATCCGCCCGATCAGCCGACGCACCTGACACCCAGCTATGAAGGGCCCGGCGTCCTTTCGCTTAACTGGCGTAAAGGCACCGGCGGCGGCAGCGTGAGTAATTACCGTATCGAACGGTCCGATCAGCCCGAAGGCGGCGGCGTGCCGGGACCGTGGACATTATTAACGACCAGCTTCACGGAAAACGTCACCTTGCAGAATCAGCCCCGCGGTATCGAAATGCAGTATCGCATCGCGGCCACCAACTCCGCGGGCGCTTCGCTGCCCTCGAATATCGCTACGGTCGTGCTGTAAAAGATTGCTGAAACAAACTCTCTCCCGCGCCGGGTTCCAAGATGATCCCGGCGTTTTTTATGCGCCTAAAGCAGCTATCCCTGGCAGCGAAAAACGTATGCCATATTCCCAACATAATTATATACCGGAAATTTCCGCGGCGTTGCCAAGCATTCCTTTTGTAACCAGCCACAAGAAATCTTTATGTGATCGCTTAATTCCATCTTCAAAACAATCGTCACCGCACGGTTCATAGGGTCGCGTAAAAACATATTGATCTTCTGTAAGAGCCCAGCCATTATCTGTATTGACCAACCAAAATCGAAACGCTGTATCTAAATGTCCCTCGGGCAGTGTGAACATGAAACGATTATTAAATTCATAGGAATATTGAGCAATGAAAACAGTATGGCAGCCAAATTCTTTGGCACATTTAGCGATTTTACCTTCATTTATATACCATAGCACGTACGGAACACTGGTATAAACTGATTTGCGGGGGATCTCAGGGTTTAGATCGACAAACTGATATCCTTTAGGTTCTAAAACTCTGCGGATTTGTTGTTTACATTCCTCTATAAGTTTATCCTGATATTCTGTATCGCCGTCATCTTCAAACACTTTATCATATATTACGTATAACCCCACCGGATTCACTTGTATTTTGGGTTCAAAACGACTGAGACTTGATCTGCAACCATAAACAAAGAAACAAAGTAACATTTTAGCCAAGTGAAGCAAATTCTATAGCTTTTGGGTTGGCTTGTGCAAAAAAAAGACAAAAAAACTTCAAAATGTTAAGATGGGTAATTTGCGCTATTGCGTGTAATGGTTTATAGTTTCAGCATGATGAAGCCGAATGCTGAACAGGCTATCGCCGACCTGGCCTTAGAGCAGGAATTGACTGCGGAGCAGGCTGAGCTTATTTACGAGCAAGGCAGAGAGGCGGTGGTTTTTGTTTTGCTGAGACTGTCGAAACTGGCAGCGGAAAAAACACAAGGTACGTTAGTTGCCGGCAGTCCGGCTGATCCTTCGTGTCCCTCAGGTCAGAAGCCGGTTTTTGTCAAGCCGAACAAAACAGATAAAAAACGCGGCAAAAAGTTTGGCCGTAAAAAAGGGCATCAAGGTACTCGCCGCAATCTGCCGACCCAAATAGACCGTACCGAAGAACATCGCGCTTCATGTTGTCCGGACTGCGGCGGCGAACTGAAAAAATGTTCCGGCACACGTGAACGAATCATCGAAGACATCCCGGAAGATGTTCGCGTTGAGACGGTAAAGCATGTTATTCATCGCGACTGGTGTCCGAACTGTCGCAAGGCGGTTGAGCCGATCGTAACCGATGCTCTGCCAAAATCATCTATTGGCAATGGTATTGTGGTTTTGTGTGCCTGGCTCCACTTTGCGTTGGGCAATACGATAGCGCAGATCCTGGAGGTGTTTAATTTTCATCTCCGGTTTAAGATGTCGCCGGGCGGATTAGTCCAGATGTGGCATCGTTTAGCGGATATACTCCTGGCCTGGTACGAAGAAATAATCGAGGACATTCAAAAAGCCGGTGTCCTGCACGGCGATGAGACCGGCTGGCGGGTAAACGGTAAAACGCATTGGTTATGGTGCTTTACCAGCCATCAAGCCACGATTTTTACGGTCGAGCAGTCGCGGGCCGGGCCGGTGGTTTTGGAATTTATCAAAGAATGTTTCAACGGCGTGTTCGTAAGTGACTTCTGGTATGCTTACAATGTATTGTCATGCGCCAAACAAAAGTGCCTGGTTCACTTACTGCGTGATTTGGAGCGAGTCTGGAAAGCCAAAGACCACAGCGGCGATTGGCCGAGGTTCTCCAAAAAACTCAAACGATTAATTCGCGACGCGATACGCCTGCGTAAACGCATCGATGAACTGGATGCGACGGTTTACCAGCGGCGCTGCCAACGAATCGAAAAACGCTTGGATCTTATTATCGCGCATGAGTGGTCGAACAAGGAAGCTCAGCGGTTGATTAAGCGTTTGAAACGCCATCATGATGAGCTGTTCACTTTTCTGAGCAATCGCGAGGTGCCGTTCGATAATAATTTTGGCGAACGCAGCATTCGCGGCGCGGTGATCATGCGAAAGAACAGCTATAACAACCGCAGCGACCGTGGAGCCCGAACGCAATCGGTGCTGATGAGCGTGTTTTTTACCCTGAAACAACGCGGCCTAAACCCGGTTGCTACCATCAAAAAAGCCCTGCGAACATACATCAAAACCGGCAAATTGCCAAAACTCGCGGAGTTCTCTGCTTCACTTGGCTAAAGTGTTACGAAACAAACAAAAAATAACAGAAGACAATTAAACTTTGTTTTCAAAATCAATGATTCCTCCCATAAGATTCTTTTTATAAACATTACTGAATCGCCAAATACATATAATCTCAATATATGATAATTGTTTTGTCATACATAGAGCGATTCCCTGTCAATCCTGCTTTTCAGAAAAGCGTTCATCTGGTCCCGATAGCTTACGACATCGACGCTCAGATGCAGAGTCTCTTCCAGATCCTGTTTGATGCCGATTATATGGAAAAGATCCTGAGTCTCGAGCTTTACAACCACGTCAAGGTCGCTGGCTTTTTGGGCCTGACCCCGGGCAAAAGAACCGAAAATACCCAGAGCCAGAATACCATACTCGGCGGCGTGTTCATCTTTGAAGCATTTCAGAATCTGTAATATTTCCGTACGTGACATTATCCTGAATTTCCAACCTCTCTGGGGCCATCTTCTGCCAAAACTTTATTATGTATTCAACAGCCCGCCAAGTCAATATTTCACTTGCGCAGCAGATGTCGGCTGCGAATCAGTTCACCGACGGACCAGGCCTGGGCTACGCAGCCGCCGGGGTGGTGGGGGAATTCGCCGTCGAAGACCTCCGAGACGCTGGCGATGCAGGCCTGGGTTTTGAAGTGGGTCATGAGCGGTTCGAGCATCTTGGCGGCTTGTTGGCGGGCATCGTCGGAGAAATCGTTGACCTTTAGATAGGCCTCGATGAAAGTGCCGATAAGCCAGCCCCAGACTGTCCCCTGATGATAGGCCGAATCACGCTGATACTGGTCGCCGCCGTAATGGCTGCGATAGCGGGAATCCTGAGGGCTGAGGCTGCGCAGGCCCATTGGAGTCAGGAGATGTTCACGCACGACATCTACCACGCCGAGCTGCTGGGTGCGGTTCAGACAGCTAAACGGCAGCGAGACCGCGAAACATTGATTAGGCCTAATGGCCGCGTCGATCGTGCCGTCCGGCAGAACGCAATCATCCAGACAATTATTTTGTTCGTTCCAGAACAGTCGCACAAAACTCTCGCCCGCCCGCTCGGCCATCTGCTGATATTCAATTTTCTCGTCCGGCTCCTGCGCCGTCTCAGCCATGATATGCAGAGCGTTGATCCACAGAGCGTTAATCTCGACCGGCTTGCCGTAACGCGGCGTAAAGACATCACCATTGCACTTGGCATCCATCCAGGTAAGCTGAGTGTTGACATCACCGGCATTAATCAGGCCGTCAATATCAGCGTGAATATTATCGCGCGTCCCCTTTTCATAAAAAGTCGTAATCTGGGCAATGGTCGGCCGCAGAAAATCGTAAAATGATTTTTCATCGCCGCTGGCCCGCAAATATTGATAGGCCGCGTTGATAAACCACAGCGAGGCATCGACGCTATTATAATGAGGCGGGCCGCCGTAATCATCAAAACGGTTGGGAACCATGCCCTGGTCAACCACCACGGCGAAAGTCTCCAATACCTCGCGGGCCTCATCGTAACGGCCGGTACAGAGCAGCAGACCCGGCAGGGCGATAAACGTATCACGCCCCCAGTCGGCGAACCAGTGGAAGCCGGCCAGGATACTCGCCGATTCATGCTGCTCGGTAATCTGCCGCCGCACGATAAATTGATCCGCGGCCTTTACCAAAGCAATATCGTCGGGATTCTGAGCCCCGGAAAGTTCTATCAAACGCTGATTATGCTCGCGCAGAGCCTGAACTACCTGGTCAACATCGAAATGCATCGGGCCGGGCCTTTCGTTGGCACGTGTGGCCTGAGCGATAAGCGTTGCCCGCCCCGGCACACTGATGCCGTTCGCGAATTTACCGGGTGCCCAGACATCCTCATAATCATTCTGACCCCTCCGCCGCTCCTGCCGATAGCACATGGCGTACCACCAGTCGGGGCCCTGCTGAAAATCCATTTCCGGGCAGCGCAGATGCACCGCCGCCCCGTGCGGGTCGATAGGCCGGGCGGAAAAAACATCCCCGTTCTGCTCAACCGTAAGACTAGCCGAGGAATACTGCGTACCATGAAAATCACGCAGGGAAACCAGCGGCACAAGCTCCAGCTCAACTTCACCAACCGTGCCGATAAACTCATAATCAACCAGTACAACATCTTCTTCCGGGGAAAGGTAGATGGATTTTTCCACCGTCAGGCCCGGCAGCTCATAAAGAAAATGAACCCCGTTGTCACTCCAGAAACTTTTCAGAAAACGATAGCCCTGCGGATGCAATCGGTCGGAAAACTCAAAATTCGCCAGTTCATATGATTCCCCACCAAAGGTAACTTTTTCCAGAACCGTCGAAAGCGTAACATAACGTTCGACCGGCGGATGCAGCGACGCCACCAGCAAACCATGATACCGCCGCGTATTACAACCCAGCACCGTACTGGAAGAATAGCTGCCGCGGTAATTGCTCAACAGCCATTCGGTATCGAGATGTTCAGCGATTTTATTGATGCTGATTTGCTGATGAGTAAACTGTTCTTCGATTTCCATTTCGACCGGCATCCTAATACTCCTTAGCGGATAATCCAGCAGACCGGGGTTGACCCCGTATCAGTCAGCGCTGTTTGTTAGCGTTTCAGTAAGCAACTATATAAACAACAGGGGCGACTTATGGGTGTCGCCCCTGGGTGTCTAATCATGACCTCGCTGCGGACGGGTAATCCACAACCATACAAGCCGGTGTCCGGAGTTTCGGATCACCCCACGACGGCGGCTTGACGGCAACGACTCCGCAGATTATCCATCACATTCATAAAATTTATATAAGAATCGTATGGGCTGTCATAAGGGTTGAAATACTTATGCACATCACCATCAGCAAACCACTTTGTACACATATAATAGAAATGGTCGGAAGTCTGCATCTTGCGCCAGTCTTCCAGAACCTGCTCGTCGCCTATTTCCTTAATCTCGTCTTCCATGCGATAAAGCTCATGCAAAGCGTTCGACTGCATGGCATTGCCCAGCCACGCCGAAAGGTCACGCTCGGTATCAGCCCAGCTTATCATATGCGGCACATCAATTTCGCCTACCGGATGGTAACGATCTATCACCTCCGAGGGCGTAAGGAAATCATTGTCGGGATGACGTAGTATTTCGTCGGGCAGATGCTTCAGGAAATCAAAAATACCGGTATCTTCCCATTGATGTTCGCCCAGCGTTTCGTAATCCATAAACAGATTTACGGTATTACCGTTGCCGTTGACATCCGATACCCAGCGGGCAAACTTCGGAGCCGTTAGAGGCCACTCCGCCCAGCCGCGGTTGGAAAAACGAAAAGCAATGTCATCACTCAGACGGTAATTCTTGAGCATCAGTTTGATGCCGCCGAAATCCCCCGCCGGATTATACAGGAAGTTCGGGCTGCGATAGCCCAGGATATGGTCGGCACCCTCACACACCAAAGCATCAAAGCCCAGTTCTTTAATGAAGGCGGCCAGGTCATTATTGTAAATCAGCTCGGTGTTGCGAAACACTCGCGGCTTCTGGCCAAAAAGGTCGTAGAGTCTATCCTGATGTTTGCGGACCTGATGAGCGAACTCGTCGCGCGAATACAGAAACGAAAGACTGTGATAATAAGTCTCAGCCAGAAACTCCACACAGCCCGTCTGAGCCAGAGCGTGGAAGGTACTCATAACTTCCGGGGCGTATTCCTGAAGCTGGTCCAGCACCACACCGGTTATACTATAAGAAATCCTGAAACGGCCATCGAAACGGTTAATCAAATCCAGCATAAGCCGATTGGCCGGCAGGTAACATTTATGCGCCACCTTACGGCAGACTTGAGCATTCTTGAACTCATCGAAATAATTATGCTCCTTGTCAAAAATACTGTACCTGCGCAGACGATAAGGCTGGTGGACCTGAAAATAAAAACAAACTGATGCCATAATGATTCCTTTAACTTATTCCGTTTTACCGGCGTTGCCCTCACTCACCCCAACGTATATATTCTCACTCGTCCTAACAGCTCTTGCGGCCTGATCCCGACCATCCGCAAATCCACCAACTATACCGGAACCGCCAAAAGCGAGTCGTAAACATCAATACATTGTCGGGCCGCTTCCTTCCAGGACATTTTACGTACCTCGAAGTTGCCGTGTTCGCGTAAAGTCACCTGTAAAGGAGGATGACGCAAAACCGCGACTATTTTATTTGCCATCTCGTCAACATCCCAGAAGTCAACCTTCAATGCGTGCGTCAGTACTTCAGAAACCCCGCTTTGTTTGCTGATAAGCACCGGCACATCGTTACGCAGAGCTTCCAGCGGCACCAGACCAAAAGGCTCAGATACCGACGGCATAACAAACAAATCCGCCATCTGGAACATTTTATCAACATCACTGCCCCGCAAAAATCCGGTAAACAGCACCTTATGGCCGATACCCATCTCGGCAGCCATTTCTATCGTCCGGCGAATCATATCGCCCGAACCGGCCATGACAAATTTAACGTTGTCCATGACCTCAAGAACTTTCTTGGCCGCAGCCAGAAAATACTCCGGCCCCTTCTGCATCGTAATCCGACCCAGGAAAAGAACTATCTTCTCGTCGTTCCTGATATAAGCCCGGCCCGCATCCGGCGTATGGCCGTTCTGTTCGATAGCGTTATAGACCACCCTAACTTTTTCAGGTGAAACCCCATAACGGTTTATAACTATTTGGCTGGTCAGATAACTGACAGCGATAACCTGGCTGGCATAATGCAGCCCCTGCCGTTCGATGTCATAGACCATCTGATTAACATTTTCGCCGCTGCGGTCAAACTCCGTGGAATGGATATGCACCACCAGGGGCTTACCCGTCATGGCTGAAACAGCGACCCCCGCCGGATAGGTCATCCAGTCATGGGCATGAACCACGTCAAAATCTTCCTGACGAGCGATAAGGCTGGCCAAACGAGCATAACGCTGCACCTCAAGATACAAATCACCGCCGTAATGACCGCCGCCCCCTCCGCCATTACCACCGATATTGAACAGATTCAACTCGTCATAAGGAATACCGGCTAAACGAAAGGCTTCACGAAGCTCATTCGCCCCTTTATCACAGATCATCTGTTCATAACTGTCAGGGGTCTGATAAGGCTGAAGCATCGAAGGCAAAGTACGAAATGTCACATTGTCGAATTCTTCGAGACTATAGGTCTGCCCCACACCGCCATCGCGCAAAGCTCGCTCCACCCGCCCCACCGGACCACTCGGCCAAGCCATCTTTACATGGGACGCGCTCTCCCCAAAAACCGGCTTGGGCAAAACGAAAGTTATCTCCGTACCCAGCTTGCTCATAGCACGAGTCAGGCCATAACAAGCGGTACCCAAACCTCCGGATATGAATGGCGGGAATTCCCAGCCTAACATTAGTATTCTCATGCCTGCACCGTCCCTGGTCCTGCTGGAACCACAATATCCAGCCTGAATCCTGTGTCTTTAGTCTGACTCAAAAAAAATCCACCGGTTAATAACCAAAATTTTGTTAATACTTGCCCTAACTGGGCTTACCGAAATTAACGCGGCTACTCCAATCGCCGGACGTTAATACATAATTATTACACATCCAACCAGCCAAAGCAACTGACTTTTGCAAAATAAAACATCTAATTAACAAAGAGACTAAAGTTATATGCCCAGTCGAGATAAACCCGGTACATAACCGAGACCATGGCTCGACAAAGCCGCGAACCCCGTTACGTCCCACCGGCTTTTCAAAAAAAACATCTACAGTGACAACTGTCTGACATACGATCGGCCGCCTCTAAAAAGCCTTTCGTACCTCATTATACATATCCGCCGAAACGAATACATTTTATTTTGTCTGTATTCGAGTTATCGACCGGGCCTGCCCAAATTGATTAATAAAAAAGGGCAAAAAATCCCGCTTAAAATACTGATAAACCTTTTTCAACAGTTATCCATAATGAACCACATTCCACAATCAATAATCAGCCACCCGACGAAGAGATAGAGAACAACCAGAGAGTAAATTATACACAAAAACCGTCAGCGGGCCCGAAAAAAACGGGTACTCGTGCCACCAGAACCAATTTTCACCCGTACCTGACGCAAACAACGCGGACAGCGACCTTCATAGGAAGTGCCATCCCGGTTACGATAAATCCGCTGATAAATCTGGCAGCACTCGAACAAAACACTTATATGAGGCCTGCCCGCGGCCTTCTGAGAGGAAATATTGGCTTCAAGAGTACTATCACTTCCACCTGGACCTACCAATCTCCGCCCACCAATCTCAACTATATAATCCGGTTCCTCTGCCATAACAGATAATATACCCATTTCCGTTTAAGTTGCCAAGCTGACACCATAAAAATCCTAAGCCTATATCATGTTTGACTTTACAATTAAACAGCAATCATTTTATATATTTCCTGGCTATGATATAGTTACAAAATTGAATAATTCCCCAAAAATTGGCCCCTTTAGTCATTTTTTAATAATTTGCAGAGGGCCTTTTCTGACGCTAAAATCTACCTCGGAGGCAATGAAGGAATTTTTATGCTTGGCCACCAGGCACAACGTTTAAAAAGACAGGAAAGGCAAAATGGCAGGCAGGATTAAAATTGACAGCGAACGCTGCAAAGGCTGCGGTCTTTGTATCGAGGCCTGTGCCCAACAGTGCATCGTTATATCGACTCAGGCCAATAGCACCGGCTACTTCCCCGCCGAATCAGGCAACGTTAATTGCACCGGCTGCGCAGCCTGCGCCCTGATGTGCCCCGATGCGGCCATCACCGTATTCCGCGACCCGATTAAAAATATCTCGGCACCGGATAACAAAAAATCACCGGCTGTGACCAGGGGAAAATCATGACAAAAAACGAAAAACTGCTGATGTGCGGAAATGAAGCTCTCGCCGAAGCCGCCATTCTCGCCGGACTCGATGCCTATTTTGGGTATCCTATCACCCCACAGAACGAAATACCCGCTTATATGTCTCGGCGCATGCCCGAAGAAGGTCGGGTTTTTGTCCAGAGCGAAAGTGAGCTGGCCGCTATTAATATGGTTATGGGCGCCGCCTCGACCGGGGCGCGGGCCATGACCAGTTCGTCAAGCCCCGGTGTAAGCCTCATGCAGGAAGGCATAAGTTACCTCGCCGGCTGCCAGCTTCCTTCGGTATTGGTAAATATCGTTCGGGGCGGACCAGGCCTTGGCAATATCAGCGGGGCCCAGTCAGACTATTTTCAATCTACCAGAGGCGGCGGACACGGCGATTATCGCACCATTGTCCTTGCCCCGGCCAGCGTGCAGGAAATCGCTGATTTGACTTTTCTGGCCTTCGACTTGGCCGACCAGTACCGCATGACCGTAATGATTCTCGGCGACGGCGTACTCGGCCAGATGATGGAACCGGTAGTACTGGAAAAAGACCGACCCCAAAGAAAGCTGCCCAAAAAAGACTGGGCCTTGACCGGCGCCGAAAATCGCCCTCAAAACATTGTGCGATCTTTGTGCATGGGTGACGGCGAGTTGGAACGACACAATATCGCATTACAAAAACGCTACGAGAAAATCCAGAAAGGCGAAGTCCTTTGGGAAGATGCCCACCTCGAAGATGCCGAAATCGTATTGGTTTCTTATGGCATTACTTCACGCATTGTCCGTTCCGCTGTTAATCAAGCCCGAAGCAAAGGTATAAAGGCGGGCTGGATTCGCCCCATCACCCTTTGGCCCTTCCCCTATGACACCCTGAGCAAAGCCGCCGAAACTGCCGAAGTACTTTTGTCAGTGGAAATGAGCTGCGGCCAGATGGTAGACGATGTCAAAATCGCCGCTGCCGGCAAAGCCGCCGTCGAACTCTTCGGTCGTCCCGGCGGGGGTATCCCGACAGTCGAACAGGTGCTTGAGCAAATCGAAAATTTCACAGCACCGGTGAAAGGTTAGAATTATGCAAACGGTATTCAAAAAAACCGATACCCTTAAAGATTGCGTAACACATTATTGTCCCGGTTGCGGGCACGGTCTGGTCCATCGGCTCGTCGCCGAAACAATCGACGAACTGAACATTCACGACAAAACTATCGGTATCGCCCCGGTTGGCTGTGCGGTCTGGGCCTACAATTATCTTGATGTTGACATGGTCGAAGTCGCTCACGGTCGCGCCCCGGCTGTCGCTACCGGCATCAAACGCGTGCGCCCCCAGAATATTGTCTTTTCCTATCAGGGCGACGGCGACCTGGCCTCTATCGGTGCTGCCGAAATCCTCCACGCCGCCCATCGTGCCGAAAGAATCACGGTTATCTTTGTAAACAACGCTATCTACGGCATGACCGGCGGCCAGATGGCCCCGACCACCATGCTGAATCAGGTAACCGCCACCACCCCTAACGGCCGCGATGCTTCACGCGAAGGCTATCCTCTGCAAGTTGCCGAACTGCTCTCGGTCCTGCCGGGCGCGATTTATGTTGAGCGTTGTTCCGTTTACGATGCCGGCCAGGTCCGCAAATGCAAAAAGGCTTTAATGCATGCCTTCCAGCTCCAAATCAACAACGAGCCGGGCCTGTCCCTGGTTGAGGTGCTCTCACCCTGCCCGACCTACTGGCGCATGTCGCCCCCCAAAGCCATGAACTTCATTAAAACCGACATGTCCCAGGTTTTTCCCCTGGGTCGTCTCAAAGGTTAAAATAATTTCCGCCTCAAGCGAAAGGTTGAGTTGTGATAGCAAATAAATTCCATGAAGATTTGATGATAGCGGGATTCGGCGGCCAGGGCATAATCCTCGCCGGTAAACTGCTGGCCCATTCCGCCATGCGTAGTAATCTCGAAGTAACCTACATGCCCAGCTACGGTGCCGAAGTACGCGGCGGAACCGCTAAATGCATCGTCTGCCTTTCCGATGAACCGGTCGCCTGCCCAATCACCACCCACCCCGATACCCTCATCGCCCTGAACCAGGCCTCCATGCTCAAATACACCCCCTGGCTTAAACCCGGCGGAACGTTAATCTACAACAGTTCATCAATCACTCAGGCCCCCGACCGAACCGACATCGAGATCATCGCTGTACCAGTAGACCAAATCGCCGCCGAACTCGGCTCGCCCAAAAGCGCCAACATGGTAGCCCTGGGCGCTTACCTCGGTCAACGACACTGCCTCGACCTCGATACCGCCGTGGCGTCACTAACCGACGTACTCGCCCAACGCTATCACAAAACCATCCCCGTCAACGAAAAAGCACTCCGACAAGGCGCAGCCTTTACAAAAAACTAAGCTTTCCCTTTCTAAAAGACCCCGAAGGGGCGAAAGAAACCACTATGACCCCTTACATTTTTTCTAATTGCCACTGCTGTTAATAGCTAAAAACCGCATAATGATTTCATGCGATTGCCCTGACTCAGAGAATCACCGGCAGAATATTACTGGCCGGGCTCTCGCCGTCGGCATTACTGGCGCTGACGAGGTATTCCATCTGAACCCCGCACGGCTGGTTGATGAGCGTTATGAGATTATCGTAGAAGAAATTGACAATCTGCCAGCTGCCGACCTGACCGGAAGTATCATAATCGCGGCGTTTGACGATATAATTCCGCACCGCGCCGCTGGCTTCGGGTCTGGTCCATTGCAAAGTTACTTCACCGGCACCCAATTGCGGGCTGTGCAGATTGGTCGGGGCGGTCGGGGCTTTTATGGGGGTGGCGGGGCTTCGGGTGCCCCAGCCGATGAGGGTGAGTTTGTCGGGGTCGGAGGCGACGTCGGTCTCGGAGATTTTGAGGCAGCGTTTCATGGTCTTTTTAAGGTTGGCGAAGGCTGTTTGTTTGGCCTGCGTGGCCATAATCAGATTGCTCTGGCGGCGGTTCTGTTCCTCGCAGCTTAACCTGAACTGATACTCAACGTTGCTCAAAGTGTACCAGTTTATGGAGGGGAACCAGTCGGACTGATAATGGAACCCGCTAATCATTTTGCGGGCCAGTTCGGTGATTTCGCTTTGTTTCTGAGGGAAGACGGCCATTTCATTCTCGCTTTCAAAGACCGCCGGATGAGCCGACCGCAGGCCGACCCATCAGGCAGTATTTCCGCATTATTAAAGGACCACCGGCAGGATGTTACTGGCCGGGCTCTCGCCGCCGGCATTGCTGGCGATGACGATGTATTCCATCTGAACCCCGCGCGGCTGGTTGATGAGCGTTACGAGATTATCATAGAAGAAATTGACAATCTGCCAGCTGCCCACCTGACCGGAAGTATCATAATCACGGCGTTTAACAATATAATTCCGTACCGTACCGCCAGCTTCGGGCTTGGCCCACTGTAAAACGACTTCACCGGCACCCTGCTGATTACTGCGCAGATTGGTCGGGGCCGTGGGCGGAGCGATCGGGGTACCGGGGCTCTTGGTGCCCCAGCCAATGAGAGAGAGTTTATCGGGGTCATCGGCGGTATCGACCTCGGAGACTTTCAGGTCGTTTTTCATCAGCTCGACCAGAGCCGCGAACTTATCGTTCTTGGCGGTAGTGGCGATCCGGGCCTGTCCCCGGGCGCTTTCCTGGGCAGCACGGGCGGCCTTGAACTCCGTTAGCGCCGTCTCCAGCGTTAGCACCGCTACGCCGGGGAAATCCTCACCGTATTCGGTATAACCATCAACCATGGCTTCGGCCAGACCGACTACATCATTCTCAGACTTAGGAAAATTAGCCATTGCTAAATCCTTTCCAATAAAAAAACACTAACCTTGCGGCCCTCCGATGCACGCTGCGCGGAGGTAGCCTTTTGAAAAATACATTACTTCTTTACAGATACGAATACATCTTGAAGCAAAATGCTTCCGGCCGTCCCCGGTTGACTGTCCCGTTGGCCGGTTGTGACTTCGGAAGGAACAGAGGGACAGGTAAAGATAAAAAAACAGATTTTATCGCGGGACATTCAAGCCTTATCCGGCTAAATGTCTAGATTAAGGTGATTTATCCTGTGGATAACTTTTTTGAAGTTTTTTTGCTGCTTAAACAAATGCCGGTCATTATGGGACGGATAAGCAAGAGATAATATCAGCTTTAGCTGAAGATGTCAGAGGTCAGATTTCAGAAATCAGACAAACAAGATAACGGAATTGTTTAACAGGGTTGACAAGTTTTTCCTGCTGAATTCTGACAACTGACCTCTGATTTCTGATTTAGCCGCAGAGTGCGTATCGCACAGATAGATAGTTGCGGATTTTCGCGGATTAAAGACAAATATTGGGCGGGATAGTGAGATTTAAGCTGAATTCATAGTTAAATAATGGCAAATGAGGGAATGCCGGGCCGCTGGGCGGTTAAGTTGCGGGGATTTAAGGTTTTAAGGGGGGGTTTGAGCTGTTGTTTGTTTTGTGTTTTCCTTGAGAATGAAGAAATATGAGGATTTGGGCATTAATTACAAATTTTTTCATTGATTATCAAATGATTCCGGCAGTATAAGTAATTGTTATGCTGTCGGTTTAGTTGCTGGCGAGAATAGCACATTTGGCTTTTGTGGTATACAAACTGGTGATACAGCTGAAATGCGGAATTGTTTCTGGGATACTGAAACCACCGGTCAGACTGTTGGTTATTGTCTTAGTCCATCAGATCCGGGGACGATAGATAATGTTCAAGGATTGGTAACCGCTCTAATGCAAACAGAAGTAACCTACACTAATGCCGGGTGGGATTTTCTGAATCTTTGGTGGATTAATGAGGGAAGAGATTATCCAAAGTTGGACTGGCAGCCTTACGGTGATCTGAATAATGACAGTTTAGTCAATTTATATGATTTAGCTGTTATGGCTGATGCTTGGCTGGCCGTTTCAGGCGAAGGGAACTACAACAGTGTTTGCGAACTTTCGGGCGATACATCGATTGATGTGGCAGATTTGTCAATTTTGGCGGAAATGTGGCTCGAAGGACCGCAGTTTCCACCGATTGAATAGCGAGAAACTCATTACCTCGATGTGCAAATTAAGCTCTGTATGTACACGATAAAGTAGAAAGAGATTTGCCAAAGAGCGAATGGCTTGACATTCAAAGACGAAACCATTTGAATAGTTGTCTTTAAATGAAAGAATATCAATGAAAAAAGTGCAGACTCTCTTCTTTCTAATTATAGTGTTACTGGAAACATATTTTTTGTCTGGTTGCGCAACAGCTCCAAAGTTTTCGCCTGTCACATCTATTGAACAGGATAAGTCTTTAATATATTTATATGTCAAAGATCCAAGTCCATTTTCTATGTCGGCTGGAAGGATAAGGGTATGGGCCAATCAAGAACACGTAGCTGATATTGGTTTTAACGGCTATTTTCCATATATAACCGATCCTGGTGAAAAGGAGTTTGCATATATGATTAAAGTTGACGCCTTAACATTTGGGCCAGCCGCCATATTGCAAAAGAAAAAGATATTTTCGAAGTTTTATGCTGAAAAAAATAAAACATACTATCTCAAGTGGGATTGCTTTAAAGAGAAAATAGGTGTATTGATGGATGAGGAGAGTGCACTAAAAGAATTGGTGAAATATAAGCTGAAATCTGAGCCAGGGGGTGCTAAAAAAGATCAATGGTAGTTAATTTACATAATCATTTCTGTATATGTTCATGGCAATATTATAATTAAGATTGAGAGTCCAGAAGAAAGAAAATGAGAATAATTGTTAAAATAGAAACTAAGTCTTACTCAAGAAAGGTAAAACTATGATGAAGAAAACTAGGTTTGATAAGAGGATGTTGCTAGTTCTTTTGATGTTGGCAGGTGTATTTAATGTGATTGGATGTGCTGGTGGCGAAAAGTTTAAGCCAATTGAAAATATATCCTCCGACAAAGCCACGGTCTATATCTATAGACCAAGTACGGGACTATTTGGTGCTGGATATAATATCCAGATATATGTAAATGGTGAAATGATTGGCCTGCTCTCAAACAACGGTTATTGTTATTGCTTGTGTCCGGAAAAAAGTATTACAGTCTCTTATCGGCAAAACTGTAATGCTTTAGTATGGGGGCCGATAATTGCTCTAGCTGAAAGCAAACAAAAGCCTATGGAATTACTGTCTTTTGATGCCGAGGCAGGTGTGGAGTATTATTTGCATTTTTCCTATAATGCTGTATTGACGCAAAAGGATAAGGAAGATGCTTTACCGAAAATTAGAAAATGCAAACTTCAGAATTATAAAAATACAAGTCCAAAATCAAAAAGTCAGGATTAGCTTATTTCCTGATGAGTGATATTGATATGTCAGATTGGAAGGGTGATGAAATATGGAAGAACCTAACGCAATATTAATTAGCGAAACAGAAAATGATGAAGATATATCAAATCCGAAGGGGGGTTTTGCCAAAATACGTTTTGGCAAAAGATTGTGCTTGGTCGCAGGGGTGATTGCTATGATAATGTGTGCTGTAAACATTACATGGTATTTTGTCGCGGCTTTTTTTTGTGCGTTTGCATGTGCGTGGCTCGCAGCTCGGCTCAAAAGAAGTGTATTAGGTTTTTTTGTTTTAGGTTTGTTTTTTACGTACATAACCACTTTTGTTATGTTTTTCTTAAAGGAAAAAGTCATTCGAGATAATGGAACAGGAAAAGGTGAATATGAGCAGAGTGAAAACCTGCGGGTGGGTTCAATTAAGAAGCAAAAAAAGCGTTCGTTTTTGGATAAACTTGAAGATAAACTGCAAAATCGAATCAAGGGTAGAGTTCGGTGCCCTGAATGTAGAAGTAGTATTTTTCCAGTGAACAATGGAGATACCAGAGCAATGTGTCCTTCCTGTGACTACATTCTCAAGGGGAGGGAGATTGTATCTAGGCCCATTCGACAGATTATCTTTGGAGTCCTTGAGTGCATAATTGGTTATTCTATAATTCTCGCAGACCCAGAAGCTGAATCACCATTTGCTATTTTAGGACTTATCTTTTTTCAGGGCCTTTTTTTTATCATTAAGGGAGGAATATATACATGGAGGGTATTAAAGAAAAATCAATACTATTGATGTGAGGCAATAGGCACAAGGGGCAGGTTTCACCTTTGGCGAGGCTAAATCTTGACAATTCTGTACATCCTGTCCCTGAATTAGAAGTCAGACCTCAGATATCAGAAATCAGTAGAAAAGAACTGTATCCGCAGATTTCGCCGATTAAACAGATTAAAGAATCCGCGGATAAATCAGAAGTCAGAGTTCAGCCCTCAGCAGTACCAAGAAGTTGATGAATAAGGCATATTTAAAAAGTCTTATAACTGACATCTGACGTCTTATATCTGATTTCTAACTGCCAGTCTCATAAAATCAGCTTGCAAGATACTGAAATCACCCTGCTGGCCGATAACTCCAATCTGCTTTGGAGTAAAGTCAATTGACTTTGTTCCAAAGTGAATTGACTTAGCCCCTAAGTAGATTGACTTAGCTCCCAAGTAAATTGACTTAGCCCCTAAGTAGATTTACTTTGCTACCAAGTAGATTTACTTCGTTACTAAGTAAATTGACTTTGCTCCTAAGTAGATTGACTTTGCTCCCAAGTAAACTTACTTAGCCCCTCGGCAGACTTGCTTGGTTTCTCGGTAGACTGACTTAGTTGCTGAGCGGGCTTGCCGGGCTGCTGGTTAGATCGGCTTAATTGCCGGGTGAGTTAAGAAAGTTCCAAATCAATTTCACTAACCGCTGTCTATGATTTTATCGTCTTCAAAATATTCTCCCCACAGTCCCCTCTCCTCAACGTCAGTTCAACCACTTCCGCCGGGCAAAAAGTCCTCAGCGGTATAAGCGACTTACCCAACCCGCGATTGGTATAGAAATAACTCTCGCCGAACTTATGCAGACCGCGGCAATATTTCCCTTTAATCAGACTGTGCGTAATCAGCGGCCTGCCGCCCGGCAGACACAACTGCCCGCCGTGCGTATGACCTGCCAATACCAAATCCACCGAACCCGCCGCTAATGCCTCGAACATCTCCGGATAATGGGCCAGTCCAATCGTAAACAAACCATCTTCGATACCAGCCAGTGCCCGCGGAATATCAGCATCAAAACGAGTCAGGCAATAAAGCCCCAAAAGATTCAACCGCCCTTTGTTCTCGATCTCCACCTGCCGTGCCTCGTTTTCCAGCACCTCAATCCCCGCCTCACGCACCCCCGCGATAAACTCGTCCGGGTCATGATTACCCTGAATCGCCCACATCGGCCCATCAAACGCGTCCCGAGCCTTTACATAAAAATCAATCCCCCGTTCAACCCGCGGCCTGCTAAAATAACCCCGCCAACCCAAACCACCGGGCCGATTCTCAAAAAGATTCCGCCGCCTGAAAATCGGATTGCCCAACGTAAAATCATAACAAACATCGCCCGTACAAAGAAGCATATCCGCCGAACTGTCCGCCAAAAATTCTAATAGACGACGTTCCCGCCGCCCCAGCCAGAAACAATGCACATCAGAAACATGCACTATACGCAGCCCCTCCAGCGCCGCCGGCAAATCAGGATAAAATAATGTCGCTTCTGTTATCTCAAACAATATCCGCCCACCTCGCTGCGTAATTGCCTTTGGTCACCAAATCAATAATATACCCCGCCAGCTTTACACAGTTGAACTCCGCGTGAATATGTTCCATACCCGCCCGCGCAATCTTCCGCCGCGAAACATCATGCCCCAAATAATAGTCTATCAAATGCTCGCACTGCTCGACAGTATCAAAATAAACGATATGCCTGCCGTCCTCAAACATAAGCTCACTGCCCGGCACCCGCTTAGCCAGAACAAAAGCACCGCAAGCCAGAAGATGCGTCAGCCGGTCCGAATGATAATACTTCACCTCGTTAAACGCGTTTATACTCAACGCTATCTTCGCCCCGCAAATCGCTTGCAAATAATCTATCCCCTCAATCGGCGGCTTACCCAGACAGCCCCACGTTTTCATATCCTTCGTCTGCGTCAGCCGCTTGACCAACTCCGCCCGCATCGGATCCTGCCCCCGCAAACTATGCGAGATTTTCCCCGTAAACATAACATCGCTCTGCCAACCCTCACCAACCTCACGCCAATACTCAACCGCCGGATTGCAGTAATTCGGAATAAACGCACAACACTTAACTCCTGCCTCCTTATACCGCCGCAAAACCTCGCCCCCGCTCGTCGCGACCATCAAATCGCATTCCTTAGCAACATCCAAAACCCGCTCATCAGTCCCCACGCACAAATCACCATAACGACAAACATATATCGCCTTGGGACACGCCTCCCGCAACCGCCGAATCGTATCCCCGTCAACATACTTAAAACTCGTCACCACCATATCCGGCTGATAATTCCGCCCCGTCTGAGCCAGCATTTCATCCGTCCGCCCCTTATAAAACCGCAGCATCCATTTTTTGCTCTTGAACGGACTCATGCCTTCCAGAATATCGGCATAACTAAAATCCATCACATCGTGCCCGTTGCAAATGAAACCCTTATAAAGTTTCCGCGGGTTATTCCATATCGCTCGCGCCGCCCCGCCCCGAAAATCTCCTATCATCAATATCCGCATAGGCCTTGCCATCAAACCACCAGACGATTATCTTCCAGAAAATGATAAATATCCTCAACACCCGCCCCGACCGGTATCTCAACCACCCGACACTTCGCCCCCGCGAACGCCTGCTTGAATACCCTCGTGATACCTTCATACATCGCCCCCAATTCCGGTACCAGCTCCATCGCCCCGCAACTGTTAATCGCTATCGACATCTCCGCCAGTCCGTTAATTTCATCAAACACCGTATTGGTCATCATTCGCCCCAGTTCATCCGCCTCGACCTCACGCAAATTAAAATCATTCAGATTCTGCCGCCGATACATCTGCACCACAGTTTTAACCTTGCCGGCATTACTCAGCTTTTCCTGGCCGAAAACCTTCTCAGGCCCAACCCACCGAACTATCCGCCCCGGCTTCTTGAAAGGCGCCAGCGCCTTCCACAACATTTTATCGCCCGCCGACGCCTGCTCAAACAACCGCTCCGTCAACTGCGGACAATGTATCTGATGATATTTATAAATGTGCATCGGCAGCGGATGGATACTCAGCTCGCCGTCACTGTCAACCACACAAAAATCATCCGAAATAAAATTCCACCCCCGCTCCAGATACATACTCATTATCCCCGTCTTGCCGACCCCGCCCCAGGCCGAGAACATTACCACATCCCCATCCTTTTCAATCGCACTGCTGTGGGCAAACGTGCAACCCTTACGCAAAAGCGCAAGCTCCACCAGCGGCATATAAACATAAAAAATAAACCGCTTTACAAAATGCAAATACCCGCCCCGTCCATGCGTATGCATAAACCGCCAGTCCTTACGCAGCCGCAGCAGAAAATCCTTATGCCCACCCAACCGACGCTGCTCAACCAGCACCTTACCCACACTCACATCGCAAACAAACCGACGATCCTTAAATCGAAAACGCTCAGAACCTATCAGATAATCGCCCAGCCGGGAATAAACCTCGTCATTACCCCAGCCGACCAGGCCATCCCGAAATTCAAATACTAAATCCGCCATACCTTCAGATTTAACCAATTCAAACAACCCGCGAATCTCATCCGCGACCCGGCCCGAACCTTCAAAAGCGATTTTCAATTTACCAACACTATATACCATATACACTCACGAATAATTCATACTTTTTATACAATATCGCTCTTATTTTTTGCCTAACGATTTGACATAAGGATTGCCCTGTTCATAAAGAGCAATCCGCGTCGCAATGTCATCCGCCAAAGCCTGAACCTTAGCCGCCACCGCCATATCCGCCGCCTTGCCAGCGGTCTTAACGGCATTTTCAAAATCGCCGTTGGCCGCCTGAACAATCGCCAGAGTATCCAGCAGACCAGGATGTTTATTTTCGGTCAGTTCACAAGCCTGCGTAATCCGTTTCAACGCCAGAGAAGGATTATAAAACTTCGCCGACGGGTCAACCGCACCCAGCCACGCCAGATTATTCAAAATCTGAACCATATCATATTTCAAAGCGATAGCCTGTTCCCAGTTCGCAACCGCCTGAGTGTAATCACCTTCCCGGAAATATTTCTCGCCCAAAACCACAAATTTAACTACCGGGTCAACTTCCTGCCCATCGAAAATCCGCACCACCGTCCCCCACGACTTCTGAGGAGCAGTCCTCTCAGTTGCCTGACCAGAACCAGCCTCAGCCGCAACCCCGCCGCTGCCGTAAACAGCAAAAGAATGTTCCTGAGACTGATAATTTAAAACCTCACCGTTCAGCGGGTCCACAGGCAGAGCGGATATATAATCCGGCACCAGCAACTCAAGATTTTCCGGCAGAGATTGCCAGCTCTCATAATATCCCATCACCGCCACCGCTGCCTGGGCACAACCCAGACGCGTGACGGTTTCATTGGTCAACTTACAAACGGTTGCAAAGGATTCATAAATCGCCCGGACCGCTTCGTCACCACCGGCCTGCTGAACCAAACCATCAACGGCCTGACAAGCAGCCGGCCAGTCAGCCTTCATCACCTCAGAAACCGCCGCCAGAGACCGCAAATAAGTAGCGTACATGCCCCGAACTTCAACTATCGGGTCCGTTGACTCCACAGCTTCAGCCGGCACAGACATCCCCGCTGCCCGTAAAATTTCTAACGAACTGCCCGGCATATACTTTGCCATCAAACCAAGCTGCCATATCCGCTCGCCAACCAATAATCTGGGCACACCTCCAATGAGGTCAATTCCCTGCAAGCCCTCCTGCAAACGCTTCGTATCATTACTGCCGGGCCTGCCAAATTCCAAAATCATCCGTGCATCATTAGCCGCCAGAATCAGACCCGTCATCCGTGCCTCCCAAGCCATCACCGCTGGTCGACGGCCATACACCCGGTCAAGCCTCAGCAGGCTCAGCACCGAATCAATCGCCAATTTGGTCTTACCATCAACTATGAGAAGCGAAGTACGCACCGAAATCAGATTCGCGGCAATCTTCAGACGCTTCAGATTTTCCAACACAACCTCCAGCCCCAAATCCATCTGGAGGTCATAACCACAGCCCTCCAGCCGGGCCGCCTCATCTATAAGAGCCAAAACATTGCCGTACTTAGCGACAATAGCCCCGGTATTTTGCATCACCTGCTCAGAAGGCTTTGCCAGCGGCATCGTACCAAGCCCCTGACGCCACTGACCAACCACAGCCTGCAACTGTTCAATATCCACATCCTTGAGCAGTTGAATCGCCAGGGTATATTTTTCAGTTGAGTCATGCCCGCTGGAAACCACAGAATTTTTCTTGTCAAATTCGGCAAAACTAAGTGGCCCACCCGATTCCTTAATTGCCATAAGTTCCGCGTTAATAGCCCCTTCCGCCTTATTATCACGAACTATACGAATCACGTACCGTACCGCGATATAGCTGGTCATAACCAGCAGAATGACAAACAAAATCCGACGCCACAAAGGCAAAGGAAGTTTTTCCGGCTTCTGAGATTCCATATTTTCGCTCATATCAGCTCCTGTCTTCTTATCTAAAATACTTCAAATCGACCTGACAATCTACCATACCCCACCAGAATTCAACAGCAATTTATTCTTTATCGACAACCTGACCAACCTGACCCCAAATATTGACTAATATACATAACACTCGTGATAACAAAATATTAAATCTATTCAAATACCACCAGTATCTTGTAATAACCGTTATATATACATTTTTAACAAACATTAAACTTACCCAATTGACAATTCCCCTTTTCCCTGCTAGTATTAGGGTGATTTATCCGTAATACTTATTCATTTTGTACAACATGGTTTTGGTTTTTAGTGAGCCGTAAAAAAAACACGGGAACTAATTTTTATGTCTAAAATCAGCGAAAGTCATTTTAGCAAAATAGACCAGACGGACAATCTGGCCGAGCTGGTCCAGCAAACACGCCAGAACCTGCATCTGCTCCTGGAAAGCGCCGACGATGTCATCGCAATCCACGACCTCGAATGGCGTTATCTCTATTTCACTTCGCCGCCCAGATTCCACATTCAGCCCCAGAACATCCTCGGCAAAACCTGTCAATGCCTGCTCTCTGAAGAAGAATCACGGATAATCGAACAAAATCTCGAAAAAGTCACCCGCACCGGCCAAAACCTCACCGTCGAAAGAAAAATCTTCTGGGAAGGCAAGACCATCTGGTTTTCAGACCACCTCTTTCCCCTCCAGAATCAGCAAGGCCAGATTGTTTCTATCGCCAGAATCTGCCGCGACATCACCGAACGGAAAAACGCCGAGCTCAAGCTCAAAGAATCACTCGAAGAAAAAGAACTCCTCCTCCGCGAAATCCACCATCGGGTCAAAAACAACCTCCAGCTTATCTCATCACTGCTCAGCCTGCAAAGTTCTTTCAGCTCAGAACTTAACACCGACAAGGCCCTCGAACAATGTCAAGGACGCATCCGAACCATCGCCCTGGTCCACGACAGCCTCTACCAATCCGACAACCTGACCAGAATTAACCTCGCCGATTATGCCCAGAGGCTCGCCAGCGAAACCTTTTACGCCTTCAGCCTCGACCCCGAATCGATCTCGCTAATCTGCGATTGCGACCCCGTTATCCTGAATATCGACCAGGCAATACCATGTGGGCTGCTGATTAACGAATTAATTTCCAACGCCTGCCGACACGCATTTGCCCCAGGACGGCTGGGACGCATAGAGTTGAACATAAGTAACAGCCCTGAAAACAATATTAACATCGTCGTCTCAGATAACGGAATAGGACTGCCTGACGGAATTGACCTCGAAAAACCCATGACACTGGGGTTCACACTGGTCAAAGGACTCATAAGACAATTAAATGCAAAAATGACTCTTGACGTAAACCACGGCACTTGTTTTATTATAGGATTTGGCAGAGCCGATGGCACGGAAGAATGATTCCAGGAGAATTGTTGTGTCTTCATATAAAATCATGATCGTCGAAGACGAAATTATCGTCGCTCAGGACATCAGCCAGAGACTCTCCGGCTTGGGATATACCGTAATCGGTATCGCACTCAACGCCGACGAAGCCACCGACTTGGCCCGACAGGAAAAACCAGACCTCATCCTGATGGACATTCGCCTGGCAAACAGCCTGGACGGCATCGAAACTGCCGAACGCATTAACCGGGAAACCGAAACGGCAATCGTTTACCTTACCGCCTTCTCCGACCGCGAAATTCTCGACCGCGCTAAAAACACCAGACCTTACGGATACCTCATCAAACCCTGCTCCGACAACGAACTCAGAGCCGCCGTCGAAATTGCCATCAACAAACATCGTGAGCATCAGGTCAAACAGCAGGAGCATACCAGACTCGAAGGAGCCTTTCAGAACAGCCGAAAAATGGTCTGCCAGGCCATCATCGCCAACCAGTCCAAAAATGAATTCCTTAGCGGCATGAGCCACGAAATCCGCCACCCGGCCAGTTCCATTCTGGGATTCAGCGAATTACTCGAACAACAGGAACTCTCCGAACAACAACGCGAATATGTGGAATTCATTTCTCAATCGAGCAAATGTCTAATCTCCATGGTCGATAACGTTATGGACCTCACCCAGCTTGAAGCCGGCAAAATGGAGCTTAACATCTGCGACTGTCCCATCGGCGATTTGCTCAAAAAAGTCGCAGCTATCATGATGCCAGCCGCCCAGAAAAAACTATTGAAATTCGACATCCTCCGCGACAGCCGCCTGCCCGCCTCTATCCAGACCGACCCCACCAAACTTCAGCAGTGCCTGTTCCATCTCATTAACCACGCCCTGAGAGTAACCGAGAAAGGCCATGTCTTCCTCCGCGTCAGTTGCGATAGAATTAAGGAACAGCTCTTCTTCAAGTTTGACATCGAAGACTCCGGCCCCGGTAGTACCCTCGGCGACCTCGATGAAATTTACACTTCCTTCTCACCGGACAACGGCAACACCGCCTCGCCGCGAGAAGGAACCCACCTCGGTCTGGCCATCACCCAAAAAGTCGCCCGACTGCTTGAAGGTAATCTGGAAATTAAAAATCAACCCGGCATGGGAACTGTCGCCTCACTGACAATCCCCGCCCAGTATGAAGCCGGCCTTTCAACCCCCAGGACAGTTCCGACTGACGCCACCGAAAAAGCGTCAGGCCATGTCCTCATCGCCGAAGACGACCCCGCCAGTCAGAGACTTATCCAGATTCTGCTCGACCGCATGGGACTCAAAACCACCATCGCCGCCAACGGCCGCGACGCGGTTAATCAATTCAACAGCCAAAGTTTTGACCTGGTACTCATGGACATTCTCATGCCCCAGATGGACGGCTACGAAGCAACCGCCATTATCAAAAAGAATTCTCACGTTCCCGTCATCGCCCTTACCGCGCTGGGTACAACCGGCATAAGAGAAAAATGCTTTGCCGCCGGCTGTGACGCGTTCATCGCCAAACCAGTTGACCGAACCGCCCTGCAAACTATCATCACCCAGCACCTCAACTGCGTTACCCCCGCCAACTAAACAACAGCGTCAAAGCATCCGGAACACAAAATCGCCGCTTGAGGTCATATTATATTCCGCTGCGTCTTCAACGCTGCTCAAACGATACCTGCCGTCGCCATCCCTGAAATTCACTTTCCCCATTTCGATTATCGTCACCCCGAAAGCATTACCCAGGTTATCCACAGTAACATCCCCCAGCGTCAGCTTGCCTATCTTTGCCGCTGCGATATTACTGTTCACCATAGCGCCAAACCGAACCCGACCAATCAGACCAAAATCAGAAAAATCTTCACTGCTAGCCGGCAGCCCCGAAACAGAATCATCGATCCCGGCAAATACCATACTATTAATGATCGATTCCGCTTTTACACTACCGATAACTCCACCTGCCCGCAGATTGACATTCAACATGGAACCGCCAACCCGCAAATAGTCCAGCCCGCCGGCAACCATCAGGTCAGCATCAGAATACTCACCACCAACATAAATCTTCCCCGCATCCCCCACCCGTATACTGCCCCCACAATCTCCCGCAACCTTCAAACACCCCAGCTCACCCGCGGCAAAAAGAGAAAAACCATCATCAATCGAACCAGCCGAAATGGTCTTTACTCCCCCCAAAACATTCCACCCACCCGAACTTATCACTCCACCCACCCGAACCGAACCCAGAACAAAGTCATCAATATCTCCCGCCAGAGTAAGCCCCGCCGCAAAATCCTCCTTAACAACCAACCGCCCAAGCCCCGCCACCGCAATCATATCCATAACCATATCACTATCCCGCCAACTATTAAGCGAAAGCGACTTAATCGGCGTCAAGGAAGTAATACTCAAATCAACCACATCATGTAAACGAATCTTCAATACCGAATCATCATCACTATTTCCCACATAAATAAGCTGCTGCGAACCAGTAATATCATTTAGCTCCAAAAGCGATAATGAACCATCAACGCTAAGGTTCCCACCCAGATTTACCTCCGAACCTTTCAGACTTCCCAAAGAACCATCGACATTAATATCTCCAATATCAGCCCGGCCGTCCCCGCCCTTAACCTTAAATATCAAAGAAGACTTATCATCGGAATCCGACACTAAAATCTCAGAAATATTCACTCCGCCCGACGATAAAACCGTATAGTCATCACGATCAACTTCATAGCCAGGTTCGTTCCCAATAAACGTAACACTCAGGGCCGCGTCGTTAATCCTGACTTTGACCAAACTATCGTCCGGCTCAACATACGTCACCGACGCTCCCGCTGCCAGATTAAGGACCAACGTCCCTTCCCCCCCGGAATCGAGCAGCAGCCGACCTTCGAGCATCTCCAGACCCAAATCTCCTTTTTCTGATTTGCATCTATCTCTAATCCAGCCAAATAACAACATTTTCAAGCCAACCCTTTTTTTGCCACGTTCCTTTCGATGAAATGTAGCTTGGCAGAGAAAAAAACACAAGCAAAACACCCCTTGAATAGGCACTATAACTCCTTATTCCCCGTCAGAAAACCGTTTTAAGTCCTTGAAAAACCAGAAAATTTGGGGAAAAAAGTGTGTTTTTTTTGGATTTTTGGGGGAGATTTTATGGTTTTTGGGTGTTTTTTTGGATTTTTTGACGTTTTTGGCGAAGAAAAACTATACTATATTACCTTTTTGGGGGAATTTTAGGTAAAAAAGTGTTATAGAGTATAGTTTTTGTCCATATCGCACCGACCTGTCAGTGCGGGCGTTTGTCTTATAGGTGTCGTTCGCGATGGGCGTTTGGGTGGTTGTATGGTATGGTTTTTTGGGGGTCAAATTGAGCCTTGCAAGCGGTGGTTTTCCCTGCTAGTATTTATTTTTCTCGGCGGCGGGCCTGGGTCTGCTTTCGGGAGGCGATTAACATAAAGAAATATGCTGAGCAACCCAGCTCTGATGATGGGCCGACAGGGTCCGTGCGTTGCTTGAAAATAGACGATTCCGGTGCTGGGCCGGGTTCGGGAATGGCCGCGGGTTAATAATATCAGCCCGGCTTGTGGCTAGTCTGATTGAGTTACCGGATAAGCCCGCGACCCTTTCGAGGCAGGATAAAGGGCCTTGATGGACCCCAAAGAAAGCAGCCTGGTGGAGGCGTTCGTTTCACAGCTAAGTGAAGAAGAACGCATGCTGATAATCCTCAAGCGGGAGCTGTATGACAACAGCTGGGAGGCGATGCTGGCGGATTTGCGTAACCGTCTGGATGGTCGCCCTTATATATTCAAGCTGGCTAACCGGATACGTGACGATATAGAGCGTATCGAGAGGCTGCGGGCTTTTGAAAATGACCATAAGGCTAATCTGGGTGATTATGTCAAACCGCCTACGCGGTGAGAACGGTACATAAGACGTAAGAGATAAGAGATAAGAGATAAGAGATAAGAGATAAGAGATAAGCAAAAACGACAAGGCAACGACTTAATATTAAACACTATTTTCGGAGTTTAAGGTGTCAAAAAAATATATATTTTCTCTGCTGATGGCAACAATGATGTTTGTGGGCAGTTGGGCGGGTGCAGTTTCGGCGGCGGATGATTCCGAAAATGTTCTTACGGCTGTTCTGGAGAAGGCGGCCCTGAAGGTTGTCTGGCAAACTCAGTTTCCGCGTCAGAAGGGTGAGGTTTTTGAGCGGTTTTTTGTACATAGCGGGAATATTTATGCCCTGACCAAAGACAACATTCTTCTGGCGGTGGACGCGGCGGAAGGGACATTCAAGTGGTCGTCGAAACTGGCGACATCTGAGCCGTTCTGTTCGGAGCCGTTTTATTATCAGGGTAAGATGCTTTTTGTGCTGGGCCAGCGGATTGTGGAAGTGCTGGAGCAGGACGGCAGGATTCTGATGAAGATGGATGTTGATTTTTCACCTTCGACCAACGCGGTTCGGAACGATGAATTGCTATTTGTGGGCTGTCTGGAAAAGCGGCTTTACGCGATTCGTCTGGCCGACAAGGTTCGGATCTGGCAGAGTGTATTTTCCACTCAGCCGCTGGGTCGTCTGGCAATTCTGGATGATAAAGTTTATGTCGGCTGCGAAGACGGCAGTTTTTATGTTTCTCGTACCGAAACGAGAGAATTGGTCTGGAAACTCGACACAGCGGGTCAGCTCACCGGTGCGGTAATTGCCGGCGATGAATGTTATGTACCAAGTATGGATACGGCCTTGTATTGTCTGGATGCCGGTAGCGGCAAGGCTTTGCGGCCCAAGTATCGCGCCGGCGGTTCACTGGCTGTTCTGCCGATCGTGACAGAAACGGCTATCTATCAGCCCATCGAACACAAGTCGCTGCTTTGCCTTAACCGTAACGATGGTACGGTTCGCTGGGAGCTTAATGATGGTGAATCGTTTCTGGCTGAAGGTAAAGATATTACATACTGTGTCAGTCTCGATAACGAAGTCGTGCTGATGAGCAATGTTACCGGAAAGAAGGTCCTGGCTTTCCAGGTGCCCGGCGTGACGCTTTACGCTCCGAACTCGGAGAGTTCGCGGGTTTATCTGGGAACCGTGGGCGGGAATGTGATTTGCCTGGAACAAAAAAAGTAATTGTCAGTTAAACGGGTATTAGAGCTTTGAGCAGAATGGAGTCGAGATGGGTTCGGAATTGAAGATTAAACGTGCGTTGGTGAGTGTTTCTGATAAGGCTGGCGTGGTGGACTTTGCCCGCGGGCTGGTTGAGATGGGTGTTGAGATTATCTCAACGGGCGGAACGGCCAAGGCACTAAAGGACGGCGGCGTCGATGTAATCGGTATCGAAGATGTAACCGGTTTTCCGGAAATGATGAACGGGCGGGTCAAAACCCTGCATCCGAAGATTCACGGCGGGCTGCTGGCACTGCGTGATAACACTGAACATGTCAAAGCGATGACTGACAACGAAATTACCGGTATCGAGCTGGTTTGCGTTAATCTTTATCCGTTTGAAAAGACGGTGGCCAAGGAAGATTGTGATTTCGCTGAAGCTATCGAGAATATCGACATCGGCGGGCCGAGCATGGTTCGCAGCGCTGCCAAGAATCACAAGTTTGTGACGATCGTTACCGACGCTGGCCAATACGAAACTGTTTTGGCGGAAATGAAATCTAACGACGGCAGTGTCAGTGACGCGACCCGGCGGGAACTGGCTCGCAAGGCTTTCGCATTGACGGCGGCTTATGATTCGGCGATAAGTACTTACTTTGCGGAGCAGGCGGAAGTGCGGTTCCCGGAAAGTCTGACGCTGGCAGTGAAACGCGGGGCGGAATTGCGTTATGGCGAGAATCCTCATCAGCCGGCGGCGTTTTATCGTCTGGCCAAGGGTACGAACGAGCCTTGCGTGGCGGGTGCTCGTCAACTGGAAGGCGGCAAGCAGATAAGTTTTAATAATCTGATGGATACGAACGCAGCGTTCGAGCTGGTCAAGGAATTTGATGAGCCAGCGGCGGTAGTAGTTAAACATATGAACCCGTGCGGCACGGCAGTTGATACTAATATCGTGGAGGCGTATCGCAAGGCTTATACGGCTGATGTGGTAAGTGCTTTTGGCGGTATCGTCGCTTTGAATCGGCCGGTGAATGTTGAACTGGCAGAAGCGATTGCGGAATCGTACGGTAAGTGGGGCAAGTCGCTGGGCGCGGGCGGGTTCTTTGCTGAGGTCATTATCGCTCCGTCGTTTGACGCTGACGCGGTCGAGCTGATTCGCACCCGTAAACGCTGGGGCAAGGAAGATGTTCGCCTGCTGGAAACCGGACCTATCGACAGAACGCTGTTTGACAAAAACGAATATGATGTCCGCTGTATCGTGGGCGGGCTGCTGGTACAGAATCGCGACCTTATCGGCTGGGAAGATGACCAGATTCAGTGCGTAACCAAACGCAAGCCGACCGGCGCGGAACTGGCTGACTTGAAGCTGGCGTGGACGGTTGTCAAACACGTTAAGAGTAACACAATTGTGCTGGCCAAGGACAAAGCGGTTGTGGGTGTTGGGGCAGGTCAGATGAACCGGGTTGATTCGGGTATGCTGGCGATTCGTCAGGCGGGCGAGGGTTCTAACGGTTCAGCGATGGCGTCGGACGCGTTCTTCCCGTTCCCGGATAATGTGACCCAGGCTGCCCAGGCGGGTATTCGGGCGATTGTCCAGCCGGGCGGTTCGAAGAATGACCAGTTGAGCGTAGATGAATGCGACAAGCATGGCATCACAATGGTCTTTACGGGTAAACGTCACTTTTTGCATTGAGTGAAGATATAAGAAATTAGAGTGTAAGGTTTTGCAGCAGGGTGTTGAGAACTTTGGGGAGGGGACAAAGCTCTTCGTCCTGCTCGGCGGTGAGGATTGCGCCGAAGATTGCGGCTTGAGTTAGTTGGGCGATAGTGGCTGCGTCTGATTGTTTGTTTATTTTTCCGGCGGCTTGGGCGGTTTGGGCGGCGGTTTGCCATTGGCTGATAAGCCATTTGAGGATTTCTGCCAATGCGGTTTTAAGTCTGCTCTGCGTGGTGGTTGTTTCATTGCTGAGTCGCAGAATGAGCAGGCAGTTGGTCCATTTGCCGGAGGTGTTCAGCTCTATTACCCGCTGGATAAGAGTCTGGAATTGCTGGTCTGGCTCGGTTCGCTCCCGCACAAAATCGAAAAGCTGCTGCTGGTATTCACGACGGGCCTGTTCGAGGATAGCAAGGGCAAGGTCTTCCTTGGAGCGGAAATGGTGATAAAAGGCCCCCTTGCTGAGCGATACGGTGTCGAGCAGGTCGCTGGTGCTGGTATTGGCATAACCATGGAGGGCGAAAAGGGCGCGGGCGGATTCAATTATGTCAGCGTGAGTTTTTTGGCCTTGTTCGATTCTGTTCATTATCTGATCCTGTAAAAGACCGGGGCATTATATAGTGAAATTGCCAGTGATGCAATAACGAAGAATGTTTGGGAGTTTAACCTCTAAACCAGATAAACTCAAAATTCAAAACAACACAAACAACGACAATATTTAGCCGCGGATTACGCGGATTTTTAACGGCAATTAATTTTCTTTCGCCCCTTTGGGGTCTTTTAAGAAAAAAGCTGTGAACGGTTTAGAAAACATAAAAATATGTAAGCGTTCACGGTATTTCAAATTGAGCGGCATCGATACGATTATGCTGCCCTTACAGGGCGAAAAGAATATGTTGGCCATGTTTTCCCAGGGTGTTGTTCGCTGTGCTCACTTTGCCCTGGGCTAAGTTATGTCGGCCTTTCAGGCCTAACAAAGAAGCAATTGGCTTACATCTTGCAAAAACGAGTGAACGGTTACAGAATCTCAATTTTTAAACAACGGCCTAAAATAACGGTTTTGGGTGGTCTAATCCCGGCGCTTGCGATTCGGGTTTTTGTTTGCCCCCCCTTACGTATGCGGTTTTGGTAAATTGTTGCCATTTTGCGTAAAATTTCACTGGTAAGAGACTAAAAATGGTGGATTGGGAAATTTAGGCTTTGTAGGTAATAGCGAAGGTGTTATATTCGCCTGAGAAAAAGATTTTTGCAAGGATGGTGGAATAATGACTGACATACAACCTATAATCACCATAGAACATCGGGGTGATGTAAAAATCGTGGTGATACTTGAAGAAAGCCTGCTCAGCGATGTTAATCTGAACCGGCTGGAAATGGCTTTGACACCGTTGGCACTGGTAGATGGGCCCATAAGGCTGATAATTGATTTTCACAAGGTCTGCTCGGTAAGTTCATCCGTGCTGGGTTTTCTGGTAACGTTTAAGAAACTAATAGCAGAGTATCAGGGTCGGCTGATACTCTGCTGTATCGAAAAAAAAGTTGCCAATGCCCCTTCGGACCGATATATTTATGAGTTGTTCAAAGTTGTCCAGCTCGATCGCTTCTTCGAAATTGCCGCTGATGTCGAAGAGGCTCTGGCAAAAATGAATCCGTCGTAAAGGACTTACCATGAGTGAGACACAACCTACTGTCGCTGTGGAATACCGGGGCAAGGCGGCTGTCGTTACGGTTATCGTGGCTAACATTCTCAGTGAGGATGAGCTTAATCGGCTGAAACAGGCGGTCAATCCGCTGCTGAGCGACAGTGGGCTGGTCCTCATTATGGATTTTACCGATGTGCGAAGTATTTCCTCATCGGTCATTGGGTATCTGGTTAGCTTGAAAAAGTATATTGACGGCAAGGGAGGGGTTTTTCGCGTTTGCTGTATAGACAAAAAAGTGACCAGCACCAGTTCCGACAAATATGTCTACGAGATTTTCAAGATTGTCAAACTGGATACTTTTTTTCACATCTGTCCTACGGTTGAAGATGCTCTGGCAAGTTTCTGAGGACAAAAAAAAGTCGACTGAGCTTTGAAACCCAGTCGACCTCGCATAGGTATTTAGTTATCGTCTTCAGGATGAAAAGAACTTCATCCCAAGTTTAACTAACCATTGAAATCATCAAAATCATCATCCATAGGAAGGGCTTTTTGCGCCGCGGCCGCAACCGGTTTGGTTCCGGAACCGGAATGACTTGCTATCCGATGGAAAGCATGGTCGGAATGACTCAGTCCTTTACCGCCAATCGAGGCCCTACCGGTTTGACGTTTGGATGCCCCACCTACCAGAGTTACCAGTTCCTGAACGGCCAGTTTCATCTGCTCAGCCTGAGCGGAAAGTTCCTCGGAAGCGCTGGCGGATTCTTCGGCGTTGGCAGCGTTCTGCTGGGTTACCGTATCCATCTGGCGCATGGCAGTATTGACCTGCTCGATTCCCTGGGCCTGTTCGTTGGAGGCGATAGCGATTTCGCTGACCAGGTCGGTGGTTTTGCCGATGCCGGTCACGATTTCACCGAGTGCCTTGGCGACTTCGCTGGTGATTTCCACGCCGTTCTGAGCATTCTTGACCGATTCTTCGATCATAGCAGAAGTGTTTTTAGCAGCTTCGGCTGAGCGCATAGCGAGGTTACGAACTTCCTCAGCGACGACGGCGAAACCTTTACCGGCTTCACCGGCGCGGGCTGCTTCGACGGCGGCATTAAGTGCCAGCAGATTTGTCTGGAAGGCGATTTCGTCGATAACCTTGATAATCTTGGCAGTCTCGTCGCTGCTGCGTTGGATTTCATTGATGGCACCGCTCATGCGTTCCATCGACTGCGAACCGCTGTCGGCTGCTTTGCTGGCTTCGGTTGCCAAACCGTTGGCCTGCTGAGCGTTGTCGGCGTTTTGCTTGACCATGGTGGCCATCTCTTCGAGCGAGGAAGAAGTTTCTTCCAGGGAGGCGGCCTGCTCGGTCGAACCTTCAGCCAAAGACTGCGAAGCGGCAGAGACCTGACCTGAGGCAGAAGCAACCTGTTCGGCACCTTCGTTTAGACCTTCGATAATACGATTGAGCAGTTTGGTTATACTGCCGGTGATATAGAAGGCCGACAGAATGGCGATTAAGGTACCGATTGCCAGACCGACAATCATAATCGTGGAACTGGTTGCCAATGACGACGCGGCGTCTTTGGCGATAGTCTCGGTCTGGGTCATACCTGCTTCGGCGGTGGTTTTGCAAGCTTCGATAACCTTAGCACCGGCTTCGCTGCGTAATCCGCTCAATTCCTGGAGTCTGGTCCATTTATCAAGGAATGTCGAAAGAGCCTTGGCGTAATTGTTACCGGCATTTTGAGTGTTATCAATTCGTTTCAGGTCATCTTCCAGCCGAGTGATTTTCCGCAAGTCATCATATTTGGCATCAAGTTTGGGGAAGTTTTCCAGAGCAGCCTTTATGATAGGTGGCGAACGCAATGCCTGCGATTTGTAGGCATTGATACGAGCGTCATTACCCAGGTCAATTATATCATTTACGAGAGAGATTTTTTCATGGCGTTCGAGCATTTCTTTGTTAAGAGCATTCTGCTGGCTTTCCAGGAAATTCTGGCAGTTCTGAACGTATTTAGCGGCGTTGTCATCCATCTTTGTCCGGAATTTGGTTATTTCCTCGGCACTGGCGGCATCGCCCTTCTTAAACTCTTCCAGGAAAGACTTCATCGCCTGACCATAAGTCTGGCCCGCGGTTTCAATAGCCTGAATCTGGTCCAGATTGACCTTCTGCTTCGTTATGGGGCGAATTTCTGCAATATGTTTGCCCAGCCCGTCTAACATTGAAATGGCATTTTGCATCAAGTCGGCATCAGCGGTTGCCTGGGCTTTGAAGTTTGTTACCCGAACGTTAGTACCCAAATCAACAATACCGGTTACGATTTCGATTTTCTTTTGACGGTCCTCGAGGTCGCGTTTGAAGGCCTGATTTTGTCCTTCGAGGAATTCAGCGCAATTCTGCATATAAGTCGCGGCATTTTCATCAAGTTTCTTTCTTTCGTCATTCAGCAGGGTAATGGTAGACTCTGTTTCCTGCATGAGTTTTTCATATTCATTTACCGCTTGTGTGGCAGTATCGACCTGGCCTTTGAGAGCCTTGAGATATACAGCCCTGTCAGCCAGGGCGGAGGCCTCTTGCAGATGCCCTCTGACAGTTTCCATCTCCGCCTGGGCCTTGTCATAGAAGTCCTGTTCTTCGGTATATCCATAACCGCGCATTTCATACATAACCCGGTTGGAAGCGCCGCGGAGTTCGTTGGCCACTTTTACTTCCGGGACATATTCCTGGTCAAGTTTGAGGGAGTTGTTTTTAGCGGTCAGCATACTCCAGACTCCCAGGCCGCCCAGGGCGACAGCTATCAATACTACAACAAAAAAACCTAACGCGATTCTTTTACCCAATGTCATTTGACTACCCATGGTACAGTTCCTTTCTGATATATTTCTTAAAACTACCAATTACACATAAAACTCACATTCTATTTTCCCGACCGAATGCCTCTACGCTTTTTCGGCGTGAGCCCCGAAATAACTATATCATAGGCCCCTCTCCGTTGTTTTTTCGATAAGATTCAAGGTCATGTTAAAACTAGAAAGGTTTTCCGTAAAACCGTTATTAACCGCTACGCCTTCCTGCTGGAGCATAATTGATTGCACAATTTCCCCGGCATTGGCGGCCTGAGCGGATGAACCAAGATATTGATTGTTTTGGTCATTATTCTTCCAGACGACCTCCAGGTCATCGTTTTGATAATCGTATATCATCGCAGCCGAGGTCGCCTGAGGGTTGTGGAAGACCTGGATCTGAGCCAACTGATAGCCTTCCTCGACTATCTTGTCGATAATATTCAGCGTGCTCTCCAGATGAGGGGCTACTACGGTAAAGACCAGTTGTCTTTTTTCGCTGGGATATATATCAAAACTTTCAATACGTTTAATCATCTGCCCCAGCAGATTTGTTCCGTCAGCACCGTACAGTTTGTCACGAGGGCTGACATGGGCCAGATAGGCAAATTTTTTGGGATGCGAAATGAGCAGTCCAGTGCAGGTTGAAATTCCAAAAGTTTCAAGGATCTGCCCCTGTGAGGCCTTGAGAAATTCGTCCATATCTACCAGCATCACGGGTTTGTGGCCTTTGAGCCTGGTCTGGCAGGTGGCCGCTATACCAGGATTCTGGAGGTTTTGCAGGAGCTTATCCGCGTAAAACCTGCGATGCTGAACGTAATGGTCGGTAGTTATTTCGTCCATATCGACCTTAGCAACGGCGAGCCATGGCGTCCCCATATATTCGACAACCTCAAATGATGTTAATGCTGTACGTCCCCGATAGTCTGTCACTACTCGATGCCCCTGCCCATCCGCAAACTTGGTCTGAATATTGCGATCGTCAAGACGTTTTTCCAGGATGGTCGATGCGCCTGTAAAATTAGACTCTGTGAGCATGATGCCTTCCTGATTGACCAGGAACGTCTCTCCGGTTTCGCCGAGGTCTTCGGTCCAGGCAAAAAGTGAATTAATTTTATTAATGGCACATTGCAGAACAATCCACCCCATAAATTCACTGTCACGAAATATAGGCTCAACGAAAAAGGCGGCCGGCTCGTCCGACGGACCGTAATTGTGAAAGTCAACGAAACACTCGGTCTTAGGTGCCGAATCAAGACATTGGGCCAGCGCACTTTCCTTGAAGTCGCTGTCATGCAGATTCGCCATAAAATCCGCTTCCTTGCGGATGGAATAAAATACATTGCCCTGGCCGTCTACAAAAAGAATGTCATAGAAAGTAAAATAGTTTTCGATGTAATAGCGATTAAATCCATCCCTGAGCTTCTTAATTCTATCTCGCAGTTCTCCGGGCATATCTTCCTGAGTTTGGGCCAGGGCAAATTTAAGATTTACCTCAAAAAAAGCCAATACCTTCTGGTCCTCCCTCGCCTCCTGTGCCAGATTGTGCATACGGTCGGTGAATCGCTGCAACTGTTGAATTTTTTCATTGCGGGCATAATCCAGCCGCACCAGCGCCCAATCGTAAGGGCTCTTATCCGCTCGACTCTCGGCGTTGAGAATCATTACTAGCGTCAGAGCTAAAATTGTTATTATTTTGTAGTGTTTCATGTAGGCTTACCGTTTTGTGGGCGATGCGATTAGTTATCGGTTCCGGCACACTCTTTTGTCAGGGGTATCAGATTTTCATTGCCCAGAACCGCGTCGATGTCTAAAAGAATCTTTACGGAACTTCCTATCTTGCCCATCCCCAGGATAAAACTGGTATCTACGGAAGTGCCAAAACGAGGAGCGTCTTCGATTTGCTCACTGGCAATATCCAAAACTTCCTGAACCCGGTCAACTACGATCCCCGTATTTACTTGACGGTCATCCAGATTGATTTCGACCACGATGATGCAAGTTTCGTCGTCGGTTTCTACCTTCTCCATTCCAAATTTAACCCGCAGGTCGATTACTGGAATTACCTGTCCGCGCAGATTAATTACCCCGCGAACATGTTCGGGCGTCTTGGGGACCGCGGTAACATCGATATAACCGATGATTTCCCGGACCTTGAGAATCTCCAGACCGTACTCTTCGTTTCCCAGAGCAAAACTGAGATATTTACCCTCGGTGGACTGGCTGGCTTGCCTGATTTGTTCCGCTATTGCCGCTGTTTCTGACATGACTAATCTCCTGAGTTACTACTCAACCTGTATTAGCTGCATTCGTTCACTAACTCTTCTTTGTACCTTCAAAACTATTGTGTTTTGCCCAACTGCAATAGTTGGCATGATTTCGGCAAACACAATGCCTACATCTCCTGTCGACCTAAAAACCGGGACATATAGAAAAAATATTGTTCTGCTTATAAGACCAAAAGCTTTTTTTAATAATCCCCGCAGGCAAGCTTCATCACTAATTACTTGAGAACAAAAGCGTTATCACCAAACACCCACCTCGTCTATCATTAAAAAACTCATTATTTCTATTAGTCTGTCACATTGATGTTCTACAAATTTCAATGACCTTATCCGATAACAAATTCCGGAAAAATTTTCCACCTGGAAATATCGGACAGAATAACACTAAAACGGACCAAGTAATGTAAGTGCGAGTGGTGATGTCAAAACACAAAAGGCCGACCAAGTGATGAAACTCAGCCGGCCCGATAATCTAATCAGCCCCAATTTATTCAAACAACGTTTTATGAGCTAAAATCGCCAAAGTCATCATCCATAGGAATAGCGTGCCTTACTCGGGCTGAACCGGAGTTTTTCGCAGCGGAGGCGATTCTATGATAGGCGTTATCAACGCTGCCCATGCCGCCTTTGTTTTTATGCACTGACCTGTTTTGATTTGAGGAACCACCCACCAGGTCCACCAGCTCCTGTACAATCTGATTCATTTGCCCGGCCTGAGCGGAAAGTTCCTCAGAAGCACTGGCGGACTCTTCGGCATTGGCGGCGTTCTGCTGGGTCACAGTATCCATCTGACGCATAGCGGTATTAACCTGCTCGATGCCCTGAGCCTGCTCACGAGAAGCAGCGGCAATTTCGCTCACCAGCTCAGTGGTTTTGCTTACTCCGTCAACAATTCCGTTCAAGGCCTTGGCGACTTCCTGAGTAATATCTACGCCGTTCTGAGCATTCTTGACCGATTCTTCGATCATCGCCGAGGTGTTCTTCGCGGCTTCGGCAGAACGCATTGCCAGATTGCGAACTTCTTCCGCCACGACGGCAAAACCTTTACCGGCTTCACCGGCACGGGCAGCCTCTACGGCCGCGTTCAGGGCCAGCAAGTTTGTCTGGAAGGCAATCTCGTCAATAACCTTGATAATCTTGGCGGTCTCGTCACTGCTGCGTTGGATTTCGTTGATGGCACCGCTCATGCGTTCCATCGACTGGGAACCATCATCGGCAGCCTGACGAGCGGTGTCCGCCAGAGAGTTGGCTTGCTGGGCATTATCCGCGTTCTTTTTGACCATGGTAGCCATTTCTTCCAGAGAAGCCGATGTCTCCTGCAAAGATGCCGCCTGTTCCGTCGAACCTTCCGCCAGCGACTGCGAGGCCGAAGACACCTGGCCTGATGCCGAAGCGACCTGTTCGGAACCTTCAGTAAGACCTGCGATAATTCGATTGATAGGCCGGGTTATACCCAAAGCCAGGAAGATGCCCAAAAATACCGCTAATGCCACACCAATGGCCAAGGCCGTCAGCATTATAAAAGTACTCCGACCAGCGGCCTGCTCACCGGCATGGGCCGCTTCTTCAGACATCTCGTGATTTAATGCGATAATCTTATCGAGAACTTTATATGCTCTATCCTGTTTGTCGCGACAGGTAACCATGGCTTGTTCGCCTATGCCGCGATACAACTCCTGAGCACGACCGATTTCATCACGAATAGTCGTGAATCCGGAGAAAACATTTTCGGCCACGGGAAGCAACTGTTTGTAAGATTCAACGGCCTGTTCCTGCTGCGAGCTACTGTGGTTCTGTTTGGCTTCTTTTACCAACTCATGAAAACGTTCGTGGGCCTTGCTCATTTGACTAATGGAATTATTGATATGGTCATTATCCGTCTTAAATTGTGCCGCCCATTTGCCGAAACGACAAGCAGAATGACTTTCTCCACCCTCAAATTCCTTACCCTCATAAACAAGGTTCGCTACACTACCGATTGCCTTGTAATGGTCGCCGCGAAAACCTTCCAGATATTCCTGCATGAGGTCTGGATTGAGAACATCAATCTTGTCCAACTCCTGGCAATATTCGGTAAATTTATTATTCTCTATCTTCCATTCATCAATAGCCTTGCCAAACTCATCCCAAAGCGTTAGCTCTTCGGGAGTATGGGGCAAACCCTCATATTCTTTCCAGGCAGCCAGATAACCATCACGTGCTTTGGCGATATTTTCATACTGGCGTTGGCGAGCCGATTTGTCCAAAGCGGTGCTGAGCAAAGTACGCTGGGCAGCCTTTAGAAAATTGAGTTCCTGTTTGATTTCCAGTACAGACTGAACGCTCGGCATACGAACCGCACTCATTTCATCCAAATGTCCCCTAAGGGTTCCAAGCCCGACAAACCCCACCAGCCCGATAATAGTGGCGATAACCGCTACTACTAAAAAACCCATGATAAGTTTCGCACTCAATCTCATGTTCTTGAACATCTTTGGTTCTCCTATGCAAGAAACCTGATAATCATCTTTCCACAATTTTTTTTCGACAAATCAACAAACTACAGCTACATCTTGACTCCCACCTTCTGGTATATTTGTCGGCAACAACCCCACACATATAGAAGTTAAAAATATATAAAAACTTTTATATTTAAGTGGTACCATTATCAAGGTAGAGGTCCGACCAAAATCAAAGACCTTGGCCAGAAAAGAGTTATGACAGCATAATCGAATGATTCGTCCCTGGCAAAAACATATCATATCGCAAGAGTGGGATATAAGCCAAAGCCGATACTCCGATAATCTTTTCCGCCTCTCGCTAAAAATAAAAAAAGCCCGGTCTATTCAAAAGTAAGTTTCCGGCCAAGTACACCTTGGCTGACAATTGGTGGATTGCGGTTGGGGCGGGTTAATTTTGCGGGGTTTTCCAGTTGGCGGGCAGGAGGGTGTCGATTTGGTTGGCGCCGGTGGTGGAGATTTTTCTGAGGACATAATTGAAATACGCGAATGGGTCGTGATTGTGGAGTTTGCAGCCGGCGACCAGGCTGTAGATTATGGCGGCGCGTTCGGCTCCAGCTTCGCTGCCGGCGAACATATAATTTTTTCGGCCAATGACTACCATTCTCAGCGTTCGTTCCGAAAGATTATTATCGATGCTCAGCCGTGGGTCGCTGGTATAGCGGACCAGGGCATCCCACTGGTTCAGGGCGTAGGTGACGGCTTTGCCCATATTATTTTTAGGCAGAACCTGTCCCTGATACTCATCCAGCTTCGCCCGGATTTCGGCAAAGATCGGCAGGGCTTCTTCCTGGCGGGCTTGCAAAAGTTGCTCCGGCGAATATTTTTCCGCTTTTGCCCGTCGCTCGATTTCATAAAGCTTACCCCAGAGCACCATAAAATGTGCCGCCCGCACCGGGTCGCTGTCTAAAGCGTATTCAAACTTCCGCCGCGCATGCGCATTACAAGCCACCTCAACGGCATCGGTAGCCCGAAACAGTTCATCATAGCCGCTATAAGCATCGGCATGCACAAAACCCTGATAATCTCTGCCGATAAAATTTAGCGGACCTTCGCGCGAACGCGTCGGCGTAAAATCAAACGCCACATTATAATCAGTATCGATATAAACCCACAAATAGCCCTTATACGTGGATCCTTTACGGTTTTTGCTCTTGATGGGGATGGAGGTATCATCGGTATAAATGATTTCCGACTGCTGAATCTTCTCCCGCATACGTTTGACCAGCGGCTCCAGCAGTTCAGCGCAACTGCCCACCCAGTCGCACATGGTTGAGACGTTGATTTCCACGCCGTGCCGCTTAATAATACCTTCCAGACGGTTCAACGGCTGGTGGTCCGCATACTTGCTCGTTATGATATACGCCAGCAAACCTTCAGCGGGAATGCCTTTGTCGATCGCCATGGGCGGCAGTTCGCCAATCGAGATATTATTCTCGCAAACCTTGCAGGCGTATTTGCTTCTGACATAACGCTGAACATAAAAAGATGCGGGCACATAATCCAGCTTTTCGGTTACTTCCTCGCCGATACGTTCTTTTTCGTTATGGCATACCGGGCAGGTTTTTTCTTCTTCGGCAGGTTCAATGTCGATAGTTTCGCGGCGCAAATTTTCCGGCAGCGGCTTGCGGCCTTGATGATTAGCATTCTTACGGCCTTTGACAACCTTGGCGCGTGAGGGCTTCTGCTGTTCAATCTTCTGTTGAACTTCCTCGTAAAGATTTTCAAACAACAAACGCTGAGCCGGATCGAGCTTTTCGCTTTTCTTGCCGAACAACTGCCGCTTGAGATAATACAACTGGCCGCTGAGATCATCAATCTGACCCAACAGCGTCAGAACCATCTCTTTAAGAGTGGCAACATCATCGGGAAGCTGCTCGACAGAGCTTTGAGCGGTTATCTTTTCAGCCATCATCAATCCGTAACGTTTAGTAACTTCGTCATCCTTAACGATGAGATTATGATAAGCGAAATGATGAAAAAAGCAAGCATAAAAATGAGAAAATATGTAATATTCTTAACTCTAAGAGCCTATAGCGAGCTTTTACGCTCATAGCGTTTTCGGCGGCGACTGCGAAATAAATCAATGCCTTCCAGTATCCAGCTTAGCTTGGCAATATCAACTTCGATTGATGCCTGATTATTTTTGCCGGGGATTTTTTCAAACGTGCCTTCCTCCAGCCGCTTATACCAAACGACGAATCCGGTGCGGTCCCAGAAAAGAATCTTACATTTGTCGCCGCGTTTATTGAAGAACACAAACAGATGGCCGCTGAACGAATCTTGAAGCATGAAGTTTTCCGCCAGCATCGAAAGCTTGTTAAAACCGCAACGCATATCCGTCGGCTGAGAGTAAATGAAAATCTTCACCGCCGGGGGCAGAGTTAGCATAGCTTTGCCTGTTTTAGCGCGGAAAGAACGCCGGTTAAAAATGCATCGTCGATATTTGAAGGTATCCGCAATGTATGGCCAGCCGCCAGAACAAGCTCCAGAGAACCGGGCTGGGACGGGGGCATCGAAACGCGAATGAAGGCCTCCGGCTGCGCCTCTGACTTGCTGTCGTAATCAGAGTTTCGGGCTTGGGTCAGACGCCTGCGCCAGGAATAAAAAGATGGCTCAGATAAACCTTCCTGCCGACAAAACTGACGAACGGATAACCCACTGGATTGAAATGTCTCCAGCACCATCCGCCAAAACTGCCGCTGTTCCGTATCAGATTTTCGCGCTTTGCCCATGATTGCCTCTCCATTAAATCATGAGCCGTATTATCAATTTTTCAAAGAACCCCGCAAGATGCACTTGGCCGGAACCTTACGTTCAAAAGACCAGGCTTAGAGGGATTTTTGAGTATGGTTATAGCAACGTTATTATTTTTTGGTCCGTTTTTGTGGTTTGCTTTTGATGAACCGGTCTATCTGTTTCATGGCCTGACGTAAACGCTGCTCATTTTCGACCAGAGCGATTCGCAGATAGCCTTCGCCGTTTTCGCCAAAGGCCCGCCCGGGCGCGACCACCACTTCGGCTTTTTCCAGAAGGTCCATCGCGTAATCCAGCGTACTCATACCCTTGAGCATATCATCCGGGACTTTCGCCCAGACAAACATTGATGCCCGCGGCTTTTCCACTTCCCAGCCCACGCGTTTAATCCAGTCGCAAACAACGTCACGCCGCGATTCATATTTCTTGCACTGATCTTCGATAAACTCATCGCCGTGGCGCATAGCGATAATCGCCGCGATCTGAATCGCCTGAAAAATACCGTAATCGTAATAACCTTTAATGTCGTAAAGCCATTGGATAATGCGTTCGTTACCGGCACAAAAGCCGATACGCCAGCCAGCCATATTGTACGGTTTGCTCATCGTCGTAAACTCAACGCCGACATCCTTGGCGCCTTTAACCGAAAGAAAACTCGGAGCTTTGTAATCATCGTAACACGTCTCGCCATAAGCGAAGTCGTGGAACACCACCACATTAAAACGCTTGGCCAGCTTAACAACTTCCTCAAAGAAACCCTGGTCAACCGTCATGGCCGTCGGGTTATGCGGATAGTTCAATATCATCAGCCGCGGACGGGGGTAAAGATGTTCACACACATAAGCTATCCGGTCCAGAAACGCCTGGTCACAGCCCAGCGGCACACTGATAACATTACCGCCGGCCAACGTAACCGCGTAAACATGAATCGCAAAGGCCGGATCCGGCACAATCGCCGTATCACCCGGGCCGAGCATCGCCAGACACGCATGAGAGAAACCTTCTTTACTGCCGATGCAGGCGGTTACTTCTTTTTCCGGGTCAAGTTCGACATTCCACTTGCGGGCATATTTCCTGGCCATCTCTTTGCGAAGATTATGAATACCTTTGACAGCGCTGTAACGATGGTTACGCGGGTCGCGGGCAGCTTCGCACAATTTTTCCACCACGTCGGGCGGGCTGGAATCCAAAGGATTTCCCATACCCAAGTCGATAATGTCAATGCCGGCCTGACGCTTTTTTAGTTTAAGAGCGTTCAGCCGCCCAAAAAGGTAAGGGGGCAGACGCTTGATTCTTTCCGAGGGCTCGATAATAAATTTTGCCATGATTATTACTCAAATACAAATGGTTGTAATTTATAAAATAATGTCCAGCGCCTTATCGAGCGTCTGGCAGACAGTTTCAACTTCTGGTTCACTAAGATTGTTATAGAACGGCAGAGCAATAGTCCGCTCCGCCACGCTTTCAGTGATGGGGTAGTCTCCCATTTGGGTTTCCAGTTCTTCGGTGATAAAGGGCTGCAAGTGAATCGGGGTGAAATAATTATTGCAGCCGATTCCTTCATTACGCAGATATTCCAGTACCTTGTCACGCTTGCCTGCTGGTGTCCCTTCCGCCAACTGCACCACAAAAACAAACCAGCTCATCCGGCAACCCACCGGCTCATAAGGCACCACCAGCCGCGAATCATTCCCCAGACGCTGCTGATAATAGCCCGCCACGCGAGCGCGTTTTTCCACAAACTCCTCTATACGCTTCAACTGCACAATCCCCAAAGCACAATTAATGTCCGACAACCGGTAATTATACCCCAGCCGGGCATGGGCCAGCCAACCGGCGCCTTCATCACGGCCCTGGTTACGCAGAGACTTACACATTGCCGCGGCTTCATCGTCATCGGTCAGGATAATCCCACCTTCGCCGGTGGTCATTTGCTTATTGGGATAAAACGCGAACGCCGAAATATCACCTAAAGTACCCACCTTTCGGCCATTGACTATGCTGCCCAGAGCTTCGCAGGAATCCTCGATGCACAGCAGGCCTCGTTCCTGACAAAAATCGTAAATCTTGTCCAGCCCCGCGGGATTACCAAAAACTTCGACTGGCATTACCGCCTTGGTAGAAGGGGTGACAAGTTCCTTAATCTTTTCCAAGTCAATATTTAAGGATAACTGGTCAATATCGGCGAATACCGGTTTGGCTCCAACCATCAATATGACATTGGTTGTGGTAATAAAGCTGAACGGAGTGGTGATAACCTCGTCTCCGGGCCCAATTCCCAGGGCGAGCAAAGCCACATAAAGCGCGCTGGTGCCGCTATTTACGGCGATTCCGTGTTTGCAACCGATATAATCAGCGAAATTCCGTTCAAATTCCGGTAATTTGGGCCCCAGACTCAGAGTTGTGGTGCTAAGTACGCCCACTACCGCGTCGATTTCAGCCTGAGTTATGTCCGGGCTCGAAAGATTAATCTTCATGTTCCTGCCTTTTCACAAGCGGTTATCACATCCACAAATCGTGAAATTCTCGCTGAAAATCGCTTGTCAGTCAAGATTATTAAAACCACTTAAATAATTAAGGATTTGTCGCCCGCTTTGGCAGGCCCACTATTTGCATTCAAGCCAATTGTCACCCCAGCCCACATCGACCTTCATCGCCACGTCCAGTTTCAGAGCGTTGGCCATTTCCGCCCGCACAATCTCGCCGTAGTCCTGGGCCTTTTCTCTGGGCAGTTCAAATACCAGTTCATCGTGTACCTGCATCAACATTTTCATTGCCAGATGCTCAGTCTCAATCCGCTTTTGCAAACGCACCATCGCGACCTTAATCATATCCGCCGCCGAACCTTGAATGACCGTATTAACCGCCATACGTTCTCCCATTTTTCGCTGATTGAAATTCCGCGAATTCAAATCCGCTATCGTTCGCCGCCGGCCTAGAATCGTCCGCACAAAGCTATCTTTTTTCGCCTGTTCGATTATCCCGTCCATAAAACCTTTAATCTGCGGATAGCGTGCGAAATAATCATCGATAAATTTCTGGGCCTCATCCCGCGGCATACCCGTACCGCGACTCAGTCCAAAAGAGGTCTGGCCGTAAATAATCCCAAAATTCACCGCCTTGGCCCGACCGCGCATCTCCGTGGTTACTTCATCGGGTGCAACCCCATAAATCTGGCTTGCCACAAAACGATGAATATCCTCGCCGCTTTCAAATGCTTTTAATAACGCCTCGTCCTTACTGAAATGGGCCAGCATCCGCAACTCAATCTGAGAATAATCCGCCGCTAACAGCACCGCGTCTTTATCGCCCGGCACAAACGCCCGCCTGATTTCCTGGCCCAGCTCTGTCCGAATAGGGATATTTTGCAGATTCGGGTCAGAGCTGCTCAGTCGGCCCGTTGCCGCTACCGTCTGATTAAACGAAGCGTGCAGCCTGCCCGTCCCCGAATTTATCATTATCGGCAGCTTATCAATATACGTACTTTTCAATTTACTCAACTGCCGATATTCCAGCATCAGCCGCGGCACATCGTGTTTCCATTGCAACGCCTCCAGCACTTCCACATCCGTCGACGGACCTGATTTGGTTTTCTTGACCACCTCCAGCCCCAATCGCTCAAACAGCACCTCGCCCAACTGCTTAGGCGACTCCACATTAAAAGTAACTCCCGCCGCGGCACATATTTCATCGACAAGCTCTTCCATCCGCTTACCAAGTTGCGTCGCCAGTTTTCTCAAACCGGTCACATCCAGTGCTACCCCGTTGTATTCCACTTTCGCCAAAACCCCCACCAGCGGCATTTCCACCTCGTCAAACAGCTTTTTAAGTTCCGCGTCCTTAAACTGCCCCGCCAGATATTCCCAAAGTCGCCAGGTAATATCCGCATCCTCCGCGGCGTAATCCGACGCAACCACAGTATCGACCATATCAAAGGTAATCTGCTTTTTACCCTTGCCGATAAGACTGTCAATCTTGATTGTCTCGTGGCCCAGATAATCCGCGGCCATATCATCCATGTTGTGCCGGTTGCGTTCACTGTGCAGCAGATACGAAGCCACCATCGTATCGAAATCCACGCCCGCCAGTTCGATTCCCGCCCCGCGCAGGATAATAATATCATATTTTATATTCTGGCCGATCTTGGCAATATTTTCGTCTTCCAGAATCGGTCGTAATTCTTCGCGCACTGCTGACCAGTCCAGTACCGGCGAAGTCATCGGCCCCTTGACCGGCAGATAGTAACCCTGCTCTGCCTGCCACGAAAAACTCAAGCCCACCAGCTCCGCCGCCCGCGCGTTTACAGATGTCGTCTCGGTATCTATCGCGAACCGCTTTTGCTTCTTCAGCTCAGCCAGAAAATCCTTAAAACCTCCCTCGTCCTCGACCAGAATATATTCCTTCTCTATTTTATTTCTGAGTGTCGCCAAATTTTTGACATCGGTTTCAGTTTCTCCGCTTATATCGTCCAGTTGGTCCAGCAGCCGCCGAAAGTTCAACTCCTCAAATAACTGTTCCAGTTTTTGCCGGTCGCCGCTGACCTGTTTCATATCCTCCCATTCGTATACCAGCGGCACATCCAGGTTTATCGTCGCCAGTTTGCGTGAAAGCTCTGCCTGCTCAACATTAGCCCGCAGATTATCCCCACGTTTACCTTTAATCTCATCAGCGTGAGCGAGCAGCCCATCCAGACTGCCATATTTAGCAATCCACTGAGCCGCGGTTTTGGGCCCGACGTCCGGCACACCCGGAATATTATCCGAAGTGTCGCCCGCCAAGGCCAACACATCGACAACCTGTTGGGGTTCAATGCCTTTCTTTTCCTTCAATGCCGCCACGTCGGTTTCTTCGTCCTTACGCGGATCGTACATCTTCACCCCTTCGCCCAGCAACTGTTCCAGGTCTTTATCCTTTGAACAGATAAAAGTCTCGAACCCCTCAGCCAGGGCCCGACTGCTCAGCGTGCCGATAATATCATCGGCCTCATAACCCGGCAGACGCAAAACCGGGATTCGCATCGCCTCCAGTATTTCCACAATCCGCTCGACCTGCACCGGCAAATCTTCGGGCACTTCCGGCCGATTGGCTTTGTATTCCGGGTAAATCTCATGCCGAAAAGTCTGCCCGCCCGAATCCATCGCCACTACCAGATAGTCGGGCCGCCGCTCCTTAATGAGCTTTATCAGCATGGTCGTAAAAATCAGTGTCGCTTTGGTCGGCTCGCCCGTACTGCTGGACATATTCCCACCCGTGGGAGCGAAATAGGCCGAGAAAATCTGAGCGTGACCATCGATTATGTAAAGGCTTTTAGCCATTGTATCCATCTCCAAAAAAAACTGGGCCAAAACCCAAAGAAATGACCATGCCCCCCATCATACCCCCATAAAAACTAACCGTCAACCATCCGCAGAATCGCTTAACTCTGCACTTTTTTGTTTTCGCCCAATCGCCCTGCCATCACCTCTGCCACCGGGCGGGTATAATCAAACTTGCTCATCATTATCCGCACAATCCCCGTAATCGGCGTCGCCAGGAACATTCCCGCTACGTTCCATATCACCCCGAAAAATATCAACGACAGCAACACGGTAATCGGGTGCAGATTGAGCGACTTGCCCATTATCCGCGGCTGAACGATATTGCCGATACCAAACTGTATGACCGCGGGAATTAACATCGCCAGTATCTTCGCCCCCACCGACATCTCCGGACTCAAAAACACCACCGGCAGCGGCAGCAGGGTCGCGATTATCGAACCGATACTCGGTATGAAATTCAGCAGAAACGTCAGAAACCCAAACACATACGCAAACTGCACACCCAGCAGCCAGAGCGTAACACCCACTAACAGCCCCGTCAGACTGGACGTGAACAGCAGCGTGCGAATATAAAGCGTCATTTGTGATTCAATGTCAGCCAGCACACCTTTATTCGGATCGCCCTGCCCGCTCTTGCCCGCCAGTATGAATATCAGGAACACCAGCACCAACACGCCGTTCGAGAGAATATTCATCGTTTCGCTAATAACGCTTTTCGATACCGATTTAATCATATTAGCCGAAAACTCATCGACCGTCCCGAATATCTGCTCCGGATTGAGTTTTAATTTGTCCAGCGGCAGATAGTTCCAGATATTGTGCGACAGTTCCCGAATCTGCACCAGGTACGCGTCCCGGTTGACCCCTATTTGCTCCGCCGCCGTCAATATCAGCAAACCTACCATAAACAAAAACGCGCAGCCAATAATAAACGTACTAAAAATCGCCAACGCCCGCGGCAGACGCAGCTTTTGTACCTGAACCTCGATGACCGGCGAAAGACAATAATAAATAAACACCGCCAGCACAAAAGGTATCAACGCCGCACTAAGAAAATACATCGACAGCGACAACGCGAACCCGCTCAAAATCAGCAGACAAAAAGTCTGAACCCGCTGACCACGAATCAGCTTATCATCCATAGTTTATCCTACCATTTGAAAATAATTTTGCGGGCTCAACTGGCTATTAGTTTACTTTTCAGTTGTACCCTTTGAAGTATCTTGAAGGCACCGTTCTTTTTTACATCTAAATTTATCCTCTGCCCAAACGCCAGTTCGTTTCAGAATCAGCGGCAGAAAAACCGCAAGGGCGCAACTCAGTGTCACCAATGCCGTTGTCATATTTTCATCACCGGTAAATTTTTTCCAAACCAGCCACCAGCAAAGACAAATGACCGGACTGATTAGGAGAGAAATACCAATCACTGCCCAGGCCCCACCGTAAATCTTTTTGAATTCCCGTTCCCATTCCAGTTGTCGTGCCGTCTCCCGGCTCATATCATACATACCCAGAACAACCGCCATGACCATCCCCATAGGCCAGATAAAAGCCAGATACCGCCAGACATACTCACCCAGAGCATAGCCCGACACTCCGCCGACAATCAGCCACACCCCGCCCATCACATGCCACGCCATCATTTTCTTGCGAACATTAATATCCATAACACTGCCCTCATAAAAATCAGCAGCCAAACCCGCGAATCACCAACCAACCACAACAGCATGGAGATACTTCAGCAGAATCGTATGGGCGGGTGCAACCATCTCACCGTGATTATGCCCGCCGATTTCGTAAATCTCCGTTTGCTTATGCCCCGCCACCCGCATCATTCGCATCATATAGGCATTCTCTTCATAGCGGCCCAGCATCTCCTGTTCTCTGTCGCCCGTAATAAGAATCAAAGGCGGCGCGTCGGCACGCACATGATAAAGCGGTGCGAACTTATCGACAATCGGCTGTTTACCCGAAATACCGCGTTCTTCGCGGACCGTAAAATGTGTGATCGTATGCCCGCTGTAAGGTATCAGTGCCGCGATTTTATTTGCGTCGATATCGTGCTTGGCCAGGTAAGATTTGTCCAGCCCAACCATACTGGTCAGATAGCCGCCGGCTGAATGACCTGAAATAACAATTGAATCGGGAGAACCGCCGTACTTTTCGATATTTTTGAACACCCACGCCACACCCGCCGCCGCGTCTTCGATATAAACCGGACAGCTCACCTTTGGAAAAAACCGATACTCCACCGCCACCACCGCGATACCTTTATCTTTGAAAGCGCCGGGAATATCCTTATTACCAGCTCGCAATCCGCCGCCGTGGAACCAGACCACCGTCGTAAATTCTTTCGTATCAACCGGATAGTAAATGTCCAACCGACACTGACTCTCAGCGTATTCATCAAAGCCCGGCGTGTCTTTGTCAAGATAGAGAATATCCGTCTCAGTCTTATATTCCGTCGCGCTCGCAGCCACAGCCATAACCAGACACAAAACCAACATCATCGCAATCTTCTTCTTCACAGCATATCTCCTTATCCAAAAAGTAATTAGCTCAATATTCCCTCAACCTTTTGACGCTGCTCAGGGGTAGCGATAAACAGGACCGCCATCCCCTTTTCAAACTTAATGTCCGCTCCTGGATTATGTTTGAAATCACTCTTGTGACTAATCTCCGAAGCATAACTGATTATTAACACGCCGCATTTATCATAAAACTCGCCAAAGGATTTGCCCACAAACTCAGAATTTCCCCCCACAATAACCTGCTCCACCCTAAGACCGGTATCGGTCTTACTGTGCAGCATACCATCCAGAAACGAAACTACTTGTGGCCTAAGAAGTTCCGAAGCAATTCGCATTCCGCCGATACGGTCGGGACAAACCAGATGGGCGGCGCCGGCTTTTAGAAGTTTCTTCCGGGCGCTTAATGACTTAAATGATGATGCCAACTGCAACTTAGGATTCAAATCCCGCGCGGCCAAAATCAGATAAAGGTTTTCCTTATCGTTATCCAGACAAGCTACCAGTCCTTTGGCACGCCCAATACCGGCTTCCTCCAGTATTGTATCGTCTGTGGCGTCCCCCTCAACGTAAGCCAGCTCAGGAATAGTCTTCTGAAGGGCTTCCAAAGCGGCCCGGTCGCTGTCGATTATCACAAATCCCCGCCGGGTCGCGTGCAGCTCCTCAGCGACGAACACTCCTAAGTCCTTAATACCACATATGATATAATGACTATCCATTTTGCTTATCCTCTTTCGGAGCTTGAGATACTCGAAATATTTCCTGAGTCGGCCCTCGACCAGGAAGGCGGTGAAATTTGAAATCGTGTAGGCAACCACAACCATGTAGGCAATGATGGTAAAGATTGTAAATACTGTAAGGACAGTACTTTCCTTAACATTCAGCAGGTCTTCGTAACCTATGGTGGAGATGGTAATAGTAACCATATATAGGCAGCGGAGCAGGGTTACGTCGCGGCCTTCCCAGTGGGCGAGAATGTAATACGCAACGGCGGAAAGGAGCATCAGGCCTACGAGAACCTTGATGGGACGCATTATTTTGGAGATTTCATTATTCATGCAATAATTATGATTTTAGCACGTCATACAATAGCGGCTGACATTTGTTAATGTCATAAATCCTGATAACACAGGTATTAACCCAAGGGAGTATTTTGAGCAACCATTTTTTGCGTGTGGAGTGCGCGTAGAAATGGAATTTTTCTGAAAATCGATAAAATTATGCTGTCGGCAATTAAAAGTATGCTGTAAGTGCTTATTTTTGTGAGCGCGAGGGTGACTTCGTGGGCGCGATTGGGGCTTAAAACGGTTTTTTCGGGTGGGGGGTTCTCCTTAATACGCAATTTGCAGGGGGCGAAATCAGCGCGATTGGGGATTTGGGGGGGGTAAAAAGAGTGTTTTGGGGCAGTGGGCGGGGGATTTTGGGTGTGAATATGCCTGTTTGGGGCGTTATTGCGGTGGCAAAGTCGTGTTTGCGGTGGGGGTTTTCGGCGCGGTTTGGGCTGGGGTGACCGATTTTTGACGATTTTTTTTGGTTTTTTTGGATTTTGGATGAATTTTTCTGGAAAAATTCCTGTTTTTGGTGGGCGGAGTGGACTGGCTGGACGAGGTGGGCAAAACTGGACGGGCTGGACAGGTTTTTGGACACCATCCCCTATGCCCCTCTGGGGTCTTTAACGGTAGTGACGCAACGGGTGTTTTGAGCTGGGGTTTGGGCGACGGTGCGGGGCGAACTTTGGTCGGAGTGGTTTAATTAACGGCACCGCTTACTTACGTGCGCGGCTCTGATGGACGGTGGTTGGGGAGTGGAGGATGGCTTGTGGGTGTATCCGGCTGCTGACGCGGGGCGGTTCCTGCTGGTGGTTCCCCCTGGGCTGATGCCTGGTTGGGATAAATAATTGTACCGGACACCGTTTCCTTCTCGGACACCGTTTCCTTCTCCAAAGTACCGGACACATTAGGCCACGGCTGTTCCATCGTCTGTGTCGTCATCGGTGGCGAATTTAACTGATACTTTCTTGCTGACGCCCTGTTCCTGCATAGTCACGCCGTAAATCACATCCGCGATAGACATGGTTCTTCGGGCGTGGGTAATGACGACGAACTGGGAGGTGTTCAGGAACTCCTTGATAACGAGGTTGAAGCGTTCGTTATTGGCTTCGTCGAGCGCGGCGTCGACCTCATCGAGCAGGCAGAACGGGCTGGGCTTGCTCTTGAAGACCGCCAGCAGCAGAGCGACGGCAGTCATGGTTTTTTCTCCGCCGCTGAGCAGGGAAATGCTTTGGGGCTGTTTGCCGGGTGGTCGTGCGACGATTTCTATGCCGCATTCGAGGATGTTTTCCGGGTCCAGAAGGGTAATCTCGGCCTTGCCTCCGCCGAAGAGTTTGCGGAACAGTTCAGCGAAGTTGATACGAATAGCGTCGAAGGTTTCCTGGAAGCGGGTGACGCTTTCTTCATTGATGCGATTGATAAGAGACTCAAGCTGTTCGCGGGAATCCATAAGGTCGGTGGCTTGTTGATTGAGATAATCGGCCCGTTTTTCGAGTTCTTCCTGTTCGGTAATGGCATCGAGATTGATATTACCCAGACGTTCGATCTTGCCGCGCAGGTCGTCGATTTCCGCCTTGACTGCCTGCCAGTCGATAGCCCCGCTGAGGAACTGCCGTTGAAGTATTTCGGCCTCGGATTCTTCTTCGGCGGGAGCATCGTTATCAGCGATTTGTTCTGCCGCGGGCTGTTCGGTTTCCGGAGTTTCGTTGGTGGGTTCACCTGGCCGTTCCGCGGCGAGCCGGGCCTGCTTTTGAAGCTCGATTTGCTTTTGATAATATTCGACCAGGTCGAGCGAAAGTTCCTCGCGCACCTTTTCGATAAGACTCTCGTTACGAAGTCTATATTCGTTCAGCTTCATCTGGGCCTGATGACAGTTTTCCTGGACCTGCTCATGTTTGAGGTGACATTCCTGGGCGAGCCGGCGTAATTCTTCCATCTCCTCACGCTGCCGGTCGCGTTCCTTACGCAGCCCGACGGTTTGGCCGTGATGTTCCTGCCGCCGCATAAAAAGCTCTGCCAAGGCTGACTCAGCGGTAAGAATCGCCCGCTGCGAAGAAAGAATATTCGACTGAGCGTTATTAAGGTCGGTACGCAGCGACTGCATGGTATGGTCGAACTGCCGGATTTGCGTTTCGATGCTGGAGATTCGTTCCCTCAGGGCCAGTCGTTTCTGCTGGGTCTGGCCGACACTGACTTTCATATCTGTTATCTGGTCGAGAACCACCTGGTCCTCACTGGCGAGCAGGCGGATTTGTTCTTCGAGTAAATCGACACGTTCCTGCCGCTGCTGGTTGACGGTCTGGAGTTCGGAAAGATTCTGTTCGCTCTGCGACTGTTTATTGATGGCCTGCTCGATTTGTTCTTCAAGCGTGGCGATTTCAGATTCGATAAGGGGGCTTTCCTGTTTGAGCCTCTGGACGTTCTGGTCCACCCGGTCGAGTCGTCCGCGAGTTTCGACCTCCTCGGTACTGATTTCATAGATTGCGGTACGCAGTTCCTGAAGATTCTTTTCCAGATGGTCTGCCTGAGTAGCGTATTGTTCGGTCTGGTTTTGCAGTTCGCCGATGCGGTCTTGGGCTTCCAGCAGACCGTGGTCCAGTTCGCGCAGTTCGCTCTTTCGAGAAATCAGTCCGGTATGTGCAGTTTGCGGGCCCAGGTGAATCGTGCCGTCGGCTTCGAGAAGCTCGCCCCTGAGCGTTACCCAACGATAGCCCGCGGGGGCCTGTTCTGCCAACTTAACCGCCGAGGCGATATTGTCAACCAGTATGGTCTTGCCGAGCAGATGCCAGGCGAGTTTCTGATTTTCTTCGGAAAATTTAACCAGGTCAATCAAACGTGCCTGCACTTCCGGTCGATTGTCAAGGTCAAAACCGTTGGTGTAAGGGCCAACCCGGTCCAGACAGATTATCTGCACCCGGCCGGGCAGTTCGTCAAGATTGTCGCTGTCTTCAATAACCAGACGACTGTCAGCGGCGACCAGATGCTGAGCCCGTTCGCCCAGGGCTGCCTCGATAATCGAAGCGTACTTGACCTCCGCCTGAAGCAGTTCAGCCACCATGCCGCGGACATAATAATAACGTTCGGGGTCAAGGGCACGGGCTTCCAGAATCTGCCGTACACCTTTATCGACACCTTCCAGCTTGGCCTCCATATCAGAAAGAACCTGTCGCCGGGAAATCAACCCGCTGCGATACTCCTTGGCCGCCGAAAGCTGTTCACTGCAAGCGAGTCTTTCTGCGCCGAGCTGGGCGAGCTGCTGGCGTTTGTTTTCGAGCTGTTCCTGCGATTCGCTGCGAAGTACGTTAATCTGTTCGAGCTTTTCTTCGTACTGGGCCCGTTCGGTGAGCAGGCTGGTAAGTTCATCAGCGATTTGCGAGGAGCGGTCGCTGAGCCGGTCTTTTTGGCCGCTGAGACTGTCCCGGCGCACATCCAGCGATTGGATTTCATTATGCAGTTGAGCGGTACGGCGCACAATATCGATAAGCCCGCTCTTTTCATCGTCCAGCTGGGCCCGGGACTCGGCCAGCTGCAAAGCTTTGTCCTGACGAAGGGTTTGCAGATTTTCAAGCTCAGCCTGGAGCGTCTTTAGCTGTTCTTCGATTTCTTCCAACTGCTGACGGTCAGCGGCACTGTCCTGCTGGAGCTGGCGGTTCTGGATACGCAAATTATGCATCTGCTGGCGTGTGCGGGTAAGCTGCTGATTAAGTTCATCGCAGCGGCGTTGTCCCATCTCGATGCGGTCTTCCTGGGTGGAAATCTGAGCGGTGCATTGGAGCAGTTCCCTTTCGTGTTCCTGAATCTGCTGTTCGAGGTGGTCCAAATCATGTTCGATATTACTTAGCTGGGCCTGAGTACGTACATTTTCAGCGTTGACTCCGGCCAGTTCATCCTGAAAAGCCTCAAGTTCTGCCGCGGTGGTTTCGGTGTCCTGACGAAGTTGATGATATTCGGAAAGATGCTGTATCAGACGCAGCTCTTTCAGCCGGGTGCTGTAAGTTTGATAATTGCGAGCCTTGCCCGCCTGCACCTTTATAGAACGCAAACGCTTTTCCAGTTCGCCGATAACATCGGTCAAGCGCAGCAGATTTTGCTCGGTCCGTTCAAGTTTTCGCAGGGCTTCTTTTTTGCGTGCCTTATAGCGACTGATGCCGGCGGCTTCTTCGAAAATCGAACGACGGTCCTGCGGTGACGCCTGGAGCAGAACCGCGACTTTACCCTGTTCGATAATGCTGTAAGCGTCAGTACCGATGCCGGTATCGAGAAATGTCTCGCGAATGTCCTTGAGTCGGCAGGCCTTGTTGTTGAGCAGATATTCACTGTCGCCGCTGCGATAGAGCCGACGGGTAACGGCGACTTCGTTTTCGTCGGTTTTGAGAATTGACTGGCTGTTTTCAAAAACGAGCGTCACCTCAGCCATGCTGCTGCTTTTGCGAGTACTCGAGCCGTTGAAGATGACATCGAGCATCTGGCCGCCGCGAAGACTCTTGGCGCTTTGTTCGCCCAATACCCATCGTACCGCGTCAACAATATTGCTTTTCCCGCAGCCGTTGGGCCCGACAACAACAGTAACCCCATCCTCAAAATCGAACGCGGTTTTATCGGCGAAACTCTTGAAACCGTTAAGAATTATTTTCTTTAACTTCATCTGACCTTTACGTCCTCCGTGACTTATCTTAGGGCCGCTCCGGGCCTTAGTCGTTACTTAATCATCTTACAATCCCGGCAGGGGCATTCGCTCCAGCATGTACTTGGCTTCAATCATATTCTGCTGGTCGGCGCTGAGCTGATACAGCAGCCCGATTATCTGGGAAAAACCCATCCCCCGCCGGCTCTTATCCTTATCAGGCAGAGTCAGCCGGGCGACAAAATCGGCTACCAGCCGGGAAGATTCCACGGTAATGCCGTCCAGCCGGCCTTTTTCGGTGATAACAATCTTCACATTTTCGCTGCCGGTCGGGGCGTTTATCATAACAGTTCCGTCCGGCGATTCATAGAATACATTGTCAGCCAATTTCATTTTCGTGCCGAACAGTGCTATTCTTGGCTCGGTAGTGGCCCATACTCCGATGAGGTCTTCGCCGGCGGAAGCGACCAAGTCAAGCTGGAAGTGGCCGGGCATATTGATGGAACGGACCCGACTGTCATTGGCATTACGCAGACCTTCATAGGCGATGAGCCTCAGACGAGCGTCCTGGTTGTCGAGCATGTCGCTAAGGGTTCTTCTGACACTTAAATCTTCGGCATGGCGGGTAAGCGTCTGAGCAGCCTGAAGCTGCAAGGGGTTATCTTTTTGTTTGGCAATCTTTATCATGGTGTCCAGGGCGGCGAAGTCCTCCAGTTCGAGGGCGGCCTGGGCAGCCTGGAAGGTTAATTGGTCGGAACCTTCCTGGTAATGTCTGGAAATGCTGGCCAAGGCCCCTCTGCCAATACCCTGCCAGAGCAGTGATGCCAGGGGCGGTTCAATCTGTCCGTCGGTGAGCCACTGGTCAATATTTCGCAGGGTCATTTGTTCAAAACCGCTGCTTTCCTGGATATACAGGGCCATCACCAGCGAAATGAAATACTGGTAGCGGTCGCGGTATTCGTCGGGCAGGGTAACCATAATAAATTCTCGACCGGTGGCATTTGCAACCTTGGGTCGTTCATCCCGGCCAAATCGGGTGTTTATCCGTCGCTGGATTTGCTGGGCGATACGATAATCGGGGTTTATCAGGGTCAGGGCGATTTGTCGGTCATATTTTGAAAGCCCTCCGCCAAGCACCAGTCCGTTTCGCGGGTCGGCCTTCTGGTTAGGTTCAGGCCCTATGGGAAAAGGATTTACAAACATTGGTCCGCCCGCCAGGGCTGCGACTCGACCGGCGTCGGCCCCGAATCTGCCCGAAAAAAACTGTCTCATTTCGGTACGAAGCAGGAAACCACCCTGGAGGGAAGTTGTCTGGGTACCCTGGATGGGCCGGACCTGAACATCAAATCGAATCCCTTCGGGGGCTCCGGCGGGCACCAGGCCGGTGACTTCTACCGCGGCGGTATTGCGAGAATCGAAAATCTGCTCAGCCGTAAGTTCCTGGTATTCCTCCGACATGAATTGCTTCAGGTCATTTTGGCGAATCTGTTGAATAAGATAGGCTTTGGTGGTGGGGTCACACTCGCTGGAGCCGGTTCCGGGCAGCCCCCAGACCAGCGAATAGCCGCTTACACGTACAGCGGCGTAGCCGGTCAATTCGCAAAGAGAGCCGATGGTGTCCTGAAGAGGGTCAATTTTTGATGGTTTTTTGTTGTCCTGGGCGTCCCGAGCGGGGTTACATCCCGAAAAGGCCAGTAAAATCAGGGTAAGCGGCACAATTAGCTTCATAGCGTAACCATTTTTACTATAGTGGTTTATATTCGGCGAGTTAAACGGCACTATATTATATTTATACTTATCGGACCATTACGTTGGCCGTCTTCAGGTTTTGGGTAAATTTTTCCCAACAAGCCAGAAGGATAGTTTTTACCCCCCAAAACGTCAAGATTATTCGACCAGCAACTCCCAAAAGGTGGGCGACATTTATTTCTGGCGATACAGAGCAACAGATTTTCAGGCAGAAACAGGATTGAAATGTAAATCTGACATCGTACGGGTACGATTCATGACTTATGTTGCTCAGTTTTCGTATTGTTCCGGCGTGGGAGTTGGTGCCGGGGCAAGCGGTCGAGCGAAGGGGGTGGCTTTTTCGAGACGTTTTTTGATTATCCGCTGGGACTGGCAGCTGCGAATCTGGGCGGCAGTCAGGATTAGCAGGGAGAACAGCCACATGCCGGAAAATCGGGTGTAATATACCAGGGCAGCGATAAAACTGGGCTCGGAATTCACACTATGATAATGCTGAGTCAGTTCATCGTAGCCAAAAATCGCACTGGGGACATTGGGGCAAAATGCCGCCTGCCACGGGACCAGCAGGACCATAAGCAGCAGGGAAAGGAAAAACGCTTTGCTGGCGGGAGTCAGGCCGCCCAGATGGCCAACCAAGGCGATTTTAACCTCTACCAGCAGTACCAGACAATAAAGTACTCCTCCAAAAGCCAGGGTTACCCGACATATCGGCAATACGAGTTTGATGCCCTCGACCAGCACGGTTTCGCGCGGACGGGGCGGGGTGGTCGGCTGCTGTTCCATTCTGGGCAAAAACGGGGGTGTCATAAAGGGCTTTCCGGGCGGGGGGACAAGTCCTTCTGACTTTTTCTCGTCGGGAGCGGCGGGGACGGCTTCTGAAGGCTGAGCCGGGGCTGTTGCGAGCTTCTCATCGTCAATCAAAAGCCAGCCGTCAAATGAGCGAGCCTGGCCCGGATAGTTCATCCAGACGCCTTTGTCCCGGCCCATTCCCAAGGTATCATCGATAGTGCCGCGGTCGACAATCCAGAAACAAACTCCCAGAACTATCAAAGAAAGGAGTATCAGCCAGAAAAAGATGTTCCGGGCGGACTTCAAAACCGCCAGGGCTTCCTGGGCATCATTTCTATCCACGCAAAGGCAGTTATCATAATTCTGGGCCATCAGAGATACTCCGTTTTTTGTAAAGTGTTGCTATTTAACACCATCTGAGACATGCCTATATGATAAAGAGCCTTTACGGGAACTGTCAACTGATTTCGCAAACTGTGGTGGCTGGTGGTCTTATCCGGTCGCTTACGCGGCTCGGTTTTTGTTGGTGGTTTAGTTTGTGGTTGGTTGTTGCACACCTGAGACACACATTGTCCCTGTTCTTGTTAGTTGATTTTATTCAGCAGCCAGGCGAAATTTTCGCTGAGTCGCTCCAGGGTTTTGAGTCCTTCCTCATCATGGGCAATATCACCGGGGTCGCGAGCCTGTATCACATTCCAGTAGCTCGAACCAACTGTAACCATATCCATAATCGGAAAAAACATGGTTAATTGCTGAAAAGTCGCGTTATGGCCGGCACGACGGGCGACGGCGATGGCTGTGCCGACTTTGCGACTGAGGGGATTGCCACAACGCCGGGCAACATAGCCCAAGCGGTGAATCAGGTTGCAGATCGGGCCGGTGGCATAGCTGAAATATACGGGACTGGCCAGGACAAGGCCGTCAGCAGCGACGATTTTCTCATATATCGGCTGAAAATCATCCTTATGGGCCACACACTTATGGGCAGCGGCACAGCCTCCGCAGGCGGTGCAGGGGCCTATTTCAAGGCCTACTAAGGTGATAAGCTCAGTTTCGATATTGTTTAGGGCGATGCCTTTCAAAACAATCTCACAGGCCTGCTCTGTGTTTCCACCTTTTCGGGGACTTCCGCATACGGCAACTACTTTCATGATTCCATACCCTTCTGATAGCATATCAATATTGATAACACGGTTATTTGTAATTGACCGGTGAGGAGCTGGCAAGCCATTTTTGTTGTTAAAAAAATAATTCATAACGTTCTTAAAGAGATAAGTTTATGTTAAAAATTATTTTTGGTCTGTCCTTAAAAGATAAAAATGGCCGATAACTTTCTCATAACGACAAATAGCAGGTTTATTTGAGGTAAGGGCGGCCCAGTGGCCCTACCAGCACTGAAAATGACATTAAGAAACAAGTAAATATGAGCTTTTTTTACGGTTTTGGCTGTACAACGGGCGATAGCAATACTATTATTGCCGTTCAGATAGAAACTCGGGTCAAATGACAATGTTGCGACATATTCATAGGCGCAGTCGCGTCGGTCGCTGAATTGTCCGAAAGAGCAAGGATCTATGTTAGGAATTGAAGACAAATATGTGAGTCTGGCCTATATTTTGTGTTTGGCTAGTGCTCTGCTGTGTGTGGTCTACGGCTTGGCAAACTGGAATCGCGGCGACGCGGATGTTGATGATGAAGACATTCGCTGGGCTGAGGAAGAGAAAAAAGTCGAACAGGAATTCTGATTCGAAGTTTTCTGTAGATTTCAGATATTGTTCAGGTCTTTAGGGTCATGTTGCGCCTGGTTTGGGTCGGCGCGGTTTCTTTGTAAACGCTTTTCCTTTTGGAGGACGCTGATATGATGATAGCGCAAGCTGTCGGTGTAGTTGAGATAATTGTGGTTCTGGTCTATATGATGGTCGTGGCTTATTTAGGCTGGCTGGGTTATCGCGGGACCAAGACCGACGCCGATTATCTGGTGGCTGGTCGTAAAGTTCACCCTTTTGTGATGGCCCTGAGCTACGGTGCGACTTTTATCAGCACCAGTGCTATTGTCGGTTTTGGCGGGGTGGCTGGTCTTTTTGGGATGAGTTTGTTGTGGCTTACCTTCCTGAATATCTTTGTCGGTATCTTTGTTGCGTTCGTGTTTTTAGGTGGTCCTACTCGTCGGTTGGGTCATCGTCTCGACGCCCATACTTTTCCGGAATTGCTTGGTCGGCGTTTTCAGAGCAGCTTTATGCAGGTTTTCGCCGGGCTGATTATTTTCTTCTTTATCCCTTTGTATGCGGCGGCGGTTTTGATTGGCGGCTGCGAGTATATTTCCACTCAGTTTGGGATTCCTTACGATGCGGCGTTGCTGATTTTCAGTGTTTTGATTGCGGCTTATGTGGTGGTAGGGGGTTTAAAAGGTGTTATGTATACCGATGCCCTACAGGGTTCGATTATGTTTGTCGGCATGATTTTTCTGCTGGTCTGGACCTATTCTTTGCTGGGCGGAGTAACCGAAGCACATACCGCTCTGACTGAGATTGGCAATAAACCCAGTTTGTTCGGCAGTATAGGCTTTAAGGGCTGGACGGCTATGCCGGAATGCGGCTGGGGCGAACCGAAATATGATCTCTGGTGGATTGTAGTCAGTACGATTGTATTGGGTGTCGGAATTGGTGTGCTGGCACAGCCTCAGTTGGCGGTGCGGTTTATGACCGTAAAGAGCAAACGCGAACTGAATCGCGCGGTGTTTATCGGCGGGGTTTTCATTCTGATTATGACGGGGGTAGCTTTTACGGTTGGTTCATTGAGCAACCTGTATTTCCACAACCATGAAAAGATAACCGGCAAAATCATTTCCAAAACCGAAGTCGCCTGGGTGGTAGCCAAAAAAGAGCGTGATATTCTCAAGAAAGTTCCCTGCGAACTGTGGCATATCGACTCTACCGGTACCGGTGAGGTTGACAATACTATCGTGGCTCAGGGTTATGACCTGCTGATTACCAAGGATGGTCCCAAGACTCTCACGGCGGGCCATGGTATCAAGCCCGGCGAAGGAGAAAAGCTGATTCCCTTCTCGGTACTTATGCCCAAAGCTGAAATCGTTCAGGAGTTGGCAGACGGCAGAGTGGAAATAATGCCGCACGCGACCGCGTTTACCAGGGCGGTAGTTGGTGGTGGTGAAAACTGGGGTTTCAATCCCGATAGTGTTATTCCCACATTCGTGACTCGTGCCATGCCCAAATGGTTTGGTTTGTTGTTTTTGCTGACCCTGCTGGCGGCGGCGATGAGTACGCTTTCCAGTCAGTTCCACGCGGTTGGCACCAGTATCGGTCGCGATGTTTATGAGCAGCTGACCCAGAAACACGGGACCAGTATCCTGATTACCAGGGTGGGTATTATCATCGGTATTATTATCGCGGTAATTATCAGTCATTATGCTCGTGGTGGCTATATTGTCGCTCGGGCGACCGCGATTTTCTTTGGTCTTTGTGCCTCGGCGTTTTTACCGACCTTTTTGGGCGGGTTGTTCTTCAAATGGGTCACTCGTGCCGGAGCGATTGCCAGTATGGTCGTCGGTTTTCTTATTCCGGCGTTCTGGCTGCTGTTCATTAAGGATAAAGAGGCGCGGGCCCTGGGGATTTGCAACTGGCTGTTGGGGACCGACGAAAAACCGGTTCACTCTTTGCTGCTGGACCATCCTAACTGGTCGGTGGTTGACCCGGTTGTGATTGCGGTGCCGATAAGTTTTCTGGTGTTAATCCTGGTCAGCGTTGTCAGCAAAAGGCCTGACGATGGGCATTTGGAAAAATGTTTTAAGAAATAGTTTCTTTTGTGAATTTTTTTGTTAAACTGTGGATTATTCGGATGGGGGGTAGTGGTAGTAAAATGTACTATGAAAGGAGCATTGTATGAGATTGTCTGTTTTGTTGAAAATTACCGTGGTGGTGGCCATTGTCGGCTTAACTTCGGCCCTGAGTTGGGCTGCTGACGGGGGCGCTTCCGATAGCGGCGTTATTGACGCTATCAAGAACCCCATGCCGGGTCTGACTTTGAGTTTTGACCAGCGTTTGCGGGAAATCTGGGGTGATAAATTTATCATTCCGGACCGTAGTTCCGCTAACCATGAATATCACTTCCAGAGAATTCGCAGTCGTCTGGGTGCCAAGTGGAGCATGTTTGAGGACGTCGATGTCAATGCCCGCTTGATTTGGGAGTGGCGTAACTGGTGTAAGCCGGACAGTCGTGATTCTAATGTAGAGTTCGACGAAGCGTTGTTCGACACCTTGAATGTCCAGGTTCGCAATGCCTTTGACCTGCCCCTGACCATTACCGCTGGTCGCCAGGACCTGATTTTTGGTAACGGCTGGCTGATTCTCGACGGCACGCCGCTGGACGGCTCACGTACAATTTTCTTCGATGCGGTTCGTTTCAACTACCAGTTGGATGAAGCAACTTCAGTTGATTTGATTTATGTGGACCAGAAGGCAGAAGCCGACGGGACATTCGAACCTATTAACGACCAGGAACGTGGCACCGGCCTTATCGACCAGGATGAACGTGGTGCCATTCTTTATGTCAAAAATAATTCCTGGCTGCCGAATACCAAAACAGATGTTTACGCTATCTGGAAACACGAGCTTCCCTGCGATGCCGGTGTCGGCACTGACGCTCAAATCTATACCTTTGGTGCTCGCGTTGATTCGTCTTTGAGCGAACAGCTCAAGGGCCGTGCCGAATTTGCTCAGCAGTTGGGTGAATATGGCGATAGTTCCGGTATTTGTGCGTTCGGTTTCAACAGTCGCCTGACATACCTGCTCAAAGATTCATGGGACAGTCAACTGCGTTTCAACTATGAATTCCTCAGTGGTGACGATCCGGATACTGCCAAGAACGAGCAGTTCAACAGTCTTTGGGGACGCTGGCCTCAGTTCAGCGAGTTGTATGTTTATACTTATCTGCCGGAAAGTCGTATCGGTGACGTAACCAATCTGCACCGCGTAGGCGGCGGATGGACGGGTCATCCGACCGAGAAGATAGAGCTTTGTGCCGACTATCATCTGCTTTACGCCGATGAAAATACTGTCGAAAATCGGGCTGCCTACAGCAGTGGTCATTTTCGCGGTCAGTTAATCACCGCCATGATGAAATACAAAATCAACAAGCACCTCAGCGGTCATTTTCTGGCCGAGAGTTTTCTGCCGGGCGGCTATTACGAGGAAGATACTCAGGATCCGGCGTACTTCCTGCGTTATGAGTTGATGATAACCTTCTAAGACCGGCATAGGTCTTTTGTATGACTGCCGGCCCGACAGCTCAGTTGTTCCATTCAGGCAACTGTACTGTCGGGTCGGCTTTTGTATGCGCCAATATTGGTAAAACTTGATTTTCGGGCGATTTTACGTTAAATTACTGAACCTGTCTTTTGCTAAGGCGGGAATGTTGCTGGCGATTGGTAATTTTATGTAAAATCAGGAATAATAATGACTAACGATGCTCGCTTACTTCTTAGCGGTAACGAGGCAATTGCCTTGGCCGCTCGTGACTCCGCGGTAATGCTCGGTACTGGCTATCCCGGTACCCCTTCCACGGAAATTTTGGAAAACTTCTCCAAACTTGGCGGCAAGGCTCAATGGACTCCCAATGAGAAAGTTGCTTTGGAAGTGGGGCTTGGCTCGGCATTTGCGGGGGGGCGAACTTTGGTGACGATGAAACATGTAGGGGTGAATGTTGCCGCCGACCCGCTTTTTACGGCGGCTTATACCGGTGTTAAAGGAGGGCTTGTTTTAGTGTGTGCCGATGACCCTGGTATGGCCTCCAGTCAGAACGAGCAGGACAGCCGTAATTACGCTCGCGCCGCTGGGGTGATAATGATCGAGCCTTCTGATTCTCAGGAAGCCTATGATATGATGAGGGCCAGTCTGGAGATTTCCGAGAAATTTCAGGTGGTTGTTATGCTGCGGGTGACGACCCGAATCTGTCATTCTAAAACTATTGTCAAGCCTGCGGCGAAACAGCACCCGATGCCGACAAGTTTTGAACGGGATATCCAAAATCGCGTGATGGTTCCGGCTTTCGCTCGTCCAGCCCATCGTAAATTACGTAAGATTCTTGCCGAAGCTCAGGCGTACAACGAAACATCGAATCTTAACAAGGTTATCAAAGGTGATAAATCGTTAGGTATCATCGCGTCGGGTATTTCTTATGTCCATGCCCGCGAAGCCGCGACTAATGCCAGCTTCCTCAAACTGGGCATGACCTATCCGCTGCCCATGAAGCAGATAGCCGATTTCGTTAGTAGTGTTGACCGTTGTCTGGTAATCGAAGAAGGCGACCCGATACTGGTTAATGATTTGCGGGCGGCCGGCCTTGATGTCGAAGGTAAAGACCAGATGTATCGTTTTGGCGAACTCACTGTCGGTCGGGTACTGCGAATCATCCAGAACGATACTTCGCTGGAAGAAGCTGCTCCCAAGGGCAAGCCGCCGCAATTATGTGTTGGCTGTCCCCATCGTAAAGTTTTTGAAACTTTGCGTGACCAGAAATGTATTGTTGCCGGCGACATCGGTTGTTATACCCTTGGCGTACTGCCGCCCTTTAACGCGATGGATACTTGTGTTTGCATGGGTGCCAGTATTGGTGTAGGGTTAGGTTTGCGGCATGTTCTTCCTGAAGACCAGGCCCGGCGGGTTGTTAGTGTAATTGGCGACAGCACCTTTGTACACAGCGGCATTACCGGTCTGGTCGAGATGGTTTACAACACTCCGGCAACCGGTCATGTTGTGCTTATTCTTGACAACAGCACCACGGCGATGACGGGTTTACAGGAGCATCCCGGCACCGGTCGTACTCTGGACCATCAGCCCACGAATCAGATTGTGTTTGAGGATTTGGCCCGTTCGCTGGGCATTAAGAATGTTCAGGTAATCGACGCGGTCAAGGAAACAGAACAATTTAGTAAAATTCTCACTGATAGCCTCGCTGGGAATGAGCCTACAGTTATCATTACGCGTCGGCCCTGCATTTTAGCCGCTGGAAAGATTAAACAGTATCAACAGGCCTGCCAAGGAGAAGTATAACATGTCAAAAGTTACTAATGTAATCATCGCCGGCCTGGGTGGTCAAGGCGTATTGAAGGCCTCGGATATTTTGGCAGAGGTTGTTTTTCGGGCGGGGCGGGATGTGAAAAAAAGTGAAGTACACGGCATGAGTCAGCGCGGCGGTTCGGTGAACAGCGGTGTGCGGTTCGGCGAGAACGTTCTCAGCCCCATGGTCCCGGAAGGTCAGGCTGACTATCTCGTGGTTCTGGCTGAAGATCAAGTTGAAAACAATCGCCATACTCTTTCGAGTGAGGGTGTATTGCTGGAGCCGGGAATTATTGACGCTGACAAGCTCCAGAGCAAAAAAAGCCTTAATGTCGCTATGTTGGGTGCCCTGAGTATTTACCTTGACGTAGATAAGTCTGTCTGGCTGGAAACCATTCACGACAATCTCACCGAGAAGCTTCACGCGATGAATGACGAAGCGTTTGAGATGGGGCGTCAGGCAGCGAAAAAATAGTGACATTTTATCAACAAGAAAAAAGGGAGTCGCGGTTATGACAAAAAAATCATGTTGTTGCGGTAACAGCTTCCATCCTGTAAGCGCGATGGATTTTCTTCCGATACCCCAGTTGCGGCAGGTTCAGTTGGCCCGTTTGCAGCGGATTGTCGGGCGGGCTTATGAACATGTTCGCCTGTTCCGGGAGCGAATGGATGAGCGTAAACTCAAACCTTCAGACATTAAAGCCCTGGCGGATATTGCCAAGATGCCCTTTACGGTCAAGACGGATTTGAGGGACACTTATCCGTTCGGTCTCTTTGCCAGTCCCATGCAGGAAATCGTTCGTCTGCACGCTTCCAGCGGTACCACCGGCAAGCCCATCGTCGTGGCCTATACTCGCGCGGATGTGGATGTCTGGTCTTCCGTGATGATGCGTACCTTCGTTGCCTGCGGACTGCATAAAGGCGATATTATTCAGAACTCCTATGGTTACGGTTTGTTCACCGGTGGGCTGGGCGCCCATTATGGTGCCGAAACCCTGGGGGCGACGGTTATTCCCACCTCCGGCGGCAACACCGAAAGACAAATCATGGTACTCAAGGATTTTGGTGTGACCGCTATTTGCTGCACACCCAGTTATTTTATCCACCTTATCGAACGGGCTGGTGAAATGGGCATCAATATGAAAGACCTGCCCCTGCGCGCGGGGATTTTCGGCGCCGAACCCTGGACCGAAACCATGCGTAAATGGGTTGAGCAGCAGACTAACATTAGGGGTTACGATATTTACGGCCTGTCCGAAATCATCGGCCCCGGCGTTGCCAGTGAATGTTCCGCTCAGTCCGGCCTGCATGTTTTCGAGGACCATTTCTATCCCGAAATTATCGACCCCGAAACCGGCGAACCTCTGCCCGACGGCAGCGAAGGTGAACTTGTCCTGACCACGCTCAGCAAAGACGCTATGCCCATGATTCGCTATCGCACCCGTGACATCACCCAGCTGGTCACTGAGACTTGCTCTTGCGGCAGGACTATTCGCAAAATCAAACGCATTGGCCGACGCAGCGACGACATGTTCATCATCCGCGGCGTGAATGTATTCCCGTCGCAAATCGAAGAAGCCCTGCTCGTGGTCGAAGGCACGCTGCCGCATTACCAGATTATCCTGACCCGCACCAGCGGTCTGGACCAGATGGAGATACAGGTCGAAGTTACCGCTGAATTTTTCAGCGATAAGGTGCGGGCCCTTGAGGAACTTCAGGCCAAGCTCAGCAAATCTATCGAACACACCCTGGGCATCAGAGCCCTGGTGCGACTGGTCGAGCCCCACACCATCAAACGCAGTGAAGGCAAGGCCAAGAGAGTGATTGATAACCGTCAAATGTAAACCGCCTCACGCGGCATAATAAGCAGAAAGGAATTTTGCGATGAAACTTAACCAACTGTCAGTTTTCCTGGAAAACAAACGCGGCGGCCTGAGTGAACCTTGTCGAATACTTGCCGAGGCGGGAATCAATATTCTTACCCTTTCGTTGGCTGATACCGAACAATTTGGTATTTTGCGACTGGTCGTCCGTGACTGGGAAAACGCCAAAGCCTCGCTCGAAAAAGCTGGTTGTGTTGTTAATCTCACCGAGGTTATCGCTATTGAAGTTGACGACCAGCCCGGCGGTTTGGCCAGACTGCTCGAAAAAATCGAGAAGGTTGGTATTAACGTTGAATATATGTATGCTTTTACTTTCCGGCGCGACGAAAAAGCGGTTATGGTCTTCCGCTTTGAAGACCCCGACGGAGCAGCCCGCGTTCTCCAGGCTGAAGATGTGAACCTGGTCGATGCCGTGGAATTCTTCCAGCGTATCGAAAATAAGTAACTGATAACAGTATTAAAAATTCCTGACCGCTTAACAGGATTAAGCGTATCGGGAGCAGTGTCTTTATGGTGAGATAATGAGTGAATTCGCTTTTGAAAATCGTATTTGGGACAAAGCCGAAACCTTGCCGCGAGCGGAACTGGAAAAACTTCAAGCCGAGCGGCTGCGTCAATGTGTCGGGCATGTCGGGCATGTTCCTTTCTACCAGGAAGCTTTTGGCAAGACGGGAATCACTCCTGATACCATAAAGACCGTTGATGATGTGCGTCGCCTGCCCTTCACTACCAAAGAAGATTTGCGTCTTCATTATCCGCTGGGTTTTCTGGCGGTCGAACGTAAAGATGTTGTTCGTATTCACGGTTCTTCGGGCACTACCGGCAAGCCCACTTTTGTCGCGTATACCGACCAGGACCGTGACCTTTGGGCTAATCTCTGTGCCCGTTTTCTCACTGCCGGCGGGCTTCGTCCCGAACATCTGGTTCATATCGCGTTTGGCTATGGATTGTTCACCGGCGGTTTCGGTTTGCATTACGGTGTCGAAAAAGTCGGGGCCGCTATTTTGCCAGCAGCTTCCGGCAACACCGCCCGCCAGATAATGCTCTTGCAGGATTTAGCCGCGGACGTACTGGTTTGCACCCCAAGCTACGCTCTGCAAATTGCCGAGGTTGCTCATGCTCAGGGTGTGGACCCGCGCAGCCTGCATCTGAAGTTTGCCCATTTCGGTGGCGAGCCCTGGACCGAAGACATGCGCATTCAAATCGAAAATGAACTCAACGTCATGGCCTTTAATAATTATGGCCTTAGTGAAGTAATCGGTCCCGGTGTCAGCGGTGAGTGTGTTGTTCGCGATGGTATGCACATTCAGGAAGACCATTTCATTGTTGAGTGTATCAACCCCGAAACTCTTGAGCCGGTCGCCCCCGGTGAACAAGGCGAACTGGTTTTCACTGCCGTTACCAAGCAGGCCATGCCGATTATTCGTTATCGCACCCGCGACATCGCTACTCTCAATTATGAAACCTGTAAATGCGGCAGAACCACCGTGCGTATGAGTCGGGTTGTGGGTCGCACCGACGATATGCTGATTATTCGCGGGGTAAATGTTTTTCCGTCACAGGTCGAGGAGGCTCTGTTGCGTGTGGAAGGCACCGCCCCGCATTATCTTATCGAAGTTGACCGGCCCGGCACGCTGGACGAAGTTACTGTTCATGTCGAAATGCGTCCCCAGGATTTCTCCGACCGCATGAGCCAGGTCCAGGCCCTGAGAGAAAAAATCGACCGGGCTATACATTCCGTCACCGGCATTCGCATGAGAGTCAATCTGGTCGAACCGCAAAGTCTGGAACGCTCGGCAGGCAAGGCCAAAAGGGTAATTGACCATCGCCGCGAAAAAGGGCAGATTTAATCTTATTTTACATCTTCCAACGCGATATTTTTGCGATAGGCCAGCCCCTGAAACGTGGCGACCAAATCACCATCTTCGTCGATAACCTCCGCGCTGTAATTTCCCAGTTTCGGATTACGCGACACTTCCCGCACCACCGCCTTTAGTCTGCCCGGCCGGGCGGCTTTGACAAACGAGATACTTACATTTATCGCTACAGCTACCGTGCCATGCGAATTACACGCCACCGCAAAACCAAAATCCGCCAGTGTAAATATCGCTCCGCCGTGCCCGCTGCCCACACCGTTGAGATGTTCCTCTTTCAGGTCCATACTCACCGTTGCCTGCCCCGGCGACACCTGGTCAATCGTAATGCCTAATAATTCAGCAAACCGGTCCCGTTTGAAAAACTCGCGTATCTTATCCATATTCATCTCCCAAATATTACCATACTATCATAGCATGAATGCCGGGGGCCGCCAACATTCATATAAAAAAAACTCCGGAAGACCTCGCCGCCTCTCGGCCCGACGCTGCCTCCCGGAGTTTGTCATAATCAAACAGCTAACGATAAATTACTGCTTGATGAATTTACACAACACGTCCTTGTTAGCGGTCATCATTACATTTATTGATGTCGCATTGCCAACATTGACGCCATCCACCAGCCAGTAGTCAACTTTGTAACCAGGCCCCGGAGTCGCGTTTATCGTAACCAGAGTACCGTCCTGGTAGCTATGGTAACCAACTATATCGAGACTGCCATGGTCGGTAGTATGGACATGGCTGTAAAGCGTCCACATAATCGGTGCGAATGTCGCGGTGACCGTGCGGGCGCTGGTCATGGTCGTCGTATTATTCAGCGTCATCAGCCCATCGTCATCCGTGCCGCTCCAGCCAGCGAAATACCAGTGAGCATCGGGCGTTGCCAGCAAAGCAATCACATCATTCTCGTCCTGGTCGCCGCTGGGCGGAGTCAAAGTCCCGCTGCCAACCACCTGGGTAGTTAGCAGATACTGCGTCGGGATAATCTCAAAGTCAACCCATACTTCCTTGTCGCTATTCATGGTCACGGCGTTGGTATTTTGCCTGGCGTTCGGAATAACTGCCGCGTCGCCACCCCACTGCATCACCCGCCATTCCGCATTCGGATAAGCCGTCAAATCAACACTCGTACCTTCTGGATACCGAGTAACTCCACACGGGTCAACATAGCCTTCGCCGCTGTTGACATAGAACTCCAGCTCATGGCACTGCACGAAATCAACTGTGATGTCCAGATCTTGGGTCATTAATATATCAACAACGCTCACGTTGTCACCGCAATCGCCCCATGCTGGCGTCAAACCTAAACCATCCAAACCTGTCCAGTCGCCCGAGGCCCAGTCATCAGCAGGGTCTGCCGTTATGGTGAGCAGGTAGTTCGGTACATAATATAAGGTGCCGCCTGATGTGTCAGGGGTGACATCGCCATCTCCAGTAGAGGAGATATTCAGACTATAGCATTCTTCCAGCGTAAGAGCACAGGAAACATCAGAGTTCATTATGACCGATAATTCCAATGTCTCGCCACAACTATCCGGGTATGTAACCTGGGTTATGTCGCCTCCGCTGCAAGAACCATAGTTTAGCGGGAAGTACCAGTTGTCTTGTGGTATAGCGTAAACCATCACCGTGGTGCCTGGTTCAAAATAGGTAACATCGCCGACGGTTGTACCTGTCGGATCATATTGGATGGTACCATTACCCGAACCATAGATAACGTCCAGCGTGAAGCATTGTTCAAAAGTAACCTCAACGGATTTGGGACCATCCATCGTAACCGAAGCCTGAACCGCTGCCCCGCAACTGCCCGGGTCCGGTGCCGGAGCGTCAACACCAGTCCAGCTCGCAACCCGCCAGCCGACCGCCGGGGTCGCTGTCAGCGTAACAACCGCATCAACGTCCTGAGTCGTGCTGCCCGCCGGGTCAATCGTCCCGCCCGCCGGGTTGCCGCCTACCGTGCAGGTAAGCTCATAACCCGGTATCTCCTCGAACTCTACCCACACCGTCTTAGCGGTATCGGTAGATTCAAAAGTTACCGTGTTGTTCCAGATGCCAGCTACCTCAGTGCCCATCAAGCTGTCAGCGGCACCACCCCACTGTTTAACTTGCCAGCCGGCGTCGGGGTTAGCGCTGACATCAATAATCTTCTGGCCCCCTTCATTTTCATAATAACTCAGGCCCGCCGGGTCGATTGAGCCATTGCCCGCCTGAACATAAGCGTTCAGAGTAAACGCCGGCACAAATTCCACACTCGCGTACTTGTTGTCGTCCATCGTTACTGTTGTCGCTGAACCGGAATCGCCAAAAATCGGAGCCGGATTGCTGTCAACATCATCGCCCCAGGTCTTGTACATCCAGTCTTCAGCCGCTATTGCCGTTAAACTAACCACTGCATCTGGGTCGTGATAGGTTATCCCCGCCGGGCTGATCAAACCCTGGCCCGCGGTAACTTCCGTTATCAGCGACCAGCTGTCGCCCGGGTCAGTCACATCGGCACCCCAGGCCATACGAAGCTCGGCAAAGTCATTCAGGCCTACCCAATGGTCACCGTGCGAATCCCCCGCCACGTCGTTAAACTCGCCATACTGATTAGGCGAAATGTCCGCCCGCGAGAAACAGCGGTCTTCGCCAACCCAATCCGCAGCCAATGCCACCAAATCGTCAATGTCAACCAAACCGTCAATATTCACATCACCAGCCAGACTGACCGTCAAGGCATAATCGCCTTCATTACCTTCGTACCCCGAAACCCGGACATGATAAGTCTGTCCTGGATATAGAATGCCGCCTATACGGGAAATATTCTCAACCGCTGGAACACAACTTGCCCAGCCGTCAAAATTCTTATAATAATCATCGTTACAGTAAATCGCTGCTCCGCCACACCCCTCATGCACCGAAACAATCGTATCAAAATCACTGCCCAGGCAATCAAAGAAATACAACCCTGCCACTTGCGGAGTAAATTCATACCAGACATCACCCCAATGTATCTCATCCGGAAAAAAATCAAGATCGAAGCAATCGCTCTCAACCTGAGTTTCCACCGCTCCTATAGTAGAGCCTGTCGCCGCAACACCATAGACCAACGCTATCGCGTCCTCACACCGGTCATTGGCCAGAGGTGTATCAACGACCAAGTCAAATGTCCCCACAGTACTGTCATTGCCGCCCACCCGAATCAGATAGGGCACGCCGTTCTCTAATTCTAATATCCCGCTTTCCGGTACTGCCGGACCATTGAAATCAAAACAGGCCAGCAAATCCCCGTCAGCACAATCGCTGTAAACCGCCAGTCCCGCGTCAAAACCACCGCTCAAATTATAAAGATGAAACGCGTAATTACCGGTTGCCCCCGGCGTAAAAGAATACCACAAATCACTAATCGCCCCTGCCAGGCAACTCGTAAAAGCCCCTTCGTCACTAGCTGCACTGGTATCGCCGGATGTGGCTGCTCCCAAAGCCAATATTTCAGGTGCCCCACATCCATCATTAGCCGGACCACCCGCCGGAGCGACAACCTTAATATCAAAATCACCTACCTGACCGGCATAACCACCCACACGGATATAATAGATTATACCGTTGACAGCGGCAAAGGTTACGCTTTCACCATCACCAAAACTGCCGGTATCAGCACAGTCAATATAGCCAGCTACGTCGCATTCCGAATATACCGCCAGAGTAGGGTCATAGGTTGAAACCGGATTGCTTAAGCTAACTGTATGGTCGCCATCAATTCCCGCTGTAAATTGGTACCATACATCATGCAAAGCCGCATTTGAACAGGTCGGAGCAGCAATCGTGCCTTCGGTTTCCGCCCCAATAGAAGATTCCGAATATACCGTATCAACATTTATCCCCGCCGCTGTCCCGCAAGTATCATTGTCAGGCGGCAGAGTAACCATAACTGTAAATGTCCCTGTAGCGCCGTTATAGCCCGCCACCCGGATTAAATAAGTGGTCTCTGCTGTCATGCTAGCTATAGCAAGTGACTCCCGGTCTAAGGAATCAGTAGTGTAATCATCATTACAGGCAATACTCGCCTGGTCACAAGCCGTATGGACCGATACTGCCGAATCAAAATTTGTACCATAAACATAGACCACATAATCCCCACCCTGCCCCGCACCCGGCGTAAACGAATACCAAACGTCATTGGCAGTCCCTGTGAAACACGAGCTGCTGACCCCCGCATCTTCAGTAGCGTCCACACTCGTCCCGCTTTCTGGCACATCCAGTGTCAAAATTACAGCACTGGCGCAAACATCATTCCCCGGAGCCGCACCATTAGCCCAAATCGGCATCCCCAGAACGGCCAGAATGAAAACCAACCCCATTAAACAATACGATTTCTTCGCGGACATAGCCTATCCCTTCCTGCGCTTATGCGCAAAATCCCCCTGTTTTTCTCAGACAAGCAGAATGAAATTTCTCTACCCATCCATAACTGCGAATATCAACCTCAGACAGAGTTCGAAGACCAAACAGTTTTCTCGCCAGACACGGGCTCGACACCTCTCTACCCGAAAGTTCCGATAACTACAGAACTATTATATCCCATCACCGCTTTTGGGCAAGTGAATTTGTTTTGGTAAGACCATTTTTGGGCAATTTACCGCTACGCACAAACTGTTCTCACAAGTCATTATTGCCCATGATGTGCCTTATAGATTCGTGTGACCGGATTCCGCTAACTTAAATGTCATACTTCAAAGAGGTTATATAAAGGCCTATCTCATGGGCCGTCCATAACTCGCTGCCTATCAATAAGTCAGGGTGTTGCAAATTATTTTGTGATATTAATCACATTTTTATCTGGTACAAGCAGCTATAAAGGTGTAAACTTGCTTTTTATTATGATATACTCAATAAATGATTGGAAAATTAGTTGATATTCCTATCGGAAACTACGGTGGGGCAGAAGGGAAAAACTAGAGGATACTCATCATGACCAGAGCTAAGATAACTGATACCGTGAAAACCGGCCGCATACTTATTTCCGATGGGGCCTGGGGCACTTTCATGCAGAAAAAAGGCCTTCAGCCCGGCCAGTGTCCCGAACTTTGGTGCCTTGAACGCCCCGAAGACATCCTTGATATTGCCCGCAGCTATATTGACGCCGGTTCCGATATGATTCAGTCCAACAGTTTCGGCGGAACATCTTTCAAGCTTGAGCATTTCGGCCTGGGCGACCGTGCTGATGAAATCAACCTGGCTGCCGCCCGGATTTCCCGTAAAGCCGCCGGCGAAGATAAATGGGTCATCGCCTCAGTAGGCCCCACCGGAAAAATGCTCCTGACCGGCGAAGTTTCCGAACAGGAGCTTTATGACTCTTTCAAACAGCAGGCCCAGGCCCTCGAAAAAGGCCAGGCCGACGCGATTTGTATCGAAACTATGTCCGATACCGAAGAAGCCTGTATTGCCGTCAGAGCTGCTCGCGAAAATACCAATTGCCAGGTTATCTGCACCTTCAGTTTTGAGAGAACCGTCAAGGGTGACTATCGTACCATGATGGGGGTATCGCCCGCCGACGCTGCCCGTGCCGTTATTAAGGCTGGCGCTCACGTCATCGGCACCAATTGCGGTAATGGCTTCAAAAGAATGGTCGAGATTGTCCGCCAATTACGAGATGTCGACCCCGACATTCCTATTCTGGTCCATGCCAATGCCGGACTACCCGAAAACGTGGACGGCCACGATGTTTTCCCGGACACCCCCGCAGATATGGCCCAACTCGTCCCCGATTTAGTCAAAGCCGGAGCCAATATCATCGGCGGATGCTGTGGTACAACCCCCGAACACATCGCCGCTCTAAAAAAAACCGTCGAGGCTTTATAAAATAATCAGGGGACCGAGGGTTCCCAGTCAACCTTTGCCGCCCCCAGCAAAGTACCCGTTGCGTAGGCTATATCGACTAAAGCGATTTGATATTCCGCCAGTGCCGAAATCTCCGCACTCTGTGCGTTTGCTAACGCCGTCTGAGCGTTCAGCACATCCGTGGATGTCCCCAATCCCAATTCAAACTGCCGCTTCTCCGCCTCATATTGCCGACCGGTCAAAATCGCGTTCTGCTGACTGGCCAATATCCTCTGCCAGTTCGCCTCCAGTTGGTCAGCCGCGTTCAGCACTTCCAGCTCAATCATATCTTTACGATTCTGAAAACTCACCAGTCGCTGCTGTCGCTGATAAAACGCCTGCAATTTCCGACTCCGGGCCGCGCCATTGCCCAGCGGCACCAACATCTGTAAGCCCACCCGATGGTCCTCAAAATCCTTATCCACCAGAACATCAAACGCATCGCCCCGACTCTTGCCCAGACCGTTAATGTTATACGTATAGTCCAGCGTCACCAGCGGCAGCATCTGATTCTCCAGATACGCCAGCGTCGAAGCATCCGAAGCGATTTGCAGTTCCATCTCCAATAGTTCCATCCGGTTCGCCAAAGCGTGTTCCAGCAGCGAGTCATAATCCAAATCATAATGAACCGGGTCAGCCTCACTTACCGGGACCAGCACCGTCGGCGTACGCATCGTCAGGCCCGGTTTGTTCAGCAGCTTCTTGAGTTCCCGCTCCCTGTCCCGCAATTCATTCTCCGACATAATAATCCCTTCCAGCCGCTCAGCCACGCCCGCTTCTGCCCGGATAACCTCTATCTGTGACCGTTCGCCCGCCTCCACAAACCGCCGGGCCTGCTCCAGCTGGGTTTGAGCCAGTTCATATTGCTGCTGACGAACTTCCAGCTCCCGCCGGGCCGCGTACAAACGCCAGTACCACCTGTCCGCCGACGCCACGGTGCGAATAATCTCCAGTTTCGTTTGAGCGTCCACCATCTGACTTTGATAACCCGCCAGCCGAATCGAATGGGTATTAACCCGATTACCCGCGTTACGCAGCAAAGGCTGACTCAGTGAAATCGAAAAATCCGAGCTATGCGAAGGGTTTAACGTCGAAAAAACATTGTCCGTTTTCGTCCGGCTCTGTGCCAAATCAAAGGTAACCGTTCCACCCGTTCGCAGCGGCAGATTTACCCCATAATCCGTCCGCTGATAATCAACCCGCGAACCATCCAACGCTGTCGAAGTCGGCGTATCCGTCCGCGCAAAACTGCCCGACGCGGAAAACGCCGACTCAAATTTTGCCTCCTGCTCCGAAATCCGCTTCGCTGAAATACTCGGCTCAATCAGCTGGGCCTTAATATCCAGATTATTCTCCAGCGTCATCGCCCGGCACTCTTCCAGACTGAGGGAAATTTCCTTTTCAACCGTCGTCGGCTCAGCCGCGTCCGCCGCCGCCTTGCTCAGCTCCTCCAGTCTCAGCACATCAATCTGCCGCGTCCGCCGTCGCACCCCTTCATAATCGTGAAACTTATTCTTGTTGGTCACCTCCGTACAGCCCAACGCCCCAAAGTAAACCGATGCGAGTAAAATTAAAACCAAAAATTTATTCATGTCTTAGTGCCTCAATAGGGTCAAGTCTCGCTGCTTTTAATGCCGGGAACATCCCGAAAAACAACCCCACACCTCCGGCAAACCCAAACGATATGGCGATTGCCCAACTGGGAATTTGGGTATGGTCCATCATGGGATTCAATTGCGATATTGCCATCGTCAGTAATTGCCCCAGACCCACACCCACCAATCCGCCGATACAGCAAAGCACCACTGCCTCGACCAGAAACTGAGTCATAATCGCGCTGTTCTTGGCGCCCACCGCTTTTCGCAGGCCAATCTCCCGCGTTCGCTCCGAGACCGAAACCAGCATGATATTCATAATTCCCACCCCGCCTACCAGCAGCGATATTCCTACAATCCCACCGGCTACCATGGTTATCATCCCCGCAATCTTATTAAACTTCTCCAGCTCACTTTGTATCGACTGCACCCGGAAAGTGTCCGGTTCACCCGGGCGAATCTGCCGGTTACGTCTCAGAAAAAACTTCAACTCCGCGATAGCTTCTTCCGCCACATCAGCCGATTTGCTTTGGGCCGTCGCCCACACCCATTTCTCCCGCAGCGTGCAGTTCGTACGGAACGGAATATAAATCTCAAAGTTGTCTTCACCGCCCCCGCCCCCGCCCAGAAACGATTGAGGCCTTCGTTCCACCAGCCCCACCACCCGAAACGCTTTGCCGCTTACATAAATAATATCCCCGATGCAGTCCCGGTCCATGCCCAGCTTATCACGCAGTTCCGGCTCAATCAGACAAACTTGCCGACGCTGCTCCTCATCGATAATCGAGAAAGGACGACCCATCGCTATCTTGCGATTCTCCACCAGATACCATTCCGGTTCTACCCCATACACTCGAATACTTTCGATGCTCCTTTCCCCATAACTGATGGTATGCCTGTCCCCCCAGCTCGAACGGCTGAACCGCTCGATCGAAGGGCAATGCTCCAGTAAATCATCAAAATGCTCTGGATAAAAACGCAGCGACCAATGAGATGAATTTTTTTTAGGACCGCTGTTGGGCCTTTCAGCGTTTATGTATATATTATTCGTCCCGAAAGACTCAATCTCTTCGAGTACCTTGGTCTTCAGCCCCGTCAACGCCGCGATAACCGCTGTAATCGAAGCAACCCCTATCACAATCCCGATCGTTGTCAAAACCGAACGCGCTTTGTTCGCCCATATCTGACCCAACGCCAAAAAAACGCTCTGCATAATCAGCCGCACAAAAGCCACCGGCATCCACAATAATCTAATCATGCCTGCCCTCCCTGTGACCATTTCCGGTATCGCTGCAAATCTTGCCGTCCGTCATGCGAATCACCCGACTGGCATGACCGGCGATGCTCTCCTCGTGCGTCACCATAATAATCGTCTGGCCCTCCTCGTGCAGCTTATCAAAAAGCTCCATTATGCTTTCGCTGTTGGCACTGTCCAGATTCCCCGTCGGTTCATCCGCCAGCAGAATACTCGGATTACAAATCAACGCCCGCGCAATCGCTACCCGCTGCCGCTCCCCGCCCGACAACTGATTAGGCCGATGTTTGACTCGTCCGCTCAGCCCCACGCGATCCAGAGTATGTTTAGCCAGCTTCGACGATGACCCCTCTTTCTTTCGAGCGTAAATCAAAGGCAACGCCACATTCTTGGCCGCACTGAGCCGACTCAAAAGCTCAAACGACTGAAACACAAAGCCGATTCGCTCGTTGCGAACCTGCGCCAGAGCCGAACCGCTCATCCGGGTCGTGTCCTGCCCGTCCAGTTCGTATGTGCCTTCCGTCGCCCGGTCCAGACAACCCAGCAAATTCATGAGCGTACTCTTGCCCGAACCACTGGCTCCCATGATCGCCACATAATCATTCTTACGCAGCTCCAGGTCGATTCCGTCCAACGCGTTGACCGTTTCTGTCCCCAGTTTGTAGACCTTTCGGATACCGCGTAACCGAATCATAACTTTATTTTCTTGCTCTGACTGTGACATTATTTTCAACCCTGACTGCCAAAAATGCGAAGTGGTGGAGCCCAAGCCGTTCACTCATCCCTCATGCCTCATCCCTCTTGCCTTCTTCTCCTTCTTCTTCCTCCTTCTTCTCCCGCTCGTCAATAACCTTGTTGTCATGCTGCAAACCTTCCAGCACCTTATAAGGCCCCACGATAATCTTGTCATCCGCGTTCACGCCTTCTTCGATAATGGTATGCGTCAAATCGCAAGGCCCGATCTTCACCGGCGTAACCACCGCCTTGCCGTCGATATAACGATACACCACCGCGGTATAAGTCTTGTTCTTGTCCACCAACGGGTTATCGTCCCGCATCTCCAGCGGCAGCCCGTCCACCGGTCGGGCCATTACCGCCTGACTCAATACCTTGACCACTTCGTGATAAGTTTTCGTCTCGATCTCAACATTCGCCGTCAATCCCGAATAAAGTTTTTCTTCCGTAGGCTTCAGTAATATCTCCGTTCGGAAATACTGTGTCCCCTGATTCGATGAACTGCCCTTCAACGCGATACTTTCGACCACACCTTCAAATTTCCTGTCGTCAAAAGCCTGTATCTGCACCCACGCCCGCTGTCCCTCTTTTACCTTGCCAATGTCAACCTGGTCAACCTGGGCCACCATCAGCATATGCTCCAAATCCGCCACTTCCAGAATCATCGTCCCCGGATTATTCATCGTGCCGGTCATCACCAGCTCGCCTACTTCGGCGTTAATCACCGTGATCGTCCCGTCCATCGGCGAAGTTATGGTTGTATAGGTCAGGGCCTCATTCGCCTGCTCAATCAACTCGTCCGCCGCTTCGAGATTATGCTCCAGTACCTGCAACTGTAACCGAGCCGCCTCCAGCGAATGCTGCGAAGATTCATAGCGCGCCTCCAGCTCATCAACCTGACAGGCCGTCTCATCATAAACCGACTGACTAATATCCGCTGTTTTATACAATCCCTTTTTACGTTCCAAATCACGCTTGGCCTGCTTTAGTGATTCCGCTAACCCCTCCAGCGTAGCTTTCTGACTGGCGATGCGGGCCTTTTCAACTTCAAGACCCGCCGCCTGAGCTGCCCGGCCCGCCAACGCCGAACGCAGCCGACTCTGCAAATCACGGTCATCCAGACGAACCAGCACCGAAGTCTCCGCCGGCGGCTCTGACTTGGCGTTTCCTTTGGTTACCCAGTCGCCTTCCTCAAAAGGAAGCTCCATAACACGTGCCGAAACCTTCGCGCTGATAGCAACCTTAGTTTTGGGTTCTATCCAGCCCGTCGTACTGACATATTCAATCAGTTCCCCAACCTCAGCTGCCTCCACCCGCACCTCGGTCCCCTTGCCCGTCGACTCCTCACCGCGTCCTTACCCTTAAGAACCCTGCCGATTACCGACGCCAGCACCAGCGTAACCACCACCGTTATCAAAATAACCCAGCGTTTCTTCATTATTATCAGCCTTCTTTTTCGCTAAATACGTTAGTATGAGGAAAGAACAATCTCAATACGCCCTTATAACTGTAATGTTCAAATAAGTCGCCTCAAATTTTAACCTATATAACACCACACACTCGATAAGATCGCTTTACTCAACAAACCATATCTTATAGACGTACACCCCCAAAAAAATGTTACCAAAAATCCCCCTCACCATCCCCTCAGTCCAGAATGCCCACTCACACCTTTACGCGCAAAAGACGCTAAGTCCTTATTATCACAGCAGTTGGCCGGGGCTGCTGTGGCAGAAATAAAAGTTTTTCTCTTGCAATGAGATTAAACATCTGATAAAATATAGGAAGTTCTAAGAATTGGGAAGGGTGGTCTTTATTTTTGGAGAGTTAATCTAGGCGAAATACGCCGTCTTTAACATTTAAATAAGTGATTCACTGTTACCAGTGAGCGGTTTCGAGCTAAAACCGTCAGTTTATCTTTTTGGGAAATGCACAGTGGTCGGTGCCCAAGTTTGGGCACTGCCTGCTAGTGTTCCCAAAGGGTTCTGACGGACCTAGCCTGAGCATGATGCGGCGGTGTCCTTTTTTTGCCGCCATAAAAAAATTAAAAATATAGGGGTCAAACAAACTGGACACCCCGTAAAATCAGGATGGAAACTTAACAATTACACCATTACGGAGGATTTGACATGAAAAAGATTTTTAATGTTTTAGGGGTGTGTTTAGCTGTCACTCTAGCGACCAAACATTAGAGGATAATATGGGCAAATATATTTATAATAGTGTTGTATTTTGAGACTGTAGCATAGATACCGGCATTTTTAATGAGATTTTCGCAAATTAGCCGATAAAACTCCTGGAAGAACAGACCAGTGGAATTTTCCAGGAGAGACGATTATGGCTGGGCCAGGCGAATACGTATCCGATATAACCGAAGGTATTACTGGTGTTGAAGATTTACCGAAAGCAAAAATCAAACGGCGTTCACGCACCTACAAAAAGCGTCCTTGCCCCCATTGCGGCCACTCGTCGTATCGAGACAAAGTCTTCAGGCGAAAACTGCATGACCTCGGAGACCTGGCTGCCAACCGTCCCATCGAGATTTGGGTCAGCTATTCACAGCATCGTTGTTCAAAATGCAAACGATACTTCAATGCCGACCTCACTGATCTTGCGGACCCCGGCTGTCACTATACCCGTCGGGTTGTTCACCTGGCCGTGCGTTTGGTTGTGGAGGACGGCCTGCCGTACCGCCCGGCATCATGGCACTTGTGGCGAGACCACAGAGTTTTTGTCCCTTGGGCTACAATTCAAAACTGGGTTGAGGCGACGGGGAAAAAAAGCTGAGCAACGAATTACAACTGAGTACCTTGATGGTGTTCTGGCTGATTTCTCCGGCTATATTGCAGCGGACGAATTATATGATGGGCCATTCTGCGTCTTATCCATAGTGGATAACCACACCTTCAAACGGCTCATCTACGAGGTTCTTGACCATAATCCCACTCATGAAGATATAACAAACTTTTCCTTTCGGTTTCGGACCGAACTGGTACAAAGAACGCTGACATTACGGGTGTTACGACCGACGGCTCGCCTTTATATCCGGAGCCATTGGCGCTGATATTTCCTGACGCTGCTCATCAGGTGTGCGAATTTCATGTCCTCAAGGAGATCAACAGAGAAATACTCAAAGCTGTTACGAAAGTACGACGAGAGCTCAAGGCAAAGTTGCCCAAGCTGAAACGTGGCCGTCCATCGTCTTCTTCCGCGAAGAAAGCGGCATCACGCAAGAAGAAACAGGAAAAGAAAATTGCCGATCTGTTTGAGCACAGATATTTATTTGTACAACATTCATTGAGTTCGAAGGATAAGAAGAAGTTTTTGCATATAACCAGAGGCTTGCCAAACCTGAGAAATTTACGCTCGATCATGGATCAGGTTTATCGTCTTTTTGACCGTCGTTGTCGAACGGAACGGCATTGGATAAAGTTGGCTGTGTTACGCCGGCGAATTGGGCGATTCAAAACCTTGCGACAGACTCTTAAGAAATTGTTCACCCCCAATATCGAAAAGGCGGTTGACCTTCCTTGATGATTCACAACTGCCGTCAACGTCCAACGCGGTTGAACGGGGCTATCGCCGCCATCGAAAAATGCAGAAGAGTGTCTATCGAGTGCGAACTCAAACCAATATCAGCCAGCGGGTGGCTATTGATATGCAGCGTGACGAGCAGTCCCCAAGGCCGTTTACGAACTACAACAACACTTCATGAAGAAAGGACTGGAATGCTATGTTGCCGGTAAAGATGCTACAGAGTCTGTATTTTTAATATTTTTCACCATTATCTATTCAGGTTGGCCCAATATTAACGGGGCATATTTATTAGCATGCTGTTTCTTTGGCCTATCGCAAATATTTGGGCCGGGTGCTGGTTATAGTCGTGATACAGTTCCTTTACGGGATAAGATTTTGGAGGGCCTAGTTCTGGGTTTTATTTTTGCCATACTTGCCAAGCATATTTTGATATTGCACCATTTTGGTTTGTCCGACATAAAAGTGTTAGTGTCCTCAGTATGGCTAGGTAAAGCTTGGCTATACTATATTTTTAGTAGCTTTCTGGTTCATGTTATGCTTTGCTATCCGGTCTATATATCATAAGCGAAAAAATACTGTAATTGTCAAGCAAGCGTGATACCGCTTTTGAGCGGCTGAAATTTGACAATTTGGTGAATTAAAGGTTCCCGGTGCTTTTTTTGATGGGCGGAATTTAATGTACCCGGTACATTTTCCCACTCCACTCCCCAACCACCGTCCATCAGAGCCGCGCACGTAAGTAAGCGGTGCCGTTAATTAAACCACTCCGACCAAAGTTCGCCCCGCACCGTCGCCCAAACCCCAGCTCAAAACACCCGTTGCGTCACTACCGTTAAAGACCCCAGAGGGGCATAGGGGATGGTGTCCAAAAACCTGTCCAAGCCCGTCCAGTTTTGTCCACCTCGTCCAGCCAGTCCACTCCGCCCACAAAAGCCCCACCAAAAACAGGAATTTTTCCAGAAAAATTCATCCAAAATCCAAAAAAACCAAAAAAAAATCGCAATCCTGTTCGGCACATTTATTGCTCAAATACAGTTTTTCTGTGGTCTTTGCAGTTCATATGATTTAGCGGGGATTATCCCATCAGTGGGACTGTCGGCACTGGTTATTTTGGCGCCAGCATCAGCGGCAGCGGCGATTTTTTTGAGGATCGGCCTTAGTTTTGGCTTTGGAGTTTATTGATATGGTTCTGCATTTCTTGCTCGTCGGCCATGCCGCAGAGGTGCCAGCAGAGCATTTCGTAGGTTCTTAAAGTTGGTTTTTTGCCCGTCCACAGGCTGATCAGCATACAGGCGATAATCGCGGCGTACATCTGTAGTTCGATACCGTTTTCGCAGAGGCCTTAGCAGATGTCGGCAGCCCAGCACATGCTTAAAAAAGCGGAAAAATATTTCGATGGCCCAGCGTTTCTGATAGAGCAGGGCAATGACTTCGGCGTCCAGGTCCAGCCGGTCGGTGGCAATCAAAATCATCTCACTCTGACGTGGTCCCTGGCCCCGTTTCAAATGCGGTTGACATTCAACCGCTATCAGGCGTAACGGTTGTTTGAAATCTTCCCGCAGTTTTTCACTGCTGCCGGCGATTACCGTACGATCAAAAATTATCCCCGCTTTTCGAGCATCTTCAGTTAAAGGTTTTTCCCTGAATAGTTTCGTAAACCCGTATCCTCACGCAGCCGACAGACAAAAGAGCTTTTTACTATCCACAATGGCCTGAAACAGCTTAAAACAGCAAGCATATCCGCGATCATTGACATAAATCCGGCCGGGCTGAAGATTCTCTAAAAAAACCTTTCGCTCATCAGACTTGTCTTCACTGATATTTATTTTCAGAGGCACATATTTTTCCAGATCAAACTGAGTGTGTGCTTTAATTCCGGGTTTGTCGGTGTCCCAGGCAGCCTGAGTGAGTTTTTGCAAAGCCTGAATACTGCTGCCGTCCACCAGGGGTAATGATCCTGACCGACTTCCAGTTTTTTGTCCTGAGATATCGGCCCTAACTGCTCAGTGAGTTGAGCGATTATCGGCCTCTAACAAAGAACTCTCAAAAACCCGGGATGCTTCCGAAAGCGAACCCAGCGAACCCAGCGAAGCACGCGAACAACCCAACAGCCGCTGTACCTTTTTGAGCTCGCCGGCCTGCTGCAAAGACCGGATGGAACTGCAGATCGGATTGAACATGTATAACAGCAGCAGACTGACATACTGGTCCATGAATAATGTGCGATTGCCGGCCTGGTCCCGCTCACATCCCGCCGAGTGAAGACCTTTCAGCAGAGCCGAGAGGGACTTGAAATACTTGAACCCACGCAGGTCCCGCTCCTTGATTTTCTGACGCTTAGCACTCATGCCTCCTATTAGAGCATAAATATCCCTCGAGCGCAAATTACCTATCTTAACATTTCGGGTTTTTTTTTAAAAAAATACAGGAGGCCAAAAGCCTAAAGCAATAAATGTGCCGAACAGGATTGGAAAAAATCGTCAAAAATCGGTCACCCCAGCCCAAACCGCGCCGAAAACCCCCACCGCAAAACACGACTTTGCCACCGCAATAATCGCCCCAAACAGGCATATTCACACCCAAAATCCCCCGCCCACTGCCCCAAAACACTCTTTTTACCCCCCCAAAATCCCCAATCGCGCTGATTTCGCCCCCTTCAAATTGCGCATTAAGGAGAATCCACCACCCGAAAAAACCCGTTTTAAGCCCCAATCGCGACTACGAAGTCACCCTCGCGCTCACAAAAATAAGCACTTACAACAGCATCTCTAATCCAGCGAATCAGCAAAACTATCCAGCACTTCCCAGTATTCCTCCCCCGCCACACTTCTCAACGTCGAATGTTCCCCCTCATCCACCCAGAAACACCGTTTCGGCTCCGCCGCCTTGTCATACATCCGCTGCCCGTGGTCAAACTTAACCAGCTTATCCTTCTTCCCATGCATAATCAGAACCGGACAGTTCACATTAGCTATCTTCTGCTCATTCAAGAACTTATCGAACGGCAAATGCAAATGATTCAGCACTACCTGAAACGCCGAAACAAACCCGCCCTCCAATATCAGCCCCGCCACCGGCATCTCCACCGCCAAATCAGTCGCCGGGCCACTGCCCAGCGAATAACCATACAATATCACGTCACCAGCCTTAAAACCTTTATCATCAAGCAGATAGCGATATATCAACCGCGAATCCGCAAATACGTTCTCTTCGCTGGGCCGCCCCGTACTAACCCCGTAACCCCTGTAGTCCCAAGCTATTATCGAATATCCCCGCCCCGCGGCTTCATCCATAAACCCCTTAATCGTCCCCAAATCCTCGTTATTGCCGTGAAAATAAAGAATTACCTTCTCAGCCCCCGCCCCCTCAACATAACGATAAGCCAACTCCGCCCCATCAGCCGTCACCATTTTCTCCAAACCCGCCAGTTCAGTATAACTCCGCCGCTGCGGAAATATCATTCGATGCACCGTCCCACACCCCAAAACCAACAAAAATAACACCGAACAGCCTATAGCTATACTTATTCGTTTAACTTTTTTCGCCACTTAACCACCTGTCCCTAAATAAGTTGTAAAACATGCCCGCAAGTATACCCCTGGCCGGCCATTTATTAATCTACTTTTTGCTGGACCTCAAAATAACCGACGATAAACTGAATACTCAAGGTTTTTCGCCGTAATTGAACATATTTATTTGCCGCAACCACAGCTACTTTAATATAGGCAAATTTTTTTTAGGATTTTTATCTAGCCTAAATTACGCATTTTTACTATAATCCTCGTCACATTCGGATTTGGTATTGCCAAAATAGAGAAAGGAGTCTCAAATGCAATTCTCAAAAACGTCCCTCACCGTCCTTTTTGCGATCTTGGCCTTGATTTCCGCCCACGCCTTCGCCGCTGAAACGTATTATGTAAGTGCCACGGAACCCGCCGACTACACCACCATCCAGGCTGCTCTCGACGACGCCAACGGCATACTAGGTGACGTAGTTATTGTCATGGACGGCACTTACACCGAAGACCTGACCGTCGCCACCGGCGTTATACTCAAAAGCGTGAACGGCTCGGGCGCTACAACCATCCAGTTAATTGACCAGACCGGTATCGAAGTGGATGCTGACGCTGACGGTTTTTACGCTCGGCGGAACAGTCGACCAGGGCTTCGCCATCATTGCCGGCACCGATACCACCACTGTAATTGACAGTGCCGCAGATAACCTGGTAATATCTTACAATGATTTCATAGTCCAGGGGATGGCCTCTACCGGAATCAATCTTGGTTCGGTTACCGGGTCAGCAACCATCACTCAGAATGATTTCACTACCGACCTGAACAATTTTACCTTCATTACCGGCAGCAGCCTTAACTCCCTGATTCTGAGAAACAATTTATTTGCCGCTCAGGTTGGTTCATACGCCACCACGGCCCTGGATGTCACCGGCCTGACAGGCAGTTCACAGATTAGCGACTGCTCATTTGTTAATTTTGACATCGCTATCAATCTCGCTAACGGTGCGGGTCTTTCTAATCTGTCCATCAGTGATTGCCAATTAACCGGTAATAACAAAGGTATCGTTTTTGCCGAAGCAACCGGAGCAACAGGTAATATAAGCGAGGTTTCAGTTACGACAACACTGTTTGTGGACAGCACCACGGCTGTCGAACTTAACAACAGCGTCTATATCCTAGCTAGCACTATCGTATTCAACAATTGCAATTTCGCGGGCAATACCCAGGCAGTCACTAATGACTCGGCTACTATTCTGAATGCTCAAGGCTGCTACTGGGATTCGGCGGACGGTCCTGCCGGAAGCGGGCCGGGTACGGGTCAGTCAATTTCGATTAATGTTGATTACAGTCCCTGGTGGGCACAGGATTGTCTGGCGGAACATACCGCGGCCTGGACCATCTACACGAACGACACCATCCAGCCCGCCCTTGATTTAGCTTATGAAGGTGACGAGGTATTCGTTTATAATGGAATATACTCCGGCGACAAAAACCGCGACCTGACTTTCGGCGGCAAAAACCTTTATGTTCACAGTGAAACTCCCGACGTTCCTCAGGACTGCGTTATCATCTGTGATGGAACCCAAAGCGTGCCTCATAACGGTTTTAATCTGACCGGCGGACAAACCAATGCTTGCGTTATCGAAGGTTTTACAATTACCGGCGGCTTGCGTACCTTAAGCGGCGGCTTCAATATTGAATCATCGAGCCCGGTGATTAACAATTGCGTCATTCTGGCCAACGAAGCCCTGACTGCCGGCGCTGGCGTGTATTGTGCCAACGATGCTCGTCCGGTTTTTACTGACTGTCTTTTTATCGGTAATGGCCAGCCGACCAACGGTGGTGCGGTCGCGTGCTACTCAAACGCCAAGCCAATTTTTGTTGAATGTCAGTTCATTGGAAATTCAGCTTATAAAAAAGGCGGCGCGATCTATTGCGACAAGAGAAATCAAATCACTCTGGTCAACTGCATTCTCGCGGGCAACACCACCAATATCGGCAATGCCGGTGGTGACTTTGACGGCGGGGCGATTTACGTTCAGGACGGAACGAGCCTTAATATTTACAATTCACTTATCGCTGGCAACCGTGCCGAAGACTACGGCGGGGCAATCGCCTGCAACTTTGTCACCAGCTCAGCGTCTGTCAATATTTACAACTCCACTATCGCCCGCAACTCATCGGAAAGCAGTATCGGCGGTGGATTCTACATGGAAAACCTTAACCATCAGAGTTACTTCCGCAACACGATTATATCTTTCAACGAATCGGTACTGGGTAAGAATTTTGCATTCTCGGGCGGCACCGTCGATGCCTTCCACGGCTCATACAGCTGCCTGCCTGTTTTCACCTCCAGCATCAGTGACCCTGTCGGCGTACTCGATTTACAAAACTGTCTTACGGTAGACGGAGCCAATCCTATCGACCCCGGCTTCACGGATTCATATTCCGGCAACTGGTCCCAGGCCGGAGTTTATGATTCCGCAGCCCATACGGTGATACTAACTGACCTCTGGTCGAACTATCCCGACAATTGGGAAACCGGCGAATTAATCGGAAAATATGTTCAGCCGAATATCGACGATGCCCGTCAATATCTCATTTTAGACAACACCGAAACAACCATTACTATTGACGCTGATTATGGAACCATAACCAATGGTTTTTCCTGGGTTGGCACCTGGGAAGACTATCAGATTCGCGACTATCGGCTGGCTGACGATTCTCCCTGCATAGATGCCGGCAACAACACCTCTATTCCGGTAGATACCTACGACCTGAACAACAACGGAATCACCGACGAGCTATGGCCTAACGATCTTGATGGATACATTCGCAAAACCGACGAGCCGCTTATCCCCGATACCGGAGTTGGTCTGGCTCCGATAGTCGATATGGGTGCCCATGAATTTGGCTCTTTCTTTTCTCTCAATCTGGAATGGTCTGCTATCGAATCAACCCAGACAGTCAATACCCCCTTTGCCGTAAGCCTTACCGCCCGGATGCCGGATGGTCAGATTGCCGACTGGTTTGATGAACCGGTAAACATTGAATGTCTGGCTTTCAGCACCATAGATTCTAATGAAACTATCGGCACCGACATTCTCGAATGGGAATTTCCGCTCCAGACCTGGGCCAAACACATGGCCCGCACCCAGACAATCTATCTGGCCCAGGACATAGGCGATGCCGCCCGTATTACGTCGCTGGCCCTGGACGTAACCGACAGCTTTTTATACGATGTCGGCAACTGGACCATACGCCTGAAACACACTACCCTTAGTTCTTATGCCGCCAGTCCCGCCTGGGTTGATTCATCTTTATGGACCACGGTTTATGCCGCTGACACCGTTATACCTGAAGGTGGTTATGTGTTCTTCGAGTTCGACACGCCCTACGAATACAACGGCAATGACAATATCATGGTTGACTTCTCTTTCTCGATGCCGAACGCTTTCCCCGTGAATATCATCACCCGGGCGGGAATTCCCCAAGCTGGCATTAACCGCACTATTTACCAGTCGGCACTTAATGAAAGCGGACTGGGACTACCTACGCTTTGGCAGGGCACCACAAATCCTACCCCGCTGATAACCGACAAAGTTCCCAATATAATCCTGCACACTCAAAGGGATGTGACCACCGCTGTTGCCGTTACCCCCGATACGCTGAGCGGCTTTGTCGGCGGGGTATGGACCGGTGAGCTTACGGTGGCTGAGATAGCGGAAAACGCTATCATTCGCGCCAATCTTATTCTAGCGACGACCTCGGATAGTAACTATTTTGATGTTGTGGCCCAACTGTTATTCACCGGCGATTATAATGACGACCTGATTATCGACTTCGCTGACTTCGCTTTCTTCGCCAACCAATGGCTGAGAACCGATTGCGAACAGGCCAATGATTTCTGCGGGGAAACCGACTTTGACCAGAGTACCGATGTCGGCACCAGTGACCTGCAGGAGTTCTCCCAGAGGTGGCTTGACGACCTGACTCCGCAAGAATAAGGATGCAATTCAGCTTACCCCCTCAAAGGGCGGCCTCTGACAGGTCGCCCTTTTTTTTATTCTGAAAGTAGCTTTATCCAGCCAGCAGGATTAGTGACAAGCAGTTTCTCGTTTTCTATTTTTTGGCCAATGCGGCAAATAAGGATTCTTTTGTCGGCAGAAATCATGTCAGCTGTTTTGTGTAAACGACTAATCATATCCTTCGATGGATTACTGGTAAGCTTGATTTCGATTGCCCAACGATCAGTACCCCAATCAAGAACAAGATCCAACTCATAACCGTCTGAAGTCCGGAAATAATATGGTTGGACGCGTTTGCCGGTGGCCGCAATCGCGCATAGAGTTTGCTCAATAATAAATCCTTCCCAGCTATGGCCCAACCATGGTTGGCAATAAAGTTGTTCCATATCACTTACATTCATTAAGGAATGGAGCAATCCGCTATCTCGCCAATAAACTCTTGATGTTTTTACCAGTCGTTTTTTTATGTTCGTAGAATAAGGCGTCAGCTTCCTAATAAGAAAAACCCCCTCCAGGAAATCGCAATAGCTAAGTACAGTCTTATGGTCAAGCGATAGAGACGCTCCAAGCTGGGAAGCATTAAGCGGTTGGCCGTGAATGACAGCAAGCATAGCTAATAGTCTCATGGTTTGTTGGGGTTTAGCTGATAACCCCCAAGTGGGCAAATCCCGTGTTGTCAACATCTCCAGATAGCTCTGCTGCCACTCAGGAAACATTTTGGCATCAAGCACCCCGCCATCGGGGTATCCACCGCGCATCCATAAATCATCCAATTGCTTAGCTTTAAGTTCCGGCAAAATAAACGGGGTCATGTGAACCAACCCCATTCGCCCAACGAGTGATTCTGATACATTCTTCATTAATGCCGGCGATACTGAACCCAACAAGAGAAACCTCCCATTGCGTTTGCGGTCGGAGTCGATAGTTCCTCTCAGACGAGAAAATACCCAAGGCGATTCCTGGGCTTCATCAATTACAACAAGCTTTTTTCCTGCCGCAAGAGATTCCCACTCCACGTCAAGCCGAGCCTCACTGCCCTCAGTTTCCATATCAAAGTAGGTCCCATTGAACTGCTGTGCAATGGTCGTCTTGCCGCACTGCCGAGAGCCAAGTATCGCCACGGCTGGAAACTTGTCAAGTTTGCCCTGAATCTGTTTTTTGTATATACGAGAAATCATATATTGCATTATGGGAATCTATTCCCAATATGCAAGAATTATTTAAAATATTCTGCGTCATAAAGACAAAGTATTCCCAAGCTCCCACAACGCCTTTAATATCAGCAACTTGCGTTAATTGACCAGTAGATCATATTTTGCAAATCATTTGTAAAAACTTGTATATAAATGATTTACATTTCACAAGAAATGAAATACGCCCGAAGGGATTCGAACCCCTAGCCTTTGGTTCCGTAGACCAACGCTCTATCCATTTGAGCTACGGGCGCTTGTTGCTGCCGAAAACAGGGATTGAGGGCTGCTGTTTAGGACAGACGGGTAATTTAACCCCTGCCAACGACCTTTGCAAGCAAATTGACCAAAAAAAAAACCGCCTGCCCACTCCTAAAAAATATTACCCAGCTTAACAGGGCCTCACCAAAGGTCCATCTTTCCTATCTTCACAAAAAAATCCGCTTTTTTCTCCATAATTCTCCCCGCCCGCTTTGCCCGCGGCGGATATGTATCTTATTCTTGCTCAACGACCTCACCATCGGAGGATGAGGTAAGACTTATAGAGTCACCCAATTAGGAGAGTGGGATGAAAACCACACGGACTATGTGCGCCGTTTTCCGGCTGCTGCTGGGAGTCTGCGCTACATCACAGGCCACCGAACTTTTTGATTTTGACAACGGCTCGGATGGCTGGACAACCAGCACTATACAGGACAGTGGTGCGATCAGAGTAGGTGCGCCTGATTTTGTGCCCGCCGCCGGCAATCCCAACGGATATGTCTCAGCGTGCATAGATTATGCCGACCCCAGGCTGTATGGATTCCATCAGTTTGATGCCGGTATTATGGGCGACCTGACCGGCCTGACCCTAACGGTGGACACCCGCCTTATCGGTCAGATTACCGGGCCCGGCACCACACCGGCAGTGCGCTTTTATGTCGGTTCGTATACCAGCGGAAACAATTACTATATGAGCAATGACCTGTTCAGCTGGGATATCAATAATGATACCAACTGGACGAATCACACCGTGACATTGAGCGTCGAAAACTTTGTACTTTGGCCCAACTCCGCGGCCAACAGCAAAACTTTCGCACAGGTTATCGCTCAGCCCGAAGACATCGGCCTGCTGTTCACCGATGACATCGTGAACTTCAGCAACAATGCCTTTTTGGGCATTAGCAGCTCGACCGGCGCCGTTATCGAAATGGACAATTTCGGCACCGCTCCGGTAGCTGTGCCCGAACCACTGACTATGGTGTTTTTGGGGACAGGTCTGCTGGCTACCATCAGACCTTGGCGCAGGAAATCTCGTCCAAACTGAGGGAAATGTGTTGAGGAAAATGTTGCTCCAGCCAACTTTGGTCGGGGCGAGAGGGGAGGAAATGTGGGCCGGTCCGAATCCTCCTGTTCGGATCGGCTTTTTTTATCGCAAGGGCAGAACCATAGGCCGACCGCTAACCGGATGAACGCCCACATAAGCGCTCTGGCGATAAACCTCACCCACCACTTCCTGGCTTATCACTTCCTCAACCGACCCGCCACGGAAAATTTTACCGTCCCGCATTAGAATCAGCCGCGTACAGAACATTGCCGCCAGATTCAAATCATGCGTTACTACCGCCACCGCCATCCCCTTACTCGCCAAATCCGCCAATAGCGAAAAAAAACTCACCTGATGGTGCATGTCAAGCCCCACTGTCGGCTCGTCCAGCAGCAGTAATTTCGGCTGTTGAGCCAGCACCGAAGCCAGCAAAACCCGCTGTCGTTCACCGCCGGAAAGATGCGATAAATGACGATGTCGATAAACCGCCGTCTCGGTCCGCTCCAGACAGTCCTCCACAATCTCCCGGTCGCGTGCCTGCATCACACCGGCCCCGGAAAGATGAGCAAACCGCCCCATCGCCACCACTTCTTCCACACGATAATCAAAGGTACTCGAAACATTCTGCGGCAAATACCCCATCTGCCGGGCAATCTCCCGCCGCGACAGGTTCGACAGCTTCTTACCACCCAGCAGCACCCGCCCGGAATGCGCGTGCAAAACTCCCGCGGAAATTTTCAATAGTGTGCTTTTACCCGCCCCGTTGGGCCCAATCACCCCTAAAAGTTCGCCGCCCGACACCCGCAGCGAAACCTCGTTCAGCCGCCAGCCGTCCGAACCGTAGTCATAGCTGACACCCTCAGTTTCCAGCAGCGTCGTCAACGGCTTCCTCCGCTACATTAACCTCGTTCGCATCCGCGCCTGGTTTATCAACTTCTACTGGCTCAGCTACAGGTTCCTCTTCTACATTTTCATCCTGAACCTCAATAGTAGCAGCCCCTGACTCTTTTGCGTCTTCCTGCGGCTGCACCACAACTTCATCGGTCGGCTCCGGCTCGATTATTTCAAATCCGGAAAAAGGCTTAGCAGGCTCAAGTTCAAGGGGCACTGTCGGTGCCAAAGGCTGGTCAAAATTAAGTTCAAACGGAAGCTCGACCGGTTTGTTGTCAACCCCTTCAGCCTGCTTTTCTGATTCAACCAGCTCAACAGCCTCAGCTTCAGCTTCAATTACCGGCTCAGGCTCAACAACTTCCACTTCCTCGGCAACCACAGCTTCTGCCGGGCCATATTTGTACCGCCCCGCCAAATCCAGCAGCAGACAAAGCCCCGTCCCCACGGCAATTAACAACAAAAACGCAAATAATGTTCGGTATCTCGTCAGCATAGGAAATCAGCATAACACCGCTGTGGCCTCTCAGCAAAGAAAAAAATACCAGTTAGCCCCCGCCCCCCATCATTCACCGCAAATCAAAAAGTGAATTATCAACCGGGTCCAGCCAACCCAACGCCGCCAGATTAGAATCAACACCATAAGCATTTCCCCCCGGTTCAATCGCCGCCATCGTCCCACTGTCAACCCTGCCGTCAGCCCAGGCAATATTGGCCCGACCGCCATGCCGAAAATGCATCGAAGGAGACATGTAACTGGCCGAACAAGTCGCCCCGCCGCTGACAAAATAAGGCGGCTCCACAAAAGAATATTCTATCAGATTCTTAACCGTCCCCTTGGCCATGGCGGCATCCGCGAACATCAGCGTCGCGCCCGGTCGCGAAATCTCTTCCTGATTCGTACTGCGAACATAGATCTCATCCCAGCTTATCTTATCCCACTCCCGCGAACCAAGATAACTCTTATTATAACCGTAACCGCCGCAGCCTTTCTCAAAACTCTCGCCCCATCCTTCACCCTTAACAAAATTAATCCGACCCGGACATTCTTTAACCTCACCGTCACCCAAATAATCCCGCAAGGGACTCCGCCCCGAATCAAACGCATCATCAATAGTATCACGTTCGCCATGCCAGCGTTTCAGATTCGCGCCCAGCATATCCGCGCTGGCCAGAACCAGAAAATCACGATTCTCTGTCGCGTAGCCAATATTCGCCAAAGCTAGCTGCCTCAGGTTACTCTTGCATACCACCGACTGCGCACTGCTCCGAGCCGCCCCCAACGCCGGCAGCAAAATGCTGACCAGCATCGCGATAATCGCCACCACTACCAGCAACTCAACCAATGTAAAAGCTTCAGCCTTACGCATCATAACGCCCTTACCTTAATCCACACACCACAATTCAACAGCTAGCCATTCATCCGCCATAACCGCTAAATCCAGACTGTCAATCACCATATCACACGGTTCAGCCAAATCGCATCGTCCAAACCAATCATCAGAACCAAACTCACCCTGCCACGCCCAGCAAAGCAACTGAAAATCACCCAAATCAACCACACCATCCAGATTTATATCCGCTCGATATTGTTGAGGACACAAAACCCCAATAGCTTCCAAATCAAAACCGCCCGACGACAATGGCAGATTCGGCGGAGCGGGCGAAGCCACCATCCACGGATCGTAAATCGCGTGGTTAACCCCAAAATTCACATAGCCCGGCCCACTGTACGGGTCCACCTGATTGGCCGCATCATCAAAATAATCACCACTGCCGGGCACATCCACCAGCCGCACATAACGAATCGCCTGTAAATCCACCAGCCCGCCCAGCACCATCTCATGGGCCGCTAATTCATCGAGGTCAAAAGCTGTACCCTTACAAACGCCATTATAATTCGGATGCTTACCCGCCAGATTATGTATCAGCGTAACATCGGTACACAAAAAATTACTGGCTGATTCCGGTTCTTCTACCAACGACACCGCTGAGAATCGTGCGAAATTTGTCCCGTCACTGGAAACCTCGACATAAGCAAACTCCGCGAAAATCGTCCCGCCCAAATGACCGTCACCCTCGCCCGAATCAACAAAACCATTTTCAAAAACTGCGAAGTCATAACCCGCCCCGTCATGAATCGCGTATTGTGGGTCACTCAAATCGTTCGGGTCCGCCGGATTGCCAAACCCCAACGTAATACTGCCCGGTAAATCACCCGCGGCAATATCCGCCGCATGGAGCTCGCCCAAACTAACCACATCCGTAAAATACAATCCCGTCGCAGGGCCCAGTGCCCGGTTCGGGTCATTGAAACAAACCCCGTAAAGACTGCCCACATCCTCCGCCGGACGGTAATCAACCACCTTAGTCGCCCAGTTGCGGAATATCGGATTGACCTGCCCCGCGGCAGGGTCGGCGTGCCTGCCGTCCACCCCGATATAGCCGGCAATGCCCAGCTCATTATACGGGCCGGCGACGGCACTGCTAACCAGCACCGCCGCGACCACCATAATCAGCGTTAAAGTCTCACGCATAAGCTTCATAATCGACAGCTTCCTTAAGCACCTCTACGACGCAACAGCACACCGCCCAAACCCAGCAGCACCATCGTCATCGGCTCCGGCACAATCGTGTCAATCGCGAAATAAGCTGGCGTGTTCATCCCGAAATACGGGTCGTTATCTGTAGAACTCATAGTGAACTCCAGACTCGAAACCGCACCCAGCGATGTAAGGTCAATTGTCGCCCAGTCGCCCAGAATGAATTCCGCACCGTCCCGGAAATCCGCCAGATAAAAATCTAGTGTCTTATCCGCGGTCAGTTCATCATTATCCTTGCCGGTAATCGTCAACTTGAACCAGTCACCGTCACTAAAAGCAGTCGCCCCGCCGCAGCCATCCCGCAACGCCAGATACCCGTAAGTCGTGTTGGTAACCAAAATCAAATCTACCACTCGCTCCGAATTAAAACTAAGCGTCGGAACCGGATCCCACGAGCTATAATAACCAACACCATAATTCGCCGAGCCATCCGCCCCGCCACCGGTAATCGCACTATATTGATTACCATGGCCGGCCGTCGTCGTGTCAGTCATGTTCGAATAAGCAAAACCCGACCAGGACGTCATCCCGCCGCCCCAATCAGTAAATGTATTACTAAAATTTGCCATACCGCTCACAAAAACACCGCTACCATCAGAACCATTCCAGTACGACTCGGCCCCCAAACTCAAATCATCAAAATCCGCAATAACACCTGCCTGGACACCAATCGCCAGAGCAGCCATCAACAACATCGAAACGCTCATCACCCTTAACATTTTCATCTCCGATCAATAACCAAAAATAAACTGTAAACCACGCGGCCCGCGGTCTGACGATGAGCTCTGTCGTACAAACCATTCAAAAAAGCATCGACACGCCGCAAAACAAATAATGCCGACACCCAAAAATAACGTCGGGTATATTGACGTTTAATTCCATTTACGCTCAAGCTAAATAATGCGGAGACCGGGGACATCCCGGCGGACAGGAAGCCTCGGTACTCCGCCATGCGAGCATAAAAAAAGCCTTACGCTTCGTGAATGAAACGTAAGGCCATTAATTCCTATACCAACAGAAGGTCCGCAGACCTGCCGGGTTACGTCTGACTCAGTCCACGAAGTCAATAAATAACAAATACTGGTTAGGCAGGTCTTCTGGCTCTCGGATCATCCTACTCACCGGGCCTTCCCATCCTTTCGGACAGTGGCATACACCGGTTTTCGTCCCCGATCACAGCGGCGGGTCCGCGACGGTTTCGCACCGTCTTCCCATTTAAGACTCAAAAATCAAGTCACCTGAACCGCAACTCTATTCACTTGTAATTTCAATGCTGGACGAAATGTAACCCACACACACCCAGTTGTCAAGTGACATTTGTCACATTTCTATATTTTTTTTGGTCGGCCCTCAGACCGCAAACCCCAAATTGCCCAGCTTACCCAAAACCCCCGCCCGCTCCGGCAACAGCCGAACCTGAGTATTATAAGCCTCACGACGCACCGGATACCCCTTCCGCAACTTATCAAAATACTTGCCAAACTCCTCATCGGCCAACCCTGCCCCGCCCCGCAAATCTGCGTCATCCTTTTCAATATCATAAATAGCGGTAAACGCCCGCCTCAAAATCCCCTCATCCGAAAGCCCCTCCGTATCAATTGTCAGCTCAGCCACCGGCGGCTCCGGCAACAGCTCATGCGCCGCCAACCGTTCCGGCCGCCCCAAAAACTCACACAAATAATTAAACAACATCACCGTACCATTAACCTTGCCGTCCAGCGAATAACCCGCAATATGAGGACTAACCAGGGACACCATTCCCATCAACTCCCGATCTATCGCCGGCTCACCTTCCCACACGTCCAGCAAAACATCACGTCTATGTTTACCCAAATGTTCCTTCAAGGCCGCGTTATCAACTACCGCCCCGCGCGAACTGTTCAGCAATACCGCACCCTCACGCAACTGGCCCAACCGATTCTCATCCAGCAAATGGTACGTCGAATAAGCACCGTTCTTATTCAAAGGTACATGACAGGTAACAAAATCCGCTTCTAACGCCTTATCCAGCGAAACAAACCGGCAGTCCGAAGTACGCTCCTGCAAAGGCGGGTCATTCGGCAAAGACCGCATCCCCAAAACCTTGACCTTCTGCTCCAAACGAGAACCAATATTACCCACCCCGATTATCCCGATACTCTTACCGGCCAACTCCTCACCCCGCCGCTGGGCCAATACCAGCAGCGCCGTCAGAATATATTCCGTCACCGAATCCGCATTGGAACCCGCCGCACTATGAAATATAATCCCACGACGTGCCAGATAATCCTGGTCCACATGGTCCGTACCGATAGTGGCTGTTCCCACAAACTTCACAGAAGTATTTTCCAGCAGCCCAGCGTTAACCTGAGTTATCGAACGCACCAGCAGCACATCAGCATCCGCCAGCATATCAGCCGAAACCTCCCGCCCCGCAACACAGCGAACCTCACCCAAGTCACCAAACGCACGCTCAACATACGGAATATTTTCATCTGCCACTATTTTTATCATGATAGAATAATAGAGCCACCCCCAACATTAGCAAGAAAAATACCTCCTTGACATCACCCGCCCAACTGCTCGAATCAGACAAAGCCCAAACCTATAACGTAAAAGGCGCAGGCGGAGACACCAACAACCCCCTGAAGTAAAGCTCTTCAAATTCGTCTATCACAAGTTACCTAAAGATAGCGGATAGACTATTTTTTCTTAAAAAGCGGGAATCGTTTCGAATCAGTCCGGGCCGCCTTGAATAACCGCTTCATATCCGCCACAACCGCTGGATACTCATCCGCCACATTACGAGTCTCACCCGGGTCATCCGCCAGATTATAAAGCTCCATCGGCGTTTCAGGCTTCTTCTGCAAATCCAAACGGACCGCCTTGAAATCACCTTTCAAAATCGCCTGCTTGCCGTTTCTCTCCGGAAATTCCCAGTAAAGATACTCATGCTCCTTCTGCCCACCCTTGGCCAAAAATGTCGGCAGCATCGAAATACCATCTATACCATCAGGAGCCTTCACGCCCGCCATTTCACAAAACGTCGGCAGCATATCCCAAAACGCCGAAACATGCCCCGAAACCACACCCGCCGGAACCGCACCCGGCCAACGTGCGACAAACGGAGCCCGTATCCCGCCCTCATATAAATCACGCTTCAACCCCCGCAAAGGACCGTTACTGTCCCAGAATTCCGGGTCATGCCCGCCTTCCTTGTGCGCCCCGTTATCACTGGTAAATATCACCAGAGTATTATCGTCAATCCCCAACTCCTTCAACAAAGCCAGCAGCTCACCCACCCCATTATCCAGATGCTCAACCATCGCCGGAAAAGCCGCTACCGGATTAACCACGTCAGGCCCGTCATACTTACCAACCTTATCCTCAAACTGCGGAAACAGCTTGCGATACTTATCGTGAAGTTCCTTAGGAGCGTGCATCGAAGCATGAGGAATCGTCACCGGCAGATAACAGAAAAACGCCTTGTCTTTATTCGCCCGAACAAAATCAAGCGCCGCACCCATTATCAAATCATGAGAATAAACCTTGCCGCCAAGTTGAACCTTCTCCCGATTATGCCATAAATACTCAGGGTAATAATTATGAGCCCGCCGCTGACAATTGTAACCATAAAATTCATCAAAAAATACCATCGGGTCACTAACCGAACCAGGCGACCCCATCCCCCACTTGCCAAAAGCACCCGAAACATAACCCGCCGGCCGCAGCACATCAGGAATCGTAACCGTGCTGGCCTCCATCGCTCCCTGCCCTTCCCATTTCATCTCCTTATTGCCCCGAATCGAAGCATGACCCGTATGCAGCCCGGTCATTATCGTACAACGCGAAGGCGCACAAACCGTACTGCCCGAATAATGACGAGTAAACTTCATCCCCTCAGCCGCCAGCCGGTCAATATTCGGCGTACGAAACTTCTTCTGGCCATAGCAGCTTAAATCACCATACCCCAAATCGTCCGCCAGAATATAAATAATATTAGGACCCCGCTTCGCCGAATTCGCCGCCCCCAGACAACCCGGCAAACTCGCCGCCGCCAAACCCAAACCCACAGCTTTCAAAAAATTACGACGACTGCTTCTTACCGAATCCATACCACCGGCCTCCAAAACTATGCGATTAAACTCTCAGACAAGGCATTCTAAACTCTAGATAAAACCTCCGCAATCAATAAAATGTGAGATATACATGCAATTCGTGATAAACCAGAACCACAAAGCTGAAATATTATCCTTGACATCATCAGCCCCCAAAATCATAATGGCTGTCGTCAAAGGCATGTGAATCAGAGAGCCGACCTTTTGTGGATACCGTCCACCCTAAAAAATACATTGAGTAGGAGCAACCCAATGGCCGCTGATTTTACGCGCAGAGATTTCCTGAAAACCCTGACCGCAACCGCCGCCACACTAACCCTGCCCGCCGCAAAACTTTACGCAACACCAAATCAGCCGGACACTCCCCCGGCTCCCTCATATCTCGCTGATTACAAAGAACTATACCTCCAAAACCCCCGCCAGGCCGCTCTCGAATGGTTCAAAAACGCCGAGATCGGGCTTTTCATGCATTACGGAATCTACAGCATACAGGCCCAGGGCGAATGGGCACTCAGAAACGAAAAAATCCCCCCTGCCCAATACGAAAAACTCAAAGACCGTTTTACCGCCAAAAAATTCGACCCCGATTTCATCACCGACCTCGCCCACCAGGCCGGCATGAAATATGTCAACATAACCGCACGCCACCACGACGGCTTCTGCCTTTTTGAAACCAAACAATCAGATTATCACGCCGCCAACAGCCCCGCCCAACGCGATTTAATCGCCGAACTAGCCCAACAATGCCAAAAGAAAAAACTCGGATTATTCCTCTACTATTCCTACGCACTCGATTGGCACCACCCATACTTCTACCCCACAAAATACAGCCTGCCCGGACGAACCAGCCTCGACAATCCCGCCCCCGGCTACAAATTTAGAACCGACGAAGATTTCAAACACTACCTAGAATTCGCTCATAACCAAATCAAAGAACTGCTGACCAACTACGGCCCACTCGCCGGAATCTGGTTCGACCCCATGACACCTTTCTATGGACGACCAGACCTTTTCCCCATCGAACAAACCTACGCTATGATTCGCGAAATGCAGCCCCAAACCCTCATTTCCTTCAAACAGGGCGCAAACGGAACCGAAGACTTCGCCGCACCCGAACGCTCCGGAAAAATTAGTTACGAGTGGGTCAAAAAACGCTTCCCCAACAATCCCCTCAGCTACGAAGTTGCCAAAAACGCCTGTGAGAAAAATCAAAACAAACACAACGAAATATGCGATACCCTGCAAAGACATAAATGGGGCTATTGCAAATCAGAAGATAATGACCATCTGACTCCCGCCGAGGTCATAACCAAACTCAACCACGCCCGCGACATCAACTGCAACCTGCTAATCAACACCGGCCCCCTGCCCGACGGTTCTATACACCCCGCCGACATTGAAACCCTCCGGAACCTAAAAAAAATATCCCAAAACAACCAGCCACCCACCAAAAACAACCAACCAAAAACTCAGAACGACACCCTGATATGTCAATAACACAAACACCCTTATTCTCAATTAAATGCGCAAAAAAAATGATTACCTGTCTATAATAAATAGCAGGTGAATATTGCTTAAGAACCATCTTCTTCCCATCTGGAAGAACCTGACAAGTAAATACCCTGAGAATCGTTTGAACCAAATTCTTTTGCATAAGGAGAACTATCATGCGCTGTAAAAAAAATACCGTCACACTCCTGCTGATATTAGCAGCCGTTCTGGCAGGACCAACAGCCGAAAAAACCATGGCAATCGAAAAACTAACTTACAAAGTAATAGAAAAACAAGGCGAGATCGAAATAAGGGAATACCAGGGATATATCGAGGCACAAACAGTTGTAAATGAGGAATTTACAAAAGCGGGGAACAAGGCCTTCTCTCGACTCTTCGATTATATCTCAGGCAAAAACGAAACCGAAAAAGATATCAGCATGACCGCGACCGTCAATCAGCAAAAAACCGGCAAAAAAATCGCTATGACGGCCCCGGTAAATCAACAGGCACAGCAGGACCAGTGGGTAATATCGTTTGTAATGCCGAAAAAGTTCACGATGGAAACACTGCCCAAACCGCAGGACGATAGAATAACACTGGTTCCAGTCCAGGCCTATCGAGCGGCCGCTATCAGATACTCCGGATTCTGGAGCAAGGCAGGATACCTGAAACATCTGGAGAAATTACAAAAATACATGGCCGAAAACAAACTTGAAGCAGAAGGTCCGCCCATCTAGGCACGCTACAACTCACCTTTCTCACTCTGGTTCCTGAGAAGAAACGAGGTCATCATCCCCCTGGAAAAACAAGAAAAGACCCCAAAGAAAACCCCAAAACCGACTTCGTAGGAGAGGGACGGTAATTTTTCTACTCCGGTCCCCGACCACCGCTCATCAGAGCCGCGCACGTAAGTAAGCGGTGCCGTTAAATTAAACCACTCCGACCGAAGGTCGAACCTCGCCGTCACCCCCTCCCATCCAAAGGATGCCATTTACCCCCGCCCCTCAAGGCGGCCCCCCCAACCCCAACCAACTCCCCCCTGTCCATCAAGTCCACTCCGTCCAGAAAGTCCAGAAAAGTCCACATTTCGACCCGCGAATTTCCGAAAAAAACGTTCAAAAAAGCCAAAAAACATGATTTTTCCGTCAAAAACCGTTCAAAAAGCCCTCAAAAAACACCAAAAATCGACACTTTCCAGCACATTTGCGTCGATTTACCCCACCAAATTTCTCTAAATCAGCTTACTGCTCTAAACAAACCAGCCGATTTTGCGGACACACCCTTCTCGCACCCGATGATAATTATGATTTGCCGTAAATAGACCTAAACCCGTATAATTGAAAAAATGAAGAATAAAGCAAATAACCTAACCATCTGTCACTGCCTCACGGCTCTGGCCTGCCTCGTGCTCGCCGGCTGTGCCGCCAACCGACTCAAACCAGTGGGTATCTCCGACCTGGAACACAAGGACCCCGCCCGTCGCATCCGGGCTATCAAGTGGGCCGGCGAAAATCAGGTCACCGAAGCTATCCCCCTGCTCATCGACCGGCTGGAGGAACAGGACCAGGCCGTCAGATTTTTCGCTATCTGTGCCCTCAGAAAAATCACCGGCGAAGATTATGGCTATAACTACCGCCTGCCCCCTGCCTCATGCTCCCAGGCCATCAAACGCTGGCGCCAAAGCCTTACCAAACCACCGGAACCCCAAACCAACACTGCTAAATGATTGAACAAACTCCTCAGAAACACGAAATTATGACCGTTCGCATCCAGGCTTGCCCAGAGCAAATCTGTATCGTCCGGGCCGCCGTCAATAAAACCCTAGAAATGCTCCACATGGACCCCGACATTGCCGCCAAGGTAATTCTCGCCGTCGATGAAGCCCTCACCAACATCATCCGCCACAGCTACGAAAAACCCTGCCATCTGCCCATAACCCTAACTCTCGGCAACCAGGCCAACGCCCCCGACCGGCAAACCATCACCATAACCATCCTCGACCAGGGCAAACAGGTCCATCCCGACCAGATTAAAAGCCGAGACCTCGATGAAATCCGCCCCGGCGGGCTCGGCGTACATATTATTCAGTCCGTAATGGACCACGTAAAATACACCCCCCGCCCCCAAGGCGGTATGCAACTGACCATGACCAAAAATTTTACCCCCGTACCAACAACCGAATAAACCATAAGAGAACAGTTATGACTTTCCACTACTGCAAAGTTGTCCGCGACATTAAACGAGAAAATAACAATACCATCATTGCCCTCACCGGCGACGTTGACATGAAAAACTCCATGTCGCTTCGGGACATCATCATCACCGAACTCGACCCCAAACCCGCGGCCCTGCTTATCGACCTCTCGCAGGTCTCTTTCATGGACTCATCAGGCCTCGCGGTCATCATCGAAGCCTTGCAGAGAACCAACAAAGCCAAAACCAAACTTAAACTATTCGGTATGAAACAACAGGTACGCAACATCTTCGAAATTGCCCGCCTCGAAAAAGTCTTCCAAATATATGAAACCGAACAAGAGGCCCTCCAGTAATGAACGATTCCGAAAATCATATCGAACGCCGCTCCCGAATCAGCCGCATGGCCCGCGCTCTGCAAAACACCGCCGACGCGGTAGTTGATAATACCCGCCAGATGTTCACCTTCTTCGGCGGTTCAACTTTGCTGCTGGCTGAAACCGCCCGCTACACCCCCGAAGGCCTGCTCAAACCTCAAGCCAAATCAGGACGCAAAGCCCTGATTTTTCAAATGGCCCGCGTCGGTGTCAAGGCCGTCCCCATCGTCATGCTCGTCCAGCTCGCCATCGGCATCATCATGCCCCTGCAAATGTACAACAAACTCGATGAGTTTGGCCAGGCTGAGCAAATCGCCACCATCAACGCCATTGCCGCCTTTCGTGAACTGGCACCCCTGATGACCGCTGTGGTCCTGAGCGGTTTTGCCGGGGCCAGCATCGCCGCCGAGCTGGGCACTATGGTAACCGGTGAAGAAATCGAAGCGCTCGAATCAATGGCCATCAGCCCCGTGAGATTCCTGGTCGTGCCCCGCCTTATCGCCACATTCATAATGATGATTGCCCTGACCGTCATCGCCGACGTCGTCATGGTGTTTGGCGGCTATATGACCGGCACATCGCTGGGTATCGACCCCGACACATTCTATCAGCTCACTCTCGAAGCGGTAAACATCCCCAGTTTCGTCACCGGCCTGGTCAAAGCCGGTATCTTCGGCGTACTCATCAGCCTCATCGCCTGCTATCTCGGCCTGTCGGTCAGACCCTGGCAGGGCAGCGAAGGTGTAGGCCATGCCACCACCCGCACCGTGGTTTACAGCATCGTCGCTATCATCGGGGCCGATGCGGTGTTTACGGTCATCTTTTACGCTTATGGACTGTTCAAATAAACCAACCTTTGTCGAGTATCAACTGAAACATTTAATCAAACCACCACAGAAGCCGAACCGCGTAAGCGGTCGGATAATTAAAAAACTGCCGCTTACTGAACATCGTGATGATGAGAAAAAGCCGCCGCACAAACACTCGCCAGCGTAATCCCCATAAACGCCCCCGCTAAATCACCGACATCAAATCCCCGCCCCATCATATAGCTGATGAATTCATCAAACAGCGCGTACAAAGAAATCACTGCCACGGAAATACTGAACACCCGACCGTTAAACTCAAACCGACTCTCTTTGCAAACACAACGCCAGAACAACAGAGTCAGCACCGCATAAGCCGCCATTACATAAGTTATCTCAAACCGCTGCCATTCGGCGGGCAGACGTATAAACACCCCCGCATTGGTCGGCCAGTGACTTATCGCGAACATTACTATCCAGTAACCGCCAAGCCAATGTATAAAGCTGCGCATAAAGGTCAGCACCACAAATGCCGTCAGACATCCAGCCGCATCGGCAAACCAATCCATTATCGAAGGAGTCCGGCAAGTCAGTCCCTGCGAGATTTCGTCCGCCGAGGCGTAAACCAGCATCATCGCCAACACCAGCCAGAAGCGATAGCGTCTTAAATCAGGCTTGATACTGCCATACTTGGCCAGCCAAAACAGTAGGGTCAGAAGAAAGTAAGCCGCAAAATGACCAGTTTTGTCACGGCCAGCGATATAAATATCAGGCAGCTTCGGCACATGAGTCGCCGTGAACACTAAGGGCCAATACACCGCCAACAATATCCAGGGATAATATGACCGAAAACGCTTCATGCAATTTACCCGACCCCGCTTTTTTAGGCCTCGTCCGATACGGCATCTTCTTGTTCTTGCATAACTGAATCGTCCGCAAAAACCGGCTTAACGGGCGCAGCTCCTCCAAACATGGCCAGAACTTCCCCTGCCAGACTCAGATAATCCTGGGCACCATGACAACGGGCATCATACTCAAAAATCGTCTGGCCGTGACTGGGACACTCCGCCAGCTTGACATTCCGCCTGATTCTGGTTTCAAATACCCGAATGTTTTGCCACGGACTCTCACCCGAACGCTGCTCCGCGAAAAACTCCTCTATATCGCGTACAATTTCTGTCGTCAGAGTAGTCCTGCCGTCATACATACAGAACATCAACCCCGATATCTTCAACTCCGGATTTATCCGCCTCTGTACCAGAAGCACCGACTCCAACAACTGACTCAACCCCTGCAATGACAAAAAATGAGGCTGCAAAGGGATAAAAACCTCACGAGAAGCCGATAACGCGTTCAAGGTCAGCAATCCCAGGGAGGGCGGACAGTCTATCAACACAAAATCATAGGGCCGACCACAGGAATTTATCACGTCCCGAAGGATGGTCTCGCGTCCCACCACAGAGACTAATTCCTGCTCCGCCGCGGCTAAATCCATACCCGCCGGCAGCAAAGCCAGATTCTCGCGGACATCCTGAACACATTCATCCAGCGAACTACCCTTTACCAGAACCTCATAGGCACTTACCTGGTCTTTACGCGGGTCATGGCCCAGCGAGGTAGTCAAATGCGCCTGGGGGTCCAGGTCCGCCAGCAACACTTTTTGCCCCTGACTGGCCAAAGCTGCCGCCAGGTTCACCGTCGTGGTGGTCTTGCCAACACCGCCTTTTTGGTTTGTTATCGCGATTATTCTCATTTTTTTCCGTTTTTTTAGCTAAAACTCCACCTTTTGAGCCTTCCAAAAAGTGATTTTTCGCAATTTTCAGTCATTATAGCCCCATTTTTGCCCCGATTGCATAAAAAAATGGAAGACCAAACCTTTACTGGTAGATCTTCCATTTTTTCAAGCTCAAGCTTGTCGTTTTCGTCGCTGACAGGGCAAATGCCCCGAACGATCAGACTGAAAATCACTTTCCAGTCTTAACGTTACTTTTTAGCCGTTTTCTTTTTAGCCGTTTTTTTCTTAGCGACTTTTTTCTTGGTAACTTTCTTCTTTGCGGTTTTTTTCTTCGCTACTTTCTTCTTGGCCACTTTCTTCTTGGCCACTTTCTTCTTAGCTACTTTTTTCTTCGCTACTTTTTTCTTGGCCACTTTCTTCTTAGCGACTTTCTTCTTCGCTACTTTCTTCTTGGCGACTTTTTTCTTCGCCGTTTTCTTCTTAGCTACTTTTTTCTTCTTAGCCATAAATATCACCACCTTTCAAAAAAGAAGTATAGAGTTACCAACCTGATATTAACTCAGGATATTAAACTTAGTCAAAAATATTTTTACCTTTAACAAACTAAATTACTCTGCCATAAACTTATGTAATACGGACTTTAATTATTACTTGTTTTGTTTTATCGTCACGAAATGTCTCATTACTTCATTATATTTCATACTTAACAGGCTTTTTATAGCTGCAAATTAACTTTTTTTCGTTTTTTTTTATCTCTTTTTTAAAAAAACATTCCTATCGCTAAAAAAAGTTTACTAACAGAAACGCTGATAGTTTTTCGTTTTTTTCACCGAAACCAAACTTGAACCCCAACCTAAAAAGAAAAAACAAGACCAGATTCAATACCCATTTCTATACTAAAGACAGTTTAGCCAAACCTCATTTCCTTTCAAGTGTTTATTATTTTAGGTCCAGGTCAAAGACTATTGCGCATCGCGCAAACAACTTCTCAAACCTGCCAACTTCATTGCTCGCAGACGGAAATTTACGTTCGATACAGGCGTAAAAACAATGAGAACAGCCCCCGCAAGCCCTCTGATACAATATGCAAGCCGATACTTAAACCACGATTTGATTTGAACGGCCCAAAGAAACTTTATTGCTTATTAAAAAATAACTTACGCAACAAAGCATCACCCCTGACTTTTGCTTAAACCTGCGTTTTTGCCAACCTCAACCGGCGTATGAGGATGAACCGACCGACTCATATCCGTCAGTTCAACGGCTTTACGCAAAACCGGGTCCGTCAAAGAAAAATAATCAGTGACAGAGCACACTTTTTCCCCGGAACGCTCAACCTGACAGTCGGGTTTCAGGCCGATTTTATGAAAACTCTCGTCATTCGGCGGCGTATATGAAGCAGTCGTCAGACAAATCGCCCCACTGCTCTCATGCAGCGGGTAAACAGTCTGAATCACACCCTTGCCCAGTGTCGTTTCACCTATCAAAATCGCTCGATTATGATTGCGCAGAGCCGCCGCAAAAATTTCTGCCGCACTAGCGGTATTTTTGTTCATTAAAAGCGATACTGAAAGATTATAGGAACCAAAAACGTTCGGCCTAACCCTGTAGGTTGTCTGGTCCGAGGCGGTCTGCACATGCACAACATCACCCTGACGAACAAAAAGTCCTACCGCCTGCACCGCCGCGGTCATCAAACCACCCCCGTTATCGCGCAGGTCAATTACCACCGTCTTGACACCGGCTTCTTCCAGTTCATCCAGGGCCCGACGCATCTCCAGAGCGGTATTATAATCGAATGAACTAACCCGAAAATACCCCGCCTCACGATTTTTCAGCACCTGAACATGGCGAACCGTCGGCGAATCGATCACTTTTCGGTCAACCTCAACCGAGATTTCCTCATCGCCGCGTCCCAGCAACAACTCCACTGAACTCCGGGCCGGACCGGTCAACAGTTTACTGATACGGCTGGCCGGCAAATTGCCCATCGCCACATCCGCGATACGAATTATCCGGTCGCCGGGCTTTAAGCCCGCCTGATAAGCGGGACTGGCAGGAACGACGTCAAATATCGTCGGCAGCTCGGTCTCACATATCAAATCAACCCCGATACCAACATAAGAACCGTTCATGCGGTCCAGCAAACCGTTATATTTGTTCACACCCAACAGATATGAATATTCATCCAGATTATCCGCCAGAGCATAGCCAAGCTCCAATGCCGGCCATGCCGAACCCATACCGGCATCTTCGCACAAAGGCTCGATAACCTCCGCCAAAGAACCACTGAAACTCAATTTACAGCCTATAGTCTCGCTCAATTCACGCCGCAAAACTGTCAGTTGACCGCTTAATTCGTTCAGCTTGTCGGCGTCAGCTTCAAACTGCTCACGTACCAGACGATTCTCAGCAGCGGCCTTTAGTTCGATTAACGCGTCACTTATCAGTTCACGGGCATTGACCTTCACATAATATTGTTCATTGATAAATTTAACGACCTCGTCAAGCTGTTTTGCGGCGGAATCGGCACGAGTTGAGATTATCTCCGGCACCAGAGAACGATTATTATAACGGTCGATTACCCGACTCTGAGCCCGGCAATATTTCAAGCGCTCGGTAATCGCCGCCCGGTGCGAATCATCCGCTTCTGCCAGAGCGATTTCGAAATACGCAACGGCCTGATGATAATGCTCGTACTTCTCGGCCTGGGAAGCCAGCTCCAGAAACTGCTCGATGGAATGTTCGCCGGCCCGCGAAAAATCTGGCACATGCGACAGCTTGAACAATGCCAGCACCAGGACCACCAACGCCAGGCCCCATAACCGCTTTAGATTTATCGGATACAAAGAGTATACGGAACAGACAGGTTTTTCTCTAAAAACCAACGCTTTAGAAGTCGATAATACCCCTGTAGAACACCCTTCGCTTCGCACACTGTCGCTAATATTACTTAACATTCTCTCCTCCCAGGGAGACCAAAACCAAATTGAAGGCACCAGACCCCGGCCATTGAAGCAATGACGAGGCCCTTTTGCCTTTTGCGTTACATCTAAATATACTGTAATATACCCCCTGCCTGGGATGTGGGCTTACCGAAACGGTCAGTAAACACAAAAAGGCTGCGATATAAGTGTTGGCCAAAGTGAACAAGGTCAGATATTTGGACTATTTTAACTATAGTGCCTTACCAAAATGCAACTTTGCCCGTTTCGACAGGGCAGCAAGGAAAAATGAGGTCTAAAAATGACAGATAAAAAATGTCGGGTTAAACCGTTTGTGTTGATTATTCGGGATGGCTGGGGCTGGAACCCTAACGAATCGGAATGGCCCAACGACGCCACCCGCATCGCTAATACGCCCGTCGATGACATGCTCCGCAAAGAATACGCCAACTGCCTTATCGGCACCTCCGGCGAAAGCGTAGGCCTGCCGGACGACACCATGGGCAACAGCGAAGTCGGCCATCAGAACATGGGGGCAGGCAGAACTGTTTATCAGGAATCCATGCGGCTGACCAAGATGATTCGTGAGGGCGAATTCTTCAAAAACGAGACTCTCCTCAACGCCATCAATCACTGCAAAAAAAATAACTCTAAAATCCACCTGCTCGGGCTCGTCTCTGACGCCGGCGTACATTCACTGCTCGGCCACCTCTACGCCCTGCTCCAAATGTCAAAAAATGAAGGGCTCGATCGCGTCTATCTCCACGCCTTCACCGACGGACGCGACACCCCGCCCCAAAGCGGCAAAGGATATATCCAGACCGTGCAGGATAAAATGAAAGAGCTGGGCATCGGGCAGATAGCTTCTGTCATGGGACGTTTCTGGGCCATGGACCGCGACCAGAGATGGGACCGCGTCGAAAAAGCATTCAACGCCTTGCGTAATGGCAAAGGACAGAAAGCAGCCGATGCCGTCGCCGCCATGCAAGCGAGCTACGACACGGAAAAAACTGATGAATTCGTCGAACCGACTCTTATTACCGATGCGAACGGTCAGCCAAAAGCAATTATCGAAGACGGCGACGCGGTTATCTTTTTCAATTTCCGCGGCGACAGACCCCGCGAAATTACCAGAGCATTCGTTGACCCTGAGTTCAAAGGTTTCGACCGCGGCCAACTGCCCAAACTATACTACGTCTGCCTCACCCAGTATGACAAAACCATCCCCGCCCCAATAGCTTTCCCCAAACCGCCCAAGATGGTCAACATCGCTGGCCAATACTGGTCAAACCTCGGACTTAAACAGTTCCGCTGTGCCGAAACTGAAAAATACGCTCATGTAACCTTCTTCTTCAATGACTACACCGAAGAGCCCTTCCCCGGCGAAGAGCGGCAGATTATCCCTTCGCCCAAGGTGGCCACCTACGACGAAAAACCCGAAATGTCCGCTGCGGAAGTAACCGACACCGTCCTGAAAAAACTCGATACTAACCAGTGTGACATAATGGTCATTAACTTCGCTAACCCTGACATGGTCGGCCACACCGGTATCATGGCAGCAGCCGTCAAAGCCGCTGAAACCGTAGATGCCTGCGTCGGCAAAATCCTCGACAAAGTAAAACAGATGGGCGGCTCGGCACTCATTACTGCGGACCACGGCAATCTCGAAAGAATGGTAGACCCCATAACCGGTGCGCCTTTCACTTCTCACACCATCTTCCCGGTACCCATTATAGTCTTCGACCAGGAATATAAAAACTGCCAACTTCGGCAGGATGGCATACTTGCTGATGTCGTCCCCACTGCTCTGGAACTGATGGAGATTCCGATTCCCGCAGAAATGACCGGCAAGTCACTTATCATCAAATAAGTTCTGAATCACCCCAAAATGTAACGCGGCGTCTTGATGAATGTCAGGACGCCGTTTTTTTATCCCAGCCAGGCCCACGCCGCGTCTATCAGGAACCATATTCCAAAACCAGCCATCGCGGCGGCACAAATACGCAATATCACGCTTTGGGCACGTGGGGAAGTCAGCTTCGAACCCTTAAAGGCCGCGTAAGACAATATCTCCAGCCACACCAAATCGCACAGCCAGTGTACAACCGTGAATATCAAAAACGCGGCCATACCCAGCTTCCATGCCTGACCCGCCAGCGCCAAACCAATCGTCGCCCACCACAACAGAAAATATGGATTCGTTATGGAAATTACCATCCCCGTCCAGACCGCTTCTTTCCGTCCCAGCTCTTTTGCTTTTTGACCGCCGATTCCAGACCCGCCCCGTAAACCAGCCCACCCCATCCAAAGCAACACCACACCGCCGGCTAAGCCAATGCCGATTCGAACGCTTTCCATTTCCAGAAACCGCCCCACTCCGCCGATTATCAAAAACATCAATGGAAATTCAATAATGCCGTGCCCCAAAGCCAGAAAAAAACCCGCATGACGATGACGCAAACCCGATGCAATCGTTACCGTTGTAACTACCCCGGGTGCCATCGCCCCAGAAAGGGAAATAAGAATCACCCTGATAATAAAAACCGTTAATACCATAATCACAAATTATATCTGCGCCACCCCAGCAGACAAGCGAGAACCGGCAGCTATTACCCTTAAATGACTACAATAAACCGTAAAAGCATAACCGTTCAAAGTTCTTACTGTTAAAAACCCCCGAATGGGTCAGAAAAACGCATAGACGGGCAGTGAAACTCCCCGGACGATTTAAAAAACACCTATGAATGGCTACGAACAAGAAAACAATAGAACCTAATCCATATCGTCACCGAAATCGTCATCGTCATCAGCCTCTTTACCCAATTCTTCCAGCGAAATTGGCTCAGCAACCTTGCGATAACCCAATGCCAGAGCGATTTCCAACACCTCAGTAAAACTTGGAAATGGTTTGCGGTTTACTTTTTTATATTCCTCGATGGCCTTGAGAAACTCAAATTGCTCATCATTCATCTCCCCTTCTTCAGCCGCCCGCCGCGCATCGGTACGCCTTCGGCCCGGCCCACGCCGGCGGTCCCAGTTCTGACGACGTTCCACCCCGGAACGCTGCTCCACAAACTCACTGCCGTCAAACTCGTTCCGCCTGTCCATACCGCAGCGACGTTCGCGGCGGTCCTGCCGGCGGTCATCCTTACGACGATCTTCGGTAACCGTACCCAATGACTCTTCGTCGGTCGGCACTTCGTTTTCGCTAGGTTTATCAGCCATTAGAATTCCTCTTCTTCTTCTTCATAAATCACAAAATCGTCGCTTTCCAGGTCCAATTCCTCGAAATCAGCGAACTCATCTTCATCATCGTCGTAATCAGAATCGTCTTCCTCAAACTCCTCGATTATCTCATCATGAATATCGCTGCGACGCTCGATTATCTCTCCAGCTTCGGTCAGGGCCTCCTGAGGAACCATTACCGCCAGACCGTCACGCAGCAGCTCCGGGTCCAAATCCTCCTCGGCCTCATACTGAATTTTCACCGGAATATCATGGTCTTCCAGCAAGGCCCGATAAGATTCTGCCTCATTGCGGTCATGAGCAAACACCACCGGCACAAATTCCTCTATTTCATGGTTCGAGTCCTGTTCTGCACTCATAAAAAACCTCACGTAAACAACTTTATCACTATCAGTTGCTCATTAAATGAGCTTCACATCCTTCCTGGCCCAGCCTGCCGCTATTATGAAAGCGACTGGCCCAGAGCAAAATCATGCCATCTGCCTGACAAACTTATCCTACCTCTAGTATTCACTCTAGTCGGCTATTCTGGCAAGTAAAGTTACAAAAATTCGGACCTTTTTTAGCAAAAAATCTCAAAAATGTATAAAAAAAACCGCAAAAAGCTTTTTGGGTAAATTAGGGCCAACCTTTTATCCCGTTCATACCACCTAACTAACCCGTCCAGAACCTCTCGAAACCCCGTAAACCACCAAAAATCACAATTTAATATACTATTAATCAATCATACACACCCCATTTTTACCGCCCGCCAGATTGCCTGCAATAACCTATTTAGAGGCATTTTACGGCACAGGGAACAAAATATTTGCCTTAACAGGGCGTTTCAGGCACTTTTTTTGAAATTTTTTTGGGTTTTTTGTTGCATAACTACCCGCCGCGCTCAACAATTACGGCGTAATATTCACCGTGAGTATTACATAATTAGTTCTTTGTCACTTTTCATGATTCATGGAGGACACACAGGATATGGCTAAGAAGAAAAAAGCAGCCGCCAAGAAAAAGGTAACCAAAAAAACCGCCAAGAAGGCCAGCAACAAGGAAGTATTGGTCGTCGCCAGCAAGATCAAAGCCTACATCCGCTCCAAGGGCTGCATGTGCAGTGCTGAAGCGATTCAGGCTATCTCTGACAGCGTCTACTGCACCCTCGACAAAGCCGTCGAACGGGCCGGCGCAAACCGTCGCGCCACGGTCAAGGCTCAGGACTTCTAAAAGGCACAGCAAGTATACTTCGCCGCGAAAGGATGAGTATACCACAGGCCCCAGCTCCAATAGGAACCGGGGCCTGTTTTTTATTATCAACACCGATAACTCTACCAACAACAAAAGCCGAGCCGCGTAAGAGACCGGATAATTAAACAACCCCTGCCCAAGGCAGGCACCATGCCGTTAATCTGATTTCTGATTCCTTGAAATTATTACAAATCACGGACAATAATCACGAGCAGCCGGATGACTTATCAGATACTCGCTTACCAGCTTGATGGTATTATCCAGGTCGTCCAGACTAATCACTTCCACCGGGGTGTGCATATAGCGGTTCGGAATGCTCACCAAAGCCGTCGCGGTCCCGCCCCGGCTGAGCTGCATAGCGTTGGCATCGGTACCGGTACCTCGCGGCTGAGCTGAAATCTGATAGGGAATCTTCATTTTTTTCGCCGTCTTCAATAATTCCCGCTCCAGAATCGGGTTAATATTAGGTCCGCGATGCAGATTAGGCCCACCGCCGACTTTCACTTCGCCGGTCTTTTTCGGGTCCGTTTCCGGGTGGTCAGAAGAAAAATTGACATCAAACGCAATACCCGCCTGCGGATTAACGCTGTAACTGGAAGTAATCGCACCCCGCAAACCGACTTCTTCCTGAACAGTCGCCACACCCACAACCCGAACCTTCAGTTCTTTTTTCCGACGTGCCAGTTCACGCATAACCTCAGCGACTACAAAAGCGCCCGCCTTGTCATCCGTCGCCCGCGAGACAACTTTATTGCCGTGGAGCCGCCGATATGCAACATCTATCACCATCGGGTCACCAACCGAAACACGTTTGAGTGCGTCTTTTTTGTTATCGGCACCTATATCGACCCAGATATTTTCCATCTTGACCGCTTTGCCCCGCTCATCGGGTTCCATTAAATGTATCGCCTTACGGCCAATCACGCCGAAAACCTCGCCCTTTTCGGTCATAATCTTCACCCGCTGGCCCGTCAGCAATCCCGCGTCCATCCCGCCGATTTGGGCGGTATAAACATAACCTTTATCATCAACGTGCGTAACCATCAGCCCAATTTCGTCGATATGACCAGCCAGCATGAACGTAAACTTCGCTTTCGGATTCAGCACCGAGATACTATTGCCGTGCACATCGCCAAACAGTTCATCAACCTTACCCTTGAGATGATTACGCCAGATCGCCGCCGCCGGCTGTTCAAAACCCGAAGGACTGGCCGCGTTCAACATCTCCTCCAAAAAATTCTCTGCGTCTTTTCGCATCATTATATCTCCTGAAATATAGGAATTCAATAGCCCTAAAACCATATTTCCACAGTAGCCGCTTCATAGCGACTATACGAAATTTATACCACAATCCAAGGCCGTTGCCAATTTACTAATCATACCCATAAACAAAAAAACAGGGCTGGTCCATACTGGCATCTGCCATCGGACCAGCCCCGTAAATTACATCATATATCCCGGACCCCAGAGGTCAAACAACCTCGTTGCCCGCATTAGGCCTGTTGGGGTGAACATGCCCAATCTTTAGAACTCGTCATACGTACCGCCGGAAACCGCGGATTCGTCAGTATTGGCGATAATTTCACCGGTAACCGTGCTGTACTTCCAACCTGTACCATCAGTCAAAGCCGCCGCCAAGGCACCAGCATCGGTCGTAACCGTTACATCAGCGTTGCCCGCCAATGTGCCGACCGACAATTCCGGGAACGTGCCGCGAATATACGGGCCGTAAGGATAGCTGTCAGATTTCGTCGCGGATACTTCGCCCGCGGCATTGCTGTACATCGTCAACTGGTTCGTGAAGGCATCCGCTGAACCGGCAGCACCAAAAGAACCACCAGCCAACTTAACACCCGGAAAAGTGCTGTAATGCTCGCCATAGTACCAGTCAATCGCGTTACGCAGAGTTTGCAGATTAGCACGCAAAGCCGCTTCACCGGCGTTGCGACTGCCGGAACTGATACGCGGAATTGCTATCGCGGCGATAATACCCAGAATAACAATAACAATAACCAACTCGACCAGACTGAATCCTTTTCTCTTTTCGCTACCAAACATGTCTTACTCCTTCCCCAACAGGGTTTTTACTCGGCCCACACCTGTGGGCCATTAAATATACGTTTTTTCCTTAGACTATAAGTCTCTCAGCATTAATAAAATCGGACAACACTTAACCACGCTTTATTAACACTTGCGAAAAAACAATCTAATAATGCCATAAAGTCGCTTTTCACGTCCCGCTATCCGCACAACCGTTACAAACCGAACTCATTTCACCCATTCCGGCCCTTTATCAAGCGACACTATTACTCGCATTTCCCCCTTTTCCAGCACCACGCTTGATTCTCGGACCTCAACCAAACGGTAATTACCGATGCTCTCATCAGGGAATACCACCCGACCGCTCAGCAAAGCGCAACTGCCTCCCGAACGCTGTAAAATCGAACTCAGTTCCGGTAAATCCCGCCCCGGATCAACCTTAACTTCAACCTCTGCCTTTTCTTCAATCACCACCGGGGGGCGACTCTGCGCGATAAACGCCGCCGAGGGTAAAAATACATCACGCTTAACCGCCGGGGCAATCACCGACGCTTCAAATGCCAATTCCGCAGCCGAGGACTCAACCAAAGCATCTATATTAGCTGATACCCACACCGGCTCCCCCTGGTCAGGCCCGTGCGAAACCAAAGGTGTTTTCGAATTCGATAAACTGCTCCGCCCGGACGGTTTCGAGGACGCCGCCTGAGATTTCTGCGGCCCGCTCACGCCCCCCGTACCCGAACTCTTATCCCAGAACAGCACCCCCACCGCTAAAGCCAGCACACCTAAATATATCAAACGCGTCCGTGACATAATCACCTCGGAAAAAATACATGCAAATCTATATATGCCCTGCACAACGCACCGCCCCCCTGCGGACTATTCTCGATTGTCATGCTCAAAACCCGCACATAAGGCAGTTTGTCCTGCAAAGCCTTCACAAAACCTTGCATATGAGGAAAATCACCGGCCAACTGTAAAGTCAGCACCGTATGACTGAAATACTCCGAACGCTCAACCTCACCCGGCGTAAGCTCATTCAGTACCAGGCCCGTAGCATCCGCCAGAATACCCAGACGCCTCACAATCTCCGACATACCGGGATTGCCCCGCAGAACATCCGGCGTACGACTCAGCCTCTCGGCCAATAACTTTTGTTGTTTAGCCACTTCTTCCAGACGCTTCAGCTCACCCGCTGAACTCTGCTGCTGATTCAGGGCTGAATCGCAGTCGGTATTACGCTGAGCAATAGCATCATCCAAAGGACGCAAAGCACCCAGAAAAGTGCCCGCCGCCAAAACCGCCAGCACCCCGATACCATAAAGGTCAACATCAAATATTTTAGGTTTATTCAATAATAACATTGTCAATCACTCTTCCGCTAACCAAATTACCAGTGCCCAATTTCTTCCGCAGCCGCCGTCGTCATGCCGTCGCCCATCAGACTATTCGGTATCAAAATACACTTCACCGAAAACTCCAGCACCATGGGCCGAGCGTCATTACGCGAAGTACTGGTCAACTGTATATCCGCAAACATATTCGTCCCCCGCAAAGCCTGAAGCAAATCCGCTACCACCTGATGCTTCGTCGTCAACCCCTTTATTTCCAGCGTAAACAGACTTTCAGTTATATCTGTCGGTTTCTTTTCTTCTTTCTTCTCGCCTTCCTGGCCCGGTTCACCCGAAAGGGCCGCGTTACGCAAAACAAACATCTGAGCCATTTTCGGCAAGTTTGGCATCTCCGCCTGACCGCCCTCTTCCTCCTCTACCAAAGGCCCCAGCTGCATCGACTGAACCCAGACCAGCTCCGGACACCGACGCACAACTTCCTCAACAATCGTATTCGCACCCGGATAGGCACTTAGCCTTTCCTGAAGGGCCAACCGACTTTTCCATCTCAGCAACTGATTCTCCGCGGTCGCCAAAGAAGATATGTTTTTGTCAAGCTGCTGAAATTTCTCATTCGCTTCCCGATACGAACGGTCCGCGTTCAGATACGCCGCGTACTTAACTGTTATGCTCCCCAGACACAACAGCAGCATCACCACCCCCCCCCCAATCGTCCAGAGACGCTTCCGCTTCCGCCGAATACCGTCCAGCCGAAATTCCTGCGGTATCAGATTTACCGTACTCATGCCGTACCCCCTCTCGGCAACGCCAGTCCAACCGCCGTCGCCCAACGACCGCTCTGTTGCTGACCCGCCGGCAGATTCTCCACAATCTCATCCAAAAGCGGATGGCTCACATGTTCTATCGGAATTTCACCATTCTCCGCCAACAGAATATCCAGTTCCCGCGTATGACCGCCTGTCCCGCAAAGCAAAATCTTATGAAGCCGACAGCGGCGATACTCATTTATTATATAGTTCAACGAACGGGTAAGCTGCTCGATAAAATCTGCTACATCACCCCGTACCGCCGCGTGAATCTGACGGGCAATTTCACCATCCCGCTGCATCGTGGCGGTACCGACACCGTTACCATTCAACGACCAGCCGTTGGCCGCCTGACTACCCGCCGAAACACCGCTCAAACCATAAAGATTCTTTAACCGCTCCGCCTGAGAAGCTTCCAAACCCAGGGCACCTGCCACTTTTTGGGTCATAACCCGTCCCCCAAAAGAAAACGTCCGGCAAAACACCGCCCCCTCATCGCCGGCAACCGTAAGAGTGCTGCGACGATGACCAACATCAAGAATCGCCATCAGACGATTCGCGGTATCGCCAACGGCATTACCTTCGTCAGTCATTTCCGCCCGCCCATAAACCGGCGAACTCTGCACCAGCCGAGACATCACACAAGGAAAAGCGTCGATACCAACACACTGCAAACCGGCTTCACCTATCAATTTAATCCGACGTTTAATCCACTGGCCGTCAGCCGTAACCGCCATCAAACGCAAAAGCCGACGCTCACCGTCATAAATACGCTGCGAAAAATCAAACACCGCTTCCTCAACCGAAAAACCCAAATGACCGCCCAGTTGTATCTTTAACGCACCCAGAATCGCTTCCTCCGGCAAACCTTCAGGACCAGACGGCAGCTCTATTGGACGCATGTCCAGCCGGTCCGCCGGACAATGCAGCACAACCTCGCGACCCTTAAAAGCCGCGTGACGAGCCAGCCGCTCCAACTGACCTTTCAGAACCTTCTCCCGACGCATCTGCTCTATTGCACTCTTGTCAATCCGCGGTTTGACTTCCGGCACAGTCGCGACAACACCTTCAGCCCTGCCCAGAATATCACTGCCGTCATTATCCACCGGCTCGGCTTCTGCCTCTTCAATCTCAACTTTCGCGTCAGACCACCGCGGCATCACTTCCAACCCCGCCCGAACATGCAGATCATCACCCCGCCCGAAAAGCTGTACCGCCCGCAAGGCCGTACCGCCCAGGTCAAGACCTATCGCGTAACTCTTGTGATGTCCCAGGTTCATCTTCATACTAACCGCCCGCAATCTTGGACAAATCAAACATCGGCAATACCAGCGACATCGCCACGGTCCCAATAACTATGCCCATAAAAATTAAAATCAGCGGTTCCAGCACACTCGTCAAAGTCGAAACCTGCGTGTCATTGCGGTCGTCCAGGTAATCCGCCAGCATCGTCATGATTTCGCCTATCTTGCCGTTATCCTCACCCGTATGCACCATCGCCGCCGTACTCGACGGAACCAGCGGACTACGACGCATAACGTCATGCATCGATAAACCCTGCAAGATATTCTCATGCATCTCTTCGACCAGCTCAACGTAAAGATAATTCTTCACCGAATGAGCCGTAAGCTCCAATGCCTCGACGAGGGTAATATTCGCGCTGACCAGCAAACCTATCAGCCGAAATATCCGCGCGTTGATAATCGACGACACTAAAGGACCGACTATCGGCATCCGAATCGAAAACCTCGCGACAAACCGACGACCTGCCTCACTCTTGAACCAGAAAACAATCGCCGTAATAATCCCCGCTAAACCTATCAGAGTTATCAATAAGTTGCCACGCACAAAATGCGATAACGCCAGAAAAGCCTTGGTGCTGGCCGGTAAATCTACGTTCATCTCCTCAAAAACCCCCTCAAATCGCGGCAGTACAAAAAATATCAGCACGCACAATACCGAAATCGCGATAACCGTCAACAACGCCGGATAAATCATCGCCGACACAACCTTGCTGCGTATCCGGTCCGACTGATTCGACAAATCCGCTAGCCGCTTAAATATCATACTCAGATTACCCGAAGTCTCGCCCGCCGAAATCATACTTACATACAAGGGGTCAAATACCTCCGGAAAAGCACCCACCCCAGAAGCCATACTACCCCCCTCCTCAACATGTTGACTTATCCGACTTATCAACTCCCGCCAGTGCGGACATGCCACCTGGCTCTTGATAGCCGTCATCGAATTAGCAACCGTCGTACCGGTCTCCAGCATAATCGACAACTGGGCCGTAAATATCGGCAAATGCTTTTTCGATGCCCGATGAGGGTTCGCCACCGGGGTCCGGTCCAAAAATTTCAAAAATGAAATCTTGCCCAAACCACCACCGGACTGTCCCTCATTACCCTCAGCTTCGATATGTACCGGAGTCAGACCCCGCCGCGCCAGCTCCGCACTCGCCTGAGCAATGTCCTCCAGAGTCAGAGTGTCCGCTACCATCACCCCCGCCTTATTGATTGCCCGAAACTTAACCTGCATATCTTATTTCACCGCCTCCCCTTCAACTCCAACCGCAGTCGCCAACTCCGGCACCGCCGCGGCGCTGACCGTGTCTTCTACCTCCTCAACATAACAAACCCGCAGCATTTCTTCGATGGTCGTGATGCCCTGCTCAACATAAGCCATAGCCCCCGTCTTCAAATCCACCCAGCGACCTTCACGCGCCAGAACCTGTTTAATCTGCATCGCACTGGGACGAGACAAAATCAACTGACGTATCTCCTGAGTCATCTCCAAAGTCTCACACACCGCACGGCGTCCCTTATATCCGCTGTCATGACACAACGGACAACCCTCGCCGCGATGAAAAGCCCGGTTCCTGGGACCGGACCAGCCTATGTCACGCAAAATCGTGTCTTCCGGAAAATAAGTCGTCTTGCACTTCGGACATATCGTCCGCAATAGCCGCTGAGCCACAACCCCCACCAGACTGGATGCCAGCAAATATGGTTCGATACCCATATTCAAAAGACGTGTCACCGCACCGGGAGAATCATTCGTATGCAATGTACTCAATACAATATGACCGGTCAACGCCGCCTGAACCGCGACCTTGGCGGTCTCGTCATCGCGAATCTCACCAACCATTACGATATCCGGATCTTGACGCAAAACACTACGCAGCGTACGGGCAAAAGTCAGCCCCACCGCTTCATGCACCTGAGTCTGATTGACCAGCTCCAACTGATACTCAACCGGATCCTCAATCGTAATAATATTACGTTCCTTCGAACGCAGTAAATCCAAAGCCGAATACAACGTCGTAGTCTTACCAGAACCGGTAGGCCCCGTCACCAGAAACAAGCCGTAAGGCTTAGCCAGCATCCGCCGCAAGGCCTGAACCATCTCCGGCGCATAGCCCAGCTTATCAAGATTAAGCTGTAAATTACTCTTATCCAGAACACGCATGACGATCTTCTCGCCCAATATCGTCGGCATCGACGAAATACGCAAATCAATCTCCCGCCCCTCCACCATTATATGTATCCGGCCTTCCTGAGGGATACGCTTCTCAGCAATGTCCATCTTGCCCACAACCTTGATACGAGAAATAATCGCCGCATGCCATTCTTTCGGAGGAGTCATCAAATCATGCAAAATCCCGTCTATACGATAACGGATCCGAACATTATATTTGTCCGGCTCGATATGAATATCTGAAGCACCTTCCTTCACCGACTGCATTATCGTCATATTCACCAGATTAACCACCGGACTGCCGTCGGTTATCTCCGTCAGGTCAATTATCCCGCCTTCGTCAATGGCTTCCTTATCAATAACCTCAACATGGGCATCTTCCAGAGAAGCCATAAACGTATCGATCTTTACATTCTGAGCGTAATACTTCTTGATACAGTCTTTGATATTATCTTCCAACGCGATTACCGGCTGAACCCGCAGACCTGTCGTACGCTCCAAATCATCCACCACCAGCAAGGCTTGCGGCTCCGACATCGCAATCGTCAAAGTGTTCTCAACCTTGAACATCGGAATAATCACATGACGCTCAGCAACTTCCTTGTCGATGGTGTCAACCACCAGCGGATCAATCAGACCCGCGCGAAGCTGAACCGCCGGCAAACCCAGACGACGCGAAAGAGTATCCAGAACCACCGACTCTTCCACAATCTTCTGGTCAACCAGAAGCTCACCCAGCTTTTTACGCGTAGACTTCTGACGCTTCAGAACCTTGTTCAGCTCTTCTTCGCTCAGATGACCATCCTGGACCAGCATCTGACCCAGCTTGATTGCCTGCGCCAGTAATTTCATAGAAAACTCCGAACCGCACTGGAAGTATCAGGATACATCTGAAAACGCTTGCTTATCCGCGTTAAATCCAGAATCTTCCGGCTCATATCAGTTACACCCGCCAGCTTCAACTCTAATCCGTGCTCCGTGAACCAACGCTGATGCCGACACAATGTCTCCAAACCCGAACTGTCAAAAAACGGGGTCTCACTCAAATCCAAAACTATCCGACGAGTCCAGTTACGCTGCTGACGAGTCAGAATATTATCCAGACCGTCAACCTCCGCCGCCACCGCCGCACCTATCGGCTGCAAGACCGTCACCGAACCTTCACGAGAGACATTAACCTGCATCGCCTAAACCTCCACCGGCTCAGCCTGCAAACGAACCTTATGACTGCTGCATTTGCCTTCGACTTCACGACTGAACAAACGATCATAAAGACGGTCCAGTTGCTGCTGTACTTTCCCTTTATAACTACGCTGGTCTGTTACCGCCCAACGCAGCTCCAGCACATCCATATTCAACTCACCCGCCAACGGACTGCTCGGCAGTTGATTGTCAACATTCTGCATTACATGTTTCAGCGTCGCTTCCGCCAGAAAATCATCCGCGTTTTGCAGCATCAACGCGAATACATCATCCGCCGTGCGACCCAAAAGAAAAGGACGCTCCTGCTGCTTCAACGTCTCATTTATACAACGGGCCAGCAAACCCGTAAGGTCACGCCACTGCCGAGAGTGTCCCGCAAACATCCCCCGAAAACCTTTTATCGTTATCACCGCCATACCAAACAGCTTGCCTTCGTGCATGGCACTGTCTGCCGCCAACTGACTCTGAGCCAAAAATGCGTCATCCCGCAAAACACCGCTCAATTCATCATGCTCAACCGCCCATTGACGTTGGTTCGTCGCCTGCAACTGATTCCACACCAGAGAAATCAAATCAACCGCCGTGCGAAAATCCAAACCGCCCCCCTGGCCCTGCTGACCATCCAGCAACTCCACATTTATCAACAAAGGCTGACCATGTTCACGATACAACGGTATACACGCGTGAGTCTTAATCGTCGTGCCCTCAAATGAATATGCTCCCGTATTACCCGGGTCAGCCAGATACGCCTCACCGCTTTTCAAAGCATGTTTGATACCCGCCGAATCCAGCAAAACCCGACAGGGACGACGCGAAAATACCTCTTGAGAAAAAGCACTGTCCGCCCGACCCCGGCTCGGCCTAATCATACATTCCACTAATGACTTGCCGCTCTGGTCCGGCGACCACAATGATATCCGGCAACCGCCCAAAGACTCACGTAAACATATCTCAATGATATTCGCGAAACAACAATAACGACCCAGTAAATCCTCACTACCCTGCATCTCCGCCAGCTCATCCAGAACCGTACGCAAATATCCCTCGCCCGAACCCGCGCCCCGTTCAACTTCACGAACAGTCTTGACCTTCTCAACTATTTTCAACTGTGTTTTCGGCTTGCGGCTCCAGCCCAGATGAACACCTGTCAGCATCGCGCCGCATATCAGCAAAGCCCCCACCAGACCATGCACCAGATTGCCCATCAGCAGTACGCTCAATACCATCATCGGTACCGCCACGCCTATTGAAACCAGACTTACTTCCTGAGCAGTCATCTCTTTTTTCATCTCAAAACTCCACTTATGAATTTGCCACGCTCGGACCCAAAACCGGACCCGCCTCCGTTAGAGGTATCTTAACCAGCATTTCTGTGCCCTTGTTCAATTCGCTGGATACATTGATACTGCCTCCGTGCAGCGTAACAATCTCCTTGCTCGCCGCCAGACCCAGACCCGTCCCCGCCACATCAGCCGTCTCAGCACGCTCCACCCGATAAAACTTCTCGAATATCCGAGTCAAATCATCCGCCCCAATACCGTAACCAGTATCTGTTATCTTGATACTGACGAACCTCTCGTCACAGCCGGTCTCCACAAAAACCGTACCGCCCTGCGGAGTATACTTAATCGCGTTGCTGACAATATTATTTATCACCACCGCCAATTTCTCACGGTCCGCCACAATATTGGGCAGCTTCGGATGATAATTCGTCTGAATCGTAATCTGACGAGACTGCGCCATCGCACTCAAATCACCCACGCACTGACGCACCAGCCTGTCCAGAACAACCGGACCCTTATCCAGTGTCAGAGAACCGCTTTCCATCCGAGATAAATCCAGAACCTCATTCACCAGACGAGTCAAACGACCCGTCTCCTCGTTGATAACATTAAACGCTTCTTTCTGAGCATCCGCGTCCAGAACCATATCCGAAAGAAGCGTCTCGGTATAAGCCCGAATATTCGTAAGAGGACTGCGGAACTCATGACTGACATGCGCAATAAACTCATCGCGACTGGCCCGACTGATTTCCTGCTGAGTAATATCACGTATTATCAACATCACATCACCGCTGTCAGATGCATGGCTAACCTGCCGACCAAAAACCCGCAAAATCGTCTGGTCTTCATCACCACCCACCACTGTCGGTTGTTCGCCATCCGCGTCAGTATCGTTACCAACCGGCACCGCCCTCACCCGCAAATCAAAACTAATCTCAGCCGTAAGTGAACCCGACGCCAACAAACAACCCAGCGCCTCCTGAGCTTCCTCGCCGCCAAACAATTCCCCCAATGACTTACCCAAAATTTCTTCCTGAACCTTACCCAGCTTGCCCTCACAGGCCCGATTTGCCAATATCACCGCCCCGCTGTTATCCGCCAGAATTATCCCATCGGGCATAGCGTCCAATAACTGATTCAACTGCAATGCATCAAAACCCGTACGCTGTTTGTCCAGCTGCTCATGACTTTCACGCAACTGCAATTCCTGACGCAAATGCTCTATCGCCTCAACCAGCTTGCCCCAACCCAAAGAGGCCTCGGTCATCCCCAAGCTCACCGGACAGGGACCGATAACCTCCAGAGTCTGCTGCCACGACTCACTTTTTGACATATCTTCCAGATTTAATTCTATCCCGTGCTGGGCCCGACGCTGACGCAATAAACCCAACCCCACAAAACTCAAAGCAACCACAGAACCCAGCAATGCAGTCGCCGCGACACCCAAAATTGTTTGAGGAATTTTTTCCTGACCCCATTCCGTCCCATAACTTATCGCCAAAGCCAGCATCCCCGCCGCCAGCAAGATGCTCGACCACGCCAGTACCAACACCGCACACCCAGCGGCGTTGGTTCGCTGTATCAGGCTTTTACGACTTTTCTTCAAGCTCTAAACCGCTCTTTCCGTACTCAAAAACAACCTAGACGGCCCAGGTCTGTCCCATAACTGTACATTACGCTTGGGCATTACGCCCCCCCACCGTACGCCGCATCATATTCCCTATCGACTTATTGGAAGACCCAATTTCGACCCTTATAAACCCTTTTATAACCACTCCAAAAACCTGTAATAACCCTGAAATCGCACCCAACCCAAAATCTCCCCCAGCATCCGTTCCCAACTATGAATGCTCCCCAAACTATTACCTTAAGACAGCACTGCTATTTCCCGATAAAAAAAGACGATGGAGTAATGTAAATTGCAACGGCCCGGGCCTCTGATTATTTGGACCTCAATTAACGGTGATGCAATGAAAATAATGCTGGCGGACGACGACCCCAAACTGCATACCATAATAAAATTATGGCTTACCCGCAATGGCCATGAAATGACCGCCGCCGCAAATGGCAAAGATGCTCTCGAAATATTAAAAAACTATCAATTCGATGTACTCATCAGCGACGTTAATATGCCCCTCATGAACGGCATCGAACTCGTAAAGGAAACCCTTAAACTCGACAATCACCCCCCCACTATCATCATGCTCACCAGCCGCTGCGACCTCACCGAACTTAAAAACGCCGTCGATAGCGGACACGTAACACTTTTCAACAAGCCCTTCAGCCCCGCGAAACTCATCGAACTCATCGATAAATCCCAAACCCAGACCGTGGAATAAAAATGAAAGACATCCGCTCACAATTAATTTCTGGTCTCGATAACAAACAGAACATACTCGATATATTCGACCAGACCCAGGAACAAATCGAACAACTCACCACCGAACTGCTTATCTGCTATGACCAGCTGAACTCCTCATTCGCCGCGGTAACTGCCCTCGGTCGCTGCCGCATCCCCGAAGAAGGTATCGACACTCTAATGCAGCAGGTCAGCACAGCTATCAACAGTTGGCAGAGTTATTATATCGGACGTCCCCCATATCCCAACCTCATCGAATGGAAAAATCCCGATTCAACCAACCCGAACAATGCTTCATTCCTAAAGGAACATCGCCCCGAAATCAACAATGTAATCAACAGCCTGCAAGACCATATCGTCTGCATGATTGATTATCAGGGCCAATACGACCAGGACCAGCGCGGCCGCGGAAACGTCCTCGCCGTCAAACTCAACAGCTTCGACACCGAACAGGAAAATCTCGGCACATTCGTCTTCGTAAGAGGCGACCATCAGGATATGTTCGCCGCCGTAGATATGAACCTCGCCGCGGCACTGGTCAAAATGGGAACCGCCGTGCTCGATAATATTATCTACGCCCGCAAACTCGACCGAGCCTATTTCCAAACCGTAACCGCACTGGTCCGGGCCATCGAAGCCAAAGACGCTTACACCTGCGGCCACTCCACACGAGTCGCCGAATTCGCCCGCATACTCGGCCAGAAAATCGGAATGTCACCTCAACAAACCCACTGGCTCGAATGGGCCGGACTGCTACACGACATCGGCAAAATCGGTATTAACGACCAGGTACTAACCAAGCCCGGACGACTCACCGACGAAGAATTCGACCAGATTAAATCGCACCCCGAAAAAAGCTATAAAGTCCTCGAACCCATCGAAGCGCTCGGACCATCTTTCGACGCCGTACGCCACCATCACGAACATTATGACGGAGGAGGATACCCCGACGGACTCGCCGGCGAAGACATCCCCCTTACCGCACGAGTACTGCAAATCGCCGATGTCTGGGACGCGCTCACCTCAACACGGTCATACCGAAAAGCACTGTCAACCGAAAAAGCACTGACTATCATGCGCGAAGAAGCCGGAACAACCATCGACCCAAACATCTTCAAACACTTCGAAAAACTAATACTCGAAAACCACCTCCCCACCTCCCAATAACCACCCCAACCCCCAAAAAAAACAAAAGCCGCCCCGACTAAGCGACTGGATAAGACCACCAGCCTTCCTGCCATTGCCTACTCTGCCTTTAACACCCTTAGCACTTTTCTCACCTTACCACCACCACCCAGCCGTTCACTCTTGCCTCATGCCTAGTGCCTCTTGCCTTCTTAAACGCCTGCCTTCCCTTACTCAACCGTAACACTCTTAGCCAGATTCCGAGGCTTATCCACATCGTGCCCCCGAATAACCGCCGCGTGATATGCCAGCAATTGCAGCGGAACAACCGTCAGCATCGGCTGAAGCTCATCCAGAGTATCCGGCACCGTAAACACATGGTCAGCGTATTTCTGCATCCGGTCATCGCCTTCGGTCGCCACCGCGATAATCTGACCGCCCCGCGCCTTGACCTCCTCGACATTACCCACAACCTTTTCATACTGACCACAACGCGGCGCCACAAACACCACCGGCATCTCCGGCGTAATCAAAGCAATAGGACCATGCTTCATCTCCGCCGCCGGCAATCCTTCAGCGTGAATATAGGATATCTCCTTCAGCTTCAGAGCACCTTCCAATGCCACCGGAAACTGATAACCACGCCCCAGGAAAAGCCAGTTCTCCCGCTGAGAATATTTCTCCGCAACCTCGCGAATATAATCACTCTGTTTGAGTATCTCGCTTATCTGCTGAGGTATCTTACTCAAAGCGGTAATATATTCACTGAAACGCTGCTGCGACATGTGATGACGACGAGCGATATACAATGCCAGCATCGTCAACACCGCCACCTGTCCCGTAAAAGCCTTCGTAGAAGCCACCCCAATTTCCGGACCCACGTGCAAATAAACACCCGCGTCTGTCTCACGCGCAATCGTCGAGCCCACCGAGTTGACAATCCCCAGCGACAAAGCCCCCCTGTCCTTAGCCTCACGCAAAGCCGCCAGCGTATCGATCGTCTCACCCGACTGACTGATGACTATCTGTACGGTGTTATCCTGTATTATCGGATTGCGATAGCGAAATTCCGATGCGTAATCAACTTCCGTAGGCAGCTGCGCCAGCTCCTCAAACAAATATTCCGCCACCAGACCAGAATGCCACGCCGTACCACAAGCACACAGTATCAATTTCTGAGCCCGAACCAGCTCCCGACTATGAGAAGCGATACCGCCCAGATGGATCTGACCATTAGTAACATCCAAACGACCACTCAAACATGCCGCCAGAGTTTCCGGCTGCTCAAATATCTCCTTAGCCATGTAATGCTCATGGTCTGCCAGCTCTATCTCATCCAGAGAATATTCTATCTGCTCAACCTTGGCAGCCACCGGAACATTTTCAACCGTCATCGTGCGGAAACCGTCCCGCGTAACAATCGCCATCTCATTATCACCCAGATATATCGCCTGGGTCGTATGCTGTACTATCGCCGAAGCATCCGACGCGAAAATATATTCATCATCGCCCACCCCCAGAATCAGAGGACTGCCGCAACGAGCCGCAATCAGCTTATCCGGCTCTGCGCTGCAAAGTACAACAATACCATAAGTACCCACCAGCTCATGAATAGCCAGCCGAACCGCATGTTCCAGCCGACTCGTCCCCTCAGGCGATTCGTTCTCATCATAAAAAATACTTATCAGATTAGCGATTACCTCAGAGTCCGTCTGACTGCTGAATGTACAGCCTTTCTTGATAAGCCACTTCTTCAGCGTAGCGAAGTTCTCGATAATCCCATTATGAACTATGGCTATTCTGCCGGTATAATCCAAATGCGGGTGAGCATTTTCAGTACTGGGCACACCATGAGTCGCCCAACGCGTATGAGCAATACCAATAGTACCTTGCAAATGCTTCTTGGCTAACTCCTGCTCCAATACGGAAATTCGACCCACCGAACGAACCAGATCCAAATGACCACCCTGAAATACCGCCACCCCAGATGAGTCATAACCCCTGTATTCCAAACGCTTTAAGCCCTCAACCAAAATAGGCTCAGCCTTTTTATCACCCAAATAAGCTACGATTCCACACATTATTGCATACTCCTATAGAATGGCAAATTGACCATATTAACATTATTATCGGCCAATAAAAGACCCAAGTCTAGCCTATTCTCACCCCCAGGAAAAAAGGGGTCAAATCTCTTTTTTCCTTGTTTGAAAATAAAAACAACCCCTGCCCAAGGCAGGCACCTCGCCGTTAATCACTCAACCCTCGACCGCAGGTCGAAACCTAGCCGTTCACTTCTGCCTCATGCCTAATGCCTCATGCCTTCTTATTAAAAATCTCTTTTTCAGTCCCAAGCCCTCACCACCAACAGGAACCCAAAACGCCAGCGTCGGAATAAACCACAAAACCCCGTCCTGCCCATCCAGTTTTGTCCACCTCGTCCAGCCAGTCCACTCCGTCCATAAAACCCACCAAAAACAGGGATTTTTCCAGAAAAATTCGTCCAAAAACCAAAAAAAACCAAAAAAAAAAACGTCCAAAATCGGCCATCCCAGTCCAAACCGCGCCGAAAACCCCCACCGCAAACACGACTTTGCCACCGCAATAACGCCCCAAACAGGCATATTCACACCCAAAATCCCCCGCCCACTGCCCCCAAACACTCTTTTTGCCCCCCCCAAATCCCCAATCGCGCTGATTTCGCCCCCTGCAAATTGCGCATTAAGGCGAAAGCCACACCCCAAAAAACCGTTTTAAGCCGCCATCGCGCCTATAAAATCACCCTCGCGCTCACAAAAATAAGGACTTACAACCATCACCCCCACGCAAAATAATCACTTACACTAATTATTATCTCAAGCAAGCATCACCGTTCGTTCACCGACAAGACTCACCTGACCACCAAACCGAAACCTCACGACATACGTTTTCATTTTTTTATACTTTCCCCCTTATTTTTTTTATAATTATAATCACCTGTCGCCCCGCAAGTTATATGGACCTTAATCAAATTATACACGTTCCCCGTCCCCATAAAACCGCTGCCCCGCTTGACTTCGGACCTACCCGGTGTATATTGATATATCATTGGAACGGTCGATTCGAGACCGGGATTGAGTGAGTGTCGCGTTTTCTTGACCAGGATTTTTGGAAGGCAAACGTCTATTTGGCGTAACTTTTGATATATACGTATGTTAGATACCAGTCAACCTGCGGAGGCTTGAAAACTCTTTTCCGGAGGCAAGAAGCCGGGGAGAAAACATCGGGCGAATTAAAGAAACTATGAAAGCCAGATGCTCCGGGACGAATTATGTTATAATCGTCCCGGCGTGGTTGCCGCTGGGGCACCACAACTTTATTCTTCACAAGGATTAAGGAGCATCTGACCATGGAAACTATTGTAGCAATCGACCTAGGTAAACGCAAGAGTGCATTTTGCAAGCTGGAGACCGGCTCTTTGACAACCAAATACGCGACCGTCAGAACTTCCCCACAGGAGTTCCACGATATTTTCGCGCAGCTGGACCCTGAAAATTCCATCGTACTTTTCGAGGTCGGTTCTCAGGCCGGCTGGCTGGCGGACATGCTCACGGCGTTGGGCCTGCAATTCAAGGTTGCCAACGTCAATCATCTCGCCTGGAAATGGACCAACAATCCCAACAAGTCTGACAAAGATGATGCTCACCGCCTGGCTATGATGTATCATCACGGCTTCTTTCCTGAAGTTCATGTCCCCAATAAACCGGTTCGTCAAAAACGCAGTCTCATCTATTATCGCCAAAAGCTTGTCAATCGCCAGACGCAGGTCAAAAACAGCATCCGGGCCCTGATGACTATCATGGCCATAGACCTGCCTGATGGCAAAAGCTGCTGGACAAAAAAACATCTCAAGCAAATAGAAACATTGGCTCAGCCCTTCGCTGAAATAGATAACCCCGAAGAACTCTGGCGTGGCCAACTGGATCTGGAACTGAAACAACTGGAGGCGCTAAAAAAATGTCTCGACCAGACCAGCGAAAAACTCAACCAACTCAATGACAAATCGGAAAAGGTAAAGTTGTTACAAACCGCCGTAGGAGTAGGTCCCCGAACCGCTGAGGCAATAGTCGCGGTTATTGATGACCCTCACCGTTTTAAAAACAGCCGCCAGGTTAGCAGTTATGTCGGTTTTACTCCCCGCCGCTATCAGTCCGGCCAAATGGACCGTACCGGCCGTATCAGCAAACGCGGCAATCCTCTTTTGAGGGCGTTATTAGTTCAGGCCAGTTGGGCCGCTTTGCGATACGATTGGGCCCGAGAGATATACTTACGCGTCAGCCGAGGCAGCGCTAAACGACGTAAAATAGCCATAATCGCCGTTGCCCGACATTTGCTTATTCGCTGCTGGGCCATGCTGCGCGACCATAAACCCTGGAAGTATAAAATACAAAAGGTATCAGTTAACACAAGGAGAAATCGACTGACCCCAACACCTCAGAGGTGCGTTCAATAAAAAATGAATCCGGCTCAGGTCGCATCCTCGCCGGCTTCCCCCCGGCTGACGCCGAATATAAAGAACCGTTTACAATAACCAGATTAACCAGAACCTAACGACCATAAGAAAAACAAAATTGACATGATTGAAGCTCTTTAGTGATCGAGATCGAATACAGTCGAGCCTGACGGACACCTTGGGCCATTTGAGCCCGTACTTAAGAATAGGCCGACTGCCGCATAAGTTTAATAGGCCCGCGAAATCAAAATAATCCCGCGGCAACCTGAATAGGAGCATGAGACGACCGATCATAACCGAGCTGCAGAAAAGGTACGTAAAGTGAAAAAAAAGAAAATCAAAAAAAACGTAACACTTTAGCCAAGTGAAGCAGAGAACTCCGCGAGTTTTGGCAATTTGCCGGTTTTGATGTATGTTCGCAGGGCTTTTTGATGGTAGCAACCGGGTTTAGGCCGCGTTGTTTCAGGGTAAAAAACACGCTCATCAGCACCGATTGCGTTCGGGCTCCACGGTCGCTGCGGTTGTTATAGCTGTTCTTTCGCATGATCACCGCGCCGCGAATGCTGCGTTCGCCAAAATTATTATCGAACGGCACCTCGCGATTGCTCAGAAAAGTGAACAGCTCATCATGATGGCGTTTCAAACGCTTAATCAACCGCTGAGCTTCCTTGTTCGACCACTCATGCGCGATAATAAGATCCAAGCGTTTTTCGATTCGTTGGCAGCGCCGCTGGTAAACCGTCGCATCCAGTTCATCGATGCGTTTACGCAGGCGTATCGCGTCGCGAATTAATCGTTTGAGTTTTTTGGAGAACCTCGGCCAATCGCCGCTGTGGTCTTTGGCTTTCCAGACTCGCTCCAAATCACGCAGTAAGTGAACCAGGCACTTTTGTTTGGCGCATGACAATACATTGTAAGCATACCAGAAGTCACTTACGAACACGCCGTTGAAACATTCTTTGATAAATTCCAAAACCACCGGCCCGGCCCGCGACTGCTCGACCGTAAAAATCGTGGCTTGATGGCTGGTAAAGCACCATAACCAATGCGTTTTACCGTTTACCCCGCCAGCCGGTCTCATCGCCGTGCAGGACACCGGCTTTTTGAATGTCCTCGATTATTTCTTCGTACCAGGCCAGGAGTATATCCGCTAAACGATGCCACATCTGGACTAATCCGCCCGGCGACATCTTAAACCGGAGATGAAAATTAAACACCTCCAGGATCTGCGCTATCGTATTGCCCAACGCAAAGTGGAGCCAGGCACACAAAACCACAATACCATTGCCAATAGATGATTTTGGCAGAGCATCGGTTACGATCGGCTCAACCGCCTTGCGACAGTTCGGACACCAGTCGCGATGAATAACATGCTTTACCGTCTCAACGCGAACATCTTCCGGGATGTCTTCGATGATTCGTTCACGTGTGCCGGAACATTTTTTCAGTTCGCCGCCGCAGTCCGGACAACATGAAGCGCGATGTTCTTCGGTACGGTCTATTTGGGTCGGCAGATTGCGGCGAGTACCTTGATGCCCTTTTTTACGGCCAAACTTTTTGCCGCGTTTTTTATCTGTTTTGTTCGGCTTGACAAAAAACCGGCTTCTGACCTGAGGGACACGAAGGATCAGCCGGACTGCCGGCAACTAACGTACCTTGTGTTTTTTCCGCTGCCAGTTTCGACAGTCTCAGCAAAACAAAAACCACCGCCTCTCTGCCTTGCTCGTAAATAAGCTCAGCCTGCTCCGCAGTCAATTCCTGCTCTAAGGCCAGGTCGGCGATAGCCTGTTCAGCATTCGGCTTCATCATGCTGAAACTATAAACCATTACACGCAATAGCGCAAATTACCCATCTTAACATTTTGAAGTTTTTTTGTCTTTTTTTTGCACAAGCCAACCCAAAAGCTATAGAATTTGCTTCACTTGGCTAAAATGTTACAAAAAAACTAAAATCAACCTTGACACATCTGGCTTCATAGGAGGTGTCCGGTACATTTTTTGATTGACATTTCCGGCAGTCCTGTTATCTTTTCGTTATGGGCAGACGTAAGCGGGAGGAATTTAATGTCCCCGGTACATTTTCCCCACTCCACTCCCCAACCACCGCCCATCAGAGCCGCGCACGTAAGTAAGCGGTGCCGTTAAATAAAAACCCTCGACCGCAGGTCGAAACCACGCCGTTGTCCTTAATTAAAAAGCCCCGCCAAAGGCGGCCCCTCGCCGTTCACTCTTGCCTCATGCCTCATGCCTTCTTAAATCTCAAATTTTCCCCAAAAAATAAAAAAAACCGCTCGAAAAAATCATCAAAAATCGGTCATCCCAGCCCAAACCGCGCCGAAAACCCCCACCGCAAACACGACTTTGCCACCGCAATAACGCCCCAAACAGGCATATTCACAACCAAAATCCCCCACCCCCTTACCCCAAATACTCTTTTTACCCCCCAAAAATCCCCAATCGCGCTGATTTGACCCCCTTCAAATTGCGCATTAAGGCGAAAGCCACACCCAAAATCCCCGTTTTAAGCCCCAATCGCGCCTATAAAATCACCTTCGCGCTCACAAAAATAAGCACTTACAACCATCACTCCCACGCAAAATAAGCACTTACACTAATTATTATCTCAAGCAGGCATCACCGTTCGTCCACCGACAAGACTCACCTGACCACCAAACCGAAACCTCACGACATACGTTTTCATTTTTTTTATACTTTCCCCCTTATTTTTTTTATAATTATAATCACCTGTCGCCCCGCAAGTTATATGGACCTTAAGCAGATTATACACGTTCCCCGTCCCCATAAAACCGCTGCCCCGCTTGACTTCGGACCTACCCGGTGTATATTGATATATCATTGGAACGGTCGATTCGAGACCGGGATTGAGTGAGTGTCGCGTTTTCTTGACCAGGATTTTTGGAAAACAAACGTCTATTTGGCGTAACTTTTGATATATAAGTATGTTAGATACCAGTCAACCTGCGGAGGCTTGAAAACTCTTTTCCGGAGGCAAGAAACCGGGGAGAAAACATCGAGAGGATCGTGGTTACAACTCACGGTCCTCTCTGCTTTTGCGCGCACACCCACCTTTGCGCTTCTGATTTCACCATATTAATGGTAAAACTCCCTTTATGAATTTATTCGCCGATGCCGAAAACAAAAACCGACAAAACGCCGCCCCCCTGGCCGTACGCATGCGCCCGCGTAACCTTACCGAATTCGTTGGCCAGCAAGCATTTATAGCGCCAGGTAAACTGCTCTGGCGGATGCTCCAGGCCGACCGACTCACCAGCCTCATCTTCTACGGGCCACCGGGCACCGGCAAAACAACCCTCGCCAATGTTATCGCCCGCCAAAGCTCCGCCGCCTTCATCCCCACCAATGCCGCCCAGATTGGCGTAGCCGAAATTCGCACCATAATCAAAACTGCCCAGGACCGCCTCGCTGTCGAAGGCAGAAGAACTGTCCTGTTTCTCGACGAAATACACCGATTCACCCGTTCCCAGCAGGATGTTCTGCTGGACGATGTGGAAAACGGCACGGTCACCCTTATCGGCGCGACCACCGAAAACCCCTTTTTTACCGTCAATTCCGCCTTAGTTTCACGTAGTACAATTTTTGAATTTGAGGTCTTAACTATCGAAGATATAAAGACTTTACTCACTAATGCCCTGAAAGACTCTGAGCGTGGGCTGGGTAAATATCAGATTGAAATTACCCCGGATGCTTTGGAATATCTGGCTTTGATGAGCGACGGCGATGCTCGGCGGGCATTGACCGCTCTGGAGGTGGGGGTACTCTCGCAGGTTAGTATAAGTAACGACCAGAAAAGCATTTTCGACAAAGAGCTGGCCGTAGAGTCCATCCAGAAAAAAGCCCTCGTCTCCGACCCTGCCGGCGATAATCACTATGATTTAGCCAGTGCCCTGCAAAAAAGTATGCGCGGCAGTGACCCCAACGCCACGGTTTATTACCTGGCCCGCCTCATCGTCGGCGGCGAAGACCTGCGTTTTATCGCCCGGCGTATCGCTATTTGCGCGGCAGAAGATGTGGGCAACGCCGACCCTGCGGCCACAATTCTGGCTGCTGCCGCGGTACAGATCGCCGAGTTTGTCGGATTCCCTGAGGCTCAACTTCCGCTGGCCCAGGCTGCTATTTACGTCGCCTGCGCCCCCAAGAGCAACAGTTGCACCCAGGCTATCCAAAAAGCCAGTCAGGACATCAAAAACGGCAGAACCATCCCCGTACCAGCCCACCTGCGGGACAGCCACTATCCCGGTGCGGCTAAGCTGAACCGGGGCGTCAATTATGAATATTCGCACAACTTCCCCAACGCAGTATCAGCCCAAACCTTTCTGCCCGAAGGAATTAACGAAAAATATTATCAGCCCACCGACCGCGGCAGGGAAAAACAAATCTCCCATCACCTCGAACAACTGGAAATCATCAAAACCCAACTCAGAGCTTCGAAAAATCATCCTGAATCATCCAAATAATACCAACGGCTCCTAAGTTTTGACATTTTCACTCTTTCCGGGTATGGTATCTCAAAAGAATTGCAGGTTATTTCGCCCGGAACCATCGCATTATGAAAGACTTAGCCCAGGACCCTCTGCGTTTTGCCTCGCTGGTCGCCCATCAGTTGAAGGGGCCGGTCACGGGTGTTCAGGGGATTCTGCAAACCGTTCTCGGCGAATATGCCGGGCCTCTCACCAAAAAACAGCGTGAATTGCTGGAAAAAGCCGTTGTCCGTTGCCAGGAATCTATCACAGCAGCGCAGCGGCTGATGTCTATCACCAAGGCGCTGGACCATCCAACGGATTTTGACGGGGGGGCGGATTTTGCAACGATATTTCGGCAGGTGGAAAATCGCTATCGCGAACCGGCACTATCCAAGCAGATTTCGCTGAATTTCAACATCCGCTGCGACCAGACCCAGGCCCGCGGCTTTGAACCAGCCCTAACCGAAGTCGTCGAAGCCCTGGTCCATAACGCTCTGAAATACACACCCAATCACGGTCGAATTAATGTCGTACTGGAAGATGGTATCGAGGACGACAGCCTCCGTTTATCGGTGGGTGATTCCGGAATCGGCGTGGCTGAAGATGAACGCGCTAAACTGTTTCAACCTTTCTACAGAACTCTATCAGCTCAGCAGTCTTCCCGACCGGGAACCGGACTGGGGCTGGCATTTGTCAAGACCATCACCGAAGCTGCCGGGGGAATGGTAAGCGTAGGAAAATCCGAACTGGGCGGAGCAGAATTTGTAGTTACGCTAAACGCTGCCGAAGCGATTGCAAGCGAGCATGAAGGAGACGCAAAAATGCACAATGCATTCAAAGTCGTAATTGTAGGCGGAGTTACAGCCGGCCCCAAAGTCGCCGCAAAAGTGATGCGGCTTATGCCCAACGCCGAAGTAACGGTTATCGAAAAAGGCAAGCTCCTGTCGTATGCCGGCTGCGGCCTGCCGTTTTATGTCGCGGGGATTGTCCAGAATCAGAAACGCCTTATGTCGTCAGCCGTCGGCGAAGTACGCGACTCGGTCTTTTTCCAGAAAGTCAAAAACGTTACCACCCTCAACCAAACCGAAGCCTTCAAAATCGACCGTGAGCGCAAACAGGTCCTAATCCGTGAAAATCTCACCGGTCAGGAATCTACCCTGAAATATGACAAACTGGTATTAGCCACCGGCGGCATGCCGATAATACCGGAGATCCCCGGCACAGAATTGCGTAATGTATTCAGCCTGCACGGTCCGGCTGACGCTGAAGGTGTCAAGGCGGCATTGGAAACGGGCCGAGCCCACGATGTGGTAATCATCGGCGGCGGACTTATCGGTATCGAAATGACTGAAGCTTTTTGCCATAAAGGTTGTCGGGTAACAATTCTGGAAAAGCGTGAGCAGATAATGCGGTTGCTGGACTGGGAAATGGCCCAACTGCTGGAACAGCATCTGGAACGACACGGCGTGCGAGTACTTATCGATACCCAGGTGGAAAAACTTATCGGCGATGTCGATGTAAATTCTGTTCAGTGCAATCGGGGGGCTATACCGGCAAGTATGGTAGTAATGGCGGTAGGGTCACGACCTAATGTGGAGCTGGCGAAGGACGCTGGTTTGGAAATCGGCGTGACCGGCGGTATTCATACTGATGAATATATGCGGACCTCGGACGAGAACATCTACGCCGCAGGTGATTTGTGTTGAATCAGTCAATATTATCACCGGGGAAGCTCAATATACTCCTTTGGGCTCTACCGCTAATAAACAGGGACGCGTGGTAGCGGTCAACATCTGCGGTGGTCAGGAGAAATTCCCCGGCATACTGGGCAGTATCTCGTGTAAGGTTTTTGATTACGCGGTGGCTAAAACCGGACTGACTGAATACGATGCCCGCCAAAAAGGTTATGAGGTTGTTACTGTACTGGTCCCCGCTCCCGACAAAGAACACTTCGTCCCCGGTGCCCAAATGCTGATGCTGAAACTCGTGGTCGACGCTCAATCTCGACAACTTCTAGGCGCTCAGGCGGTCGGCCCCGGAGACGGAGACAAAAGAATCGACATTGCCGTAATGGCCATCGCCGGCAAGATGACGGTTGACCAGATAGCCAATATGGACCTCTGTTACTGTCCCAGTTTTTCGCCGGTCATGGACAATATCATTACCGCCGCCAATGTTGCTCGTAATAAACTGGACAGACAGATGACAGGGATTACCCCGATGGAGGTCAAACAGCGGCTGGACCAGAATAATGATTTTGTTTTGCTGGATGTGCGCACTCCGCTGGAAGTTGAACAGGTTCGTCTGGCGAAGGCGGTGCATATCCCGCTGGGTGCTCTGCGTGAAAGACTTAGCGAACTAGATAAAAATAAAGAGATTGTCGCTTTCTGCAACTATTCTCTGCGTGGCTATGAGGCAGCTATCATTCTCAAGGCGGCGGGGTTTGAAAATGTTTCGGTGATGGACGGCGGGCTGGAGATGTGGCCTTACGAGAAGCAATAGTGAAGGCAAGAGGCAGGAGTGAACGGCGACGAAGAATTTGGACTTAATGAACGGGCTGGACGGTTTTTTGGGAGGGAGAATCCCGGCGCTGGCGCTTTGGTTTTTTGTTGGGGGGTGGCGGGTCTAACCTCGACGGTGTCCCTGCGTCACAAAAAAAAGGACACCTCCACGGATGCGGAAGTGTCCTTTAATCTTTACTTTACGATACTTGTTTATTTACGCCGTCTTACCAGGGCCAAAACGCCGGAGATCAACAAGCCCATAGTGGCTGGCTCAGGAACGACCGGTGTGGCTGACGAGGTAAATGCGGCAGTCGCGGTGTAACCACCGCTAACCAGAACCTGATGGGTGAAGCTGAACGAGAACGATTCATCGTCCAGGTTGGCAGCTACACCAGCTTCGGTTCCAACGATAGCACCACTGAACTCAACACCGTTGGCAAAGAAGGCGAAAATATTATTACCGCCCAGGCCATTGGGGTTGACATAAGCACTGGTAAAATCAATCTGCAGCACCGGAGCGTCAACCATCGTGTCGGCGTTATCAGCAAAGAACATGATAGTTCCGCCACCGGTCGTACCGCCGGTCAAACCACCGGTATAAGTCAAAGCGGTCATGGTGAAAAAGGCATCGTTATATACATTGCCCATATATTCCAGGTCCAGATTGGTCTGGCTATCGGACCAACCACCGGTTACCTGGTTATTCGGACCAACCGTAAACAAAGGGGTGGTCGAATCAAAGGCCGGGTCGGCAAAGGTGGCAATCAAGGTTGCCTGGCACAAGCCAGCGGTCAACATCAACGCCAAGACACTCAAAATCAAACTGCTACGCTTCATAGTTTTCTCCAAAAACGCGGACACACCTTCCTCGGTATTTCTTTTTCACGGGACAAGTGCTTTGGGCTGGCCTCTCTCAAACCCGGTACAACTGATCCCATACTTCTTTCACAGTATCTAATAATACCCGATATGGCCTGCCCAGTCAAGGGATATGCCCGGTTAAACATATGAAATTATTTAGGACAAAAACATAACCTGTTGTAAAAATGGGTGTTATATTCCGAAAAAATTTGCAAAAATTCAAAAAAGGTGTGTGACAATATTTTCTGGCAGTAGAGAGCTGATTGGCAAGTATATGTGGTTGGTGGGCGTCTCCGGCCGCTTACGCGGCTCGGTTTCTGCTGGGGGAGGGGATATTGTTGCTTAAAAATGCTTTTTTCTTGCCGTCTGAGGCTGTTAGGGGTATTTTTGGCAGGTCTTACGTGATGGTAAATCGTATTCGCAGGTTAATTTAGGAATCGATAATGAAAATTACCGGGTTGAAGTCTGGGCTGGGGGTAATTATGGCGGTTTCAGTACTGTCAGGGGTGGTTTTGGGCCAGGAAGTGTCGCAGCGGGAGAAAATACTCGATGAGCCCTTCCGGGTTAAGATGGATGAGCAGGTTCCTTCGGCTAAGCGAGCGGTTTTTGACTGGGGCGGTTGGCTGCGCAGCTCGGTGTGGTATGGTGATGACCATGGGGACCGGGATTTTGACGGGCGGGACGATAGTCATAGGGTATTGTGGCGTCAGCAGTTGCGTGTCTGGGGGCAGGGCAGTATCGACCAGGTGCACCGTTTTTATGTTCGCGGTCGGCTGGATATGAGAGACTGGAACAGCAACACCAGCTTCGACGGCAATGACAGCGACTGGGACGGCCCGAAATTAGACAGATTCTGGTATGATTTTCGGTGGTCGCGGGCTTGTAATGTTTATGACTGGCAGGAAACGCCTTTTGATTTCAGTGCCCGGTTGGGCAGGCAGTATATGGTTATCGGAACCGGACTGGCGATGTCGCAGCCTCTGGACGCAGCCCGGCTGGGCTTTGAATATCAGCAGTGGCAGGTAACCGGCTTGATAGGTCAGTCCACCGATGACGATTTCAATATTGACCAGTCGATGCCGGGCGCGGCTGAGGAAAGCCGGATATTCTGGGGTACTGAGGTTCGTTATCGGGGTTGGCGGAACCATGAGCCGTTTGCGTACTTTTTGAGTCAGGATGATAAGGACGCAGGGAAAGTTCGGAACGGGCAGATGTATGGCTATGATTCATCCTATCTGGGGCTGGGTTCGCGGGGTCAGTTTTTCCACAGAGACTTACAGTACACTACCGAACTGGCTTACGAACAGGGCAAAAGCTTCGCGTGGGGCGGGGGCAATAATCGTGAGGATATTCAGGCCTGGGCGGGTGATTTCGAGCTGCGTTATCTGGTTCCGGATAAGAGGCGTTCTCAGTTGTGGCTGGAATATCTAATTAGCAGTGGTGACGGCGACCGTTCTTTCAGCCCGACCAATACAATCGGGGGGAATCAGGCTCATACCACCGATGACAGTTTTTCGGCTTGGGGGTATCGCAATACGGGGCTGGCGCTGGCACCGCGGTTGAGCAATCTGGGTATGGTTAAGCTGGGCGGCTCGACTTTTCCGGCTATGAATAGTCAACTACTGAAAGAATTGCAGGTCGGCAGTGATATTTTTGTATATCACAAGCAACAAAAAGAAACCGTGATTTCGGATAGTCTTTCGGCTGACAACAGTGCTTATGTGGGTACGGGGATGGATATTTTCGCGGACTGGCGGATCCTGAGTGATGTGGCTTTTTCGGCGCGGTATGGTATTTTCTGGCCCGGTTCGGCGTATGTTGACAAGGGCAATCGTCATCAGTTCTTCACGGCGGTAACGGTAAACTTCTAATACATTTGATCAAGAGCATTTGAAATGACCAGACTGATTAAAATTTTTCTTGTCGGGGTTCTGGCGGTGACATGTGTTTCGTGTCAGAGCCAAAAAGTAGACACTCAACCTCTCGTCACCGGCCAGGCGGCGGACGGGGCGGAACTGGCTTATCTGCTGGCTCAGAAGAAATGGTGCGCCAATGATGAGGCCTGCTCTTTTGTGCTGCACTGGATAAACGGCAGCGACCAGGCGGCGAGTTTCGCGGAACGTATTGAAACATTGAAGGCGAAAGGGCTGATTAAATCCGGCTGGCATCTTGAGGCGGCTCAGCCGGTCAGCAAAGGGACGCTGGCTTATATGATATGTCAGGCGAAAGGAATCAAAGGCGGGCTGTGGCTGCGGATTCTGCCGGGTAAGCGTTATGCTTATCGCGAGGCGGTGGACAGAGAGATTATGCAGAAGGGTTCGGAATACGAACCTTTAACCGGGCCTGAAGTAGTGGGGATTATCGGCAGAGCGGCGCGAGATAACTAGAGCCCGATAAGTGAAATTGTCTGTAAAAATGAAAACACACAGGAGTTTGTAATGACTGCTGAGATCAATAAAGTATTAATAACGTTAATCGTCGCTTTGCTATTTTGCAGCGGAACGATTCAGGCCCAACAGAACGAAGCTATTCCCGCAAAAGCCCAAACAGAAGCGGCAGTCAAGCAGCCGGAACTGGCTCAGCTTGATGCTCAGATAAGTAAGATAGTCGGCGGGAGCGTTCAGTATTCCAATGACGCAGGGAAGAACTGGGTCAAGGCGGAACTGGAGGCGAAACTCGGCAAAGACTCTATTGTTCGTACTGGTTTCGCGAGCACGTGCGAAATCAGCTTCCGGGGTAATACTCTTATTCAGGTTGAGGCTCTTTCTTCGGTGCGTATCGCGGAATATCTGGGCAATGAAAATGCTGAGAAGGTTGACGCATCTTTGCAATATGGCGCGGTTCGGTGCGGGGTTGAAAAAGGTAAAGTCAAGAGCGACACGAAAATCAGTACGTCGGTAGCGGTGCTGGCAATTCGAGGCACGATTACTTTTGTGGAATATGACCGCGGTACGGGGGCATGTGAGTTGGCGGTGGTTGAAGATGGTCCGGCGGACGCTATTACCGGCGGGGGCAGTTACAGTCTGGCGGCGGGGATGTCGACCGATGCCAATCTGAGCCGTCATTTGCAGAACGCGATTTTCGGTCGGAGTGTTTTTGTCACGGGCAGCCGAAACCTGGGTGACGTTACCGATGTCGAGGCTGAAATCATCTCGCTGGTAACGGGCGGGGGCGAACTGGGCGACCTTAGCGGGGGCGAATCTGATGATTCTGGTTCGGATGACAATAATGACTGCGGCTGTCCGGACGGCGAGTGCGACCCTGGGCCCACGGACTGATTCCGGCGATTTGGCTCTAACAAAAATAACCAGAAGCACTTATATCAAAATAGCCTCCTATCTTGCCGAACTTCCTGCTTTGCCCTTTCTACCCGTTTTAACAGGCGAGTCAGGCTGGTCCGATAATTAAATTTTCGTCATTTCTTTTCCGTTGAAAAAACGTCTGAAAGTTGCTTATTGATTGAATTCCGGCGGTATTTTTGGTATTATGTGTTGTTCTATGTCCATACCGGGCCATAGTGAAAAGTGTCGAAAGTAATAGGCCGAAAAGAGTTTATGAGTCGGTCACTATTTTGCAGAATAGATATCAGGAGAAAAAGGCATGGTCCTGTCAGTGAAAAACATTTCAAAATTAGCACTAATTTTAATTCTGGCCCTGTTTATTACCACTCAGGCGGCAGTGCGTTTTGTCTCGCCCACCGGAAGTGACAATTTCGACGGATTGAGCAGAGACTTCCCTCTGGCCACTGTCCAGAAGGCAATTAACCTTTCCAGTGAGGCGGATGAGGTTGTGCTGCTGCCGGGTGAATATGTCGGCACCGGCAATAATAATATAAATTTCTCCGGCAAGGCTATTACTGTTCGCAGTGACAATCCTGAAAGCCCGGATATTGTCGCCGGCACAATTATCGATTGCCAGAACTCCGCGCAAGCGTTTTTGCTGTATAGTGGTGAAGGTATCAACTCGGAAATTTACGGCCTGACAATTATAAACGGATACAGCAGTGCCAACGGCGGTGCCATTGACGGTAATCCGCAAATGCCCGCTTCGCCCATGATTATTAACTGCGTTTTCTTTAATTGCAGTGCTTACAACAACGGTGGTGTTATCGCCAATGTGGCCGGCTCAATCAATTACTGCACATTCCAGAATAATCACGCCGAAGGACTGGGCGGGGCCATCTTCCACCAATCCGATTCAGCTATCCCTAGTTTTTATCACTGTAAATTCATGTCTAATATCGCTTTTTCCGGCGGAGCGATTGCCGGCAGTGACACCGGAATAGTTCTCAACAATAACCTGATCATCAACAACAGTGCCTCTTATCGAGGCGGTGCGATATATTCTTACGATAGTGATATATATTCTTATAACAATACCATTGCCAATAACTCTGCCACTTCAGGCGGAGCCCTCTCGGCAGAGTCATACTATTATCCCATTTCCCTGAGTTTTACAAATGACATCATCTGGGGCAACACGGCGGAGTTTGGGCCGGCATTTGCATTGTTTGGTTTGCCGGTTTCAGTATCCGGTGAGCTGGTTGTAACTTATAGTGACATCGAGGGTGGGCGGAATATGGTTTATTTTGATACTGTTCCCAACTCCGGTTATGAAATCGGCTGGAATACCGACAATAATATCAATACGCCTCCCCTGTTTGTGTCTACTGAAGATTATGAACTTCAGGAATATTCTCCCTGCAGAAACAGCGGTACAGATTCATCATTTCTATTACCATACGATTTGAATTTTCAACCCCGCCTGTCGGGTCCGTCTGTTGATATGGGTGCCTATGAATATCAGGAAGCAGGCGTGGAGTATCCGGTTCCTTCTTATGTGTTGGCGGTTCGTCAGGACGCACCGGCGGGCGGGGACGGGACGAGTTGGGATACGGCATTTAATTCTTTGCAGGATGCTCTGGCTGCCGCTGACGCGGGCATAAGTGACATCTGGGTTGCCGCGGGCACTTACTATCCTGACCGGGGTAAGCTGGTAACGGCAGGTGACCGAACCGCGACCTTCCAACTGAGAGCAAACCTAAACATCCTGGGCGGTTTTATGGGCACGGAATCCGATGTTACAGAACGTAACTCGTCGGAAAATATTACTATCCTGAGCGGTGATTTGGGTCACAATGACGACCCCAACGGTACACCGGAGTCTTTCGCCTACGACCTAACACGTAACGATAACAGCTATCATGTGGTGACCGGAGGCGGCCCGTCTGCGGTCTTTGTATTTGTGGACAGTGTCACAATTGAGGGGGGGCCAGGCCAATGCCGCAGGTTACAATCAGGGCGGCGCGATTTATAATAATGACGGTGTTTTGCACCTTTATAACTGCACGGCACGGAATAATTACGCCGAGCAGGGAGGTGCCATCGCGAATCTGGACTGCAACAGCGTCGAGGAATCCAGTCAGGTCTTCATCTCTGGTTGCAACTTACATGACAACAGCGCTGAATATTATGGCGGCGCGGTTTACAATTCCAACAGCCTTGTTGAATTTTACAACACGGCACTCTACAATAATTACAGCGCGGGCCAGGGCGGGGCTGTCTATAATATGCAGAGCAAATATATAAACTTTTATTACTGCAAGTTCTCCGACAATAAATCTGAAGGCAATGCCGGGGCGGTTTATAACAACTCCTGTTCGCCATATTTCAGTGAATGTGACTTCATTGGCAATTCCGCCTATAATGACGGCGGAGCCAGCTATCATCTCAGCAGCAACAGTATCTATCAGAACTGCCTCTTTTCCGGCAATTCGACTTATGCCGGCAGCGGAGGCGCTATTTACAATGACAAACACCCCGACCACCCGACAAGTTATCCTGTTTTTAGAAACTGTACTATCGCAGACAACTACGCGTCAATTATGGGCGGCGCGATCAGCGAAAACGACGGTTCGGTTTCTACAATTACCAGCTGTATCATCTGGAACAATTCCGCCTATGATTATCCCATGCTGAACGGCACGTCGATAATCAACTATTCCTGTCTGCAAACCCCATATAGCGGGACAGGCAACATCTCTACGGACCCATTTTTCGCCCAAAACGCCGGTCTGAACGCATACGAAATTTTTGTGCCCGGCGATTATCATCTTCAGTCGCCGCATGGTCGCTGGAACGACCAGTATCAGGAATGGTATTATTTTGATACTCTTTATAGTCCTTGTATTGACGCGGGTGACCCTTGTGATTTGGGTTATGAAACGGAAGAGTTTTACAGCGGTTTGCGCATCAACATGGGTGCCTACGGCGGGACATATTATGCCAGTCATTCGGCTCCCGCGCCGACATATTACAATTTGACTACCGAAGTGACCGGCGGCGATGGTTATCTTGACCCGGACAGCGGCAGTTTTGAAGAAGGCACGCTGGTGACTATCTACGCCCATCCCAACTATGATCTGGGGTGGCAAGTTGCGGCGTGGAACGGCGTGCCGTCCCACGAGGTCAGTCACACTGTTTATATGAGCGAAGACCAGCACGTCACTGTCACCTTCGAACCGGTGGTCATCACAACTTACTTTGAGTTGTTTACAGAAATACTCGCCGGCGAGGGCAGGCTGACTCCTTCTTACGGAACTTATGAGGCGGGTACGGTTGTCAATATTCAGGCTATTCCCGAAAGCGGCTGGCAGGTTTCGGCGTGGAACGAAATGGCCTCAAGTAATTCGACCTATCAGGTCATCATGGACAGTAATCAGGTTGTTAGTGTTAAGTTTGAATTGATTCCTTCGCCACCTCAGCCGGTCTATTACAGTCTGTCCACCAATGTTCAGGGCCAGGGAAGCGTCTCGCCCGCAAACGGTACTTATGAATCTGGTGCTCAGTTTACGCTTACGGCTACTCCTGCTGAAGGGTGGCAGATCGCGGCGTGGAACGGCACGGCTTCTTCTGATACAACCTATGCGGTCACGATGAACAGTAATCGAACGGTTCAGGTTAGCTTCGAGGAAATACCTGTCCCCGAATATACGCTCACGACCTCCATCACGGGCGGCACGGGAAGCATTACGCCAGGCGGAACCTATGTCGAAGGTACGGTGGTGAATCTTAGCATTACACCCGATGCGGCTTATAAGGTTCTGCAATGGTCCGGCAGTGACAACGCCCCAGCGGCGGGCAGTCTGACCGAGGTGGTAACTCTTAATAGTGACCGTAATGTTTCGGTACAACTGACGGCACGCACAGGGGCGGTTAGTGCTTCTATCATTCCCCAGCCGGCGGCACAATCGGGTGCCCGCTGGCAAGTCAACGGCAGCAGCGACCAGACCAGCGGTACGGCTGTCGATGGGTTGTCGATTCTGGGGAGCCACACGGTGACGTTCACGAATGTTCCCGGCTGGACTACTCCTGAGCCGGTCACAGTTACTGTCAACGAAGGCCAGACAACTTCGGTAAGTGGAACCTATATTCAAACCCTGCCAGCAGAACCAGAAACCGGCAGTCTGCGCTTTTTACTGACCAGTTATGATGTACCGCTGGACCCGGCGGCGGCGTGGAGCCTTGACGGTTCTGTCTGGCACAGCAGCGGACATACTACCAATAATCTCGAACCGGGCAGCTACAGCATACAGTTTGCCGATGTCATCGGCTGGACGTCGCCTCTGGAACAGAACGTTAATATTCAGGCGGCGCAGGACACCATCACTACAGCTCAGTATATTAAAGTTGTCGGCGCTCAGCAGCCTGAAGTTGGTTCTTTGACTGTTGAAGTGTTACCCGCCTCGGTTTCGGCGGCCTGGCGTATTGGAAACGGCAGTTGGCAGAGCAGTACGCAGACTATCAGTGACCTTGAAGCAGGGACGTACCAAATTGAGTTTGGCTCGGCTGGTGAGGACTGGATTAGTCCGGCGGCCATCGCGACTACGATTTTCGCGGATACTAACACCACTGAAACAGCAACTTATATTTATATACCCGACATTGTCTATGTCTCGAACGAGGGCAGCGACCGCAATAGTGGTTC
>CAXXMR010000015.1:0-169933 GCA_963663805.2 Sedimentisphaerales bacterium
CAATCTCAAACCACCTCTGAGGTACCTCGTGAATGTCAATGTGCTGACCACCGGTTTTGATGCGCCCAATGTCGATTGTGTGGTTCTGCTGCGGCCCACTAATTCACCGGGCTTGTATTATCAGTGCGTGGGACGGGGCTTTCGACTGCATCCCGAGAAGCAGGATTGCCTGGTTTTGGATTTTGCGGGGAATATTCTGCGGCACGGTCCGATTGATGCTCTGCAGATTAAAGATAAATCCACTGGTTCCGGCGAAGCCCCCGCCAAGGAGTGCCCCGAATGCCAGGCCCTCATCCACGCAGCATATGCTGTCTGTCCGGAATGTGGTTTTGAATTTCCCGCTCCCAATAAGAGCCGCCATGAAGCCCAGGCCGATACCGCGGCGGTGCTCACCGGTGAGATTGAAGATACCGAATACAGCGTTCAAGATGTTTTTTATGCGGTACATACCAAACGCGGCGCGGACAAAGACACACCCCGGACCATGCGGGTGCAATATCAGGTGGGCTGGCACCATTACATCAGCGAATGGGTATGCCCCGAACATAGCGGTTGGGCCCGACAGAAGTTCGAGAAATGGTGGAACCAGCGCTCCATGTGTCCGCCGCCCCGCAGTGCCCATGAAACGGTCCTGCTGGCTGAAGATGGCGCTCTGGCCCGCACGAAGATGATCACTGTACGCAGTGTCTCGGGCGAGAAGTTTGACCGGGTTATCGGCTATGAGCTGGGCGAAAAGCCCGAGTATGCCCCCGAGCCGGGCTGGAATGATGAAGCTGATAACACAGATGATTACAGTTCCCTCAGCGCGGGTCTGGACTGGGATGAAGCGGATATTCCGTTCTGATAAAGGAGAATATCTTATGAAAAACACAATTGAATATGACATTATTATTGACCCGGAATTTGAAAGCCAGATTCCGCCTTTGACACCTGAGCAATTTGCGGATCTGGAAGAATTAATGTTGTGCGATGGCTGTCTTACCCCTCTGATTGTCTGGAGTGGCTGCAATATTCTGCTGGACGGCCACAATCGCAAGGCAATCTGCGATAAATATGGCATCGATTACAAGGTGCGGGAACTGTGTTTTGATTCGCGGGAAAGCGCGGCGGACTGGATTGACGCCCAGCAGTTGGGACGGCGCAACTTGACACCGGTCCAGATGTCTATCATTCGCGGTCGCCGGTACAATCGCCAGAAGGGAACTTGGGGTGGAGATCATCGTATCGAAAAAGCAAGCTCACAAAATGAGGGTTTGCGTACTGCAGAAAAAATAGCCCGAGTATATGGTGTGAGTCGGGCCACCGTTGAGCGTGATGGGCGTTTTGTTGATGCTGTGAAAAAGCTCGGCATTAAAAAACAGGCCGTCCGGGGCGATATCACTGCACCTCGTCACAAAGTCATTGAGCTGGTACAGCAATTAGGCGACCATCCCTCCGCCGAGCAGATTGAGCAGGTAAAGAAACAGGTTACTGCTCCGCACGTCTCGAAAAATTCTGGCGATAATGAATGGTACACCCCCAGACAATATATCCAGCTCGCCCGGCAGGTGATGGGCGGTATTGATCTGGACCCGGCTTCCTGCGAGGCCGCTAATAAGGTTGTCCAGGCCGCGAGATTCTACGACGAGGATGAGGATGGCCTCATTCAGGACTGGCAGGGCCGGGTGTTCATGAACCCACCCTATGCTCAGCCGCATATTCAGCGTTTCTGCGAAAAACTCGCCCGGCATATCAGCAGCGGTGAAGTGTCCGAGGCGGTGGTACTGGTAAATAACGCCACCGAAACCCGCTGGGGGCAGATGCTGCTCGGCCTGGCCGCGGCGGTATGTTTCCCGGCCGGGAGAGTGAAATTCTGGCATCCCGAAAAAGTATCCGCGCCGCTGCAGGGTCAGATGATCCTGTATTTCGGTTCGGAAAGAGAAAAATTCACCCATTTATTTAAAGAAGAAGGAGTCATTTGCCATGGTCGCTAATGGATATAACCCGCTACGTTGGGATTGTGAAAAACAGGGCTGTTTCAATCAGAAGAAGCGGCCCAAGATCGAGATCTTCGCTGATTGTTTGCCCGGTAAGATCGCCTTGGGCGATGTGGACGGCCTGGTGGAGATTCAGGGGAATCTGCTGTTTCTGGAATTCAAGGAACATGGCCGTATCCCCCGGGGTCAGCAGATTCTCTTTGAGCGCTTGACTCGATTGTGTCCGGCTACGGTGCTGGTAGTGGAAGCCGACACCGAGACCATGGATATTTTCGGGGTCAGTTACATCTTCGACGGCAAGATTGAGCCGCAGGTTCTCATGAATCAGGAAGGACTCAAGAATCTGGTGAGAAGCTGGGCTGATTGGGCTCAGCATAACCCGGCCTTCAAATGCAAGGTGTCAACCTGATTTAGGGCCGGCAGCACAGTCAAGCTTAATGGTAATTACTCAATAATCCAAATTGATGGAGAACTTATGTCAAAATACACATTGGAAAAACTGGAACAGGATATTACGGAAATCATCAACGATCTGTCAGCTCTAAGGGCCGCCAAGGGACATGATTACAGTGGCAGCGCAGACACCCTCGACAACCTGCGCGAGTTCGGCAGCCACGGTGTCCTGGTGCGGATTGGCGATAAATTTAAACGGCTCAAGCATTTCTATCAGCAAGGAGTGCTGCAAGTGGCGGATGAGAAGATCACCGATACCATGGATGATTTGATCAATTATGCCCTCTATCTCAAGATCATGTATGGCCAGGAAACCGCCGCAAATAATAAAACCCTGCGCTGTTATTTCGCTCGCGCGGTACGCGGCGTGAACGGTGATGCTGCCTCGGTCGCAGAGGTCAAGGCCAATATCCAGGCCGCCCTGCAGGAGGTTGCATCTTTACGCGAGACGGTTTCTGACCTGGAAATCTACTGTCCGCACGAACATGAGGACCGTTATCAGCAGGCTTGGCGGGAAGGCCTCTTCAGTAGTGTCGATGTTCTGAATCAGTGTCTGGCGATTGTACGGCTCTGTGAGGTGGTGCTGGTGGCATCTGATCCAGCTTCCAGTGCCGGGGTGGCGGTGGAGATCGAGGAGGCCCGCAAGTATGAACTGCCGGTCTTGCATTTGTGGTGCCATCCCCCGGAGAAATGGCCCGATCTGATCAACGCTTATAAAGAGAGCATTCACTAAAGGCTGAGATTTTCCCTTAAGCAATCATCTAAGCGAAGGAGAGCATAACCCTTGCGAGATACCGCCCAAGCATATGGGGGCGCCGGTTTGGCTGTCTTGCCGGCCCGACGTCAGGACAAACGGCCGGCGCTGGGCTCCTGGAAACAGTACCAGAGGCGACTGCCGACGGAGATTGAGCTGTCAGCCTGGTTCAGTAATAACCACGAGGCAATCTGCATAATTACCGGAAAGATCAGCGGCAATCTGGAGATCATTGATTTCGATAATGGTGGTGAGCTGTTCGATAAATGGTATGCGCTGATAATTGAGGCCGATGCCGACCTGGCGGATAAGCTGGTGATCGAACAGACCCCTTCGGGAGGCTACCATGTCATCTATCGTTGCGAGTCTGAAGTCTGCGGTAATCTGAAACTGGCCCAGCGTAAAACCGGCGCCAAGGTACAGACGCTCATCGAGACCCGGGGTGAAGGAGGGCTCTTTTTGTGTGCCCCCACCGCTGGTTATGAGCTTATCCAGGGCGAATTAACGGAGTTACCGGTTTTGACGGCCCCGGAGCGGGAAATGCTCTTACAGCTGGCCTGGGAGCTTAATGAGCACCTCCCCCCTACCGAGAATCAGAACCCGCAACACCATCCGACCGCCCCGGATCAGTTACGGCCCGGGGATGATTATAATGCCCGGGGCGATATCCGGGAGCTGCTCCGCAGCCATGGCTGGGCTCAGGTGAGCACTTACGGTGATAACGAACGCTGGCGCCGGCCGGATAAAACCCAAGGCTGGTCCGCCACCTTGCGGGTTACGGATAAAGTGTTCTATGTTTTCAGTTCCAATGCTGCCCCATTTGAGCCGGATACCGCTTATGGTCCGTTTCAGGTTTATACCCTGCTGGAACATGGTGGGGATTTTTCCCGTGCGGCCCAGGAACTCAAGCGTAGTGGCTATGGTGAAAACCTGGCAACTACTCTCCCTGATGATGTTGATCTTTCCGGCCTGTTGGCAGGTATTGATGAACAGTGTCTCACGGCCCGGGATAATTCCCAGAACCAGGCGATCCTCGAACGCTTTGCCCCTAAAACGCTTACGCAGCGATTTGCAGAATTCAAAGGGTTGAACCCTCCTATCATCCACGGACTGTTACGGGAAGGTGAGACTATGAACATTATCGCCAGTCCCAAGGTGGGCAAATCATGGCTGGCTTCAAGCCTTAGCATTTCGGTCGCCAGCGGCCTGGACTGGATGGGTTTTCGGGTCGAGCAGGGTAATGTCCTGCACATCGATAACGAACTGCACGACAATACCAGTACTTATCGCCATGGCGTGGTTTCTGACGCGATGGGCGTCGCTAAACGACTCTACAGCGATAACGTGACCTCGATAAGCCTGAGAGGCAAACTGGCTAACCTGAACGATCTGGGCTTGTTGTTTGGAGCTTATCCGCCCGGGGCATTTAAGCTTGTCATTATCGATGCCTTCTATCGAACCCTTCCCAGCGGAACGGACGAAAATGACAATGGCGCCATCGCCGGTCTCTATAATTTAATTGATCGCTACGCCTCTTACCTCGGTTGTGCGTTCGTACTGATTCATCATGCCAGTAAGGGCAATCAGTCCGGCAAATCAGTAACCGATGTCGGGGCCGGAGCGGGCAGTCAATCGCGGGCAGTTGACACCCATGTGATATTACGGCCCCACGAGGAAGATGATATTACGGTAATGGAAGCGGCGGTTCGCAGCTGGCCGCCCCTTGAGCCTTTGGCATTATCGTGGAACTGGCCGCTATTCGAAACCACAGATGAGGTTGATACCTCGGCGTTGTTGGGTATTAGTAAGCCCAAAGAGAAGGCCCGGGAGCCAACGCTTAATGAATTTGTCGATTCCTGCATCGGCGTTAATGATCCCTGTTCGAATCGCTCCATTATTTATGAAGCCCGGCAGCAATATCGTCTGTCAGAACGCAAGGCCAATGACATGCTGGACCTGGCCCGGGACCGGGGATTGACTATGAAAATACGAGTGGGTTCAGCCATGAAATATATCAAGGTAAGGGAGGGTGTCACCGGAGACAAAGGTCTGTTGGTAGCTGCGAAATTGGCACATTTTCCGGATGCCGACAGCTCGGAAATCGCCCGGGAATTCGAGGTAACTCGGCAGTATGTCAACACCGTAAAACGCGGATTAGAGGTCGCAAAAATGGGGCAATCAGGTGGAAACTGAGTGGAAACTGGCGGAAACTGAGTTTCCAAAAAAGTGGAAACTAGTTTCCCGGGGCAAATTCATAACATTATTTAAAATAAGGACTTATGTGGTGGAAACTGAAAACCGTGCCTATTTTGCTGCGGCGCGTCGCAAAACGTGTCGCAGTTTCCAGGGCGTCTCTTTTGTAAGGCCCGTAAATACAAGAACTTATAAAAAAACAAGTGGAAACTATGCTGGAAACTGCGCGCACCTACCCCCTACGGGGGTATATGCGGGTGTTTGAAACACCCCGCAATATCCCCCCAGACGTAGGGGCACGCGACGGGCAAAAAACACACTCGAAAATTAGAAAGAAAGGACAGCACGAAAATGGAAACTCACAAAAATGCCAACGCCGCAATTTTACCTGAACCTGTTAGTGATGGTGATAACCATCTCCCCGGCGTACCCGATGTCGTCGTCGATCACCCTTGCGGAATATCGTTACGTGATCACTTCGCGGCCCAGGCCTTAAGAGGACTGCTGTCGTCTGGATGCGCGTTCACGTGGGAAGAATGCGCGGTCCGGGCTTATGAAATCGCCGATGCGATGTTGGAGCGTAGGGGTAGTTGACGAGCCTGAAGCTCCGGTTCAGGACGTCGGGGTCGCAATGGAAAAAGAACTTACTCATTCTCAATTTGGAAAGGAAAAAATTATGAAAGATGTCAGCTGTTTTAATTGTCGTTTTTATTCACCGGAAGAATATGGTTCACCGATTTATGAGTTTGAAACCCTTATCAATGAACCTGAAGAGGGCCGGGAAGGTATATGCCGGTTCAATCCGCCGGTTCTGGGTGAGTTGCTCACAGATCACAGGGGTGAGGAGTTTCGACACTATGGCGAATGGCCCAAGACCAGGGCGGGACAGTGGTGCGGACGGTTTGAGCGGAGGGATGAACCGGTAAATAAAACACCGGTGGCAGCCAACCATGAGGCAGACAAGGAATGCCAGTCGCATAAAAACGTCACAGTTGGCCGTAGATTAAAAAAAACAAATTGAGACACTCAAGGCATGACTGCCTTGCGATCTATCAACCACGGGCCACCTGTGGCGTTTTAGGGATAACCGTAAAAGGCGAATCGAAAGATGAGGAAATGACGACTTGTTGGCCACAGCATGATAACAGGGACATTGTACTACTATTATGGTAACTGGAATAAAATTGAGTTCACAAACCTGTCCGAAATGTCGGCAAAGCTGCGCCTTTAGTGAGGGTTTTAACGCGGGACACTATGCCATAATGGCAGATGAAAACAAGGCAAAAAATGACAAAAACCAAAAGCTGTACGAAACGCGCAGAAAACCGGTACGAAATACCTCGAAACCTGTTCATTTTGCAATAGGTACTTCCTGCCAATACGACAGGTTGAGGGCATAGGGAACAGTCGCCTTATATTACAGAGTTTGTTAAAAGTGGCGCTTTTTTGAAACATATTTTTTAAGGAGATTTTTACATGAAGAATTTTGAAGTTGAACTGCGGGAACTGGATGCGATTAAACCTTACGAGCAAAACCCCCGGCTCAATGACGATGCTGTGGCGGCAGTGGCGGATTCCTTGCGGGAGTTTGGCTTTCGTCAACCCGTGGTCACAAATAACCTATTACTTATGGTTGATACCGACGGCATCATCGTCTGCGGCCACACCCGCTGGAAAGCGGCCCAACAACTCGAGCTAAAAAAAATTCCCGTCCACGTGGCGACGGACCTGAGCCCGGAGCAGATTCGCGCTTATAGGATCGCCGACAATAAAACCGGGGAACTGGCCGAGTGGGATTTTGAGATTCTGCCGATTGAACTGGCGGAACTGCGCGAGGCCGGTTTCGATCTGGAGCTGCTGGCTTTCGATGAAAAAGAACTCACCCAACTGCTGGATGTGGATATCAAACAGGGGCTTACGGACCCCGATTCCATACCCGAGCCGCCGGATGACCCGATCACCCAGCCCGGTGACATTTGGATTTTGGGTGAACATCGTCTCATGTGCGGTGACTCGGCGAGCGAGTCTGATTTGGATAAGCTCTTATCCAATAATAAAATAGGACTATTATATTGTGACCCGCCCTATAATGTCGCGGTGGAGCCACGCAGCAACAACGCCATCGCGGCGGGTCTGTCATCATTTTCGAACACGCATCATCAAAACTTTGATGTCGAGCGTCACCCGGGAAAAGCTGCGGGCACCACCAAAAAAATGCGGGCCAAGGACCGCCCGCTGGCCAATGATTTCATTTCTGAAGAACAGTTCGATGAACTGCTGGCCGCGTGGTTCAATAATGCCGCCCGGGTCATGAAACCGTGGGCCAGTTTTTACATTTGGGGAGTGACGTCCGTTCGGGTTGCGTAAGTAAGCGGCGTCGCAATGCGACGTAACCGTCGTGATAGAACGGTATCACGATCCTACCTCCGGCGTTTGCCGCATTAGGACATGCGGTGGATGGTTAGTACCCGGAGGCACAACGGGAAGCACTGAACGGTCCTGAACGTTCTTGGAGGCTTCTCAAGGATAGATGGATATGGCTAAGTTTGTCACAACTGAACCTCAGCGTCTGGCCGTGAAATGTACGGTCGTCTCACTCAGGACGACGGGACGATGGAACCGTACCGCCACACCGCCCCGTGGCGGGAAAGGTTGCCCTTGCGGCACCCGGGCCGAAGGTCCGTTCAATCAGAAGGCCGGTTCCAACAGGCATGCTTCGCATGTTATGGCGCGAATGAGGAGCCTACGTCCATCGGACAAATGCTTACGTAACTACCGGAGAAGCCTGACGGGATGGTTGACCGAGTCCGTATCGGAATGTCCGTCAGGTGGCAGAGTTCCCGTAGTAGCGATGAAGCGGGGTAACGTCCGCCGAGCGAAGGGGAACAGGTTGTCAGTGAATTCAAGAAGCCAACGAGAGGGCATGACCTCATGAACGTGGAACATTGGATTCACAGACTCTCACGACTTGCCGGCGAGGACACGAACAAGCGGTTCGACCGCTTGTATCGGGAAATCGCCAAGCCGGAGTTCCTCTGGTTCGCCTACGATCAGATCAAGGGCAACCGGGGGAGTCGCACGCCGGGGGCCGATGGTCAGACCGCATCCGATTGGACAATCGGTAAGGTCGAATCCCTCTCGGCCGCGCTGCGGGACGGGAACTACCAGCCCCAACCCGTACGGCGTGTGTACATCCCGAAGAAGTCCGGGAAGCTCCGGCCGTTGGGTATTCCCGCGTTCGAAGACCGCGTGGTTCAAAGCGCGGTCAAGATCGTGCTGGAGGCGTTGTACGAGCCAATCTTCCTGGATTGCTCGCACGGATTCCGCCCCGGCAAGGGATGCCACACGGCATTGCACGCCGTACAGGACTGTCCGAATGTTCGGATGGACTGGGTGGTCGAAGGAGACATCAAGGGCTTCTTCGATCATGTGTCGCACCATATTCTGCTGAAGCTTCTGCACAAGCGGATACGGGACGACCGCCTCCTGAAGCTGATCGCCAACTTCCTGAAAGCGGGATACTTCGACCGCGACATGTGGAACCCGACGAAAGAAGGGACTCCACAGGGCGGCATTATCTCGCCGACACTGGCCAACATCTACCTTCATGAACTGGATCAGTTCGTGGTGGAACAGATTGGGGCCAATCAGGGATGCCGTGAGACGCCACAGGAGGTCCGGGACAGGATCAATCCGGAGTACCGATTGGTTGATAACCGAATCGGGAAGCGTCGCGATAGGCTCCGCCGACGCGGAGACCAATTGAGTGATGAGGAACGGGCCGCCGTCGAAGCGGACCTGGCCGCACTGCTCAAGAAGCGTCGTTCACTGCCTCGGATGATCAAGCCGATCAAGCCTCGGATCGTCTATGTTCGGTACGCCGATGACTTCGTGATCGTGCTCCGCAACATGTCGCAGACGACAGCGGAAAGGATCAAACAACGCCTCACGGAATGGCTGCGGGACAGCCTCCGGCTCGAATTGAGTCCGGAAAAGACGCTGGTCACGCATATCAGCGACGGCTTCGTATTCCTTGGGTACAAGTTCGCCGCACGAAAGCGCGACACCCTGTGCACGCCTTCTGTGAAGATGATGATCCCGTACAACGCCGTTGCGGCGAAAGTGAACACGGTCCGTGACATCTGCGCGAAGCAGAGTCTCTCGGAAGCGGAAGTGATACGCAAGATCAACAGCTCTCTGCGCGGTTGGATGATGTACTACTCGTGCGTCTCCGTACCAAGCAAGGTGTTCAATTACGTCCTACACAAGACGTTCTGGGCGTATGCATCTTACGTATCCCGCAAGCACCGGCTGACCATCAAACAGGCTGCGCAGCGGTGGGTGCGACGTTGCCCCGCCAACAGCCTGCACATGGTGGAAGGCAAGAAGACTTGGTGCGCCACCGAGCAGACAACAGACGGCGAACTGCGAACGGAATGGCTGATCTGCAAAGCCATCCCGAAGCGCCGTCTTCCTTCGGTCGCAGGTCGCATCGGCAGCAAGCCCCATCCGTACCTCTATACGGTGGGAGGCAAGTCATGATGATGTTGACGACTGGAGAGCCGTGTGCGGTCAAAGCCGCTCGCACGGTTCGGAGAGGGCTGTTGAGAAACGTACCTGTTCATCGTGAACAGGCTACGCGCTCAGCTTCTACTCTATGGTATGCTAATCTAGCCAACTATCCCAAACCCATCGCCGAAGCGGGCATGTACTTCTCCCAGGCTATCGTGTGGGATAAGCTGCATCCGGTACTCACCCGCAAGGACATGATGGGTGCATTTGAAATTGCCTTCTACGGCTGGCTGCCCTCGAAATCTGTCAAGGGTGGTCACAAGTTTTACGGCCCTAACAATGCCACCGATCTCTGGCATGTCAAAAAAGTCAACCCTCAGGCCATGGTGCATTTAACGGAGAAACCGACGTCGCTGGCGGTGCGGGCCATTCAGTATTCCTCCAAGCCTGGTGAGAATGTCCTGGATTTATTCGGCGGCAGCGGCTCGACGCTGATCGGTTGTGAACAGACCGGACGGCGGGCGTTCCTGATGGAGCTGGACCAGGCCTATTGTGACATAATAGTTCAGAGGTACGAGGAGTTCTCCGGTAAAAAGGCCGAGCGTATCGCGGCAGAGGATGCCACGCAGACTACCCCGGCCGCGGCCGAGGCAGTCGAGGAGGTGAAAATATGAGAAGGGTTTTAGGATTTATCAGCGAGGGCGAACTTGCCGCGCTCGGCTTTGACAAAGCGGGACGCCGAGCCCTTGATTTTTATCTCTCTGAGGATAGAGGAGTAGAGGGTATTGGCGGGAGTCTTGCCGGAGCCGGGCTGCCAGACTTTGGCGTCGAGGGCTTTCTCGATAATCTCTCGGCAGCTCAGCGGCCTCTCGCAGGCCTCGAGCACGATGGCGGCAGCGTTGAGCAGCGACATGGGTTTGCGTTTGGTGTCATTCGCGCCAGGTTCGCCCGTGTCGGCAGTTTTGGGGGCGGTGGTATTCTGGGCCGTCTTCTTAACTTTGACGGCAGGTGCGGCGACAAGTTCTCTCAGGCGCTGGGCACTCTTAATCCTAATGATTTTGCCGGTCTTGAGACTCTTGCCCTCCCAGCCACCGTTGGGATGTTCGTTTGTAATTTCAACCTGGGCGAGATTGTTGGCGACCTTGACCAGATAGACGGCGTGGATTTCTACTTCGTTTTTCGGCATGGTTCAGTTTCCTTTCCGGCGTGTGCGTCGCGCCGTTGCGGAGCCGGCATCGAAGGCCCGCTCCATAATGGTTTGGATTTCCCAGACTGCCAGGCTGTGGAAGTCTTCTTCGTCACAGTGACGGGGCTCCAGAGTCGTAATTTCCAGTTCCTCGCGAACGATACGTTCGAAGAGGCGATACATTTGCGTGAGGTCCATTGCGTATTTCTCCCTTCGTTTTCAGTCGGCCAGCATCTGCAGCTGGCGGTAGTAATCGTGTATCATGGAGTTGGTACCCGCGTGCCCGTCGAGGTGTTTCTGCAGCTTGAGGGCGAGGTTCCAGATTTCCTTTTCATCGTTAGCGAACGCCCGGTGTTCCTGTTCACCATCACAGCTGAGCAGCAGCAGACAGATATCTTTGTTGCCGGGGACGCGGCTGATAGTGGCGAAGGTGGCGGGCAGGTATTGGCCTTTCTTGGTGAATCCGGCGAATTTAATTTCCATAATTTCCATGTTAATTTGTCCTTTCTGTTAGCAGTAGCCATTCTCTTGGGCGATGAAGTTATAGAGCCGGCGGGGCACCTGGTCGCGGACCAGGGTGTCGAGGTTTTCCAGGGTGTCCCAGGCGGCGTGGAATTGTTGTTTGCGGAGGTGCCGGAGTACCTTACGCAGGTCGCCGGCATCCATCGCGAACATCTCGGCGAGTTCGGGGTCCGTTTCCCGTTTTCCCTCGTTCTCCCAGCGGGTAATCTGGTTTTCGAATCGCTTCAGGTCGTGTGTGAAGTTGGGGTAGGTTTTCATGGTCTGGTTTTTCTTTCTTTATTTGGTGGTGAAGAAGGGGTTATTAGCGTGGCTTTGCGGCCCGTGGCCCTGTTCGCGGTCGCGGTCCCAGATGGCCCGGATTTCGTCGTCGTCGTAACCCCTTTCCCGAAGGTATTCATAGTCGGCGGGATGGTAGTTGGGGTAGTCTGTCATCTTTCCGTTGGTTTTCATTATAATTCCTTTCTGGTAAATGGTTTACATTCAATTTCTACATTAACATTACCATGCTTTTTCCCCTTAATCCAGTCGATTAAGGCATTAAATTTGATAATTCTTAACAATTCTGGGCGAGCCTGATTATGAGCGACAAAACTATCAAAATTACCGCCTTGACGGTGGCGCAAATGGCTAAATTATTGAGCAATTCCGCGCAAAAAAAGATCACCGAAGATGATATCCGGCAGATTGCCGCAAATGCGGGACTCCTGCGGGCGGATGATACCATTAATCTCTTGGAATATACGGCCTTTCTGGCCGGGGAAGTGTAAATGTCGGTAATTAATCCTGCAAAACTACGGCAAGCGGAGCTGGTCCGGCTGTTGAATTCGGCCGGACGCGGTGAGGTCATCAATGAACAGAAGCTCCGCCGGCAGCGGATGAAGGCCGGCTATACCATCGGGGATGCCCGCACGATCAATCTCTTCCAGTATGCCGGCTATCTCACCCGGGAATACCTCAAGCCCGCCAAGGAAAAACCCACTTACGATGACCTGCGTGAGGCGGCCCGGCTGCGTAATGCCGAACTGGCCCGGCTGGGTCAGGATATCGGGGAATTACCGGCAGTGGTTAACCCCGAGAGGAAAGCGGCAGCCTTGGCGGATTTCAAAACTTTTTGTGAAGGGTATTTCCCCGAGGTGTTTTATCTGGCCTGGTCCCAGGATCACCACCGGGTCATCGAAAAAATCGAGCAGGCGGTACTCAAGGGCGGTTTGTTCGCTTTGGCTATGCCGCGGGGCAGCGGTAAGACGGTGCTCATGCAGATGGCGTGTTTATGGTCGGCACTCTCGGGTGCCACCGAGTATGTCTGCCTGATCGCCGCCAGTGCCGAGCGGGCCAAGGACCTCCTCGAAAACATCAAGATCTGGCTGGAGACGAACGAGTTACTGGCCGAGGATTTTCCCGAGGTGACCTTTCCCATCCGGGCCCTGGAGCGGATCACTAATCGTCAGAAGGGCCAGAAGTATAACGGCCAGCCGACGCGCATCGAATGGGCGGCCGACAAGATTGTTTTGCCCACCATTCCCGATTTCCAGACTTCCGGGATTGTCATCTCCTGTTCGGGGATGAAGGGCTCGGATATTCGGGGCCAGAATCACGCCCGCGCTGATGGCAAGGTGGTTAGGCCCCAGCTGGTAATGGTGGATGACCCCCAGACGACAGAATCGGCCTGGTCACCTTCCCAGAGTCAAAGGCGTGAGGCGATACTGGCCGGTGATGTCCTGGGTATGGCCGGGCCGGGTAAGAAAATCTCCGGTCTAATGGCTTGTACGGTGATTCGGCCCGGTGATATGGCAGATAACATCCTCGATCGCGATAAACATCCTGAATGGCAGGGCCAGCGAACGCGGATGGTGTATGCCTTCCCGCAAAATGAAAAACTCTGGGCCAGGTATGCCGAGATGCGGGCTGATTCCCTGCGTAATGACGGCGACGGCAGTGAGGCCACCGAGTTTTATCGTCAGCATCGCATAGAAATGGACGCCGGCGCAATAGTCGCCTGGCCCCAGCGGCATAACACCGATGAACTCTCGGCTATTCAGCATGCCATGAACCTTAAATTTCGCGATGAGGCGGCGTTTTATGCCGAGTATCAGAACGAACCCCTGGTGGAAACCGAAGGTGAAGAGCTGATCTCGGCGACGGACATCGCCGCCAAGCTCAACGGTTATCAGCGTAATGTCCTGCCGCTGGGCTGTAATTATCTGACCATGTTCATCGATGTACAGCAGAAGGCGTTGTTCTGGTTATTATGTGGCTGGGAAGAGAATTTCACCGGTTATATCCTCGATTACGGCTGCTGGCCGGAACAAAAACGTAATTATTTTACCCTGCGGGATATCCGCCAAACTCTGCAACAGGCCAAACCCCGAGCCGGTCTGGAAGGGGCAATTTATCATGCGTTGGAGCAGCTCACTGCCGAGCGACTCGCTCGCAGTTATTTCCGTGAAGATGGTTTAGAAATGAAAATAGACCGCTGTCTTATTGATGCCAACTGGGGTCAGTCTACCGAGGTGGTCTATCAGTTTTGTCGGCAGACGCATTTCAAGGGTATAGTGGCGCCCTCGCACGGTAAATATGTGGGCGCCTCCAGTATCCCCTTTAGCGAATACCGGCGTAAACGGGGTGATCGCGTCGGCCTGCATTGGCGGATGCCCAATACCGCCGGTAAACGCGCGGTGCGCCATGTCCTGATCGACACCAATTACTGGAAGAGTTTTGTGCAGGCCAGACTGGCGGTGGCCATGGGTGACCCGGGTTGTTTATCACTTTTCGGTCGGGATGAAAAACAGCATCAGCTCCTGGCCGAGCATCTCACCGCCGAGTACCGCGTCAAGACCGCCGCCCGGGAGCGTATCGTCGATGAATGGAAACTCCGCAGCAGTCGCCCGGATAATCACTGGCTGGACTGCCTGGTGGGCTGTGCGGTGGCCGCTTCCCTGCAGGGTGCGGTATTAGCGGGCACCGATCAGAAGGCACTGCCGAGGCGCCAGAAACTAAAACTTTCGGAACTGCAAAGGAGCCGCTGAATATATGAACCAGTCAAATCAAAAATTGCCAGTTGGCCTGCACTGTCCGCGTTGTGGCTGTCAGCATTTTCGGGTGTTATATACCCGGGCCAAGCCCGGCGGCCGATTGCTGCGTCGGCGGGAATGCCGCTATTGCGGCCGGCGCTTTACCACCTCCGAACACGTGGTCGGTTAAGGGGGGGTTCTAGATACGTAACTTTTTTTCGTGAAGGCAGCTGAACCGGTAACAGATTTTCGCGGTTCTGGTTATATATATAACAGCGGCAGAGAGCCTCTGGCGGCAAATCCTGATTTTGGAGAGGCCCGACGGCTAAAAAAAATTCCCATTTTTAGCGCGACAAAAACGGCTCGACTGCAGATATAGCAGGTGGAAAGGCCAGGGATATTATTTATGACAGAAACATCGATTCAACAGAGCATCGAAGACAACGCCAACGGCCCACGGAAAGCCAGCGGTTACTCGGGCAGTGTCGAGCAGCACTCACTGCCCGATCAGATCGCCGCGGATAAATTCCTGGAATCAAAAAAGGCTGTGGCAAAACAAGGTTTGGGTTTGAAGTTCAATAAATTATCGCCGGGAGGCACCGTTTAATGTGGCCCTTTAATCGTAAAAATACCATTCAGCCCCCCTACCCTATCCCGGTTCGCTTGCGGGCTCGCTACGACGCCGCGCAGACCACCGCCGAGAATGCCCGGCACTGGGCCATGGCCGATGCGCTCTCCGCCGATGCGGCGGCGAACCCGGAGGTCCGCGGTAAACTTCGCCAGCGCAGCCGCTACGAGGTCGCCAATAACTCTTATGCCAAGGGTATAATTTTGACTCTCGCGAATGACTGTGTCGGCACCGGCCCGCGTCTGCAGGTTTTAACCGGCGATAACAACCTCAACCGTCAGGTAGAGACGGCCTTTATGAGCTGGGCCCACGATATCGAACTGGCGGCCAAACTGCGCACGCTGCGGATGGCCAAGGCCACCGACGGGGAGGGTTTCGCGGTGCTGACAGCAAACCACAGACTCAATGGCCCGGTCAAGCTGGATATTCATTTGGTGGAAGCTGACCGGGTGACCCTGCCCTGGCGCTATGCAGCGATGGATAATAATGTCGATGGTATCGAGCTGGATCATTTCGGTAACCCATCCGCTTATTATATCCTGCGTTATCATCCCGGCGAGTTGCAGTTTCAGCTTGATGATGCCCAGAGAATTGCCGCCGAGGCGGTAGTACACTGGTTCCGTAAGGACCGGCCCGGTCAGCATCGGGGTATCCCGGAAGTTACGCCCGCCCTGCCGCTGTTTGCTCAGTTGCGTCGTTATACGCTGGCGGTTCTGGGGGCCGCCGAGACGGCCGCGGATTTTGCGGCGGTACTTTATACCGACGCTCCCGCTAACGGGGAAGCTGCTTCGGTAGAACCGATGGATATCGTCGAGCTGGAAAAACGCATGGCCACCACGCTGCCGGACGGCTGGAAGCTGGGCCAGATCAAGGCCGAACAGCCCGGCACCACCTACAGCGTGGTGATTAGCATTGAAAATGGAGCCAGATTTGCGGGTTTTCTCTTCTGAAAAAGCATCGAAAAAGGAGCCACTGTAAAAGGCCGATAAGATGTGTTTAAGATACGTAACATTTTAGACACAGGAGGCTTAGAAAGGTGCTTACAGTGGAGCATTATGAGATTATCAGACGTAAAGTTCGTGATGGGATATCGCAACGTGAGGTTGCCCTGGAGCTGGGGCATTCGCGTAACACGGTGGCCAAGGCCCTGAAAAATCCGATTCCGCCGGGCTATCGGCTCAGTCAGCCGCGGGTCAAGGCTGTCATGGATCCCTTCGCGCACATTATTGACACCTGGCTGGAATCTGACAAAAAGGTTCGGCGTAAGCAGCGGATGCAGGCGACCAAAATGTATCAGCGGCTTTGTGACGAGTATGGTTTCACCGGCCATTACAGCACTGTCCAGCGGTATATCAAGGAGGCGAGTAATCGCCAAAAAGAAGCTTACCTGCCGTTAGCGTTTGAGTTTGGCGAAGAAGCCCAGGTTGACTGGCATGAAGCTAACATTAAAGAAAACGGCAGGGAGAAGAAGGTCTACGTTTTTTGCATGAAGCTGTGCTGTTCTAAGGCTCCTTTTGTTTGTGCTTACGAGAGCATGAAGATCGAATGTTTTCTTGACGGCCATGTCCGGGCGTTTGAATATTTCGGCGGCGTGCCCAAACGCATTGCTTACGACAATTTAAAAACTGCGGTTCTAAAGGTTCTCAAAAAAGGCAAGCGTCGGCTCAACCGCAAATTCGTAGAGCTTAAGAGTTGGTATTTGTTTGACACTCGTTTTTGCAATGTCGCTAAAGGTAATGAAAAAGGCGATGTCGAGAATCTCGCCAAGCGAAGTGAAAGGCAGTTCTTCTCTCCGGTTCCGAGAGTTACCGATATGGCTCAGCTGAATGAGATGCTGATTGCTCAGTGTATCAAAGAACTGGATCGCCAGGGCCCTGCACCTCATACGAATAAAACCATTGGCGATTTATTTGCGGAAGAGAAAACACATTTATACGAACTGCCTGAGCAGAAGTTTGAAGCCTGTCGTCGAATATCCACCTTTGCGGACAAACAGCTTACAGTACGGGTTGATACTAACCGGTATTCGGTGCCGACGGAGTATGCCTATCAATCTTGCCAGGTCAAGGTATTCGTTGACCGGGTTGACCTGTTCTATAAAAATGAGCTGGTTGCCTCGCATTCCAGATGTTACGATAAAGACCAGTATATCCTGGATCCGCTGCATTATATCAAACTTTTAGAGCGTAAGCCCGGTTCGCTGGATAATGCTCGGCCATTCAAGGGCCAGCCCTGGGGCGAAGATTTCACCTTGATGCGAACAGAGCTTGAATATCGATACGGCAGTGAAGGGACCGGTAAATACATCAACATCCTGCTGCTCTTTATCAGGCATCCGCAAAAAGAAGTTGAACATGCCGTTGGTGTTTGTGTCAAGTGCCGGGCGTTCAGCGATGAAGCGGTGGAAAGCTTTTTACGTAACGGCTCACAATTGAACCTTGCCGGCAATCAAGTCCTGGTAAACCAAGGCGATGGCAAACGCAATCTCGATGTTTATAACCAGTTGGCCGGGGAGGTAGCATGAAAGATCCAATGGTTTTATTAAAAAGCTATCTCAAGACCCTGAAGCTTCCGACAATTCAAAAAGAGTATCAGACAATTGCCCGGGCATCCGCCCAGGCAAACGAATCCTATGAAAGTTACCTGCAAAGACTGGCCGAAATCGAAGTCTTTCATCGACAGTCGCAGGCCATCGCCAGGAGATTGAAACAGGCAAACTTCCCCATGACTAAGGAACTTGAAAGTTTTGATTTTATGGCCGTGCCGCAGATAAATAAAAAACAGATTATCGACCTTTCGATGTGCGGCTTTATCGACCGCCGCAGTAATATCGTCTTTACCGGCCCGCCGGGCGTGGGTAAAAGTCATCTGGCCATCGCCCTCGGCCGGGAAGCCTGCCGACGAGGTTATAAAGTGCGGTTCTTTACCGCTGCTGAACTGGTTAATACGTATCTCGAAGCCCGACAGGAAAGAGCGGTGTTGAAATTAGAGAGCTATATAAAAAAATGCGACCTGATCATCATCGATGAACTGGGCTATGTCCCGTTCGACCGTATCGGAGCGGAACATCTGTTCGGCTTTTTCAGCCAGTGCTATGAACAAACCAGCCTGATCGTAACAACGAATCTGCCATTCGCCGATTGGCCCCAGGTCTTTGGCGATGATGAAAGATTAGCCGGTGCTCTGCTGGACCGACTGACCCACCATGTGAGCGTGGTCGAAATCATAACCGACAGCTGGCGACTTAACCAGAGTTTAGAGAAAAAACGGAAAAAAGAAGGCTAAGAAAGCCTCAATCCAACGAAAAAGGACCAGAATCCCTATTGACAACGCCGAAATCGGCGTTATTTTACTAACCTAAGTGGCTCAGATTTCGATGCAAATCTGGCTCCATTTTCAATACTAATCACCAGATAATAATCGCTTTGGTTGGAGTTGTGTGTAGCATGGCTGGTTCAATCTTAATTTTCCTTACTTTTGTCCGTGGTAGCTCTCTAGAACAAAACAAAAAAAACGATCTATTCGCAAGGAAAATAGGTTGGGGAGGTTTTTTTTTAGCTTTACTTGGCTATCTTTTATTGAAATACGGCTCTTCGGAATAATTTGCGGGAGGAATTTAAGTTGGGAGAATTTAATGTCCCCGGTGTAGTTGTCAACCGAACGTGATACCGCTTTAACGCGGCTGAAATTTGAAAATCTTGCTCTTTTTCAAGTTCATATGAGTCCAGATTCAGCGTTATGGAAAAACGCTGAACGGAAAATCATCAGATTTTTGTGGTAGAGCAAAGTCTTATAAGTGCAAGTCGAATGTCAAAAACAGTTATTCAGAGGAAAGTCTCATAAAATCAGCTTGCAAGATACTGATATCGCCCTGCCGACCGATAACTCCAATTTACTTTGCTCCTGCGCTGAGTGCGCAGCTCTTACGCTGCGAGCGTAGCCCTTCCGCTGGCAGCGCAGCTCCTCCGCTGCGAGCGCAGACATTCCGCCGGCTGCGCAGGCCCTCCGCTGCGAGCGCAGACATTCCGCCGGCTGCGCAGGCCCTCCGCTGCGAGCGCAGCTTTCCCGCACCGTGCGTAAACTTGCCGCAGAGATCGCAGCCCCTGCGCAGAGTGCGTAGCTCTTCTGCTGCGTGCGCAGGTCTGCCGCTGCCAGCGCAGCTCCACTGCTGCGAGCGTAAACATTTTGCTGGATGCGCAGTCCTTCCGCCGGGAGAATTTAAGACGTACGGTACATTTTTAATCATTCCTACGACACCCTTGACCGGGTTACCGGTGCTGATTATACTATTACTCCGGCAATTAAACATATGAATCAACTCGCTTTTGCGTATTGCACTTTTTCGTGATTAAAAAACTTTTTTACCTTCTTAGGCTTTCGTTGCAGGCTCCGCATATAAGAACTCAGATTATCCTGCAATTGTTCTTGTGACCTTGGCGCGGGCTTCTTCTTGAGTTGTTGTTTGATGTCCTGGTTGACATATTCATCGGGGTTATGTTCCGGGCTGTAAGGCGGCAGAAAGAACAGCTCGATTTTCTTTTTATGTTTAGTTGCCCACCGTTGAACCTTCTTGGCATGGTGAACTCTAAGATTATCGACAATCAAAAATACTTTTCGTTTAGCATCCTTAATGAGTCGTCGCAAAAATGTCAAAAATATATCCACCTTCAAGCCGCCTTCATAAATCATAAAACGCAATTGCCCTTTATTTGTCAGCGATGAAATCATACTTACCGAAAAACGCTGGGCTGGGCCGTAAACCGTCGGGGTTTGGCCTTTAGGAGCATAGCCCCGACCACGAGCGTCAGCACTGTTAAGCCCGGTTTCATCAGCCCATTGAATCTCAGCACCTTCCTTTTTAGCACGCTTTTCGATCTCTGGATAGGTCTCGCCCAGCCATTGCTGGACCTTTTCGGGCTGTTGCTCATAAGCTTTGCGAATCGGTTTTTGAGGTGTAAAACCCCAACGCTTAAGATATTCGCCAGCAGTGCGGATCGGCAACTTAATCGAAAATTTCTGTTCGATTAAATCCATTACCGCCTGACGATTCCACAAAGCAAATTTCAGTTTTAACTGTTCGGGATATTTGTCCCGAATCAAAACCTGAATCTCCTTTTCCTGCTCTAAAGTCAAAGTTCTGTTTTCGCCTTTTCTGCGACCTCGTTGGCCGGGCTTTAAGCCAGCCATTCCCTCAGACAAATATCGCTGCCACCATCGATTGACAGTTTGGTAAGCAATCTCAAGGATCGCCGCAACTTCCCTTTGCTTTTTGCCGGCTTTGAGCAACTTTATGCAGGTTCGCCTCAGTTCATACTGAGCTTGCTGGTTAAGTTTTCGGGCATCTCGTTTTTCCATTACAAAAGTATAGCAGAAAATTAATAATGTTTATCTATTTTATTGCCGGATTATTACTCCGGCAATTAAACATATGAATCAACTCGCTTTTGCGTATTGCACTTTTTCGTGATTGAAAAACTTTTTTACCTTCTTAGGCTTTCGTTGCAGGCTCCGCATATAAGAACTCAGATTATCCTGCAATTGTTCTTGTGACCTTGGCGCGGGCTTCTTCTTGAGTTGTTGTTTGATGTCCTGGTTGACATATTCATCGGGGTTATGTTCCGGGCTGTAAGGCGGCAGAAAGAACAGCTCGATTTTCTTTTTATGTTTAGTTGCCCACCGTTGAACCTTCTTGGCATGGTGAACTCTAAGATTATCGACAATCAAAAATACTTTTCGTTTAGCATCCTTAATGAGTCGTCGCAAAAATGTCAAAAATATATCCACCTTCAAGCCGCCTTCATAAATCATAAAACGCAATTGCCCTTTATTTGTCAGCGATGAAATCATACTTACCGAAAAACGCTGGGCTGGGCCGTAAACCGTCGGGGTTTGGCCTTTAGGAGCATAGCCCCGACCACGAGCGTCAGCACTGTTAAGCCCGGTTTCATCAGCCCATTGAATCTCAGCATCTTCCTTTTTAGCACGCTTTTCGATCTCTGGATAGGTCTCGCCCAGCCATTGCTGGACCTTTTCGGGCTGTTGCTCATAAGCTTTGCGAATCGGTTTTTGAGGTGTAAAACCCCAACGCTTAAGATATTCGCCAGCAGTGCGGATCGGCAACTTAATCGAAAATTTCTGTTCGATTAAATCCATTACCGCCTGACGATTCCACAAAGCAAATTTCAGTTTTAACTGTTCGGGATATTTGTCCCGAATCAAAACCTGAATCTCCTTTTCCTGCTCTAAAGTCAAAGTTCTGTTTTCGCCTTTTCTGCGACCTCGTTGGCCGGGCTTTAAGCCAGCCATTCCCTCAGACAAATATCGCTGCCACCATCGATTGACAGTTTGGTAAGCAATCTCAAGGATCGCCGCAACTTCCCTTTGCTTTTTGCCGGCTTTGAGCAACTTTATGCAGGTTCGCCTCAGTTCATACTGAGCTTGCTGGTTAAGTTTTCGGGCATCTCGTTTTTCCATTACAAAAGTATAGCAGAAAATTAATAATGTTCATCTATTTTATTGCCGGATTAATAATAGCTTAGCTTGGCACACAACTTTTCAAAGAGCAAAATTTTAATTTTTAGCCGCTTTAAAACGGTATCACGCTTGCTTGACAACTATACTGATTGTGTATCATGTGTTCATCAGCTTATCTTATTCGATGGCAATATCTAGAATCAAAGGTAATGCGGAGCAACCGGTCGGAACTTCTATTTGGATTTCATTTAAACCGTTCCTCATGATTTCTCTAGGTAATGTCCAGGCCCGCAAAGTTTTACTAGTGCCAAGCCCTTCCCAATACGTGGTTGGATAAGGCTCAGAAATATCAGGATTATCTTTCAAAATATGTCCGTTAAACCTGATATTGCAGATGACTGGTCCCCATTCAGGTTCTACCTGAATCCTAAGCCGACCATCAGTCTTCCAACCTTCTGAAGGCGGGGCCATATCTATAGTGAAAGTTTCATTGTAACCTTTTCTGATAGGTTCTTTGCTGAATCGTTTCCCGTTAATGTCACAGGCTGTTAAAAAATACCACTGGGGCTGAGTCGCAGCCAGTTCGGGATTGTGCATTATATTAAAAATCTCAAAAGGCGGTTCTACAAAAGTACCTCCTTCACGCTCGCCGGTTTTACGATAATAGTGAAAGTTGAACATCGAAACCCCTTTTGCCCCTCTGCAATAGGCCAGATGGGCCGCAGTATAAAACTGTTGGGGTTTGGTTAGTACAAACAGGTCCGACGATTTTCTGCCATGCAATTTTGATTTGTCGGCAGGGTGATATCGTGAGCTGTTAAAGGAAAGTTCCAGATACAAAGGTGCCTGGGGTACTTGTTTGTGTATTTTCGACAAATCACATTGCTGCTCAGTTACAAAATCGCAACCCAGGTTAAAAATATCCACTCCGGCATCGTACCATTGCTTTACATCTATGCCCAGGTCTTCATAGTCATTTGTGCGAAAGGGGATTCTGACAGATAGCCATCTATATTTTCCTGGCTGTGCGGTAACATCAAGAAGCCTACGGACGCGACTGATAAAACCGGTCATGATCTCTACTCTTTGTTTCTTAGTAGTTTGTTTAGTATTAAAAAGCCATTTGTGCCTGAGGAAGTCCATTTCCAAGCCATCAATATCATAATTCTCACAAATTTCTTTGATAAAGCCAAACTTGCGATCTCGCACCGGCTCAAAAGCCCAGTTGAAAATATTATTGGTTCTTATTTGATTGCGGTATTTAATGAGATAATCAACCGTATCCATATCACCCTGAGGCGGCACGTCATAGATATTTAAACGATATTGATGATTCTCATCATAGAACTTACTGGTGGAATATGAAGGCGGATAGGGCTTCCCTACGGCAACACCCTTGGGATCTTTCAAACCTTTTTCGATTTGCTCTTTAGTAATGTCGGCATAGTTTTTATAATGGCGGTCGTTCATTCGCAGAGAAATAAACGGAGCAACACCTTTCTGGCGACATCTTTTGACAAACTCACCCACGATATCGCCGCCGGAAAGCATATATTTGCCATAACTGGTGATATCGGCACCAAATCTTTGCTTGTACCACTTTGCGTGTTCTGCATAAGGATATATTTCACTTTTCCACCAGGGTACCCAGGTATGGCCCGGCTGAAGCATGTGGACATCGATCCCCACACCCACGGTCTCATCTACAGAAGCATGTAGTTTGCAAATTTCAAAGCCCTCGCCCCGATTATTATATGGGCTCTGGCAAGCGAGTATATTCGTTGTGTCATTACTGAAAAGTGTCCGAAACTCTGGTTCGGGTCGGTCTTTGCCAAAGCCCAAAGCCGTAGACAGACTGACAATTAAAAGAAGTTGGGGCAATCCCATTTTTTTATTTAACATCTTTAAGGCTCCCGGAAGTCCAGATAGTAAGGTTAGAAAGGTCTTTTTTCGATTTCCTGTTTAATAAGAACGACAATGATAGCCCAATGATAAAAATAAATATATTTGAGACTGTCCCCAGCCAAAAAGAACTGGGAACCTTAGCGCAAATTTCAGGATACCTTTCCTGTGCATAGCTTCCTGTGAAAAATACCCACAAACAAGAAATCATAAAAGTCACAACTGTAACACACGCAGCGATGGTACTATCAATTCTTTTGGTTAATAAACCTAAAAGGAAAAGTCCTAACAATCCGCCGCCCAAAATGCTATAGGCGTAATTCTGCATATCATTAAGCGTTGTGGTATTGGTGTAATGTATAATCAAAGCCGTCGTAATCATTATTACAGCAAACATGACAGAGAACCAACGGCCGGCGGTTAGATAATGTCTCTCTGGCTTATTCTTAACGAAAATTCTTCGATAGAAATCCGTGGTAACGGTCGAAGCCGTTGCATTTATCAGTGAGTCCAAAGTTGACATAGCCGCTGCTATCAGCCCCATCAAAACAAAACCTGCCAGGCCGGTCGGCACTTCATTTAATATGAAATATGGAAGAATTTGCTCAGGGGCCTCCAATGTTTCTGCCATCTTTTCCGGAAAAACGGTGTAGAAAACATAAACCGCGGTCCCGATAAAGAAGAAATAGAGCCACATCGGTACACTAATAAATACCCCCATAAGCAAAGATTTTCTGGAGTCCGCCAAAGTTTTTGGAGCACAATAACGCTGTACCATACTCTGGTCGGTACACATTAGCTGCATCCACATAAAAGGTGCGGTCAAAAGCATGACCCAGAAACCTTTTATCTTAAAATCCAGAGCCATATTACCTAATGAAAATTTGTCCGCGGAAGAGGCAACTTCAAATATCTGACTAAATCCGCCAGGCAATTTATTAACCAGGACAGGAAGACATATCAGAGCCCCCACGATAAGTGCGATACCCTGAATTAAATCCGTCCATATCACCGCTTCCAATCCACCAGCGATGGTGTACATTGCGACAACGACACCGAAAACTAGGATAACAAGGGCCATAGGCCAACCGGTCATGGCCTGAACTGCAAGCGAGGCGGCATAAAGAATTACACCAATCCTGACAATCTGTAATAACAGAAACGTCAGGGCTGCATAAAGTCTGGCCCATAAACCAAACCGCTTCTCCAGATATTCATAGGCACTACTGACGTGTCCTTTTCTGAAAAACGGCATAAAGAGAAATATTGCTACTATTGTGGCAATGATATAGCCGGTACTGGGTACGAGATAACGCCAATTTTCTTTAAAGGCAAAGCCCGGATTGGCCAGAAACGACATTGAACTTATTATCGTGGCCATAACAGAAAAACCAACCACCCAACCGGGCATACTTCTGCCGGCCAGAAAATAAGTCTCCGACGAACTGTTTTTCTTGGCACAGTACCAGCCAATGTAGAGCATTACACAAAAGCCTAAAGCCAAAACAATCAGGTCAGGCAATCTCAGGTAGCCAGTACTTTCCATTAAAATAAGGTTGGTCACAAATATTTCCTTCAATTATAGATCAAGAGTATACGTTTCTTAATTATTCAACATTTTCATACTATACGTATTAAACGGCGATGCCGGCAGACCTTGTTTATTATAGAAGTTTGGCTTTGCGTATTCGCACCATGCAAAACTCACATCAACTGGCTTGAGAACCTTGTCGCTGGAAACCAGAACAGTGTTCCCGTCAATAACAGCTCGCCCCGAATAGAATTTTCCATCAGCACCACATATCTGAAAGTCTGTCAACTCTCCATTTTTCGCCATGAGTCCATTCTCAGCATAATCGAAGAAAACCCTGATCTTATCTGACTCTATTTTTTTATCTCGGTAAAGCGGACCGGAAGGTACTATGTCGTCAAAGCCGTATAAGTCTCTGGAAGCCCACAATGCCAGACGATAGCCGACATCACGTTTGTTTTTGGGATGGTGGTTAGTGGCATCACCAATATCCATAGTTACAGCCATGCCGACATTTTTGACCTTTCCTAAAGTCAGGAATTGTGCTTCACGCACCTTGGCAACTCCGATTTTATAACCGGTCGAAGCCGCAAGCTGCACATAATAAAAGGGCAGTTCCGGATTATCCCAGACTTTTCTCCATTCATCAATGAACAACGGGAATGCTTTATAATAATATTCAGAATAAGGCGTATTGGCCTCGCCCTGATACCATATGACTCCGGCAATGGCGAATTGCTTGAGGGGATGCACCATGCCATTATAACAATAAAGGGGCATATTCTGGTATCTGGGCGAACCCGCATCTTTGGGTTTTTCTGAGATTTTGCCGGTTTGCCACTCTTTGAGTTTTCTCTCATAGTAGCGTTTACTGCCTTCATATTTCTTCAGATAGTCAATGCTTCTCTGCTTCAAATAAGACGCGTATTCAGGGTATTGCTTGAGGCAATCCGGGTTCATCCATGATTCAATCGGAGTTCCACCCCAGCTTGCATCAATCAGGCCAATAGGTTTATTGAGCTTTTGATAGAGATTTTTACCAAAATAATATGCTGCCCCCGAGAAGTATTCAACTGTTTCCGGCGAACATTGTTTCCATGACCCGCTAACGTTATCTAACGGGACTTTGGAATATTTAGACTTAACTTTGAAATAACGTATGTTTGGAAATTTGGCGACGGGGATTTCGGTATCCGCCGACTCGCACCTGCTAAGAGTAAATTGCATATTTGATTGACCGGAACAAAACCATACCTGGCCAATTAGGATGTCCTTATAGACCACCTGTTCGGGCCCGGACTTGACAACAAGTTGACGCGGCTCAAAAGAAGCCTCTGGTGTTTTGATAAACACCTTCCAATTGCCAGCTTTGTCGGCCTTGCAAAGGTACTCTTGGGAATCCCAATTTGCCTGCACCATGATTTCAGCTGATGGATTGGCCTGTCCCCATAAACAAACAGCCTTTCCCTCCTGCAGAACCATGCCATCGCCAAATATGTTAGGAAGGGACAATTCCGCAAAAATCGGTGCTGTAACAAACAATGATAACATTAATACGCGTTTTAGCATTTTGGGGCTCCAGCAAAACAAATTTTTATGATCCGGTCAACATTAGAGATGCTCTTAAAGCTAAAGCTATTTAAGGGCAAGGTCAATGTAAGTCAACATATTTGTTCCGCCCTTTGTCATGGTAATGTCTATTGTGTTAATACCTTTTTTGAGGATTTTCACCGGTACGATCCATGCTTTGGTATTAGTTTTGTCACCTAATCCAAAAAAACCAGGATAAGGGTAGGCATAGTCCTCAGAGATATCGCTGGTTTGGGCAAGTTCTACACCATTGATGTTAAGGCGGAATTCCATTTCGTTACACGGGTCGGTTGTTTGAAGTCTGAATTTACCATCGTGATTCCATCCGCCAGTCGGAGGCATTAACTTCATTTCCAGATTTATGGTTTGATTATTTGCCAGCCATTTCTGCAAAAGCTTATGGACCTCGGGAACATAAGGCACATTCCAGAGATTGCCTATAAAGTAATTTTGCGGCTGTTTTGCCAGCCAGTCAGGAGACCTCAGGTTTTTGATAATATCAAACGGAGGCTCCATCTCAGGCAGAGGCCCGCCATTTGCCTCAACCATTGCCTTATGAGAACTTGTCCACGGCATTGACGGGCGATAGTAAACAAAATTAAACAGACTCATCCCGTCGGCACCCTGAGCATAAGCACTGTGGGCGGTGGTATAATAGTCTATATCGGTACAAAATCTTGTTATCTGATAATAGGGACCTATCTTTTTGCCCAGCATATTGGTCTGGGTAAGCTCCATATAAACATCAAGACCGGGAACTTGCTCTTTCACTTCTGCCACATCGCCACTTTGTTGCATAAAATAAAATGGCGACAAAACGACCATCTCAACCCCGGCCTGAGCCCAACTCTCCAAATCGATGCCCAGAGCGTCATAGCTCGCGGTATAACATGGAACACGAACACAAAGTTGGCGTTTTTTGCCATTCACTTTGTTTTCATCCAGCATCTCCCTTATTCTGACGACAAAATCCGTCATAATCTGTTTTCGCTGCTGAGAAGTGGTTTCATTCTGCCTGAAGTAGTTCGGATGCCTTATGAAATCCAACTGCAATCCCGCGAATTCGTAATTCTGGCAAAGTTCTTCAATGAGTTTGAATTTGTGTTCACGAACTTCCGGTATAGCCCAATTCAACAAAGGCCAAAAACACTTTTTGACCGAAAGTGCCGAACCCAATCGATATTCCGGGTGTTCATAATAAAATCTGTTTATCGATGTCGCCCAATGAGACTCTACACTTCCTTTGGTGTCAGGAACATATTCTTTGCCATGATGATCGTTAAGACGATAGGAAATAAAAGGGAGCATATCAGTCTTTTTGCAATGCTCAAGAAAAGCCCCTACGATATCTCCTCCCTCAACCAGATATTGCCCCACAGTATCTAATCGGTCAATTTTATAAGTCTTTTTGAACCATTCAAAATGCTCTTTAGCGGGCATTATTTCACTTTTCCACCAGGGCACCCACCCATAGCCAGGCTCAAGGATATAAATATCAACCCCCTTACCGGTAACCTCATCAATGGAAGCCCTAAGCCTGTCCTCAGAAAATCCCCCTTCCTTATGATAGGGACTCAGAGCACTTATCAGGTTAGTTGTATCATTGCTATAAATCACCTTACCAGACACTCCTGAGTCATTTGTACCTGCTAATATTTCTTCGGCAAAGGTACTATACGATAGGAATAATATTTGGCATAAAACCAATAATAACAGTCTTTTCATTTTCTTGACCCTAATTTAAAACTATTCACATTGAATATACGTAGAGGAAATATCCCACCGCAAGCAGAATAACAATTTGCTGTTATAGAAACCATACTATGGATGATATAAAAATGGGGCCATAATAAATATGGCCCCATTAATTTTGCAATACAATTAGTAATCATTTACTCCACTGGATCACATTCCGGAGCATTACATTCTAGCCATTTTGTAGCCATCATACTGAAATCAATAAGATTAGTAAAGCAATCAAAATTGAAATCATAATCTGGATACGGATGGCAGACATCTCCACAGGCCTTAATATTAGCTAAATTAAGAATTACTGTTTCGTCTGCATTCATGGTAATTGAAGTATCCGCAGAAGCCGCATCGTCAACATTGTTGGACCAGGAACCAAATCCCCAGATATCCGGACAATCGATAACATCTGTCGTACTTAGATCGACTACAGTTGATGCTGTATAAACATGGGTCCCTATTGTCGGAGTGACCGCATTAATTCCTGCCGGATTGGTTACAATTGTCAAATACACGCAATCTGGTCCCTGCACATAGTTAGCTGTCACATTCTTGTCATCATCCATAAGAACTGTATTCTGTGCATTCGTAAGATTATTCGGATCCCCAGCGGTCCATGAAGCAAAAGCATAAGTGTCGGGGCAATTGATATAATCAGAGGCTGACACGTAAGCCGTAGTACCTTCAGGATACTGATAAGAGCCAGGAGCAGGTAAAATAGTATCAATAAAAGTCTCACTGGCTTGTATTGTCAACGTTTTCCAACTACTTGGTTCAGTGTAAGCAGAAGTAATTCCATACTTACCGGCAAGAGACCAACCAACCCAATTCATTTCATCATCAGTCAAAGCCCTGCCATATACAAGCACTTCAGCTATTCCACCATCAAAGAAATTCTGGAAGTTACCATCATATTCAAAACATCCAACACCATTAGGGCTCTCAGTCACTAATGGAACAGTTGCGCCAGTTACACTTCTATAATATTGGCCTTCCTGCCACATTTCAACCTTACCATCGGCATTATATCTTCCTGCAATAAGAATTCCACCTTCGGTTCCGTCATATACTCCAGCAGAATCACCCCAGACACTTTTGCCAGATGCGAAAAAAATTGCTTTGCCGCTGCTGAACATAATCCCAAATGCTTCGCCGGTTCCTGTATGGCCAAAAGGACGACCAGCCGGAGCAACACCGCTATCCAGATAGCCAACAAAAAATACCGTCGCTCCGTCACTACCTGCAATACCAAGAGAATCTGCTGTTTTATCGCGAACTTCAGCTTCCGGATTTGACCAGATTGCCAGTCCATCATCAACACCGTCAAATCTTACCATCGGATTCCCGTTCAAGGCATCAGACTCTAAAACCGGCAGCTCGTCAGCTAACATCACGGAGCTTTGCTTAAGATTGAGTGCATCATGTTCCTCACCGGACTGATCCTGCCATGCAACAACCTTGCCACCCTCCTCGACAATGCCGGCCCCTCCTTGAAGGTGCAATACCAAATCACCATAGGGTACTGCCCAGGCAGAAGTACAAAACAAAACTACAGTTAAAAATCCCAGTACTTTTTTCATCGCTTTTCTCCTAGTGTAATAAAAACTAAATCAAACACGCTACAACAAAACAATTCTATAGAACTCATAACATAATTGCTTAATAGGGACTATCTTCTTGGATTTGGCCACCAAGAATCCCGTGAAACACCACTTGAATCTGAATGTATGAAAACCGCCAGATCGTCAAATTCCACCCATTCGGCACGGCCGTCAGTGAAAGCGGCAGGCTGCCCCGGAGGCTCTTCCATGCCTTTGGTATTTACCGGGTGATTGTATTCCCATCTGCCCCAGGACACATATCGATAATTTGAACAGCCAATAATCGCCATGTTGGAAGAGGCTTCACTGGTCTTGAGAGGCGGAATAAATTCTTTATGGCCAAACTCGACACTACCCCATGTTTCAATACTAATGTTTTTCATCAAATCCAGTGTATAACCAACATAGACGAGATAATCACCCACAAATAAATCTGTCGCATCGGTTACTTCTTCAAATGATTTGCCGCGGTTGGCATTTTTGAAGCGGGGCAGAACGTATACTGCGAATCTCCCAGATACGGTTCCAGCCAGACATCAATGTAACTCCAGTTTTGATTCAAGGTATTGTGATAATATTGCGGTGAATTTCGCCCCGGACTACCCTCGGGCCTGTAATTGCCCAATGAACTGCGGTTGTAGCGGTAGGGAAAACTGTCGCGATTATCAGTAGCGTAAAGCAGAGTGGAAAGACCCCACTGATGGCAATTACTGAGGCAAACAACTTTTTTGGCCTCTTCCCTGGCTTTGCCCAGTGCCGGCAGTAAAATTGACACCAGCAATGCAATTATGGCCACAACGACCAATAGTTCAACGAGAGTAAAGCCATGTGGGTTTAATTGACCTGTTTTGTTACGCAAAACAACAACCTCCTGATGAAAAAATAAAGTTTTTTTCATCTTTAAGAAACAAAAAACATTTGAATTGCCGCAAGCCGACAAATTATTATCCAATCAACTCAAATACATTGTACTATCGATTCCCTGGGCAAACAAGCCCTCAGTAAGGCATAAAAAAACAACTATTCCGACTTGGACGCCCTATAACTTAAAAAAAACCGGCTCTAAAAGAGTTTTAAAAGCGTTATTTTGGCAATATTTCCAAATCCAGGCGATTTTATTGGAAAAACGAAACTAAAACGACCTAGCATTTCAAATTTTATCTCACAAAAAAGCCTTTTAGGGTTGACAAACGACGTCGAAAATGAGTATAATTCGGCTCCAATCAACTTACCTTTTTAGTTTTATGTTACGAGGTTTTTTATGGTGCCTAGTGCTTTAAATTTTGATGTACAGCAGGAAGTCCAGCTTTGGGATGCGGGCCTTTTTGTCTCCCGGGGAACAGGCAAACACGCCGACCGCATAATGGACCACTGGGAACTGATATTTGTTAGAAGCGGCGTATTGAGAATAAGGGAAGATGGGCAGGATTTCACCGTCAATAAAAATCAAAGCCTGATATTATGGCCGGGAAAAAAACATGAGGGGATAGGTGTTTTCCCTAAAGACCTTTCTTTTTACTGGATACACTTTACAATCCCCGAAACAAAAAATGCGAAAAATAAAAAAATCTTGACCATACCACGGCTGGCATACCCGCAACGTCCTACAGTGTTCCTGGAATTGTTTCACCGACTCATAGGGGACATGAAAGAAAACGCTATTGATGATGTCTCCGCCAGCCTCATCACAAAACTGATACTATGGGAAGCATCCAGAATAAGACACACGTTTTCCGAAGAAGAAAACGCCATGGCCGCCTTGGCTAAAAAAGTGAATAAATACATACTGGCTCACTGCCACAAACCAGTCTCTACCAGCATGATAGCTGCTGATTTGATGTATAATCCCGATTACCTGAATCGGGCCTTTAAACAAACTTACGGCAAATCCATAACAGAAGCGATTCTGCATGAAAAAATAGAAGAATCCTGTGAACTGCTCAGAGAGAGCAATCTGAACATTAACGAGATTTCCCAAAGTTGCGGCTTCAGCAATGTGAGTTATTTCAGAAGAGTGTTCAAAAAAAACAAGGGTGTAACCCCGCTTACATATAGGAAATTCCACGACCAGGACCAAATTAGTTGGAGATGTACCTGATAGTACGAAGTATTATGAAAAGAATGTCTTTTTCCATAAATCGCAATTGGCTTTTTAGTAAATACAAAAAAAACTCATACAAGCCTGATTTTGACGATTCCGGTTTCGACAAGATCACCCTGCCCCATACAAACAAATTGTTTCCCTGGCATAGTTTCGACGAAAAAGACTATCAATTTACCTCTGTCTACAGAAGGCCGCTAAAAATTCAATCCGGCTGGAAAAGCAAAAGAGTATTCGTCGATTTCGAAGGCGTAATGACTGCCGCAGATGTATTTATCAACGGCAAAAAAGCGGGCTCTCATAAGGGAGGATTCACCAGCTTCAGCATCGAACTGACAAAACACATCAATTTCGGCGGCAAAAAATCTTTTGGCAGTCAAAGTCGACTCCAGAGAATTACCCGATGTGCCGCCCTTTGGCAGCCGTCTCGATTATATGGCTTTTGGCGGAATCTATCGGGAAGCATCAGATAAGGATCGTAGGGAAGGAATACATAAAAAATATTCTTGCGGTCTCACTAAATGCGACAACAAACCCCAAGCTCCAAATAGACTATGAACTGGAAATTACCCCAAAAAACGTATCTGGATATGCCTTAAACGTCGAAATAAAAAACAAAAGCGGAAAGTCTGTTTGCAATCAAAACTTGCAAATAGAAAATGAGATAGGCAGTATTACAGTTAAGAACCTTAAAAGGATCAAGCTCTGGAATATTAAAAATCCTCATCTCTATGATGTAGAAGTTCATCTCCTTAAAAAAGGAAAAGTAATTGATGATTATGCTTTCAGGACCGGATTTCGCGAATGCAGATTCAAAAGAACCGGATTTTACCTTAACAATAAACGAATCAAGCTGATCGGCATGAACCGGCATCAGACTTTTCCGTACATTGGCGCCGCCGGGCCGGCTAAGCTGCAACAGGTTGACGCTGAAATAATCAAAAACGACCTCAAATGCAACATCGTAAGGACAAGCCATTACCCTCAGTCCCAGCATTTCCTTAATCGTTGCGACGAAATAGGACTATTGGTTTTTGAAGAAATGCCCGGTTGGCAGCATGTCGGCGATGACAAATGGAAAGAGCTGGCATATCAATCCATCGAAGAAATGATCGAAACAGATGCCCACCACCCATCCATAATCATCTGGGGAGTAAGGGTCAATGAATCCAAAGATGATGACGAATTCTATGCCAAAACAAATGCTATAGCTCACAATCTGGACATCTCACGGCAAACCGGCGGAGTACGAAAGTGCTTCAGCTCAAGGTTACTTGAGGATGTTTTTACGATAAATGATTTTAACATGACACAAATCCAACCGCCGAACCACGACAGATATTTCGTCACCGAATTTTGCGGACACATGTATCCGGTCAAAACCTATGACAATATCCATACCCAGACCCAGCTCTGCCTGTATCACGCAGAAATCATTAATGAAATTAACACCCTACAACAACATGCCGGCGGCATAGCCTGGTCAGCATTCGACTATAACACCCATGCGGATTTCGGTTCAGGCAACAGAGTTTGCCACCATGGTATGCATGACATGTTCAGAACCCCGAAACCGGTTGCTTTTTTCTATAAAAGCCAGTGTTCTCCTGATGACGAAATCGTTCTGGAACCGGCATTCTACTGGTGTATCGGTGATTGGCCCAACGGAGGTCTGCCTGACGCATTGTTTATGTCAAATTGCGATGTATTAAAAATATATCTGGATAACAAATTCAAAGTCAAAGAATATCCCAAAAAAGACATGTTCCCGCACTTAAAACATCCGCCGTTTATCTGCAAAAACATCTCCGAAAATTGGGGCAAAAAACTGCTCGAATTAAAGGTCGAAGGATACGTAAAAGGAAAGAAGGTTATAACAAGAAAATTTTCATCTAAAGGCATAGACAGCAAGTTAAATGTTATCTTGGACCATAACACTCTGATCGCCAACGGCGCAGACATGACAAGACTGGCCTTTACGGTAACGGATCAATACGACAACATAAGATTTTCAACCAGCGGTGTGATTTGCATAGATATAAACGGACCGGCAGAGATTATTGGAGACAATCCGTTTGCCCTGTCCGGCGGCAGGGGATCTGTATATATAAAATCCAGGCAAAAACCTGGAACCATAAAAATAAAAATCTCACATCCCGTGCTGGGCAGCCAAATAGTGAAAATGACAGTTCTGCCAAGCCAAAAGGAGAAAGTGTAGGCCCTTCAAAATGCACCATTCACCAAAAAGCTCTGAATAGTTGTCTTTTTATACACAACAGCTTCTTGTTTCCTGGTTATGAAATATAGTACAATAGAGCAGTTGAGAATTTGCGTGTGTAAGGAAAATAGACCGATATGCCAAATCATTTATTTATCCCGTAACTCCTAATTTCGCCATTAGCAAAGATGTAAAATTGAAAATACTACATTATAAACCACTAAATACAAATATTTATTTTGTAGTCCTTGCTATCTCATGCGTTATGGGTCATGCGTTTGCAGAGCCAAATCAAGCAGGCGAAAAGATTAAGCCGCCCTTTACGGTCTTATACAGTAACGATACCACTAATACCATGGCTTGCTCAAGTTCTTTTCATGAGCGAGGACAGGATTTCAAGATGTCAATGCTGGAGGCGACTGTTGACGAGACTGCCGGAACAGGTGTGCAGGTACACATGCTTCAGCCGGGTTTTACCTGGGTGCCTTTCTGGCAAAGCAAAATATTACCGGCTCAAGAACACCTGGCCTGGTGGAAAGAATATACCGGACAAGACAAATCCGGTCCTTTCATGAAAAAAGTTGTCCAAGGCCAGGATTTCATAGCGTCTTTTGTCAACAGTTGTAATAAAAATGACATTACTCCCTTTATATCATTAAGACTGAACGATGGCCATAGACTGGAAAGTATAAATGATCCGAGATATGATTATGATATCTTTATCAGCAAATTCTATATCGATCATCCAGAATATCGAATTGGAACTAACCTGAACAGTTGGGATGAGCATGTCCACAACTGGGCAATACCTGAAGTACGCCAATACAAATTTGCTATGATAGAAGAGGTGTGCCAAAACTATAAATTTGCCGGCCTGGAGCTGGACCTGATGAGGCACCCGGTCTTGTTCAATCTCAATCAAACAACGGCGCAGGAACGCAAAGAGATAATGACTAATTTTATAAAAAGAATTAGTTGTTTACTTGAAGAAACCTCCGAGATGGGAAAGCGCCGTTGGCTATGCGTGAGAATCCCTTTGTACATTGAAGTTTATGACAGACTGGGTATTGATTTGCCCGAATGGGTAAAAGCTGGCGTTGATATGGTGAACGCGTCGGGATATTTTTTTACCGACCAACAGGGTGACTTGAGCAAGATAAACGAAATGATTCCCTACGCGGCAAAATATCTTGAGATGACATATTGTGCTGCCGTGGGGCCTACCCTGGTCAAAGCTTATGATGGCTGGATCCCCCGCAGAGCAACTGACGAAATGCTTTATACCACTGCCCATCTGGCGTATTCCCGCAATTTTACGGGCGTAAGTTTATTTAATTTTGCTTATTATAGAAAACATGGCCGCGGCGACAGAGCTAATTTTACTGAGCCGCCGTTTCATGTTTTAAAAAATATTGGAAATAAAGAATGGCTCAGCAAACAGAAACAACACTATTTCATAGGCGAAATTTGGAACAATCCCAAAATTTCATCCCGGCCTATGCCCCAAATATTGAAGCTGAATAAGCCCGTTCACTTTGACATCGATATGGCGCCTCCTTCGGCAGGGTGGAAAAAAGATGGACATCTAAGAATCCAGAGTGACCAGGTCTGGCAAAAGCAAAAATTGCAAGTGTCCTGGAATAAAACCAGATTACAATCGTCAACAAATGTCGCGGAACCATATCCAACACCCTATAAGACGGGCAATGGTAAACCGGGACAGTATAAAGCATATACGGTGCCCAAAGAAATTTTGTCTGACGGCATAAACCAAATAGAAGTTATACTAACAGAGGGCAAAGGCCGGAAAATTATATATCTGGACCTGACAGTTGAATAAAATTTTCAGGAAAATGAAAAATATGTTAAACAAAACATTATTCAGTGTGTTATTGATTTTAATATTACAGGTTTCTGTGGTTGCTGAATCGATTCCCTATTCATCAAATTTCCTCATTAGCAACAGTGGTTTTTCAGTCATTGAAACATCATCTGGAAGTATCGCTCTTTCCAGAGTATACAATGATTTTTCGTTCTGCCTGAAGGTCTCTGCCGCCAGTTCCGCCACCGGTAAGGCCGGCGTTTCGATTGACCGGTCATCAGGATTATCCTGGGCCACACATCTGGCCGATTGGTGGAAAATAGAACTGAAAGCTAAAACAAATATCACCCAGGGCACCGCCAGACTAGGAATAAAGTGCGTTGACGAAAACGAAAACCTGATTACCTTAATAGACCTGGGCGAAATCCCCTACAGCTCAACAGCTCAGCAATTGACCTTCCTGGCCGGAGTGCCTGTTGTTGCTCCAGACCGAATAACTTATGAAGACCACGCCTATCTTTCAGTGATACTCGACAATGCCCAGGGTGATGTTTGGCTCAGTAATGTAAATATTACTCATTATGAAATGTCTGAATCTGAAATAGAACAATGGAACGTCTCCGGCCCGGTAGATTTTGGCGGACAACCTTGGAACGATCCTGCCTATGAGCCAATTGACTCGGAAGACCCCGTCCTGGCAGATACCGGCCATAAACTCCTGGTTGCGGCAGGTGTCACCAAAATGAGAATGCTTATGTATTGGGGCCAGGATAGGCCGCTGGATGACCTGCCCGTAATAGAATACGAAGAAGATGTGTATAACTTTGAACAGGTCGATGCACTTATCGATGATTTGGAGCAGTATGGAGCGGGAGTGGGTTTTGCAACTATTACCGGCCTTCCCACCGAATGGGACTTCGACATGTCCGACTACTGCGAAATGGTCTATGAAGTAGTAAGTCATTTTAAGAACCGCATAAAAATCTGGGAAGTCTTCAATGAGCCCGACGGCTATGGCCTGGTAACAATTGACGAATATCCCGAATACCTCAGAAATTTTTACCAAGTTGCTAAATCCGCCGACCCGGATTGTATCGTACTATGCGGCAGAGTCGGTCCCTGGCTGCCCTACCTTATGGCTGATGGCGAAATCATACCCTATATGGACGGCCTGGCAACTCACCCATACCCGGGAACCGAACAACCTTTCGAAAGGGTAATTACCAATATTCGTGCTTGCCAAAAAGCAATGATGGTAGCCGGAATTCAAAAGCCGATCTATGTTACAGAACTTGGCTTTAGTGCTGGAGGAAGCTGGCCGGGACCAGGAGGCTACCGGACAGAAACTATTAAAGCGCAAGGCATCTATGAAGTCTTTCCCGAACTGGCACAACTGACAAATCACATATCCTGGTATATGCCAATATACGCAGGAAGAAGATACAGCCTGATTAAATCAGAGCCAGACAAATATGTGCCCCAGGATGCCTATTGGGCCTATGGCCAGGTTTCCGGACACCTTGGCAGCAACTGTCCTGTCTCTGTCAGTATAAATAGTCAAGGGACCCTCACCAACTGGGCGGAGGAATTCGTGACTATCTCCGCAACAAATGATTCAGGTGTCAACCAAGATATAAAATTCTGGCCCGTAGGCTTTGTCCCCAATATAGGCTACGATGCCGTAGAACAGATTCAACAATACGAATGGCAGGGAACATTATCTCCCGGCCAGACACACACTGAAACAATTCCTGTTTTACCCAACCATTTGGCTCAAGGAAGATATCCTGTGGGAGTGGCGATCATTACGGAACAAGGATATGAAAACGCCGTCGCTTTGAATGACTTGTGGATTGAAACAATCGCAGCCCAAAGCGCCGTTTCGTCCTCTTATAGCAATTCGAATGATGGCATCCTCTTTGCTGTCAATGACCTGCTGGCCCCTGATTGGGCCTTCGATGAAAGCACGCCATATCTAAGCTGGCTTGGTCATGAAGGAACCACAGAATGGCTGCAATATGATTTTCAACAAACTCAAAACATCTACGGCTTGGAAATCTACTGGCTTGACGATACAGAGCCCAAATATCCATTTAAGAGTTGGGACTATGACACATATAGAATACCCCAAAGTTGGTATGTCGAGTACTGGAACGGCAACGCCTGGCAGCAGATAACCGATACTTCCGGCTACTATTCTCGCCGGGGGCAGTTCAACAGCGTTACCTTCGACCCTCTGCAAACCGATAAAATTAGGGTTCTTGCAAATCTGAAATCCGGATATTCCGGCGGCATCTACGAATGCAGAGTACTCAGTAAATTTGATACTTGTGCTAGAGCGATAGAACCAATGCCCTCCGATATAGACAGCAATTGCATTGTTGATATGTTTGATTTAATAGAGTTGTTTTCAAACTGGTTACAAAGCACCAATCCATAATCTTCAGGCAATAAGGTGCAACAAACTTGGAATGTTTGGCTTGGGAACGGAAAAAATGTTAAAAATATCGATGAAAATAATAGTAATTTGTTTGATAATTTGCCCCCTGGTGTTAGCAAAATTACCGGAAACCGGATTAGTTTTGCATTTGGATGCCAGCATCGGAATCATAACTGACGAGAATAACAGAATATTACAATGGCAGGATCAATCCGGCCAGAATAATCATGCTGTTGATATTGACCTTATGGGGCAATTCGAAAGAGAAAAGCTTCCAGTATTGGAACAATATCTTATTAACGGCCTGCCCGCGGCTAGATTCGACGGTGTAGACGACAGTCTCATTATATGGGATGACTCGGAAAACCTGAATATTGCTGTAGACCCTTTGGGCATAAACGGTAGCGACGGTCTGACAATATTCATTGTGGCTTATTTAGATAATTGGGAAGCACCCAATCAAAATAACAGGATATTTGGCAATACCGGTACTGACGTATTAGATTTTATTTTCACTTCGGACAGCCGTATTGCTTTTAGTACTTCGGTAGCCTCTGTCTGGGGAGACCCTGCCGCGGCCTATACCGGCTCTGAAGCCGGCATAATGCTGGCCGGAAGAATAAGGCCGGAAACCGCTAATAACAGAACACAGGTTGAAATGTGGCAGAATGGACAATTTCACAAATCAGCCTATGGCCCATTGGAGACAATTTCTAGTCAAAGCCCAAAATCGGTCGGCGCCTGTGAATACGAAGGTGTTTCCAGCAATTTCTTTCAGGGATGTATCGCCGAAGTTATTGTATACAATCGCCCCCTTAATGACACAGAAATGAACTGGCTCGGCTGTCACCTTTCCCGCAAGTACACCATCGTAACCGGCTATCAATCGGTAGAAACCGACATCCCTCAAACAGATCTTGTTCTCCATTTAAAAGCTGATGTCGGCGTAATAACCGGATCAGGCAGCACAGTTATAGAATGGCAGGATCAGTCCGGCCAAAACAATCATGCCGTTAGAATTGATAAGGACGGCCAAATTCCCGCCGATAAATTACCGCTTATCGAGAACAGCGTTATGAATGGTATGCCGGTCCTCCGATTTGATGGCATAGATGACAATTTGATGATATGGGACGATTCTGCAAATCCAAATGTGAACATTGATCCGCTGGGGCTGGAAGGCTCTTATGGCGCAACGGTTTTTGTGGTCGCTTATCTGGACAGTGGCACCGTACCTGACAGTACAAAAAGATTATTTGGAAATACCGGCCCGGATGTATTTAATATACAATTTCAGACTGGCGGCAGAAGTTCATTTTCTAATTCGGTAAAAGTTTTGTGGGGTGATGCAGCCTACCCATATAATGGTTCAGAAGGTGGAATAATGATAACTGGCAGGCTAAAGCCGGATTTCGTAAATGATATCTCACTGATAGAACTATGGCAGGAAGGACAAGCCTACAGCTCTAGGTCTTCGACGCTTGAAGCCCTCGTTTGCCAAAGCCCCAAATCGGTTGGGGCCTGTGAGTACGCCGGACTTTCGTACAATTTCTTTCAAGGCTGTATAGCTGAAATAATTGTTTACAAAAGGGACCTGAGCGAATTTGACATGAATTTTGTCGGAGATTATCTCAGCCAAAAATATACCTTGGGTGCAAATTATAGCAACCCTGATGCAAGCCATCATGTCTACATACAAACATTGCCACCAGGCATCAATACGGTATTTCCAAGACAGGGTCTCTACAATTGCTTCAACTTAACCACAATAAATTTAGAAGCCTATCCATCCGCATCATGTCCGGATACATACATCTTAGACAACTGGTCTGGCGGGGATATTTTGGACCAAAACGCCGCCTTTACAAAAGCAATAATTAGAACAAACACAACCATCACGGCAAATTTCACGCAAACCCAACAGTGTGGCGATGTATGCCACCAATATCCTATTGGTGACATAAATCAAGATTGCATAGTAAATTTATATGACATAGCACTTTTGGCCGAAAATTTAATCATAGATTACTAATATCGCGTAATAGGCAAATATCCATCTGTTACCGAAACGGTGAGTTTTCGGCAAGGCTGAAAAAAAGAATCTATTTTGGGGCGGCGGTGCTTTGGAGCCTATCGTTGTAGTTCCAGGGCATCCAGTCAGCCGGGGATGCTGTTGCGGCGTCGATGTGCTTTTGCAGTTGGGTGAGGTAACCGAACGGGTTGACTTTATTCAGTTCGCAGGTGTGGATCAGGCTCATGAACAGGTCGCCCACCCGGGCACCGTTGAGAGTTTTGTAGAAGCAGGCGTCCGGTGGAGAATCGCCTTCTTCAAGGCCCGTTCGCAGATATTATTATCCAGCGGCGCACCGGGCTGTCTCAGGAACAGCGTCAGTTTCTGCCAGTGCCGGAGCATATAGCGGTCCGCCTCATTGAGGGCCCGTTCGCCGTAGGCCTTGAGCATGACAGCTTCATCAGCCTGACCCGCTAAAGCTGCCGTGGCCAGCAGGATATTGCGGTCCAGCTGCGGGGCGGAGGTCTTTATCGCCGGGGCCGCCGGCCGGGCGGCCCGGAGTACCTCCAGTTCGCAATGGTTGATATCCCAACCGTTCTCAATAGCATTCGCTTCGATGTCGGGATATTCACCGTTACAAATCTTACGGATCGCCTGGATACGGCGGGTTTCGATGGCGATCCGCTGACGCATCTGGGCTACCGGATCGGGCTGCTTCGGGGCCTGAGCCTCGATCTTCTCGGGGACGGTTTGTTCGGTTTGCTCCTTTTCGTTTGGCACTTCGGTTTGTACCTCGGTTACGGCTTGCTCGTTTACCTGCTCTGTCTGAGTTTCATTCTGCACCGGTTCTGTCTTGGTGATTAGTATTGAAAATGGAGCCAGATTTGCATCGAAATCTGAGCCACTTAGGTTAGTAAAATAACGCCGATTTCGGCGTTGTCAATAGGGATTCTGGTCCTTTTTCGTTGGATTGAGGCTTTCTTAGCCTTCTTTTTTCCGTTTTTTCTCTAAACTCTGGTTAAGTCGCCAGCTGTCGGTTATGATTTCGACCACGCTCACATGGTGGGTCAGTCGGTCCAGCAGAGCACCGGCTAATCTTTCATCATCGCCAAAGACCTGGGGCCAATCGGCGAATGGCAGATTCGTTGTTACGATCAGGCTGGTTTGTTCATAGCACTGGCTGAAAAAGCCGAACAGATGTTCCGCTCCGATACGGTCGAACGGGACATAGCCCAGTTCATCGATGATGATCAGGTCGCATTTTTTTATATAGCTCTCTAATTTCAACACCGCTCTTTCCTGTCGGGCTTCGAGATACGTATTAACCAGTTCAGCAGCGGTAAAAAACCGCACTTTATAACCTCGTCGGCAGGCTTCCCGGCCGAGGGCGATGGCCAGATGACTTTTACCCACGCCCGGCGGGCCGGTAAAGACGATATTACTGCGGCGGTCGATAAAGCCGCACATCGAAAGGTCGATAATCTGTTTTTTATTTATCTGCGGCACGGCCATAAAATCAAAACTTTCAAGTTCCTTAGTCATGGGGAAGTTTGCCTGTTTCAATCTCCTGGCGATGGCCTGCGACTGTCGATGAAAGACTTCGATTTCGGCCAGTCTTTGCAGGTAACTTTCATAGGATTCGTTTGCCTGGGCGGATGCCCGGGCAATTGTCTGATACTCTTTTTGAATTGTCGGAAGCTTCAGGGTCTTGAGATAGCTTTTTAATAAAACCATTGGATCTTTCATGCTACCTCCCCGGCCAACTGGTTATAAACATCGAGATTGCGTTTGCCATCGCCTTGGTTTACCAGGACTTGATTGCCGGCAAGGTTCAATTGTGAGCCGTTACGTAAAAAGCTTTCCACCGCTTCATCGCTGAACGCCCGGCACTTGACACAAACACCAACGGCATGTTCAACTTCTTTTTGCGGATGCCTGATAAAGAGCAGCAGGATGTTGATGTATTTACCGGTCCCTTCACTGCCGTATCGATATTCAAGCTCTGTTCGCATCAAGGTGAAATCTTCGCCCCAGGGCTGGCCCTTGAATGGCCGAGCATTATCCAGCGAACCGGGCTTACGCTCTAAAAGTTTGATATAATGCAGCGGATCCAGGATATACTGGTCTTTATCGTAACATCTGGAATGCGAGGCAACCAGCTCATTTTTATAGAACAGGTCAACCCGGTCAACGAATACCTTGACCTGGCAAGATTGATAGGCATACTCCGTCGGCACCGAATACCGGTTAGTATCAACCCGTACTGTAAGCTGTTTGTCCGCAAAGGTGGATATTCGACGACAGGCTTCAAACTTCTGCTCAGGCAGTTCGTATAAATGTGTTTTCTCTTCCGCAAATAAATCGCCAATGGTTTTATTCGTATGAGGTGCAGGGCCCTGGCGATCCAGTTCTTTGATACACTGAGCAATCAGCATCTCATTCAGCTGAGCCATATCGGTAACTCTCGGAACCGGAGAGAAGAACTGCCTTTCACTTCGCTTGGCGAGATTCTCGACATCGCCTTTTTCATTACCTTTAGCGACATTGCAAAAACGAGTGTCAAACAAATACCAACTCTTAAGCTCTACGAATTTGCGGTTGAGCCGACGCTTGCCTTTTTTGAGAACCTTTAGAACCGCAGTTTTTAAATTGTCGTAAGCAATGCGTTTGGGCACGCCGCCGAAATATTCAAACGCCCGGACATGGCCGTCAAGAAAACATTCGATCTTCATGCTCTCGTAAGCACAAACAAAAGGAGCCTTAGAACAGCACAGCTTCATGCAAAAAACGTAGACCTTCTTCTCCCTGCCGTTTTCTTTAATGTTAGCTTCATGCCAGTCAACCTGGGCTTCTTCGCCAAACTCAAACGCTAACGGCAGGTAAGCTTCTTTTTGGCGATTACTCGCCTCCTTGATATACCGCTGGACAGTGCTGTAATGGCCGGTGAAACCATACTCGTCACAAAGCCGCTGATACATTTTGGTCGCCTGCATCCGCTGCTTACGCCGAACCTTTTTGTCAGATTCCAGCCAGGTGTCAATAATGTGCGCGAAGGGATCCATGACAGCCTTGACCCGCGGCTGACTGAGCCGATAGCCCGGCGGAATCGGATTTTTCAGGGCCTTGGCCACCGTGTTACGCGAATGCCCCAGCTCCAGGGCAACCTCACGTTGCGATATCCCATCACGAACTTTACGTCTGATAATCTCATAATGCTCCACTGTAAGCACCTTTCTAAGCCTCCTGTGTCTAAAATGTTACGTATCTTAAACACATCTTATCGGCCTTTTACAGTGGCTCCTTTTTCGATGCTTTTTCAGAAGAGAAAACCCGCAAATCTGGCTCCATTTTCAATGCTAATCACCAATTATCTTCATTTTAGTGGTAATCCTCAAAAAGTGCCGTCTTAATACATCCACACTAAAATAAACATGAACCTTCACAACATAAAATGATTGCTGAGGTTTTTGGCATGTGTTTAGTTTCTGAATAAACTAATGATTATAATAACACTATAATATTTTGCAGCTTTAATATCCATACTTAAACCAGTTATCATAATAATAGTCAGATTTCCGCGTGGATGACGGAAGCGACAGAGACGGTCGAGTATATTCCCCCTTGGAACATTTCGACACACATTTTATTCCATCATAAACAGATTTAACAATAAATGCTTTCCTTGTTGCATCACTTGCCAACGCTGCGGTAGCCTTTACTAAGGCGGCATCCGCTGCTTTCTTGGCAGCCGCTTCGACGAGAAAGTCCCCTAAGCTTCCTATTACAATACACTCCGCTGTGCATAATATACAGCCAGCGGTTGCTTTTGCCTGTGCCTTTATTTCTTTTTCAAAATCATCTTCGATATCATCCCACATAGCATAAGGAATACCGAAAACGTCATCACAAAAACCATCCCCCCAATTATAATCATTCCAATTGTAACTCCAAAATCCAGGGGCGTCTAGATAGTTGATCGGATTTTGTACACTATATGCATACAAATTCATTCCGTCAGCATAGTTTACAACTGAAGGCGGCATTGCCGAATAAACAAAATCTGTAGCCAGTGACTTGTTTTTAGCGGCCTTGCGATATGCTTTCTTCATAATATCGGGAAAAATACTTTTGGCTACGAGTAAAGCTGCTAATTTGGCACTTTTCTTATTAAGACCTTCAACCTTTCCTGGATTACCTACCCAGTCTCTCGTCAAAAATCTCCCGATCTCAGTATCGTAGTATCTGTTCTTGTAGTACATTATTACTCCGGCAATTAAACATATGAATCAACTCGCTTTTGCGTATTGCACTTTTTCGTGATTGAAAAACTTTTTTACCTTCTTAGGCTTTCGTTGCAGGCTCCGCATATAAGAACTCAGATTATCCTGCAATTGTTCTTGTGACCTTGGCGCGGGCTTCTTCTTGAGTTGTTGTTTGATGTCCTGGTTGACATATTCATCGGGGTTATGTTCCGGGCTGTAAGGCGGCAGAAAGAACAGCTCGATTTTCTTTTTATGTTTAGTTGCCCACCGTTGAACCTTCTTGGCATGGTGAACTCTAAGATTATCGACAATCAAAAATACTTTTCGTTTAGCATCCTTAATGAGTCGTCGCAAAAATGTCAAAAATATATCCACCTTCAAGCCGCCTTCATAAATCATAAAACGCAATTGCCCTTTATTTGTCAGCGATGAAATCATACTTACCGAAAAACGCTGGGCTGGGCCGTAAACCGTCGGGGTTTGGCCTTTAGGAGCATAGCCCCGACCACGAGCGTCAGCACTGTTAAGCCCGGTTTCATCAGCCCATTGAATCTCAGCATCTTCCTTTTTAGCACGCTTTTCGATCTCTGGATAGGTCTCGCCCAGCCATTGCTGGACCTTTTCGGGCTGTTGCTCATAAGCTTTGCGAATCGGTTTTTGAGGTGTAAAACCCCAACGCTTAAGATATTCGCCAGCAGTGCGGATCGGCAACTTAATCGAAAATTTCTGTTCGATTAAATCCATTACCACCTGACGATTCCACAAAGCAAATTTCAGTTTTAACTGTTCGGGATATTTGTCCCGAATCAAAACCTGAATCTCCTTTTCCTGCTCTAAAGTCAAAGTTCTGTTTTCGCCTTTTCTGCGACCTCGTTGGCCGGGCTTTAAGCCAGCCATTCCCTCAGACAAATATCGCTGCCACCATCGATTGACAGTTTGGTAAGCAATCTCAAGGATCGCCGCAACTTCCCTTTGCTTTTTGCCGGCTTTGAGCAACTTTATGCAGGTTCGCCTCAGTTCATACTGAGCTTGCTGGTTAAGTTTTCGGGCATCTCGTTTTTCCATTACAAAAGTATAGCAGAAAATTAATAATGTTTATCTATTTTATTGCCGGATTAATAAATGGTGAAGCAGGAAGACCATCGGCATTATAGAAGTTAGGTTCAGCATATTGACACCAGGCAAAAGAGACATGCTTGGGGTGTGGAACCTTTTCCGAAAACACTAAAATTGCACCAGAGTCAATAGTAGCTATCGCAGGATAAAACTTCTTATCAGCACCGCAAATCTCAAAGTTCGTTAATGGACCATCTTGGGCAACCAGACCATTCTCGCTATAATCAAAAAACAGACGAATTTTATTTCCTTCTATCTTTTTTGACTTATATAAGGGGCCAGAAGGTATAATATTATCATAACCATATTTATTTTTCAGAGCCCAGAGTGAAAGTCTATAGCCGACATCAAGTTTATTTTTGGGATGATGGTCTGCGGGGTCACCAATATCCATAGTGACAGCCATGCCGGTATTAGCCACTTTCCCTAGGATCTGCATCTGGGCTTGCCGGATATGCGCAACTCCCATGCCGTAGCCATTGGAAGCCGCGAGCTGGACATACAGAAAGGGAAAATCTCCCTGCTGCCATATATCACGCCAACCTGTAATTAGCCCGGTAAAGGCCTCTTGATAATACGGATAACTAGAAGATTTTGTATTAGCTTCTCCCTGATACCAGATAACACCTGCTATTGAATACCCTACGATAGGATTTATCATGCCATTGAAGCAATAGCTGGGTTTATTCTGCAATCTTAACTCTTTGGGTATTTGGGGGGCTGGAATGTCAGGGTTCTTATCTTTGTTATTTCCCCAGGATTGCATCTTGGAATCATATTGCCTTTTTGACTTATGAAATGTTTCTTCCAATGTCAACCAGTAGTGTTTCAAATATCTATCATACTCAGCAACGGCTGACAATGATCCAGGTGACATCCATGACTCGATAGGAGTGCCTCCCCAGCTAAGATTGATCAATCCTATAGGCCTATTAAGTTTTTGATATAATTCTTTTCCAAAGTAATAACCTGCCGCTGAAAACATCGCGGCGGTTTCGGGCGTGCAGCTTTGCCACAAGCCCTTACTCGTATGCAACGGTTCGGCAGAATAAATCCTATCCCCCTGATATAATCTTATATGTGGAAAATTAGCTTTCTGAGCCTCTGAACTACCATCCTGTGACCTGTTCAGGACAAAAGCCATATTCGACTGTCCGGAGCACAGCCAAACCTGCCCGATTAAAACATTATTATATTGAATAACGCTTTCGGCTGATTTAATCTCAATTGTATATGGTTCAAAAGAGGCTTGGGGAGTACTTAAGAAAAGTTTCCATTTACCGTTATCGTCAGCATCAACAATATTATTTACATCATCTTGCCACTGGGCTCTAACAGTCACTTTGGCTTTCGGATTTGCTTTACCCCAAATAGGCACTTCCATAGTTTCCTGCAGAACCATATTGTCACCAAAAACGTCGGGGATAAAGAGTTCTCCGCAGCAAATATTATTTGTTAATAAAAGTGACAAAAACACAAAAAATGAATTTTTTTTTTAACATTCTTGCAAATCCCAATATCATTTTGCTTTATGCTGTTTGCGATAAACTGAGGGGTTAACACCAAACCTTTTCCTGAAATGCTCCGAAAATCGAGATGCATCCTTATACCCCACCATTACTGCAATTTTGCTGATAGAAACATGTTCGTCCCTTAATACCGACGCCGCTTTTTTCAATCTCAATTCTTTGAGATGATTGGTAAAATCTATATTATGCTTTGCCTTAAAAAGTCTCGACAGATGACCAACACTGACATTAGCAATATGCTTAGCCAAAAACTCCAAAGTGACCTGTTCATGGAGGTGAAAGGCAAGATATGAACTCGCCTTGGCCACGGGGTCATTGGGCAGAGAATATTCCTGTCCTTCACTTTCCAATCTATACCAAGCCGAATCCAGATGAGACTGTGCGAGCATCCCGGACCTCTCGGCATCTCCATCACAGATAGCATCAATTATATCGCCATGAGCTTCAAGCAAAACGCTCAAATCAGGCCAGCAATACATAAGAGTTTCAAGATTGAAATCTGTCATATAATCGCCGATAAGCTGCCATACCGCCCTAAGTCCATAAACGCCGGAAAGCTCAACTATCTCCAGATGAACTTCTTTGTCAACTTTCACAAATTCTTCCATATTGTTTTTTTTGACGGTCTTTTCAAGTTTTTCGTATGCCACAAATAAAGCTTCGGTGCTTGCTCCCTGGGCGACGTTCAAAGCGGCATGTTTAGCGGCAAAACTATCTACCAGGCCTCGGAGCTCTGTGACTAATTTCAGCTTTTCTAATTCAATGTGCATTCTCAACTTGTCCAGATAGTTAAGTTTTCCAGCTTTTTTTTGCAGGTTCGTTTAAAGATAACGCTGAATAGGTAGGCAAAGGCAAATATAAATGTGTTTGAAAGTACGTTTATCATAAAATTATCTGGTATTTTTGCGGCAACTCCGGGGAAATTCTCAACTCCATAATCACTTTTGAAAAACAGCCAGGTAACTACCGAGATAATGGTTATAACCGTGGCGATAAAGGCCGAGAAGTTATCAACTCTTTTGGTCAGGAAGCCCAGCAGAAATAAGCCCAGCAAACCGCCACTGAGAATTGTAATGCACATCTGCTGAATATCTACCAAGGCAGAAGTCCTGGTCCAGTGTATTATGAGTGCTGCTAGCACACTAATTGCCGTAAAAGCGAATGACGAAATCCTTCCAGCTTTGAGATAATGTGTTTCGTCCCTGTCTTTGACAAAGATTCTTCGATAAAAATCCGTTGTCATGGTTTGGGCTGTGGCACTGACAATTGAACTGAGGGTTGACATTGCTGCGGCGGCTAGCCCGGCAATAACCAGACCGGCGACCCCGACTGGAAGTTGAGTTAGAATAAAATATGGTAACGCCTGTTCCGCTAGCATATCTTTTATCCCTGCCGAGGGTACGACTTTATAAAAAACATAGACCGCGGTGCCCAGAAAAGTGAAATATACCCAAATCGGAATCGTAGTGAATACGGTAACTAAAATGCCTCTTCTCGCCTGTTTATCACTTTTTATAGCGGTATATCTTTGCACCGCCATTTGGTCTGTACACATAAGGTGGCTATACCAGAATATGTGATTCAGAATCATCACCCAGAACGTTCGCTGATATATATCAAATGAACTCGGGTCTCCCATAAAAAATTTGCCATCAGCTTTTCCAACTTCAATTATTTGAGAAAAACCACCAGGTAATTTCATGATAATAATAGGCAGACAGACTAGGCCTCCGCCTATCATGATAATAGATTGAATGAAATCCGCCCAGATAACGGCTTCAAGACCGCCGGCAATCGTATAAAAGCCAACGACAAAGCCAAGAATAAGTATGAACCACGGGATAGACAAACCGGTCATCGCCTCAAAAGGCAAACTTACCGCATACAAAACTATACCCGCTTTGGAAATCTGGAACAGAATAAAACCCGCCCCGGCGTAGTATCGGGCCCAGGGACCAAATCGTCTTTCGAGATATTCATAAGCGGAGTTTACATGTCCCTTCCGGAAAAAGGGCATAAAAAGAAATATGGCCAGAAGGGAAGCAATTAAATAGGTAAAATGCGTAGGCATGTATATCCAGTTATTTCCGTAAGTATAACCGGGAGTCGCCAGGAAGGTCATGGAGCTGATAATGGTAGCCATCAACGAAAAACCCACTAACCAGCCCGGCAGACTTCTACCGGCCAGAAAGTAATTCTCGGATGACTTGTTTTTTCTTGCAAAGATCGGCCCTAATGCCAGAATACCTGCCATTGAAATGATAATTACCACTAAATCGGGCCATCTTAGAAGGTCGTCCATTTAATATGCTCCTTAAACAGATTTCTTTTATCGCGAATTATACTGTCAAACTCAGCATTAGTAATGATAATTTTTAAAGTACCCTTAATCTTCTCCAACCACAACCGGAATTTCTGATAGTACCGGATAATCGACAGGCGAAGGCATATAATAAGCCGCATTGATTCCATATTTATTTTCCAGATAATATCCCACCGCGTTGAGCTGGTCGGCATCCAATGCGGTGTCGTATACTATTATCTCCGCTACTGTACCGGTGCTGTCGAAAGATGGCATATATAGATGACCATAGCCGCCAAAATCATAGAGTCCGCCTTGAGCGGTGGTAGAAACGGTGCCCTTATTGGCCCCATTAACCCAAGCTGTTATATTTGCGGTAGAATCTTTCTGGCCCTGGAGCATATAAACTCGTATAGCGGCATCTGTGTAACTGCTGCCCATATCCAAAGTCAAGGCCGGGTCTCCGATAATAAATTGATGGCCTCTCATATAAAGACGCGGAATCCCCGAATTAGCCATGCCGAAATAACGGTCTTTGCTTATCATAAAAATGGTAAATTCACGGTTGTCGAAAAACTTACTGACCAGATAAGAACTTTGCATGTAATCTTTTTCGGGGTCAGATTTGTCAAATGTCACCGCGGGGTTCCCGGAAAAACCCGCCGGAGCAGAGTAATACGTGGGAGACCCGGAATAACGCAGCAGGGGGCCGGCCGGACCATAGGCATTGGGCCAGGTCTCAACCGTCTGGGCATTTGCTAACGCCAGGCTGCCAGCTTTGTACCAGGCTTTTAGTGAAACTTCTACCGGCTCATAATTATAATACTCCTGGTAAGCCGAGAAATCAGCAAAGTCATCCAGGCTGACAATACCATCCTGATTCAAATCAGACCTCTGGCACCAATCTGTCAAGTCGCATTGGTCATCAAGCCACGATGAGGCCAATTTCGAAAAATCCAAAATATCTATAGATCGGTTCTCATCCAAATCATATATATACAACTCCGGCGAAATTATCAAATCCAGATAATGCAAAACCGCATTGCCGGAACTACCCTTGGTCAAAGAAATCGTATTTTCGCCGCTGTTAATATACTCAATAGGTACATCGAAGCACAAATATTGCTCTTCCCTGCCCAGAGGGGTCTGGTAGTTGTCTCTTATGGGCTTCAAAACGGTGTTTACGGAACTTACAATGTTACCGTTTACCATAGCCGACCATTCTGCTGAATCAACATCCTCTTCAAAAATAAATCTCAACAAACCGTCGGTATTAAACAAATGATTGGTCTTGTTGATATCAAGGTCAAATGTTTGACTGCCGGAGTCTGTAAATGTATGCGGCACCTGGTCAGGATAATAATTATCAGCAATATAGTACCAATGCTTGTTTTTAAGTAAGAGACTCTGATAGTTTCCCAAATCGGGTAAAACATGAAATGGGGGTTCAGAATAAGGTCTTTGGCTAGCGCTGGATCCGCGATAATACGCGAAATTAAACAGACTTATACCATCGGCCCCGCGATCATAAGCGTTAAGGGCAGAGGTGTAAAGTTGATAATCCCGGGCATTGCCGTCGAGATTTTCTATATTTCTATTGGCAGGCACCCACACGGCCTGGGTCAGTTCGTGATACACTTTGGCATTATCCAGACTTTGCTTAATCAGGGCAAGGTCGGTGTCATGCTGAACAGCATACACTGTTCCCGAAAGATTAAACATATCCACACCTGCCTGCTCAAAAGCGGGAACATCAATACCAAGGTCATCGTATCTGGAAATCAGGCACGGTATCCTAACGCAAAGCCATCTGTACTGCCCCTCAGCGGCGGTGTTATCAAGTATCTCCCTGACGGCAGTCACAAAATCATACATGATCGATTTTCTCTGGCTGGAGGTTGTGGCGGATGTGTCAAAATAGTATTCATGCCGCATGAAATCGAGTTCCAGGCCGTCGATGTCGTAATTCTCACATATCTCCTCGATAAAAGCCAGCTTCGCAGCCGGAACGTGAGGATAAACCCAGTTAAGCCCCTTCCTCTCTCCTGCCTCGCCCAGTAGATAATCGATATTATCCCACAAGAAATCGCTCAACCATTCGGTACCCGCGGCATTAGGATTCGCCGGGTCCAGATAGTCCAGGTGGTGCGTATCATTGAGCCGGAAAGAGGCAAAGGGGACCTGACCGCTTTGTTCACACTGGTCAATAAAAGTCGCCAGCACATCACCGCCGTTTTTCATATATTGACCAAAGGTACTGGCTTCTAGGCCGGTCCGCGTTTCCCAGTCAAAATAATGCTGGTCGCCCGGATAGATGCTGCTGTTCCACCAGGGCACCCATCCGTAAAACTCAAGCATATGAACATCGACTTTGCCGGTGACTTCCTCAACACTTGCTCGCAGTTTGTCATCGGTAAAATCCTGGCCATTTAACTGAAACGGGCTCTGGCAGGAATACACATTTGTACTGTCGTTGATATACAATACCTTAAACGGCGCTTCAGGCCTTGAGGCCGGCTCGGTGTATGTCGCATCGGAGATATCATATTTCTCTTTAAGATAGAACCCTATCTCATTCAACTCTTGAGGCGACAATTCCCTGTTGAAAATCAAGATTTCAGCGATTTTACCCGCATGCATAGACCCGGCACGTAAGCCCCCGTCACCGCCATAGATGAAATCCAAATCCGGTAATGAACTAATATCAACGGTACTCTGGAGTATGCCGTTAAGCCAGCCCCGGGCTGTTTCGCCGGAATAATCAATAGAGAAAGTTCGTATCGCGGCCACCGTTTCGTCCGGCGGATAGCCGATATTGCAAGTCAGCAACTCCGTACTGCCTAACGTGAGTTTGTGCCCCTGAAAATACAGACGGGGAACTCCGGCATTATAAAAACCGGTAAATTTCTGGTCCGAGACAAAAAAGATCGTCAAAGAACTTTCACAAAGATAGTCGGAAACCAGATTTTCACTGATAAGATAATCGTCATACCTGGGGTTGACAAAATTCAGGCAGGCTTCATTATTAAATGCCGGGGATGAAGCCACATAAGAAGGCGAATAACCGTCATTTAAATCGTAATCCACAAAGTCATCAGCTGGCCCACACTTTTTCTGCCACAATTGTACCGGGCTCCCATCATTAAGGCCTGCGATGTCACCAGCGTCAAACCAGGCGACAAGTCCCGCCATATCAGCAATCCCGGCCAGGGCAAAGCTGTTAATCACCAGGATGACAAACAACGTTTTTATGAAAAATTTTGAGTTGACCATATGTTTCTACTGCACTTTGTGATTAAACTGTCTGCCCGGAGTACCGCCCTGAAAAGTAACGTATTTTCAGAAATAACCGGACCGGGCTGATAATAATAAATATGTGCGATCCTGGCACGAAAGACCGCACATATTTTCGTGATTTATTTAACTGAATCCGGACACATCAGTCACAGGCAGGAGCAGTACAAATCATCCATTCCAGGGCAAAGGACGAGAAATCCAAAAGATTAACAATACAGTCCTGATTTGCATCATAATCCGGGTATGGATGGCAAATATCACCGCAGGCTTTTACATCATTGTAAATAGCGGTCACGGTTTGATTGCCACTGATAGTAACCGTGGTTGATGCTGACGTTGGCTCATCAATCCCGGTGCCGTCCCAACTGGCAAATTCATAAACTGCCGGGCAGGCAACATGGTCAGCCAAAGCCTCAATAGATATTACTTCTCCAGTAACCACTTCATAATCTCCTGCTGCTGGGGTTGTGGTCGCCAAACCCGCCGGGGAGGTCTCAATTGTCAGCGTCACACACTGACTCGCCGACAATGCATAATTAGCCACGACCGTCTGATTCTGATCCATTACGATTGTAGTTTCAAAAGAGGCCGGAGCAGCGACATTGCCCGTCCAGTTCGAAAATTCATATATGTCCGGACATGAATTATAAGGCAAAGCTAAAAGATCGACTTCTTCACCCGCGAGGAATTCATATGTATCCGCGGCAGGAGTAATCGAGTCTATAAACGCATAGTTTGCCGAGATGTCCAAAGTATATATCGTTGGGCTCGTGTACTGGGTGGTTATATCGTATTTCTCGCTAAGATAATAACCGACAGCGTTTTCTTCATCCGCTGTCAAAGCCCTGTCATATATTATAATCTCAGCAAATTTGCCATAGTTCGTACCGTAGGGAATCTCAAGGTATCCATTGCCAAACGTTATGACACTGCCCTGAGCAGCCGTACTGGCAGTCGCGGAATTGACCGGGTCGTTATTAAGTTTCATCTCGATATAGCCATTGCTGTATGTCTGAGTTACTTTGTCCCAGTCCGCGTCCAGCTTATACATTCTCACTGCTGGTACATTCATTTGAATCGGCGGCGTTGCCGTTACCGCAGGATCGCCTACTACGAAAGTATGACCTCGACCATACAGTCTTGAGCCGCCGCCACCATTTGTAAATCCGACATATCTGGTATCCACAACGGTAAAAATTGTAAATCTTTTGCCGTCAAGCATATCGACCAGGCCCTCCGAACGCATCTCGGCAGTTGTCGTCAAAAGGTCTACACACGGTAAATTATTAAAAATCGAATTTGCCTCATAATAAACCGTATCAACTGTGGTAACCAAATCATTTGCTCCGCCAACAACCTTGTTAGGCCAGGTGGTCATTACATTGCAGGGGTCGACATAAGTGGGAACATCGATATCACTCGCGTCAAACCAGGCAATCAAATCGCTCGCAGGTATGCCGTCAACCAATTCAGCGTGTATAACGTTATGTGCCGCTAGCACCAATATCAATACTAATAATTTCTTCATTTTATATTCTCCTATGTTAAATTTTTGTAAAAATAAATTGTTAATTATATCAGTCACATTCCGGCTTGGAACATTCCAGCCATTTCGTGACAAATGCGGCTAAATCGACTAAGTCAACATCACAATCCAGGTCAATATCCCAGTCTGGATATGGATGGCACTGGTCGCCGCACACGCGGACATCATTAAATGTCGCGGTAACAGTCTCGCTATTATTCAAAGTTATACTTGTCGAGGGCGCCGCAGGTGTATCGACATTACTGCTCCAGCTTACAAAATCAAACACCTCCGGGCAATTGACATAATTGGCAATAGCTTCCAGGGAAACAGTTTCGCCCGCCGGATATTGATGTGTACCTTCAGATGGAGTAACCGCGTCCACACCGGTGGGTGACACCTCAAGCGTGAGGGTTACGCACTGCCGGGTGGACAATTCATAATTTGCCGTTACTGTCTGGTCGTCATCCATAATCACAAATGTCTGGGCCGAAGCCAGCTCGTTGGCATCACCGGTCCAGTCGCTAAACTCATAGACATCCGGACAGGACAGATAATATTCAGCATTTAAGGGCACCGTCTGGCCGTCCAGAAACTGATATGTCCCCGATGCGGGCTCTACGGTATCAACGAAAGAAGGATCAACCGCAACGTTTAACGTGCGTACCGGACCGGGCTCCGTAAAACCATCTTCGTCGAGAGCGTTCGTGATACTGTATTTTTGGGCCAGATAATAACCTACGGCATTTATTTCAATCGGGTCCAACTCTCTGTTGTAGACAATGATTTCGGCCGTAAAGCCCGCATGCATACACCCGGTACGCAAACCATACAGGCCTCCGTAATTAAAATCAGAATCCGGCAGCGAACTTAAATCTTCTGTGTCTTTCAAGGTGCCGTCCATCCAGCCCTGGGCCTCTTTGTTGGGCACATCAATTGTATATGTCCGAATCGCGCTGGTGGTTTGCACCGGCGGATAACCAAGAGTACAGTAGAGTTGTGTACCAGTCCCCAGAGTTAGCTTGTGTCCCTGAAAATACAAACGAGGTGAATTCGCATTCCAAACTCCATGAAAATTCGCCTGGGAAACGAAGAATATTGTTAATGATCGGCCTGACAAATAGTCGCTCACAAGATTCTGGCTAATAAGGTAATCGTCGTAGCGAGGATTTACAAAAGAGATGCACGGCATATTACCAAATATCGCAGAAGAGGCGACATAGGTAGGAGCAAAACTATCCTCGGTATCCCAGTCAACCAGATCATTAACGTCCGCAATGCCTGCCTTTTGGGGCCACAACGTAACTGGGTCACCATCAGACAAGCCAGTTAGGTCGGAAGCGTCAAACCAGGCCACCAAACCATCTGCCGGCAACCCGCTAACTAACTCTGCCTGAGCAATCCCCACGGCTCCAATAAAAATTAAGACTACAAATAACTTCCTCATCTTTTTTCCCTTTCCAAAACCAGGTTTTATTGAAAACTTAAACACAACTAGTGTTTTATCTATATAGGACTTTATGTAACTGGTCTTAACAAAAAACCTATATAGCTATTATAAATGTCATGATTAACGTATCCAGCCGTCACAATTAACCTTTTTGTCATCTTTGGACCCTGCCGGAAGCATCTCCCTCCATAAGCCTGTAAACCTCATCCACTGTAGCAAGATTGAAGTCTCCCAGAATAGCCTGCTTCAAGCATGATGCCGCGGTAGCGAACTCAACTGTTTTTTTCGAGTCAAACCCACTGAGAATTGAGTATATCAAGGCGCCGGCAAAACTGTCACCACCGCCAACTCTGTCAAGGATGTGAATGGTATATTTTCTGCTGAAATTATGATTAACACCGTCATAAAGCAAAGCCGACCAGCCATTATCCGAAGCGGAAATACTTTCACGCAAAGTAATCGCTACCTGTTCAAAATTAAAGGTCTTATACAGCTTTTCCGCAACCTCTTTATATTTTTCTCCGTTGATATGCCCGCTGGTTACATCTGTATTCTGCGCTCTGATACCAAAAACTTTCTCGGCATCCTCCTCGTTACCAATAAGGACATCCACATATTCCATCAGCTCAGTCATTATCGAACAAGCCCTCTGCGGCGTCCAAAGTTTTTGCCGGTAATTCAAATCGCAGCTTATCTTTAAACCATATTCTCTAGCCTTTACGCAGGCCTGCTTGACAATCTCCGAAAGATTGTCTGAAAGTGCCGGAGCGGTCCCGGAAAAATGAAACCATGCCTTGCCCTTGAAAATTCCATTCCAGTCAAAATCGTCCGCTTTCAATTCCGTGAGGGGGCTGTTTTCTCTGTCGTAAATCACTTTTGAAGGGCGCTGCGAAAAACCTGTTTCAACGTACAATATACCCAGTCTCTTGCCCGTCCTTTTAATGTATTGAGTATCGACACCGTATTGTTTTAAATAATTGATACACGCCTGACCAAGTTCGTGTACCGGAACAGCTGAGACTACATAGCTTTCCAGTCCGAAGTTAGCTACCGAAACAGCCGCATTGGCCTCAGCGCCGGTATAACGAACATTAAATCCCCGGGCTTGAATAAATCGTTCATAATTATTGGTGTTGAGCCTTATCATCAGCTCGCCAAAAAATACTGCTTTTTTTGATTTCATACTTCTACTATAGCCTTAATATGTTTATCTGGTTGTGCTGCTGGCAACAAGTTTCCTGAATTTTCGCGCATTTTCCGTGATTTGCTTATACTGTTTTTTCGCGATTAGCTCCTTGCTTACCAAAGCCGCTCCCACGCCCACCGCACAGGCCCCGGCATTGATAAACTCTCCGGCATTATTTAAATCAACGCCGCCTGTGGGCATAATTTTGATATCCGGAAACGGCCCCTTGATATCCTTAAAAAACCTCGAACCGCCCACCCCGGCAGGAAAGACTTTTACTACATCAGCGCCACTGCTCCAGGCATTATATATTTCCGTAGGTGTCATACAACCCGGCATAACAGCAACCTCAGCGTCATTACAGGTACCCACGATTTCCTGGTTAAGAATGGGCGAAACAATATAGCTCGCCCCCGCCGAAATAGCGTCAGAAGCTTCTAGGCCCGCCAGAACCGTGCCCGCACCAATATGAATACTGCTGCCCAACTTCTCTACTGTTTCTTCAATAGCTTTCAGGGCATTGGGGACAGTCATGGTTATTTCAACAAATTTCACCCCGCCTTCAAGCAGTGCCTTTGAAACATTAACCAAATCGCCCGGCTGATCAACCCTTATGACGGCTATTATTTTGCTCGCAAACAAACTATCCAATATTTCTTGTTTGCCAATTGATTCAATTGTTACTGAATTGCTCATTACTACCTCTACAAATTACTACTTGGTACCAATATCAATATACGAAACCACAGTCTCGACCGAGGGTCTTATATTGATTACATTAACCCCGCTTTTTAAAAATTTCGCAGGCAAATCCCACGCTCTTAGATTTTTACTATTGCCCAGAGCGTCTGGATTTGCCACCGGATAGAACTCTGAGATATTATCTGTTGCCTGTAACAGATTGTCGTTAAATTTAACTTCAAATTGTACGCAATCCACATCGATTCCTGTTTGTATTCTCAATCTTGCCTTGTTTTTCCAACCGCCCAAAGGTTCAGCCATATCCAGTTGTATTTCCCGATCCGCGTTAGCAGCATATTGTCCCGTTACGCAATTGCCCATAAAATCCCTAGATGAAACAAAGTAATGTTGTGGTTGCCGAGAAATCCATTCTTTGTCTTGCAAATTGCGAAATACATGAAAAGGAGGCTCGCAGGCAGTACCGATTATCTTTTCCCCAAATCTTCTGTAATATGGAAAATTAAAAGAACTTATCCCTTGGGCACCTCTTTCATAAGCAAGGTGAGCTAGAGTATATATCTGTTCATCGGTTGTATGCCTGTAGAGAGTAAATTGCTGAATTTGCTTACCCTCGACATTGTTGATATGCGAAAGCCGTGTACGGCCGGTCAAATATGTAAACTCCAGAAACACCGGAGTTCCCGGAATTATTTTGCATATTTTGCCAACATCATTCTGCTGTTCGGTAACATACCCGCAGGAAAGATTAACCATATCAACACCAGCCTTGACAAACTCCGGCAGATTAACACCTATCATATTATATTCCGCAGTCCTGAATGGAACACGAACACTAAGCCAGCGCCTCTGCCCCGGCCTGGCACCATCATCTAAAGACTTTCGAACTCTTGCCACAAAATCAAACATGATTTCCTCACGCTGACCCTGCGTAGTTTCAGCGGCCCTAAAAAACGGATCATGTCTCATAAAATCAAGTTCTAAACCATCAATATCATAATTGGTGCATATCTCATCAATAAGTGAAAAAACGTGGTCCCTGACCTCCGGCACCGCCCAATTCATAGAGCGAGCGCGACGCAATTTACCCCGGTAAGATACATCACTCAAAAAGGCCAGCCTGCCTTCCGGCGGAACCTTAGGCTCCGGCCCAATCCACCATTTTTGATTCTCCAGAAAAAACTTGCTTACGCAGGATTCCAATCCCGGCAAACCAGGACCGGGGTCAAAGCCATCAAACTCTGAGCTACCGTTCATTATCTCCAGGGCAATATCCGCCTGTTCCTTATAATGACGGTCATTGAGCCGGTAAGAAATAAACGGAGCTATGCCCAGTTTTCGGCAGCGATTAACAAAAGTCTCTACCATATCCCCACCCCCAATCATATACTTATCAATTCCCATCGGATTGGGTGCAAAACCGGTTTGGTTATAAAACCATTTATAATGCTCATCAGCGGGGTAAATCTTACTCTTCCACCAGGGAACCCAGGTGAAACAAGGTTGAAGCATATGTACATCAACGCCCCCGACCGCAGAGCCGTAAAAGGTTTCATCGACGCTCGCTTCGATCATCGCGTCATTTATCGGTTCTCCATCTTTGTGATAAGGGCTTACACACGCCGCTATATGTGAGACATCATTTATATACAATGTCTTAAAGTCGGGCTTAACCTCTGATGCCGCACAAACCGCTGACAACAGGGCCCATGCCAAAATGTATATGTATGCACTTTTTTCCATAAGGATTAAATCTTCCCATCAGGTTTCAGTAATTCGACAACAAATCTTACCTCAAAATCACATCTTAATTACTCGTGCCGTAATTGGGATTACCGGTGGGGTTGGGCCAGTAAGTCCCTTGCCCCGGGTCGCCGCCGGTGAGTTGGAACATCGGACGCATATCCTCAAACGGAACCCACCTCGAACTGCCGTCCACAAAGCTGGCACACATGCCCTCGGGATTTTTAATCACATCCGGAACCGCGTCGCTGGCGGGATGAGGAAACGCAGCCCACTTATCACCATAGCCGGAGCCGGTATGTCTAATCCGGTCGCCGGCAAGCGGAGTCCAGCCCTTGGCGATGCTGAATTTCCGCGGCGGGCGGTAACCCTCAAATTTTTCTTCTGTCGGAGGCTGAGCCGCAACTTGAGCTCCCCAGGTTATATAACCACTACCATAGTTTTTGTCGATTTCGTCAGCATTATAACTGAGAAAAAAACTATAATCCCCAAATACCCGTTCCACCCCGTACATGCTTATGGATTTGTCCTTTTGCTCATCCCAGGGCAAAAACATCAAATCGTCAGCCGTATGTTTAACCCCGGGGCAAATCATCGCTTTACTATCGCCGATATAGGGACCAAAAAAATTATCAATCAAATCATACCTATACACCCCCACAGATATTTGCTGGCAATACTCGTAGGGCCAACCCCATGTTCCGGCTTTAGTTTCCGTATCAAAACGATAGGGAAAATCATCGTTATTGCTCAGAGCATAGTTATTCGTAGCAATGGCCCATTGGCGACATCGCGTAAGACATACCAGCCGCTTGGCCTGCTCCCGCGCACCCGACAAAGCTGGCAGAAGAATCGAGACCAGCAAAGCAATAATAGCCACAACCACCAAAAGCTCGACCAGGGTAAAACCGCGGAATGATTTAGTTTTATTTAAAAACACTTTTCAGACCTTTCCTAAAGAAATATTAAACCAATAAACACCTTTGCCAATATCATTGAAGCACAAACAGTACTTTCTTTTCAAGGGCAAAAAGTCATATTTAACACCCATATCAAAATACACGTCATGGCACATCATGGAAGGCATATCTTTTTAAGGCCAAACAACAGGACGCCAGTCATTAGAATCTAAAATAATTATATAAAAAACACAAATAAACACCGTTAATCGACAAATAATGCGCCTTATCTAAAAATAATCCCCATTGCTTCCGTGTGATATCCGGAAGTAATAGATTACGTAACAGTACTTGTGTTGAAAGGCATATTTTTATTTTTTAACTTGAAAGCGATAACCAAATACGAGTTAATCAAGTCACAGTATTAGGCCATCTCTAACAAGTAAACTTGAGGAATCGCTAATGGATAACAAACTCATACACCGCCGAACTTTTCTGAAAAATGCCGCGCTGGGACTGTTTGCTTTCTCTGCAAGTGGCTGTCTCGAAAAAAACAACCCAATACCCCAGGCGAAGAAACCGAACATTTTGTTCATAATGTCCGACGATCACGCTTTCAATGCCGTCAGTTGCTATAAAGGCATTCTGTCTGAAACATTCAAAACGCCAAATATCGATAGAATCGCCCGGGAAGGCATAAGACTCGATAACTGTTTTGTGACAAATAGTATTTGCACGCCCAGCAGAGCTGTAGTGCTGACCGGAAAATACAGCCATTTAAATAAAACAGAAATCAACTATATTCGCTTTGACGGATCGCAGCAAACCGCACCAAAACTGTTGCAAAAACACGGATATCAGACGGCAATGATAGGGAAATGGCACCTGAGAGGACAACCGACAGGTTTTGACTATTGGAACATCCTCCCCGGACAGGGTAATTACATCAATCCTGATTTTATGGAAATGAACTATGAACAAAAAAAATATAAAGGCTATGTAACAGACATAATTACCGATTTGACCATTAACTGGATAGAAAGCAGAAATGATACCAGACCTTTCTTCCTGATGTGTCATCACAAAGCACCCCATGAATCATGGAAACTTGACCCCAAAAGTCAAAATATTTACGATGATACGATTTTTCCGGAGCCAGAAACATTTAACGATAATTACCAAAACAGGTATTTCGCAGAAAAATGGACTTCGACTATATATCCCTTCATGACCGAAAGAATGAGAAAATGGACACCAAAATCAAGGCAGCTGAATGTTGATGGACTCGACCGGCAACAAGCCAAAGAAAAAACATATCAGCATTACATGAGAAACTATTTAGGTTGCATTAAATCGCTTGATGATAATATTGGCAGGCTGCTTGATTATCTGGAGAATAAAGGCATTCTGGATGATACCCTGGTAATTTATACTTCAGATAATGGTATGTTTCTGGGCGAACATGGCTGGTATGACAAGAGGCTGATGAATGAAGAATCATTAAAAATCCCCTGTGTCGCTCGATACCCCCAAGATATCACCCCGTCGACAACCTCAAGCGATATCACCTTAAACCTGGATTTCGCGGAAACTTTTCTCGATTATGCCGGAGTGCCCATACCTTCTGATATGCAGGGAAATAGCTTAAAACCGGTTTTTATGGGAAAGCCCCCGCAAAGCTGGCGAAAATCAATGCTTTACGCATATTACGAAAGCCGAGAACAATACATAGAAGAATGCCGGCAGTACGGAATCAGGACTCATCAGTATAAGCTAATCTGCTATCCAAACGGCAGGGAGCTTTTCGACATCAAAAACGACCCAAATGAACTGGTTAACTTATATCGTAAGCCACAATATCTATCAATTAGGAATAAACTGGAAATTGAGTTAAAGCAGTTACTAAAAAAGTATAAATTTACAGAAAAAGACCTACCCTTTAATTGGTATAAATATAATCAGGATAAAATTGAACAGTCAATGGATAAAAAAGCTTATAGATGAGGTTTTTGCCCTGTCGTCGGGAAAATTCGTGTATATGTCACTGTTTGATGGAGATATTTATGTCTTTGAACTATTTAAGCGGGAAATATCATTTACTTTGTGCTTTAGCGTTTTGTTTATCAGGTTGGACGTTCGCTACCGAGCCATTGCCCAATGGAGTGATAATGTACAAGGATATCGAGTTTGCGCAACTTGGTGACGTGTCACTGAAGCTGGATTTGTATTGTCTTGAAGACAGACCCAAAGAACCTTTGCCGTTAATTGTCTGGATACACGGTGGTGGTTTTCGCACCGGCGACAAAGAACCTTGTCCAGCAGTTGATTTCATCCGGCATGGATTTGTCATTGCCAGTATAAATTATCGTTTAAGCGATATGGCCAGTTTCCCGGCTCAAGTTCATGATTGCAAGGCCGCGATTCGGTTTCTACGCGGTAATGCTGATAAATATGGCGTTGATCCTGCCAGAATTGGCGTTTGGGGGAGCTCAGCAGGTGGACATTTGGCATCTCTGTTGGGCACAACCAGCAAAGTGAAGGCATTGGTCGGGGTTGTAGGATCATTTAACGACGAATCTTCAGATGTTCAAGCGGCTTGCGTCTCGTGCGGTCCAACCGATTTTAGTAAAAGAAGCTATACGCAAAAACGGCTAAAGCATATAGAAAAGTATCTTGGCGGCGATCTAAAAACGAACACTTACACTGTCATACTGGCAAACCCGGCCTCTTGGGTAACTCCTGTTTGTCCTCCTTTTCTGATAATCCATGGCATTGAAGATGAAATTGTTGAATACAGTCAAAGCCTTATTCTTTATGATAAATTGAAAAAGTGTATGGTTGATGCCGAGCTTGTTTCCTTAGAAGATACCGGCCATGTAATAAGTGAAAGCAAAGATATAGCCCAAGTAAAAAACAAAGTTGTGGATTTTTTTAAACATAATCTGACACCCCGTAACAATCCCAATCCTAAACAGGATTAAACAATAGAGGATTCAAATAAATGCTCCTGTCCCCAAAAACTTTTATATTATCTCTGCTCGTAATCATTCAAATCGTATCGGCGGATTTTACCCTCAGGCCCAAACCCACGTTTCGCGTGCTTTTCAATAACGACCTGACCAACGTGAGAAATTGCCAAAGCGCTTACCACAAATTCGGAGAGCCTTTCAGCAAAGAAATATTACAAGCCTCTATAAATGAAACCTGCAATACCGGCATTGACGTTCATTTGCTCTCGCCCGGCCACAGTTGGGCCCCCTTATGGAAAAGCAAAATCTATCCTTATGAAAAACACGCTAAATGGTATAAGCAAAGAACCGGTCTGAACGTCACAACTTTCGGCCAATATATGCTTGAAGGCGGAGACATTGTCGGAGATTTCGTAGAGCATTGTAAAAAGGTCAACATGCCGGCTTTTATTTCCTTCCGACTAAATGACTGGCATCAGAAAAATTATGTCGATCTCAGTAAAGAACAATTAAAAGAATACAATATTCAAGCATTCTCCTCTATGGAGACCTGTAAATTCTATGATGAACACCCAGAGTACAGACTAAACAGCATTTTCGCACTGCCACCTATGGACGATATTCCCCTTAATGAGTATCTCGAAACCTACAGGAATAAAATCAAATCAAACAATATTCATGATTGGAGCATCCCAGAGGTCCGCAACTACAAGTTCGACTTTATCCAGGAGATTTGTAATAATTACGATATTGACGGCCTGGAACTCGATTTCATGCGACATAAATGGTATTTCAAGCCCAGCCTTCCATTTGAAGAACGCAAAAAAATCATGAGTAATTTCGTCATGAAAATCAGAGCCCTGTTAGACAAAACAGCTAGAAATGGCAAATACCGCTGGCTCTGCGCCAGGATACCAACAAGGTTAAAAGATATGAAATCGATGGGCCTCGACCCCCAAACCTTATATCAAACAGGCGTGGACATGTTCAATCTCAGTTATAGCTACGAAACCGAGCAACAAAATGATTTAGCCAAAATACATAAACTGATTCCCCAGGCCGCCCTCTATCTGGAAATAACTCATGTAATTGCCAGATATGAACCCGACGGCAAATCTGCAAAAAACCATAAGAGCTTATCTCTGCAACATGTAATGACCAAGCCCGAACAATATTTCACCTCTGCCCATCTTGCCTACGGTAGAGGAGCAAGAGGTGTCAGCTTGTTTAATTTTGCCTATTACAGAGAATATGCCGAAAGACAGGGAACAGTTTGTGAACCTTTTTTTGAAATATTCAAAACTGTCTCCACTCCTAGCCTCCTGGCAAACCAGCCCCAACATTATTTTATCGCAGACTTTGACCACGACTCAAAAAAATTTACAGATATAAAAATTCAAAACGGCCTGAACGAAACTTTCACACTGGATATGGCTCTACCCAATGGCGGATTAAAGCATGATGCCAAATTGCGAATACAAGTTGAACCATCATGGGAAAATATTCCCTGCACAATCACTTTTAATAATGTCGTATTGAAAAATACGGATAAAATTGAAGAGCCCTACGAAACTATTCTAAAAGACGGACTGGGTAATAAAAACTCGTTAGCGGCTTGGATTGTGCCAAAAGAAACGATTGTTAACGGTATTAATTATATAAATATTATCATCCCTAAAGGCTGCGACTCAAAACTAATATTACTCGATATAGCTGTTCAATAGCTTAAGCAGCGTAACCTTGTACTTGTCAAGCAAGCGAGATACCGCTTTTGAGCGGTTGAAAATTGAAAATTTTGCTCTTTGAAAAGTTTACATAATCATCCCATAAGTTTGGGGACTGGGTGTTTAGGGTTGTTTTTGATTGCAAAAACAGCCCATTGCGGGGTTTTGACTCCAGAGGGAGTTTGTGAATTTCATTGTTTTCAGCGATATCGCTCAATGATTATTACTCCGGCAATTAAACATATGAATCAACTCGCTTTTGCGTATTGCACTTTTTCGTGATTAAAAAACTTTTTTACCTTCTTAGGCTTTCGTTGCAGGCTCCGCATATAAGAACTCAGATTATCCTGCAATTGTTCTTGTGACCTTGGCGCGGGCTTCTTCTTGAGTTGTTGTTTGATGTCCTGGTTGACATATTCATCGGGGTTATGTTCCGGGCTGTAAGGCGGCAGAAAGAACAGCTCGATTTTCTTTTTATGTTTAGTTGCCCACCGTTGAACCTTCTTGGCATGGTGAACTCTAAGATTATCGACAATCAAAAATACTTTTCGTTTAGCATCCTTAATGAGTCGTCGCAAAAATGTCAAAAATATATCCACCTTCAAGCCGCCTTCATAAATCATAAAACGCAATTGCCCTTTATTTGTCAGCGATGAAATCATACTTACCGAAAAACGCTGGGCTGGGCCGTAAACCGTCGGGGTTTGGCCTTTAGGAGCATAGCCCCGACCACGAGCGTCAGCACTGTTAAGCCCGGTTTCATCAGCCCATTGAATCTCAGCATCTTCCTTTTTAGCACGCTTTTCGATCTCTGGATAGGTCTCGCCCAGCCATTGCTGGACCTTTTCGGGCTGTTGCTCATAAGCTTTGCGAATCGGTTTTTGAGGTGTAAAACCCCAACGCTTAAGATATTCGCCAGCAGTGCGGATCGGCAACTTAATCGAAAATTTCTGTTCGATTAAATCCATTACCGCCTGACGATTCCACAAAGCAAATTTCAGTTTTAACTGTTCGGGATATTTGTCCCGAATCAAAACCTGAATCTCCTTTTCCTGCTCTAAAGTCAAAGTTCTGTTTTCGCCTTTTCTGCGACCTCGTTGGCCGGGCTTTAAGCCAGCCATTCCCTCAGACAAATATCGCTGCCACCATCGATTGACAGTTTGGTAAGCAATCTCAAGGATCGCCGCAACTTCCCTTTGCTTTTTGCCGGCTTTGAGCAACTTTATGCAGGTTCGCCTCAGTTCATACTGAGCTTGCTGGTTAAGTTTTCGGGCATCTCGTTTTTCCATTACAAAAGTATAGCAGAAAATTAATAATGTTCATCTATTTTATTGCCGGATTAATAGCTGGAATCGCTGTTTTTAAACGGTTAGCATTGAGTCACAAATCTTATTTTAGATCAAAACCTGGTAAATATGCTTGTTGAGGGTTGGCGACCATGCGGGGTGAGCCACGTGCTGTCCCACAGAAAATCATGACACTGAAAATATTCAGGCGGCTAAATAATACGCCGCGTAACAAAGTGAATAAGCGTTTGAAGCTGCCTTGCCATTTTCCCAGAAATCCCACAAACCGCAATAAAACATAGGCTAGCAGTGCTATCCACACTTGCCACAGGATCGCGTTTTGGCTATGGCCCAGAAAATCTGACAGTTGTAATGTTTGTTTGATTTGTTTGAAAAACACTTCGACACCCCAACGACATTGATATAAATCACAGATACTTGAGGGTGCCCAGGTTTTATTGTTGGTGATAAACGTCATCGTTTTTTCTTTGCCATTGATTTCAATAATCGCCGTCACGAGTCGCAAAGGTTGCGGATATGCTTCGTAGCTTTTGGGCGTTTGCAATTCAATTAAATCATCGTTGGCAATTTTACCTTTGGGTTTTGTGTGTTGTTTAACAATTCGGTAAGCCATATTTTCTTTGGCCCGCGTAACCCAAAAAACGTCGCGTTTATCCAGTTTTGCCAAATGCTTAAAATCGACGTAGGCCTTGTCAAACACCGCTATTTCGCCACTTTTAAGATTTTTACATAAGCTATACGCTTCGGTGGAATCATGCGTCGATGCGTTTTTTACAATCGCAAACTGCGGCAGAAACGTTTGCAGATTTAATTGCATGTGGCACTTCGCCGCCGCTTTACGCCTGCGATGTTTGGCCCAATCCATGCAGTTTGCGACCAGCTGAATTGTAGTCGAGTCAATCGCATAAATAGTTCGTTTGAACCTTCGGGGCAGAGCCGAATATTTTGCTTCATATCCAAACGCTGGATGCTGATTTTGGATATGGGACAGCACCTGCCAGAAAAGCTCTTGAGCCATCGCGGGGTCACGAACACGGTTAGCATGCGATAAACCATTCTTGCTCGGCGGGGTTGCGTTGCGAATCGTTGTCAAAACTCCTGCGTGATTTCTCAGCGTATCTGCCACATCGTTGAGCGATAAACTGTGAGCAATTTGAACATGCAGCATCGACACCACATGCGACCAGGGCGAAAAAGACCGGGATTTTTTGTCCGCCCCAAACGCTCGAGCTAGTTTTGCTACCATATGAGCAGGAATGTGCTGGCAAATTTGCTGAAGAATGGTATATTTGTGCTTAGCTGGGCTCATGAGTTACTCCTGTTTTTTGGTAACTACAGTGTAACTCATACCCGGCTATATTCAAATGTTCGATTTAGGAGCGTTCCGTATGGGATGGCAGTGAAAAGTTTATATGAGTTCAGATTCAGAGTTGTCGAAGAACACTGACGTGTTGTCAATTGACCAGACATGGTTGGGATACCAAGCAGGAATAGAACGAACTTTCACTTGTTCTTTAATTTTCTGTTTACTCGGAGGATTTTTCGGTTTTCTAGGCTGAGGACGATTGAGGATATTTCTGACGGTGGATGCTGAAATAAAAACTTTCAGCAAGGCCAGTTGGCTGGCTATCCTCATTCTGCCCCAGTTGGTATTATTCTTAGCAATCTCCCAGGCTAATGCGGCGATCTCGGCAGGCGTTTTGTTAGCGGGAGTCCTATGTTTGACTTGGGTTTCAATATTGCGCATCCAGCGATAGTAAGTTGATTTGGCGATGCCGACATACTCAGAGAGCTTGTTCCTGGGAATCTGAAAAGTTTCGACGTAATTCAGGATGAACAATTTCTCGTCAAGCGTATAGCGTTTGTTGGTGTCTTTTTTCTTCAAGCCTTTCTGTAATATGCTGATTTGAATGGCCTGCTGGTAAACTTTGTCACGAAGAAAGAATATTTCCTTATCCTTTTCGTCAATATCCATTTGGGCTACTCGCTTCAGTTGGCGTTTTCTGGCTCGGCCTGAAAACTGAGCGGCTAAAACTACGGCCTTGATGAGATAGGAAATAACAGTGCTGAGAGTCTCGATGTTGTGATACATGCTTTCCACTTTGGCTGTTTGATATTGATCGCTTTTAAACACCTATATAAATATATTATATGTTTCAACAGCAAAATAGCAAGCCCCCCTACCACCCTGACAGATCAAGCAATGGATAGCTTGCGACAGGTCGGTTAGAATCCCATTGCAAATCACCAACCCGCCAGTTAGCATACTTAGCAAATATAGAGACATATTTTGGCAGGAAGCGTCGCTTGGGGCGTATGACCTCCAGAAAACCAAGGTAAAGAGCTTAATTTTTGATATGCCCAAACGGTTGCTTGAAAAACGAGAGAAAACAACACAAAAATGCGAGTGTGACATAAGATATTTATTTATAAGGCTTTATAGAACGTAGAGCGCAGGCTTTTTTCGCATCATTCGGGGTCCCGACTTGGACACCAGAGCGTTAATCATTTTAGCAATTCCGAAATTCGTATGTTTCGGGGAGCTGAAAGCCTCTCACACCCCCTGTGAGAGGCTTTTTTTATGCGCGTCAAATCGCGCGGAATCCGCGATATTTGTACCAGGAAACCCGTTCGGTTTGACGAGGTTTTGGGACGGGGGTACTAAAGGTGTTAACTGGGATTAGACCCCAAAACGTCTATTTTCTCAAAACTCTGAGACTCTGACGCCCTTGGGGCTCTTTCAGTTAACACCCTAAAAAGTTTTGGGGTAGATAAAAAAAGTCTCGAACTCGGCCTGATGAAACCACCCCCCCAATTATATTTTTTTCAATTTTCTGCGCGACAAAATCGGCCCAGCTGCAGATATAGAAGGTGCAGGCAGTTAGTATTTTTCCTCAAAACAGGAGGCCGAACTTGTTCAAGTCGAAGTCTTATCCGGAACTTACCCCCCGCCAGCGTCGGCGGCAAATTATCGAGATTATTTCCGCATCCCTGGCCACCCCGCCCAAGCCGGAAAATACCCCAGAGGAGGCAGAGCAGCATTCTGCAAAATCCGGCAAAAATACTCCAGATTTATCTCAGAAAGCCCTTGAGTAACTCGGGTAAATCGGGCTTAAGTGTGTCTGTGTTAACTGAGAAATATGGCCCTAAACCCGGCTTGGAGTATGCGCAATGAAGATGACTACAAAACAGAAAATCGCGGAAATTCAGCGGATGACGGCGGGTGAAATGCGGCGGGAATACATCGAGGTATTCGGAGAAGAAACTCGCTCCGGCAATCGCCAATGGATGTATCGACGACTCGCCTGGCGGCTGCAGGCTCTTGATGAAGGTGGTATTACTAACCGGGCCCGGAAGCGGGCTCGGGAACTGGTGCGGGATCAGGATATTCGTGTTATCCCGCCGGCGGAGATGAAACTGGAGCCGCCACGTAAATCAACTGATAAGACACTTGATGCCCCGGATTTCATTATTAACAACCGTGACCCCCGACTGCCTATCCCCGGCCAGGTAATCCCTCGCAAATATAAAGGCACCATGCACCAGGTTACCGTCTTGGCTAATGGCTTCGAATATGAAGGTAAGGTCTACCGTAGCCTGTCGGCGGTGGCCCGTTTAATTACCGGCAGTAACTGGAATGGATACCATTTCTTTAAACTTCCCAGCCCCAGAAAGTAGAGTGAATGATACGAGCCACAAAAGAAGTAGTTCGGTGTGCAATTTATACCCGCAAGAGTACCGAAGATGGGTTAGAACAGGATTTCAACTCCCTGGACGCCCAGCGAGAAGCTGCCCTGTCATATATCAACAGCCAGAAACATGCTGGCTGGCAATGCTTTGGCGATAGTTATGATGACGGTGGTTTCACCGGCGGTAATATTGATCGGCCCGCCTTCCAACGTATGATGCAGGATGTTGAGGATGGTTTGATTGACTGCATTATTGTCTATAAAATTGATCGGTTGAGCCGCAGTCTTCTGGATTTCGTTAAAATCATGGAGGTGCTCGATGCGAATAATGTCTCGTTGGTATCGGTGACTCAGCAGTTTAATACTACCTCCTCCATGGGGAGGTTGACGTTGAATATTCTCCTGTCTTTCGCCCAGTTTGAACGAGAAATCATCTCAGAACGTACTCGTGATAAGATTGCCGCTGCCCGTCGCAAAGGCAAATGGGCCGGCGGCCACCGGGTACTGGGCTATGATCTCAAAGAGAGAATCGGCAGTAAATATCTGGCCGTCAATTCGCGAGAGGCCGATCAGGTAAAACAAATATTTGAGATTTACGTCCACACCGGCTCCATTATGGATACCTTGCGGTCATTGCGGGAGAAAGGTATTACCACCAAAAAATACCATACGAAGAAGGGCAAGCTGCGAGGAGGTGCGAATTTCGACACGGGCACCCTGCGCACCCTGCTGACGAACGTAACTTACCTGGGTAAGGTCAAGTATAAAGATCAGGTATATGAAGGCGAACACGAAGCGATAATCGATGAGGATACCTTCGGGCTAACGCAGGGACTGCTCAAACAGAATCGCAGTTCCGGTGCCCGGTATAGAAGCCAGAAAAACCCGGCTTTGCTGAACGGCTTGCTACGCTGTCAGCACTGCGGCTGTGCCATGACGCATCATTACTCCAGTAAGCCGAATAAACGATATCGCTATTATGTCTGCCTGAAGGCCCAGAAACAGGGCTGGAACACCTGCCCCGGGCCTTCATTACCGGCACCGGAACTGGAGCGATTTGTGGTGGATCAGATTAGGGGTATTGGTCAGGACACTGGGGTATTGCGGGACTGCGTCCAGAGTGCCCTGGCGAAAATGCTGGGCGAGATTGAATCCCTTAAAAAAGAGCGCAACAAGAAAGAAAGACGCATCCGGCAGTTGAGTAAACAGACGGGCAAAGCCGCCAGTCGGGCCAGGCAAGATGAGGCGGTGGCCCAGGAGATGCAATTATATGAACAGCAGATGAAGCAGCTTCAGGCCGAGGTGGCGAGAATCAATACCCAAATAGCGGCCCTGGAAAAGCAGATGCTCAATTCCGATGAGCTGATGGGTTCCATAGAGACATTTGATCCGATGTGGAACGCGCTGGGGCCGCAGGAAAAGGCCAAACTTATGAATTTGCTGGTAAAACAGATTTCCTGGGATAGCAGTCAGGATAAAATTCATATAACATTTCATCAGGCTAATATTGAAGCCCTCACCCAGGCAGGAGTGAATTAAATGGCAGAGGTAACCAAGACATTTGAGGTACATTTCCCCACCGGCCAGCGCGGGCGTAAACGTATCAAACGCGGCCCAACCCCCGTTGTGGATACGCCCAGTGGCCGTGTGCCGCGACTTTCGCGCTTGATGGCCCTGGCCTACCATTTCGAGAATCTGATCGAACAGGGCGGAGTTTATAGCCAGACAGATCTGGCCCAACTGGGCCATGTCAGTCGGGCCCGGGTAACCCAGATTATGAACATGCTGCACCTGGCACCTGATATTCAGGCAGAGATTCTGTTCCTGCCCCCTATCACTCAGGGGCGGGAGCCAATCCCGGAAACTAAGATTCGGCCTATTATCCGGGAAGTGTGCTGGGAGAGGCAGCGGGAGATGTGGCGGAATCTCCACCAAAGCATAAATATAAAAGCATTTTGAGTTTGATCATGTTTGTCCTGTTTGGCATAAAGTGATGTCTATAAGTGTTCGGGCACATGAAAAACCGTATATTACGGGATTTCGAGAAAAATTAGGGCATGGCATTGAATTTTCTTGACTTTGCGGTATCAAATCATGTAAAAGTATAGGTGTCTTAAGGATTTTTATCGCGATTTTCTTTCAACCGCGCATCCGGAAAATATCAGTTAATATTGGTGATTAGCATTGAAAATGGAGCCAGATTTGCGGGTTTTCTCTTCTGAAAAAGCATCGAAAAAGGAGCCACTGTAAAAGGCCGATAAGATGTGTTTAAGATACGTAACATTTTAGACACAGGAGGCTTAGAAAGGTGCTTACAGTGGAGCATTATGAGATTATCAGACGTAAAGTTCGTGATGGGATATCGCAACGTGAGGTTGCCCTGGAGCTGGGGCATTCGCGTAACACGGTGGCCAAGGCCCTGAAAAATCCGATTCCGCCGGGCTATCGGCTCAGTCAGCCGCGGGTCAAGGCTGTCATGGATCCCTTCGCGCACATTATTGACACCTGGCTGGAATCTGACAAAAAGGTTCGGCGTAAGCAGCGGATGCAGGCGACCAAAATGTATCAGCGGCTTTGTGACGAGTATGGTTTCACCGGCCATTACAGCACTGTCCAGCGGTATATCAAGGAGGCGAGTAATCGCCAAAAAGAAGCTTACCTGCCGTTAGCGTTTGAGTTTGGCGAAGAAGCCCAGGTTGACTGGCATGAAGCTAACATTAAAGAAAACGGCAGGGAGAAGAAGGTCTACGTTTTTTGCATGAAGCTGTGCTGTTCTAAGGCTCCTTTTGTTTGTGCTTACGAGAGCATGAAGATCGAATGTTTTCTTGACGGCCATGTCCGGGCGTTTGAATATTTCGGCGGCGTGCCCAAACGCATTGCTTACGACAATTTAAAAACTGGTGATTAGCATTGAAAATGGAGCCAGATTTGCGGGTTTTCTCTTCTGAAAAAGCATCGAAAAAGGAGCCACTGTAAAAGGCCGATAAGATGTGTTTAAGATACGTAACATTTTAGACACAGGAGGCTTAGAAAGGTGCTTACAGTGGAGCATTATGAGATTATCAGACGTAAAGTTCGTGATGGGATATCGCAACGTGAGGTTGCCCTGGAGCTGGGGCATTCGCGTAACACGGTGGCCAAGGCCCTGAAAAATCCGATTCCGCCGGGCTATCGGCTCAGTCAGCCGCGGGTCAAGGCTGTCATGGATCCCTTCGCGCACATTATTGACACCTGGCTGGAATCTGACAAAAAGGTTCGGCGTAAGCAGCGGATGCAGGCGACCAAAATGTATCAGCGGCTTTGTGACGAGTATGGTTTCACCGGCCATTACAGCACTGTCCAGCGGTATATCAAGGAGGCGAGTAATCGCCAAAAAGAAGCTTACCTGCCGTTAGCGTTTGAGTTTGGCGAAGAAGCCCAAGTTGACTGGCATGAAGCTAACATTAAAGAAAACGGCAGGGAGAAGAAGGTCTACGTTTTTTGCATGAAGCTGTGCTGTTCTAAGGCTCCTTTTGTTTGTGCTTACGAGAGCATGAAGATCGAATGTTTTCTTGACGGCCATGTCCGGGCGTTTGAATATTTCGGCGGCGTGCCCAAACGCATTGCTTACGACAATTTAAAAACTGCGGTTCTAAAGGTTCTCAAAAAAGGCAAGCGTCGGCTCAACCGCAAATTCGTAGAGCTTAAGAGTTGGTATTTGTTTGACACTCGTTTTTGCAATGTCGCTAAAGGTAATGAAAAAGGCGATGTCGAGAATCTCGCCAAGCGAAGTGAAAGGCAGTTCTTCTCTCCGGTTCCGAGAGTTACCGATATGGCTCAGCTGAATGAGATGCTGATTGCTCAGTGTATCAAAGAACTGGATCGCCAGGGCCCTGCACCTCATACGAATAAAACCATTGGCGATTTATTTGCAGAAGAGAAAACACATTTATACGAACTGCCTGAGCAGAAGTTTGAAGCCTGTCGTCGAATATCCACCTTTGCGGACAAACAGCTTACAGTACGGGTTGATACTAACCGGTATTCGGTGCCGACGGAGTATGCCTATCAATCTTGCCAGGTCAAGGTATTCGTTGACCGGGTTGACCTGTTCTATAAAAATGAGCTGGTTGCCTCGCATTCCAGATGTTACGATAAAGACCAGTATATCCTGGATCCGCTGCATTATATCAAACTTTTAGAGCGTAAGCCCGGTTCGCTGGATAATGCTCGGCCATTCAAGGGCCAGCCCTGGGGCGAAGATTTCACCTTGATGCGAACAGAGCTTGAATATCGATACGGCAGTGAAGGGACCGGTAAATACATCAACATCCTGCTGCTCTTTATCAGGCATCCGCAAAAAGAAGTTGAACATGCCGTTGGTGTTTGTGTCAAGTGCCGGGCGTTCAGCGATGAAGCGGTGGAAAGCTTTTTACGTAACGGCTCACAATTGAACCTTGCCGGCAATCAAGTCCTGGTAAACCAAGGCGATGGCAAACGCAATCTCGATGTTTATAACCAGTTGGCCGGGGAGGTAGCATGAAAGATCCAATGGTTTTATTAAAAAGCTATCTCAAGACCCTGAAGCTTCCGACAATTCAAAAAGAGTATCAGACAATTGCCCGGGCATCCGCCCAGGCAAACGAATCCTATGAAAGTTACCTGCAAAGACTGGCCGAAATCGAAGTCTTTCATCGACAGTCGCAGGCCATCGCCAGGAGATTGAAACAGGCAAACTTCCCCATGACTAAGGAACTTGAAAGTTTTGATTTTATGGCCGTGCCGCAGATAAATAAAAAACAGATTATCGACCTTTCGATGTGCGGCTTTATCGACCGCCGCAGTAATATCGTCTTTACCGGCCCGCCGGGCGTGGGTAAAAGTCATCTGGCCATCGCCCTCGGCCGGGAAGCCTGCCGACGAGGTTATAAAGTGCGGTTCTTTACCGCTGCTGAACTGGTTAATACGTATCTCGAAGCCCGACAGGAAAGAGCGGTGTTGAAATTAGAGAGCTATATAAAAAAATGCGACCTGATCATCATCGATGAACTGGGCTATGTCCCGTTCGACCGTATCGGAGCGGAACATCTGTTCGGCTTTTTCAGCCAGTGCTATGAACAAACCAGCCTGATCGTAACAACGAATCTGCCATTCGCCGATTGGCCCCAGGTCTTTGGCGATGATGAAAGATTAGCCGGTGCTCTGCTGGACCGACTGACCCACCATGTGAGCGTGGTCGAAATCATAACCGACAGCTGGCGACTTAACCAGAGTTTAGAGAAAAAACGGAAAAAAAGAAGGCTAAGAAAGCCTCAATCCAACGAAAAAGGACCAGAATCCCTATTGACAACGCCGAAATCGGCGTTATTTTACTAACCTAAGTGGCTCAGATTTCGATGCAAATCTGGCTCCATTTTCAATACTAATCACCACACAGTAGGTTATAACTGGGTAGAGGGAATACCTCGTTGTTATCGATACGTGAATCCATATAGCCAGGACAACACCTCAAGCCACACTGTAAACTGGTGGAGCATAGGAGCATATTGTGTGGAAACTTATGTTGGCTCTGGCACAGAGTACGGAAAACAAAAAGTAGCTGTCATGCTGGATTTAACTAACCCAAGTTCACAAGTTAACATGGGAAATAGATGGGTAGTCGATGTAGGATACAAAGATGGTTATGAGTATTGGTCTGTTGATATTGGGCCATACGATGCACAAAATCCAACAATAGTAAATGTTGCCCCTGAGTTTGGAGTTGTTAGATATTACCGAGATGACCCTTATGACCCTGACTCAGAAACATATTCAGAGTTCTCGAATATTCAAAATTCATGGACTCGATTCAGTAATAGATGTCCATAATTGTTTTTTTGTGTTAGTAAATAGAGTTGGCAGATTCAGCTCCCAAACGTAACACTTTAGCCAAGTGAAGCGGCATCTTTTACTTTCTGGTTGGCACAAAAAAACCCGAGATGTTAAGATAGGCAATTTGTGATATTGCGCGTAATGGTTTATAGTTTCAGCATGATGAAGCCGAATGCTGAATCAATATAGCTCTATAGAAAACCTTGTCACGGACGGTAATCGCATAATCGCAGCGGGCAGCCAGTGGTACTGTCCGGAATTTGGGCAGGATTATGGTAATGTTCGGGTGGGAGAGATTGTTAGAGTGTAGTGTTTTTTAGAATTAGAGTTCTGAATCGGACACATCGCTGTTAAGCGTTTTAGAATTTCCGAAAATCGAATGGTACGGGGAGCGAATTCAACATTAGCGGTTTTAGCAACAAACAGATTAGAAATTATTTCACTAAGAAAACCACCAACCAAACCTCTTGTATGCTCAAACGCCTGCGAACACACGGTCTGATAAAAAAAAACGGCCGAACATATATTACCTGACCAAACTCGGACGGCGAGTCATCACCACAGCCCTTAAAGCCAGAGAAATGTTCATAATCCCTGCACTCAGAGGAGCTTTGAATAATTGCTGAAGATTTCATTGCCATTTTGCGCAAAATTTCATTTGTAAGAGACTAAAGCAACGCGGCCTAAACCTGGTTGCTACCGTCAAAAAAGCCCTGCGAACATACATCAAAACCGGTAAATTGCCCAAACTCGCGGAGTTCTCTGCTTCACTTGGCTAAAGTGTTACAAAATTACTTTCTTTTGATCCAGATAAAATCGAGGCCTATCTCAGAACCTGTCAACTCGCTCTGGTTTACAAAAGTTAAAATATGCTTCCCCTTACGTAAGTCAACCTGTCCGAGGCAAACATTTCGAGAGCAAAGCATATTTGACTTTGTGGAAAAATTTTTATCAGAATAAATACCCGGGGCTTTATCCATATTGACAGAATATAAACCACCATTTGGAGAATTTTTACATGTTAGATTTATTATATAAACCCCATCGGCGGGAACTGACAGTTCAAAATCTTTGGTTTCATCTTTTTTCAAAGGCTTCCATAAAAGGCATTTTCCCTCAGAATACCTCCAGCCGGATTCCTCGACACAATTATCCATACTCAAGGCCAATGAGCCAGGCTCATAAAAAGAATATCCTTCCGTGCCCAGCGCAGCTTTGGGGGTCCACGCCGCGGGCATTTGCGGTTTTTTAATATCATTTTTTGTGACAAACACACTATCATCCCGAATACCCGGCATACCATAATAATAGGCAATGGTTGCATAAGAAAATCCGGGAGTTACGTCATGATGAAACAGTTCCATATAAAAGGAAAAATTCTGGTCGAAGGGGATTTTGTCAAGAATATGCCAGCGGTAATTTACCGTAAAACCCCGGTTGGCAGGGCCGTCAACCTTGGGCTGGCCGCAATATGGATAGCTAAAAATTTGGTTGGTCCCCCAGGAATAATTGAAGTAATCTTCCGAGCCGGTCCCAAAAATTGAAGGGAATTTTTCGTTATCGACATATATTTTTTCGTCCCCTTCGCCCCACCAGTTACCACCTCCAGAAGGTATATTTCCGGTATTCATTATCAGGGCCGAGGTTCCCACAAAACAGCCTCTGCCCAGAGCGATAATATAAGGCAAATCAATTAGCGGGTCACTGGCAATCAGATCCTGATGTATGCGCCATTTTGCATGAAAATACATGGACCTTTGGGGCAGCCATTTATAAGCGCCGGTTTTAACAGCCCCCTCCAGTCTGATATTCTGGGGGCCATAATTGCGAATATTAACTTTAACCTTATTTTGGAAAGGCATAACAAAGTCGCAGGTCATCAGGCCACTGCCCTGGACCGTGAATGGCAAAGAACGGTAAGGGATAACGCCGGGAGCCATACCAAAAAAATCCCCCACGGGACTTACAACCTGCGCGATTTCAAAATCGTCAAACTCTATTACCAGAATGCTTTGCCGCAAAGCCGCCTCAAGGTTCGGGGCAGAGAGTTTCAGTTTTAATTCATATACAGCCTTGCTGCCCTGATCAATAAACACATCCTTTTTTCCGCCGGGTTCGATCTCACAATTAAAATCAATTTTATTCAATAAATTCGCTTTGGAACCGGGATTTTCAAATGACCTTACAATATTTTTGGGGACGAAAACATCTTGTGCAGTAATGGTCTTAATTTGGGTATCTGGGGAATATTTACGAATTTGAATCTGGTAAAAATGGATTTCGCTTATATTGCCCTGCCAGATTATTTTGCAGCGTTGGGAAAATGGTATCGGAAAATAACAGGCGTCATTCTGAGAAAAAACCTTGTCAAACAACTCCTCACTGCCGGGTTTATCCATCCATATTTTATATGATTTGAGAAAGAAATCCTGGGCACTGCCTTTGTAAACAGGCTCCGAATCGTCATCGAGATACAATTCGATGATTCCTGTAAAGCGAGCTGTCCATGTCCTAACAATAACTCCCGGGCAATCAATATCACAAACAAGATACCTGCCTACACCGGTCTCATCAGGAACACTCAGTATTTTTGCGAAAGCGGGAATCGGCTCGTTACCAAAACCGTCAGCATTGGCGAACCAGTTCGGTCCGCCATTAATTTTGCTACTGCGGTCATAAGAACTATACTGTACCAGTTTGTAATTGGACTGCGGAAAGTAAGTTAATCCCTGCAAATCCGCTATTTCATTGACAAAATCTTTAAAGGTAAGTGATTCATCTCCCACCACCTCGGACCCGCAAAACGCAAAACGCAACACACAAAACGAACACAAAAAAAAGCCGGTACTGAAAACTAAAGCATTTTTATTTGCGCTGAAATTTTTAAGCCGTTCTGCCACTATTCCCATAAGCTCAATAATCCCTTACTATTAGCCTGTGAATAAAACCGGAAAACCCTCGCAGAAAAAAACTGATGAAGGTAGTCTGCGTCTTATAAATCCACAAACTACCTCCATCAGAAAATCTAATCTCAATCAACGAGAATCCTTACGCCGTCGGGGTCATGTGGAAACTCCAGTTTGAAAGTGGCCCCGTCATCGACAATGGTAAGCGTAACCGGGTTGTCCTCAGAATCAAAGGCTGAAATATCCGAGGTGGTCTTATTATACGGGAACAGCCGAACAACCGCGTCAGTATTGAGCGGTCCTCTCACGGCGAACTCCAGCACACCGGCATCGCATTTTTCATAATCCAATCGACCGGACGTGTGCAATACCGCAGGCTGACTGCCAGCTAACTTGGCAGTAACGTCCTTGTACAGGTAGCTTTGGCCCAGACTTAGAGACGGCGCGGTCAAAACTGGAAGGTCGGCGTCAAAAATATCAACCATACTTCCCGCGACGGAGCTGACAGTGGTGTCCGTGGCGTAACCAATGACATAATCGCCTCTCTTCATGAGGAAATAACCCGGGCGCTGCAAGCCGTTGGTTTGTCCGGCGGCAATCAGGGCTGAATTGACAAGCGGATAGTACGTACTCTCGGCGTTTGAGACAGTAGCGAAACCGGCAGGAGAAACAGCCCTTCGATAAACCATACCGGAACCGTAACTGTAATCGCCATTGGCGACACTTGCTCCAACCAGTGCCATTAAGTGATGGGTCGGAGAATCATATCCCAGGCCATGCCACCAGAACGAAGTCATATTGTCAAGCTCATCGCCGGTATTACCCAAGACAATCAATGAGCCTCCGTCGTTAACCCAGCCAGACAATGCCATATTCATAGCAGCAAGCGTGGGCTTCCATTTTTCAAAGCAGACAACAATCACATCGAACCTTGACAGATAATCAGCATCCTGGTACCTCTCCATAACAACAGAGGAAACCGGAACACCTTCTTCTAAAAGCGGAACAATCTGACCAAAAGTTCCCTGTAAAGTTGGGTTGGTCTGGACTTGCCACTGCAAACTATCGGCAACGGCAACACCGATTCCTTCTGATACCGCGGCGGGATTAACCCAGTCTCCCCCCAAAGGCATTTCCTGTAAAGCCTGAGTTACAGCCAATATTTCCTGACGATACGCCAATGGCGCGATGTCTTCTTCGGCATAGTCGAATATTTCAAGAAATATTCTTTCCGGCCAAGGCATCACCTCATAAGAATCTGTTTCCGACAGGAACAACATTGCTCCCACGCAATCCTCGTACCAGTCCTGATATTCAGCCCAGGTAAAGGTTAAATTATCCTCGACGGGGTCCACCAGGAACCACATCTTCTTATCTGTGCCCAGGCTGAGCTGATTGAAGTGATCGTAACAGGCAAGTGCCGCACTGAAAAACGATTTCTTAGACGAACTGTAACCATCACGACACCACTTAATCGTGCCCGACCAAACCTGAGCAATATAACCGTCGCAGTCACTCATATCGACAGTCTGCCCCACCGGCGAAGTCAGGCCGGCAGTTAAGTTACTGTAAATGTCATGGCTGGGATAGATAAAGCTGACATTGGTGTCGGCCACCGATGCGGCCAGGCTGCCCAGCGAATCCATCCACAGGTTATTCAAAAGCTGACCGGTCAGGAAATAGCTGGGCGCACTTGCCTGCGAGCCCTGCCACGGCGTTCCATACTCCAGCACCCATCTATCTTTAAACGCCTGCTCATAGCCACTTTTGACAAATGAAAGTGATTCCTGAGGCATTATCGCCATAACACCGTCATCTATCATTTCGTCAAATATCTCCTGCTGATACTCGGTCCAGTCCGGCGAGGAAGGATTGATATAGGGAAGATTCGGTTCATTGTAAACAGTCATTATGGAACCGTCGTAACCGCGTGCCAACTCATCCATATGGTCGGCCCCGTCCGCACCACCGTTGGCATAGAAGTAGTAACCATCCGTGCTCATAACGCTCATTGACCCCAAAATATTCCCCTGAGCAACCCAGGTGGTTCTCGCGAACTTGGTATCCTCCTCCATCTTATGATTAACCACCGCGTCAACAGCAATCGCGCAATCGGGGTCATAGCCCCAGCCAATGCCCGTCTGCAGCATGGTCTTTACAGAATGGGTAAAAGGTGAGGTCTCTGAAAACGGAACACCGCACACAGTCTGATCATTGCACCCTTGCCAGTCTTCTCCGAACACTACAAAATCAAGCAGGTCGATTTCCATGTCCCGGTTCAAATCCGAGGAATAATCATAGTCGCCCAGCCACTGAAGAGCCAATTGTGTCAAATCCACCAAATCAACAGTACAATTTTTGTCAATGTCAGCCAGCATATAATAGCCCGACTGGCAGGAGCCAGCCAGGACCGGCGGACAAATCGCTTCCATCATGTTGGCATGTAACGCATAGGGGTAAATACGAATATCATCCAAAAGCCCCTCGTAATAGTGAGTGTAGGACGGATAAGAGGTTTCCTCGGCGCCAAAAGAAACACCGTCGGTCGTCTCCCATATCCTGCCCGGACCGACAACATCCTTACTGGCCGCCAAATCACCATCGATATAGATTTGCATCAGGCCCGCCTGGGAGTTATAGACACCAGCCACCTGATGCCAGCCATTATCGCCCAAACCAGGAGCAAAAGTCATCAGTTGAACATAAGGATAACCGCCAGTACCGACATTGTGGCATATCCAGATGATATAGTAATCAGACTGATCTCTATAGCTGAACAAACCCCAGGAAGTATCCCCGCGTGAAGCCAGGGTTTGCCAGCCGGATGCGGATTCAGGATCATTTTTCATCCATAGCGACACGGTCATGGCGTCAGGGTTCGTCAATTTAGCCGCATTATCGTAACCTAAGTCCGCATAACTCCCTGACCCGGTATTACTCATAACCAGACCTCTATCCGGGTCGTTAATGATAGAAGCACCCCCTTCAAAAGAAGCATTTGCCGCAGGGTCCACTCCTGACACGTCAGCGGCATAACTGGCGTTTGTACCGTCTTCAAAATTCCAGTAGCCCACCATATCGTCATCAATATTATCAGCGGCTACAAAGTGCCAAACTGGCCCCCTAGTCAGCGTTTCACTGTCGTCCCCGCCGCCATTGGAGTCATAACAATCAACTCGCCAGTAATAATCAAGGCCGGAAGTTAAGATCTGCCAGTCGAGAGCTACTTTTTCGACAGGCTGCTTATCAACTATTTTGGTCATCGCGAATTGACTCAAGCCAAAATAAACATCACAGGTAATAGTGTCACCCAGGTCATAAGGCTTAGGATTTTCCCAGCTCAATTCATCCAACGGGTTTAAGACCAGCTCGCCATTGGGACTCGGACTGTGGGCACGAGTATTCAGGCCCGTTGCCGCGTTGATAACTGTCCAGTCACCGGAAAGCTCACGTTCAACCGTGCCCACACCGCCGAAAGCGGTTATCTTATTGCTGGCGATATAGCTGTCTATCAATGCGATATGATCACCCCAAATCTGCAAAATACCGTCAGTAATATCTATAACTCCATTGTCGCCTATATCCAGCCCGCCTGCCCAGATGGCGCCACCGTCCAGATGTACCACGCCAGCCGCCCCCCCCATGTCGTTATTGCTGACATTGAGCTGCACATTGATGTTTAACAATCCGCCCGCCATATTTAGTTCCCCGGTCGCCCAGGTGCCGACAAACATGTTGCTCCAATGGCAAAGAACCTCACCGCCACTGATGTTCACAACACCAGGCTTGCCCAACCCTACGGTAAATCCCCAAAAATCATCTCTACCTTCATGAACGGTCAGAGAACCGCCCGTTACCGTCAATGTCGCACCGCCGTTGTAATCGAAACCCACAGTAAGACCCTGAACCTCAGCGGTTATCGCACTGTCAATCAGAACAACAGGATTATAACTGCTGTCAATCCGGGCTTCATCGGCAGCATCTGGGACTTTGGTGTTATAGTTGCCGCTGTCCATCTCAACCCAGCTACCGGCTACATCCCATCTGCCGCTGTCGCCGGTCCACCAATAAATATCCGCCGCCGAAATTGAGGTCATAACCAACAGCAAAAAACAAACCAGCACTTTTTTACACATCACTTTACTCCTAAGCCAGATAAATAGAAAATTCTAAGCAACTAAATTCCAAACACCAACAACAGAAATATTTTAACCGCGGATTACACGAATTTATATTCGACAACTTCCTGGAGACTAAATTGCCATTTACCATTGCAAATGAGATGGAAACCACATAATATCATTGGCCTTTGCATCAACTCTGCCTCCATCTAAAAACTTGAAGGTATCTTCCTTTTCTAAATACTCACAATGTCCATCAAAAAAACCCATATTAAGGCCTTCCCTATGACGATGCGCAGGAGCATTCCAGGGAGAACCACTACTACTGCTGCTACCCCAGACATCACCGTAAACATCCCAGAATTTTCTATAGTTAGCGTTACCATAGACTAAGCCGAAGTCTGTCGAATCCGCAAACGCAAAACAATAAGCGGGGCGTCTGACATCTGAAAGCTTAAAACCGATATAACCACCTCTAAAATTTTCATCAAAACTCGAATAAGTATTATTCACATTCAAACCCGACCAGTTATAACCATAACTTATATCTACTCTGTCGTATGTGGTCTCATAAACACCTTTTTTCAAATTAACAGTGGGACATTGAAGCTTTTGGGATATTGTCAAATCATTTGTTGAGGTGTCAACTTCTTTGCCTGGATCGAGAAGCTCTCTCACATAAGGTAACTGAAACCAGCGGGCATAGCCTCCGGGCGTCGTACAAAAAGGAATGTAAGCGTCATTAAATTCTGTTAAATAAATTTGATTGCAGGTGTTAAGTGTTTTTATATTATTCATACAAACCGCCGCCTTGGCTTGTTCCCTGGCTCCGCTTAAAGCAGGCATAAGTATAGACAACAATAGTGCAATGATTGCTATAACAACCAACAGCTCAACTAACGTGAAACCGCGATAGCGGAACGACCTCTTACAAATCGGAATAAAACCTGTTGACAAATTTGAATTATTCATAGTTAACCCTTCTGTTTGTCCATGCCTGCTTGCCCAAACGAAACACCGGTACTATGGCAGCCATGCGTTGACAACTGGCCATAGTCCGGTCCATACTTTATTTACGTTTCCTAAGCATCAGAACGCTCGAGCCCAGCAGCAGCACCAGAGATGCCGGCTCAGGCACCGCCGTTACAACCGTCCAGTCGCCGGAAAGCTCACTTTCAACCATGCCCGTACCGCCCAGAGCGATTATCTTGTTGCTGGCGATATAACTATCAATCAACGCGAGATGATCACCCCAAATCTTCAAAACACCGTCGGTAATATCAATAACTCCATTATTGCCTACCTCCAGGGCGCCAGCCCATATTTCACCGCCGTCCAGATGAACCACGCCAGCCGACCCACCCGTGCTGTTATTGCTGACATTAAGCTGCTGGTTAACGTTTAACAGGCCGCCTGTCATGTTTAACTCCCCGGTTGCCCAGTTACCGATAAACATGTTGCTCCATTGGCAAAGCACTGACCCGCCGCTAATATTCACAACACCGGGCTTACCATTACCAACTGAAAATCCCCAAAAATCATCTCTACCTCTACCAACGGTCAGAGAACCGCCCGTTACATCTAATGTCGCACCGCCGTTGTAATCGAAACCCACGGTAAGACCTTGCACTTCGGCGGTTATAGCACTGTCAATCAGAACAACAGGGTTATAACTGCTGTCAATCCGGGCTTCATCGGCAGCATCTGGGACTTTGGTGTTATAGTTGCCGCTGTCCATCTCAACCCAGCTACCGGCTACATCCCATCTGCCGCTGTCGCCGGTCCACCAATAAATATCCGCCGCCGAAATTGAGGTCATAACCAACAGCAAAAAACAAACCAACATTTTCTTGAACATCACCTTACTCCTAAAAAAAAGTTAACCAACTTCCAGGACCAACGATTGACCCCGGCAATTTCACACACACAATTTATACCTTAACACTTAACCAATTAAATCTTACCGCCCACCGAGCTCTGCCGAATAACAAGTTGAGGATTGATTTTTCGACACATCTCCCTGTCAAACGAACCCGATATCTTCTGGTGAAGCAGTTTGGCAGCTTCATATCCAACTTCTTCATTCTTTTGGTTGATGCTTGTCAGAGGAACTTTGAGACCCCGACAGAAAGGATAATCACCAAAGCTGACAATAAAAACATTGCCCCCTATTTCCAAGCCCATTTCTTCCGCCGCCAGACAAACAGCCTTGGCCGTATAGTCATTCAGTGTCAGAATATTATAAAATTCACGCTTCTCCCGCTTGAAAAAATCAAGAGTAAGGCTGTACTGGGTACACAGGAAAGGCTCTTCAATATCTCGGCTGTAAATCGTGGCATAACTGCCATCCATCTCATTGAAAATCAGCTTGCAATAATCCCCAAAATTTTGATGACCATGCTCTGCCATCGCAATCCGCCAGCCGTCATAACGTTCTCTAACCGAGCTCAGCTTTGAATCATCAGAAAAATAAAACACCGGCTCATTGCAATTCTCGAAAAGATGATTACAGGCCATATACGCGCCATGAGTATGGTCTATCGAAACGGAACTGGCACTGGTACCCTCTAATTGCCTATCCACAAGGACAACTTTTACCCCTTTAGCCATTGCAAAATTAATCGCCTCTACGATCTCCGGATGATAATACGGCAAGATAATCAATCCATCAGTACACGGATTCCGAATACCTTCAATAAATGCTTCATGGGAATTGGGCGAATCAATAACAAGGGAGTCAAGATTGTTTTCGACTTCGTAACGGGAAATTCCCTGGGTTATCTGAAGGTCAAGGCTGTCACGAGTTGTTCGTAAAAACGTCATTGAACAAGAATCAAAATTGGGTTCGAATTTTATCACGACCGGACGTTTACCTCGGCCGCGGCCATTCTTGAAATGAACCAGACCATCCTGCTCCAAAAGATCAAGTGCCATAATAACCGCCTGGTAGCTGACATCATATTCTTTGACTATTTTAGCGATAGGCGGCAGTTCATCTCCATGCTTAACAGAGCCGTTTTTAATTTCATTAGCAAGATGCCTTTGCACTTGCTTATAGATGGGCATGGGCTTGCCGGCTTCCTTGATTATTCCTTTTTTAGGTACTGCTATCGACATTGTTATTCCAATCTCTTATTTGCTTCGACCTCATTAACCAGAACAATTTTATGAGAAATGATAAAAAAAAACAAGCAAAAAAGTGAGATGTTGCAAAAAACTACTTTTTTACACAAAAAACTATATTTCATTTATATAAAACCACTTACATAAATTAACCACCAGATATAACTACTATTGTTTTGGCAAAAGTTCACCAAAAAACGTCTTTAGGGGACTAAAAGTGCGATTATTTGCAAAATTTCTCAAAAATGTGGCCTTGCCTCGAAAACGCCAACTTCCTTTTTACTTACATTATTCCCAAAGCACCATGAGTGCGTCCGATAAAAGTATTCGACAACGCTTTTGGTAAGTATTTTGAAGTTTTTCTCTCAACCCTGCAAAAAGCAACGGTAAAAAAACATTTGGCTAAAGTATTACAAGATTTCTACTTTTCATCCTTTACGACTCCTGGAAATCCATAGCATAATCCATTTTATCCAGATGGCGATACCAGACAAAATAAAGGATGATAACACACAGCACAAAAATTCCGAATGTGACGGCAAAACTATACCAGAGGCGAAGAATAATCTGCATTGAACTGAGCATCAGAGTTACGTGAGCAATAAGACTAAAAGGTAAGGCCCATAAATCCCTTTTGTGTTCCGAGCCACTGCAACGAAGACTGGATTCTGTCAGGCGGTTTTTAAACGGCCGCCATAAACCAAACGGTCGAACCTTCAGATAATAATTTTCGAGTACATCCGAAGCTGTCGGTTTGGTCATGAGTGTTGTTACCACAGAGAAAAACAATGTGGCTACAAAAATAATAATGTAAGCAATTTTCACATCCATCTCCGGATACAAGGCTCGCTGAAATACTGCCGCAAAAGCACCGAACAGCAAACCGGCATTAAAGCCCCAGGCATTGAACCGCCACCAGAAATAACGCAGTGTTGATGGAACTACCATTCCCGTGCCCAGACTCATGACAATCCAGCCCCAGATGTCATTTATGTTGCGAACTGTAAATGCCATCAGAAAGCCCAGTGTCACCAGAACAACAATAAAAACATAGCTTGACAAAATTAGTTCTTTTATTTCCGCTTTGGGACGTATTAGATTCTGATAAATATCGCGGGTAAACAATCCCGCTGTCGCATTTACCGCTGAATCAAAAGAACTCATCGAGGCCGCGATAAGGGCGATCATTATTATGCCGCGCATACCCGGTGGTATCATATATTTCATCACGGCAGGGATAATAGCTTCGCTGTTGATATTGCCGTAATAATCAAGCATAATAATACATTCCTGCCAGTTATCACCCAATAGACTCTGCAATAAAGACACTAGTTCAGCATAATTTTCAGGATGCAGCGAGATACCACTGACCGCATCCGTCCAGTTCACATTGTTCACCTCAGGAAGATGGGTTTTAATCAGAACAGCGATCTGGGAAAACTGGTCAAGATTAGCGAACATATTATTCACCAGAAACATTCCCAGCACCACAAAGGCAATCATAAGAGGCCATCGGACCACGAGAGTTATAGCCCACATAATAGTCATTTTGCTGCAATCCTTGTCAGTCCGACAAGCGAGCTGCTTGGGGTCGGCCCCTGCCGGGGTTCCGAATATTACATTGTTCAGCAGCGCGAAAGCCGCCAACAATACAACGTATTGGTAAGTTTCATAACCAGAAGGCATCGACGCTTTGAGGGATGGCAGAGAACTAAACCATTCTGGATTATTCGTGATTTTATAAACAATGGTCTCAAACTCACCGCCAAACAAAGTAAGTTTATTGACAGCCATAATGCAAATAAAGATAACACCTATTATGATAAGAATCATTTGGATGACATCTGTGACTACTACGCCGTAAAAACCGGAAAAAATCGTATAAATCGTCACAATAGTTACAAAAAAGAGAGAGCAGGTAATTGGCGAATATGGCAAAAACATAGACAAAAATACCCCCAGACCTTTTGCGATAAGAGACAATAGCCCAATAGTGGAAATAAAGCCCACTACCGCCGCCGAAACTCTCGACAACTGTGATGCACCATCACTTCCAAAACGAAATTTCAAAAATTCAGCCCCAGTGATACACCCGCTTCGCCTGTGCCATTTACCGCTCCAGACCATCATAACTACCAGTACAAGACAAGCCCCACCCCTAAAAGCAATATACAAACCCTGCGGTCCCATATAATACAGAAATGACACAATTACCATCGAACCAGCCAATGAAAGATAACTGGCCATTCCGGAAAAACCCATGACCCACCAGGGCATATTTCGCCCCCCAAGGAAATAATCTTCCAAGGATCCCGATGCCTTTTTTTTGAGATAAAACCCCATTCCCATTAAAATAACCAGATATATTACAAAAACCGTATAATCGAAAAGGTTAAAAAATGCTGACATATTAGCTCCTGGAAGAAAAGATATTTGAACAATATTCTATTGAAGTTTTTTTATTTGTTCATTTGGATGGGGCTTTAGTACATCATGTTTTCTCGATAAACTTCCAGCGCATAGTTTAACGTATCTAGAGTAATGTTGGTTGAAATCGAATGATCTGAGCCGAAAATGTAACGGGAATTCAGATTTTTGATTCCTCTGGTTATACGTTCGACTTCTGTGCGAACCTGATTGCGGTCATTGGTTTCAAAAATTCGGACATCCATCCCGCCGACCAAGGCAATTCTGTCACCATAGTTTTTTGCGAAACGTAACACATCGCAACCGGCCTTTACTTCCATAGCGTGCAGAGCATCAAAACCCACATCCACAATCATAGGTAATGCCGCCTCAATCCCGCCGCAAGTGTGCAGTATTACGGGCAAATCCAGCGCATGGAAGAATTCAGTCATTTCCGCATAATAGGGAAAAATGAGTTTCTTGAGCACGTCAGGCGAACAGAACAGGCCGTTCTTATAACCTAGGTCTTCACAAAGCATCACACCGTCCGGCTTGCCAACCAAGTCAAAAAGCAGTTGGAAATGATTTTTATAAAAATCAGTGTAAACCCGATTGAAGTCCCTGACCCACCCCGGATCACAAAGCAACGATTCGTACATGCAGATATCGCCCAGGCTCCCCCGCATCGTCTCCCAGACGTGTAGGCTGCCGGCGTACGCAAAGGTGTTGTTTTTTCGTCGATGTTTGAGCCAGTTATGATTATCATCCTTATTAACACGATTCGGATTAGTTTCCAGTAGATGTTCGCGATAATCACATTCCCAGACTTCCCGACTTGTCATGGAAAACTTCATGTGCTCAGGAGTACCCGGACGTTCTTTCCAATTTTTAAAATACGCTCCGGCACCGTCTTTGGTAATCTTCCATTCGTCAGACTCCTCGATCAACTCCGGCTCTATTACCAAAGGTGTAGACTGAAACCACGCTCCCATCCCACCCATATCCATCCTGAAATAGTCATACGGATCCCGCGGCTCACCCTTATCATCTACCGGATAGCCTTCTTCATCCCGCCACTTCTTAAGCGTCTGCGGCCAAAAAAAATCAAACAAACCTATGCGGTCCGGTGAACCACCACGCAAAATATTATCAATCACATCTTTTGATGTTTGCACCTTTTCACCTCACCAGTCCTCAAATAAAACCGCCTCTTCAAAAAGCGACGCAAACCGTATTTTGAAAAAATTAAGTCTAGTCGCGTTTTTTGCCACAAAATCATGCTTTGAGGCAAACACCTACATTTTTCAAAAAAAGTTTTTGGGGCCTTAGTTTTGGCTCACAGATGACCAGGTTCTAAGTTTGCAATTATACAAAACAAATCCTTCTTGAGGCCCATACGGACAATTGCCCAGGCGCACATACAGATCATTCGAGTCAAAAACTCCGTACGCCGTCATCCTTCTAAGAAACGCGTTTTTATCTCGGTAGAAACGCTGGTTGCCATTATTGGAGAATTTCACATAAACTGAGCCGTCCTCATTAAGGTATTTAGTGACATCTATGATCTTGAGCCAAGCGGCGTCCGCGGTGCGGCCTCCCTCACGGGTCAATTCATCGTTTTCATTGAGCTCCTGATGCCAGGACGAGCCATCTGTAGAAATCTCGACCTTATAACCATTGCCGGTTACCAGTTCCAGATGGCATTCGACAACTTCGGGCAAAGACAGCTTATAGATAAAGTATCCATTTTCGCTAACATATCGACAATGATCTCTGTGAACCTGTGAGCCTTTATGGTCGGCGATTATATGGTTGTCATTGGGAGGAGTAATAACCATCATTTTCAATAATTCATCTGAATTACCCACCAGAAAAGAAAGATCCACGGAATCCCAAACCGCTTCCGGAGACCAAGTATTGAGTCGCTGATACCATCTTTCTCCGTCAGGGGATACTTCCAGGGTATAGCTATTGCCGCGGCATTTTAAATCAAAAGCAGCCCCGGCAGGATTATCAACCTCAAATTTATAAATCAGGGACTCGTCATCACGATTGAATTTCCGAGCATTGTCAACCAGATTTCCAGCGTCTTTGAGCAGGTGGAGTTTTTCCGTTTCACTGCCGGGCAATAAAGATATTTCCCGAACATCATAAAGCCTGACGGGTGTTCCCGAGACCATACGCAATTTATCCCTGCTGTGGGGCAGAAAAGGGTTATCCACTAATGGTTCCTGGGTGACTGTAATATTGCCCTGGGCATTATAGACGGGAAATGAAGCCAGAGGCAGAAAGGTTTTGGTTTTCTGGGGGATATTTAAACCTCTAAGGCAATAGCCTATGAAATTGGGCTGAGCGTCATCCTGAGCCCATGGTCCGGCACCGGCATCGTTCCAGAGATCCTTGAGATGAATATTGGGGTCACTACCGCCCATACCACCGCTGGGAACGTCCAGATTCAAAAGTATTTTCGATTTGTCAAGCATTCCGGCATGTCCCCAGGCTCCCAAAGGCAGTGAGCCAAAATAGGTATCGCTGGCACCACCGGGTGCGCCAATGAGCTCACCATTGCGATATATACCTTTTTCATCGATGTCATAGACCTCCAGCCCTCTTTCCCAGGCCTGAAAATAATCTTCACGTCCGGTAGCTTCATAAGCGAGCCAGAGAGATCGCAGGGCATAAAAATGTCGCCAACCGTCAACCCAACCCTTTCCGTCATACGATGATTCCTTCGACAACATGCGTTGAGTTACTTTATCCAGCCAGGGAAGATATTTATCTATCATCCGCTGATCTTTGAGCAGTTTGGCTGTTCTAATCATCCATGCAGCGGCCCGAACCTCGCTGAAAACCCGGTGTTCCAGCCTCATGCCATCCCGCTCTGCAAAGAGCAGGGCGTCCACAGCACGCTGGGCCTGAAGCAGGGAAGTCTGGGCAAGCGGTTCGTTATATTTAGTCAGCAGATAGGCCGATGCGGCCAGTCCCGCAGGGATGCTGTCCTGCAGCTGCATGGAAGGAAAACCGTTGTGCATTAGTTTACCGGTTTTCAGAAAACTCTCGGCATTACTGAACACATAATCCATATCCTTATTGTTAATCCAGTCGAATGGAAAAAGCCAAACCTTACCTGCTGCTTTATTATTTTTACGCGGATACGACAAGTTGATCTGGTTGTATCCATCCTGAGCCAATGCTTCCATTCGAACCGGTTGTTCGTCAAATATCACCAGAATAGCTAAGGAATAGCCTGGGCCTGTCCAGTTTACGTCTTTTCTCAAAACAAAATAAGGAAAATCAACCTTGTCAAATATCTGGTCGCCATCAGCTTTGCTACTAAAAACAGTCTTACGGTTGGGCAGTTGTATGAATGTTTCGGCATCCTTCCAAGTGCTGCCGAAAAGTACCATGTGGTCACCCAGGGTTATATCCAGCATTTCGGCATCAGGCGATTCAAAAGCGAATTCAAGCGGTTTGTCTTCATTGCTGAACCAGTATTTGCCGGCAAAATCGACCTTTATATCATCTTTATTAAAGTGGCGTTGGAACACAAAAGGTGACTCGTTCCAATATCTTGAGATACCGGCCTTATTGATTACGATGCCGTTTTTATCAGTTTCATTTCGGGCCAGTGCTGTGGTCCCGGCCCCCTCAGGCTCATCAGTATAATTGAAATCATCAATATTGAAACATCCGCCCGACTGGTTCAATCTGAAACCTACTTTAAGATAGCCCATTACATTATCCCCCCAAGTTGACAGGCGTAACTTCGATGTGTTCTCATCTTCGAAAATCAGAAAAGTCTTTCCGTCGTTTCTGTGCCTGAAACTGTAATAAGCCTTTGTTCCGGGATAGCGTGCTGACATTAAGCCCTTGGCTAATCTTCTGATAAGTTCCAGTCGGACTACCGGTGAATACTGGTCTTCATATACCAGGCCTTCGAGAAGCCTGGCATTATCGTCCGGAAATTGAAGGTGCCAGGCATCCCAGGACGGGATGTCAAAATTAAGGTGAGTGTAGCTGACAAGATTTACCCGTTTGTCTAGCAGGTTTTCACAGTAATTGGTTGCCAGGCCATTCATTTCCATGAGGTCATAGGGTGCAAATAGACGACGCAGGTTTTTCTGCGGACCTAACGGTTCAACTCCTCCAAACCAAGCTTGTGAACAAGAACATAAACACGCGACCAGCAAAACCAAAAAACGTCTCATAATTTGCCTTTCTAAACTGTTTGTGCTGATTCGTATGGTAAAATACCTATACATCCAACAAAAAATACGCTTTTCCGTACTGCATCTTTATTTTCTGAATCAAACGTTGGAATACCTCCGGGTTCTTGTCTTAAGACCAACATTCGGCCGCTATGCTACATAATAACAATCGATAAGGCAAGGGCTAAATTTAAAAAAACAGAGTAAAATATAACCAAAAAGATAATTACTACTAGTTTGTCTTTAACGCAATACCTTATTTTTAAAGAACTTACACTCAGATCCAGAATTAAATATATTTTTTTATTAAAATATCTGAAGGATCTTCGTGACGAAAATTACAGTTTATGTTTGACTACAAAGTGTAGTTGTCAACCGAACGTAATACCGCTTTAACGCGGCTGAAATTTGACAATTTTGCTCTTTGAAAAGTTTATATGAGTTCAGATTCAGAGTTGTCGAAGAACACTGACGTGTTGTCAATTGACCAGACATGGTTGGGATACCAAGCAGGAATAGAACGAACTTTCACTTGTTCTTTAATTTTCTGTTTACTCGGAGGATTTTTCGGTTTTCTAGGCTGAGGACGATTGAGGATATTTCTGACGGTGGATGCTGAAATAAAAACTTTCAGCAAGGCCAGTTGGCTGGCTATCCTCATTCTGCCCCAGTTGGTATTATTCTTAGCAATCTCCCAGGCTAATGCGGCGATCTCGGCAGGCGTTTTGTTAGCGGGAGTCCTATGTTTGACTTGGGTTTCAATATTGCGCATCCAGCGATAGTAAGTTGATTTGGCGATGCCGACATACTCAGAGAGCTTGTTCCTGGGAATCTGAAAAGTTTCGACGTAATTCAGGATGAACAATTTCTCGTCAAGCGTATAGCGTTTGTTGGTGTCTTTTTTCTTCAAGCCTTTCTGTAATATGCTGATTTGAATGGCCTGCTGGTAAACTTTGTCACGAAGAAAGAATATTTCCTTATCCTTTTCGTCAATATCCATTTGGGCTACTCGCTTCAGTTGGCGTTTTCTGGCTCGGCCTGAAAACTGAGCGGCTAAAACTACGGCCTTGATGAGATAGGAAATAACAGTGCTGAGAGTCTCGATGTTGTGATACATGCTTTCCACTTTGGCTGTTTGATATTGATCGCTTTTAAACACCTATATAAATATATTATATGTTTCAACAGCAAAATAGCAAGCCCCCCTACCACCCTGACAGATCAAGCAATGGATAGCTTGCGACAGGTCGGTTAGAATCCCATTGCAAATCACCAACCCGTCTCGTACCATTGAAAACCAAGCCCAAACTACCGGTTTGACAGCCCAACACATGATTATGGAGTAGAGAATCGTGTTTGCGAGAAAAACCTTGTTTATGAGATTGAAAGCGGGTTTTCAGCGACGTTCCAAAAGTCATCCTCCGCTGATTTTAACTAAAATCGTATGTTTTTGGGGGCTGTTTTGCAAGTAAATATTGCCCGGAATTTCATCTGATATATAATGCCCCCATGATACGAAAAACATACACATATTTCACAGCCCTGATAGCTGGCCTCAGCGATAAGGCGGCCCGAGATGCCTTGCTCAAACAGCAGCAATCACTGGACTATTGCCAGGAGGAAGTCCGGATACTTCGGGAAGTCCTTCGGGACGAGTATGACTGTAAGCGGCTTCTCCTTAATGATTCGCAGAAGCGGAGGCTGGCGGTCAAGGCTAAACCTTTGGGCAGGCACATTTTAGGGAAAATCACGAAGACATTTCAGCCTGACACGTTGCTTCAATGGTATCGTGATCTCGCAGCCAAGAAATACGACAGCTCCAGCAGTGGCCGCCGCAAATCTGGGCGTCCTAGAGTTTCATCGGAGATCATTGAGCAGGTGCTTCGCATGGCCAAAGCCAATCCTTCCTGGGGCTATGATCGTATTAGGGGTGTTTTGGCCCACGTTGGCCTGGAGGTGGGGCGAACAACCATCAAACGCATTCTGGATGATCATGGCATTGTTCCTGATCCTGAGCAAAAAAGACGTGTGCAATGGAAGGAATTCCTGAGCTCGCACATGCATGTCATAGCGGCCACGGATTTCTTTTGCACTGAGGTGATGACGAAATTCGGCCTGGTCCGCTACATGGTACTTTTCGTGATTGATATCTCTACCCGCAGGGTGGAAATTGCGGGTATCTCAGCCAATCCTGACGGTGAGTGGATGAAACAGATGGCCCGAAATCTTACCGATTGCTTTGATGGCTTCCTTAACGGGAAGCGTTACTTGATTCACGATCGTGATTCGCTGTTTACCAAAGATTTTAAGGAAATCCTGAAATCTATCGACGTGGCGACAATCAAGCTTCCCCCCTTCTCACCAAATTTGAATTCCTTCGCCGAACGCTACGTGCAAACTGTAAAATTTGAGTATTTGGACAAAATGATTTTCACTAGCGAAGAGCAGTTAAGATATGTACTTTCTGAGTTCGATACGCATTATCATCGCGAGAGACCGCACATGGGGCTGGACAACAAGATCATCGATCCCTGGCCACAAGATGAAGAAGGTGAGATAGTAGAATTCCGACGATTAGGTGGCCTGTTAAAGTCGTACCGGCGAGTAAAAAAGGCCGCTTAAGGGCAAAGATGACTTTTGGAACGTCGCTAAGGAACGCCAAATAGCAGCGTTTAATTGCGGAAAAGTCCGGCCCAGAAAATTTGGCTGATTGAGAGCAGTAAAATGGCCGAAAATTCAACCGAAATAATGCTTGGATCGAAGCAGATGCGCTCTCTGTTTTAACAAAGGGCAGCGACAATATGGAAGGTCGGATGAAAATTTCGACACTGATAAATTTGGTGAATATTGATTATCGAATAATCAAAAAAATACCACAAAACACCTTGCCGCCATAACCATTGACGGCACAATCATTTATAAAACAGAGAGCACAGACTTTTTCCGCACCCTCCGGGGTCCCGAGTTGGACACATCGCTGTTAAGCGTTTTAGAATTTCCGAAAATCGAATGGTACGGATCGGCAAATGGGTAGTCATCAGAGACAACGCCCTAAACCGCGGGTATTACTACGCCGCCCTGAAAAACAATAAAAACGACTATTATCCACCCGCCTGGCAGACCAATCTTTACGGCGATGCCATGCCCGCCGCCGGCGAACTGCCCGACAGCAGAGTTTTCATTATCGGCAACAGTCGCGACCGCCAAAATATGTTCATAACCATTTCCAACGACGGCATAACCTTCAACAAATCATGGCTCCTACTCCATATCGCCCACCAGCCCCTCAGCGGCATAGGCAAAAGCACAACCCCTAGTGGTCCCCAATATTTCAAAACTGCCCTCGTCAAAAACAACCTCTGGGTAGTATACAGCATCGCCAAAGAAAAGATCGGAGTAACCAGAGTCCCCATAGGTCTGCTAAACTAATGCACAACTGGGAAAGAATTATTCATTAATCTCACGCTTCATCTTCTCTAACCGACGTTCAACCTCGTCTGAATGTTGAAGATTTTCCAACTTTTCTTCCAGCAGTACAGTATCCATATTCCCACCTAGAATCTGGTTCTGTGCTTCCATCTCATCAACCTTATCCTCCATACGAATAACCAAATCCATAATTTCCTGACCGGCCTTCAGGGAAAATTCTTGTGACTGCTCAAGCATTTTCTGCACAGCTTTGACTGAAACATGACGGTTTTTTACATCTCGAACCCGCTCCCTCAGCTTCTGCAGGTTCTTCTGAAGCTGTTTGCGAACATCATGTGCATTCAAATAAGCTTTACGAGTTCCTTCGTGACCTTTTTCGATCTTCGCTAATTGTTCTTCCGTCTCAACCTGTGCTGCCAGTGCCTGCCGTGCGGTTTCTTCATCACCATCGCGCAATGCCAACTCAGCACCTTTTTTTAGGCGCAGCAAACGCCCTGCCCCCTCATCAACTCGTCGTTGCGAAGCCTTCAAAGCCGTCAATGACTTTGTTTCAGCATTTACAGCTTCTTTGAGTTTGTCTGCCAACTCTCGCTGTAATTGCGGCAATACTATTTCTGGCTGCTCAAGCGAGTCGAGAAAAGCCTCGATTTTCGCCATGGTGATTCGCTTCAAGCGATCTATCTTACCCATTACGGCACATCCATTTTTTGTTCTACGACAGATGTATCATCTGCCAAAAGTATTTCATGTCATCATTTCCCTTTTTTTCCGCGTTTGGCCTTCTTCTCATTTTCCCTGTCGAAATCTTCTGAGTGATAATGGTCCGTCAAAAACTGCTTCATTTCCGCATAGCCGGAAATCATCTTATCAAACCGCCCTATCAACTCTCGTACATATTTCTGCTGACCTTCACGGTTTTTTGTCACCCTCATAAGCCACGTTTCCATCGTCTTAAACTGCTCTTCCAGAACAGATAACAGCATATCACCACTTTCTTGCGCCTCCCGGCCCTGCTGTAATTGGGATTGCTCGTGTAATTCCTGACGCTGAGCCTGTAATTCCCGCACCACATTGCCCATTCGCTCGGTCAAATCCCCCAGCGTTTGCTGAAAATGTTCATTCTCCTGCTTCGATTCGACCTTTATACGCTCGTCCTGCTGATGACATTTCTGTACACCTTCAGCCAGAACATCCTTGATCGAGTCAAGCCCCGCACCAAACGAACTCAACTGTCGGATCATCAGGTTCACCTTGTCATCCGAATCACCACCCAGCATTTGATTACGTCCAAACGTCTTTTTTATCTCATTCCAACGCCGGGTCTGCTGCTCGTCCAGTCGCCTGGTAAGTTCCCGGAACTTCAGCAGATTCGATTCGACACCACTGGTAAGCGTCTGGGCATCCTGCTCATAATTGGAGTATATCAGCGTCCAAAGCTCTTCATCATTCAGAACGGGCAGTACCCGCCCCGCGATACGGTTCATATTACGATACGATCCCTGCAAGAGGAAAGACGGCTCGGTACGATACTCATCCGCCTGACCAGCCGACCGAATGTAATGCTGATTAACCGTGAGTACCACATCACGCACCGTAAACAGCTTCTTCATCGTATTCACATATTCGTTCAGCTCATCAACAGCGTAATTGGCTTCGAACTCAACATCATCACGATTGCCCATCTCCGCCAGTTTGATGATCTGATAAACATCCTTTTGACTGCGATTGGCCAGCTTACCCAGTATCGGATTCGAGGTCAGACAGTTTTCGATATAGCTCAGCACAAAACTGTCATAATTGTCGCCCACAATATCCCCAATATTGTAAGTGTCGGCACGGTTCGCCAGCATATCAGGAATCTTAAACTTCTCACCGCTTTCGGTGTAAGGGTTTCCAGCCATCACCACGCAAACCCGCTTGCCCCGCAAATCGTAAGTCCGGCTACGCCCCTGATAAACCCCTTCAACCCGGCGCTGAGCATCACAAAGTGAAATGAACTTCTGCAAAAATTCCGGATTGCAATGTTGAATGTCATCAACATAAATCATTATATTATCGCCCATCTCAAACGCCAGATTGAGTTTGTGGATCTCTTCCCGTGCAGCCACGTTAGATGCCTCATCGGGATCAAAACTTGTCACCCGATTACCGACCACAGGCCCGTTAATCTTCATAAAAATCAAGCCCAGCCGGTTCGCGACATACTCCATCAGAGTTGTTTTGCCATAACCTGGCGGAGAAATCATCAGCAACAGCCCCTGCCTGTCCGTACGCTTATCAACCCCGGCTGTGCCAATTTGCTTGGCTAGATTATCGCCAATCAAAGGCAGATAAACCTTGTCGATCAACTTATTACGAACAAAGCTGCTCAGCACCCTCGGCATAAATTCACTCAGGCGCAGCTTATCCTCATAATAATCTACCAACTCTTTCTTACGCTGCTGATACGCAGCAAACTTAGGCCCCGTAATCGCCTCATGCCCGCGCAACTTAGTCATAAACCGACAGTAATGCAGCCTGTAATTACCGTTCTCGATCAAGTCATGTGTACCCACCAGACCTTCTAATTCACTCTCCACAGACTGCGCCACCACTACACGCTTTACGGATTCATCATCCAGAATATAAGCCGCAGCTTCATCGGCACACTCTTCCAACCACCCTTCCTTGCTACTGCGTATAAATGCCTTCAGCCAGTCCCGCAACAGTTTATATGCTTCCAGGCCTTGCCTGCCCAACTCATCCAACGCTTCCCTTAGAGTTTTTTCCTGTTCCTGACTGAGTTGCAACTCGAATGCCTTTTGAATATCCACCGCAGCCTGACTCACACAGAACTCGCCCCCGCCACAAAGTTCTTCAAACAGATATTCAGCCGCCTCGTCAACCTCATCCACCCCAAACAAACCGCTCAGCCGCACAAATTCTTCTAACCCTTTACGCAGCAAATCAACATAATCACCACGCTCTGTACTCGTACCAAACGCTTCGCAAAGATATCCCATGCTCAAAATTTTTGCGGCCGTCTGCTTCCGAAACCGCTCATCACAATTTCTCCAGAACATAACTGCCAAAGCCCGCCCACAAGCTCCATAACGCAGCAGCCCGATCTCACCGGCCATCTGCAAAAGTCCCTGCAATATCACCGCCCCATCTACATCATGCACACCCTTGACATAGCCTTCCGCAAAACGCGGCCCCATATATTTCTGAACCGTAGCGACAACTTCATTCAGTTCCGCATACCGCAACATCTCAGCATCTATCGCGGAGTCGTTAAACATTTTATATGCCAGATATTCGCCACGATATACCTGTGCATTTTCCGAGAGGACATCCATGCTCCAAACATCCGCAGTTGCCGCCAGCTCTTCGTCTTCTATTTCTTCAAAGAAACCTGTCCCCGTCAAATGGTAGAACATCTTATTATCACGTTCCACCGTCGTTCCTTCAAGATTTTGTCGGTTCACGGTAAACTTATGACTGCCCAACCGGATTACATTCTCGCTGTCCTCATAAAGCCCCTGCCGGTCTTTCAGTTGCCGCACCGCTTCCTGCTGCAGTGACTTCAGCTGACTCTTGACATCCTCAGATTTAACTGTGTCGCCCAGCTCCTCAAGCTGCCGAACCGTCTCCCGCACTCGCTCCACCATCAGATCAGAAGCGAAATATCCATTGATCTCGTTTATCTCGTTAAGCCGCGTCACCCTGCTGCGAATACCCTTTAGAATCCGCTGGGCCGCCGTCATCAGACTGTCTGTCCGCTGATTCCGCTGCGAAACCAGTTGAACCTTACGCGACTCAAATGTATTATATATTTCCTCTCGCTTCTCTGTCAGTTCGCCCACAAACTCATCGTAATCCGCGAATTTACTTTCCAGCGTCTCAATCTGCACCATAACCTTGGTCAGATACTCATCGCACTTTTCCGGACTGCTGCACAAATCCAGAAAATTAATCGCTGACTGCTCCAGAAGCTTAATCTGTGCTCCAAACTCCGCGCGTCCCTCAACTGCCGCCAGTTCCTTCATTTTATTCTTCAGAGCCGACCTGACCTGATTAACCGTGGCATAAACCAACGAAATGTTATCGATTATCGTCGCGGTCTGAGTCGCATCCTCAATCTTCAGATTACTGACTATCTCAGTCAGCATCTCCAGTTCACCGGCGTTTTTGAGTATGTCCTGTTCAGCTTCCTTCGCCTGCGCTACCCGTACGATTTCCGGAACCAGCTCACGCAGCTTTTCAATTCGCACCTGATAATCACTCAGCGATTCAGCATCCAGAAGAAACTCCACACACAACCCGCTAAGTTTCTCCGCTACTCCGGCCACCTCACTTTCCAATCCCTCGACCTGCTCCATATCCGCATAACGAAGCTCTTTCAGCGAAATAACTTCACCCCGCACCGAACGCAGCTTCATTAAATGTTCGACAAAAGTATTTATGCTCTTGAGATTTCCGAAATCAATATCGCTGATGATGTCCCGTACCTGTCGACTAACCCGTTCTATCTCCTGCCGCGTATTCTGACGGGTTCGCACCACCTTTTCATACTCATCAATCGCCGAACTCGCCGCTGCCTTGATTTCATTTAACGGGCCATCCAACTTGCCCGCCTCGTCAGATTTCAACCAAAAGTAGCCATCGATGATATTCTGGGCCAGCTTGCTTATGTCAGTATAAAGATTAGTGTAACTTTCTTCCTTGCCTATCAGGGTCAGCAGTGCCGAGCACTCCGCCATACATTGCACAATATCCTTATTGCCGATATCATAAAGCTGCGAGTCATGCTTAACCTCAATCTGATAATCGGGTCCGTAATAGGGTGTCTGCCAAACCTGCACCACGTGCTGCTTCTGAGCTTCATCGCTGGCCCGAAAATACAGCATCGTACCATCTTCAAAGCCCGAATAGCCGTGACATATCACCGGTGTATCGACTCTCTGCTCGATAAGATTATACGAAAGCAGAATATAAACACCGCTGTCACGATTGTAGAAAATATAGAGAAAATCCTCACCGTTAGGAGAACTTATCCGCTTTTCGAATACCATATCCTCCATATCAGTCTCAAACTGCTTCCGCTGCCCGGTCTGCAAGTAATAACCATTACTGAATATCAAACCGCGGCCTTCCGGTAGCAGCACACAGGCATCCTTGATAGCATCTATCCGCACCGCCTGCTGAAGCTTTTCGTTATAAACGACATAGCGATAATTCTTCTCCTGATACGGCAACACCTTCAGAATGACCAGATTATCCAGAATCGCATAATGAATATCCGCATCCGCCAGCGTCTGGTCCGGATCATCTACGGGTTCAGAATAAATCCCTTCGCCGGTCTCAGTATTATCTTCTATTTTGATAGTCAGATCGCCCCCTACCGTTTCGACAAATATCCTATCTTCGATCGAGATATGCGGACTAGCCCCACCGCGATGCATATCCTGCGTCACCCGCTTCCAGGCAAACTCGTGCTGCGACGGGAATACATGCTCATGGTCACTGCGATTGTTCAGATACTTCAGCTTACTGCCCTGAATAAGCCACTTGAATGTTTTTATATCAGTAACATCCTTGCCTACTCTGAATACCATGAACAGGTGCGGTCCAATCACAGAAAACTTGCTAAAACGTGCGTTACGATAATATTTGTACAGGTTCTGAAAATCAGCCTCAAACTGACTATCCGTAATAAATTCCAGGCCTGCCACCGAAAGCTCGTTATTGAGCCAGTTATATGCAGAAAAAGTGTCACTGAGCCGGGTTTCAGATCTCAGCCCCACGAAAACATTATAGCCAAACAAAAACTTATGATCGACCGGAACCATATCACGCGGAATACAATTGTTCTCCGTACTTATCCGCTGACTCGACAACAGCTTCGTTTCTACCGCACCAAACACCCCTTTGCGTGCAGAATTAAGCTTATCGATACGCGATCGCAACTCCTTGCCGTGTGTCAGCAGCCGATTGCGGATAATCTCATAAGTCCCCCCTTCCAACTGTCCATCCGCAGGAACGCCCACAGCTTTAACTTTAGCTTCTTTTTCAACCATATAACACCAAAAGCAACTGATATCAAATAAACAAAGTCTGCCCAACCAAAGTCACACTATTAACCTCATGCCTGCTTAATAAAGTTCTTGGCCGGCACATCAGCCATCCCTAATGACTTGACAGTGTCCAGCAAACTCTGCAAGGTTCCTTTTTGGCCTTTATCAGATTTTTCTATCAATTTCAGCATCAACGCCGAAACAGACAGATTCGCGATATCCTGCGATTTTATGCCAAATTGTCCCACAAAATCACGTATCTTCTGAACAGTCTCTTCCGAATCATTCGTCAAAAAAGTTTCTTTTACGTTGGTCAACAATTCGCTGTTATCAACCATCCGGTCCACACTCTTGCCGCTGGTAATCGAACCCACCAAACGCTCAAAGAATCGGTTCTCGCCACCAACAATATCGATCCGCGCCGACTTGAGGGCCTCACCCACGATAATCGCCTGCTGCTCAGCGATATCCTTCTGGATATTGATTTCCGCCAGCTCAACTTCCAGATCCTTATTAAGCCGCAGTTTGAATTCTTCGTGGTCCTTGCCCACCGCGTCGAAAATCTTCATAGCCTCAGCCTTGTCCCGAATACCGTCAGCTTCAGCATGATATTTCAATTCCATTATCTTAGCCTGAGCTGTACCTTCTTTCTCTAATGCCACCGCCTGAGCTTCGGTAACTTCCGCCTGAGCCATACCCACAACCGCTTCTTCCTTCACCGATGCCGCCGCCAGCACTTTCTTGGCATTGGCGTTTTTGTCTGATGCTTTTAGGTTGGCATCCGCCTCAATAATCAACTGTTCGGCATGAAGTTCGGCAGCTTTCTTTTCCGCCTCGGCAGCCTTAATATCTTTAACCAATGCCGCTTCAGCCTGCTCCTCAGCCTTGGTGATCTGTACTTTCTTGGAACGTTCCGCCGTAGCGAACTCACGCGTATCCTTAATGCGTTCTTCTTCCGCCACAACCGTCTTTTCGATCATCACACGTTCCCGCACCGCCGCTTGAACATTTTTCTTTTCGCCTTCAACAATTTTATCTTTTTCCAGCTGTGCCACCGACACCAGCCGCTCACGCTCTGTAGCTTCCAACCCACGATCACGTTCAACACGTTCGGTCTCAACCGCATCGGTCCGCTGCTTGTTCTTCGCTGCCACAATAATCTGACGCTGTTTATTCTCTTCAGCGACCGCGATTTCCTCATCAGCCGTAATACGCGCCTTTTCCGCTTTTTCACGCTCGGTTTCCTGTACCCGCTTTGCCTCAGCCTCTTCATGGGCCTGAATCGACGCGATCTCACGCTTCTGCTTGGCTTCCGCCTCCGCTAACTGCTTGTTAAGTTCCAGAATAGCTTCTTTCGCTTCCACATCCTGTTGGGTAATGGTCTTATCCTTTTCACGTTCCCGCGCATTAGCCATCTCAAACTGGGCCGCTGTCAGCATCGTAATCTTCTTGATACCCTCGGCATCCAGAATATTGTCCGGACTCAGCAGTTTCTTGTCCGTCTGCTCCAGATAATCGATAGCCGCGTCTTCCAGCACATATCCACTCAAATCCGTACCAATAACCCCTAAAATCTGCTCCCGGAATTTCACCCGGTTCGTATAAAGCTCCGAAAAATCAAACTGCTTGCCCACCGTCTTGAGTGCTTCACTGAACTTCGCATCAAACAGCTCTATCAACGCCTGCCGATCACTCGCCCGCTTACAGCCCAGAGACTGAGCGACCTTTATCACGTCCGCCGCGGTGTTATTAACACGTACAAAAAACGCCACTACAATATCAGCCCGCAGATTATCCTTACAAATCAACCCCTGCAAACCACGCCGGTCAATCTCGATCCGCTTAACCGAAATATCCATGTATTCCACCTTATGCAGGATCGGAATCACAAATTTTCCGGAAAAACTCACCCTAGTCCCGCCCACACCATTACGTATCAATGCCTCACCCTGAGAAACTTTCCGGTAACACTTTATTAAAAGAGCCAGAAAGCCCACCACGATGATAACCACCGCCACCATTGCCACCGACAACACATCCTGAGCAAATGCCAACATCATAATTAAATCTCCAAATCTACCGGGGCGATATAATATACCCCGCTGCCTTTATCTTGTCCCACAACCACAGCCTCGTCGCCTTTACGCATCACCTGGCCGTCTTCGGTCTTAACATTCAATACTATTGGTGCTCCTTCAGTGCGCACCTCTGCCTGCCCCAACCTGTCTGAAACTTCACTTGTCAATATTGTGCAAATCCTCCCCACAACTTTTCGCGGAGCGTTATAATCTTTATTAAAAAAGCTGAAAAACTTCTTTAGAGGTGCCGCGAATATACGAGTCACCAGCCCGCTGACAACAATATTCCCAGCCAGGATACCTATGCCAAATACCAGATTCCTGCCCGGATTCAAATAATAATTACCTATCAGAGAGACTATCCACATACACAAAACCATAATACTTATCAGCACCATCACCGGCACTTCACCGATATAGAAAAACTCCAGCACTCCTCGCCAGACCCCACCCGCTTCAACATCAATCTCAGCATCCGCATCGACATCGCCTTCGACATCCCAGTCAACATCTAAAAAGCTGACATCCATCAGCCCCACAATGACTGTTATCCAGTACACTACTATCAAAATAAATAGTGTACTGCAAAGCACATTAACCGGTAAAAATGCCTCATGTACCAGTTCGCCCATAACCACTCCCCAAAGAGGTTTTATTCCCCTATTTTATCCTTTAACGCCTGCATTTCTGCCTCGACTTGCATCTCACGTACCCGGTCGGTAAGCTCGGCATCACTGAAATCACTCCCCCTCATCTCCTGACGCACTTCCATTTCCGCCTCAGCAGTCAAAACCTCATCTTCCAGCCGATCAAAAGCACCAGCCTGCTCAACCGACCCCACCCTGTCCAGTTGCCGATCAAAAGCATTCTGGGCCTCGGCGTTACTCTTGCGTGCCTGCAAATCTCTCAATTTAAGCTTTGCCAGTTTCAACTGGTCCTGCAGCTTCAGAAGATTATCACGCAGCATCTCAAAATTCTTTTTACCTTGCTCCACCCCGCTCTGTAATTGCCCTAACCGTTCTGTAACCTTAACTTTTTCAAGCAGCAGTTTGCGTGTCAGTTCATCATTGCCGCTTTTAAGGGCCTGCTCCGCCTTCTCTACCAGCTGCTTCTGCATAGCTTCCAGAGAATCAGTTTCTTTCTTCAAGCGGTTATAAGTTGCCCCATAAACCGCGGCACTTTCCCGCCCCTGTCCAATAGTATCTTCCAACTCTTTGATCCTGGCCTCCAACTCATTTTCGGCCGGCTCCATCTGATCCAAAAGCCAGTTAACATTACTTTTCACAATCCGCCTGACTCTATCCAGAATTGACATAACTATCACTCCTGTTCTGAAAAACATATTTATCAGAATTACACATCACATGCCGACCTTGAATATCCACTCAAAAACAGCCACGAAACACCTAACCAGTACGAAACATACCAACAAACACGCAGGGATTACACTTCACTGAAAGAGACAGTGTTACACCAGCGACAACGTTATACAGCTTGCGTTCGCCACAGCGGCCTATCGGAACGATACGTACTGATACAGTTAGTGCGATACGCACCGACGTAACTCAGACAAACGTTTTTCGATTTCCGCTTCGTGGTCCAGTTCCCGTAACCGCTTTTCCAGCGAAGGACTTACTTCACCTTCTCCGGTAAGGTCAGCCTGAATCTCAAGTTGCGTTTCAACCTCTTCGACATGTGCTTCCAGCCGCGCCACTGCGTCCAGAATACTGTCACTGCTGCCTACACCGCCGCTTACTGTACGTTGAATGTTAGATTGTGTTTTAGCGATTCTTGCCCGGGTTAGCAAGGCATCTTTTTTACAGCGTAACTCATCCAGCTGCTGTTGAATGCGTTTTCGACTGACTTTTGCCCGGTCCAGCGCATCAACCGACCGGTCCAGATTCTGCTGGGCAATGCCCATAACCTTTTCACCGTCGATTTGAGCCTCGACCGCCAGACGAGCCGTATCCTCATCCTGCTTCTCTAAAGCCTGTCTGGCTCCGCGGTTATATTTCTCCAACCGCTGCTGATGCCGCTCCAGATCGCGTTCCGCCTGCTTAACAGCAGCCGATGCCTTGGCTTCTGCCTCACTGGCCTGAACCAGCTGCTTCTCCATCTCTTCGATGAGAATAGGAAATACCCGTTCCGGATCTTCCACCTGGTCTAAAAAGGCTTCGATCCTGCCCATAGTGATTCTGTGGAGACGTTTGAATAGCCCCATACTAATACTCCTTCTTGCTAGGCTTCCGACACAATTGTCGGAATGACCGACGACGAAAAGCTATAAGCTTTCCTGATCGTCCATTATACTTTGCCATACCCGCCATCCACAGGCGGCACAAAGCATTACCGGAATACTACCCTTAATACAGGCCAAAACTCAAGCCTGCTATTCTACTATATCCCTGTAATCTTAAAATGACAAGTAAAAATAATAATAAAAGTACAAATTTTTCGATATCGTCCCAAAGTTTGGGGGTGAATAGGTAAAATATGGACAATATAGGCTTGAAACGTGATATTAAATTGTCACAAAACAATTTCACGGAGGTTTCAAGCCTATGCAGAGCATTATATCATTAGAAGTACTGACAGCGGTAGCGGAAAATGGTTTTTCGCTGGATGAATTGGTGATTACTGCCCGTAAGGTGTTTGAGCAGGAAGGTATGCCCGGATTAATCGGCATAATACTAAGGCTGGTCGATGAGAATATATCATTGCGATTATGCCAGGGTAAATCTCCCTGGCAGCCGACAGGTTGCTGTGAGCAATCGAGCTACGAATATCAGGATCGTCAGGAGCGAAGATTTCGTACCTCCGCAGGCACGGTAAAAATACGCTGGCGGCGTTTACGCTGTCTTAATTGCGGCAAAAGCCTTGTGCCGCTCAGAGAATTTCTGGGCCTGGATGTATATCAGAGCAAAACTGCCGAATTGGAGAAGACCATTATTGAGGTAGTCAGCGAACAAAGTTATCGTCGCAGCAGCAATCATTTAGCAACCATTGGCAATATACCCGTAAGCCTTGGAGTCACCAAGATTCAAGCAGACTGTTTTAGCCGATAGCCCATTGTCCGGGCTTGGCTGAAGTAGCGTTGCTCAATGTTGAGTGGCACTTCTTTAGCATCATGGCCAGGCATTTCTGGCATGTTGTCATAGTAGACATCATCCGGACGTAAGCCATCAAGTGACATGTGGGGACGCCATTGGTTATACCAGGTCTGGAATTCATTGCAAAGTTTGATTAGGTACTTGAAGCCTCCCCCCCCCCCCCCACTGCCAATCACCAACCCGCTCGTTAACACGGTTAGCAAATTTTGAGTTATATTTTGGCTGGAAGCTCCGCTTGAGGCGAGTAATCTCCAGAAAACCAAGGTAAAGGGTTTAATTTTTGATATGCCCAAACGGTTGCTTGAAAAACGAGAGAAAACAACGCAAAAACGCGAGTATGGCATAAGATATTTATTTATAAAGAGTTACAAAACATAGAGCGCAGGCTTTTTTCGTATCCTTTGGGGTCCCGACTTGGACACCAGAGCGTTAATCATTTTAGCAATTCCGAAATTCGTATGTTTCGGGGAGCTTAAAGAATTCTGGCGAACTTTGTCGCCAGTATGATTTAACGGAAACGCCCGGATATGAAAATAGCCGGGCGTTTTCATAACCTCTTGTTATCAAATAGTTACGGCGTTTTTTTGATTTTTCCCGCGCTCTCTGTTTCGAAGAGCACTTTCTAGGGTCCGAACAGAACCATATACGTTATGTCTCGGAGCCCAGAAAATCTCTCCCAAACTCTCGAAAATTCTCTTTAACAGGCTCTCGGCGCTTAACAGGCCCGTATGCTTTGGGGCCAGGAGTGAAATCGAACTTTTGGGAGTTGAATCCATCGGGTTACAGAAAGCATTATACTAATAATCAACTTAAAACCGTTGATTTTGGCAATTACTGTTTTTCGTATTTTTACGAAAAAAAGATCCATCCCACTTTCAATATAATCCGTTACTACACAACCCGTTACCCCCCACCTCTTTATCATTCTCTTCTCCCCCAAAATTTTCTCCCGCCATTTTTCATTTTCACCGGGTAATTGTCTAATAGACGGACTTATTTTTTAACCCGCCAGACAGCGTGCCGGTCGCTCCGCGAAAGTCGTTGTGGGCATCTTCAAAAGGAGACTGCCATGCACGATATGCTGGACGACCCGGGGGAGATGACCCCATCCCAAAGAAGCCGTGAAATTGCCGTCATTCTGGCCCGTGGGGTGCTCAGATTGCGTCAATGCCGGGAAAGCTCTCCAAATTCTCAAGAATCGGGCCACAATTGCCTTGATGAGGTGGCCCAGAAAGGCCCTCATGGGGTCGTTGGTTAACAAACGCGAGAACAGGAGTACATCATGAACATCGGTAAACAGATCGCTGCATTGCAGCGGATGACGGTCACGGAACTGCGGCAGAGGCACCTGGAGGCCTTCGGGGAGCCCAACCGCTCGGGGCACAAGGATTATCTGGTCAAGCGAATTGCCTGGCGGCTTCAGGCCCAGAATGAGGGTACGCTCTCGGAGCGAGCCCGCAGGCGGGCGGAGGAACTGGCCGACGACGCTGATCTGCGCAGTACCATGCCCAAGATGGCCCAGTGCCCTTCGGGCACTGTCGTCCCGGTGAAAATCGCACCCGATCATGACCCACGTCTGCCGCTGCCGGGTGCTGTGCTGACACGCAGGTATAAGGGCCGGACTATCAAGGTCTGGGTCAAACCGCGGGGTTTTGAGTACGAGGGCAAGATTTACCGCAGTCTTTCCGCGGTAGCAAAGGCGGTCACGGGCACCCACTGGAATGGTTTTCATTTTTTCAACATCCATAAAAAGAACGGAGTCGCTGATGAGTAATACTTTACGCTGTGCCATTTATACCCGCAAGAGTACTGAGGATGGGCTGGAGCAGGAGTACAATAGTCTGGATGCCCAGCGGGACGCGGGCGAGGCCTTCATCGCCAGCCAGAAATCAGAAGGCTGGATCTGTCTGCCTGACCGCTATGACGACGGCGGGTTCACGGGCGGGAATATGGAACGGCCTGCTCTCAAACGCCTGCTGGATGCCATTGAGGAGGGCAAGGTTGACTGTATCGTGGTTTATAAGGTAGACCGGCTCAGCCGCTCGTTGATTGATTTCTCGAAGATTATGGAGGTGCTGGAGCGTCGTTGCGTTTCGTTCGTCTCGGTTACCCAGCAGTTCAATACCAGCACCTCGATGGGCCGGTTGATGCTCAATGTACTGCTGTCTTTCGCCCAGTTTGAGCGGGAGATGATCTCGGAGCGGACCCGGGATAAGATTGCCGCCACACGGCGTAAGGGCAAATGGTCTGGCGGCATGCCGCTGCTGGGCTATGATGTAAGGGACAGCAAACTACATGTCAATGAAGATGAGGCAGCTCGGGTACGGGGTATATTCGAGCTGTATCTGGAACATCAGTCGTTGCTGGCAACGGTGGCGGAACTGGACCGGCGAGGCTGGACTACCAAACGCTGGACCACACGCAAAGGAAATAAACGAGGCGGCAAGCCGTTCAATAAGAACAGTTTATTCAAACTGCTGACCAACCGGCTCTATCTTGGTAAAATAACCTATAAGGATGAAGTGCACGAAGGCGAACATGCCGCCATTGTGGATACGGAGATTTTTGAACGGGTCCAGCGTCTGCTCAAGCGTAACGGGCGCAGCGGCGGCAAACACGTGCGGAACCGGTTCGGGGCGTTATTGAAGGGGCTGATACGCTGTGTGCCCTGCGACTGCGGCATGGTACATACCCACGCCACCAAGAACAGTAATAAGAGGTATCGCTACTATGTCTGTGCCCAGGCCCAGAGCCGAGGCTGGCATAACTGCCCGTCACCTTCCGTACCGGCAGGTGAACTGGAGCGTTTTGTCGTGGAGCAGGTCAAGGGTCTGGGCCGGGACAGCAACCTCTTAAATGAGACGCTTGCAGAATGTCGGCGTCAGCGGGAAGAGGTGATCGGCAAGCTGGAAGTGGAGAAACATACCCTGGAGCGCGAACTGCGTCGCCACAATGCCGAACTGCGGGAGATGGCGGGCTGTGGCGAGCGGGACGGCGTGACGCTGGCCCGTATGGCCGATGTTCAGGACCGTATCCGCACTGCCCGGCAGCGGGCCACGGAAGTGTCTGACCAGATTGCGGCCCTGTCACGCGAGCTGGTAGATGCCCGGGAAGTGGGCGAAGCCTGTGCCCTGTTCGACCCACTCTGGGAGACGCTCACCGCCCGGGAACAGGCCCGCATTCTGCATTTACTCATCGAGCGGGTGGATTATGACGGGGAAAATGGTACTGTGGCCATCACCTTCCACCCCACAGGAATCAGGACACTGAGCGATGAACTTAATCACGAGGAGGTTGCAGTATGAAAAAACTAACCATCGAACGCCAGGTGCATTTTGGCCGGGGGCGCAACAGCCGCAAGGTAATTCAGGAAGGGCCACGTCCGGAACCGCGTGGGGAGGGTCGAATACCACGTATCGCGAAAATAATGGCCCTGGCGTTGCGTTTTGAGCGGTTAATTCGGGATGGCGAGATCACCGATCAGGCTGAGCTCGCCCGGCTCGGGCACGTCAGCCGGGCCCGAGTGACACAAATCATGAATCTGCTTATGCTGGCCCCGGATATTCAGGAAGAGATACTCTTTCTGCCGCTCACTTACTCGGGACGCGACCCCATCCGAGAGATTATGGTCCGGCCGCTTACCGCCGTGCTTGACTGGCGCAAACAGCGGCGATTGTGGCGGGAGGTGAATGAGTTAGGCGAAGTGGATGGAAATGTGGCGTGAGTTCGTGGGTGGGGTCAGTTTCGCTACAGGCTCAAAGAATTCATGGTCTGTTACCACGTCGGTCGTGTTCATCAAGGACGGTAGTATCATCAATCCAAAGCACGAATCTTCTGTATTGAACGACTCCCTCTGCGAATTACTTAAATCCTACCATCGCAAAGCTGCGTAACCATTTGCCAAAGCATAAAACTTTGCCGCTACCGGTATGCGCCGAAATCGATATTATGTTGCCAAAGAGCAATGTCAGCACTAGAAGTGCTGAAAAATCCGATCCAATTTCACTATATTTCTGCTGGCAACTTTCTGAAATTACCGTATTTTAGCTTCGGATTACTTTTTGCCTATTACGAATACAAATTAGTCTTCGAACGTTTTTGCATAATCATTATGTGCAAGATGTACCCAACTTAAATAAGGCCCATAATAACCACTAGGACGCGAATAGTATGTAAACTCCATGGTTTCTAAATTTACGATACAAACTGAGGCCCCAGGGGTTGGGGCTCTGTCAACTCTGCTAAAATCATTTACCCGGCCAACATCTTCAGTAAATTCATGTGTGAAGGCTAGGTATTTACTGCAAGGTGATAAAGTTGGAGGTCCACAAGCAAATCGATTTTTAAACAAAAACTCCTTTTTTCTTGTTTGCAGATCAAAAACAAATACGCGTTTTTCGTCTTCAGTAACTACAAGCTTATCCTCTCTCCAAAACACCACGGATGAATAATTGCCTGTTACTATTAAGTCTGTAGCTTCTGTTTCAAAGCTATACGTCATTATACCTTTTGTGCAAACAAAAGCGATTTCCGAATTTGACAACCATGCAGGCGTAGCGCGAACTTTAGGCGAATATCCTGAAACAGAAAGTTTGTCGCTATCACTTAAGTCAACAACCTCAATTGTCGCTGAAATGTCATCTGCTCCTTGAGTATAAATTAAATAATCTTGATTCGGAGAAAGAGAAAAATCCCAAATGGACACATCTCGAGCTAACACAGACTCTACTTCCAAACCAGACTTCCTGACTATTAAGTCAGATGAATAATGTTCCCTTGAGCAGTAATATAAATCCCCACAACTACTCAAAAATGCCGACCAGCACTCATTACCGCAGTCTTCGCATATAGTTTCTTCCTTATGCAAATTTGGCCAACTTAGAACTATCTGGCCAGATTTCTGATTATAAACATTTCCAAATAACATCGCCGAATCTTCTGGTAACTTGAAATTATCCGGCTGAACATAATTAATTTTCGATTTTACGCCCCATTTTAACCCTAAAAACATGATCGCATAAGGGCAGAAAATAATTAGACATAGCGAGCCAAAACATATCGAAATCCAAAAAAAATATTTTATGGGATATCGTAACAATAATTTCACAACTGGTAGATCCTAATACATATTAAACGCATCGTAAAAATTATTACTTTTTCTTAATACAACAACTGGTTTTCCCAAATATATTCGCAGTGATAACGGGCCGGAATTTGTCAGCCGGTCCTTCAGAAAGTTTTGCTGCACAAATCGGATTCGCCATCGGCGTATCGAACCGGGCAAACCCAAGCAGAACAGTTTTATAGAACGGTTTAACCGCAGCTATCGTGAGGACATTTTAGATATGTATGCATTTAAGAACCTGCGTCAGGTAAGAGATTTAACCATCGATTGGCTAATCGAATACAATTATGATCGCGGCCACAGCTCATTGGAAGGCCAAAGTCCCGTCGAGTACAGCCGCAGTTTTCCCCCTTTCACCCCTCAGCGTTCGGGTGAAGGGCCAAAAGGGAAAAAACTGCTCTGTGTAACGTGAATTCTCCAGTTTTAACTGTTCAAAGAATGGGGTATTGACACGGTGAATTAGGAGCTTATGTTCAGATTTATTTCTCATAGCTTAGTAATTCCCAGATATAACCGGCCTGAACCTTGATTTTGGCAGCCAATAGCTGATTTGGGCGAGGCTCCACGTGTTTGCCCCTAACAGTTTCCCGGTATCTTTAATACAGTCTCAATATAATAAACATTATAACACAAACAATTCCTTTTAGCTTGTACATATTATCACCTATTATCAACATTTCTTTTTTGCTTTTACGACTTCAGTCTTCGAATGGTTTGTTTACATAATCTTCATACGAAATATGCGTCCAACTCACAAATAAACTATAAAAATAATAATTATTAATGTTTGGCCGGGAATAAAAAGTATATTCCATTGTCTCTAGGTTGACAATACACACGGTAGCGCCATTATGGGGTTTGTAATTATGTTTTGACCTCTGAAAAAAATCTTCAGGAAGTTTATACGAAAATGCAGCATATTTTCTGCAGGGAGAAATTGCCGCCGGACCGCATATGGAACCATCATGAAAAAAATATTCCTTATTTTTTGACTGCAGATCAAGTGTGAATATCACGTCATCATCTTCAGCGACCAGAAGTACATTATCCCGCCAATAGACTACTGAAGAATATTCTCCTTTAGCAATTAGTTCCGAAGATTTATTCTGCAAATCATATAAAACTATACCCCTTAGTTCAACATAAGCAATTATCTCATTTGAGATCCATGTCGGTACACTATAAAACAAGACGCCCGGTATTGTATGTTTGCTCCCATTTCCCAAGTTATATATTTGGATAACATTTTGATCATCTTGAATTTTTTCGACGTATCCCAGATACTTCTGATTGGGAGATATAGAGAAATCAGGCCAAAAATCTCCTCGCACAATTTCAACTTTATTTCCTTTGTGCATCTTCCTTATACTGTCATAACCATATTCTGTTCTGCCTTTATAATAATATTCTCCGCTATTTCCACACCTTCCTGACCAGCAGGACACCTCAAAATCTTCCACAGGAAATTCTTCCACATGCTGTTTGGGCCAGTTCAAAATCAGTTTATGACGATTATCATTATTATAAATGCCCCCTGTTAATATTGCATAATCCTCGGGGAATTCAAACTGCTCGGGCAAAGTGTATTCACCCCTCCCATTTAAGTCTCTTTTTAGTGGCAATACCACCTGAATAACTAGAATTGATATTACCAGTAAACCCAAGAAAAGAAAATTTTGTTTTTTCCCTTTCATCCACATTCGTATTTACTCAATAAAAGTTTTGTAATAATCTTCTATTCACCAAACATCATAGGAATCAGTCATTACCAAAGTGGATACTCTTCAGCTACCCAGTAATCATAAATTGGATTTACATCCCAAAAACTTTTTCTCAAACAACAACTTTTCATTGCCTCTGCGGTCCAATCCCAGCAAACATAGAATTGTGCTGTACCATCTAAAAAACCCTGTTGATATGGTCGGTTATCCGCAGAAAAGCTAGCAAAACTATTTATACAACTAATTATATCATCGCAAGTTGCACACCTACAAGCCTTTCCTGGATTAACACCATATCTTAGAAAACCACTATTTTTTTTAATGAGTGGATAAACATCAACTTTATTTGCAGGAAGAGAACCTTCTATCCTATCCTCAGCATGACCGTCAGGACTTTCAATATCTCCTCCTTGACGTAGTTCTCTTTCGTCATTAAGTCCTGCTAAACCCGTAAGCCCCCATGAACTCCCCCCACACTCGATCCATGAATGAGGATTATCTGTGTCCGTATTGCTAGTTATCCCTCCCCATGCAGACTTTAATGCACTTTGTTTTTCTATCATTAAATAGCAACCGCATGAACCATTTTGTCAATCCCCGGCGGATTAGGATATCTATCATAGAATTCCAATCCCCATGGGTCAGTCAGCATTGTCGGTCTGGACAAGACATATGCGTACAAGGATATATCGGCAGCATACTGAATTTTAGGCATAAAAGACCGCACATTCGGGGCCCCATTTTTGTCATAAGCTGCTAAAGCCAATCCATCCTGCACTCCCTGTGGCTCGCGAGTCAAAAACCTACCAGTTTCGGGATCATACATCGCATTGGCAAAAGGTACGGCCACAAACAAACATAACAGAATTAACGTCATACATTTCTTAATCATCAGATTGCTCCTCTACCACGAGTTTGGCTGCAAGTTCCTGATATTTCCGTTGAAATTCTTTCAGCTTATAATCCATGGCCTTGTGGACATTGGCTATGCGGCTGAATGTGTCCGGCATAAGTTCATAGGCCCGGGCATAACACACCAAAGCTTCATCTATCCTGCCGTTATCATACAAACAATGGCCCCGGGTTTCCAGGAAAAGCCCTAGCTCTTCCTCCGGCGTTAGAGAACGCAGATAGCCGTTCATCTTGACGTCTATATCAGTCAACTTATTCGGCCAATCTTTATAATGTTCATCCGGGTGAGTATCGCAACCGGGACAGCAGGCTTCCACATTGAATACTTCCGTACCATCATCCCAGCGAAAAAACACGTGCTCCCGTGTTAATACCAACTTGAGCGGATACCCCCAAACGTCGACCCACCGTTACGCATAGAGTGGGGATAGAGATACAGCCGCCTTTCATTTCGCCGTTAAGGCAGCCATGCAGGAAGAAGTCGCGTGAGTCATGAAAGTCGCTATTCTGCATAATATCCTGATCATAGTCAACACCGATAGCGTTTTTCAACGTAAGTATCATATTCACAATCTTGAACAGGTTAACGGAATTATCATATCGCTCAGGGGGCATCGTAATATGACTGAATGCGCGAAGCGGTATCCGCTTCAATCAGTTTGGTCCATTCATCCAGAGTTGTCAGGCAGGAATTAACATCAAGGTCTTCTGAGCCTTTAAGCCCTTGAGCACAGAGAAGGTTAACGCGGCCAATATCTAACCGAGATAATTCGGTGGAAGATGAGGTGAGCAGTTGATTGAAGCTGTCAATTGCTGCGAAAGCTTTTTGTGGGCCTGTTTCCTCAGCCTTAAGTGGTAGCCATATTGCTACGAGAATAATCAATACTACAAGAAAGTTTAATTTTGCTGGAATGGTCATTCTAATCTCTGGTACAATAGGGTTGCCGCTACGATGATCTTCGGCCAAATTGCCAGCATCATTGTACGAAACGGTTGTTCCGCCGACAGTATCGTATTCATTGGCAATATTAGGCGAATACACAATATCAGTCCCGTTATTATGAGTTAAGCGATTGCCTAAGGTGTCGTAAACAAAGGTTTCGTCCGAATTAATATGGCTGCTATGATAATCGCTGCCGGTGACGCGGTCAAGGGTGTCGTAGGAATTATGAAAAATGTACCGGGGACATTAAATTCTCCCGAATTCTCCCGTACACCTTAAATTCTCCCCATGGTCAGATGCTACTTAATCCTTGTGAAGAATAAAGTTGTGGTGCCACAGCGGCAACCACGTCGGGACGATTATAACATAATTCGTCCCGGAGCATCTGGCTTTCATAGTTTCTTAAATTTTTCCGGGTGTAGTTGGCCGGAACCTCACTTTTTTACATAATCTTCATACGAAATATGTGCCCAATTTAAATATGGCCCATAACAACCACTGGGGCGAGAATAGTATGTATATTCCATTGTCTCCAAATTAACAACAAATACTGAACTACCAAAACTAGGTTTTCTTCTAACTTTCATTACTTGTTCATAATTTTCTGGGAATTCATGTGGAAACGCTAAATACTTTTGATCGGATGAAATCGAGGGGGGGCCACAAATAAAATTATTTTTGAAAATAAATTTTTTCTTTTTCGTCTCGGTATCATAGACAAAGATATAACCCTCGTCTTTTAGAATAATAATTTTGCTTTTTTCCCAATATAAAACAGAGGAATACTGGCCAGAGACTAATAATTCCATAGCATTTTTGTCAATATTATATTTCATTATGCCTTCGGTGCAGACAAACACTATTTCCTGATCTGACAACCAAGTCGGTTTGGATCGTGAACTCAGCATATCTCCCAAAACACTCTTCTTGCTTCCATTTTTAAGATCAAGTACGTTGACAGCAATCTGATCTTCGGAAATATGTTCTGTATATGCGATAATATTTTCACTGGGTGACAATGAAAATGTATATATTTCATCCTCGGACACAAATATATTATCTTCACAATGATTATATTTTCCAATATAAGAAGCGAGGGCATTGAGGGTTACATTATCATATTTTATCGCACAGTAATAGAGTTTTTTGTCGCTTGAAAAAGCAGCTGACCAAAAAACTTTTTCCGCGCTTTCATATAGCACTTTTTCTTGGTGCAACTTTGGCCAATTTAAAATTAAACTGTTAGCCTTTTCATAAGCCGTCCCAAACAATAGGGCGTAACCTTCTGGAATATTAAATTTGTCAGGTTCAACGTATTGAATATTGGAGGTAGTTAAGTATTTTACCCTTATAGGCATTGAAAACTCTGGAATCAGCCACAATACAAATAAGATTAAAAATAGAACCAATACCAACGAAGAATAGGATATAATTTTACCGTAACTCATAATCAAATCTTAAACATTAAAAACAATATTAAAATACTAAGGGGCCATTCTCCGCAGTGTCTAAAAAATCAGCCCAAAGATCGTAGAGAAGATTAAAGGACCTTTTTTTTAAGCAACAACTACGAGTAACTTCTTGAGTCCATCCCCAGCAATAATAACCCCCATATTCTCGCTCCTCATTTTTTGCAAAATGATTAATGCAGGCAATTATATCATAACAAGTCGCACATTTACACTCTTTTGGTTTAGGATATTTAAGCATGCCATACTTTTTCTTAATAAGTGGGTAAGCATTTAAAGTGTCCGCGTATTTTTTGTTTTTCTTTCTGCGTTCAATACTTTCATCATCTGACCGAGGTAGGGGTACCCCACGAAAACCCCAAGTTACATCTGAGCCGCATTCTATCCACGAATGCGGATAATCCTTATGTTTTAATAAATCGCTAGCGGGCTCTATAAATAGATAGCATCCACAAGCGCCACCACCGTCAGTGCCAGGAGGCTGAGGAAATAGAATGTTGCCAATTGAAGCTTCAAGTCCAAGAGAATCAGAAAGAATGGTCGGCCTCCCTACTACATATGCATACAAAGATATATCAGCAGCATACTGAATTTTAGGCATAAAAGACCTCACATTTGGGGCTCCGCTCTTGTCATAAGATGCCAAGGCCAAGCCATCTTGGACACCTTGTGGATCTCTGGTCAAAAACCTCCCGGTTTCGGTATCGTAGTATCTGTTTTTGTAGTACATTAATGAGAGGTTGCCACCGTCAAGGTCATCTTGTCGCTGGCCGGTGAAGGATATGCTAAAGAAGCTTGTCGTTGCGAGGGGGTTAAAACCGGAGTCGAGACTTATGCGTTCGCCATAGGCCGTATATTCAAATCGCTCGCCAATATCGCCGGCGGTATTCAGCCAGGCAGCTGGCGAATAGAGATGGTCGTGCACAAAGTAGAACGGATAATCGATCTCGCCCAGCCTCAGAATCATGACACATGCTTCATCGAGATAATTACCGTAAATATATTCAGGGTCAAAAGGTGCCGCAGAGCGTTCTTCACACAAAACTCGCCAGCCATCGTAGTAAAATGTGTATGTACCATAGGTATTGCCGGTAGATTCTACCCGTCTGCCCAGGGCATCATAAGCAAAGGCGGCAACGGTGATACTGCCGGAATCTTTTGTAATCGCGGTCAGGCGGTTTTCATAATCATACTCGTAGGCATAGCCGCGATGGTCGGCGGTAAAGTTACCAGCATCGTCGTGGCTGACGGATGCTCCTCCTATGGCAGTGTATTCATTAACCTCGTTTGAGCTGTACACAGTATCGGTTCCAACTTCAAGGTCGCGGGTAATGCGATTACCCAAGGTGTCGTATACGAAATTTTCATCAACTAAAGGACTTACAACAACATTAGTATAATCAGCACCGGTAACCCGGTCAAGGGTGTCGTAGGAATGATTAAAAATGTACCGTACGTCTTAAATTCTCCCGGCGGAAGGACTGCGCATCCAGCGAGATGTTTCAGCTGGCAGCATAACCATTACGCAGCCAGCGGAAGGACTGCGCACCCAGCAAAATGTTTACGCTCGCAGCAGTGGAGCTGCGCTGGCAGCGGCAGACCTGCGCACGCAGCAGAAGAGCTACGCACTCTGCGCAGGGGCTGCGATCTCTGCGGCAAGTTTACGCACGCAGCGGAGAAGCTACGCACGGTGCGGGAAAGCTGCGCTCGCAGCGGAGGGCCTGCGCAGCCGGCGGAATGTCTGCGCTCGCAGCGGAGGAGCTGCGCTGCCAGCGGAAGGGCTACGCTCGCAGCGTAAGAGCTGCGCACTCAGCGCAGGAGCAAAGTAAATTGGAGTTATCGGTCGGCAGGGCGATATCAGTATCTTGCAAGCTGATTTTATGAGACTTTCCTCTGAATAACTGTTTTTGACATTCGACTTGCACTTATAAGACTTTGCTCTACACAAAAATCTGATGATTTTCCGTTCAGCGTTTTTCCATAACGCTGAATCTGGACTCATATGAACTTGAAAAAGAGCAAGATTTTCAATTCTCAACCGCTCAAAAGCGGTATCACGCTTGCTTGACAAGTACAACTACACCTAATCGCTTATTTTGCCATTACGCGTGCCATGCAACTCAAGTAATTCAGTCATTTCTTGAGATCCTCCGTCTTTAGCAATATCTAGAGGCGTTTGACCTGAATCCTTATAATTGCTTCTAATAGGAAGATTAACATCAGCACCTGCATCTAGTAAATAAGATACTGTCTGACAATAATCTAAATCTGCCGCTAAATGGATGGCGGCATATCCATTATGATTATATTTGTTAACATTTGCTCCACACTCAACTAAAGCCCGTACAACATTAGTTACAATACGCTCACGATCATTAGGTTTTGATTTGTCGTAAACATAATATGGACACAAAACCGCTGCAGTCAAAAGATTTGCTCCTTGGCTTAAATCTGTTTCTGCATTCGCATCATATCCAAGGCCGCAAAGCCAGTGGATTTGATCGATATCAGCTTTTTTAACCGCAATTTCAAGAGCCGAATCGATATAACTCGAGATCAAATGAATTGAAAATAAACAAGAGACAAGCCCCGCTATTGCTGAAATTCTATAAAAAACAAATAAAAACTTCTTTTTGATAGAATAAAAAACAATAGCGACACATCCAAGTGTACTTACTGCTGAAAGAACAGTGCTAATACTGGGTTGCCCTATAAATGCTGCACCTAATGAGAAAACAACAAGAATTACCATTACGAAATTAAGATTCGATATTAGCTTATGTCCAACCTGTGTCTTAGTTGTTTTCATGTATTAATCCCACCAACTCCACAATGCTTTCCACCGATAGGTTAGTGGACTTGTCCTAGAAGACAAACACGGTTTACATATCCATAAATTGTCCTGACAACTAACGCCAGAGGAGTTCCCTCGAACTCCTGCTCGGGCCCAAGCCGCCTTACATTTAGCATCACCTGAAACAAGAATTGGCCACAGGAGACCCCTTTCAACATCATGTTCGGGAGTACTGCTACATAAAGAGTGCATAATTCCATACATATAATAGTTGACTGCATGAGAGCTACGGCACCTTCCATGCACCATAACCGTCTCCTGGCATGCACCAGTAGCACAACCTTGTCCTTTACGACCTAAAAGAAGGTCTGGGTCATGAAGTTGCTCAACATCCCAGCTGTTAGTACCATATCTTCCTGTGCACTTAGCAAGTTTTTTGGCTCGAGACAAAGAATTGAAATCCTTAATCATTTTTTCTCGTAGCTGGTCCAAAAGTAAAGTTACATCTGGCCCGCAAGTTCCACAGCCAAAAGAAATTGACAGGCCTAATGAATCTATGTAGACAGTTGGCCGTGAGTTAGCATAGGAATACAATGACATGTAATCATCATATTGTCTATTTGGTTTGAATTCTTCCTTTTCGGGCGAAAGGGCGTCTTTGAATCTTATTAAGGCTAAACCATCCTGAACACCTTGTGGATCTCTGGTCAAAAACCTCCCGGTTTCGGTATCGTAGTATCTGTTTTTGTAGTACATTAGTGAGAGGTTGACCTGGCTTAGTACGTCTATGTCGAGGTCGTCTTGTCTTTGGCCGGTGAAGCTGATTGGGTTGGAGGTATATGAGACTGAGCCGTAGCCGGCGGTCAAACATTTTCTTTGGCCGTAGGCATTATATTCGTAACGCTGCACTACACTGCCGCCGTCAAATAACCAGGCAACGGGGGAGTACAGATGGTCGTGGGCAAAATAAGTGGGGTAGTCTGTCCCTTGATATTTGCTAACCAGCATGCATACTTCATCGAGGTAATTGCCGTAGACGTATTCGTAGGTAACATCATTTTCGCCGTTGCGTTCTTCGCTGAGTACCCGCCAGCCGTCATAGTAGAATGTGTATGTGCCCATAAGATTGCCGGTCGATTCGATGCGTCGGCCCAGGGCGTCGTAGGCGTAGGCGGCGATTGGAACTGTGTTTTGGCCCGAAGTTGTCTCGATGGCGGTCAGGCGGTTTTCGTAGTCGTAGTGGTAAATATAAGGGTTGCCCTGACTGCTGATGCGGTGGTCCTGCGTCAGATTTCCGGCGGTGTTGTACGAAACATTCGTGCCGCCGATGGAGGTATATTCGTTTACGTTGTTAGCTGCGTACACAGTGTCGGTTCCAAATACCAAGTCATGCGTTACACGATTACCCAAAGTATCGTAAACAAAGTTTTCGTCCAGATGCGATACTGTACCATAATCGGAGCCGGTTACCCTGTCAAGGGTGTCGTAGGAATATACATTAGCGAGGCCGGCACGGTGATTGAACTGTTTGGAGATGATATTGCTGTCGGCATCGTAGGTATAGCCAAAATTGACAATATCGCCGCCAGCATTGGCGGTCACATAGGAGCTGAGTCGGCCAAAATCGTCATAAGTACGTGTTGCAGTGGCAGTTATCTGGTCATAGGTTCGCTGGGCGACCAGTGAGCCGTTATAGTCATCGACGCTTATAAACAAAGAAAATCTTAAAACCAAGACTAAGTCCAAGCCAGATCCAGCTTACTATACTATGTAACACAACATAATTTGAATCACTATCTAGACCAAATATAAAAAAGTACCCAAGGCCTATTATCAAAAATATATCGCACAATCTCTCAAAAAAAAATGTTTTCATGGAAACCTTTTGCAACAACACTCGCAACTTTGCCTAAACCAACGTGTAATCCATCCCACGCCAGCGAGCCATGTTTCAGGACCAGCACAATCGAGCCCTACCTGATTTGCCACCATATCTGCTAGTGAATCAATAGCTGCATCGCGCATATTTTTATCCTGTATTCCTGCTGCAATCAAATCTCTAGTCTCCTTCGTTAGACCTCCTAATAGGGAAATAACTTTACCACAGTCCCTTGCTATCATGCAGCTAACCCAACAATGTCTAAACTTGTCACTTCTGTCCCCATATTTGATATGTGCCGCGGTAAAATAGGGCATTCCGCACCTGAGGATCGTAAATATAGCAGTCATACCTTCAGTACTTTCGCCATATGTATCAAAATAAAGAATTGAATTCGAATTGGCATATTCATAAAGGGACATACCATCGTTATACATTTTTTGTACTGAAAAGCTCTTGCGTACAGGAAGGCCTATTGCCAAAAACCGTACTGAAGCCAAACCGTCATTTACCCCAATCGGATCCCTGGTCAAAAATCTCCCGGTTTCGGTATCGTAGTATCTGTTTTTGTAGTACATTAATTTGAGATCGCGATCGGCGAAGGTGTCTTGTCGCTGACCGGTAAAGGCTATTTCGCAAAATGTAGTATTATTTCCAGTGTAACCATAAGCGGAGTATTCACGGCTTTCGTAGACATCTCCGTTCTGATCCAATATTGCTACTGGTGAATACAGATGGTCGTGGACCAGATAGAATGGATTGTCGGTAGCGCCAGCATAAATTTGCATACATACTTCATCGAGGTAGTTGCCGTATACGTATTCAATATTGTGAGTGTCTCGTTCATGTCGAAGTACCCGCCAGCTGTCGTAATAGTAGTGGTGGGTGGTGCCGGACATATACTCTTCAGTTTTTTCCACCCGGCGTCCCAAGGCGTCGTAGGCGAATTTTGCAATGGCAATAGTAATCTGATTTTCACCTATGGTAAAGGTGGTATCAATGGCGGTCAGGCGATTTTCGTAGTCGTAGTGATAATTGTACGCTGTGCCGCTAGGGTCGCCGCTACGATGGTCGGCAGACAGATTGCCGGCAGCATCATAAGAGACGGCCGTCCCGCCGATGCTGGTATATTCGTTGACAATGTTGGGTGCGTACACAGTGTCAGCCCCGTCATTATGGGTTATGCGGTTACCTAAAGTGTCGTAAACGAAAGTTTCGTCCGTAAAGGCGCTGGAACTATGATAATCGGAGCCGGTGACGCGGTCAAGGGTGTCGTAGGAATGATTAAAAATGTACCGTACACCTTAAATTCTCCCCTTAAATTCTCCTACGTTCGGTTGACAAGTACAGACCGGTTTTTGCCTATTATGGCCTTCCCTATGAATATTTGCGAAAAGACAGCTATCACTTCAAGTGCAACTAAAAAAAGAAATGATTCAGATGACATATCAGCAACTATTACATATAACTTATTAACTTTTACTAGTAAAATAAACCTCCAAATAGAACAACAAATAACTGCTACAAGATAATGCAGAAAAATAAGCCCGTATTTCCTCCCAACGATAACTGCGAGTAGAGCAGAAAATAAAGGAGGAAATATTGCTATAATCACAATATTAAAATAAGGTCTACAATATATAAGTACCAAGTCAAAAAAATCTACCTCTAACAAAAGATATCCGCCAACTTTTTCGGTTAAAAAAAGAAAAACGATGCTTAAGCAAATACACAATATATGGCCTAGCATTATTGTTTTATAATTTTGTTTATCACACAAGCTTCTCATCGTCCCACTGCCTTCCCTGTACCTAAATGGCCAAATTATTCTATTCTAGCGATATACGCATTATAAGGCGACTTGTAGCACGCTGCCAAACATGCTTGTACAACGTGTACCTTAGATATCCACCAAATGGCAGATCCCTTTATGCTAGAAGCGGCATCTTTTTCTGCATGGGCCACTAAGTAGCGACAACAAGCTTGGCAAGTGCAGGTATTGTTTTGATCATAGCAAGTATAAACTATAATAGCATTTATTTTTTTTGTACCTGGTTTCAAAGTTGTCTTGCCGCAACGTTCTGTATGACATGCAGTTTTTGTTCCATAGGGATCTACGAAATAGAGAGGATTGCTCCGAACATATTCGTAGAAATTCATAGTATCTTCGTAACCTTGTGGATCTCTCGTCAAAAATCTTCCGGTTTCGGTATCGTAGTATCTGTTTTTGTAGTACATTAGTGAGAGGTTGCCACCGTCAAGGTCGTCTTGTCGTTGGCCGGTGAAGCTTATGTGGTTAAACGAATAGGCAGCATCGGTATAATCTGCGTTCATGATTTTTCGCTGGCCGTAGGCGTTGTATTCGTAGCGGTGGATAATTCCGCTGGTGCTATAGAGCCAGGCGACTGTGGAGTATAGGTGGTCGTGGACGAAGTAGTATGAATATGCTTGAACAGCATCATTTAATCTGAGGTTCATCATGCATACTTCATCAAGATAGTTGCCGTAGACGTATTCGTTATTGAAAGTCAGAGTCGGTGAAGCAACACGTTCTTCACGCAAAACTCGCCAGCCATCGTAGTAAAATGTGTATGTGCCATAGGTATTACCGGTTGATTCTACTCGTCTGCCCAGGGCATCGTAAGTGAAGGTGGCAACGGTGGTACTGCCCGAATCTTTTGTAATCGCGGTCAGGCGGTTTTCATAGTCATACTCGTAGGCATAGCCGCGATGGTCGGCGGTAAAGTTACCAGCATCGTCGTGGCTGACGAATGATCCTCCTATGGCAGTGTATTCATTAACCTCGTTTGAGCTGTACACAGTATCGGTTCCAACTTCAAGGTCGTGGGTAATGCGATTACCCAAGGTGTCGTATACGAAATTTTCATCAACTAAAGGACTTACAACAACATCAGTATAATCAGCACCGGTGACGCGGTCAAGGGTGTCGTAGGAATGATGAAAAATGTGCCGGGGACATTAAATTTCTCCCCGGGGACATTAAATTCTCCCCATATTAACTTGAAAAAGAGCAAAATTTTCAATTCTCAACCGCTCAAAAACGGTATCACGTTCGGTTGACAACTACATGTGTTTCTTTCAAATGTTTACCAATTTTAGTGGCTAGCACAACAATAATTAAACAAAACCCAACGCCTACTAATGGGTTGTTAAAAAGAGTACTCGCTCTATTAGTGGTGTCTTGTATTATAATTTCAGTCGAACTAATACAATCGCTATCCGGTAAAACATTATACTCTCTTCTTGTAACAACCGTATCTGATCTATTAAAATAATCAAGTAAGAAAAGTCCTGTACCAAAAAAAGCATGTATTAAAACAACTAGACTTGATTGCCACCAACAAAACTTTGAACAGTAACCAGCTATGAATCCTACAACTGCTACCGCAAATAGATTCATAATCAAAAGAGTTAAATCAAATTGTTTAGGATATTCCATATCTACCACAAAAATGATACAGATTCTCAATAGCATCGACAACAAAATGAAAAATAGTCCATATATCAAGATCAGAACAATTTGTTTTAACATAGCAGTACACCTCTTCGAAAAAAGTCAATATGGATAATAATCGCGAAATTTCTCCTTCAGCCTTTCGCCTATGCTATAGCTTTTTCCCTGAATAACATAAGTAAGCCACTCGGTGATTATTTCTTTGTTAACGACATACTCCTTATCGAATTCCTTTAGCGTTGCCTTACCTTCAACGTTAATCTCTTTGGCACGAGCTGGAGTTATACAAGCTAGGTATTTCTCAAGCTCTTCTTCGTGTTTTTCAAATTTACCTTCTAGGTCGCCGGTAACGTGAACTTTTATTTGATTATCAGAATGGGTCAAAAAAATCCTTGTTCGAGCATGAGCAATCGCTCTTATTGTGGTCCACAGCTTAGCGGTGCCCCATTTCTTATGTGGATGGATCCAGTAGTATTTTCTAGGGGAACGGCAAATACAACCATAGGGATCCCAAAAGGGATTAGATGCACGATTAGCCTTATTCCATATTACAGGTCCAGCCATAGTTCCATCGAAAAGATCTATTTGCCAAGATTTATCGAATACTTTTATCCATATCCATAACCCATAGGGGTCTGTATTAGCTATAGGTTCGTTACCAGTATAATTATACAAACCCATTCCATCGACATACCCAATCGGGTCTCTGGTCAAAAATCTGCCGGTTTCGGTATCGTAGTATCTGTTCTTGTAGTACATTAGTGAGAGGTTTCCACCGTCAAGGTCATCTTGTCGTTGGCCGGTGAAGGATATGTGGTTAAACGAATAGGCAGCATCGGTATAATCTGCGTTCATGATTTTTCGCTGGCCGTAGGCGTTGTATTCGTAGCGGTGGATAATTCCGCTGGTGCTATAGAGCCAGGCGACTGTGGAGTATAGGTGGTCGTGGACAAAGTAGTATGAATATGCTTGAACAGCATCATTTAATCTGAGGTTCATCATGCAAACTTCATCAAGATAGTTGCCATAGACGTATTCGTTATTGAAAGTCAGAGTCGGTGAAGCAACACGTTCTTCACGCAAAACTCGCCAGCCATCGTAGTAGAATTTGTATGTACCATAGGTATTGCCAGTCGATTCAACCCGCCTGCCCAAAGAATCATACTCAAACAGCGCCACAGTTGTACTGCCGGAATCTTTCATAATCGCCGTCAGACGGTTTTCGTAGTCATATTCATAAGTGTAGCCGCGATGATCGCCAGACAGATTACCGGCGGCGTCATACGATACGGCCGTACCGCCGATGCTGGTATATTCGTTGGCAATATTAGCTGCATACACGGTATCAGCCCCGTCATTATGGGTTATGCGGTTACCTAAAGTATCATAAACAAAGGTCTCATCAGAACTTTCATGGCTGCTATGATAATCCGAACCGGTCACCCGGTCAAGGGTGTCTTAGGATTGATTAAAAATGTACCGTACGTCTTAAATTCTCCCGGCGGAAGGACTGCGCATCCAGCGAGATGTTTCAGCTGGCAGCATAACCATTACGCAGCCAGCGGAAGGACTGCGCACCCAGCAAAATGTTTACGCTCGCAGCAGTGGAGCTGCGCTGGCAGCGGCAGACCTGCGCACGCAGCAGAAGATCTACGCACTCTGCGCAGGGGCTGCGATCTCTGCGGCAAGTTTACGCACGCAGCGGAGAAGCTACGCACGGTGCGGGAAAGCTGCGCTCGCAGCGGAGGGCCTGCGCAGCCGGCGGAATGTCTGCGCTCGCAGCGGAGGAGCTGCGCTGCCAGCGGAAGGGCTACGCTCGCAGCGTAAGAGCTGCGCACTCAGCGCAGGAGCAAAGTAAATTGGAGTTATCGGTCGGCAGGGCGATATCAGTATCTTGCAAGCTGATTTTATGAGACTTTCCTCTGAATAACTGTTTTTGACATTCGACTTGCACTTATAAGACTTTGCTCTACCACAAAAATCTGATGATTTTCCGTTCAGCGTTTTTCCATAACGCTGAATCTGGACTCATATGAACTTGAAAAAGAGCAAGATTTTCAAATTTCAGCCGCGTTAAAGCGGTATCACGTTCGGTTGACAACTACACCGGGGACATTAAATTCTCCCAACTTAAATTCCTCCCGCAAATTATTCCGAAGAGCCGTATTTCAATAAAAGATAGCCAAGTAAAGCTAAAAAAAAACCTCCCCAACCTATTTTCCTTGCGAATAGATCGTTTTTTTTGTTTTGTTCTAGAGAGCTACCACGGACAAAAGTAAGGAAAATTAAGATTGAACCAGCCATGCTACACACAACTCCAACCAAAGCGATTATTATCTTCATTTTAGTGGTAATCCTCAAAAAGTGCCATCTTAATACATCCACACTAAAATAAACATGAACCTTCACAACATAAAATGATTGCTGAGGTTTTTGGCATGTGTTTAGTTTCTGAATAAACTAATAATTATAATAACACTATAATATTTTGCAGCTTTAATATCCATACTTAAACCAGTTATCATAATAATAGTCAGATTTCCGCGTGGATGACGGAAGCGACAGAGACGGTCGAGTATATTCCCCCTTGGAACATTTCGACACACATTTTATTCCATCATAAACAGATTTAACAATAAATGCTTTCCTTGTTGCATCACTTGCCAACGCTGCGGTAGCCTTTACTAAGGCGGCATCCGCTGCTTTCTTGGCAGCCGCTTCGACGAGAAAGTCCCCTAAGCTTCCTATTACAATACACTCCGCTGTGCATAATATACAGCCAGCGGTTGCTTTTGCCTGTGCCTTTATTTCTTTTTCAAAATCCTCTTCGATATCATCCCACATAGCATAAGGAATACCGAAAACGTCATCACAAAAACCATCCCCCCAATTATAATCATTCCAATTGTAACTCCAAAATCCAGGGGCGTCTAGATAGTTGATCGGATTTTGTACACTATATGCATACAAATTCATTCCGTCAGCATAGTTTACAACTGAAGGCGGCATTGCCGAATAAACAAAATCTGTAGCCAGTGACTTGTTTTTAGCGGCCTTGCGATATGCTTTCTTCATAATATCGGGAAAAATACTTTTGGCTACGAGTAAAGCTGCTAATTTGGCACTTTTCTTATTAAGACCTTCAACCTTTCCTGGATTACCTACCCAGTCTCTGGTCAAAAACCTCCCGGTTTCGGTATCGTTTTTGTAGTACATTAATTTGAGGTTGCCATCTGCGAAGGTGTCTTGCCTCTGGCCGGTGAAGCCAATTTCGCAGAATGCCGTGCCGGTGGTTTGGCCGTAAGCTGAATACTCACGGCTTTCGTGAGTATCGCCGTTCTGGTTCAATATTGCTACTGGTGAATAGAGGTGGTCGTGGGCCAGGTAGAACGGGCTGCCGGAATAAATCTGCATACACACTTCGTCGAGGTAGTTGCCGTAGACATATTCTATGTTGTAGACTCCTCGTTCATGGCGAAGTGGTCGCCAGCCGTCATAATAGTAGTGGTGGGTAGTGCCGGACATATACTCTTCAGTTTTTTCGACCCGGCGACCCAGGGCGTCGTAGGCGAATTTTGCAATGGCAATAGTAATCTGATTTTCACCTATGGTAAAGGTGGTATCAATGGCGGTCAGGCGATTTTCATAATCGTAGTGATAATTGTATGGAGGATTGCCTGGAAAACTACTGGAACGTCTGTGGTCTGAGGCAAGATTACCGGCAGCATCATGTGATACAGCGTTGCCGCCGATGCTGGTATATTCGTTGGCAATATTAGGTGAATACACAGTGTCAGTTCCATCGTTTTGGGTTAAGCGATTACCCAAGGTGTCGTAAACGAAAGTTTCGTCCGTAAAAGTACTGGAACTATAATAATCAGACCCAGTCACCCGGTCAAGGGTGTCATAGGCATAAACATTCTCTAAACCTGCTCCACGATGCAGGAACTGTTTGGGGATGATATTGCTGTCGGCATCGTAGGTGTAGCCAAAGTTGACAATATCGCCGCCAGCATTGGCGGTAACATGTGAGGTAATCCGCAGGCAATCATCATAAGCAGGCGTAAAAGTTGCACTTACAGCATCATAAACCCTTTGGGCAACCAGACTTCCGGCATAATCATAGTCGATAAGCGTATTGGGGTCGTCGGATATTGTGTTAATCTTACCCAATGAGGTGTATGTGTATGCCAGCGTCCTGTTGGGTGTGCTGGAGTACGGATATACTACCGAGGTGGCCTGCCCAACCTGATTGCGACCATATTCGACGGTGTAGGTTGTACCGCCGTAACCAATGGTTTGTTCAGATTTGGTCAGATATCCTAAGCCATCATAATAAAAATCATCCGCGACAATGACATTATTACCGTCAGTCTTATCAGCGGCAATCATCAGGCCACGGGTATCATAGTAGTAAAGTTCCGCCGGCACAGGTGTGGGATTATTAGGATCACCAATAATAGAAATGATACCTCATACGATTCGCCTGCTCCTGCCAGCCGACAACGGAGGACCAAAACCTCCATCACCTGTAAAACATGACAAGCGAAACTCCATATGCCGGGAGCATCACTCATCTTCGTGACACACGTTTTTGCTCAATACGCCATTCGAAAGCATTAAATGTTTCAATTCAACCATTTTCTCGGATCGCCCCATTCCATTATAACATCCAACCGAAGTTTTCTTTCCTTCTCACAGCGAATCCGCAGCAGTTGTTCCGCAGGTCCTCCCCGTCGATGGAGATCATCTGAAATACGTTGGGCCTGTTTTTTATTCATCATTTTTTTGACCCCACGTCTGCCGATACTGCGGCTTGCGAAGAAGATCGTCGTATCCGCCATTCGGTTGCAATTCCAGGGCCAGCACCAGATACGGCCCGAACGGCTCGTGTTTGTTTCTGACCGTTTCGTAGTATTTCCGGGCCTCCTGTGGATTGTCGAACTGGGCCAGCACCGTGCAATCATCCGTTCCGCGTTGAAATTCCACAATGCAGTGTTTCTTTGTGGTTTCACCGCCGGAGGAGCCGGATTCATCTGGGGTGGAATGGTGGTATACCGCTAATTCCTCCTGAGTGTTAAATCTACCCAGCGTCTTGCCTTTTCCCTTGTTGAACTTTATAACTCTATACACAGCGATATACCTTTCTGTTTATGTTGCGGAAAATCCATTTTCTTATCCACCCCTGGTTTTTGCGCCGACGCAGAGTTTTTTTGCTTGTCCCGCCCTTACCGCTCTGTAAAACGCAATCCTCCCCCATGAAATTTCTTGGTAGAAAACTCCAACTTAGCCTTATTATATCCGATTCATCCCAGCAAAGCAATCTTTTAATGTTTCATTATATAATCATTGTGCCGATTACCATGCTGGAGTTTGAAGTCTGCATAGGCTTTGTTGTCCAGATGAATATTACTCCGGCAGGAAAGGTTACCCACCAGCGTGACCAGTGGTTTACGTCTGTGCCAGAAATTTCTGGCCATCCGGTAAAGAATTTTCGGCAGAGAATAGAACGCCCGGTGGCAGAGGTTCATTTCCTGGATGATGCCGTCCAGGGAAAAATTTTTGTATGAGGCCGCCGGGAAGGTCAGAGTGTAATAGTTCCAGTCTTTGGGATAGGACTGGAGCGTAATTCGGTCCTGCTCTTTCATCTGGTCCCACAGGCGGGTTCCAGGCAAAGGCGTCAGAAAGAGCACGTTAAGAAGATCGACGCCGTACCGACTGGACGTCTCAGCAATATTCTTGCCAACCCCCGGCTGATCGATGTCCAGACCGATGATAAATGAACCCATGACGAGAATGCGGTGTCGCTGAATTCGCTTTACAGAACTGCAAAAATCACGGTTTTTGAGTATGTTGAATTTCTTGCCAATCTCGTGCAGCCCTTCGAGCGTGGGGGATTCAAAACCAATGAAAACGCCGGTGCATCCAGCTTGAGCAGCCAGGCTGAGCAGTTCTTCATCATCGGCAAAATTAATGGTGGCCTGAGCAATCCATTGTTTCCCCAGTTTAGCCTCAGCCAACGCGCGGAACAGGTTCTTGGCCCGGGCGATGTGCTCCGGGCGGGTACCAATGAGATTATCATCGACGACCAGGACACGTTTTTCCGTTATTTGTTTAAACTCGCGCACGACATCCGCGATAGGCCGCTGCCGGTAGCGTGCTCCGTTGAACGCCGTCACGCTGCAAAACGTGCAGTTGAGCGGGCAGCCACGCGTGGTTTGGATAGCTCCGAAAGCATATCCCGAAGGCAGTAAATCATGTCGGGCAGCCGGAACATCATTAATCGCGGCAAACCCACCGTCATATTGGCGTTTCAGGTCGCCGTTGCGGGCGTCCTGCAGAACCTGGGGCCAGATACTTTCCGCTTCCCCCGTTACCACCGAGTCCACATTCGCCAACGCTTCATCCAGGCACATCGTGGCGTGGATACCGCCCATGATAACCGGAACGCCGAGTTGGCGGAAAATGGCCGACACCTCATAGGCGCGGTTCGCCTGCGAGGTAAACGCGGTAATCCCCACCAGGTCAGGCCGCGGCAGGGCTGCGTAATCCGGGCAGCCACGATTTTCGTCCAGAATCGTAATGTCCCATTCCGCTCCGGTCAGGCTGGCCAGAACCATTAGACTTAGCGGCTTCCAGATTCGAAAGCGGTTCCAGCGGCTTTCCTTAACGTTGATGAGACTTACAAGCGGGTTGGCGGGGTTGATCAAATAGATTCGCAAGGGGGCCGGTGATTGATTAATAAGAAGTTGCCTTTAGTTTTTTTAGTGTATATTTCATTTTCTGCCGGAGTCCCACAGGAGGCATGACTGTTTACCAAGTATGATGTAATGACAAAATTAGGAAAAATTATTCTATCTCACATAAAACCAGAATTCAAGTTGGCCTTGGACTCACTAAGCATACTATTATAGGCTGGCTTAATTGAAATTGCCATAAAGAAAAGAAGGTTATCATCAGAAATAGTTGGTAAGAATAACGTATAATGTCATTTAACTCTGTTAGATTTAACGCTTTAAGGCCCCAACATTTATAGGTATAATGCCATAAATGTCGGGGAGGATAGACCCGATACAAGAAATAATGGCACGGCCGCTCACCGCCGCGCTCGACTGGCGTAAACAGCGGCGGTTGTGGCGGGAGTTGGTGGGGGAGCGGAGTGATTGTGAGGATGTGGCGTGAGCACTAAAAGGTTAAATTGGTAACATCAGACGAACTGAGTAAATTCTCAGAAATTGAATTACCATCCGTAATTCTCAAATTTCAATACCCAAGCCAATGCGACAGAAATAACGCTAAGTCAAACATATCAACACGGGGTTCCATAGGACCGGGAGCCGAGTCAACAATATCTGCGGCCAGGCCTTCTTCAGTACTTAACCATTGCTGACTCATTATAGTAAAATCAGACATATTTACCCGCATGTCATTATTAAAATCTCCTACAAGGGTATTAATCAATATCGCGGGGTCACCAAAAAGATGAAATTGCCATGCAGACCTAGTTCTTTCCAGTTCAGTAACAACCGGATAGTATTTGTTGACGGTATCCGGATTTGTTGTATTATTAAACGCGCGAATTAGTACATCTCCTAATCTGTTCTTAACCTCATTATTGAATAATCCGTTAACCAGGCCTTCCAACAGAGGATTCATCCCGCGACCGGAAACATTATAAGCCCCGAAAAATGCAACCGCACCATGTTCAGAAGCCACTATCTTTTTAGCAAAGCAATCGTTGATGTTCCCATTTGCTTCACCGCTGAAAGTGCCGGTTGAACAGGAGAATGAAAATATAAATGGATAGATATCGTTGTCTAACTGAGGCAATCCTCCTACTCCTAAACCAAACGTCCATTTATGGATTAGTCCATGCCCATGGTAAATCATATATTTTATGCCGCTGTTTATCATCCCTATATCAGTCCAAACATCGTTAGGAGTTTCATCTAAAGCGGTCGCCAGGGTAAAATTATAACCTTCATGTTGAAAATACTTATCATTCATCTCCGTTAAAATTTCCTCGTTAAATTCCACGGGCCACGGCCAGACTGGTTCATTACTACCGGCATGGGCATAATATTCCTTGGGATAAGAGGAAATATGATTTTCAGTATGAATGGTTTTGTTGACTATATTGCTGAGTTCCGTTTCGCTCTCAACCAGGAACAGGCCCAGAGGAATATCTGGATTTGGATGACCGGTCAGAGACGAAGCCACATAATAATTGTATGATTCAATTGTCTTGGTGGGATATTGGATGATATGTACAGGAAAATCCCCATAATCGCCCACCAGCAATACATAGGCAGGCATTAGATTTCTGACATAATTCCTGAATTCATCTGCCGTTGTACCGATGACTGAACCGGCAACCACCTGTACCCTGAAATCCTCGTTTCTAAAAGAAACAAATGAGCTTAATGAAGGGCTCGATTGATATTGATCTGCCACGATTATCAGATAGACTTCCTTTTCGAAGGCCTTCCCATTCAAATCCTGAGCAAAAAGTATGGCCGCAGTGAATATTGGGATAAGTAAAATATATTTCAACTGGGATTTCCCAAATACATAGTGATAAAACATGGTTCTACACAAAAAACACATATAATCCCCATACAGGGTCTTAATAAACAGTTATGAGGTGCTGACTTTATACAGACCTCCAGCAACTTGCAAATATCTATTCCGAATAACGGCTATTTCATGGTTTTATTGCTCAACCAGATTGCACAGGGATATATTTTGTAAAAGGTCTTGGCAAAGGTCTCATTTGTTTTGATTCAATACAGTTCCCAACAACAAACTTCTTCTGTAAATCTATAATTGACAATCCCTTAAGTGCATTTACCTCCACTCTCGACTGGCGCAAACAGCGGCGGTTGTGGCGGGAGTTGGTGGGGGAACGGGGGGATTGTGAGGATGTGGCGTGAGGTAGTGGGTTGTTCGATACAAATCATTGGGGATATACAAAACCGGCGAAGAGAAATACTGCGTTTCTCTATCGCTGGCCTTGTCTGATTTAATTGATCACTATTATGCTCTGCGTTTACGAAGCGTAGCTAAACCTCCAAGAGTCAATATTACTAAACTCCTGTTTAGAAATTTTCAATGAAATCTTATGGTTGGGTCAGGTCGGCCATCCAGAACTCAGCCAGGACTGCCAGATCAAGCAGGTTCACAATTCCGTCGCCATCCGGAGGAGCAATATCGGCGCTCAAATACCCAGTAGAGCTTAACCACTGTGTGGATAAAAGATGTAAATCCAATAAGTCAACAACGCCGTCAACCACCAAATCGTAAGCAGGGTAGTTTTGCAGCAGCAGGGTCTGAACATTGTTCAACGTTGATACCTCACTAAGGGTATTGTCACCGTCGAGCAACAGGGTAACCTGATTCCAACCATAGGCAAGTTCGTCTTTTAAGGCCGCAAGAGTTACGGTATGTGTTGCGCCCGGTTCTAAATCTGCGACTGTCTGGATATCATAAGCAAGACACGGATCGCTGGTGCTAAATAAACCGAGTTCAACGCCTGCTGCTGCCGGAATAAAACCGACGTTAATTACATCAGCGGTAATATAAAAATCACCTTGGCTATCGCGAGCGATGATTACATTCTCAATAGCCAAGTCTGCACCGAATAGGCTAACCGAAGCTGAATTATTCTGACGATTCTTATCTTCAATTTGAAGTTCGGGATCGACAACGACAATAATATTCACTGGATCGTCACTTACCGGAATCGTCCAGGTTACCGAAACTATCGCGTCCGCTCCGGCAGGCAAATCACCGCTGATACTTTGCGTCTGACCGATCTGGTTTGCCGGTTCAGCGGTATCACCACAATAAAACGCAACCGGAATATCACTGATCGCTATATCACCGGCATTAATAATTACTGCCTGCAATGTGACCGTATCGCCTGGAACGGCATTGGCGTCATCAATCGCAATACTGTCTGCAACAACAGCAAGGTCGACACCAATCATGTATTCATAAACACAAAGGTCCACTTGGCCAAACACATCAAGCCCATCACCTTCAGATACATGCACTTTATTATATGCCAATTCGAGCTTGTCCCCTGATGAATAGGCCGCGGTTATCGACCGTTCCATGTCTCGGCCGTCGGTCATCTGCACCACTTGTGACCAGGCTAGCATGGCCGGGTCATAGGTCGCGGTATAAATGTCTGAACCGGCATCTGATGGGTCGTTCCATATTACAGAGATATTGTCGGTTGGACTGGCTGCCGCCACAAAACCACGCTGCCCGGAAGAGCCCTCCTGTGGAACAACCTCAGCCATATCGGTCATGCCGGTAATATCCGTGACGCTGACGATCTGACCGTTTTTGGCCCAAAGAAGCATTAAACCGCCAGAGGTCCTGACCAACTGAGGATTGACATCTACGTCATCGTCATCAGTCAGTTGTACAGGTACAGACCAGTTTCCACCGGCATTATCCACATAGAACAGCTCATTATCTGCATCGGTTTCCAAATCACTATCGGTATCCAGGCAATATACAATATGATCAGCTATGCTGTCATTTGCGACCGTTACATATTTAACAATCCCCGAAACCGTCGCCAGTGTTTGCATCGCCTGCCAGCCGGTACCGGTTTTTGTTCGGGCTAGAACCGCATTGGTCACAGGCGGGGTTTCCGCCAAAACATCACTGTCAGCATCGTAAGTCCAGATAACGGTAAGGTTGCCACTGCCGTCGCTGGAAATCTTGGGGCTATAATCGCCCCCCGTACTAGACGCCACGCTTTCCGATGTCCATGTATCCGCGACATCATTATAAACAGCTATCTGAATATCCAGCTTATCCATAAAGTCACTTAATGAAGTGCCATCAGGTATCAACTGTGAGGCATTCGCCCAAACACATACGAAGTTGCCGTCCGCATCCACCCCGAGCGAGGGAGTCGCATCGGCGGTTCCATCGTCATCCACTGCTGCTGGAACTGACCATCCACTGCCGTCATTTATACTATATACCAACATCGTTCGATCAAGACTATTGCGGCTGGGTTCATCGTAAAGCCAGACCAGACACATCGCATCATCTGATACCGCCAAAACCGCGTTGGATTGACCAAAAATATTGGTCTGCAAAGCGGTTTCTATTCCACCGGTACCCATCGGCTGAAGATTCATTAAGTTGAGCATTCCGGCACCGCTTTGCCAGTGAGCATAATCGGTTATAAGATAATCGCGCTCCATCGGCTCAAAATTTTCAACCGCGAAGGCTTTCATGCCCATTGCCATAGCGTCCTGTTCTTCCGGCCAGCGATATGAAAGAAAATTATTTTCATATTTGTAGAAAAGTAAATATATTCGAATGCCTCCATCAAGCGATAAATACCAATCTCTCAAATATGGCTGCTGAGGTACTTGGAAATCAAAGTTCAGACCTCCTCGAAGATACCCTTCCGCGGCGACTAAATCAGCAACGCCCACGCCGGCCATACCCTCTACACCTGCCCCAATTGGAATATCACCAGAGAAAATTGGATTATTGGCCATCCCATCCGTAAAGCGACAATTCGCCGAAACGCTTGCATCTACCGCGAATCGGTAATAGGTCGGAACGGGTACCGGCCCGACCATAAATACCACATACGAGGGGGGCGACTGGTGCCGTCCCATAACATTTAATGCGAAATTACCCCCAAAACTCCATTGATTGCTTATATAATCAAACGTCAAAAGAACATCCAGGTTATAGTCAAATTTTATTTTGGCTAATTTGAAATCGCCTGAAATATCATAACGATTGCCAGGCATGACCTTTGCATGCCCGTTTAAATCTATTTCTGCGGTTACATCTATAATACTTTCCCAATCAACTTGAGCTATTTCCATAAGCGCATTGTTTTCTTGTGAGCCAGGAGCATCTTTTGTCAGTAACGGCAAATAAATAGTAAATGGAGAAGATTTATATTTACCTGACTGAAAAGATAACATTCCAGTGGCCAATCCCGGTGGCGGAGAAACCACATTAAAATTAGCCATATATTTGCTTGAGGTCGTCGCATCTGACGCCACCGCCTGAACATAGAGCCTGTCCCCAGCACTAAAAGCAGTTCCCGCGTTGAACGTTCGGCTCACCGAAGTGCCGCTGACTGTATCGGTGGCGATGACAGCATTATTCCGATACCATCGTACCTGGCTGGACGTCTTGCCGTTCCAGTCAATTGTAGCAGTAAACGTCTGATTCAATGGAACCCCCGCCAAAAAATAAGCGTTCTGATTAGAACTGCTGTATTGGCTGGACAACGACACAATCAAAGGCGTATTGTCGGCTTCTCGATTGTCAATTGTAAGCCGATTCGAAATCCCATATCCCGTGCCAGCTTCTCGATTATCGAGAGTAAACCGATTCGAAATCCTAAACCCCGTCGCCCCCTGCAAGACACCGGCAAAGACCAATATGACAGCCAATCCCATTATCAAGGCTGTTGTCCTAAACTTTTCTGCGTTTAACATCTTTGTTCTCCGGTAAAATAAAAATTTTATCGTTGTTATATTCTAAGCGGCCCAGCCGCCTTTGACTGCAAGCGAACGAATATAGACTTCGGCGACAAGCCTACCAGCTATATTCGTTCTCGATGAAATTTGGCCGCGAAGTTCTTGCTCCGCCGGCTCGGGACCACGCCGAGGATTTTCCCCGCCACACTGACAATATCCGTAAACATTGCCATTCCGGGAAATTCGGGAAAATGCAGGGGCAGGAGCACTCAACGACACACCCGGAATCCGTTGTTGTTGTTCATGTTGTTCGGGTTGTTGTTGTTGCGGTTCGAGACCGTACAGTTGTTGTCGTTGTTGTTCCAACCGCCGCCGCGCAGAACGCGGTAGCTTATCCGGCGTCGCCCTTGTGAAACTCCAGTCTTTGCATAATCGACAAAGTAATTTATAGTCATTGGTATGACTGCTATGTCCTATCCAACTGGCAAGTCTTGGTTTGATGTAATCGAGGTCGATAATCCCACAGGCGTAAGCTTTTTGCATCCATCGGATACGTTTTCGGAAGGATTTGATATTGTCTTTTCGCAAGACCCTATGATACGGCCAGAGTCGCATCCCGACAAAAGTCAGACCCGCCTTGACCGGTCTGATAAAGCTTTTAGTCGTATGAATCCGAAGCCGAATACTTTGCAGACAGGTCTTGACATCCTCACGCAGCGTCACTAAAGAGTCCCTGTCTTTTGCCAATATAATAAAATCATCGCAATATCTCACATAACTGCCGTACCCACACTCCTTTGTGATAAAATGGTCCAAGCCGTTCAGATACCAGTTAGCAAACCATTGACTGGTCAAATTGCCGATAGGAAGACCATGGCGGTGTTCCCCAGGTGTAAACAAGTCATCGCCGGCAAACCATTCCATCTCTGACGGCTGCGGATTAGAACAGTCCACAGTCAAGTCCATCAGGGCAAGCACATTTTTGTCTTTGATGAGCCGACGAAACATCTCTTTCAATGCGTTATGGTCAATACTCGGAAAAAATTTGCATATATCACACTGCAAAGCATATTTATTGTGTTTCATCAGATATTGGAGCCTGTTCGCCGCGGCATGGGTTCCCTTCTCCTTGCGACAGGCGTAACTGTCCGGATGAAAATGCCGGTCCAGAATCGGTTCCAGGACATTCATCATAGCGTGATGTACCACTCTATCCCGATACGGAGCCGCGGAAATCATCCGCCGCTTGGGGCGTGTTATCCAATGGGTCTTAAAGTCGCCAGGCAGATAATCACCCGCGAGAAGCTCATCCTGCAACCGCAGCAGCTCGGATTCGAGATCGAACTCAAACCGCTGGACACACCTCTTGCTGCGCTTGCCTCGCCTTGACTTGCGGGCCGCCAAAACAAGGTTCTCCCAACTTATCAGTTTTTCCCATAGATTGCCATAGCGTTTCATCTGCTTTTACTCCATCCGCCGGCCTGGGAACCAATCGCCAGCAGACTCTTTGAACCAAAGCCGTAACTTTTCACAGCCAAAACAGCCAAATCTTTTGATAACCGCAACTGGAATCGCAAAATCTCCAGTTCGATGTTCACATCGTCCAGCAGGACTCTCTTTTCTTTGTGGTACTTGGCCTTCAGCAATAACTCCAGAATCTTCTGCATCCGGCTTTCCATCGCATAACCCAACGAATACCGATGATGACGCGGATACTTTTCAATATGCCGAATCATCCACAGCATAAAATCGTAAAAATCCTGTATGATTTTCAATTCTTCATTTTTCATTTTTTTAGCGACCAGGGGCTACGCCCCTGGACCCCGCAAAGGGTAAAAGGACAAAGAGCAAAGGATAAATAAATCCAGGGGCAGGAGCACTCAACGACACACCCGGAATCCGTAGCTGCCGTACATGTGGTTCGGGGTGCCGTTGTAGCGGTACGCAACCGTACAGTAGGTGCCGTTGCCGCCCCAGCAGCCGCCGCGCAGAACGCGGTAGCTAGATTCAGGATCATATAAGCTGCTGGTCCACTCCCATACATTGCCGGCCATATCGCACATGCCATAGCCAGATATTCCGAAGGCACCAACCGCCGTGGTGCCGTACGGATGGATGGAACCGCGATAGTTCGCTATACTGTTATCGATAGTCGTCCCGCAGCCATAGGTATAGCTGCCGTTATGGTCCGCTACCGCCTGCCATTCCCACTCCGTCGGCAGACGCCACCCGTAGTAGCTCGCAAAGGACGTTGAACCATACCAGCTCACATAAGTAACAGGGTGATTCTCAAAACCGCTGTCAACCGTAAAGGAACTGCCCGTCCAGTTGATTCGGGCCGCACCACCGTTGGTGGCCCCATCGGTAGTATATCCCGGACCATCAAGTCGATAATAATCCTCACCGGAATAAGGACCGCTGTTGCCTACAACATAATTGCCGCTGACAATAACATCTCCCGAAGCAAGGGCCGCATTAAGATACTCACAATACTGCGCATTGGTGGTCTCGTATCTGCTCATCTGACCATTGAAGCCTTCGTGGCCGGAAACGCCCGGGTCGTTGATAGACACCCATACCATCCCCGCAGGACCATCCACAAAACCATCATCAGCGGTCACCTTGACCCGGTAGGTCGTACCGTAAGCACCCGGCAGATCGGTCTTGCTGTTCCAGACAATGTACCTATTGCCAGGATAGATGTTCGAGCCAATATAGCCTGACAGCGATGAAGGCGAGGGTGTTATCGTCCACGTGCTGCCATCGTTATTGCTGACAGCTATACTGACCGTGCATTTGTCGTTGTCGGCATCAGCCAGCGTATAGTATATATCCACAATTCCGCTGTCATCGCCCCGCTGGGAGGCGGAGACGTTACTGACCGCCGGGGGGGAATTCGCCCAGGCCAGATTGGCACAGACCGCCATTAACATAATTGACCAAATTAAAGTTCTGGAATTGAGATTGACCATGCTATGACCTCCGTTTTCTTCGAGCCTGCGGCTCTGACAAATATTATTGGCTTATGCCCCCCTCGACAGGGTAAGGGCAAAATAGTTAAGTACCTTTTATGATTGCACTGATGTCGCGTTGCCGGATTATTAACTGCCCGGCGGGTGCCGGAAGGCCCCAAAGAACAGTAATCCTCCGAACCGAATCATTATACCAAAGAAGATATGCCTTGTCTATCGTGGTTACTACGGTTTTTTGCGGTTTTGTCAGTTTTTCAAGATTTGGCAGTTGAGACTTAAAGACTTGTTATATATGCCGTTATGGTTACAGAGAGGATGTTTTAGGCAGTTTGTCGGGTATCAAAAAAAAGACATTTTCACCAGAAACTGAACTTGCTTATTTGATTATTGGTTCCTGGTCTTCTAATCATCCCTTTGCAATCTCCCCCACCCAAGCCTCCCCATAATCCTGCGAAAACCACCTCACATCCTTGCTGCGACCAGACCCTGTTCCTGGACGGTGAAAATCAAATTTGATTTTGGAATAAAAACAGGTATACTGTGCTATGCAGCTCAATGGATTTGCAAGAGAGATCAACTGTCCAGCAATTCGAGAGCAATAGCTGATGTTTACCAAAAACAAGCAAACAGACCAGGACTACCGAGAACTTTTTGCTGCCTTTTTCAGCAAATTCCCGAATAATCGCCTACAAGCTGAGACAGGCCGCATCCTGACAAGGCTTTTGGCCGGCGATATCTCTCTGCCTGGCAAACCCGCCGGTTGGGTAGCCGGCACTATCTATGCGGTAGCCAACCAGGGCCGTCGCCCTTGCGGCATACCCGGTGTTCTAAACCAGGAGTGTGAGGATTTCTTTCACATTTCGATAGGAACGGTTTACCGACGGGCGGCGCAGATAAGGTCATTGCTGGGGGGATGAGTATTGCCTTCCCATAAACCTGCGAGAATTTCAGACACAACCACAATCACCCGCCGACCATGATTTCAGCAATCATGTCGGATAAAATTCTCCCACTCTGACCTGTCCATACTCCTGGTTGAACTCCGGGCAGTGCCACTGGCTGCCCGCGGCAATTATTCGCTGGTTGTCAGTGCACAAATCTTCAATGGCACTGTATTGATATTGTCCCTGGGCTACTATTTCCCAATCTGTACCATCCCAGCGTACCAGTGTGGCCGGGCCTAAACCGACAATCGAGCTGAACTCTCCGCCGACAATCAACTCCCCGGCAAACAGCACCGAATCGCGAATAGTCCCCCGGCAATACTTGTCATAACGCACCCACTCATTCCCAACCAACTCATAGACCCCGTGACCTTCGGTGCAGGCAAACAATCGCGCATCGAGGCTGCGCAGTTTCAGGACAGTCCCCGGCAGGCCACCAGCCACCGGTTCCCATTTCTCATTAGCGGTGTTCCATTTGGCGACATACTTGAGCCAGACAGGATTGTTATGGAACGTTCGCGTAAATGAACCGCCGATATATATTTCACCGTTGTGTTCTTCGATGGTATGAACTCTGCCATTTACACCATCGCCCAGGGCGTGGTATTCGCTGCCATCCCAAAGGGCGATATTACGGGCTTCGATATCGGCGGGCTGACGATAACTGTTTAAGCCAAATATTAAACCTTCACTATTTTCCATAACAGAATTATATCCGCCTTTGAACTGTTCAAAACTCTCGCCGTCCCAGGTAAAAACTTCACTGGCCGTGGTTCTGATATAGAGTTTGTCGCCATACCAAACCATCTGATTGTAATGTTCTCCTACCGCTCCACTGCCGATGGGATACCAATCTACACCATCCCAATAAGCGGCGTGAGCGACACCACCTTTACCGTCTTGAATCTCAAAGTTGCCACAGGCGTAGAGGATACCTTCGTGCCAGAGCAGGGCACTTACTACGCTGGATATATTACCATCAAACCCTCCACCTAAGGCATGCCAATTGATACCATCCCACACAGCGACACGCAGGGCATCAACACCGGCAATACGGCTGAATGTACCGCCCATAACAATATCATCGTCTAATCCAGCCAGACAGTTAATCCGGGCATCAACATAACTGTAAATTTCTGTCCAGCTATCACTATCCAGACGATAAACACCATCTAAGGTAACTGCGTATAAATCATCGTTAATGAAATGCAGATTCGATACTGTTGAATCGAGCCCATCGCCGACGGTGAACCATTCCTCGCTATCCCACCTGGCAAAACCAGCGACAGGGACACCGCCTGCCTGCGTAAAATTACCAGAGACAAAAAGATTGCCGCTATTTTCATCAATCGCCAGGGCAGTGGCAGGACCATTTAAACCACTACCCAAGGCTTGCCAGTCGGTGCCGTCATAAACCCCTATTCGACTAACTGAGACTGCTCCGGCGAACTGGAAGTTACCCGCGGCATAGACCAATTCTTTATGATGTGTTTCGTCGTTATATACAGCCAGAGCGATTACCTCATCGTTAAGCCCATTCCCTAGGGGCAGCCACTGAGAACCATCCCAGCAGCCGATATGGTTTAATTCGACCTCACCAGAATGCCTAAAACCACCACCGGCATAAATACCATTTTGTCCGGCCGCTAATGAGGTGACTTTTCCGTTAAGACCTGCCCCCAGAGCCTGCCAGTTACTGCTGGAAAAAACCGCGATATTATTAACGATTGTTTCACCGGAAGTCGCAAATTTACCCCCGGCGTAAATCTCATCATCCCAAACAGCCAGGGCCCGCACCGTACCATCCAGCCCGGCACCTAAATCTGTCCATTCTTCATTAATGTATGCCGCTATATGACTGCTGAAATCACCCCCGGCGATAATGTTTGAGCCATCCATTGCCAGTGTTCTTACCGTACCGTCAAGCCCTGCGTCCAGATTACTTAAAATGCCATCTTCTTCCAGTAAACAAACAAATCAATGACCACCGGCAGAGCCGGTGGTATGAGGAAGGCCCCTAAAAGGGGCCATTACAGTTAGTCTAATCCTTTTTCAATATTTTGCTCATGCTTGTCCTGATCTTGAATGTACTTACGAATATGGGCTTCATCAAGACCAACGGTACTTACACAATAACCGCGAGACCAAAAACTGCGGCCAAAGAGAGTGCCTTTGGTACGCATCAGATCACGAGAAATCCGGATGGCACTTTTACCTTTGAGATAACCGATGGTCATAGCGATGCTGTACTTGGGCGGAACGCTCAGGAGCATATGAATATGGTCTGCCATGGCGTTACCTTCTATAAGCTCTATCCCATATTGGCGGCACAATTCTCGCAATATCGCACCTATTTCCTTTCGCAACTTACCAAATATTGCTTTGCGACGATATTTGGGTACAATAACAACATGATACTTACAGTCCCATTTTACATGGGCCTGACTCTGCCAGTCTTTCATAGTGTCCTCCTTGACCCCAGGAGCCTTCCTCAAGGAGGACCATTGTAACGCACTTAACGGCAGAGCCTTATAAATTCTCACCGGCAGAGCCGGTGGATTAGCTTGGATTTAGAGCATCTGCCACCCCGGCCTGTGTGAACCGCCCGCCGACATAGAGATTGTCATCATCGTCGATGGCCAGAGCGTTGGCCAGGGGAGAATTACCTGTCAGTCCGGAGCCGAGCTTTAGCCATTGGTTGTCATACCACTGGGCGATGCAGTTGTAACCTGTTTCGCCGTCAATTTCGATTGTCCCGCTCGCAGCGACAAATACTATTCCCTTACTATCTACCGCCAGAGCGTTGGTGTTTCGATTGAATACCCCGCCCAGCTCCTGCCAGTTTGAGCCATCATATTCAGCGACATGATACTCACCTGTGGTATCGTTATATGTCCCCACAAACACACTGCTGCCATCCGAGGCGATACCTTTAAACTGCGTATAGTCCGACTCGATGGCATTCCAGATTTCACCATCCCAGCAGGCCAGGCGGTAATATACCGTCGGATAAGATGAACGCCAGTTGCCGATGGCATAAACCCCATCATTCGTTAGAGCAGTCTCAGATGGCCCGGCGGTAATGCTTATCCCTTCCTCACAAGCTGACATCTCAAACCAGCCGTCTTCTTCACTATAGCCGGCCAGATAATTGGCAGTCAGCGCCCCTCCGATACAATCGAAATCACCGCCAATGTATAGCCCTTCTGCGCGGCCTTTCAGGGCATGAACCGGCATACTATATTTAATGTTCAGGCCGCCACTGAGAGTTAACCAGTCATCTTCCGCCGGGTCATAAACAGCCAGGTGAGCCAATGCTTTTTCATCTGTAGCATTGCCCGTGAAATAACCCCCGGCGTACAATTTACCATCCCAGGATTCCAGGGCATAAACAGTATTATTGAACCCGCTGCCAACCTGCGACCAGGCAGAGCCGGAGAATTTTGCGATTCGCTCGCATGACTCGCCATCGGCCAAACGAGTGAAATCGCCTCCGGCATAAAGATTGCCGTTATGCCAGGTTATGGCAGAGACACTGCCGTTTAACCATTTCTCGTCGCCGCCTAACCTCTCCCAATCGGAGCCATCCCAGGTAACCACGCCCAAACCACCGACATAGAGCAGATTATTATGAACTTCGGCGACATAACAAATCGGAGTGTTTCCCAGGTAATAGGATGCACCTTCCATCGCTGCCCAACGTTCGCTGCTAAAATTATACTGCGCTAACCCGTTAGCGTCATCGCCCAGATAGTTACCGACATTAGTGAAATTCCCGCCGGCGTAAATGTATTGTCCATCGGAGCAGATAGTCTTACCGCCGGTGTCACTGAAATCACCGACCGGATGCCAGCTGCTGCCATCCCAGCGACCCAGCCCGTTGAGGGTGATATTATCGGGATCGCTAAGATTCATCAGAGGCCCGTAGGCGACCGTAAAATTACCGATAGCGTATATGTCACCGTTCAGTTCGCAAAGGCCATAGACGAACCCTTTATAATTGAAGCCATTACCTAAAGCCTGCCAGCGGTTACTGCCATCGGTCCAGGCGATATTATTGACAATATTATAATCAAGAGATGATACAACTTCCCGCATGAATCTACCCCCGGCGTAGATTTTTGAATCTGCAATCAGGATATCATAGACTGCCGTAACGCGGTCATAGCCACTGGCCAGCCATGAATCCTGACCGGCAACATTAGCCCAGGACGAGCCGGTATATTTGGCGATATACCCATAGGTGACATAATCTCCCGGCGGCACAGGCAAACCAGGACTGTTTCCGACCGTAAAATTACCACCGGCATATAAAGTGGAGCCGGAAAGAGCCAGACAAAAAATCCCGGCCCCGGCCCCGCCACTTATATGCCAGTCGCCCGGCTCCAAATCGGAAAAACTCGAACCGTTCCATTTGGTGATATATTTCATGGCCTGACCGTCTACGGTAGTAAAATTCCCGGCGATATAAACCGTCGAGCCGGAAGCTGCCAGGGCATAGACCTCACCATTTTCGATTCCGCTTTCAGGGTCTAAGGGGGCCCATTCGCCAACTTCGCCATCTAAGATCGCCACACGACTGGCAGCTGCCTGACCGATATGAGTGAAGCTGCCGCCGGCGTAAACTTTATCAGCGGCAACCGCCGCAGCATATACACTGCCATCGGTATATCGGTCACCCTCTTCAGAGTTGAGGTCATTCCAGGGTGATAATACCAGTCTGCCATCTTTGAGTTTGGCCGGAATATAACGATTGATATATGCCGCTGATAATACGCCATCATTTATTCGGATGGGGATAGCCGGTTGACCGATATCATTGGCATAATGAGCTTCCAGCTCGCCGTTAGCGTTGGCTGAGATGAATAATCCGTTCATGTACAATATTTTCCTTAGCCCAGACGCAGATTGGTTACTGCCATCGGTCCCTCAGCGTCAGTAATCGCCTCGACGGTGTTACTTGCCGGGCCATAATAAATGTTTTCATTTACCGCTCTAAACGCTCGAACTCGCCACGCAGTTGCCGTGCCGTGGCCGATTGATGTGCTTATCCAGGCATAATTACACTGGGAGAGATATACACTCTTATAGCTCTGGGCTGATACCGTATCCTGCGGCTGCCATTGCCCTGCGAAGTGTCGTTCGATACTAAAACCGTCCGGGCTTTCCGGTTCGCCGGTTCGGTCATAATGCCAGAACAATTTTATCCTGCCGCCGCTCAATAAGGCAGCGGTGAGATTCCGGGGGATATTACCAACAGCCAAATCTGAATTGCCGTCCGAGTCTGTAATTACAATCAGCGGTGTCGATAGCTCTGAGGCCTGACCAAATAAACCGATATTCTGAAAGGCAAAATAATAAGTACTCTCAGCAGCGAGTTCAACCGGTACCTCGACAGAATCGACATTATCAGTATATGTGTATATTATCTGACTATCAACAAAATCTGTGCTATCGCTCTGGTAAATCAATCCAAACTCCTCGCGACGCGGCCAGCCGCCCGGCGGCGTTAGGGACAAAAACGACCATCTGCCTGCCGGAGAGGCACCTGCACCGAGTTGAGCTTTCAGGAACAGGGTATCTATCATAGCGCCGCCGTAATAGTTCGGATAAGTTTGGTTGGATCGGTAGTTTCATCCCAGGCAACCGTATAAAGGTCAGCATTATCAGCGTAATTACGGATTATCATCGTACCATCCGCCTTGGTGGTTATGACCTTATTAGCCCAGAAGGCCGCCGCAATCGCCAGAGACGCAGCGGTGTCACTACTGCCGGCCAGTGTCCCTGCATCAACGTGCAATGTATCACTTAAATCCTGACTGTCGCCAGAAATCAACGCCTTACCGTCACTACCAAGTGTCCCAGCCAGGTCAGCGTCTCTGCCCCGTATTTTGACATGGTAAACCAGGCGGTTGTCAATGCCCCCAAAGCTGCGGCCACCGTCCCCAGCGGCGTCAGCAATGCCAGGAGCAATCCTTTAATAACTGTCAAGGTCCCGGTCAACAGACTAAACAATCCAAAAGCAACACTTAGCGGTAAGGCCATAAGCTTCAAGGCTGTCCCCATACCCATCAGGGCTGCGCCAGCGGCAATGGCACCGACGGTGATGGTCGCCAGCATCATTATAAACCCGCGGTGTTGACTGACCCACTTGGATATTATGCCGCTTAATATCTGTAGTTTTTGGGCCCAAAGCCCAAACATGGGCGCTACGCTCTCGCCGATCTCGATGGCGATACCCTCAATCGCGCTCCACAGCATCCGCAAGGCCCCGCCCAGGCCGGAGTCCATGATCTGCGCGGTTTTTTCGGCTTTGCCTGCGGCGTTGTCAATGGCGTTATTGAGCTGAGCGAAAGCTCCCTTGGTGAGCTTCGCTCCACCGGCGACCGCCCGCATCCCAAACAATTCATTGAATATAGCCAGCCGCTTAGCGTTGGGCATCTTCTCGGTAGCCTGGCCCACATCAGAGAGAACATCTGCCACCTTACGCAAAGCACCTGTAGAATTAGTCGCTTTTATTCCCAGCTTAGCCAGCTCCGCCTGGATTTTGGGATCGACTAACCGCAGGAGGATATTCTTCATGGTGGTGCCGGCCAGGCTGCCTTTGATCTGGAAGTTGGCCAGGGCCCCCAGGACCTTGGCGGTATCTTCCAGGGTGAGATTATATTCGGCGGCGATGGGAGCGGTATATTTCATGGCTTCACCCAAATCTGTCAAAGTCTGGGCGGAATTATTGGCGGTCGCGGTCAGGACATCAGCCACTCTTCCCATTGCCGTGGCGTTCAGGGCAAACGCCCGTAAGGTCCCGGAGGCAATCAAGGAGGTCTCCGCCAGATCGGTGGCCGTGGCCCGGGACAGCGCCAAAACGGAGCCGATGGAGTTTTCTATCTCGCGGGGATTGAATCCCTGCCGACCCAGCTCCACCATGCCCGCGGCGACCTGGGCCGCTGTGAAGGATGTGGTGCGGCCCAGCTCTTTGGCCTTGTCTGTGAGCATTTCGAATTCATCCGCCGTAGCGCCGATCACCGCCTGGAGCGTGCGCATCTGGTCATCGAACCCGACGAATACTTTAGTGCTCAAAACGAAGGGGGCCGCCATAACCGAACCGAATCTGATAAATTTCCGGCCCAACTGCTCGATTTTTGCGCCAAACTGCTTCAGACGCTGCTCAGCCAGACGCATACCTCGCACGAGTCTGCTGTTGTCAGCATAAATCTCGACAAAAGCTCGCCCCGCTCTAATTGCACCTTGGGATATTCCCATGTCTACTTATCTCGCTTTATCGTCTGTTGGGTTTTTCGGGGTGCCAACGCCTTGAGGATCTGGATATTGTCGCTGGTGAGTTTGACGCCATTACTTTTGCAGACTACCTTCTTTTGCGAAAAGGGATTATAATGCCCTGGGGTCACTTTATCTTTCGAGACCACATTATGAACCAGGGCCATAAGCGCCGCAGTGTGTTCCCACGCGGCCTTTTCGCAGCCTTCATACATCCAAACCAATTGTCGCAGCGTGTATGGGTCCGGGTCTATCCCGATGATGCCGGCATATTCATAGATAGTCTGCCAAATTCTTGCTGAAGCTGCTCTTCCAGGTCCAGGCTCTCCACCTGCTGAGTGACCTGCCCGATCGCCAGGTTCAGACCTTTTTGCAGCTTGGTGATTAGCGCGGCCCGGTCCCGGCGACCGCTCTGCCGGAAAAAATCGATGAGAGCCTCCGTAAAGGCCGCCTGGGCCTGCAGGACCGCTTCGCCGCCCATCAGTTCACCAAATTCCAGATCGCTGACCCCGGCTTCATCAGCCTGGGGTTTACAGATGGCGTAGAGTACATCCACCAAAAAAGCGATATCAGTAGTCAAACGCACACACAAGGGCGGATCGCCCTGGTCGAGGGCGAACAGGTCAACCCCGGCCAGTAATTCCCGGACCCGCTTGACCGTGCCGACCGTCATAACGAGGGACCACTGCCTGCCGTTTATATCCTTGAAACTTGCCATATTTAATCCTCATTCATCTGCCAGGCAATACCAGCCTTCCGGTAAGTCCATCCGGCTGGCGCTGGTATTGCCCGCATCGTCTTTAACCCATACTTTAACGTTCTTGACCGTTTCCCGCAGTCGCACCGGCGTACCATCAGGAACATAGATGGTGCGCTGGCCGCAACCGGCCAACATGAACACCAGCGGCCAGACAATCCAGGTACATCTAATTTTTGCCCGCAGACGCTGCGTAAGTTCTGACTGCGGGGCGGCGTCAACACAGGAAGGTTGCGTGTTTTTCAAAAGCACCGGCAGCAGCAGCTTCACCAGTTGGGCCAAAATCAAAATCAAGGTATTCACATCAAACCTCGCTCATAAAACAGTCATTAGTCTACAGTATTCTTCTGCTGAAAACTGATTTCTGACCTCTGACAACTATTTCGTCAGTACTCCCGTCGCTTCCAGTTCGGCATGTTTAACCTGAATCCCTTCACGCAGTTCAGCTTCTACCTGCGTGGTGGCGCGTTTACCGTTGAGCTCCTGATAAATCCGCAAAACATAATTCAAGGCGGTATCGAGTTTCGCCAGGGATTTATTGGAAACGTCATTCGGGATTTGCTTTTCCGCGTACTTGATCGCCGCGATGATCGTCCCTTCATACTGCAGCCAGGCGGGCCTCGCGCCGTAGAGTTTATTGAGCAGCCATAAAAAGACGCCCGCTAAAAACGTGATGCCCACGGGAGAGTTGACAGCCTGCCAGATCATGCTTAGATATTCCATAGTAATGTGCTCCTTGGGTTAAATGTCTGTAAAAGTTAAATGTTATCTGCCGTTACGGGTTTTGACCTATATCCTTATGAGGAGACAGTTACCCACGTCGGGGGAGTATCCGAATAGGCCGGTTTGATAGTGACGTTGACGGTGAGCGCCTCTTCCAGCGGCTCGTTCCGGGTGAAATTGGTGACCTCGAAATCGGCCTGGAGACCCTGGCTCCCGGCGGTGTCAATATCACCATCCATAATCGCAAACGCCAGCGGCGTATCACCGAAATAAGCGGTCTGGATCGCGGTAAATCCGGCATCGGCGGTATCCCAGACCATCTGGAACTCGACACTGCCATCCTTTAAGGTGGCGGCGATGGCTCGCCAGCCGTTATTGCCGCGGGTACTGACATCGGATTCACCTTTTTCCAGGTTCAGCGTAACATCCTTAACGTTAGTCATTTCCACAAACGAGGGAGTGTCACCCATTAAGGTGGCACTATAATAAAGCTTTGCGTCTTTACCGAGTTTCTTGCCCATTGTTCAGCTCCTTATAAAACACAGTCTTCTGGAACAGTCTTCAGTCTCCAGTCCTCGGTCCTCAGGGAAGGAGTCAACAGTCTTTTTCTTTGCCGTTGCTGAAGACTGAAGACTGAGGACTAATTTATCGAGTCTTTCCACATATCCGGGAGTTTGGGTTGTTCTTTAGCCAGCGCTGGGCCCATAAACGGCCGGGCCTTAACTTTTATCTTTCGCCGGCCGCGTCCGCGATAACCAGTCACCTGCGAGGTACCGCCATATTCCAGAACTTCCGGTATCCCGGCATTTTTAGCATTGAGAGCCGTTGGCCCGACAAGCACGGAACGATTATTCCGGTCATAACCAAAGAAAATATTCCGCTTCAATAACCCGGTATGACTGCTGGGCGGCTGACCTGCTGCGGAGATTCGCTTGCGTTTGCGGATACTGCTGCGGGCCGCCTGACGGACATAAGCCCCGAAGCGACTCAATACCCGCGCCGTGGTACGATCAACGCCCCGTATGACCTTGCGGTCAAAAAACATCGTTTTGGCCTGCTCGAGCTTGATACCTATCATGCCAGCACCCGGTACGTGAGCGTGAGGATACTGGTAAAGCTGCGTTTATCCTGGAGATGCTCGGGGGCGTAAATGGGGTCATTGACTATCTTCACCCAGCGGGCCGCTGGGTATGCCGTCAAGCTGTGATCATCCAGATAATCGATAATCTCCTGCACCAAGCCCATCAGAGCATCACAGTCGGCATCGTCCGAAATGCGTTTTTGCACCGCGATATCGATATCATAATCGATCTGTCGGCAGCCGCGCCCGGCGATGCTGCGTTCCAGACTGCGGGGCACTACCGTCACCTGCAATTCGGCCAGTTCCTTCAGCTCAAACTCCGGGCGGTATTTGCGCAGGGCCGTGAAGGCCTGACTGAAGCTGCCATCGTTTAGCTCGGCGACAACCGCATCAGCAATATCAATTACTTCTGAACTCATCTAAACATCCATCCCGCCACAGCGGCGATAAGCGCACCCAGACATAACCAGAACAAACGCCCCATGAACTTATGCCGGGCTTCCAGGTTGGAAATCCGCTGTTCGTGTCCGGGCTTGCCGTTACCGCGCAGGGCCTCATCCAGTTTATCCAGCTTGGTATGCAGCCGATCAAATTCATGGCGGCAGACACTTTCGTATTGATTCTCGGGACATTCGCTCATGTGCTATGTACTTCCTTACTATGAATTCGCAGTGTCGTGTGGTAAGGGTCACTCCAGCGATAATGGCCCTGGCCCGAAAGTGACATCACCTCGTAAACCTGACTGTCGCTGACGATTTTATCACCAACCTGAGGTTCCGTAAAAGTGGGCGTGAACTCTTCGGCCAGTATCAAAAAATCTGCCACCTGAACCATCAGCCGCACCCCGTAATCATCCTCAACTTCATACTCGCTGCGTCCGATGGTGGCGTTAATTACCAGTTCCGTAGCACCGCGACGGTAGGTAACCGGGCTGGAACAGTGCGCCCGGCGCTGCTGTTCCAACCACTGACTACCCTGTCTCAATAAATCGCCCATGATTCATCCCCGGCCATTAAACCGTACTCAAAGCCACACCGTCGTTACCCACAACCTTCCACTTGAGATCGCCGCTGATCGTGATCGCCACCAGCTGGATAGTGTCGCCGGCGTCGGCGAAGGTAAGTGTATTGTTGCCCGTTACATTGACCGCACTGGCAGCCGTGATTACCACATTGCCGCCGTCGGTATCCAGGGCCAGCAGAAGCTCCTGGCCCAGGAAGCTGGGATCGGCCAGCGTTCGGGTCTCGGCATCGGCGCTAACGAGCATACAGCTGCCGCCTGAGGTAACGGGGATAGCCTCGCCATCACCCGGGTCAGCGATCAGCGTCTGATAGACATTGTCGAGATACGCCGCGGGGATCAGCTTCACATCCACCGTAGTGTCGGTCTCCGCTACCGCCGCGACCACCAGGCCCGCCAGCGTGTTCCCGGACAAGGTCGCCGTCGCGGCCCCGGTCCCGACCGAACCGCCGTAGGGGTTGCCATCTGCATCCCAGTAGGCCTTGGCACCTAGAGATAATGATTCATTTTTCTTGGGCAGTCGTACTATGCCCTCGATGGTCAATGCCCCCAGGGTGCTGGCCGCGATGTCATTGGCAGCGACGCCGATCATGTTTGTCAGATCGATCACATCACCGCCAGTTACCGCCGCCGACGGGGTGTAATCAATAGCCTTACCTTCTTGAATAAATTGCGCCTGCATAATAAACTCCTATGTTTTTGATTTTCTCAATAACTGAACAAATACCTGCCTTACGCCTCACCTTTCATCTTGACGCAACCGCGGGGATCCTGTTCCCGCACCCCAAAATCAATGAACCCGCGGAACTGGATGCCCAGGGTATTGAAGTCCGCTTCAGCTCGTTCGACGGTGGGCCGATCGACACCGTTGAGGAACGCCACCTCCAGGGCCGCCAGACGATTGGGATCGGCAAAGAGATACCAGGCCTTGGTACTGTTACCGGTGAAGGCGGCGTTACCCAAATACGAGGAGACCGCCACCTCGAACTTACCGGCATGGGGGTTATCCACCGGCTTGGGCTTATTGGCGGTGGTAGTCTCGTTGAGCTTCAGGCTACTCATCAATAATTGAGCTTGCACCTTGAGGGCATTGGGTACCAGCAGATAACGCGGGGCAATCGCCAGCGGCCGTCCGTTGGGCTTGGTCTGGTCCAGGAACAATAGTTCAGCTGCCGTCAGGCCATCGATACTCAGGGCCGTATCGGCACCGGCGGCATAATTCTTATTGCCGCTGCTGAAAAAACTGCCCGGGTTCGATAACAGCAGAGCCCAGACCGCCTCGGCAATCGCTTCCGCTGCGCCCATACCCAGCCGACGCGGCACATCCATGAACGCCGCCAGGTCATCGTTGATGATCGTCTGGCGGGTCAGACTGAACATAATCCCGTGGGTATCGGCCTGGTTGGAGAAGGTCTGTTCACCGACCTTGCCGTGTTTGAGTTCACCGTCAGCGCCTACCTTCTGGAACTTAAAATCATCGGTGAGGCGGTACCGCGTATGCTGCTTGAAGTCGCTGACCGTGGCGATCTTGCAGATCTGCCACCAGACATCCTCCACGTAATTGTAGCCTTCCAGCAGCATTTTATTGGCGACATTCGAGAGAATACCCGGCAGCGACAAAGTCGAGAACGCCGCCTGAATGAAATCCGTTCCCGTCCCGGCGAAATGGGGCAACTCGCGCCCCTCAGCGCGGGCACACAAACGGAAGAATTCCTGGATACCAATCCCACGATAGCGGTCGGCCTCATTCAGAGCCCGCTCCCCGTAAGCCTTGAGCATGACAGCTTCATCAGCCTGACCCGCCAGGGCCGCGGTAGCCAGCAGGATATTGCGATCCAGCTGCGGCGTGGAAGTTTTTACCGCCGGAGCCTTCGGGCGGGCCGCGCGAAGTACCTCCAGCTCACAGCGGCTGGTATCCCAACCCGATTCGATGGCGTTGGCTTCGATCTCGGGATATTCACCGTTACAAATTTGACGAATCGCCTGAATACGGCGGGTTTCGATGGCGATTCGCTGACGCATCTGGGCTACCGGATCGGGCTGCTTCGGGGCCTGAGCCTCGATCTTCTCGGGGACGGTTTGTTCGGGTTGCGGTTCCTGCTCCTTTTCGTGCTGCACTTCGTTTTCAGTTGGTGTCTCGGTTTTCGTCACGGACTCTTCAGCCACTTTTTCATCCTGATTCTTTTCCTGCACCTGTTCTTCCTCTCTGGCCTTCGCGGCCACCTTTACGCTGGTATTAGTATCTGCACCTGAATCCACGAAACTTATCTCCTTCAAAATAGATTTACGCACTACATACAAAGGACCGGCAAAGGTCCTGCCGTTTACCTGTACCTGATTCCCCGGAGGGATAAACTCCGCCTCGATGATGCGAGCCCCAATACTGGCCTGCCAGGGAAAGCCGTTCTTACCGCTGCGAATGACGTCCCGGGCCCAGCTGGTATCTCTGCTGATAAGCCCCTCGGCACTGACGATACCGCCCTCGATGGCCACCCGTTCGGTATGGCCCACGCCCTGGCGGGCGTTATGATCCAGGCGGATGGGCAGGTTCTGACGCTCGATGGAGAGCCCTGCCAGGTCCACCACCACCGGATGATCAAAACCGGCGATAATCATCTCCCCGCCCGTATATGCGACCATATTAAAACGCGGCACAGAGTCATCACCTCCGGCGGCCTCGATCTTCAAGGTGCATTCGAATTTAATATCCTGGGGCAACTCATTCTTCTTCATCTGCGTTCTCCGTATTATTTACAGGGACAGTTACTTCGGTTTCGTTTAAGCCTAATTCAGCCATAAGCTTTTTCTCTTTGGCCCGCTGCTGCAGCTCCGTCTCCCAGTCTTTACCCTGGCGGGCGTATTCGGCGGCCAGAGTGGTAGTGTTTGATTTGAGACGGATCTCCTGGGCCCGCGCTTCCTTAGCCGGATCGACATGTTCGCTGCCATCGAAGAACCACTGATGCGGCAGGAATGAGTCTTTAGTCTTCAGTCTCCAGTCCTCAGAATCAGTCCCCAGTCTCCAGTCCTCGGTCCTCAGGGGTGGGGTATCTTGCTGTTGCTGAAGACGGAGGACTGAGGACTGTAGACTGTAGACTGTTGTGAAGTCTATATTCACGCCACCAGGCCGTGAATATTTTATCCAGAACCACCGTAGCCATATCCGCCTGCTCCACCCGGATACTCTTATAGTAAGTCTGATGATCCAAGCGCCCCGAGGCATAGTTGTAACCCGAGGAATTACACGCCGCGATATTAAACGGCAGGTTCAGACAGCGGGCGATCTCATTGAGGATTTCGTGTTTGAACTCCGAGTAGGTGGTGCCGGGTTGTTCGGCCTTGATCTGGCCCAGCTTCCAGCCGTCCGGTAGAGTCGTCGCCATGCGTTTTTCCAGCTCGACGATATCCATGGGCTCTACGGAGGCGGCTTCGCCGTTGGCCGGGGCGTCGGTATAAAGTACCGCCGCAAAATCCGCGGCTGTCTCGGCGGCACCCAAGACGGCCAGGGTATAACGCCGCAACTGGGCAAATAGCGGCAGGGCGGGCGTAACTTCCGGGATACCCCGATGCTGACCGGGCCGATCTTTGCGGAACCAGTGCACTACCGCATCGGCATTAACCCTCTGGAAATCATCAAACCGAAACTGCAGCTCACCGGGATGATTTTTGAGGATATAATAAGCGGCCGGGTTACCGAATCTATCCAGTTCAATACCATCGACGTTATTATTGAGCGTTGCATAACGCCAGGGCAAAGTTACTCGCTCAGCCTCTACCAGGTGGACATCCAGCTTGACTGGCCCGGTGAGTCGATGGTTAGCTGTCAGCACCGCAAAACCTTCACCGTCAGTAGATTTGGCCATACGCAAGGTTCTTAGTTTAGCGGCCAGTTCAATATCGTGAGCCCAGCTCATAAAGGCGGTTTCTACACGACGGTTCAGATCGGCATTTTCGGTAAGAACCTGCAAACGCGGGCCGGTACCCACGCAGTCATTAGCCAGAGTCAAAATGATACCTTTGGCATAAGAGTTATTGGCGACTTCATAGCGGCTACGCTGGCGGAGTTTACCGCGAACCTCCGGGCTGGCGGCCGCATCGGCAGAGAGAGCATCAGCCATAGCCCAGTGCCGGGCGTTCTCAGCGGTAGTTTGCGCTGCGTCATAACGGGCCTGCAACCGAACCGGAATACTCCGGGCAATTTGATTATTGTTTTTACGTTTAAACCATTTCATGAAATTAGCAGCTGCCTCCCGGCGATAATTTATTAAACTTCAAACCCAGACCTTTCTGAGCGACGGCTTTTTTTGATTCCAGAAATTTATCCGCGGCGATCTGATCCGGCAGAGAATGCTGCTCGACACTACCCGAATCGCCGCTGGCTTTTCGCGGGCCGTTGGCGTTATCGCGAATTGAGGTGTCAAGTTCGTCAGTCATATAAATCTCCGGCAGGTGTCAAAAAAAGTAAGGCCGCTATTAGACAATTACCCGGTGAAATCGCAATCTGGCGGGAGATTCTGAGAAAAAATAAAAATCATTACGCATATAGAACCTGAACGGTTTTTTTCTTAGCACGTGCCTGCCGCGTACTGTTCATACGTGGTAATCCGCCGACCGCAATAGCGGCATTCGCGACGGCGCAGTAGCCTCCCCCCTACCGCCTGGCGGGTATAGAGCACCCGGAAATGTCCGCAGCCACAGTGGGGGACACACCAAGCCGCGCTGCTGTTCGGATATTTGTTCAGTATTTTTCTGAGTCATTTAACGTTTCCTCCCTTGAAGTTCCGAGAGCCGCATCCGCTGTTGTTGGGGTTTTACCTGAACCTGAGTACCGGGCAGAACCACGCCCTGCATGGAGGCCGCCACGCCGCAGCCTACCAGACAGTCCAGCCAATGATTATCGAACTGGGCCGGTTTAATTTTCCATTCATCGACACTGCGACCCCGCCCCTGGGTCTGCACACAAAATTCAGCAGTGAGATGTTCGGCCAGAAGACGATGTTGTTCGGGCTTATTACCAAACAAGGACAGACAACCCCGGTCACCCATTGACACCGCCAGCCGGGCCTGAAGGAAACTCTTCCAGAAATTCGTATCGAAGAGCACGTGACGGATGGCGCGTTTACCCTGAATATTGGGCATCCGCCAGTTTTGACCGACCCGGTCACCGCGTTTGCGTTTGTATTCACTGAAGGGCAGACTCGAGGCCCCCACGAACCTTCCATGACTGGGCGTCAGCAGGGCCGCGTATTTACTCTGGCGGCAGAACTGGTACACCACATCGGTGGAAGTACCCCAGTTGGCGTCCACCAGGCAGCGTTCAATCTTCATGGTGCCCCGGTCATCACAAGGCCATTCCCGGCCCAGCAGTTTTTCCGTCAGAGATTCCAGGCCGGCGTAGATGGCACCTTCCAGCCCCATACCGGAATTTACCGTAGCCAGGGTAGACCGGGCGTCACGCAGCGTGAAATAATTGCGCCTCTGGTCCGGGTACGACCCGTAATCGAGCACATAGCCCGTGAAATCATCTTCCCAGACCGTCACCACATAAAAGAGCAGCTTCTGCTGGACATCGATAAACGCGGTGATATGGGTAGCACCCACCGGGACGATACCGCGTTCGTGGCGATTGACCTTGGCGGCGATCTCCTCGACACTGAGCATACCCGAGCCGGATTCCTCGACCAGCGGTTCGTTCTGATATTCGGCATAAAACGCCGCCTCATCCCGCAGCTTGAGGTTCATGGCATGCTGGATCGCCGAGAGTTCATCTTCATTATGCCGCTGGGGCCAGGCGATTACCGCACCAGTGTCCATTTCCACGCGATGCTGACGATAAAACTCGGTGGCTTCGCTGCCGTCGCCATCATTACGAAATGAATCAGCCCGCAATTCGGCATAGCGGGCCCAGAGTTTTTCATTGTCCGGAAAGGCATACACCATCCGGGTACGTTGGCCCTGCCATTCGGGGTGTTTATCCCGATCAAGGATGTTATCTGCCATATCACCGGGCCGAATAACGGTACAGGCCATCAGGCCGGAGATTTTCTTACCCGGCCCGGCCATGCCCAGGACATCACCGGCGAGAATCGCCTCACGCCGCTGACTCTGGGAGGGTGACCAGGCGGATTCGGTAGTCTGGGGGTCATCCACCATTACCAGCTGGGGCCTAACCACCTTGCCATCAGCGCGGGCGTGGTTCTGGCCCCGGATATCCGAGCCCTTCATCCCCGAACAGGAGATGACAATCCCCGCCGCCTGGGAATTCGGAATGGTGGGCAGGACGATTTTGTCCGCCGCCCATTCAATCCGCGTCGGCTGGCCGTTATATTTTTGGCCCTTCTGGCGGTTGGTGATTCGCTCCAGGGCCCGGATGGGGAATGTTACCTCGGGAAAATCCTCGGCCAGCAGTTCGTTCGTCTCCAGCCATATCTTGATATTCTCGAGGAGGTCCTTGGCCCGCTCGGCACTGGCGGCAATGAGGCAGACATATTCTGTCGCTCCTGCCAGCGCCGACCATAAACACGCCATCTGCATTAAGACCGTCTTACCACTGCCCCGCGGCATGGCCAAAGCGAACAGCCCGCCCTTTAATACCGCCTGTTCGATTTTTTCAATGACCCGGTGGTGATCCGCCGACCATTCCAGATAAAACACCTCGGGGAAATATACTTCACAAAAAGTCTTAAAATCCGCCAGGGCCGCCGCTTTCCGCTCGGGGTTAACCACTGCCGGTAATTCCCCGATATCCTGACCCAGCCGGGCCAGTTCAGCGTTACGCAGCCGGGCCGCTTCACGCAGGTCATCGTAAGTGGGTTTTTCCTTGGCGGGTTTGAGGTATTCCCGGGTGAGATAACCGGCATACTGGAAGAGATTGATCGTGCGGGCATCCCCGATGGTATAGCCGGCCTTCATCCGCTGCCGGCGGATCTTCTGTTCATTGATTACTTCGCCGCGCCCGGCTGAATTTAACAGCCGGACCAGCTCCGCTTGCCGTAGTTTTGCAGGATTAATTACCGACATTTACACTTCCCCGGCCAGATAGGCCGTATATTCCAAGAGATTAATGGTATCATCCGCCCGCAGGAGTCCCGCATTTGCGGCAATCTGCCGAATTTCGGTTTCCGTGATCTTTTTCTGCGCGGAATTGCTCAATAATTTAGCCATTTGCGCCACCGTCAAGGCGGTAATTTTGATGGTTTTGTCACTCATAATCAGGCTCGCCCAGAATTGTTAAGAATTATCCAAAATTTCCCAGAATTAATGCCCCATCGCCTTGCATTAAGGCGAAAAGGACTGTAATGTTAATGTAGAAATTGAATGTAAACCATCGACAAGAAAGGACTTAACATGAAAACTTACCCCAACTTCACAAACGACCTGGCCAGATTCAAGAATCAGATTATCCGCTGGGAAAACGAGGGAAAGCGGGAGACAGACCCCGAACTCGCCGAGATGTTCGCGATGGATGCCGGCGACCTGCGCAAGGTACTCCGGCACCTCCGCAAAAATCAATTCCAGGCCGCCTGGGATACCCTGGAAAACCTCGACACGCTGGTCCGCGACCAGGTACCCCGCCGGCTCTATAACTTCATCGCCCAAGAGAATGGCTACTGCTAAGAAACGAAATTCAACTAACGGAAAGGCATCCGAACCATGGAAACCTACCCCAACTTCACAAATGACCTGAAGAGATTCAAAAACCAGATTACCCGCTGGGAAGATGCGGCCCAGCGGGAAACGGACCCCGAACTCGCCGAGATGTTCGCGCAGGTTGCCGGCCTCCTGCGCAAGGTACTCAGGCACCTCCGCAAAAATCAATTCCAGGCCGCCTGGGATACACTGGAAAACCTCGACACGCTGTTCCGTGACCAGATGCCCCCCAGGCTCTATAACTTCATCGCCCAAGAGAACGGCTACTGCTAAGAGAAAGGAAAAATTGCCATGGAAATTATCGAAATAAAATTCGCCGGATTCGTCAAGAAAGGCCAGTACGTACCGGCCACCTTCGCTGCCATCAGCCGTATCCCCGGCGAAAAACATATCCGCATGAAACTTATCAGCTGCGACGGCGAGCAGGATTACAACTGTGCGGCCAACGATGAAAACGAAATCTGGGACCTGGCCCTCAAGCTGCAAAAGCACCTCGACGGGCACGCGGGCACCAACTCCATGATTCACGATTACTACCGCCAGCTGCAGTCGCTGGCCGACTGAACCAAAAAGGAGAACTTCATGCCTTCCTATCCAAACCATAAACCCGCCCTCACGAAGATGCAGCAGCGGCTGCTGGCGGAGATTGCCAGCCTTACCGACTGGCTGGCCTGCAGCCTGGAAGACTGCGAGGATGAGCAGCCCAACTGGCAGAATGTCGATTCGCTCCAGCAAATACGCGCCAGCCTCATCGAGAACCTGGTAATTATTTCGGGGGTGAGCAGAACCCAAATCCAGCGCAGCTTGGCTGAGTTGTATATGTGAACCTGTAATTTTCGGAGAACTATCATGCTGCCCACAGAAATGAACCGTATTTTTGAACGTATCGTCCGCGAGGAACTGGAAATCACGACCCTGGAAGCCCGCCACAGTGACGAAGAAGACTTCCACAGCCTGGCTGTCTGGGAAATTCAAACCATCATGGAGCGGGCATATGAGGCCGGCTCCGCAGCGGCGCGCCGCCCGCGCCGGAAAGGAAACTGAACCATGCCGAAGAACGAATACGACACTGCCTCGCTGGTAAATGAAATCCGCGAAAATCTCTCGCCCGAGGCCGTCGCCGCCATCGCGGCCTGGCTGATGCCCGCCGAAACCAATGACGCCCAGGTAAACCGCGAGATTGGCTGGTTCCGGGAGCTGCTGGGCAAAGAGATTCTCGGCTTCGGCAGCTGGGACAACTACAACCGTATGATAGAAGAATTGGGCTTGTAATAATTCATCTGAGGCCTGGCCAGCCCGAACACGGCCGCAGGAGAACAAATCATGCAGAAGAACGAAGTTGAAATCCACGCCGTCTACCTGGTCAAGGTCGCCAACAATCTCGCCCAGGTCGAGATTGTCAGCGAACACCCCAACGGCGGCTGGGAAGGTAAAAGCCTCAAAACGGGCAAGACCATCCGCATTAAAAGCAGCCAGCGGCTGCGGGAACTCGTCGCCAAACCCGCCACGAAGGGTATCGCCCCGCGGCAATTTCGCATAGAACCCGCCGCACTCGCCACCCAAGCCATGAAGATGGCCAAAGGTACCACCGCCCCCAAAACTGCCGACACGGGCGAACCTGGCGCGAATGACACCAAACGCAAACCCCTCTCGCTGCTCAACGCCGCTGCCATCGTGCTCGAGGCCTGCGAGAGGCCGCTGAGCTGCCGGGAGATTATCGAAAAGGCCCTCGACGCTGAAGTCTGGCAGCCCGGCTCCGGTAGGACTCCCGCTAACACCCTCTACTCCTCTATCCTCAGAGAGATAAAAATCAAGGGCTCGGCGTCCCGCTTTGTCAAGGCCGAGCGGGGTAAGTTCGCGTTGGCAAAATGAGCTTGGCACCTGAGGCGGTGTTTTTGCTAATAAAGTTGTGATCATGATATCTCCATTAAAGGTTTAATTGCATGAGGAATTTGACATTATAAATTCTTTAAGATATTTGTGAGTGTTACACATTTCACGACTCATATCATCCATCCTTCTGCTTCTTGTCAGGATTATGTCGTTCTGCGAAGGGGTGCAAATCCTCCCTTCTGCGATGAACGATCACCGTAGCATGTTTGGGATCACGTTTATCCCAGCGTCGATGACAAGAACGGCACAACCAACGAACTCTTAGCGGCTCATCATAATTATAATGAGCTGCTTCGATTGCCCTGTTATTGGCTCCGCATTCTTCACAAACAGAAGGACGCACAATATGACCAGCCAGGACATGGTAGCGAAGCAAGCTTTGGGCACTCCGCGCTTTAGTCAGTGTTTTACGGTAGGTTTTTCTTCCTGTAGCCTGAGCTTTATTTTTGCACTTTAACGAACAGAACTTACGATTAAGACGGTTTACCGGGCCATATTCCCTCTCGCAATAGTGGCAAGTGAGGAATGTGACCGGACGCAGTTTTTTATGGCAAGCATCACCACAAGTTTTTCTTGATTTACCGACAAACTCCTTACCACAGATCACGCATTTGCGAGATGCCACCCCGTGACAGCTGCGACAGCGTGAAGTATAGCCATTCTTTCTTGACTCGTAGAATTGCGAGAGGGGTTTTTCCATTTCACAATATTTGCATTTTTTCATTACTTTTACTTCGACGTCCATGCTACTCCATCACTTTCTCTGATTGCCATATTACCCGTAAACTGAAAATACCTTTCACAAATGACATCTACGTAAGCCTGGTCCAGCTCCATCAGGAATGCCTTACGCCCGGTCTGTTCACAACCGATGAGCGTCGAACCGCTGCCGCCGAATAAATCCAGGACGTTCTCTCCCGGTTTGGAGGAATACTGAATGGCCCGCACCGCAAGTTCGGTTGGTTTTTCGGTGAGGTGCACCATGGCCTGAGGATTGACTTTTTTTTGACATGCCATAAATCCGTGGCGTTGTTAGGGCCGTAGAATTTGTGACCTGCCCCTTCTTTCCAACCGTAGAAGCAAATTTCAAACGCGCCCATAAAATCCTTGCGGGTGAGTACCGGATGTTGCTTGTCCCAGATTATCGCCTGGGAAAAGTACAATCCCGCCGCTTTTAGCGGGGCCGGGTAATTACCCAGATTGGCATAACCTCCCCAGACATAAAACGAGCCGCCGGGCTTGAGTACGCGGGCCGAATTGTTGAACCACGCCCGCAGCATTTCATCGAATTCTTCAACGCTGACAAAATCATTGGCCAGAGGCCTGTCTTTGGCCCGCATCTTTTTGGTGTTGGCCTGGGCTTTTTCCGGGTGACGGTTGACATCAAAATTCTGATGATGGGTGTTCGAGAACGAGGATAAACCCGCGGCGATGGCGTTATTGCTGCGCGGTTCAACTTTCACGTTGTAGGGCGGATCTTCCAGAACCAAATCGATGGTGGCCCCATCCAGCAGCCTATCCAAATCCGCTTCACTGCCGCTGTCACCGCACATGAGACGATGTTCACCCAGTATCCAGATATCACCGGGCTGGGTGATCGGGTCATCCGGGGGCTCGGGTATGGAATCGGGGTCCGTGAGCCCCTGTTTGATATCCACATCCAGCAGTTGGGTCAACTCTTTTTCATCAAAGGCCAGCAGCTCCAGATCGAAACCCGCGTCACGCAGTTCCGCCAGCTCAATGGGCAGAATCTCAAAATCCCACTCGGCCAGTTCCCCGGTTTTATTATCCGCGATGCGATAAGCCCGAATCTGCTCCGGGCTCAGGTCCGTCGCCACGTGGACGGGAATTTTTTTGAGCTCGAGTTGTTGGGCCGCTTTCCAGCGGGTGTGGCCGCAGACGATGATGCCGTCGGTATCAACCACGATCGGTTGTTTGAAGCCAAACTCCCGGATACTCGCAGCTACCGCTTCGACGGCGTCATCATTGATGCGGGGATTTTGTTCGTAAGGGATAACATCGTCAATAGGGCAAATCTTAACGGAAAAGTCGGATTTATTCTTTGTCGTTGTCATAATTTAATCTCCATAAGTAATAGGTTATTTGTGACAGCCATGAGTTTTGTAAACTTCAGTGCAAAGGCAGATAAACTCGTCCTGAGACAAGGAGCCTTTAGCTCGATTGATGTCAGAATGCAAAATTTGAGCATTTTCAATTACATGCTCGCCTCCATTGCGAATAGGAACAATGTGATCGAGCGATGAAATGTCCGGAGTCAGCTTCCGGCCCGTCAAAGCACATCTGTAATTCTGGAATTCCAACAAACGAAGCACATTTTTGGTGTTCACCGGTCCACGGGGCCTGACTGTGGACTTAACCTTTTGGCCTTGGGGACGTAGCGTTTTCTGGCGGAAACTCGACCTGTGGCCCAGAGATGCCACGGGGTTCTCTGGGCATGATACCTCTTGGTTGCTAAGATTTGAGCCCCGCGCCAGGCTGTCTCTTCCCATGTCCGCCCCATGGCTTCCTGGGGGACATTCTTTGCCGGTGGGTTGCTTAAACGTATCCGCCAGCCCTGCACCATGCTGTGGGCTATGCGGGACCAGGGTTCTTTGAGCATCCTGGCGTTTTGTAGATCTGCTTTGAGTTGGTTGACCATTCTTCTTGCTCCAGCTTCCCATTTTGCGGTCTTGTTCATGCATTTGTTTCTCCTGAAAAGTATGTTTCAAAAAAAGCGCCACTCAAAATAAACTCTGTGATATAACGCGACTGTTCCCGCTGACCTCATGAAGACGCATAACACCAAGTACCTAAACGACTTACGTTGATTTGCTATTTCTAAGCAAGTGTCCCCCTTTACGTATTTTGCCTCTACAGGCCCTCTCCGTGCATTTTACGAGTCTTGCATGTCCCTTGTTATCTTTTGGGCTCATTTTCATACCCTTTTGCACTTGCCAGTCCCTAATATATTTGTCACCATCACTTTGTCTTTCGATTTGTCTTTTACACCTGCCCCTAAAACACCACAGGCGGCCCGTAGTTGATAGATCGCAAGCTGACTATCTCGCTGTTGCTTTAATTCATCTTTTTAATCTACGGCCAGCTGTGGCGTTTTTTGTGGTGCGATTATTTCTGGTCTGCCGCAAACCTGGCAACCGCATGAAGCTTTCTCTACCAACTCATACCTCAATTCAAATTTTCCACACCACTCTCCGGCCATGATCTTGGGCCATTCACCATAGTGACGAAAATCGTCACCCTCACGATCCCGCATAAGCTCTCCCAAAACCGGCGGATTGAATTTACATATACCTTCCCAATCATCTTCAAATTCTTTACTGAGATTCTCCGACTCATAAGCGGGTGAACCATGTTCCCCCAATGAAAAAAACCGGCAATTGTAACAACAAACACCTTTCATAATTTGCTCCTTCAAAAAAACATGTCCGATTATCAAATTGGCCCCAACCAAAGGACCGAAAAAAACTTACCCCCTCCCCCTCTCCCGGAAGCCTTATTTTCAAGGGGGGGGGTATATATATATTCCTCCAACATAGAACGTAAGTACTTGTTATTACTGACTTGGCATGTTGGAGGATGTTGGAGGTTTTTGAGTAATTCCTCCAACATGACCCCCCGTATGTTTGAGGTTTTCCTCCAACATGACGCCTTTTCCTCCAACATCATCATCTGTCCCAACCCACCGGTGTGGATAAAATTCGATACCTGCCCGCGTGTGAGGTAATCACCCCGCGCTCAATCAATTCCTGCAATCCCTCCTGGCGTTCCTTGGCGGTGGTGCCCCAAATGCCATGGGTTGAGATATCACGAGTTGTGACACCTTCGCCCTCATCTTTCTTCCGGATAATATCAAAGAGCTTCTGGTAGAGCTTCTCCCTGTCTCGTTTGACCTTGTCATCCTCTTCCACATCCGACAGGGCCTTCTCGGCATGGGTAAAAAACCACAGGATCAGTTTCTCGGCCCCTTCCCAGCAGCGGTCAGTCAGCTCTACCGTATCCCGAAAAGCATTGTCCCGAGTAACCGAAAGCATAGACGCAAACCTGGGGCCATAGCCCAGCACCAGACGCCGCCAGTTGGCGTGGAGCTTCTCGGGGCTGTGCTTACGAAACATATCACTTAAATGCCTCAGGTAATCATCCGGTACCTTAACCTGGCCCTGCTTGATCTCAAAAGCATTCAGAGCATTGTCCAGCTTGCGCAGGCATTCAAGTAAATTGAAATTGGTCGGGTCACCAAAAAATGTGGGCATATTACAGATAATAAAGCGGGCCAGGAAACCGCTGGTTATATCAGTGCGTTTAACGGCGGATTCAAATATATCCGGCTGTATATTGGCCAGAATATTGGGATAACAATAATCTGCCACACGCTTGCCTTGTCCGCCGCGAGTAGACAGTCCGTATTCGAAACAACCAGCGTCAAAGGCGTCTGTCAAAAAACTGACACTCTTATTGAGCCAGTGCTTGGAGTCCAGCCAGTCCTGAAACTCCGAGATCAGCAGCAGGCCGTTGGGCCGGTCCATGAGCGAATCAGCCAGCCCTTCAGCGCTGGCCCGGCCGGGCAATAGCCATTTGCGAGCTTTGGCAATATGATTCAGGAGCCGGCCAATATCCTTGCCCGAGGAGGAATTGCCAATGAGAATGGAGTATATATTGGCCACCTGTCCACCGGCGGTATCAATACACAAGCGGGCCAGCGGCGCACCGGTTTGAATGAATTGATATAACGGCTGACGCAGGTCAACAGCCGTGTTTTTGCAGCTCAAAGCACAGCCGGACAAGGTGATTGCCTTTAGCAATGCCGCTTCCAGGGGTAACTCGGGTGTGGTAACTGAACGGAACACCGCGCACATCTCACCGAGCATGGTCCCGGCCAGAACATCTTCGATGTCATCATTATTCACCTTATTCCACGGATTGATTATCTTTGTACAGATGGGTATTTCAATTATGTTATCACTCATTTTTGCGACAACCCCCGATATATCCACATCATCAAAGCTATCTGCCTCTATTCCCTCCCGCGCCAGAGTCAGGGTACGTAAAATATAATCTTCTCGGAGGGCTTTCTCGGGCTTGTCGCCGTGTTTACACCGGGCGGCAATTATCAGATCGGCGATCTCCTGATCAGCCCAGCCGGACTTGGCGGCAATGGTTGCCAGGCTCAGGTCATAGCCGCTCTGGGACTGGTCAGCTAAATCCGTTCTTTCCCGCTGCCAGGTCTGCCGGAACTTGTCGCTGCAGGTGATCAATTCTACGAGTTTATCCGCCGGCGGCTGAGCATCGCTGCGCAGATTCACCTGACAATCAGCCTGAACCGCCGGCGTTTCCACCTTCTCAGGCAGCAGCCTTTCGATGGTCTCTACTTCATAGCGGCACTGGGGGTCGAAGCGGGCCAGCTCAACCTTCAGGGGTTTCTCGGGAACCTTATAATTCCACGTGCCCGGTACCCGCAGGATTCGCGTCAGGTCACCCAGGTTGGGCATGCTCCAGCCGAACTGGCGAGCCTGCTGACATATCCGACCGTGCCAGCCTTTGGTGAGCCGTTCAGCCCGCTGACGCTGGGTGTCATTTTCGATGACGAGGGGCTTAGCCAGGAACCAGTAAGCGTGAACACCGTAACCACTGTGGACAATGGCCGACGGGGCCAGATCCACGCTATCGAGTAATTCTTCCACTTCGGCCAGCGTCTCGGGCAGATTATCTTCATTATGGGCTTCAGACATCAGGTCAATATCCGCCCACAGGGCTCCGATGGCAGCCACATCCTGTTTGCGGCCCCGGCCCCGGGGCTGGCCCTTGATAAGGCCCAGACCGTAATAGACATCATGGGAGCGGGATTTGCTCTGGGCATACTGCATGGCCTGTTCAATATTCTCGCAAAAACAGGTGCGGCTGTCCTGGCCGGTAAAGATGGCCAGGCGGCTCTGCGGGCCGATATGATCACCATAAATGGTTTGCCAGAATTCCTTCATTATCTGCTCCCTATCTTATGGCCAAAGTTGATTCGGCCCAGCTTCACAATGTGGCCGCTGGCGGTGAGTCGTAAAACAGTCTGGCCCCCGCAGCGCATTTCGAGTTCATTGCGGTGATTGAGTTCGGCGGTCCCGATATGCTGTTGGGCCATGATGCTGGCCACCGGCCCACCCTTTGCCTGGGCCCAGAATAGAAAGCCAAATGAAGGGACTACCAATACCCCGTCATTCATGTACCAGGCACTGTTGACATAATCGAGCAGCTGGTTCAGGCCCCGTCCGATTTTTGCACCGGGACGTTTGACCTCGAAAATAATCGCGCCGTGACACCAGCCGGCCTGACAAAGTTTTTCTGTGGGCAGGGCCAGGATATCGGCCTGCAGGCTATGGTGTTCCTGACGCGGATGGGGTATATAACGGCATGCCCTTGACCTGCTCGCACACAAAGAATAATCCCGTATCGCGCAGAAAATTCGCCAGATAACGTTGGGTTTCACGCTCGGTTTGCCAGGGGCCTTGGGCTAAATCATCCTGGGCCACATCGTCCCGCTCATAAGTGGCTATGGTCATATCTACTCCGTAAAAAGGATTTCATGTTTGTGGTGGAATTACTTCAGAACGGAATATCCGCTTCATCCCAGTCCAGCCCTACGCTGATGGAACTGTAATCGTTCGTGTTATCCACTTCATCATCCCAGCCCGCTCGGGGGCATACTCGGGCTTTTCGCCCAGCTCATAACCGATCACCCGGTCAAATTTCTCACCCGAGACACTGCGTACGGTAATCATCTTCGTGCGGGCCAGGGCACCATCTTCAGCCAGCAGGACCGCTTCATGGGCGCTCCTCGGTGCCGGACACAGCGAACGTTGGCTCCACCATTTCTCAAACTTCTGCCGGGCCCAGCCGGTATGTTCCGGGCATACCCACTCGCTCACGTGCTGGTGCCAGCCCACCTGATATTCCACCCGCATGGTCTGGGGGGTGTTTTCATCTGCACCGCGTTTGGTATGCACCGAATAAAAAACATTCTGAACGGGATATTCAGTATCTTCAATTTCACCGGAGAGCACCGCCGCGGTATCGGCCTTCGCTTCATGACGGTTCTTATTCGGAGCCGGGAACTCAAACCCGCATTCCGGACAGACGGCATACGATGCGTGGATGAG
>CAXXMR010000016.1:0-22712 GCA_963663805.2 Sedimentisphaerales bacterium
TGGCCGGTAGTATCGGCGTAAATCTGAGCTATTTCTGTCGCAGAAAGAGGATAGCTGTAGTAACATACATCATCCAGCAACCCCTTGAAAGGATTGAAGAATCCACTGGAGGTGTTCCAGTCGCTCCCCATAATAAATTCTGCGTTACGAGTATCGAAAGCATAAGGCACGTTTGTGTCTGCGGCAGCCTGAACTCCATTGACATATAACTTTATGGTCCCCAGGACTTCATCTTCTGAGACTCCGGTTTGCTCGAAACTGGCAACCACATATGTCCACTGGTTAGTTACTACCTCCGGACCATCAATAAGGCTGGTACCGCTACCTGAGCCGACGGAAAAAGCCCAGTTGTCGTAACCGCGAATATACACATTGAATCCGGCATTAGGACCAGTGTCACGGTTGCATACAGCAACTCTCGTTATGCCGTCATTACCAGAAATAACATTCGCCCAAAAGGCAACGCTAAAATTCACGCCGTTCAGGGACATTTGATAAGGCACTGTGACCTCATCATTGACCAAATCGTACTGAAGTGCGTAACTATCGATAATTTTGTTTTCGCTATCATATACGGCAGTGCTTACTCTGGTGCCATTATAACCGCTGACAGAATCATTGAGATCGTTTTCATAGTTCCATCTGGAAACCATGCGTCTGGTCATGAGAACCGCGGCGTTTGAAGTTACGGTAACATGGCCGGAATCAATTACACAATAGTAATACCCTTCATCGGCGATTTGTACATTGCTAAGTAATAAAGTAGCGGCACCAGAAGCTATAGCAGCATCCCCGGCAGGCACAAGATTGGGATCTGAAGATTTATACCAGGAATAATCCGAAGCATTTAATACTTCAACATCAAAAGTCACATTATCACCGACATCTGCCAAAGCATTCTCAGGTTGAGAGGTTACAATCGGAGCCGCAGAAGTATCCACGTAAAGATCATAAATCTCCGAGTCTGTCATAAAATTGTCATAAAGCCGAACATCATCCAGATAACCATAAATACTGTCTTTATAAACACTGTTGAAAATAGTTACACCGATGGTTATGGGATTGCTGGAAGAGCTTAAAATCGCTTCCTGAGCATCCTGATACCGATTGGCAACCAGCTGGCCGTCAATGTACAGCTTTCCTCTGGCGTTACCATCAACACCGTAAACGCTGGCCGAGGCATAAGTACACACTATATGATGCCATTGACCGTCAGTGACTGGCTGGCCCGTAGCTACAGCATAATACCCACCGTTACGGTAGAAGAAACACATATGTCCGGTTGTACCGCCAAAACGACCCGCCGCCCAACCTACGCCGTCACCTTGGGTCCCGGAGACTCCTATCTTGCTAACCATACAGTCCCAATAGGGAAAAGCAGTGGGAGTCTCGGCTTTGTACCAGACCGACACGGTTAACGCCGTCGGCCCGTCAAGCAGGGACTCACTGCCGGGAATCACCACTCCATCATCTCCGCCCGGAGCACCATGGCTGGTAAGCTGGAGACACTGACTGCCGCCGTCACCGCCATAATTACTGCTTCCATAAGCAATAGTGTTGACAGCCTGTCCGGGATAGTTCCCCAAGGCATCATCTAGATTCCCTTCAAATTGATAGTGAGCTACCAATTCGGCTTTTGCTGAAATACACAAAACAGGAATTAACATAATCAGAAACTTTTTCATCGTCTTCTCCTTAAAATATAAAGAAACATTAAACAAAAAACCACAGTGAAAGAACCGCAATACTCTTTTTTAAAACAGAAATCTTTATAAAATATCTCATAAATTGGAAATTTACGCTTTAGTCGGCTGAACTCCCCAATTTAATATCGGTCCAAACCGGCAGATGATCGGAGCTTTCATACGCATCGACCGAATATAAAATATCAGCGTTCACAATATTGAGGGATAGTTCCGGTGAAACAAAAATAAAGTCTATTGGTCCCAGCCTTGAAATATCCGCTTCTATGCCACTGCAAACTCTACTGTAATCCCGGTAAATTTTGAAACAACTGTCAGTATAACCCAGATTAGCAATTTCTGAATAAACCGGTTTGTAGTCGAAATTTATTTGCTCACAGGTATTATTGAAATCTCCCGCCATCACAAAAGGCTGATTCATGTGCTGTGACAGTTCATACAAAAGAATATTTTGCTGGCGAATATAAGATTTTCTCTGTGCGTCGGCATCAAAATCCTTCCATCCAGACTCACCCCACCAGCCAAAATGGGTACTTGCCACAGTTACCTTTTGGCCGGGGGCATATTCAACATCAGCATAAATAATATTGTGATAATATTTTATATTGTCATCGAGCCAACGTACGTTTTTCAAGGGGAAGCGACTTAAAATCGCGACCTTAAACTTATTGTGATTAGGAGATATAACAGCGTTCATACCCAGCTTTTCCGCAAAATTGTTGAGCAGTTTATTGTTATCTTCCGTCCAGTACGTACACTCCTGCAGGAAAAGCACATCAGGATTAACAGATTTTATCACTTTGATAAGATTTTCAGTCCTGTTACCGGGCAGAACGGAATAGCCAACAGGTTTCATGTGACGGTACCACTGATAGCCTCTATCTGCCTCACCACCATAAAGCACATTGTAGGTCATAAATCTGATAACATCTGAAGGTTTAGTAATATCACGTTTTTTGTGATAATTAACATTCAACGCCTCAAGCCTTTGACCATGAGTAACCATTCTTTGTTCAAAATCATCCCAGTTTTTATTTTGCCTACTAGTCCACCCCACTTCAGCCAAAGCACAAGCCCTGGGCCAAGTCATATATTCAGCGTGATTTTCACCCCTAATCCATTCGGTCCATACATTAGCCTGCACCCCAAGTACATGATTTTCCGTCTGCTTTGAAAAATCTGCTTTCAGAGGGTCATAGCTGTAAATCATATCCAAAGGCAAAAACGCTCTTCCCCCGGCTAATGGCTCCCGAGCGGGATTGTCCTGATAATAATCAAAATAACAATACCATCGCGGTGTCATTATCACATCATGACCGAGTTCTGCGGCCTCAACCGCGTACTTCTCATCACGCCAGCACATCAGCGTTGCTTCAGAAGCGATTCCACCTTCTAGAATTTCATCCCAGCCAATCATTTTCTTGTTATTGTCCAGCAAAAAGCGTTCTATCCGCTTTATAAAATAACTCTGCATCTCATCAACGGTCGTCAGGTTTTCGGAACGCATTCTTGCCTGACACCGTGGGCATTTTTTCCAATTGTTTTTGAGAACCTCATCGCCGCCAATATGTATGTAATTACTGGGAAAAAGTTCAAATACCTCACGAAGAACATTTTCATTAAATTCAAAGACTTTTTCGCTGCCGACACAATAAACATCAACAAAAATCCCCCAATTTCCGGGTACTTCCAATTGTTCTCCGGAACACGAAAGCTCAGGATATGCCGCCAGGGCCGCTGAACAGTGCCCCGGCATTTCTATTTCGGGAATAATCTCGATAAAACGCTCTTGGGCATACTGCACAATTTCCCGTACCTCGTCCTTAGTATAATAACCGCCATAGCGACTATTTTCATACTGAGGAGAAGAGTTTTTATAACCTTTGCTGATCTGGGTTTTATTTCGGTAAGCTCCAACTGATGTCAAACGGGGATATTTCGCTATCTCTAGACGCCACCCCTGGTCATCAACCAGATGCCAGTGAAATTTATTAAGCTTATGTACAGCCATCAAATCGAGTTGTTTTTTGATATACTCCACCGACATAAAATGTCGAGAAACATCAAGATGCAATCCCCGCCATTTGAACCGCGGATAATCCATGATGGTAACACAGGGGATTTTCCAATCGATATTATTTCTATTATGACTATTGTATATTTCCGCCGGTAAAAGCTGCCTAAGGGTTTCTATACCATAAAAAACACCTGTGGTCGAAGCAGATGATATACTGATTTGATTTGGCGTAACCACCAATTTATAACCTTGGGGATCAGAAAATGAAATTGATTTTTCAATTCGCAGAACAATTTTGTTTCCCTGCTGTGCTTGAGAAACTACTTCAAAATCCCCAACAGCTACCATTTTGCCAGCACAGTATTGTCCCAGGCCTACACAGCCAGAATCCACGACTACATATGTCGTGTCCTCAAAAGTAAAAACACCTTCATTAATTTGAATTTTTGCAGGTTGAGGCACAATAGAAATTTCAGCACAGGCCACATAGTACAAAACAAATAAGATAACAAATGACTTCGCAAAATACATTCAAATACCTTTATTCACATTCAACGTTGGCAAAAACAAAACCACAGTCTTGAGCATTACCTGTTTGAGGGTTAAGTGTTCTAACCAGAAATCCTTTTTCGTCTGACCGATAATAGATAACACTATTGTCGGTAGTTTCACCTATAGCGGGACGAGTGTTTAGTATAAGAATACTGTTTGGGTTGATAGTTCCGGACATATAACTGATTCGATATGTTCCCGTGGAAACATGCGAAACAGATACTGCGGCATTGGATTTTAATAACAAGCCGTCTTGGTCAACATGTCCCAAAGTGCATTTTGGGGTATCATAAGGCAGGAAAACATAGGCAAAAGAATTTTCTTCGCTTTGGCCCTTTTCGGCATAGCTGTCTTGAGTAACAATTTCCCAGCAAAATTCACTGCGAGCGACAGCCACGGCGATATTGTCAGTATTACTCATAGTAATTGTAAACAAAATTCCATCTGTGGTATTAATTCCATCCAGAGCGAGCAGGAATTTGCCCGTGTCTTTCTCAAATTCACTTTTAATAAGTGCCGCAGGACCGTTGGAGTGAATTAAATGACCTTCGGTATCGATATACCCTCCGATGAAATCACCTAAGAACGGAAACCATGCAACCGCAAAATCCGCGTTGGTTTCCACATTCTGCGGTTCTTTTATGACTTGGTGCATGTGAATATGATTATCACCCCCGCTACTGACCGTAGAAAGCAACGGTTCAGGACTGACTCTACGATTTCGGCATATTGTCGAAAGCATTATGCCGGACTTGTAATTAAGTTTCATTCCGCCAACGCAAAAAAGATAATCACCAAAGTTAAAATCATGGGAGGTTAAATGGTTTTTAACTTTTGTCTGATTAAGATTAAGAATATTTCTATGAAGATTCCAGCCTACCTCAAACTCACCGGCGGCTATATTACTATCGATTTTATCCCCACGTAATGGACCAGGATGCCTGGGAGTATTCTCAAAAGGAAGAAAAGCAAAAGCAAAATTGGCATTACCGACATCCTGATAAGCCAGCTCCGGCAGATCTCTGGTTTCAACAATCCATCCATCTCCATCGGCTTCATAAGTTACCATATTATCAATGGCATAATCTGCCGGCGTGCCACAAACAAGCAGCACTCCGCTTTGGGGCATTTGATTTTCTATGGTCAGCCTGAATCTGCCCTTGTCAGAATGGATGACATTAAAATTATCCGTTCCGCTTATAATTCCGCCATAACCTGTAATTACACCCGCAGCAATACCAGGTGTTTCATAAGGAATAAATACGATATTAAACGAGTCTATATCGGTTTCTTTGCCATCTTTGTTACTTCTACGCGTAATAATTGTCCAGCCGTTACCATAACCGTTGGCGATCGCCGAGGCGTAAGAGCCACTTTCTGACGCACTACAGGCTAGCAGTACACCGTCACGACGACTATTAACTCCGGGTAGTTGCAAATGCCAGATTCCGCTGCCAACAACTTTTTCATTACCCGGACCGTGGTATGTTTTATCCGGACTGACCCAGACTAATTCTTGGCCGTAATTGATATTGGAACTGGCAGTGAAAGATTCCGGTTCGGTTTGGCCTGCTCTGAATGTTACACTCGCTCCGGTCCAACCTTGTTCATAAGGAAAATAAGCTGATGCACAATCCGGAGTATAATTACCGCTGACGGATGTTACTCCCGCCGGTATCGGAATAACACGGCATAAAGCAGAATTTAATCTGGCAACCGATGCCATATATGCAGCAATCGTGCCGTTACGATCTTCGTCCGCATTTTGACTGACCGAAGCAATAAAAATCCCTTCACGCAAATCAACGCCAAAGTTATCTATGCCGACAAGATAACAGTCTCCTCTTTCTGAATTATCGGCATTGTTTTTAAGGCAAAACCTGCTTGTGACACGTGTTTTATAACTGCTATCTCTAGTGCCATTCAAATCTTTGGCTTTAAGATTTGCTATTTCTATACTATCGCCAGAACCAATCACTGTAGGGCTGGAACTGCCATGAGATATTGACGATAAAGACAATGTCGCAGCGTTTCCAAGTGCTAACAAGTTTTTTTCGTCATAAATCAGATTGAATTCAGCAGGTCGGACAAATTTACTATCGCTGACATTTCCCAGCTCCCGCATAAGACCTTGGTTATCTATTAGTCCACCCTGGCCCGCCTGAAGGCTCAGTTTGGCTTTACTGAGATTACTCCCTCGGCCATGAATATTAATTTCTCCTTCAAAAACCGAAGCCACAACATTCCCGCTATCAGCAACTTCGACCCCAAATTCTGTTCCAAAATCAATAATATCAGCATTTGGGGTAACAACTACAAATTGTCCGCTAACATGTTCATTTACACTTACCACAACATTTCCATAATGCAAGACTAGTTCAAGAGGGGATTTGATTGTAAATTTTACAGGTGCCTTGAATACCGCACTTATGCCGTCACCAAATTCAATTTCCGCCAACCCCTTTTCTAGTGAAAACTCGCCAGCATTAAGGACAGATTGCCCTGAAGGAACTGTCAAGCTGTCAGCCCAGCTAGCGTCAACACTGCGCTGCAAAGTAGCTACCGCCTGGGCAGCTTTGGGGCCATGATGGAATATCGCGAAGAATCCTAACATCAGAACCGCCGCCGCAGACATGCCAATCATAATCGCATGATTAATTCTTCGTGACCTAGCAATGTGTTCAGCCCTCTGGAGAACATCTAATGCAGAAGTCACATCTTCTGCCGAGATATCTAGATCGCCCCGGCCGATTTGTACACCGTTAAGATCACGTAAACCTGACGGCACAAGCAACGCCTCATGATAATACTTAATAAAGTCCGGCTCGCAATTCAGCAGTTCGCTAAGCTCTGCGATAGCCTTTTCATTGTTGGGCTCATCGAGAATTAACGTAACCAGATAATTTATCCTTTTTTGATTATCGTTCATAACGCATCATCCATGGCGATAGTTTTTTGAATACATTTGAGCAATACTTCCTGTATTTTTATTATAACCTGATATATCCTCTGGACAGTAACGTTTTTTGATGCAGCCATCTGCTTTACCGGAATCTTTTCATTGTAGCGGGAAAGGACCATTTCGCGGTCGTGATCATTTAGTTTTGTCATACATATTTCCAACGCCTTCAATCGGGCATAGTTATTGTCGTTTTCTGTAATTTCCAGCCCAAGCCTTCGTATAAAATCATCACAAATAAATTCACGCCTTCTTTTCTTCTTATTGAAGTATACCAAAACACGATGCCGGGCAACGGTGATCGCCCAGGCCATAAAATTAGTCCCTTCCTGAAACTTCTCGAATTCACTCCAAAGGCAAAGCAGTGTTTCCTGGAGAATATCTTCGGCTTCATGGCAATCCAGCACAGAACCAAGTATGTAACAATAAATACTTTTTTTGTATTTGCCTATGTATTCCAGGAATCTCTCAAGTTTGTTATCTTTACAATTATCCATAACCAACCACGGGGCTCGTTGCAACCAATCGCCGGAATACTATGTGCGAATCAGCTTGTTTTTTTATTTCTCTGGAAGATCAAGTGATTGTATCGGGTCGAAACCTTTATGCCATTGATAATTGTATATTTCTTCCAAAGGCACATTCGTAACGTGTCCGCCTTTGAATAGAATATTAATTGCTCTCCCATGTCTTGCCAGTGCCAGCCTGGCCAAATTTACTGCCGCTGACAAGCCATAACCTTCGCGCATCGCACGCCCCTGAACGCCCACCAAAAAGCTGCTGTAAGCCACATCGGAAGGCCTTGGGCGAGCATCAGGCCAGCCGCCGTCGGCAAGCAGTGGTACATCATTGCGAGCTTCTGACAGGGTTTTATAAAACTTATCAGCTTCCGTCGGCAGTAAAGCAGGGTCTGTATCCAGCATCCAGCCGTTGACCGTATAACTACCTTCGATGTTTGTGTCCGACGAGCCATTCAGAGGCCAACGCCAATCCATTTTGGCACCACCAAAACCTAAATTTGAACCAAACTGATCGCTCCAAGGTTTAGTTGTGGGACATTTCATAATTTTCATCACACCACGACGGTTATCCTTCTGGTTGTCGGCATCAAAATCTTTGGCGTTGAAATAGGGGGCCAGTTTATAAAACCAGAAATCACCCCCCAGACGCTCTGCTGTGGTAGTTGCGTATCGCATACTTTTATCATTATTATCCTCACCATAGAGTGCCCAGGCCAGCCCAAACTGACGCAACTGTGAGGAGCAAACAACCGTTTTAGTCACTTCACGGGCCTGTCCCAGAGCTGGCATAAGAATTGAAACCAGCAAAGCAATGATAGCAACCACAACCAGCAACTCTACAAGCGTAAAAGCCGGAAATTTGCCGCATGTTATCCTTTTAGTCATTTAAAACTCCCTAAAACAAAACTTTCCTGTTTTTTTAATCGTACCTTATTCGAAAACTATTTATCAACAATTTTGTCTTAATAAAAGGAGTGATACGCACCAGACCACGATGCCTACCACTCCTTTATAAACTGCTATCCTTCTCAAATGGTAGAGGTCATTCTGAGTTACCTGTTCTTACGACTAAAACGTGCACAAAAGCCCGCTCCCGTTGCTAAAAGCAGCATAGCTATCGGCTCTGGAACATTGGTTGCCTGATATAATGCCAGAATATCAGCATCGGACATAAAATTATCATACAATCTAACATCATCCAGGCGACCATAAATACCATCCTTGTATATACCGTTAAAAATAGTTACACCTATGGTTATCGGACTGCTGGAGGAGCTTAAAATTGCTTCTTTCTCATCCTGATAACGATTGGCAACAAGTTGGCCGTCAATATATATCCGTCCTCTGGCCTTACCATCAACACCATAAATGCTGGCTGAGGCATAAGTACATACTATATTATGCCATTCACCATCAGTAATTGACTGGCCCGACGCTACGGGATAGTACCCATCATTACGGTAGAAAAAACTTACCTGCCCAGAACTACCACCAAAACGACCTGCCGCCCAGCCCAAACCGTCGCCTTTGGTGCCTAGAGGACCTATTTTGCTTACCATACTGTCCCAATAGGGAAAACTTGTAGGAGTTTCAGCTTTGTACCATACCGAAACCGTCATCTCTGTCGGTCCGTCAAGCAGAGACTCACTACCGGTAACAACCACTCCATCATCTCCGCCCGGAGCACCATTGCTGGTAAGCAGAAGACATTGGCTTCCGCTATTACCACCGTAAATACTGCTGCCATAACCAATTGTTCCAACAGCAGTCCCATCATAATTCCCTACGGAATCATCAAGATTCCCCTCAAACTCCCAATGAGCTACCAAGCTCGCTTGAGCCATAACTGCCAATGTCGCCACCAATACTGCTGCCAAGCTTCCAGTTTTCATTACCTTCTCCTTCTGCCGAAACGATCGACGGTTTTACCCCTGCTAAAAAGGCCACACAACCTCTTACTAAGAATGCAGGATACTTCACTATTAAAACAGAACAGACTTGGTCTTTTTTAAAGTGTTTTTTTACCAAATTCCATTTCCCTATCGTTGCCAGGCATTTCTGGTTTGTTGCCATAGAAGACATCATTTGGCCTTAAACCATCGAGTATCATGTGAGGACGCCATTGATTGTACCAGGTTTGGAATTCATCGCAGAGTTCGGTTAAGTGCTTAAAACCTCTGAATCCCATTGCAAATCACCAACCCGCCAGTTAGCATATTTAGCAAATATAGCGGTATATTTTGGTTGGAAGCGTCGCTTGGGGCGGGTGAGCTCCGGAAAACCAAGTCAAAGGGATTAGTTTTTGACACGCCCAGATGGTTGCTTGAAAAATGAAACAAAATGCTAAAATGCTATTATAATTAAAGTGTTTATTTACAATGGCTTATAAAACGTAGAGCGCAGGCTTTTTTCGCACCCTTTGGGGTCCCGAGTTGGACACCAGAGCGTTAATCATTTTAGCAATTCCGAAATAAGGATGTTTCGGGGAGCGATGTACTGCTGCCGGTATTCAAAAAACATTGTGGGTCCTGATCACGCTCAAATGTGTCAGAACCGAACAGGCTGGTTCAGCGATATGCACTCCACTTCCACGAACCGTACCTGCCGCCGATTATGGTCATAAACAAAGACCAGCCGACCATCTGCCAGAACCAGACCATGCGGATATGCCATCATACCGCCATGAAGAATATCGGCTTTGATATACCAGCTTTCCATCTCATCATCACTAACCCAAAGTGACAATGGGTCACGTCTGCTTTTGCTCGTATGGTTATGGATCAAAACGATACGTCCGTCCGGCAAACGCACCAGATGCGCCATCGTAGAGGGATTAGCGATGTCCGTACGTACCGCCTCGCTCCAGCTTCGGCCATTATCCCGGCTCTCACTCCTCCACAAATAACCATCGTACTGAGCCCGCATCAGCATCACCAGCCGCCCATCCTTCAATTGCAGGCACGTCGGCTCGATCAAACCCAAAGGCCGATTAGCCACCCCGCCTGCTTCTCGCCAACCGCCGCCATCCTTTTCGTCAGCAATAAAAGCCATACAGCCATTAACATATTCAGCGTAAACTCCACCAGAGACACCTTCTCCTTTTGGCATTGCCAGTGCTTCAGCTTCACTGCGAGCCTTAACCAGTTCCGAACGCGGAGCCACCAGTGGCAACGGCCGCTTATCGAAAAAAGTTCCTGCAAACAAATACTTGCCATTGGTAAGTCTCAAAGGCGGCCCTTCAAATAACGATGCCTTATTATCACGAATCGTAAACTTTTCAGCCGTTCCCCACGTATTGCCATTATCCGCTGAATACATCCGTCGATAATGCCATTCTGTATAGCTCTTATCCCACGGCAATAACGCCCAAAAAGCCGCCAGCCGCTTTTCGTCAACCGGATAAACATTACTGACCACCACCATCATATTATCCTGCGCCGGCACAAACATTTCCGGCTCCGACCACGTTTTACCCATATCCTTCGATCGGGTTAAAACCGCGCAATTATCCGACGACGGCTCATTCTCCGTTCCCGTAATCCACCAGCTCAGCAAATCACCATTGGCTGCCTGCGTTATCATCGCTCCGCACGCCAGCCGATACATAACCCCCTCATGCTCCCAGCCCTTCAAACCGTCAAATACCATCCTCTCCCGGATTTTAATCTGCGGATACTCCGGGCCGATCCCCAAAGGCTCAGTCGAAACAAACTCCCGCAAACCATCCTTATAAATCCCAACGATTTCCTTTTCCGAAACTGCTCGCCCCCAAACCGCCAGTTCATCGATTTCGCCATTATAATCCTGACCAATATACCCCTTAACGTACGCCTCTACACAGGTCGTCGTACCATCCTCGTATTTATCCGTCCCTGCCTGCTTCAGCCCATCCACATAAATAAACATCTCCCCACACCGCACCGTCGCCGCGAAAAAATGCCACTTGTCATCATCAAGTCTCACATCCGAACGAACCGATTTAGACTTCGGCAATCCTTTAACCTCAAAAATAAGTTTTCCTCGATAGCTGCGATCATGCCGCCCCAGATAGATCGCCAGTCCGCCCGTTTTATCCCAGCGTGAAAGCAAAAACTCATGCCCGCCTTCTATCTGACCGCTCCTGAACCATCCTGCCACTAAAAAATTCTCATATCCAAAATCCAAAACATCCCCGCTCACCAACTCCACATATCCCCGTTGCGGATAAAGAGCATGTTCCAGCTTATGATTATTCAGCCGCAGAGACTTTCCCCACCCAGCATGTTCTACCGGAGTGGAAGTGGCCATCAGCATATCCGTCCGCAACCGCCCGTGAGCCGCCCCAATATTATCCCGAATGACATCCCCCTCCAGCTGATCAAAACTCCAGTAAGCCACCGGGCCTGAATCCGCCTCACAAAAACATGCCCCGATCAATATCAATATGATGCTAATCTTTTTCACGTTCACCTCGCGTTCATTGATTGCTGAATCACTTCATTGGGCTCAGCGGGCCAGACAATAGAATCGCCGAACTCCAGTATTTTCTGAAATCTTAACTCTAATTCCTCCAGCGAGCAATCTTTTGTCGGATCAATCGCTTTGCCCGGTCGCGGACAGTGGCAAAAATCTATCAGCCACCCCCCCACCTCCATCGCCTGGGAGATTCGTTTATACGGGTCAAATTCCGACTCAAAAGGTCCGGGATACACCGTATGCAGGGCCGTCCTGCCCAGCGAAAGCAAATCGCTATTCTGCCGGTTTACCCGGTCATAAGCCGTCATAACCGCATCATAGCCACTTTGTTGCGCTCGCCCTTTCACAAACTCATGATGACTGTTATTTTCCGGCAGACAGAACATTCGTACCGGTATCTCCAGTTGCTGTTCCAGTACTTCCCGACTGCGATAAAGCTCCTCCGCAATATTATCGTCGTTTATCAAAACATGATTCATGCCATGACATGACACACCCCATCCCCGCCGACAAAGTGCCTTTATCTTATCGGCACTTAATATCTGCATCCCATTGAAACTGCTGCCTGCCACATTTCGCCGCTTGCCGATCTGTCCTGCCACCAATGCCAGATGTCCTGGAATGCCATACTTCTCATGCAGCGGCACAACATATTTAAGCAGTTCCACAAATCCCTCGTCATAGCAAATAGAATAAACCCACTTCTTGCCATCTTTCCACGTCAAGATTCACCACCTCTGCTGCCCTGTCAGGAAAGATTAGCGGGCACTGAAATTCAAATAATCTTTGGTATTGCTTAGCCAGTCGGGCCAGGTATGTTCCGGCAGATTATACTCGTTCCATTTGCGATGCCATTTCAAATCCCAAAGCTCACGCAGCCCAACCTTCTGCACCGACAGATCCATAAAAACCCAGTTGACCGACATACTATGCCGATCCATGCAGAAGCGAGCCATGTTATTACCCGTAGTTTCGTCCCAGGCATGTTTGCCCGGAATGATCGCCGCCGGTCTGTCGTTATAATAAGGATTGTTCGCGAAAGGATAGCTCGCGTCACCCAATATGGGGATCATATAAGCGTTACTGAAAACACTCTGCTTCCAGAGTTTGGCCTCGTCCGAAGGTGTCATACTGGTCTCGAAATCATTCCAATGACTCAATATCCAGTCATTCTGCCCATAGCTGAAATAAGGATAAGTCTCATTCCATTGCGAAATAAAACCACCCCAGGCCGCATGGGGATGTTTGCCGCCCTGATCTTCAGGTATCACTGCTTCCGGGCAAAGATAAAGCTCCTGTTGAGCACCAATGTAGGTGTCCAGCAGTTCCGGCCAGGCATGTACCTTGCGAATGTTGAACTGACTCGGAAACAACTGCTCGTTGTCCTCAAGGTACATCGCGTAGCCCAGTCCCCACTGACGCAGGTTAGACATGCAGACAACGTTCTTGGCTTCCTTGCGGGCCGAACCCAGGGCGGGCATAAGGATAGCGACCAGCAGGGCGATAATCGCCACAACTACCAGCAGTTCAACCAATGTAAAAGCCCGTTGCGGCTGTATCCTTCTCGAATTGTTTTTCATTTTCTGATCCTTCAGAAATTGCCGCTCCGGGACAGCATCTGAACTGCCCCGGAACGGCATCTAACATAATTACATTCCTGGTGTCTCACATCCACCCACTTCAGGATCATTGCAACGCAGCCAATTCGCGGCTATTCGGGCAAAGTCCGCCAGGTCGATCACACAATCCTCAGTCAAATCGCCTTCCAGCAGAAGGCCCGCTGCCGCCACATCAGCACAGGTATTCAACGCTGGCACCTGCCACACATCATAAAGATCGCCGCCGATAAGATCACTACCGTCCAGCACTACGCTGAGAGCACCATGATAAATCCGCAGATCATCAATCTGGCCATCCAGCAGATAACCGACATAAGGCTCCAGACTGATCGGAGTAGTCGCGTTCGTAGTAGCGCCATACGGGAAACCGGACTCGATCTGTTTCATGCCGTCAACGTAAAGGTCGATCACCTGACTGGAAATTACCGCCGCGAACCAGTGCCACTGATTGTCATCCAACCGGGTATCAGACATCACAGTAATATTCTGTTCCGTACCTTTGATATCGATACCCAGCTTGCCACGATAGCTTCTGTCACCGCGAGCCAGCCAGATATTCACACCACTAAGATTATGCTGACCGGCCTGAAGAATCATGTGGTAATAAGCCTCGTCATTAGTCGCGTCGGCTTTAATCCAGCCCGTAACCGTAAAGTCACCCCGGCCCATACCAAAACCATCGGCATACGGAAAACCGATAGCCGCGAAATCATCATCGTTACCGAAAATACCGGCATTGCCCATCCCTGCCCCAGTCTGACCGGCCAGACTCATAATAAAATCAGCACCGGCCACCATTTCAACATCACTCAGACCGGCACCATCATAAGCAATTTTAATGCCTGTATCGGAATTGAAATCCCAATAATTCACTAAACCCTGAGGATACTGCCAAGCCGCATACAAATCACCATCTGTCAGGACACTGCCCGTCCGTACCACGCTCAGGGCTTCATTGTAAACCCGCAGTTCATCAACCTGCCCGCCCAGCTTCTCGCCGATAGTGGTACAAACAGTAGCAGGAGGAGTCGCCGTCGTCATAGCGCCATAAGCCGCACTGCCCACCTGCAACGCTCCGTCAACATAAAGATAGACCGTCCCGCTGCTCGACACCGCGCCAAACCAGTGCCAGACATCGTCATCAAGCCGCACATCGGACATAACATCGATATTATCCGCCCCTTCACCCTTAATACTGATAATCAGTTTACCGCGATAGCTCTTGTTGTCCGGTCCCAGCCAAACTGTCAACCCGCCGCCGTTATGCACGCTGTTATCCAGAATATAATGAGAGAAATCCTCACCCGAAACCGAACCAGCCTTAAACCAGCCCGTAACCGTAAAATCACTCGTACCCAAATCCAGCGACACCGGCGGAGGACAGCTTATCGTACCCTCATCGTCAATGTCATCAAAACTGCCTGCCCAACCCAGACCATAACCGGAAATACCAGCCTCACTGACAACATACTCGGCACCGTTACAAAGACCGCCATCGGCATCTCCCACCAGATCAGGCAAAATCATCACCGTATTGGCATCACCCGGATCAGGGGCACCGTTGAAATTCCAGTAAGCAACCAGATCCGCCGAACATAGCCCGGCCATCAGACCGACAAACAATACAACCGCGACCAAACCACTCAGTTTACTCATCGTATTCTCCTTAATAAAAGTTCCTCAATTACTGTCAATTTCATTTCTATAAAACAGACTTCCGCCTTGAGCTCAATTCCACTAATTCTTTCTGTATCGCAGTCGCCGCTTTATTCGTCACCCGCAAATAACGATGTTTTCCGCCCACATATTCCTCAAAAGATACGCACCCGTTTTCATATACCTTAACCTTGCCCGGCTCCGACAGGTCAAACCCGCTTTCACCTTGCCGCACCCCGTAAAGCACGCTTGTCAAATCCCATAAAGGGCGGTCATAAGGCATCGGCTTGAATATCTTATAAGCCTCCGCCACCGGATGAAGCTGTGTCCAGCCAAACTTTGCTTCCACCGCTTCTGCCGGAAACTTGATCTTCTCGCCTAGTTCGATACCGCTAAAAACTATCTCGCCAGGCCAATACCGGCAAACCGACTTTGCTGAATCAATATCATTAAAAACGTTATATTCCGCGAACTCAGAATCGATCTTACTCAACGCTGTCTCGGAAAAATTCCCCGCCATCACCGATGTCAGCTTGACTTTCTTCGCCACCAGCTCTGTCCCATCCAGCTCCGAATACTCATCAGGCCCCGACCTCAGCAGTGCCGCCAGATTCGTAAAAAAAACCTATTTGCACTATTACCGCCGAGCCGTCAGGCATATCCGCAAGCAGTTTACGATAAAGCGACACGGCGCTCGGCCAGACATCATTAGTATTCGACCGGCGATACCGCAAACCATGCTCATCGCGAGCATTAACGATCTGCTTCAGATAAAAAACCTTCTTCCGGGGTCTTGCCGTCTCGCACCATCCCAATCGGCACCTGGCCCTTGCCATAAAAAGTATTTACCAGATCAACATACCGCGGCGCGTAAGCATTGTCTTTGCTTACCATCACCGCCGCCATTTCCACCTCCTGCAAATCATGCAAAACTATGCAGTACCAGCAGCGCCAAAGCATCGTCGATATCATTTCCCATATCCGTATCGAGAATAACCGAAACCGCCTGCCTCGCCATCCCACCTCGCACCTGTTCCAGTCTGGCCCCTCTTACGCTCTTGCGTACTGCTATGTTACTCAGATTATCGGACACGATCTGTTATTTTCCTTCCCAACCTATACATAATTGCATAATCTCAATTGCCATGATCCAATCCTACAAAAAAACCTGCTACCGTTTCAATCTGACGAAAAAACTGTTTTATAGCACAATTCTATGATTTACGCTCTCAGCCCTTGTAAAAGCTGCTCCAATGGCTTATAAATAACACACAGGAGACGGTCCAAAACCGCCGAAATATGCTATACCGCCGACAAAGTCGACAAAACGAACCAAATAGCACTTTGCTGGGATAGGCACAAAAAAATGATAATAGACAGCAACATAGCTACCTGTTCAAAACGCATAAAGAACATGCCGCTCATCCATCTGGCCGGGCGTTTCCATGAAAAAAGAGAGGTTTCCAACCATGCCCACGACTTTGAGGAATTTATTTTCGTAACTCAGGGAAAATGCGCCATCCAGAGCGACCAGACCACCTTCACCGGCGGCCCCGGCTCACTGTTCGTCATTCCTGCCCACCTTCAGCATTATCAGCCCGACACCGGCCTGCTCGGAACAACCTATATCGGATTTGATTCTCACGACCCTCAGTTCGACAACAGCCTGAGAATGATCCCCCTTTTCCACCGAAGTTTATATCTCACGCTGGATTGAGGACATCGTTGACCTACATACCGCAATATACAATAATGAAGCCTATATCGAAGCCGTCGCCGGCATCATCAAAGCCATAATGACCCGGTTAATGCAGATCGACTCCCACAACCACACCATAGCGTCCATCCACCCTCGCCTAAAAGAAGCCCTGGAATTCATCGAAACCCATCTCACCGAACCACTGAATATGGAAGACATTGCCGACTCGGTAGATATGAGCGAAAGCCACCTATCCGCACTTTTCCGCGAGTTCATCGGCTCTGCCCCATTGCAGTATCAACAGAAAATGCGTATGAGGTTAGCCTGCAAACACCTGCTCAATCCATACATAACTGTAAAAAAAGCAGCCGAAATGTGCGGCTATGAAGACGCAAACTATTTCATCAGGCACTTCCGCAAACATTACGAAATGTCGCCCGGAAAATGGCGTAACCAGTTCCGTAAGCCGGGCCTGTACTACGCTCAGCCGGAAAACCAAAAAACCTAAATAACAAAAAATTTCGCACAAAAAAATACGTACAGGAAAATCCCATGAATAATATCAAAATTATCGCCGGCCTGCTCACTGTCATCCTGACAACTTCACTATTTGCCGCCTCACCCATAACCTGGCAGCCCCCATCATCGTTCAACTCATCCATCGCCGGTCTGGGTCTGCTCCAGCTCGAAGGCATAACCCATTACGTGATATATGACCCCGTTCCCAGCTCAGCCAACATCGACGAAGGCGGCAGCGGCATATACGAAAAGCCTCGAACACGGTATGTTCAGCCATGGATGCCCATATCGTGCTGTTCAAGGACAAATTCATCGTCTATTGGAACAATCACACCCGTGACGAAAACGGCCCCGGCCAGCGTGTTCTCGCCAAAGTCGGTACTTTCGACGCGGCATTCGACGACATCGACTGGGGCGGTTCTGAAACCCTTGCCGAACTCGTTCCTCAACCAGCCCCGCTTCGCAGACGTACAACAGTTCACGATCCCGATGAAATCAACGAGCATTCCGGCAAAGGCCGCCTTATACTGATCAACGACAAACGCCTGTACGTTCAGGGCTTCGTCTCCGCCCGCCACGGCTGGACCGACGATATTCAGTATGAAAGTATTCAATACTCACCCGTCCCCACCGCTCACTGGAGCGACGAAAAAACCTCTACCTTCAAATACGACATCGGCTGGGATGTCGGTCCTAACTTCTATCAGGGCTGGCGTATCTGCAAACAGCGGTATCGACCCTGCCACCTACATGTACATTTATTCCGAACAGCTAGCCACCGTGGAAGTAACCCCCGGCCGCTTCAAAACCGTACTGCCCACCATTTTCGGCTCCTACGCCACCGCCCAGACATTCAATTACGGCCCTATCAGCTTTAAGAATGATATGCTCAACGGTACCGTAACCGAATTTGAACGCATTCCTCTTTACGCATCCGGCACCAGTACCTTGGCCGTCGATGGGTATAACGGCCTGGCCCACCGCGCTGAATTCCAGCGACCGGACGGCAAATGGGTAGTCATCAGAGACAACGCCCTAAACCGCGGGTATTACTACGCCGCCCTGAAAAACAATAAAAAACGACTATTATCCACCCGCCTGGCAGACCAATCTTTACGGCGATGCCATGCCCGCCGCTGGCGAACTGCCCGACAGCAGAGTTTTCATTATCGGCAACAGTCGCGACCGCCAAAATATGTTCATAACCATTTCCAGCGACGGCATAACCTTCAACAAATCATGGCTCCTACTCCATATCGCCCACCAGCCCCCTCAGCGGCATAGGCAAAAGCACAACCCCCAGTGGCCCCCAATATTTTCAAAACCGCCCTCGTCAAAAACAACCTCTGGGTAGTATACAGCATCGCCAAAGAAAAGATCGGAGTAACCAGAATCCCCATAGGTCTGCTAAACTAATGCACAACTGGGAAAGAATTATTCATTAATCTCACGCTTCATCTTCTCTATGTAGTTGCCAACCGAACGTGATACCGCTTTAACGCGGCTGAAAACTGAAAATTTTGCTCTTTGAAAAGTTTATATGAGTTCAGATTCAGCGTTATCAAAGGATGCTGAATGGTAAATCGTCGGATTTTTGGGCGTTTCTCCTGAGGAGAATTCAAAATCTGCGCGTGCGTATTTTGTGATGGGGGCTGGGATTGACCAAGATTCAAGCAGGATGTTTTAGCCGATAGCCCATTGTCCGGGCTTGGCTGAAGTAGCGTTGCTCAATATTGGGCGGCACTTCTTTCGCATCATGGCCCGGCATTTCTGGTGGGTTGCCATAGAATACATCATCCGGCCTTAAGCCATCGAGCGTCATGTGGGGCCGCCATTGATTGTGCAATTCGTAACAGAGAGTTCTGATATCGGACATATCAAGCAATGGATAGCTTGCAAACTTATGACACACCGATTAGAATTACATTGCAGATGATCGTTAACCCGCCAGTTAACACGGTTAGCAAATATAAAGGTACATTTTGACTGGAAGCTCCGCTTGGGGCGGCCGACCTCCGGAAAACCAAGGTAAAGGGCTTAATTTTTGATATGCCCAAACGGTTGCTTGAAAAACGAGAGAAAACAACGCAAAAACGCGAGTATGGCATAAGATATTTATTTATAAAGAGTTACGAAACATAGAGCGCGGGCTTTTTTCGTATCGTTCGGGGTCCCGAGTTGGATACATGGCCGTTAATCATTTTAGCAATTCCGAAATTCGTATGTTTTCGGGGAGCTTAAAGAATTCTGGCGAACTTTGGTCGCCAGTATGATTTAACGGAAACGCCCGGATATGAAAATAGCCGGGCGTTTTCATAAACTATTGATAACAAAGAGTTACGGCGATTTTTAGATTTTTCCCGCGTTCTCTGTTTCGAAGAGCACTTTCTAGGGTCCGAACAGAACCATATACGTTATGTCTCGGAGCCCAGAAAATCTCTCCCAAACTCTCTAAAATTCTCTTTAACAGGCTCTCGGTGATTAACAGATCCGTATGCTTTGGGGCCAGTAGTGAAAGCGAACTTTTTGTGAGTTGAATCCATCGGGTTACAGAAAGCAGTACTAATAATCAACTTAAACCGTTGATTTTGGCAATTACTGTTTTTCGAATTTTTACGAAAAAAAATATCCATTCCACTTTCAATATAATCCATTACTACACAACCCGTTACCCCCCCCCACCTCTTTATCATTCTCCTCCGCCCCCCAAATTTTCTCCCGCCAATTTTTCATTTTCACCGGGTAATTGTATAATAGACGGACTTATTTTTTTAGCCCGCCAGACAGCGTGCCGGTCGCTCCACTCCGCGAAAGTCGTTGTGGGGCATCTTCGAAAGAGCCTGCCATGCACGATATGCTGGATGAGCCGGGGGAAATGACCCCATCCCAAAGACGCCGTGAAATTGCCGCCATTCTGGCCCGCGGGGTACTCAGATTGCGTCAATGCCGGGAAAACTCCACAAATTCTCAAAAAAACTGGTCACAATTGCCTTGATGAGGTGGCCCAGAAAGGCCCTCATGGGGTTGTTGGTTAACAGACGCGAGAATGAAGGAGTACATCATGAACATCGGCAAACAAATCGCCGCTCTGAAACGGATGACGGTCACAGAACTGCGTAAAAAGCACCTGGAGGCCTTCGGCGAACCGAACCGCTCGGGGCATAAGGATTACCTGGTAAAGCGGATCGCTTGGAGGCTTCAGGCCCAGAATGAGGGTACGCTCTCGGAGCGAGCCCGCAGGCGAGCGGAGGAACTGGCCAACGAGGGCCGATCTGCGTAGTACCATGCCCAAGATGGCCCAGTGCCCTTCGGGCACTGCCGTCCCGGTGCAAATCGACCCCGACCATGACCCGCGGCTGCCCCTGCCGGGCGCGGTACTGACCAGGCGTTATAAGGGTAAGACTATCAAGGTCTGGGTCAAACCGCGGGGTTTTGAGTACGAGGGCAAGATTTACCGCAGTCTTTCCGCGGTAGCAAAGGCGGTCACGGGCACCCACTGGAACGGTTTTCATTTTTTCAACCTCAAGAAGAACGGAGTCCGCAGATGAATAATACCTTACGCTGTGCCATTTATACCCGCAAGAGCACCGAGGACGGCCTGGAAACAGGAGTTCAACAGCCTGGACGCCCAGCGGGACGCAGGCGAGGCCTTTATCGCCAGCCAGAAATCTGAAGGCTGGATATGTCTGCCTGACCGCTATGACGACGGCGGTTTTACGGGCGGGAATATGGAACGACCGGCCCTCAAAACGGTTGCTGGCTGATATTGAGGACGGCAAGGTTGACTGTATTGTGGTTTACAAGGTGGACCGGCTCAGCCGCTCGCTGATCGACTTCTCGAAGATTATGGGGGTCCTGGAACGGCGTTGCGTATCGTTCGTCTCGGTCACCCAGCAGTTCAATACCAGCACCTCAATGGGCCGATTGATGCTCAATGTGCTGCTGTCTTTCGCGCAGTTTGAGCGGGAGATGATCTCGGAGCGGACCCGGGATAAGATTGCCGCCACACGGCGTAAGGGCAAATGGTCCGGCGGGATGCCGCTGCTGGGCTATGATGTGCGGGACAGTAAGCTGTATGTCAATGAGGATGAGGCCGCCCGGGTACGGGGTATATTCGAGATATACCTGGAGCATCAGTCGCTGCTGGCGACGGTGGCAGAACTGGACCGACGCGGCTGGGCTACCAAACGCTGGACCACACGCAAAGGAAATAAACGAGGCGGCAAGCCGTTCAATAAGAACAGTTTATTCAAACTGCTGACCAACCGGCTCTATCTTGGTAAAATAACCTATAAGGATGAAGTGCACGAAGGCGAACATGCCGCCATTGTGGATACGGAGATTTTTGAACGGGTCCAGCGTCTGCTCAAGCGTAACGGACGCAGCGGCGGCAAACATGTACGGAACCGGTTCGGGGCTTTATTGAAGGGTCTGATACGCTGTGTGCCCTGCGATTGCGGTATGGTGCATACCCACGCCACCAAGAACGGCAATAAGAGGTATCGCTACTACGTCTGTGCCCAGGCCCAGAGTCGGGGCTGGCATAACTGCCCGTCACCCTCGGTACCGGCAGGCGAGCTGGAGCGGTTTGTGGTGGAGCAGGTCAAGGGGTTTGAGCCGGGACAGCGACCTCTTAAATGAGACGCTCGCCGAATGCCGGCGTCAGCGGGAAGAGGTGATTGGCAAGCTGGAAGCGGAGAAAACGCACCCTGGAGCGCGAACTGCGTCGCCACAATGCCGAACTGCGGGAGATGGCGGGCTGTGGCGAGCGGGACGGCGTGACGCTGGCCCGTATGGCCGATGTTCAGGACCGTATCCGCACTGCCCGGCAGCGGGCTACGGAGGTCTCTGACCAGATTGCGGCCCTGTCACGCGAGCTGGTAGATGCCCGGGAAGTGGGCGAGGCCTGTGCCCTGTTCGACCCGCTCTGGGAGACGCTCACCGCCCGGGAACAGGCCCGTATTCTGCATTTACTCATTGAACGGGTGGATTATGATGGAGAAAATGGCACC
>CAXXMR010000017.1:0-9494 GCA_963663805.2 Sedimentisphaerales bacterium
ACCCTGTTGGCTCTAACTACGGCGAGTTCTTACGCTGCCGACACTCGCTGGTTTGGTAGCGGCGAAGACTGGTCTGATACGGACTTTTGGGTTGGTGAACAGGAACCAACCATCAACGATTCCTGTCAGATTGACGGGACTGTTCAAGTGACTTATGCTGATGAGATAGTTGGTCGGGGTTTCTCTGTGGGCAGATACAGTGGTCAGAAATGCCACTTCTGTTCGAGTTATCAGCGGAGATCTTACCACCAGCTACTATGGTGATCAGATTAGCTTTTTCGGTTATTCGGGAACGGGAAAATCTGGAAATGGTTGGCGGTACCTATGAGATTAACTATTTGACGATATTTGGATATAACAGTTTGGGCAACGGGTGTTTGTACCATTGAGGGCGGTCTGTTAGATATCAGCTCTATCCGAATTGGTGAAGACGGAACCGGCCATTTTACCCAAACCGGCGGCACTTTGGAGGCCGGTGGGATCACCCTCGGCTATGGCGATGGCAGTTTTGGCACCTACGAAATCTCCGGCGGTACTTTAACTCCTTCAGCCTTCAGGTTTGGAAGCAACCGTTTTAATATTTTCAAACCCAACTTTCGATATCCAGAGCCGTAGCGCCGATATTACTATTAAACTACGATTTTAGTTTCTACGCACCTGACTCGGTATTTCTGGCAGTTCCCCGGTGCCAAAAATCAAATTCGTCGGCGAGTATGCCGCGTTTTAAATAATGAGCTTAATGTTGCTAACGAGGCAAACGTCGAGGGGCTGAAAAACCTCACCATGGAATTCTCCGACAACAGCACTTCAACCTACGGTACCTACGAAGTTGCCCTGTGAAGACCTTGGCTCCGATGTTGCTGGATTTTGGCGGTGGCAACTTTACGATGAATACTTTTGGCAGTCGGCGGTGATACGCCAGCCAAGGTGCAATTGGTCGATAACTTTGACAATGGCAATCGGGGCACCGGCAGTGAATGTCTCTATGTTCGCAAGCTCATCGTAACGGCTGGTTCTTCCCTGGACCTTAACGGGCTGAACCTCTATTATCAGGAAGCCGAAATCAATGGTCCGATAGACGGTTCACCCCAGAAAATCTGGATGCTTGACATGAATGACGACGGCATCGTCGCTGATTACGAGCTTGCCACTGTTGCCGAATATTGGCTTGATGAGACTTGTGCCTGCCCCGATCTTTGCGGCGGTGCGGACCTCGATACTAACGGCATGGTCGATATGTTCGACCTGGCTATTGTTCTCAATAACTGGCTGAGCACTAATTCTACCAAGTTTTATGAAGAAACTTTCGATTCCGACCCCGGCTGGACCACTCAAGGTCAATGGGAATTCGGCGTTCCACTCGGCAGCGGCGGCGAAGCTTACGGCAATGCCGACCCCACCAGTGGTTTTACCGGAACGAATGTTTATGGTATAAATCTGGCGGGTAATTATTCCATCTCAACATCACCGTACTACAAACTTGAAACCACCACTATCGACTGCACCGGTCGATACGGTGTCGAACTTCGCTACAAACGCTGGCTTAATTCACAAGGCTGGGGGCAACCCTCTCACACCGTATTAGGTGTGAACAATGTTCTGACTGTATTTGACGGCTCTTATGAAAGATATGTCTGGTATAATACCAATGCCACTATTACCGACTCGGACTGGGTTGATTGCTCCTATGATATTAGCGAATGGGCGGATAATAACCCCAATGTCAAAATTGTCTGGAAATACAGGATTAATTCCAGTGCAGTGCCCTATTCCGGCTGGAATATTGATGACGTGGAACTGTGGGGGAGCCCCTAGTTTTCTTGAGGGGTATGTTTGTTTTAGGTAAACTTTCCGGGTTGGGGGGCAGGAAAGGCTGGTGCGCCTGGTGGTTGACAGTTTTTTAGTGGGCGTTTTATGATTGCATTGGCGGGTAGAATGTGTTAGATTCTCCTGTTCGCGTGAGCGTGAGTTGTTTGTACCTGTATGGCTTTAGCCTGTAAGGTGTTCGATGGCTGGAGTTTACGCTTGAATTGATTTAGAGAAACGGGACCTGGATATGGCATCGCGGAAATATAAACCGGCTTTATTTGAACTGGTCAAAAAAGGTCCGCTCAAACCCGACCAAGCCGGAGCTTTGAAGGTTCCGCGTTGGTTCGAGAAGCAGTCTGGCCCGGCCAAAGTTGTGGCTCAGCCTAAATTGCCGGTTGAGCAGCCTCGGTTTGTTCCGCCGACGGAGAGTTCCGCTGATGTTGATGAGTCGCGGGTCAGGTCATCGGCAGAGGCCAGGAAGCTGGATTTTTCGGTTTCGTATATTACGGTAGGGCTGCTGGTATTGGCTTTGCTGTTGCTGTTGGCCCTGACTTACCGATTGGGCTATAAGCATGGTTTCGATTATGTACCGGGTGCAGATGCCCCGTTGAGTGACAGTGCGGCGGTTGAGCCTGATGCTCCGGCGGCGGTTAATCGGCTGGTGAACTCAGAGCCCCGCCCGGAAGTCTGGCAGCGGCCCGTGCCGACTGCGGCTCCGGCGGCGGCGGTGACGCCAGCGGCCCCGGCCCGTACCGAGCCGATCGTGCCAGCGGCGCCCCAGAAGGGCAATGTGCTGGTCTGTGCCAGCGGCAAGACCGGCGATTTGGAGCCATTGCAGGATTATTTTGCTGCCAACGGCATCAGTTGCGGAATTGGACGGCTGGGCTCGGTGAACGTACTGGTGACCAGAGCCTCGTTTGAAGGCAGGAATGACCCGCAATACGCGGCGACAAAAAAACAGGTAGCGCGAGTAGGCGCTTTGTATAATCAGAATAAGCCCAAGGACGCAGCGTCTTTTTCGGAAAGCACGTTTGCTTCGGCTTATCTGGTCAGTGTTGACAAAATACGTTAAGTAAGTTTTTGACAAGGAGATATTCAGATGTCAATGGATCGTTCATTCAAGGGCAGTGATACGTTGCAGCGTCACCGTAATGTGCTGACCCGTGCCGAGCGTCTGGCCCGGCTGGTTGATGAGGATAAATGGAACGAAGAAAAATCAGTGTTTGGTCTGCCGAAAGTAAATCATCGCAAGGCTACTACCGGCAAGAAGAGTAAGAAAGCCAAGACCGACGAAGAGTAGAATCTTGGTAGAGTATCGAGAATCGTCTGGGTTTTAGCCCGGATATAATGGAATAAGTAATTGCCGTTGTCTGTTTGGTCCGACAGCGGCAATCTTTTAGGAGTTGCGTCGTGGACTATATCTCAGCCAGGTCAAAGAAAATTGATGCTTCGGGTATCCGCAAAATCTGGGAACTTGCTCAGAAAATGAAGGACCCGGTGGATTTCAGCATTGGTTCGCCGGATTTTGACGCTCCGGCAGAGGTCAAGCAGGCTGCTATCGACGCGATTTCCGGGGGTAGTAACGGTTATACCCTTACTGCCGGCATTGCCGCGCTGCGTGAGAAGATCGCCTCTGATATTACGGCTGAATTCGGGTGGGAGAAACCGCTGGCGATGGTGACCTGCGGGGTGAGCGGGGCATTGCATCTGGCGTTTATGGCGACGCTGAACCCGGGCGATGAAGTGCTGGTGCCTGACCCGTATTTCGTTATGTATCATCATCTTACGAATCTTTCGGGTGGAACTTGTGTTTATGTTGACACGTATCCGGATTTTCATCTTTCGGCAGAGAAAGTGGCTGAGAAAATCACGTCGAAAACCAAAATGCTGGTGCTGAACAGTCCGGGTAATCCTACTGGAGCGATTTATACTGAGCAGCAGTTGAAGGATTTGGCTGATTTGGCCCGCAAACATGAGCTGCTGGTTATTTCCGACGAAATTTACAAAGAGTTCAGTTATGACCGGGCTTCGGGGTCGATCGCTTCGTATTATGAGAACACTATCGTGATGCGGGGGATGAGCAAAGCCTACGGTATCCCCGGTTGGCGGATGGGTTATATGGCTTTGCCGAATCATCTGGAAGAGCTTTTTGAGCGGATGGCGGCTTTGCAGCAGTACACTTTCGTCTGTGCGCCGCAGCCTTTCCAGCTGGCGACGATCAAGGCGCTGGACCATGACTGTTCGGACCAGGTGGATATTTATCGTAAAAAACGCGACCTGGTTTACGAAGGCCTCAAGGGTGAGTTTGACTTGGTCAAGCCTGAAGGAGCTTTTTACGCTTTTGTGCCGACTCCCAACGATGACGCGACGGAATTTGTCACGCGGGCTATCGCTAATGATGTGCTGGTTATTCCGGGCAAGGTTTTCTCCAGTCGGGATACGCATTTCCGCATCAGCTATGCTACCTCTGAAGAAAAAATCAAGGTCGGCTGCGAACGTTTGTGTAAAATTGCTCGTGAGTATTAAGGTTTCCGAGGCCTTTGACAAAAAAAGCTGGAAATGCGGGGATGGTTCCCTAGAATATCGTTTTGCTGGCGGACTCAGGTGGTCGGCCCATACGGTGAGAGTTGTGTTTAAGGATAAAACGACGGCGTGAAGTTTATACTTTTAGATAGAGTGACTGAGATTGAGCCGGGCAGGAAGATAACGGCTGTTAAGGCTTTGACTTTGGCGGAGGAATATCTGGGCGACCATTTTCCGGATTTTCCGGTTTTGCCAGGGGTGATGATGATTGAGGCGCTGGTCCAGACCGCGGCGATGCTGGTGCGGGTTACGAATGATTTCCAGCAGAGCGTGATTACGCTTTCGGAGGCCCGGAATGTTAAATATAAAAGTTTCGTCAAGCCGGGCAAGGTATTGACGATGTCGCTGGAGGCTAAGAGTATCGAGGCTGACGGAAGTTCTTTCAAGGGTGAGGTCACGGTTGACGGCCAACCGATGATGGAAGCGAAATTGAAGCTGAAACATTATAATCTGGCGGATAAGGACGCGAGTCTGGCCCCGGCGGATAAACGGATAATAACGGAAATGAAAAATCGCGCCCGTTTGACAGGCGCCTGCTAACAGGAGAATATCTGCTATGGCAATGAGCCACGAAGAAATTTACGAGAAGGTACAGGAAACTCTGGTTGATGCTTTGGGTGTCGATGATGACGAAGTTTCGGAAGAAGCGACGCTTATGGGTGACTTGGGTGCCGAGAGTATTGATTTTCTGGATATAGTTTTTCGGCTGGAGAAATCTTTTGATATTAAGATTCCTCGTGAAGAGCTTTTTCCGGCGGAGACGGTTTTCACTAATGAAGAGTTTGTCGCTGACGGCAAGATGACCGATGCCGGCCTTGCCAAGCTGAAAGAGACCATGCCCCACGTTGATTTTTCGGAATTTGAAACCGACCCCGATGTCAATAAGATTACCGACCTGTTCAAAGTTGGTTCGATTGTTAAGTACATTGAAGACAGGATTAACTAGATTATTCGAAGATTTGTTTACGGGCTAAATTGCCTGAGTGGTGATAAATGCGCTGGATATGGATTGATAAGTTCATCGAGTTTGAATCGGGCAAGCGGGCGGTTTCTGTCAAGAACGTTTCGCTCGCTGAGGAGCACCTGCACGACCATTTTCCGGGTTATCCGAACATGCCGGCTTCGCTGATGATAGAGGCTATGGCACAAACCGGCGGGATTCTCGTTGGTGAGGTTCGGGATTTTCAGGAGAAGGTTATTCTGGCCAAGATAAGCTCGGCGAAGTTTTATGATTTGGCATTGCCGGGCGACCAGTTGCGTCTGGAAGCTGTGGTTGAGAACGTAGCGCCCGAAGCCGCGACGATAAGCGGGACGATACGCTGTGAAGATCGTCTTATCGCTGAGATTTCTCTGATGTTCAGCCATATCGACAATAACATGGCGGGCCTTGAATTTCCCGAAGACAATTTTGTTTTCAATGACCAATTTATGTCCCTGCTTCGCTTTTACCGGCCTGACCCTGCCTGATGGGGCATGAAGGGCCCAGGAGAATTTTTGTTGATGTCCGAACGCCGCGTGGTGATAACCGGGCTGGGGACGATTAATCCCCTCGGCCTGGGCACGAGTGAATATTTCGAAAATCTGCTGGCGGGTAAAAAGCGGTGTGAAACGCATTAGTGCGTTTGAGGCCCGGTGAATTTCCCAGTCAGGCAGGTGGTGGAGGCTCCCGATTTCAAGGTAAACAGCTTTGTGCCCAAGTCTCATCGTAAGGCTGTCAAACTTATGTCACGCGATATTGCCCTAGCGGTTATTGCTGCTGATGACGCGGTTCGTAACGCCGGGCTGAAGACCAAAGGTACAGCCCCCGATGATGAGCTGGATATCGAGCCGACTCGTTCGGGTGTTAATATCGGGGCGGGGCTTATCTGCTGCGACTTGGTTGAGCTGGGCAGTGCCGCTGGCGGCAGTGTTGTTGACGGCAAGTTCAGTCTGAAGCACTGGGGTGCCGAAGGCATGAATTCTCTGACACCGCTGTGGCTGTTGAAAATATCTGCCTAATATGCTCAATTGTCATATCAGTCTGGTTCACGACTTGCAGGGTCCGAGCAATTCGATTACCTGTGCCGAAGCGTCGGGGCTGCTGGCGATAGGTGAGTCTTATTATAATATTTTGCGGGGTCGTTGTGATGTAATGGTCGCTGGCGGGGCGGAAAGTAAGATTAACGCCATGAGCCTGGCTGCGGCAGTGTCTTATCAATCGTGTAAGCACCAAATATAACGATACTCCCGAACAGGCTTGTCCGGCCTTTTGATAAGGATGCTGATGGTACGGTGATGGCAGAAGGCGGCGGGGTGGTGGTGCTTGAGGAGCTTGAGCACGCTTTGAAACGCGGTGCGAAGATTTACGGTGAAATCAAGGGGTTTCGGCGCTTCGTCGAATTTTACAGATGATTTTGTCAAGCCCGAAGCCGACGGTCGCGGTATTCAGTATGCTTTGAAGGGTGCTTTGGAGCAGTCTGGTTTGAAGGCTGAGGATATTTCTCTGCTGGTTCCGCATGGTGTTGGTTCGGGCCGGATGAAGACGCGGCGGAGGCTTATGCGATAAACGCCGTTTTTGGCGAACATACCCAAAAACTTTCGGTGCTGGCCACCAAGAGTCGGATAGGCAATGCCGGGGCCGGGTGCTGCCGCGGTTGATTTTGTGACAGCGATGCTGGCGATGGATGCCGGCAAGATTCCGCAAACGCTTGAACTGCCCGAACAAGGCGGTTGATTTGAATCTGACCACCGAAGGTGTTCGCGAAGCAGCCATTGATAATTTGATGACCTGCTGCCATACCTACGGGGGACAGACAGCGGCGTTGGTTGTAAGTAAATATAAATAAGTCTCGGCTGAGACCTGCGAAGATTTACGAAAGATATAAAATGCGTAAACGTGTGGTAATAACCGGAAATGGGCATGGTCACTCCTCTGGGGCATGATGTGGAGACTGTCTGGCAGAACCTGCTGGAATGCAAAAGCGGGATTGGCAAGACGACATTGTTCGATGCTGAGACATTTCCGACCCAGTTTTCGGCTGAGGTACGCGACTTTGACCACACTGCGGATATTCCCGCGGAATATCGCGAAAAGCATGTCAACGCCGGACGCAACACAGGTTTTATGATTGGGGCGGCTTTACAGGCCTGGCGTGAAGCGGGTTTGCCTTTGCCGCTGAGTGACGACGGTGACATTCCGGCTGAGCGTGTCGGCGTTTATCTCGGTGCAGGTTGAAGGGCCGCTGGATTTTGATAATTTTATTGCTGCCAGCCGCTGACGGCTGGGACAGCGAGAAAAACGATATGGACTGGCTCAAATGGGCCCGGACAGGATTGTCACAAATGCAGGCTCGACGTGAGCTGGAGCAGGAACCCAATATGCCGGGTGCTCATCTGACCCAGCTTTTTCGTTTGCGTGGTTCCAATATGAGCTGCTTGACCGCTTGTGCGGCGAGCACTCAGGCTATCGGCGAAGCGGCCGGGCTGATACGTGACGGCCGGGCTGATATTATGATAAGCGGCGGGGCTCATTCCATGATTCATCCGCTGGGTATTACCGGGTTTAATCGTCTGACCGCGCTTTCCACCCGCAACGACAGCCCTGAGACTTCCTCACGGCCTTTCGATAAAACCAGGGACGGCTTTGTTATCGCCGAAGGTGCCGGTGCGGTTATTTCTGGAATCTCTCGAATCGGTCCAGAAGCGTGGTGCTAAGATTCTCGCTGAGATTACCGGTTTTGGGTCAACCGCTGACGCTTTTCGTGTAACCGACCAGCACGAAGACGGACGCGGCGGAATAGCGGCGGTACGTGACGCACTTGCCGATGCCGGCGTGACCATCAACGACATAGAATTATATCAGCGCTCATGGTACTGGCACGATGGAAAATGATTCCATTGAGACCAAGGTCATCAAGGCGGTTTTTGGCGAGCAGGCTTATAAGGTGCCCATCAGTTCCGTTAAGAGCATGATAGGCCACCTTATCGCCGCTGCCGGTGTTACCGAGTTTATTACCTGCGTATTAGCTATCCGTGACGGTATTATTCCGCCCACGACCAATCTTGATACGCCCGACCCGGAATGCGACCTTGACTACGTTCCTAAACGTGCCGCGTAAAAAAGATGTCAAGATCGCCATGTCGAATTCCTTCGGTTTCGGCGGTCAGAATAACACCGTCATCATCCAGCGTTTCGCTGAATAATTTATCACTTATTCAGATGTCTCAGTTGCTTCATCAGCAGGCCCGCGTGGAGGGTTTCTTCGCGGATGATTTCGCTCATTTTATCTTTGGCCGTGCCTTTGGGTACGAAGTCCCTGAAGCTGGTGTAAAGGAATACGGCTTCTTTTTCGGCCTTGATAGCTGATTCCAGAATTTCGATAATGTTTTCCGAACCGTCGAATTCCACGCCGGGCGATTTTTGGCCTTCCCAGCCGTGTTTTTTTGCGGTTTCTTCCATGTAGAACAGCATTTCGTTGCCGGGGTCGGAAATCTCTACTTTCTTTTCCGCGTCCGAAAGTTCTTTACGCATTTCGGTAAAGAGTTGCGCGTGTTTCTTTTCCATTTCGCTAAGTTCAGCGAATACTTTTCGGCTCGATTCGTCAGTGGCTTTTTGGGCGACCTTGCCATAAAACGGACGCGGCCTGCTCTTCGAGTTTGATACCAATTGCGAAAATCTCGTCAGTGCAATAGGTTACTGCCATAGAGGACTCCTTTCAGCAAATTAAAAAAATGTTTTCGTTCTCAAGTCGCGTATGAGTGCAATCCGGAAAAGACTTTAGACAGATTCACCCATAACAAAGTGATGATTTTAACTACTATTCCGATTAAGTTCCACAGGCAATTTGCTTTTTTGAATCGTTTGCCGTAGATAGCCCGGAAGTGGAAATAGCCCAGGTAAACCAGCCATGAAGCCAGCGACCACATTTCTTTGGGGTCCCAGCCCCAGTAGTCGCTCCAGGCGAGTTTAGCCCAGAAACTGCCCAGCAGCAGTCCGCGCGGTCAGCAGCGGAAAGCCCAGCAAGGCCATGCGATAGGCGGCTTCTTCGTGGTCCAGTGTCCCTTGATTTGCTAATTTAAGGTTAGGATTCAGTGCCGCGAGGGCCTGGACCGCACCTTTGGCC
>CAXXMR010000018.1:0-179644 GCA_963663805.2 Sedimentisphaerales bacterium
GATAAGATTGAAGCCATCGTCAACCGGGCCCGCAAAGGCGGCATCGAAATCGTAAACCTGCTCAAGACCGGTTCAGCTTTTTACGCCCCCTCTGCCGGGGCCGCTGAAATGGCCGAAGCAATCCTCAAAGACAAAAAACGCGTCCTGCCCTGTTGTGCCTATTGCGATAAAGAATACGGCATCGGCGGCGCTTACGTTGGTGTCCCCGTTATCCTCGGCGAAAATGGTGTCGAAAAAGTATTGGAACTCCAACTCAACGACCAGGAAAAACTCCTGCTCAACGAATCCGTAACCCACGTCAAGGAACTAATGACCCTGGTCGACAAATTTATGCCCTAACCCCAAATGGGGCGAAAGAACATAATATCAGAGCCGCGCACGTCAGTAAGCGGTAAAGCCGCCACACGTTTCAGAGCCGCGCACGTTAGTAAGCGGTGCCGTTGGCCGTTAAAAATCCGTGTAATCCGCGGTTGAAAAATTTGTGAAAAAATGAAAATCGCACTGGCCCAGTTTAATCCCACCGTTGGTGACATCCGCGGCAATGCCGATGGCATCATCGCGCTGACCCAAAAGGCTCAATCTGCCGACCTGGTAGTTTTCGGAGAGCTTTCCCTCATCGGCTACCCACCCAAAGATTTACTGCTCAAGCCCGGCTTTATCGACGAAAACATCAAAACCCTCGATTACATCGCCGCCCGGACCAAAGGCACTGCGGTAATGATAGGGTTCGCCGACCGCCGCAAAGAATCCGTCGGACGCGACCTGCATAACGCCGCCGCACTCATTTACGACGGTAAGGTCCAGGCCGTCTATTACAAACAATTGCTGCCCACCTACGATGTCTTCGATGAAAGCCGGTATTTCGAGTCCGCTTCGTCTCAGCAAATTGTCGAGTTTCAGAACCAAAAAATCGGCCTCACTATCTGCGAAGACATCTGGAACGAACCTAACCACACCCAGCGGACTCTATATCAGGTCAAACCATTCGAGGAACTAGCCCGGCAAAAAGTTGACTTCATTATCAATATGTCAGCTTCACCTTTCGTTCTTGGCAAACCTGCGTTCCGTCGCGAACTTTTCGCCGCTCAGTGCCAAAAGTACCAGACTCCGCTCATCTATGTCAATCAGGTCGGCGGCAACGACGAACTCGTTTTCGACGGTAACAGTTGTGCCTTTAATGCCCGCGGAGAACTCATTTGCCACGCCCAAAGCTTCACCGAGGATTTGCTTATTGTCGATACCGACAACTTCACCCCCGTCAATCATCCCGAACCCAGCGACATGGCCGACCTGAACAACGCTCTAGTTCTCGGCCTGCGTGACTATCTCCGTAAATGCCGCTTCAAGTCTGTCGTACTGGGCCTTTCCGGAGGCATCGATTCAGCCATTACCGCTGCCCTGGCAGTCCAGGCAATCGGCCCCGAAAAAGTCACCGGCATTGCCATGCCCAGCCGTTATTCCAGCGACCACAGCGTCACCGACGCTGAGGGACTCGCCCAAAATCTCGGTATCGAATTCCACACTATTCCCATCGAGTCTCCGCATCACGCGATGGAAGAACTCCTCCAGCCGTATTTCAAAGGCCGCCAGCCAGACATCACCGAAGAAAACATCCAGGCCCGTCTCCGGGGCGTAATCCTCATGTCGCTTTCCAACAAGTTCGGCCATCTGCTGCTCACCACCGGTAATAAAAGCGAACTAGCCGTCGGCTACTGCACCATGTACGGCGATATGGCCGGCGGCCTGGCAGTCATCAGCGACGTACCCAAAACCATGGTCTACGACCTGGCACGCTATATTAATCGTGACAAAGAAATCATTCCCGAATCTACCATCACCAAGCCACCCTCAGCCGAACTGCGCCCCGACCAGACCGACCAGGACTCCCTGCCCCCTTACGACATTCTCGACGACATCCTCCAACGCTACGTCGAACAGGAACAGTCCACCCGCGAAATCATCGCCGCCGGCCACGACGAACAGACAGTCAAGCGGGTCGTTAGCCTGGTCGATATTAATGAGTATAAGAGAAAACAGGCCGCCCCCGGTTTGAAAGTGACCAGCCGTGCCTTTGGCTTTGGCAGACGTATGCCTATAGCCCAAAACTATAAATCTTGGTAACTTTTTGGGGTTTTTTTGAGTAAAAATCAAAAAAAACGAGTAAAAATCAAAAAAAATGTGAATTTTTCCGCAGGTTGAGGAATGTTTGCGTCGAAAATCAGGAATTAATGCGTCGTAAAAACTACCAATATATTGATAACACCTCAGACTTGGCGGCCCTTACCGACCGGCTCGAGCAGCGACCAACCGTAGCCCTCGATACCGAAGCCGACAGCCTCCATCACTACTTCGAAAAGGTCTGCCTCATCCAGATAACTCTCGATGACAAAAGCAATTACCTCATCGACCCACTCGCCGATATGAATCTTAAAAAATTCCTCAAAGCACTCTCTCTCTGTCCGCTAATACTGCACAACGCCGATTATGACCTCAGAATGCTACACACAAATTACCAGTTCAAGCCCGCCGCCGAGCTGTTCGATACCGTAATAGCCGGACAACTCCTTGGATTCCAAAGACTTGGACTCCTCGCTATGGCCGAGGATATGCTCAGTGTGACACTTTCCAAGAAAGGCCAGAAATCCGACTGGTCAAAACGCCCACTTACCACGGAACAAAAGACTTACGCCATCGACGATACTCGCTACCTCCACGAACTGGCCGAAAAACTCCGAAAAAAACTCGAAAAACTCGGACGACTCGAATGGTTGTCCCAAACTGTAGACCGTGTAATTGAAGCAACCAGACGCGAAAAAGCCCCCCCCGACCCAGAGAAACTCTGGCGTATCAAGGGCTTACGTCTTCTCGAACCAGAGCAGCTAAATTACGTCCGGGCAATCTGGCGCTGGCGGGACGCCGAAGCTCGCCGGGCCGACCTGCCTTCTTTTAAAATCCTCGGCAACCAGGAAATCGTCCAACTCGCTTGCTGGTCGGTAGATAACCCACATGCCAGCCTGGAAAATCATGGTCCCAGATTGCCCCGGCACTGCACCGGCAGCCGGCTGGCCCGTCTGAAAAAATCTCTCAGCCAGGCCTGCGAGATTGCCCCGGATAAATGGCCCAAACAGCGTAAATCCATGGAACGAGAACCACTTACCGCGGAATTCAAAAAGCTGCGCACCGACTGTGATAAACTCGCCGGCGACCTCGGTATCGACCCCGGTATATTGGCTTCAAGGGCAACCCTGCACAATATCATCGCTGGCAAACCCTCTACCGTAAAAGAAGTTATGAACTGCGGCCCGCTGGTGGCGCAATGGCAGGGCCAATTCCTGCTCGACATCATAAATTCAAATTCACGCTCCCAGTAAACCCTGCCCCGGTACTCTACCGATATGAATAGTAGGCAGGCCCCTAAGCGGATGTACGAAATTGCAGAGGTTTACGATGGCTCGGATGACCAAAAAAAGGAAACGGCAGTTGGTAGGGGCATTAATTGCCTTAGTGATAATAATCCTGGTTCTGATGTTCAGTTTCACCAACGCCGGCAAAATAACCTGGAAAACCATGGCTAAAGCCGCCAATACCGGCTCGCTGGACAGTGGTGATACTGTACCCAAAAGCACTACCGAAGTGCCTGTTGTCGAAAATATTATCGTCGAAAACTGGTATTCCTATCACCACTGTTACGTGGTCCAGTGTGATGTTTACGCCAAGGCCGCCCCAGGCCAGCGCCAGCAGCTTGAGGGGTATCTGGACAAACATCCTAATGAAATTAAAGCCGCGGTTCGCACGGTTCTCGCCGATGCGGAGTTGGATGATTTACGCGACCCGGAGCTGAAATACGTCAAACAGGAAATCAAAAAAGAACTTCTCAAGAATATCGGCCAAAGTGTCATCGAGGAGATTCTTGTCCCTAAATGGAACGGCTATGACCGGCGATAGAAAAGCCCCGCTGCGCTTTTAACGCAACAGGGCTGTTATCCTTTTTGTCGCTTAAAAATTGAGGACTACATTTCCTTTTCGTCTTTGGTACTATCCATTTCGCAGCCCTGGGACGAGCATTTTTTGTCAGCTTTGTCAGTGCATTCGACATCGCTCTTTTTGCATTCATCTTTGCACTGACATGCTTCGCCACTCCCGCATTTGGCACAGGCTTCAGCTTTACATTCAGAGGCACACTTGGCGTCAACTTTTTTGCATTGGCATGTTTCGCTATTCTCGCATTTGGCACAGGCTTCAGCTTTACATTCAGAGGTACATTTGGCGTCAGCTTTTTTGCATTGACATGTTTCGCCACTTTGACATTTCGGGCATGCTTCCGTTTTGCAATCTGATTTACACATTGCTCCGGCAGTATTATTAACGCCGGTCTCCGCCTGGGTGGCTTCACCTTGCTTTTCACAACCTGTCATACCGATTGCCAGAGCTGCTGTCAGTACAATTGCCAGTATTTTCAAATTCTTCATGGTTTTACTCCTTGTGGTTACCATATTCTGTTTCGGTTCTGTTACGCTGCACAGTACGCCAAATCCATCGCAATTCCAACTGTTTCAGTAGTATTTTATCCCCTTAGGGGCCCGAAAGTCCAATCCAATCTCAAAAAATATTATAATGAACTGTCAAATAATAGGTTATAAATATCATCTGCAAGCAGAGGGAGGGCTGGTTAAATAATAAGCCGATAAAAAAACTTGCCTGTAAGCTGGTTTTATCTTAGATTCTGTGGGTTCCGTTCAGGCAATCCTGTTCGGCCCATGCCAGCGTGGCTCAGTGGTAGAGCTCCCGCCTTGTAAGCGGGTGGTCGTCGGTTCGAATCCGACCGCTGGCTTTGGAACGTTGATAATCGTCCCTGTAGCTTGCCGTAAAGTATTTCGCGAAAGTTAGCCACTTTTAACGTTTAAAACCCCGTTTTTTTCGTAATTTCCGCAGTTTTTTCTAAAAAAACGTGAAAAAATTCTCAAAAAACGGTCTCTTCAGGCTGAATCGCGCTGAAAATTCGGCACTTTCACCGCGATTATGAGTCATAAAAATAAGGACTTACATCAATTTACCCTACGCAAAATAAGAACTTACAACCTCGCAGACCGTCTCCAGCATATCATCCAGCACCTCAACCGGAATCGCCAGGGGCGGCATAATCACCAGCACATCACCCAAAGGCCTCATCATAACCCCTTTACTGCGAAGCACTTGGCAAATATTAGCCCCCAGGCGCATACCAGAATCAAAATTCGCTTGCGTATCCTTGTCCTCAACCAGCTCCACCCCCGCCATTAACCCGCAATGCCGCACATTTCCGACATTATTGAAGCCTTTCATCTTTTCTAAATACTTTTCAATCAAAGAGATACGTTCACCAAGCCCCGCTAGGGTATTTTCCTTCTCAAACACTTCCAGACAGCCCAACGCCGCTGCGCACGCTAACGCATTTCCGGTGTAAGTATGCCCGTGATAAAAGGTTGTGTCGCTCAACGGCTCTCCCGTAAACGGCTCAAATACCTCATCGCTGACAATTGTCGCCGCCAAAGGTAAATACCCGCCCGTTAAACCCTTGGCAACACAGAAGATATCAGGTTTTACCCCTTCCCGCTCATGGGCGAATATCGTCCCTGTTTTGCCAAAACCCGTCGCCACCTCATCAACCACCAGCAGCACCCCAAACTCATCCGCCAGCTTCCTGACACCGGCCAGATAACCCGCCGGATGAACTATAAGTCCTGCCGCGCCTTGGACTAACGGCTCAACCACAATCGCCGCCACCTCATTTCCATGCTCCTCCAGAATGCGTCTCATGTCCGCCAGGGCACTTTCCCGGCATTCATCGACCGTACCTGAATACCTGTACGGATGCGGACTTTCAGCGAACAACGCCGCGAAGGTCATTGGTCCGAAGATTTTGTGGAAAGTCTCTATCCCACCGATACTTACAGAACCCATCGTATCCCCGTGATAGGATTGTTTCAAGGCCACGAACTTCTGTCTCCGAGACTGGCCCTTTATCCGCCAGTACTGAAAAGCGATCTTAATGCCTATTTCAACTGAAGTTGCGCCCGCATCACTATAGAAAACCCGATTTAGTCCTTCCGGTGCTAAATTCGCTAATTTTTCCGCCAGTTCAATCGACGGCCCCGATGCCAAACCAAGTAGGGTGCTGTGGGATATTTTTTCTAACTGTCTAGTAATATGAGAGTTAATGACCGGGTGGTTATGCCCGTGTACATTGCACCATAGCGAAGAAACACCGTCGATATAGCGATTGCCCTGCGTATCAATCAGGTAAACCCCTTCGCCGCGGTCAATTACAACTGGCTCATCTTCCAGCCAAAGCTTCATCGGCGTAAACGGATGCCACAAATATTGTTTATCAAGTTGCGCCAATCTATCCATTCACAAAATTCCTAACCCCTGTCCCCGACTATTTTTACACGACAGTGTGTTATTGTCAAGCGGTCATTTTCGATAGATGCTTCGGCGGGCAATACATCGTGGGGGTGGCAATTATACACCTGCCGCCCCAGGTGTGAGGCGTTCAGCAGGCAATTCAGAGCCTTCTTATGCCTCTAAAAACCTCTTGCCGAAGGCAAGTTTAAGAGTTAATCGTGGAAGCCATTTGTCCAATTCACGCTGAACCAATACAAAAGATTGCAAACGCAAACCTGGCTCTGACAAAAGGATATCTTCTCTTTACCAGCCAGGAGCAAAAGGAATTGGTTGAATGAAAACGGAATATGTATTTGATTGATGGCAGGTATTAGGACCCGCGTAGTAATAAACGCTACACTTTTCTTTCGCGATTAATGGTACACATTTCTTAGTGAAATAGTTTCTAATTTGTTTGTAGCTAAAACTTTGTCAATGCTTTTTCAGAAGAGAAAACCCGCAAAGCCAGCTCCATTTTCAATGCTTTACACCATTGAGTTTCGATAACTTGATAAAAACTCGAAAGTTACTATTGACATGTCAGTTTGTTTTCTGTTACCATGCTGACATGTCAGTGTTGTGTCAGGAGAGTAGTTTAAGGCGGTTATTTGATGAAGGCGGACAGTTTAAGATTTGAGGCTTATAAATATTTACGTAACGCTTTAGCTAATGGCAAGCTCAAAGCTGGTTCGCGAGTTTCGACCCAGTCTTTGGCCAATGACATTGGCATCAGTCGGACGCCTGTGGCTGAAGCGTTACTGATTCTGGAACATGAGGGTTATCTGGAGCGTTTTCCTCGTTCGGCCTCGGTGGTTCGTCAGCCGGACGCCTGGGAGATTTCCGAGCTATACGAGCTTCGTGTCGCTCTGGAGTCTTATGCTGCTGAACAAGCCGCTCAAAAAGCCACGCCTCGGGAGGTCGCGACCTTGAAGTCCTGTCTGGGCAAGATGAAAGAGTGTTTGCTGTGGCTGCGTGATGGCGGGCATGAGTGTCTTGATGCCGAAATGCTTCGGTATTATCTGGCTGCTGATGCGGCATTTCATATGCTGATAGTCAGTGTCGGCGGCAACAGCAGGATTACGAGAACCATCGAAGATGCTCACGTTTTTACCAAGATATTTTGTTTTCCGCGTGATCGTGACGACCATCATCTTTTTGAGAATATCTTCCATTCCTACAAAGAGCACGCCCGGATTTATCGTGCCTTGAAAAGGCGTGACTCGGCTGAATCGCGTGAGAGCATGGCAGCCCATATTCTCGCATCAAAAGAATCCAGTATGAATTTTGTTCAGAAGTATTACGCGCACAAAAGGCAGGGCGGGGGGATAGATAGTTATGATATGACCTTTAAGGAGTCGTAATAATGAGTCGTGAGATAAAAGGTGTAGTTGTGCCCCTGGTTACGCCGCTGGATGAGAGCGAGAATATTGACGTGCTAGGCGTACGCAAGTTGATAGACTATCTTGTTGTTGGCAAGGTTCAGGGTTTGTTTCTGCTGGGTACCACGGGCGAATATACGCGTTTGTCGGATATTCAGAAAAAGATTTTTGTAGATGTCTGCGTAGAACATGTTCAGGATCGTCTGCCTTTTGGTATAAATATTTCCGGTCAGGGTACTCGCCAAATTCTTGCTTCATTAAAATTCGCGGAAAAATATAACCCTGATTTTGTCGCTTTGACGCCCCCTGATTATTTTCCCTTTTCGACAACAGATGAGCAATATGATTTTTTCTGTAATATTATGCACAGTACCGACCTGCCGGTAATGCTCTATAATATTCCCGGTTGCACCGGCGGTTATATCAATGTTGATTGTATTGAAAAGCTGCTGGCTGAAAAGAATTTTGTGGGCTTCAAGGACAGCAGCGGCAATTTGGAATATATTCGTCAGATTGTAGAACTAACTACCGGTCGGGAATTCAGTATTTTTAACGGCTATGAAAAGATTTTTGCTCAGACCATGGAAATGGGCTGCCACGGCATAATTTCTTCGGCGGCTAATGTAATACCTGGTGAGGTTGTCGCTCTTTGCGAGGCTTGTTTAACCGGTGACACTTCGGTTTGGCAGCTTTATTATCCCTTGTTGGAAATTTTGCATGATTTCAAACAGAAGATAAACGATAACACTAACGGTATATATATTTTGAAATATTTGCTTTCGCGAAAATCCATTTGCCAGACATATATGGCCCAGCCGTTTCGATATTGTCTGGAAAAGGAACGCGTCGCTGGTGAATTGTGCGGTCTGCTGATAAGGCCCCACTGTAATAGTTGTGCGGATTAACACCAATTGGTTTCGACCTGCGGTCGAGGGTAAGGGCAGGCATGGGGCATGAGGCAAGAGTGAGCGGCGAGGTGCCTGCCTTGGGCAGACAAGTTTTATTTGGTTTTTATGTTTGAAATTTCGCCGCAGCGTGGGCATTTGATTTTGTCGTGGCGGTAGTTGGGCGGGACTTTCATTTTCAGGCCGCAGGGGCAGGTCAGCAGGGCGAAGCCTTCGACCTGACGCATGATGTCGCCTGCCTGTCTTAATTGGCGACGTTGGGTGGGTTCCTTTTCGGTGGCTGTACCGCCGCTGCGGAGGGCGACCTGTTCGTCGGTTTGCAGGGCGGAATTGGGCAGCACGCTGGAGCGGGAATGAGTGATTTCTTGGTAGCTCTTTTCATAATCGCCAAAGGCTGCGCCATGCATCATATTACGGAGGATTCTTATGCGGGCTTCGATAGGGGGGTGGGTGCTGCTCCAGTCGCTGAGTTTCATGCTTTTTTTGGGCAGGGGGTCGGCGATGTACATCGGTGCGGTGACTTTGTTGGCAGACTGCATGGGCTCGTGATGGTCGGCGATTTTCTGGAGTGCGTTGGCCAGGCCCGCGGGATAGCGGGTCAGGCGGGCGGCACCGGCGTCGGCGAGGTATTCGCGTCGGCGGGACAGGGCCATATAAAGCAAATGGGCCATTATGGGTGCCAGAATGGCCAGGACCAGGGCCACGACTATCATAATGATTTGGGCGCCGCCGTCGTTGCGGTTGCTATTTGAGCTAAAGCGGCGGGAACGGCCCGCTCCATACAAAGTGCCGCGTAGGAAAACCTGGCTGAGCATTACGATGGCACCGAGCATGATGCCGGCGAGGGTGACGAAAAGGATGTCACGATGGAGTATATGGCTTATTTCGTGGGCGATGACACCCTGCAGCTCGTCGCGGTTGAGTTTGCCGAGCAAGCCGGCGGTGACGGCGACTGACGCGGTCTGGGGTGAGCGTCCGGTGGCAAAGGCATTGGGCGCCGGGTCGTTGATGATGTAGATGTCGGGGACTTTAGGCAGGCCGGCGGCGATGGTCATTTCCTCGACGACGTTGAAAAGCTGGGGGTGTACGTCGTGGGTGACTTTCTGGGCCCGGCTGGCCGAGAGCAGGATTTTGTCGCCGGCGGTAAGGCTCACCAGCAGCATAATAATGTAAATGATAGTCGCGGCGGCCAGGCCGAGGTAGCCACCCTGGGGGGCGTGGAGCCAGGCAATGCCGATGACGTATCCCAGGCTGAGCAGGACCAGGGCCATGACGAATAGCAGGATGACGGATTTGCGTTTATTGGCCCGGATGAGTTCAAACATGTTGAAGTTCCATTTTTAGACATAAGACATAAGAAATTAACGGATTAACGGCATGGTTTCGCCTTTTGCGAAGGTGTTTAATTTTACGTCAGCCTTTACTTACGCAGCTCGCATGGGTGAAAAAACAGTTTATTCAAGGTTGTTCCCTTAAAATTGTACTTTGGGTACTTCACGCTGGGCGGCTTCTTCGATTTCGAAGAATTCGCCTTTGCTGAAGTTGAACATGCCGGCGATGATATTGGAGGGGAACATTTCGATTTTGTTATTGAAGCCGAGCACCTGGTCATTATAGCCCTGGCGTGCGAACGAAATTTTGTTTTCGGTGCTGGTTAGTTCTTCCTGAAGGGAGAGAAAGTTGGCGTTGGCTTTGAGGTCGGGGTAGTTTTCGACCACGAGCATGAATTTACTAAGGGCGTTGTCGAGCTGCGCTTCGGCCTGTCCCTGGGCACCGACACTGCCGGCACCCATAGCACGGCTGCGGGCTTCGGTGATGGCTTTGAAGGTGTCCTGCTCGTGCTTCATATAGCCCTTGGCGGTTTCGATGAGGTTGGGGATGAGGTCGTAGCGGCGTTTGAGCTGTACGTCGATTTGTGACCAGGCGTTCTGCATCTGATTACGCAGGCGAATCAGCGAGTTGTACATGCCGACTACCCAGAATACCAATATTGCGACGATGGCTAAAATAACAATCAATGGTACCATTTAAATCTCCTGTTCTGTCTTTGTGAAGGGTTGTGTTATTCTATATTTTTGAAAATTTCGGTTAGCAGATTTTGAACTTTACGGGCCTGGTCGAAGTTGCCCGATGCGGTGATGGTTTGCAGTTCGCCTTTGTCGAACCAGAGGCCGTCGCCTTTGACGCATTCATCTATGATGAGCGGATTTTCTCTGGTGCCGCCAGCCTGTACTTTTTTCATCTGTTTATCGCAGATAGGGCAGTTTCGGGCGGTTTCGGCGGAGTGAACTTTGCTGAATTGGCCGAGCAGTTCGTTGGCGGCCTTTGAATCGCCCAGCAGAAGTTCAAGCTCGCCGGCGTCCAGCCAGATGCCGCCGCAATCAAAGCAGCAATCAACTTCGACTTCGTCCAGCTCCAGAGTCACCATTGCGTTGTTACAGACCGGACAATCCAAGCTTCACCTCTGTTTGTTTGTCGCAGAACAGTACCACAAATTACCCAAATTAACCTATTGGGATTCTAACAGTCCGGTTTTGGCTCGTCAATAGCATTCTTCGAGATACTTTCGACCAGAAAAAAGTCGTTGCGTTGTGTTTAGTTAAGTTGTTACTTGTAAAACTCTTGCCATTCTTTGCGGGGCGGCGGGCCAGTCAGTAACTCGTTGGCAGTTTTATTGTTTTTGAACAGCTTTGTTTCCGGGTCGAATATGAGTTTACCGCCCAGGCGTTGGGCAATAACTCCGAGGAGGCAGAGCTGCGAGAGTGGGCCGGCGACATCGAACGAAGAGCGTGTTTTTTCCTGCCCCTTGCAGGCCAGCAAAAAATTGGTGGCATGGTCGGATTGCTTTTCAGTAATCCTGGGTATCCGGTCGTTCAGTGCCCGCATTTTTTCTTCGGGGATAATTCGTAAAATGCTGTTGTGCGAGCCTCCCTTAAAGACCAGGTCGTCACTGTAAATAATCTTGCCGCACTTGTCCATGGTTCGTCCCTTTTCAAGCTCATTGGGGCGGGGCGGCAGGTTGTCTATTCCGTCATACCAGGTAATATCCATCGTGGGCATGGTTTCCGAACGCGCCGGGAAATCGAAGGTAATAGTGGAGGCCGCGGGAAAGATATACGGATTGGGTTTGTCAAGTTTGACAACATTTATTTCGGTAGGCAACCCCAGTTTTAGATAGCGGTGTATGGTATCTAAAATATGAGGCCCCCAGTCCCCCAGGGTGCCGTTGCCGTAATCATACCAGCCGCGCCAGTTGCCATCGACATATTTTTCGCTGTATTCGTGGTAAGGTGCCACTCCAACCCAGGTGTCCCAATCGATTGATTCGGGCAGTTTTTCACCTTCTGGATAACCGGGAATATCCCATCCATGCCAGCGTCTGGGCAGATTCATATAGGCATCGACATGTCTTACGTTTTTGATTATGCCCGCGTCAACCCAGGCCTGGAACTGTAACGGATTATTGCCGGAATGACCTTGATTGCCCATTTGAGCGGCAACCTGATATTTTTTTTCCGCGGCCATTAACAGCTCTACTTCGCGAAAAGTATTGGCCAGTGGTTTTTCGACATAAACGTGTTTGCCTAATGACATGGCCAGCATCGCAATGGGGAAATGGGAATGGTCCGGCACAGCTATACAAACCGCGTCAATTTGGTTGCCCATCTTGTCGAACATTTTTCTGAAATCCTGGAATTTCGGCACATTATCCAGTTTTTCCGAGAGTTCACAGTAAGGTTCGTCAGAGTTTGAGGTATTGACATTATTTGAGTCATTTTTTGACTTTGCCAACAAATCTTTTTGAATCCAGTTGGCGCGGTCCACATCGCACTGCGCGACAATGTTTGCCAGGCCGGTCTTATACATCCAAAGTGCATCTCGCCGTCCCTGGTTTTGGGTGCCGATAACGGCCAGATTGACTCTTTCGTTGGCACCTAATACCTTTGCCGGCAGAATTGAAAAAAGTGAACTTGCCGCAACCGATGCCTTTATAAAATCTCTTCTTGTCAAAGAATAATCCATAATTCCTCTGTGGCAAACTATTTCTCGATCGGGTGATACATACGTTATATTTTTGGTTCCCAGCCGGGAGCGTAATTGCGTTTCCAGAGTTTTTGCGCGGCTTTGTTTTTTAGGATATGGCCGGTTTGGGGACAAATATCAAGGGTTTGGCCTACCCGCCAGGAAATGTTGCCCAGGTGGCCCAGCGTTGTGCTGATATGGCCTTCATCTATGGGGCTGCTCAATTTTTCCTGACCTCTGATTGCGCCAATAAAGTTTTCGGTATGACGGTCCTGCAAGCCGGGGTCGGTGGTGGTGCCGCGTACAGTCTTTTTTTCTTCCTGCCGCTCGGTGCGGGTGTCCCGTAGGAGTTTGTTGTCGATATCGTATAGTTTATAATCGGCATTTCCGTCGTAATCAAGCGTGCCGCCTGCCCCGAAAAACAGGACACCGAAGTTTTTATAATTTTCTCCAAAGGTGTTTACCGAGCGACCGAACCAGGTAATCATCCTGTCGTCGGGATACTCAAGCATAATTTCCTGCGTGTCCATCCACTGCCAATCGTCCTGCCCTTGGTAGTGCCAGCGTCCTCCCCGCGACGAGACTTTGCCGGGGAACTGAGCCCGAAAAGCCCATCGGGCGATATCCAGCATATGCACGCCGTTGTTCAGGGCTTCGCCGGTGCCCCAGCGGTAGAACCAGTGCCAGTTATAGGGATGGATATTATCTCGATAGGCGGTACGCGGTGCCGGTCCCTGCCAGAGATTCCAGTCGAGATAATCGGGCACGGCAATTTCTTTGCCGAAACCAATGGGGTCGCGTTTGCGGACATAGAAACATTTGGCCAGATAGAGCCTGCCGATCAAGCCGTTAGCTAAATCGTCACACATATTCTCAACGAAACCCATGGAACGTCGCTGATTGCCCATCTGGACCAGACGATTATATTTACGGGCGGCCTTGACCAGCATTTCGCCCTCCCAGGGATTATGGCTGCACGGTTTTTCGACATAAACATGTTTGCCGGCTTTGAGGGCTTCAATTGCCATCGGTGCATGCCAATGGTCCGGCGTGGCGATGACCATCGCGTCAACATCCGAATCATCCAGCGCCCGGCGAAAATCTGTTATTGCTTCAGGAGACGCGGTCTGCTGTTTCTGGGCGGTTTGGACAGCCTCAGCCAGATAGCGTGTGTCCACATCGATTACATATTTCACACGGCAGTTTTTTACCTTCAGGAATTTTTTTATCAGTTCCCTGCCCCGGCTTCTGATGCCGGCTACCGCCAAAACAACTTCTTCATTGGGCGATTGGACAGAGGAAAGTAAAGGCAGGGACGCGGTAGTTTTGGGGGAATATGGCTCGCAACCTGCAATGAGCAAGCCGGTTCCGAGAGCAGCAGATTTCATAAAATTTCTTCGGTCAATCGTATTATTCATTTGCATGCCTCAATTCTATCTGTCGTTTTGCAAAAGTTCAGTTCTATATCAGGTTTTACGATTCACATTTTTTTTATCTTGATACTCTTGAACGAGACCTGGTTGCCGTGGTCCTGAAGCAGAATGTGTCCTTTCTCCCATTCCCCGAATCCGGGCCACTTGCTGTATTTGCTTTCCTGAACGAGTTGGCGAAATTCCGGGGTATTGCGTTCATATTCCAACACTTTTCTGCCATTGAGCCAGTGTTCAACATGATTGCCTTTGGAGATAATTCCGGCGTGGTTCCACTGGCCAATCAGATTAGGGTTTTTCAGAGTATTATTAGCTTCAATCAAATCATACAGACAAGCCAGGGTCCGACTGCCCGGGTGATTGCCCTTTCCGGCATCCGGGTGGCGGGCATCGTCGAGGATTTGATATTCCAGCCCAATCGAAGAGCTCTCCCCCTTGTTCAGTTCCGGGTCCACAAAATACTTGATACCGCTGTTAGCGCCGGGGGCAAGTTTGAAATCCAGTTGCAGTTCAAAGTCAGCGTATTTATTCATGGTTATAATATCACCGCCTGCCTCAGATTCGCTGCCGCCGGTTTCAAGTACCGTCAGTATGCCATCTTCAATAGTCCAGCCCTTTTGAGGAAAGTTTTCGAGTTTTGCGCCGCGCCAGCCGTTAGTCGTTTTTCCGTCAAAAAGCAGCGTATAGCCGCTCTCGGTGCTCCCCAGTTTATTATCCATTGATTCCAGCGGCAGGGGTGTGGGCTCGATATAGCTGGCTGGACTTTCGGTAATGATACGGATATTTTTCCACCGAACCTCAATGCCTTCTTTGCTCGTATCGTCTTTGATACCGTGTACCTGCAGGGCAATAAAACCATCGCGAGTTTGGGTGTCATACAGATGAGTAGCTGGCACACCGTTTATCCAGGTCCTGAAGGTATTGCCAATAGCTTCGATGCGGTAATGATTCCATTGGCCTTGTTTAAATGCGTTTCGGGCTTGGGGGTTGTCTTTCAGAGTAGCCAGCCAGCCGCGACGGCTCTCGTCGTAAATTCCCGCGGACCAGGCTCGCTCCGAAGGGTCAATCTCGACCTGATAGCCGTGGACACGACCATTTTTGTATTCGGGAAAACTGTTCGAACGAATCTGGATGCCGGAGTTGAGCCTGGGGTCAACCTTGAAATCAAGTTCCAAAATAAAATCCGAATAGAATTGTCGAGTACACAAAAAACTGTTGGGAGTGTTGAGTGCCGTCGAGCCCACCAATTCGCCATTTTCAACCGCATATTTGGCTTGCCCGCCCAGTTGCTGCCAGCCGGAGAGGTCTTCGCCATTGAACAGCCGGTGCCACGGAGCCTCGGCAAACACATAGTTGGACACTAACAGAAACAGAACGGTCGAGAACAAGATACCTGTGTTTTTCATAGGTAAATACCCTTTCGTGTCAATCAGATACCGAAGTTTTGCAAAAGTTTGGGGCTAAGTTAAATACATATTTGCAACAGAATACCATTTATGAAGTTATAGTCAAACGATTTATAATACTGGGCCAGCCTTTGGGTGTGACAATATTTTCTGGCGATAGAGAGTAAATTAAAGGCATGAGGTATGAGGACGTGCTGCTCAAACGTTCAATCATATCATCAACCGCGAAGACCCGCCCCTTGCCAGGCAAGAAGCTGCCGCCCGGAAGGTGTTTTATGTGAATAACGGTTTTGGTGGTCGTATCCGTCCGCTTACGGGGCTCGGTTTTTGCGGTGTTTTAAGGAGGCACAACTATGGCGCAATGTTTACGGATTTTTGAAAGGCATAAAAAAACATCTCCGGTATCGGTTATAATGGAGTTGGCTAGGGACCAAAATCACGAAACCAGAGATGTAACTGTGAGCGGTAATTTATGAACGAGTTATTTTATAATAATCGGGCCGACACTATTGAGATATATGGGTTTAAATCCGGCTTTTAATGCGGGGGAATCCGCGGGCATGGTAAAATTTCCGTTTTCGGGGGATTTGAAAAGAGGGTTCTGTAATATTGGCTATTGCGGAAAAACATGGCGTACATCCTGCTATTGTTTGTATTAAATGGGCTGTTCAGAGGGGGCAGGTTCCGATACCTTTTTCAATTAATCACTATCTGCAAAATCTTGAAGCTGCGATAAGTGCTCCTCTTACTGAGGACGAGATGCAGAGAATATCAGAAATTGATAAAAATTGCAGGTTGGCCGTAGTATTTGATGAAGAACAAAAAAAGGAGTAAAAAGTCCAATCCTGTTCGGCACATTTATTGCTTAGATACAGTTTTTCTGTGGTCTTTCCGGTTCATGTGGTTTCGTGGGTTATCCCTTGGTGGGGCTGTCCGTGCCGGCTATTTGGGCGCAGCATCAGCGGCGGCGGCGATTTTTTTGAGGATCGGCCTTAGTTTTGGCTTTGGAGTTTATTGATATGGTTCTGCATTTCTTGCTCGTCGGCCATGCCGCAGAGGTGCCAGCAGAGCATTTCGTAGGTTCTTAAAGTTGGTTTTTTGCCCGTCCACAGGCTGATCAGCATACAGGCGATAATCGCGGCGTACATCTGTAGTTCGATACCGTTTTCGCAGAGGCTTAGCAGATGTCGGCAGCCCAGCACATGCTTAAAAAAGCGGAAAAATATTTCGATGGCCCAGCGTTTCTGATAGAGCAGGGCAATGACTTCGGCGTCCAGGTCCAGCCGGTCGGTGGCAATCAAAATCATCTCACTCTGACGTGGTCCCTGGCCCCGTTTCAAATGCGGTTGACATTCAACCGCTATCAGGCGTAACGGTTGTTTGAAATCTTCCCGCAGTTTTTCACTGCTGCCGGCGATTACCGTACGATCAAAAATTATCCCCGCTTTTCGAGCATCTTCAGTTAAAGGTTTTTCCTGAATAGTTTCGTAAACCGTATCCTCACGCAGCCGACAGACAAAAGAGCTTTTACTATCCACAATGGCCTGAAACAGCTTAAAACAGGCATATCCGCGATCATTGACATAAATCCGGCCGGGCTGAAGATTCTCTAAAAAAACCTTTCGCTCATCAGACTTGTCTTCACTGATATTTATTTTCAGAGGCACATATTTTTCCAGATCAAACTGAGTGTGTGCTTTAATTCCGGGTTTGTCGGTGTCCCAGGCAGCCTGAGTGAGTTTTTGCAAAGCCTGAATACTGCTGCCGTCCACCAGGGTAATGACCTGACCGACTTCCAGTTTTTTGTCCTGAGATATCGGCCCTTGTATTGCCTCAGTTGGAAATGGACAAATCCTTTAAAGTTGCTATTCTTTATGTATATTTTTGAAAGGGATTTGTTATGAAACAGGAGCGTAGGCGGTTTGAGGCGGTGGAGAAGGTAAGGATTATTCGGGAGCATCTTCTGGAGAAGCGGCCTTTGTCGGAGGTTTGCCAGCAGTACGGCATCGCTCCGACCCAGTTTTACCAGTGGCAGAAGCTGTTTTTTGAAAATGGAGCCACGGCCTTTGAACCCAAAAAGGTCGGCCGGGAGTATGAACTGGAAAACCTGATCAAAAAACTCGACAAAAAGCTGGTCAAAAAAGATGAGGTCATCGCCGAGCTGGTTGAGCATAACATCGACTTAAAAAAAAAGCATGGTCCGGGTTGAAAGACGCCTGGGCGGAACCGGATGTTCGGGATGAAGTCGTTGATTATGTGCGCAAATGGACGGATAAAACGGAAGTGAAGGCCGCGACAATGATAAACTGGATGGGCATTTCTCGCAGCAAGTTTTATGACTGGCAGAAACGTTATGGCAAGGTCAACGAGCACAACGGCTGGATTCCTCGTGACTTCTGGCTCACCGATGTCGAAACACAGTCGATCATCGCCTATCATGCGGATCATCCGCGGGAAGGCTATCGGCGGCTGACTTATATGATGATGGATGAGGATATTGTCGCGGTGAGTCCTGCCAGCGTTTATCGAGTGTTGTCAAAGGCGGATTTGCTGCAACGCTTCAACGGCAAACCCTCCAAAAAAGGCAGTGGCTTCGCTCAGCCCTTAAAACCGCATGAACACTGGCATATCGACATTTCGTACATTAATATCTGCGGCACCTTTTACTACATGTGTTCCATTCTGGACGGTTTTAGCCGATACCTCGTGCATTGGGATATCAAGGAGTCGATGACGGAGGCGGAGGTGGAAATTATTCTTCAGCATGCCCGTGAGAAATTCCCCGAGGCTCGACCGCGGATAATCTCGGACAACGGCCCGCAGTTTATCTCGAAGGACTTCAAAGAGTTTATTCGGCTCAGCGGTATGACACATGTCAAGACCTCGCCGTATTATCCGCAGAGCAACGGAAAACTCGAACGCTATCACAAAACGATCAAGGGTACCTGTATTCGAGTTCATACGCCATTGTCGCGGGATGATGCGTGTCGCCTGGTGGCTGATTTTGTGAGGCATTACAATGACCAGCGGCTACACAGTGCGATTGGATATATTACGCCCAACGATAAACTTGCCGGCCGGGCCGAAACGATTCTGGCCGCCCGGGAAGCCAAACTCGATGCCGCCCGTCAGGCCCGCAAAGCCCTGAGAAAGGTGTCGTAGTGAAAAGACGCTTGACAGAGATTGGGAACGCCCGGACAATACCGTTGGTAGGCGAAACGGACGCAGGCTCTGCAGAGGTGCAACCTGCCAGGGATAGCCAGACCAAGGCGACGAATTGTCGTGGGGGTGGCAGTTATACACCTGCCGCCCCAGGTGTGAGGCGTTCCACAGACAATTCAGAGCCTTCTTATGCCTTTAAAAACCTCTTGCCGAAGGCAAGTTTAAGAGTTAATCGTGAAACCCATTTGTCCAATTCACGCTGAACCAATACACCCTAACTGCTCAGTGAGTTGAGCGATTATCGGCTCTAACAAAGAACTGTCAAAAACCCGGGACGCTTCCGAAAGCGAACCCAGCGAAGCACGCGAACAACCCAACAGCCGCTGTACTTTTTTGAGCTCGCCGGCCTGCTGCAAAGACCGGATGGAACTGCAGATCGGATTGAACATGTATAACAGCAGCAGACTGATATACTGGTCCATGAATAACGTGCGATTGCCGGCCCGGTCCCGCTCACAACCCGCCGAGTGAAGACCTTTCAGCAGAGCCGAGATGGACTTGAAATACTTGAACCCACGCAGGTCCCGCTCCTGGATTTTTTTACGCTTAGCACTCATGCCTCCTATTAGAGCATAAATATCCCTCGAGCGCAAATTACCTATCTTAATATTTCGGGTTTTTTTTAAAAAAAATACAGGAGGCCAAAAGCCTAAAGCAATAAATGTGCCGAACAGGATTGTAAAAAGTCTCAAAAACACGAATTTATTTGAAATTTCTCAAAAAAAACGTTTTTTTTTTGCAAAAACTGGTTCCCTCAGGCACTTATGCGCTGAAAATAAGGCCTTTTCCCATTGCCTACAAGACAAACTTAGCCTTGCCTAAAGCCTCTATTTTCCTTACAATCATCGGCTTAGGAAACACGGATTCGTACCAGGAAACGCAAGGATGGCTAAAAGCAAGAAAAACGACCAGAACGTACTAAAAAAAATCGACTCCAGCGCCCGTGAAGTACACGGCACGATCATGAAGCGTCAATCTCCCACCATGAAGATTCCGGTTCGGAGTCTCAGCAATGTCCAGTATCGGCCCAAAATCGGCTATTTTGAGCTGAAAGGCAATGAAAAACAGCGGACTTTGACGGTCAATACTGTAAAAACGTTCGCCCAGACCCTCAAAATGATGGCCCTGAGCAAGCAGCTCGTCGAAGAAGACAATATGGCCACCAAGAGGGAGGCCTACTATATCAGCAAAAACTGGGGGCATACCGCCTTCAAGGAGCAGCCCGAATCCGACACTGTGCTTGATGATGTCGAGGCTATGTTCCGTATCAATCGTGAGCAGTTGCGGTTCGTGCCGGAGGAAAAGGGCGGCGATGTCGCTGGTCGGCTTACGGTAATTGACCGGGATAATAACGGTCGGCGGCTGGCCATTGACTGCACCAAGTTTGGTTCCGGTGCCTATTCAGTGCCCATCGACGTTGAGCATTTGGAGTTTCGTTCCAAGGCTAAATTCATTCTCGCTATTGAGACCGCTGGAGCTTTTCAGCGGTTGGTTAAATACGGTTGGTGGGATGAGGTCGGTTGTATCCTTATCAGCATGGGGGGGGTTCCCACCCGTGCCTGCCGCAGATTTATCCGCCGGGTTAGCGACAGCCTCAAAATACCAGTTTACGCCTTTGTCGATGGCGACCCCTACGGTTATTTCAATATCTACCGGACTCTGAAGGTCGGTTCCGGTAATGCCGCTCACCTGAACGAGTTTTTCTGTGTGCCTCAGGCGCGTTTTCTGGGCGTAACGCCCCAGGATGTCAAAGACTATGACCTGCCTACCCACAAACTGCTCGAAGTGGACATTAAGCGTGCCAAAGACGCTCTTAAGAACGACCCGTTTGTCCATCAGCACAAGGAATGGCAGCGGGCCATCAATCAGATGCTCAAGATGGGCGTTCGTGTCGAGCAGCAGGCATTTGCCAAACACGGGCTGGATTTCGTAATCAAGAATTATCTGCCCGACAAATTGAAAAATACCAAACTTTTTTTGCCTTAACGCTGAATTAAATATCCTCGGGAAAAGGAGAATAGTTCGATGCTAAGAAGTCTTTTTACGCTGTTGGTTGTTGTATCAGTTTTTTCGATTGCTCAGGCCGATATAAGTATCCTCCCGCAGCCTGCGGATATGGAGGTTGGCTCGGGCCGTTTCCAACTCAACGCCCAAACCATTCTCATCGCCCCTGACGAATCAGCGAAATATCTAAACGCGACCTTAGCTCCAGCCACCGGTTTTGCCCTCAAGACTGCTTCGACCGCACCGGATAAAAATTACATTAAACTGCAACTTGTTCCCGACTCCGGTTTAGCCCCCGAAGCCTATAATCTCGAAGTAACCGACCAATCCGTAAACATTACCGCTGCTGATACCGCTGGTTTGTTCTATGGCATCCAGACTTTGCGTCAGCTTCTTCCCTCGGAAATTTTTGCCTCAACCCAACAGAATACCACCTGGATGGTCCCCGCTGTTTCCATCAAAGACACTCCCCGTTTCGCCTGGCGGGGCCAGCATCTGGATGTCGGTCGCCATTATATGCCCGTCGATTTCATCAAACGCTACCTCGACCTGATGGCCCTGCATAAGCTTAATACTTTCCACTGGCACCTTACCGAAGACCAGGGCTGGCGTATCGAAATCAAGAAATACCCCAAACTCACGGAAATTTCCGCCTGGCGTAAAGAAAGCCTCATCGGCCATTGGCGTGACAAACCCCACACCTACGACGGCAAAAGGTACGGTGGTTTTTATACGCAGGACCAGGTTCGCGAAATTGTAAAATATGCTGCGGCCCTTCATATTAACGTTGTGCCGGAAATCGAAATGCCCGGCCATTCGCGGGCGGTTCTGGCTGCCTACCCTAAGCTTTCCTGCACCGGCGGCCCGCACGAAGTTGCCACCCACCAGGGTGTTTTTGAGGATGTCTATTGCGCTGGAAATGATGAGGTATTCACATTCCTGCAGAATGTGCTTGATGAAGTTATCGAGCTGTTTCCGTCGCAATATATCCACATCGGCGGCGATGAGTGTCCCAAGAAGCGCTGGGAGAAATGCTCCCGCTGTCAGGCCCGCATCAAGGCTGAAGGTCTCAAAGACGAGCATGAGCTCCAGTCCTGGTTCATCCAGCGTATAGATAGATATCTAACCTCGAAAGGTCGTACTATTATCGGCTGGGACGAGATTCTCGAAGGCGGTCTGTCCCCCAACGCCGCAGTAATGTCCTGGCGGGGCGAAAAGGGCGGGATTGAGGCTGCTCAGCAGGAGCATTATGTTGTCATGTCACCCAATACCTATTGCTATTTTGACTATTACCAGGGCCCCAAAGAAGATGAGCCATTAGCGATTGGCGGCCTGCTCACTCTGGATAAGGTTTATTCTTATGAACCTGTGCCTGCTCAATTGACAGCCGACCAGCAAAAATATATCCTCGGCATCCAGGCCAACCTCTGGACCGAGTATATTGGCACCCCGGCGTATGCCGAGTACATGGCCTATCCCAGGACCTGTGCCCTGGCCGAAATCGCCTGGTCGGTCAATACCCAAAAAGATTACCCCGCGTTTCAGGCTCGTCTGAAAAACCATCTAATCCGACTCAAAGCGATGAAGGTAAACTATCATCCGCTGGATAAGGAATGATTAACATCGGCAGTCACCACGGCACGTTCGGCTCCGGTTTCGCTGCCGGCGAACATATATCTTCCGCCCGATCACTATTGTCTCAGAGCGATACTACGCACACTTGACAACTACAGACTTGCCGAAAAGACACATTTTTTCAAAAGACAAGTATTTTTTGGTCGAATTAGGCATTTTTCGCTGGAAATAGAGCTAAAAAAAACTGCTTCAACCAGTTTCGGCTAAAGCAGCTTGTAATTTAGACAGGGGGGGGCTTCAGGAAACCAGGCCTTGAACGTCCTCTGGTTTCAACTGCGATGCCTTCTTATCCAGCTTTAAACTCACCCAGCTCATAACCCCTGGAGTATAGGGGAATTCACCGGCCTTGATAAGCTCGACCATGTGAGCATCACGGCGATCCTGTTCGGCCTCTTTTTTGACCGAATTAATCTCGCGGGTAGCTTTGGCCCGAGCCAAACGTTTGTCCATTCTTTCACGTCTTTGACCCATTATCGTAAATCTCCATCTGGCAATCAGTTATATTTCTATCCAGTATAGCTAAGACTCACTATTGTACATAGGAAAGGGGGGAGGTCAAGGGGATTTTCTATTTTTTTCTGTTATGAGGCCAGTGTCTCCGGCATCGCTTGCGGCACGAGTAAGGATGCTTAGTACGGTTGGATGGTTACTAAAGCGTGCCGCGTGTTGGGCCAACTCAACAGCGACGTCGATGTCGCCGCTGGTAACGAGAGTATCCAGGAGCTTTGACATGCGTGAAATGCCAAGCATATCAGCCTGGAACAGACTCTCTAGCAGATGTAGTGACATGTCGTGTTTACCTAGCTTTTCGGCAATATCAGCAATCCAGAGGCTATGCTGCCCTAATCGGCAAGAAAATGGTTCCAGACGTTCAAGGATACTATCGGCGACATACTCTAGTTTGGAGCTATGGGCCCATTCGGCGAGAAGGCACAGATAATTAATATATCTTACTGTCCCGAGTTTATTTGTGTTATGTAGCTGCTCCAGTTCCTCGAGAACAATTTCAAGATGCCACGTCGGATTGGCCGGATCGGGAGTTTCAGGCAGAAGCAGACGAATATCAAATACTTCTGAGTCAAGTGGTGCGTATTTTTCGGGTCGCAGGATAAGGCTGACCATTTTTGCATAATTATCAGCTTGATGGTTTGCCGCGTCAAATCGGGCTATGCAGGTCCATACTTGGCGGAGTTTCTGAGAGGGATTTGTTAAGGCTGACTGACGGTAGCTTTCAATCTGGCTTAGGATGGATGCCTGATTCAAAGACAGCAGTCGCGTCAGGCGTTCCTGCTCCAATTCATCATCCACCTGGTCCAGCGGAGTGGGTGTTAGTCTATTGAGCATAGTGACGTGAAAATTATCACGTTGCCGCAACGGCAGCGTATCAAGATAAATATCGATTTGAGCCAGGCGCTCACGCCATTCTTCGTGTGAGTGGCCCTGAAGCTGATTCCAAGCCATCACCCAGCGCATAATACGGTTGGTACTCACTGAATAGCCCTGGTCGAAGTAAAGTTGTGCCAAAATGGTTAAAGCTCTGGTGTCCTCGGGGTCGGTATCAGCAATTATGTTGTTGAGAACCAAGGGGAATTCATCAATAAGATGTGAATCATGAGCAGCTAAGGCAAACAGAACGGCGCGATCCTTGCGATTCAAAAGTTTTTTCTCGTACAGACTGCGAAACTCTTGCAGATAAGACTGTACGTCGTTATGCAAGATGGATGCGGCTAGAGCGGGTATCAGTCCGGCGATATCTCCACGATTTGGTGAGGCCGGCAGCAGGAAGGCTTGATACTCCCTTAAGGTAAAGGGGCATTCTGCCAGAGCTTCGAACAGTCTTATGCGTTGCTCCCTGCCTTGAGTTTTTTTCTGGAGTTCCTGCAGATAACCTTTGAGTCCGCCCGGAGAAGGCGATTCGGGCCATAAAGGACTGTAGAACCGCAATTCATTGCGACATGCCGTTTTATAAGAGACCAAGGTAGAGCGAACCTTATCACAACGCCCCATCTGCAAATATGCATTCATTACTTGCACCGGCCCCAGAGGACTTCCGCTGTGTCGTGCGGCGGTGAGAGCGGCAAGTGGGTTGCCCGTATTGATACGCAGCTGTGCTACTTTTCCCCATGTGGATGTCTGCATGGTTCCGGAGCTGGTCAGATGATTGTCAAGTAATTCCGCCAGAGGCGCATACATACCTTCCTGTTCAAAGCTGGTCATCACACGCTCAGTTATCTCTTGATTTTGAGGAGCAAGCTGAAAAGCCTGCTGAAATGCCGGGCGTGCCTCGTTATTGTCGCCCAGGCTTTGTAAAAACAGTCCTTCGGCAAAAGCCAGCGGGGCAGTGACCCCTTCAAACATCTTTCGTTTTCGCAAACCGGCAACCATGTCTTTACGATCTTCCGGCGTTATCATGAACACCAGGTCCTCCAGCATTTCACAATCAGAGGCTGAAAGTTGCCGGGCTGAAAGTAAATAATCCAGGGCTTCCCGGGCGGATGTCAGGGCCTGGCCGTAGAATCCCGCATGAGCTCTGACCAGGGCGGTACAAGCCCAAATCGCGGGATTATCAGGTTGCTCTACGAGCAGTTGTTCTCCCAGTTCCATGCACAACTTAGCGGCATTGCGGTTTGATAACCATTGATCGCGACGGAGTTGTGAATAGATTTTATCTGGATTTAATTTGTAAGGTGGAGATTGTCGAAAAATGTCCAAAATGGCCGTACTAAGTTCAGGGGCGGGCTCAAATCTTAAAGCACCGGCTAGTTGGAGCAGGGAAATGCGGCGTTGGTCCTCGGGTCGATTTTTTACCATGTCGTGCAGCAGCGAGGGACGGTCCGCAGGTGGACTGGATTGCATCAGGCGGGCCAGTTCCGCAACCGGCGTGCTGGAGGCGAGACAGATATCATGTCGCAGTGTTGCCATATCTGTCCACATCGCAGCGTCAAAGCTTTCTGCCAGTTGATAAATTATCCGATTGTAGATTTCTCGGCTTGAACTTACGGCATTATCACGTGTACGCAGCATGCGGTTTATCAGAATCGCGTGTTGCTTCTGGTCAAAGATGTGCCAGGTCAAGTGGATACATTGAGTTAGATTGTCAAGTATTTGACGCTGCGTCCCGGCATTTCGTGCCGCATCAATCCAGGTTAAGGTTGCGTCCAGAATGAGTTGTTCATCAGCCAGAGCTACCGCGGCAACGGTGCATACGCGAGCGGTATTGGGGGTTAAAGATAGAGAATTATCGTTTAGCCAACGATGGATAGTCTCGCGGACCTGATCGTCGCGGCCAGCAAACAGAAGAAATGGCAGGAGTCTTTCCAGCTGCTGGTTATTGATGGGGCGGTCGGGAGGCAATATTACGGGGGTTTGTTCCGGGCCAATCATATTAGCAATAGCTATTTCTATCGGCAGTTCGTTTTCGATTTGGTCTTCTAAAAAAGTGCGAGCTCGATGTGGCAGTCCCCAGTTAATACGGGTATCGATAATAGTTTTGGCGAGCAGAGTATCTTCCGGGAAACGCTGTATCAGGGCTCGGTCGCAGGAATCGGCTACATCACAACGATGCATAGCCAGGCCAAGCAGCCGCATTGTTCGGGCCAACTGTGATAAGCGTGGATATGTGTCCAGTCTTTCCCCGGCGGCAGGTGTCGGCAACGCGACAAGCTCTTGTTTAAAGCGGTCGTTAAAATGATCGATGAGTCGGCATTGGGATGATTCGTCGCGAGCACTGCTTATCAAGCCATCCAATGTCGCGTCAAAAAACAATTTGAATTCGTCGTAGTTGGCTGATATTCGATGTCGAAGATGTCTAACACCCAGTGTCTGAGAAACGGAAGTAGTGTCAGAAGCGGTATGCACATGGCGGAATTGACGTTCGATCATGATGTCAACAGCGTGCAGGTACCGGACGAAAGCATCATCATACCGGTCCAATTGTTCCAACAGAGTGCCTGATTTTTGCAACAACTCTACATCATCGGGTTTACCGACAAGAAGCTCGCGAATAATTCGCTCAGCCATAGGCGAAGCACCTGTACGCTCATAAGAGTCAGCGATCAGGAGTTTTACACGTGTCGAATCTCCATTCGCGGCGGCCAGGCTAAAGGATCGATCCGCTGAGGCAGGTTCACCGGCCTGCAGAAATGCTTCTCCCAAATCGGTAAATACCTGAGGAGGCATCTGCTCACCGAGAGCAATAACCGTCCGGCCGAAGTCTATCTGTTTTTCGATATTGTTCTGAGATTTGGCGACATTTATAAGTTCGCGTAGAAAAGCCGGTCGTCTTTCGCCGGCGACCACAACCGCCTGCTCCAATATTGCTATGATTTCATTAGAGTGACCGAGCCCATCGTGCAGGTCGGCTGCGAGACGATAAAGATAGACTCGACCAGGTTTTGACGCGATACGAATTTTCGCCTGCCGGAGAGTCCATTTCAATACCCGCGGAGATGCTTCCAGATTAAGCAGACCATCGACGCAAACTGTGAAAAGGTCATCTTCGACTGCCTCTGAGAGCATGATCTGGAATGCTGCCAGGGCCTGTTTAGCTTGCCCGGCTTCTTTGAGTTCGCGAGCCCACAACAGCCACGCCTCAATGCGATCCGGGAATCGAGCCAGCATACGCGCGTAATGTTGAGCCGCCTGTTGATGTTCACCTATCAGCCCCAATACTCCCGCTGCGAATTCGTCAGCCATTTGACCGGACGGCACATATTGGGCAAAACGTTCGAGAACGTCGCGTGCCTGACGCGGCTGTTGGCGTTCGATAGCGATAATAGCCATCTGCTGGAGATAGTCGGCGGCATTTTGAGGGTCAAGGCGGATTAGTTCGTCAAGCAGGCGATAGCTGCGTCCGAATTGTTCACTGTTAAGATGTACACGAACAAGTTTGTTAAGGGTTCCGACTTTATCCTGTTGGTTCAAAGCGAATTCGTGGAGTATCTCCGCGGCGGCAATAGGGTCATTAGCGGTACTGTAGATGTCAACAAGCATATCAAGTTCACGGTTTCCGCCAGTATCACTGTCGAGCTTGTCTTCCAATTCTACCGCCAAGTCCGCAAGACGTCCGGTCCGGGCAGCCAGATCAAGCAGGCGTTGTTGTGCCTGCCGCTGCCGCGAAGGATTTTCGACTTTCTGCCATATCTGGTACCAACGCTCGTAGGCACAATCAACTTTTCCGAGGCGTTCTTCTACGGCAGCGATTTTCCAGAGGATGTCTTCGCCGCGGCTTAGTTCATAGATTTCGTTGTATATCTGCAAAGCTCGACTATGATTATCCAAACGCTCCAGGGCCTGTGCGACGCGTGTCAAACTTCGAGCGTCTGCCTGGGCCGCGTCATGAGCCTGGTCAAGCATACGCAGAGCCCCCTCGGTATCACCCTGGTCACGAAGAAGCTTCGCCAGGAAAAGCCGGGCCTCAAGCCGGGATGCGGCATTATTTCGGTCCACCTTATCAGCGGCGCATTGCGCCAGGTCATAGAATGCTACCTGACGCGCACCTTCCGCGAGATCGAGCAGTATCTCGGCGTTAGAGTTGATTTTGATTTGTTCATCGAATAGCCTGCGGGCCTCTTCGCGTCGATTGTCGAGCAGCCGCAAACGTGCCAGTGCCGTCAGATATTCGATACGATGCGGATCTTGATTCAAAAGGCTTAAATAGATGGATTCAGCCTGATCAATGTGACCGGTTTCTACGGCGCAGTCTATTGCCACACGCTGCAAGGTCTCCGAAGCCAACACGTCTTGGCTGGCTGCCAGATGATTGGGAACTAGTATTTGAAGAACTTCATCTGTTCGGCCAAGTTCTCTCAGAATCGTTGACAAGGCATGTAGATCGTCTGCTGATAGATTGCCGGCGTTGTACCATTCATCGGCCAGTTCTGAGAGATGTCCTCCTGCCCGGGCGGCGGCGATGATGCGTTCTGTCACATAGCGGTGATCACGTTTTTTTGCGGCGGCATCCCGTGCTTCTTGATAGGTCTGGAGAGCTTTATCATACTGGTTATCACGCAATAGAAACAGACCTTCGAAGAGCAAATCTGTAAAGGTTTTATCCTCTGTCGGTATTTCCTGCTGCAAAACTACGGCAGTGTCATAATCCTGGTTCAGGGCCGCCAGATGCAGGCAAAAATCCGTATGTTGTGGAGAATCGAGTTGTTGAGCGGTTTCGAGCAGGCATTGGCGGGCCTGGTCCATTTGGCCCGAATCATAGAGAATCTGAGCCTTACGGATGGATTGGGAGAACATGACCTCTGGGGGCAGATCAGCTTTTATCAGTTCATTGAGCGTATCTAAAGCGATTTGGTCATGCCCGATCATTTCGGCAACCTGCGCCAACTGCGCCTGAACGCGATAATCAGCGTTGGGCTGTTGGCTCAAGACCCGCAAACGTTCGTAAGCATTTTCTAAATCATTATTCTCTAAAGCGAGATTGCAGCTTAGAAAATCTGTCCGAAAGCCGGGGCGGGCCTTTTGCAGGTCGGAGGCGACGGCAGTCAAAACTCCGTCTGCGACCCAGGCTTTGCGGCATGCTTCGCGGAAGACTTGCAATGACTCGTCCTGGTTCGTTATTCGCAGAGCCTCATCAACTAAGGCAGATATTTCCGCATGAGGGTTGATTTCTGGCAAATTATTCTGCTCACTAGCGGCGTCTAAAGAAGTGCCGAATCCACCCGCCAGGAATAGAACAGCAACAGCGGTTGACCGGAGAGGAAGTCGCCTGACCAGAATGTCAGCCAAAAATGTCAAAAGTCCGACAATAACACAGAACGGCCAAAGCTCGCTGAATCCTTGAAATGCCGGCAGTTCCGGCTGGGTATCCAAAACCTCCGAAACATTTTCGATGCGGTTTAGAAGTTTTTGATTCGGTGCTATAGAAGCAAACTCTCGTTGAGGGGCGATGCAAAAAGCGGCATGAGCGGAATAACGGCTCTCCGGCAGATAGGCTTGTAACTGATAAACTCCGGGTGACAGTTTGTCTGCCAGCAGGTTCCACTGATTAGGCCGAATCGGGTCCAGTATCGTATGGGAGGTGTTCAGGGCGGAATCGACAATCGTGAGTTCAAGCTGCTCGAATGCATTGTTTGAATCTGAAGAAACTTTGGTAATGTCGACAGTGGCGATATCGTTATGGATGACAGGTTGAATACGCAAACGCTGTTCCGGCGGTAAGGCCGCGAGATGCCGTGCGAGGTTAGCGATCAATACTAAATAAGATGGGTGTTGGGCCAATTCGACTGTCCAGTCACCGGCCAATTGCGAACCGAAAGCCCCGACCTTCCCCAGGCCAAATTGCCAGGAAGCCAATAATGGTCGGCCTGTCGCTGACTCTATGAGAATATCCGCGGTTGGTTTGGCGCGGATATTCAGATAGCCGTTGATAGACGGTAAGCTAGCTAAATCCATGTCAGTCAGAATTTGGTTTCTGGAATGAGTAACCAGTTTGGTGGGCTGCTCGATAAACGGACTCATCGGAGAGCTTTCCGGCTGCTTAATAATGATCTCAGGGATATTGAAACGGTCCGGGGCCCAGTAGAATCTTCCCCCTCCCCATTCGGCTAAACTCGCCAAAAAGGCCGAATGGGTTCCGGGGCCCACGAGGACCGTGGATACCGTCATGCCGCGGTCAGACATTTTTTGTAACAGGGGTTCAAATTGTCCACTTTCAACACCACCATCGGTTAGAACTAGCACATGCCTGGTGCGGGTCTGAATATTGAGCAAGGCATAGTAGGCTTCTTCAATTGCAGGTAAAATGACTGTTCCGCCACCGGCATTAAGACGATTGAGGGCTCTTTGTAAGTCAATGGCATTTGATGCCGGCTGAATAGGGGCAGCCCAATGTTTGGCTCCATAGAACTCAACAATACCAATTTTGTCATGCGGCTTAAGATGTCTCATAGCCAAACGGGCGGTTTCTTTGGCCAAATCAATACGACCGCCGCCCATACTTCCGGAAGTGTCAATGATAATGACTAATGTTGCGCTGGGGTCACGTCGTTCGACAGTCTGGGCCGAGACAACCGGTAATACCGTTTCGAGAGTTGTATTGCAATATCCGCCGGGTCCGAAAGCCCGACGGCCACCACTTACCAGCAGACCCATACCATTAAGTACAGCGACGCGAACCTGCTGCTGAATCGAATCGTTGATTTCTGCAGCCGGCACATCGGCAATCACCAGCAGGTCCGTTTGTTTTAACAAGTCACTGGTTAGCGAAGCGGGCGACAGTGATTTTACTTTGGCGGAAATTCCCAGCCAGTGTGCAAGGGCTTGAGCGGCGGGTTTGTTTAAGTCAGACTCAATCACCGAAACATTGAGCGGTGCAGTGACGTAGATTGAGGTCGATAGCTGATTATTGTCCTGGCGGAAATCATTATCTGTTTCGACCTTGACTGTGAATGACTGTAGCCCTCTCAGTTCCAGGGGCAGCCTTAAGTCTACGGTCTGGAGTCCGGGCTGTATCGTTTCTATTTGTTCGGTCTGGACCACATCATTGTTCGAGCTAATTGTCAGGCGAGAAGTTCCGGAAAGTGACGAGTCGATCATGGCCTGGACAATAACGGTCGAACCGGCAGCAGCTGATGCGGGCATACTGACCTGGAACAAAGAGACCTCGCCGCTCTTCGCCGCGCCCAGCGGGAAAGTAATAACAGGAATGTCGCGCCGGGCGAGCTGTGCCGCGGACTTGAGAGCATCCCCCCGCGTTTCTCTGCCATCAGTGAAGAGCAGCACCTTGCCTGTTGAGCCGCTTGGAATAATAGTGCCCGCGAAAGTCAACGCTTCCGCTAAGGATGTTCCGGTGAGAAGGTTAGGACCTTCCTTCGCTTCTATAAATCGTTTGCGTAGAGCCGGCAATACTTCATGATTTAACATATCCGAAAGGTTGGTGTCCGTTAAAAATACTTGTGAACCGAACAAAACGATGTGAAGTTTGGCCTGAGGATCATTATCTTCAAAATACTGCTTTAGTAATTGTCCAGCGGTAAGGAGGTTATCGTCACTAATACTGGCGGAAATATCTATGACGGCGACGATTGTTGGGGTCTGGGCGGATTGAAAAACTATGGGTTGGGCAAGTGCCAAAACCAGCGCAGTCAAGAGAATCAGACGAATGGGCAATAATGCCCACCTGCGCACATGCCAGTTGGTATTCTTACCCTTTTTATGCAATAAACATAAAGGGATGACTAACAATAATAACAATAATGCCCAGGGGCGAACAAATATCATTGATTAAGCGATCCTTCCCTGACGATACAAGCTAATCTGGATCAAAGTCAATATTAAAGCCAGGACAAGCAACAATTCATAGGGTGCCAGCAGTGCCGATTGTCCTGATGACGGCGGAAGCTGGTACTCAATGTTGAGGGCTGACTCCTTCCAAAGGTTACTGGCTGAACGGCTGCCGGGAACTGAAATTGCCGGAGATGTCCCGGCTTGTTTTTTAACCCAGACAGGATCGCCCAGCCAACGCTTAGACGGCACAACAAGCGGCATGTCATCCCAGCCGGCCAGTACGCAGGTTATGCGATGTATCATAACCGGGAAAATGGGATGTCGCGTCCAGGATGACTGGATGTTGACAAAGGTAGAAGATAATAGTGCGGTGCGGATGTTCTGGATTGTGGCGAAACTGGCCAGTACCGTTTCATTTTCGACAATCTCCACGCAGTTGGACCTGGTTTGCAAGCTCCAGTCTGTCGCAGAGTCACATGTTTTGGCCTGTAAGCACAGTTCTTCAGCGAGATCGGAGGCCCAGCGGGCAGTTGTATTTGAATAATACTCTTTTGGCAAGGACACCGACGAGACCAGCAAAGCTGCTGGAGTGGGAGATGAAGGTAATTCATATCCGACGAACAAATCTCCAGGGCTTTCCGGGCTTACCAGTTCCAGTCCGGTTTCTGCTTTAAGGGCCGTCAATAGAGGCCCCGATATATCTTCACTCAAAATCGTTTTTATTCGAAGGCGTCGGGGCAGTCTGAATATTATACGATTGTCAGATGCGACAGCGTCTTTACCCGTCAGGTAAACCACAAGTTCTGCGCCATTAGCGGCAATGTTGGGAACAGATACTACAGCAGGTTCGCCAGGGGTTATAGTAACGCTTTGGTTGGCAATGGTTTGCCCCTGCTTCGTTTCGATCCGAACGGTCTCTGTTTGTGGCGAAGCGGCCCAGGAACCAATTCGAACCATGAACTGACCAGAGACAGGGTCGTGTTCGTATGGATAGAACATTGCCGAGAGCAGCGCATTGTTGGCGACAGGTTGGCCTACGGAAACAACACTGGTATTATCCTCGTCGGCTGCGGCAATTTCCAATGCTTCAGTCCGGTCGGTAACAACTACAATGTGTTTGTGAAACTGACCATTCAATATAGTGTGAGCCATCTGGACGGCTTCATTAACCAAACCGGCAGAATAAGCGGTACGCACCTTTGCTAACCGGGAAGTCACCAAACAGTGAGGATCCCCAAGTTGATGTACTACACGAGGAAGAGGGTCAGCCACGATGACGGCAAGAGCCTCATTGCCTGGTCGGGACGGCAGGATTGCTTGTTCCACATATTGTACGGCTGTATCAAGACGTGACTTGCCCGACTCAGTGACTGCCCCCATCGATAATCCCGCATCCAGTACAATCACTAACGAACTTTTTTCCTGCGAATCGCCCCCCCATTGCGGCATTACAAGAGCGGTAATCAACAGTAGACTGATAAGCAGCAGCAATAGATAGCTTAGAATGCCCCGGAATCGGTCCAGGAGTGTACGAGCCTGAGAATAACGGGCAGCATCCCGCCAGAAAATTGTGGTAATTACTACCAGAGGTTCACGGCGAAAACGCAGCAAATGCAGTCCCGCCAGGGCCGCCGCAGTTACACCGGCAAGAAGAACAGCCGACCAGGTTGAAATGCCTTCAAATATCACGTCAAACTCCTCAGGCGGTGAATGCGCTCTGCTCAAACAGGCGGCGTATTTGTCCCAACACGGGCTTATCAACACTTAATTCAAAATATCCAGCTCTGCTGGTCCGGGCAAACTGTTTGAGTTGGTCGAAAAATGTGTCGTAAGCCTGGCGATACTGCTGTAAGACAAGCGGACTGACAGCGATATCGGCGGGATGGCTGGTTTCGCAATCGACCAGTCGCAACATGCCGCCGATTTCAGGATTACGGTCAACCGACCGTATAACCGGGACAAGCAAAACCTGATGCCGGAGTTTACTCAGAGCCTCGACCATTTTATCAACACCCGCGTGATCAAAGAAATCAGAAATCACGACAGCCAGGCCTGACCGACGAGACTGTATGCTAAAGCGGTGTACGGCCCCGGCAAAGTCTCCAGGTCCACCGGCCTTTAGATTTTCCAGATGATGAAGCAATCGCGGCAGCGTAGCGGGCCCGGCCCCGCGTTTCAAGAGTAGTGAAGGTTCTCGCACGAAAGGAAAAATGGAAACACGATCGTGATGATTGAGAGCAACAGCGGCGAATACCCCCGCGGTCTGTCTGGCTGCATCAGCACGGGGGGGATTCTCGAAATACATCGAATCACTTGTATCGAGCATAATATATACGGGCAGGTCCTCTGCCTGTTCGTAAAGCCGCAAGAAAAGTTTGCCGGTGCGGAGGTAGAGATTCCAGTCAATACGCCTAAAATCGTCACCCGGTTGATAGCAACGGTAGTCGCGAAATTCCAGGCCGTTACCCAGGTCCGCAGAGCGGTGGTCCGCATGACGACCTCCGCGGGCGACCTGCCGAATATTCAGACGCAAAGCAGAAATGGATTCGATAAAATCTGTAGTGAACAAAGATGACATGAATTTATGATAACTCCGTTACGTTCTCGATGACCGCCTGAATCAAACTATCTGGATTGATTCTTCTGGAGTGTGCCTCGAAGTTTAGCAGCAGTCGATGTCGTAATACCGGCAGAGCGATACCACGAATATCCTGACACGAAAGTGCAAAGCGACCCTGAAGCAGAGCCTGCACCTTGCCCATCAACAACAATCCCTGGGCCCCGCGTGGGCTGGCTCCCAAAGACACGAATTCCCTGATCGGTTCAGGGGCAAGTCTGGAATCCGGCTGGGTCGCAATGATCAGACGCGCGGCGTATCGACTAACCTGTTCGCTCACGGCTACGCTGCGGACCACATGTTGCAGAAATATGATTTCCTCAGCCGAACAGATTTTCTGTACTTTAGGAAGGACGGCTCCGGTTGTGCGTTCTAAAATTTGCTGATACTCCGCTTCTTGAGGATAGCCTACCGTCAATTTCACCAGGAAGCGGTCTAACTGTGCTTCGGGAAGCGGATAGGTTCCTTCCTGCTCAACAGGATTTTGGGTGGCAACCACCATATAGGGTTCTGGAAGGGCAATGGTACGTCGGCCTACCGAGACCTGTCTTTCCTGCATGGCTTCAAGCAATGCCGACTGGGTTTTGGGGGTGGCCCGATTGATTTCGTCGGCAAGAACGAAATTTGCGACCACAGGTCCTTCCTGAAAGCGAAGTTCATGTCCGCCATCGGGCTTTTCGTCCAAGATCATGGTACCCACAATATCCGTGGGCATCAGGTCGGGTGTGAATTGGATGCGGGAAAGACTGATATCGAGTACTTCTGCCAAAGTCCGAGCCAGCAAGGTTTTTCCTAATCCGGGGACTCCCTCCAGCAGCACATGTCCGTTACAGAACAATGCCCCAAGTAAACTCTGAACCAAATCATCGTGTCCGACAAAAACACGGTGAACTTCCTGTTTGACCCGGGAAAATAACTCGCGGAAACGCTCGGTCTGCAAGCGAATCTGATCAATTTCATTGGCGGTAACTTCAGGTTTATCTGTCATTATTAGATAGGCTCCTGTTTCATTTCTCTAAGGATTCATTTGTTTTTTTTCGGTATCGTCACCAGCAGATGGTTGATTATGCAGAGCAAGAAGGTATTGGCGTATTAGTTGTTGGTATTCTGACGGGATAGATTCCGCGGGAATAGGTGATTCGGGCCTTGAACGGTCACTTGTGGTAAATGTGCGGGCAGGATCTCCCGGTTGAGTTTGAGGTTGGCTTTGTTCATGGACCACTTTAGTCCGGCCGGGACCGAGGCGACCTTTTACGAAATCTGGTACAGGGACAGCCAGTACCAATGATGCGGTACCGCGTGATTTCTTAGGCTGAGAAGGACCTCCTCTGCCTGTGCCGGGTTTTTTCTGTCCCCCGGTTATTCCCAATTCACGTGAGGGGGCGACATTGCGATCCTTGAGCATAGGCTGAATGCCTCCACGCTGAGCGGAACCTTCTTCGGTATCTTCTGCATCCATATCGTCGTTGTCTTGTTCTGGATTTTCTTCTCCCTGGGTTCGAAGACTTTGTGACCAGGTATGGGCCGCTGTTTGTTGACTGGCAGAATTACCCTGACCATGTCCGGTCAATGAACTGTTCTCTGAATCACTTTGCTTGAGCGTCTTAGAATCTTGAGGATTTGTTTTTCGGCGGCGGGAATTAGTATTCGCCTTAGATTTAGAGGAAGGGTTGTCGTCCGAAACAGCCTGCCGCATGAGTTGAGCGGATTGGCCTGAGGATAGATTTTGAGACATCTGTCCTCCCATTTTTCCGCCGGGCAGGTCAGTGCGGTTTTGAGTGTCCAGGTTTTTAGCTGCAACAGGATTTTTATCTTCAGCCAGGGGAGACGATTCGGAACCAACTACGGATACGATGGTACTTTGAGGTTGTTGCCGCGGGCGTGAGGATAAGGTGTTATCCTGGTGGTCAGGATCAATGACTCTAGGGGATTGGGACTGAAACGCAATTGTGTTTTGCCCGATAGCCGGCTTGTTTTGGATGTCAGGAGCGGATTGGTTGATCGCCAGCAGCGAACCCAGGGCATAGAATATACAGGTCATGAGAAACAGTATAATATAGCGTCGCCAAGTCCAGATCGGCATTTCAAAATGGGGCTGCCGGTCACACACCTTGACAAGGAGATTGAGTCCATCTTGTACCGCCAAGGCGGCAAATAGGTCTTGCCGGCAATGATTGCGCAGATACCAGGCGGTTGCGATAAGATTGTGTGCATTTGTGGCGGCATCTAAATGTTGGGCGGTTTGAGCGTTTTGAGGAAAACGATTCCGAGTCTGCCAAAACCTTGCCGTCAGAATCACCATCGCAACTACACAGGCTGATATGCCGAAGAAAAAATCACTGGGCACAGGCAGCCGATTTCCCGGCAGAGTCAAAAGTAACACTCGCAGCAATGCGACGGCGGTCATCCCCAAAAAGATACGCATAACCGCTTGACGCAGTGCCGCCCAAAGCATGCGACGACACAGCTTATGTCTTGCAGGCAGTAAAAGGCATTCGATCTCATTATCAGTTGCTTGCCGGGACATAAAGCTCCTGAGCCAATGACGGTTCATATTCGGGTGCAGTTTTCCAGGCCGACATAATTCTGTGGGTGTCGTTATCCTGAAGGAAAGCTACTATTTCCAGTTGTGATACATCAATCTGAGAGGGCTTCATCATGAATTTGATGCCGAACCGCTCTTGTGCATTCAAAATTTCCTTTTCCAGATTAAAACTCACTTCGGCCAGATCGCACATCACTGTGAAGTGACGAGATTCTGACTCGTCAGATATAACCCTGCCCTCAACAGGTGTCAAGCACGCTCTCACGACATAGGGGTGCAGCAGCAACGTATTTCTGCCCGGTGACATTACCGCACGTTCACAAAGCAGTAGGTGCAATCTGGCATCGGCCGGAGACGCCGGACCTGAAACTTCAGTCGCAACGCTTAGGGACTGCCCGGCAAGACCTACGCCTATGTCGATTTGCCAGGGTGATTCACTTGCCTGCACGGATTTTGATATGTATGCCGGGAAGAGTTGACTCATTGCTGTGTCATCACCCCCGCCGGTAACCTGACCTGTTCCATCGAATACCGCCGTGGGGATATCGGTGATCTGGTAATACGTCCGTCGCGCCACACCAAATGGTGTCAGAAGCGGATCGGGATACGGCTTATCCTGATGGTATGAGACCAGGCAAACTTCTTTGTTCTCGAAATACTCTCCCAATGCTCCCAAGGCCAGCTCAGCGGCCATTGTATCCGGTTTTTCGATACAGGTAAAAAGTTCCACAAGTCGAACCGGCGCGAGAGAGGCATCTTCCTGCTGATCACCGAAGCGAGAGGAGGGATGAAAGACCGGCAAGCGTCCTTCGAGCAGTTCCAAAGCATCGTTCATGTTGAATATTCGTCGGAATTCAGCATTTCGGTTGAGGCGATCCAATCCCGCAAATCCTCCCCTGGCAGGCTCATCAACAATGATACTTTGAACATAACGTGACCAGGCTCGCACCAGCTTGCCCTTTTGTTCGTAAAGCTGGCCCAGCCAAAGGTTGATATAGGGCTCCCGCGGCATACCAAAGCTGGCGGACAGAAGATATTTATGGGCTTGTTTGAGATTGCCCTCCCTTAATGCAATAAAACCCAGACGAGATTGCACTTCGTATATCGCCATCCCGGTTGTGTCGTCCGGAGCATAAGTCAAGGCCATCCGCAAAGCCGGCTTAGTCAGTTCATACTTATTCTTATGTTTGCTCGCGAGCAATTCATCTGCCGCAACTAATACTTTCATGCTGCGTCGTGCCGGAGGTGTGGCATCGGCGACAGCCTGAAAGGCACGCTTCAGCGCCGTAGCGTCCGGAGAAGCGGTTTCCATCCGTAAATGCAGGAGCTTCTCAGCGGCCTCATCTGCTAACCGGACATCGTGCAGAGTAACAAGCAATTTCTCTAAGGCATCAGCATCACCTTGAGCTCGTGCCTGAAAATATCGCTGCTTGAGCTTGTCAAATTCCGCAGTGCGAGTTACGGCAAATTGTATTTCTTGTTTTTCAGGATCAATCCTCACCTGAAAGAATTCCAGCAGGTCTGTCCCTAAAATAATATCCGGAGCGTCTTTCATTCCGCCTCGCAAATCCTCCACCCGGAACGGCACGAATCGCGATATATCTATCCCTTCCAATATCACCGGACAGATTTCGCCCGACGAAGCTCCTGCTTCAGTGGCGGCTGTACGATCAATAAGCGTATCAGGTAATGAAGTTGCCAGTCTTACACGCAGCGTTTTATTCTCAGGTCCAATTGCTGTCAACCAATACCCGGTTTTCTCTTGGTTATATTTGGCAACATCAGAAACACGCGGAAGATTCTCGGTATTCATCTCTGGAAGGACAGGAAGGTCGTTGCTTTGTGGTTCCGGCCCTGACAGAGGATACAGGTCAAGCTGCCCCCTGGAAACCTGAAGATCCAGCCTGTAATTGGAAAACGCGGACAGCCCGACGATCGCCACCACCGGGATCTCCTCCAGTTGGCCGGCATGTTCTCTTGTCAGATCTTCCAACGCGACTAACTCTGCGGTTTGAGTTGCCAGCCCATCAAGACTGAATTTATCAAAACGAACATCGACCCTGGAATTTTCTGTCAGTTCCAGACCTACACCCGTCTTGCCATGAAGCAGCAAGGGTATCGGCGTCCCCAAATCGATCAGAACATTAGCGGGAAGCGATATGTCACCGCAACTGAGCTGACAAGGTGCGATTAATGCCCCTTCGATAACCTGAAATTCGACGGTTTCTGCCCACGCCGAACCCACTAAAAACAGCAACGTGACAATACATCCAAACATCACAGTATGCCTGCCGCAGCCACCCCAAACAGACCGCGAACAGAATCGCCAGCTTACTATAGCCCTGAAAATCATTCGGCCTATAACCCGCTTTAAGTAACATAATTTGAAATCAGCTTGTAACATATAATCGTTGGTTCAGCATTTTCGCTCCCATCCACTCTGCTCTGAAAAACGCCATAACAACAGCGCCAGCAAAATACCAATCACCCCGATTTCACCTCAAAATAACGCTTGGCTAAGAGTATCACCAAACCACGGCCCCAACAACAAAAAAAAAGACCGCCTGACAATAATGCCAGACGGCCCAATATTCTCTAGTGGGAACAGGTCAAAGTTTAGCGACGACGACGTGCCACAACCAGACCGCCCAGGCCCATCAGGACCATAGTAATCGGCTCCGGAATCGTGCAGAAACCCAAATTGCCACTATTCAAAGCGGAGGCGGCAAGCTGACCATCAAAGAGTGAGAAATATATCACAAAGCTTGTGCCCAGAGGGCCTGCGGCTAAAGCTTCTTTGGTAATCATCACTTCCAGCGTATTGGCTGGGTCGGCAGGATCATAGGACAGAATGTCATGTGATTTGGCGTCCCGGAAGTAGATTAGCCCATCGGCCGGGTTATAAATATTGCCGCCGGGAGTAAAACTGGTTTCGCCGGTAAGACTGGTAATATCAGACACACTGAAAAGCTGAGTGATATTGGTACCGTCATATTTGTAAACACCGTCGGTAACACTTTCTCCAAAATACATGTTGCCGCTGACATCAAATGCCAACTGACCCGAAGGACTGCCCCTGCCGGTACCGGCAACTATCTCTGCATTGGTAAGTACAATCTCTGCTGTGCCCACACCAGTGGTACGCCATATCTGATCAATGTCCATCTCAAAGAACACCATTTGGCCGGTGTTATCCACACCACAGGTACTGGAGAGAATCGCGTCGCCGCCGGTCTGTGCCAGTAGTTGGGCTTTATCGAGGATGACATCGTGAGTACCGCCCAGATCGGCACCGTTCTTATTGATCTTCCAGATCTCGTCTAAAGTTGGATTGGCGAGAAACAGGTCATCACCGACAACAGTCATTGAAGACCCGGAATTCACCAGACCGGAGAAATGGTAAATAACACTCGCGGATTCAGATTCGGTTCCCGCGTTTTCAACTTTGACGTACCAGGCTGTTGTGGGATCGGAAGAGCGGATCTCGGCATAGACCGTCGAGCCGTCAGCAACAGCTTTGGTATAACTAGCGGGTGTCACCTGGCCGCCCGTATAAGTACTGACCGCATCCGAGAATGTACTCCAGGGTACAATCTCCTGATAACCACCATAGGCCGCTGAAGCTACCAGCCCCAGCAACACAACAAAAACCAACATTTTCCTGCTAAACATTTTCTATCCTTCCTTTCCGGTACACTAAGCACCTCAACACAAATCGAAAGAGAACACCTCTTCCTCTAAACTAAAAACATATTTAACCTCTTAAACCGAAAGTTATTAATCCTCGTACGCCAGAAATCCCACAGTCAGATCAAAATGGAGCAGCTGGATTCCCATTCCTTGACGTTTAATTGAAGACCCTGCGTTAATAATCTGACCACTGGTCTGCCCCTGGTGCCAAAAGGTACTGTCATCGCGAAAGTAGCCTGTGTTCTGGCCCTGGCCCGACTGGCTCAGATCTGTTCGCGCTACTCCGCTTGCGAACGGATTTAGATTCCAATTGTCAGCTAGATACCCGACAAGAGCTTTGGTTCGATTGCCCGTGTAGTATTTTGGGTTCTGGGTGACCGGATCACTGTTGTGCACCCAGTAAGTATTAACATACTCTCTATCTTTTTTGTTCGAAGGGCAGGTCCAGAGATCCTGCGACCCCAGGTCTAGATAGCCGCCGGCATGCAAAACCGCCGGAAGACCAAAAGTCTCCTCCAGGTCACTGCCCGGTGATTTCAAGCCCGGAAACACCCGATAGCTCGAACCGCCTATTGTTTCCCAGTCCGGGAAACAGTTCTTTTTGCTATCGTTGGCATACATAGCGCAGCTCAATCCGATCTGACGCAGATTGCTGGAGCATACTACCGCCTTGGCCTGCTCGCGAGCTTTGCCTATTGCCGGCAATAATATACTAACCAGCAACGCGATTATTGCTACAACTACAAGCAGCTCTACCAGGGTAAAACCGCGTTTGCGGGATACATTGGAAAAACAATTTATCATGGTATCAGCCAATTCTTTTCACATGAAGCGTTTTGTGGGTCATTGCACCATAACCATTCCGATGCAAACAATATTAAGTCGGCCATGTTAGTCAGGCCGTCATTATCAAGGTCGCCGCCCTCGTCTATCAGCCAGGCATCTGCCAGAATCGAGAAATCAAATAGCGAGACATAACAATCCTGCGTCCACTCCGGCGCCGCCAGATCATAACCAAAACGCTGAACCTCGTCACAGTTATCAGGCAGCACTACCCGGTAGAAAATCCCTCCGGCGGACCTTAAGCCTCCGCTCAAACCGTTATTCCAGGTCAAAGCCTTGCCTTCATATGAACTGAACGCGCTGAGACGGTGTATTCCCTGCGGCCCATCAACCATCTCGGCCTTTGTCAGGAATATTTGAAGCGAATTCGGGTCACCCGCTTCAGCCCGCGCCGGATCAAAACGCAAAATATTATCGGATTCACGTTCGTAGAAATAAATATTATCGTCCGGACCATAGTAGATATCATTGTACTCGCCAGGGTTAATCCAGATGATACCTATAAGGTCATCTATTTCCGCTTGGGTTACTATCTCAGACATAGTACCGTCGGTTTTACGTTTGTAGATCGAGCCTGTACCACTACTGCCGCTCTTGCTGCTGGTCCAGTAGAGATTGCCGCTCGTATCAAAAGCCATGCCGCCGCCGACATAGTTGATATGAGTGCCACCGTAGAGCGATTGGAAATCGGCTGGAGTGATCAAGGTGGTCAACGTTCCGTCAGGGGCAACCAGCAGAACGCGGTCGCTTTTCTCATCATAAACAGTCATTTCCTGATTCGGTGCGTAAACCGCGACCGCATCGAGAAGTTTCGCTTCAGACTCACCGGTATGGGCCATAATATCAGACGGTGATACCAGAGTGCTCAACGCACCGGTAGTAACATTTACACGGTAGATCGCGTCATCAAAATAGTCCACAAACTGTAGCTGGTCGCCAAAAACCGCCATGTGATTACCCGGGCCAATATTGCCGTAATCATCACCGGTATAAGCCATCCATTGGGCATTGCTCACCAGGGTTGTTACGGTTGGGGAACCGCTCGAAATGTTGTCGATACGTCGAATAGCCGTTTCCCATATCGGCGTTATGACGCTTTCTATGCCGCGGGCAATGACATAGGCGGTGTCGCCGTCAATCAGGTGAGCGCCGCAGTAGTTGTACTGAGGTAATTGCAGAACGCTGTTGGCATCCACAAGCTCCTCATAAATATCGCCTTGGCAAAGAGTTGCCATCAATATAACCACTGCTGCCGTGCCTTTAATACCCAAATACTTCATTACTCCGCTCCTGAAAAAAGTCAACCAATCTGATTGTGCACCAAATGCATCTCAATGTTAGCTGAACCTTCGCAAAACAAAGCGATGCGATCTGGCGTACCTAATCAACCATTCCATTCTACCTTGGATGCGTAATAATGTCAAACTTAATTTGCTTAGCAGCTTAAACTTACAGTAAAGAATGGGGAATCGGTAAAGCGGTGATTATTTTCGATTGAAAGTGTACAAAATTGTCGTTACATGAAAATTCCAACGGCTTTTTTGGGGACATTTGCGACAAAATGAACAATTTTGTTAGACACGATTTTTACTTTTGGTAAATCTTTCTCAAATCCTAACGCAATAATATTGCCGACGACACTTTCACTTATAATATTATCTCCAAGCAGCTCCTCCATCGTGGAACAGGGTTAGACCAAACTTTAATAGTAGTATTTTAGCTAATTCCTTGCGGTAGAGCTAGTTATCGCAAAGAGTGCTGCGTCGTTCTGGCTAAAGTCTTGTTCTGAGCAGTTTCGGCGTTTCCCCTGGAGATGCTTAGGGGAAAAAGCGAGTCCCTTAAAGGGGCCGTCACAAGGAGGTTTGGACGGCGATTTTGGGGTTGTTTGGCAAGGGAGTTTGGGGTATACTGCTTGGTTTATGTTAGGTTTAAGTTTATTGTTAGAGGTAAGTTATGGCTAATACTAAGGCGGTGATTCTGGCTCGCGGGCTGGGTACGAGGATGCGTAAGGATGATGATGGGGCGGAGATGACGGCTGAGCAGGCGGCGATCGCTGAGACGGGGGTTAAGGCGATGATCCCGATTGACCGGCCTTTCCTGGATTATGTGCTGCATGATCTGGCGGAGACCGGTTATGAGAAGGTCTCTCTGGTGATTGGGCCGGAGCATGATATAGTGCGGGATTATTACGGTAAGAAAGTGAAGACCGAACGGCTGGAGATTTCCTTTGCGATTCAGGAAAAACCCCTGGGGACGGCTGACGCGGTGCGGGCGGCTGAGGAGTTCGCCGGGGATGATTCGATACTGGTGATAAATTCGGACAATTATTATCCGCCGAGCGGTCTGAAGGCTTTGGGGCAGTTGGCAGGTGCGGGGCTGGCGGCGTTCGACCGGAAAGCCATGCTGGAAGGCGGTAATATTCCGGCTGAGCGGGTGACTTCGTTCGCGGTTATTGAGCGGGATGAGGCGGAGAATATGATACGGATTCTGGAAAAGCCTAGTGCCGAGGCGGTGGCTGCTTTGCCGGAACCGATTGTTTTGAGTATGAACTGCTGGATGTTCAGACCTTCGATTTTTGGGGCCTGCCGGAATATCGTTCCTTCGGCACGGGGTGAATATGAGATACCGGATGCGGTGATGTACACAATCGAAAAAATGGGCGAGGTGTATAAAGCGGTGACGGTTAAGGCGCCGGTACTGGATATGTCGTGTCGGTCGGATATCGCAGCAGTTTCGGCTTTGCTAAAAGGTAAAGAGATTCGTTTATAAGGCGGGGCGGGAGAATATATGTCTGATACTGTAATGACGCTGGGTGAGCTTTCGGATGGTGATGCGCTAAAGGCGAGGCTGGCTGAGTCGGGGCTTGATGGTAAGGCTGAGGTGTTTGCCGGGCTGGCGGGTTCGCTGTGTGGGAAGGGTTTGTCGTCTGGCTCTAAGGTGCGGGCGTATTTTGTGCCGGGTCGTATCGAGGTTTTGGGCAAGCATACGGATTATGTGGGCGGGCGTACGCTGATAACGACGATTGACCGGGGGATATGTCTGGTGGCGGCGGAGCGTGATGATAATCAGCTTATACTGCATTCGGATAATATGTCGGCTGAGGGTGATGTGGCTTTTGGTATTGGGTCGAAGCTGGAAGGGCGGGAAGGGCACTGGTCGAATTACGCTCTGATTGTGGCGCGGCGGCTGGCTCATAATTTTGGTGATGGTTTGCGGGGTGCTAATATCGCGTTGTCAGGTGATTTACCGATGGCAGCTGGGTTGAGCAGTTCCAGTGTGCTGATTACGGCGATTTATCTGGCGCTGGCGGATATTAACCGGCTGGCTGAGCGGGATGGGTATAAGGCCGATATTGCGAGCGTCGAAGATTTGGCGGGTTATTTAGGGACTGTCGAGAACGGGCAGAGTTTTGGCGAGCTGGCAGGCGATAAGGGGGTAGGGACGTTTGGCGGCAGTGAGGATCATACGGCGATTTTGTGCTGCAAGCCGGGCAAGCTGAGTTTGTACGGTTATTGTCCGGTGAACTGGGAGCGGGAAATTGAGATGCCGGCGGGGTATGCCTGGGGGGTGGCGACCAGCGGGGTTAAGGCGGAAAAGACGGGACAGGCCAAGGAAAAATATAATCGTATTTCGCGTTTGGCGACGGTGGCGGCGGAGATGTGGCGGAAGACAACAGGTTTTGATGACGTAAATCTGGCGGCGGCTTTTCGGGATAGTGCCGAGGCGGATTTGATTCGGGACGTGCTGCGTGAAGTTAAGGGGGGCGAGTTTAGTGGGGAAGAACTGGTGGGGCGGTTTGCACATTTTGTGGCTGAAAGCGAAGAGATTATTCCAGAGGCGGCGGATGCTTTGGCCTGCGGTGATATGGAAACTTTCGGGCGGCTGGTGGATATGTCACAGGCTTTAGCCGAGACGCTTTTGGGTAATCAGGTGCCGGAAACCATATTTCTGGCCCGGACGGCGCGGGAACTGGGAGCGTCGGCAGCCTCGGCGTTTGGGGCGGGGTTTGGGGGCAGTGTCTGGATAGTGGCTAGAGAAGATGAGATTGAGGGGCTTATGGGGGAATTACGGGACAGGTATGTAAAACAGTTTGCCGAGTCGGCGGGGCGGGCGGAGTTTTTTAGGGCTCGGCCTTGCGGTAGCGCGGTGAGAATTTAATAACAAGTTTTGTCTTTTTATTGTAGGAGTTAAAATGACATATCAGTGTGATCGTAAGAGAGTGGCAGAAACCTTGAAACGCAGCGGGGTGGTTGTGGTGATGAACAAGAGCCACGTGGAAAAGCCGGATCATATGGTCGATACCGTCAAGGCGATTTATGAGGCGGGTTATGTGGCTGAGGTAACATTTCGCATCGACCAGGGTATTGTGGGTGAGGCGATGACGGAACTGGTGAAGTTTCGGGAGACCTGCCCGGTGGATAATCCGCTGGTATTGGGGGTGGGCAGTGTTATCAATCCGCAGGAGCTGGACGCGGCTATCGAGATGGGTTTCGAGATGATCGTTGCTCCGGCTAATGTGATGGGTGGTTATGGTGCGGGTTGTGATTTTGTGAAGATAACTCAGCAGGCGAATGTTTTTTCCGCACCAGCGGTGTTTACGCCTACCGAGCTAAATTATTTTTTGGAACGTGAAGATGGCCTGGAGCCGGACGGTTTGAAGATTTTTCCGGCACGGACTCACGGGCCCAAGGGTGTCGCTGATTTGCTGGCACCGTTTGTGCGTACGCGTCACGCGGGCAAGTTGATTATGCCGACCGGGGCGGTGGATTATACGACCGGGCCGGAATATCGCAAAGCGATCGCGGGGCGTGGTTTTACGCCGATTCTGGGGATGTCGGCACCTTTGGCATTGGTGGCTGAACGCAAGCAGCCGGGTAATATGGCCGTGGTTAAGGAATCGCTGGTGGAGTTCGCGGCGAAATTTTCCTGATAGTGTCCCGATTAAGTTATGGCGAAAAAGAATATTGAAGCTCGGATACTGACTTTCGGAATTCATACGGCGTTTGATTCGGAAAGTGAGGAGCTGCCCAAAATTCTGGAGTTTACCACGAAGATACCCGCCCGGCTGGGTATCGAGTTTGGTTATGTTCTGAACGTGCGGAAGGGCCGGGGCGAGAAGCTGAGGTTTCGCATCGAGCATCCGCCTTTCCGCAACAGTTCGGGCGACATCGCTCCGCCTTTTGAGGGTGAGGTTTATGTTACCGCCCCGGATTTCAAGTTTTTTCTCGGCGATACCATCTGGGAGCCGGCAGCTGACAAGCTGGGTGACTGGACACTGACGATGTTCTGGGAAAATAAGGTTATAGCCCAGAAAAAATTTACCATTTTTGCTGAATCCGATGGTCAAAGTGAAGAAACCGCGTTAAAATAATTGTGAAGCAGGTATTTTTCCGAATAAATTCATATGGATAAACCTGAAAACAATTTGCCTGGTCGCTTTCATACACGGGAGCTGGCTATTGTTCTGAGCCATTATGACTTGGGGACCATTGGGGAGATTCTGCGTTGTGGGCGGGGTAATGAGCAATCACCTAAGCTGATAATCGTGAGCGACAAAGGTAAATTTCTGCTCAAGCGGCGAGTGCCGAGCAAGTCGATTCGTCTGAAAATCGCTCAGGCTCATCATTGTCTGTTGTATCTGCATGGGGCGGGTTTTTGTGTGCCGCGGTTGGTGGCGACAAACCATAATCATTCACTGGTGCAGGATGAGACTCATATTTATGAGATGTTCGAGTATCTGGGCGGGCAGGATTATGACGGGGCCGGTTCGACGGCGATTGGGGTGGGGCGGTGTCTGCGGCAGTTCCATGATTTGCTGAGCCGGTATCAGCCGCCGGAGCCGTTGCCGAAACATTGTTATCACGATAACGATAGTGTGCGGGAGCGACTGCGCGATTATTCTGACTCGGAGCATGAATATGACGCTGACGAGGCGGGGCGGCTGAGCGAGATTCTGCTGGAGGCTTATGATGGGGCGACGCGGCAGGCTGAGGAGATGGGGCTGCCTGAAAGTCCCCAGGGGATTTGCCACGGTGACTGGCATCCGGGTAATTTGCTGTTTCAGGGGCATGAAATTGTGGCGGTGCTGGATTTTGAATCTTTGGGTATTATGCCTTTGTGGGCGGAAGTCGCTAATGGGTGTTTGCAGTTTTCGCTGGTGGCTCAGGGACGCGACCCGGAGAACTGGCCGGCGGAACTGGATATTTTTCGGGCGGGCTGTTTTCTGAGAGGCTATCGCACGGAGAAGCTTTGGGCCAATTCTGAGTTGCAGGTTATTGTCGCTTTGATGATCGAGGCTCTTATCGCCGAAGCCATCGCTCCGATAGCGGCAACGGGGAAATTTACAAATATTCAGGGCAGTCGTTTCCTGCGTATGATTAGCCGAAAGGTGGAATGGCTGAATCAGTTCGCTGCCGACCAGCTTACTTTGTGTCAGCAGGGCGACTGCGATTGTGGCTCGAATGAATAGCGGATAATCATTCAATATTCAGATGGTCGAACAGGGCCGAAGAAAGGTATCTTTCGCCGGAATCGGGCAGGATTACGACAATCGTTTTGCCGGCGTTTTCTTCACGCTGAGCGACTTGTCCGGCAGCTATTAGAGCCGCCCCGGAGGAGATGCCCACGAAAATCCCTTCTTCGGTTGCCGCCCGTTGAGCCATTTCCATAGCTTGGTCCTGGTCGACCTTGATGATTTCGTCAACAAATTCTGATTTATAGTTTTGCGGGATGAAACCGGCCCCAATGCCCTGGATTTTGTGCGGGCCGGGCTGAATTTCTTCTCCTGCGGCGGATTGACTTAGTACAGGACTTTGGATAGGTTCAACCGCGATGGCCCGAAAGGTGCTTTTGCGGCCTTTGATAACTTCGCTGATACCTGATATAGTTCCGCCGGTGCCCACGCCGGCGACTAAAAAGTCAACCTGGCCGTCAGTATCTTGCCAGATTTCTTCCGCGGTGGTCTTGCGATGTATCGCGGGGTTGGCGGGGTTGGAAAATTGCTGAGGGATGAAAGAATTGGGGGTTTCTTTCTGGAGTTGCATCGCGGTTTCGACCGCACCAGTCATGCCCTTGCCGGCAGGGGTGAGGATTAGCTTCGCTCCCAGTGCCAGCAGGATTTTGCGGCGTTCCAGACTCATTGATTCGGGCATGGTCAGTACGCATTTATAGCCGCGGGCGGCGCAAACCAGGGCCAGCCCGATGCCGGTATTGCCGCTGGTGGGTTCGATAATGGTGTCGCCGGGCTTGATTTTGTTTTCCTGTTCTGCGGCGTCGATCATTGCCATCCCGATACGGTCTTTGATGGAAGCCATGGGATTGAAACATTCCATCTTGGCCAGAACAGCGGCGGCGGACTTGATGATTTTGTTGATTCTGACCAGCGGGGTATTGCCGATGGTTTCTGTAATATTGTTGAAAATCCGGGCCATAGTTGTCTCCTGAAAAACGAGTTTACAGGAGTTTATAGACCGGGCGAAGGGCAAAATCAACCCAATACCGAACTTTTGCACCGGATTTGTTTAGGATTTCCAGTTTACCTGGCTTAGGGGGCGATAAATGCGTCCACTTCTTCGGTGGGGGTTTCGGTGCCTTCGTAACGCGTGGTATTTTCGATGGTGAACATATCGTCCAGGCCGAAGCCCCAGCGTCTTGAAGTCGCGAAATCGACATGGCCGTCGTCGAACAGAACGTTCTGGCCTTTGCCGTTATGGTTAGGTGAGTTAGCCTTGAGCAGTTCGGGGTTTTCGTTGAGGTCCAACTGTTCGGAGAAGAAGGCATCAAAATCGGCAAACAGGGGGTTCTGGTCGGTCATGAGCGGGCCGTTCTTACGGCCAAGCCCCATGTTCAGGCCTTCGTTGGGCTGAACGAGACGGAAACTGTAGTTTACGCTTTGACGGTCGGGGAAGTCACGCAGTCGGAGAAGCTGTTCCGGTGAAAAATCAAGACGAATTTTGCCGTCGCTGTTGGCGGCAGGACAGATAAAGTTTTTCGCCGAGAGATAGCCATTTTTGACCAGAAGAAAGAAATTGCGGGTGTTGGAGGTCTTGCCTTCATCCTGCGAGCCGACATGCCACCATTTGGCACCGGGCTGATGGTAAACCTGGGGGAGTAAATCGTTATTGTCACGGGCATAGTGCTGGAGGGCCTGACCGACCTGCCGCATCTGTAGGGTGCAGGCGTGTTTTTCGGCTATATCGCGGGCGACCTGAAGACCGGGCTGAGAAACCAGAAATACCAGTATAACGCCGGCGGCAATGGTTGCCAAATCACGGAAATTGCCAAGAATCCAGCGTAAACGTGATGATTCGCGGTGCGTGTGGAGAGCTTCGGCGAATTTGACGGAGCGTTTGTTTTCTACCGCCCGGCTCTGTTCGTAATGTTTGATAAAAGCCAGGGTTTTTCCGGTAAGATCTTCGGGGGTATCTTCAATGTCGTCCAGAGAAGCTGCCAGTTTGGCCAGAGCATTATCAATCTGCCGCAATTGAGCATCGTCGGCAATGTCAGCCTGAATGGTGTCGAGATTGAAGTGGAAGTCGATTAACTGCTGAAGTTTTTCTAACTGACGGTCTTTCATGTACTACTTGTCCTGCTGCTTCTGAGCTTCCTGATAGCGTTGGGCGAAATTTGATACGGCAGAGTGGAGCCGACTCTTGACAGTGCCTAACGGTATCTTCAGAATCTCAGCCATTTCCTTATACGAAAGTTGGCCAAAATAAGCCAAGACCAGAATTTCCCGCAACATATCGGGCATCCCGGTAATTATATTACGTACTTCCTTACGAGTTTGTTCAGCCTCAAAAATATCCTCAGCGGTCTGTTCGTCTCGGAGCAGGCTGTCCCAGAGGTTTGCCAGGGTTCCATCATCTGGATCCTGGGCGGTCAACTGCACGGTCTGCTTACGGTCGCGACTCCTCAGGAGGTCGCGGGCTTTGTTGGCGGCAATGGTATATAACCACGGCCTGAAACGACGCCCGCTATCGAAACGGTCGGCAGATAGATGCACCTGCAGAAACGCTTCTTGAAAAACTTCTTCCGCTAACGACTTTTTCCCCAGAAACTTAGCCAAAAAGTTGAACAACTCCTTTTCGTATCTTTTGACCAGAAGGGCAAAAGCCTCTCTCTCTCCCGCCCGGTATCTGGCAAAAAGTTGTTCATCAGTTTGCTGGTTCAAATGTCTGTATTCCTTACGGTCGTGCTTTCCAGAAGTTCGCTGGATTTAGAGTTTTTTTGCTGAATCCCGCATACACAATTATGGTGATTTTTGTGGGAATAGCAAGGGGAAAACCTCCTAATAGCCTGTAAAGAAGCAATTTATATCATCTGAGCGAGTTTTTTATATTTTGGACAGATTTTTTTGGATTTTCTGTGGCGGTCACCGCCTGACAAAGTGCGATACCGGTGGCGCCTGCCTGAATTAGCGCTGGGGCGTTGCTTTCGGTGATGCCGCCGATGGCAATTATGGGACTTTGAGTAATTTGTCTAATTTGGGTAATTAATGAGAGGCCGCAGGCTGGTACTTTGGGCTTGGTGGGGCTGGGGTAGATTGCTCCGACTGCGATATAATCGGGATTTTGGGTGATGGATTGGGTTGCTTCTTCGAGTGAATGGGTGCTGGTACCGATTATCTGATAAGGAGTTAGGATTTTCCGGGCCTGATGAGGTGCGAGGTCGTCTTGGCCGAGATGTACGCCGTGGGCGTGGGCGAGGAGGGCCAGGTCGGGGCGGTCGTTCATTATGAAAAGGGCTTGATATTCGTTACATATATCAGTTAGCTGCTGGGCAAGGTTAAGTGTTTGTTTGTCGGGTAAATCCTTTTCTCGCAGTTGGATACAGTCGGCACCGCCGTCGAGGACGGCCCGGGCGGTTTCCAGCAGGCCCAAGGTGCAATATTGGGCGGTGAGCAGGACATAAATCCTGACATTTTTAAAGTCTGGTTTGACAGGGATTAACAGTCGTTTTTCGAGTTCGTAGGCCTGGTAGCGGAGGGCTTCTAATTGTGAGGAGATTTTAGGAGATTGGATTTTGGTGAATTCTTCGAGGCATCTTAGTGCTTCGGTTAGGCGTTTGGCGGCGGCGGTGGTTACGGCCTGCATGTCTGGTCGTGATTTTTCGGATTCGGTGGAGATGGCGGTGCCGACGTCGCCGGGTGTGTCTCTGGCGGTAAGTAGTTCAGCGGCAGGTATTTGGGTTATATATTGGCAGAGCTGATGACGCAGGATTTTGGTTTTTTCGCTGAGTTCGGAGTTGTTAAGAGCGAAGCGGGCGTAGTCTTCCATGACCCTTAGAGCTTCGCGGGCACGGTTGAAATTGGCATCGATAATGCGGTATAATGGCTCTTTCATAGGCGCGATTCTGCCTGAAAGTGCCGAAAAAATCGATAAAAAAGAGAAAAATATGTTTTTTTTTTCGTTTTTTCGCTAAAAATATGCGTTATGAAGCTGAAAAAAATCGAATTTATGAAGTGTCCGGGATTGTTTATTACCGGTACGGATACAGGGGTTGGCAAGACCGTGGTCTGTGGGGCGCTGGCGAATTGTCTGGTCGCGAAAGGGGGGAGGCCGGGAGTGTTCAAGCCGGTTGCCAGTGGTTGTGTCCATAGTCGGGAAGGTCTGGTTAGTGCGGATGCGGAATTTCTGGCACATTGTGCCAATAGTGAATTTACCCTGGAGCAGATAAATCCGGTGCGTTATGTGGAGCCGCTGGCACCTTCGGTGGCGGCGGAGAGGGCGGGTGAGCCGGTTGATTTTGAGGTAATTGAGCGGGCTTACCGTTACCTGGCGGAAAGGACAGGGTTGATGCTGGTTGAGGGGGTGGGCGGGGTTATGGTGCCTTTGAGTAAGGATGTGCTGGTTCTGGATTTGATGGTGGCGCTGGGCTTGCCGGTGCTGGTGGTATCGGGCAGTAAGCTGGGGGCGATTAATCATACGGTTCTGACGGTGCGGGCCTGTGAGGGGGCGGGACTGACGGTTGCCGGGGTGGTTATAAACGGTTATGACGTGGAAAATGCCAGTTTGGCGGAGGAGAGTAATCCGCAGGTGATTTCAGAGATTTGCGGTGTGCCGATATTGTCTGTAATACCTTCTGATAAAGTCACTTCGGTGGAGTCTGGTCGGTTGGGCAAGCCGGTTGTTTCGGCGATGGGTTTGGTAGACTGGCGTGACCTGATTGAACAGGGCGGTAGATAGGTTTGAACCTGATGGGGGGTGGGGGCGTAGTGAATGGTTAGTGGGTGGAAGAAGGGATGAGGCATGAGGCATGAGTGAACGGCGTGGTGCCTGAACATTCAATATGTATCGTCGATGGTGGTTTTATCCGGCCGCTTACGCGGGGCGGCTTCTGTTGGTGGTTGGTGGTTTGTAAAGCCTGCGGCTGTTGATATTTGGCTTGACCGATAAAACCCCAGAGTTTACACTGCGTTGCAGATATGGGGATGTGTGCCTGCCGGTGCAATTTGCCGGCTGGTGAAGAAATGGCCCGGCGAAGGGGCTGGTCCCGCCATATGGTTGTAAGTTACTGCCAACAATATCGTTACCTGCTGTAAATAAGTCCAAGGAGACCAACGATGTCACAGAGAAAACCTCGACGTGCCGGCAAGAATAAGTTTCACCGCTCCGAACGTCAAAGCAAAGGTTCGGGCCAGTTGAGTATGGAAGTTCTTGAGCATCGTCTGCTTCTGGATGTGGCGGGTGTCTGGGATGAGCTGGGCTGGCGTGCGGCGAGCGGGGGCGGGGTGAGCTGGGATGCTCACGATGAGCCTTCGGACGCTCAGTTTGTGACGACCAGCGACGGTGACCCGGTTCTATTCTGGGTTGACAGTACCGATACCGGCACTTTTACGGCGATGATTGACGAATATCTGGGCGGCTCGGACGGCAGCGGTCGTTTGCCTTTCCACTGGGAGTCCAAGGGTATCATCTCGGCGAGTCAGTATGTCAGTGAAGACATCGGCTGGGCGAGTATGGGTGGTATGGGCGGGCTGGACGCTGCTTCGGCCATCAATCAGGCTATTTACACCGATTCGAGCGGTACATTGACCCGGATAGGTAAGAGCGATTACAAGAACCAGTTTATTACGGAATATGTTGACGGCGGGTTAGCGGTATGTTCTTATGCCACGGAGATGTCGGCGGTTGCAGGTCCGAACGGCACGATGGCGGTAACTTGGGTTGCTCAGGAAGTTCCTCCTACAGCTTACAGCGGTTCGACTTATGACCAGGTTCAGATTTACGCTATGTTCTGGACGGGCAGCGAGTGGGTTGAGCTGGATGGTTCGGGCAGTAACGCCGGTGTTAGTCAGGTTGACGGTTTGAGTGCCGATGCCTATACGGTAGAGGCTCCTGATATAACGATTTCTGAAACGGGTGAGGTTTTTATTTCTTATACCGCTCTGCATCCGGGTTCGGGTTCGGCATCTCAGCGTGAGATTGTGGTCAAGAAATACGGCTATGTGACTGAAGATACCGTGCCGATAGTTTATCCCCCTCAGCCTTCTGAGCAGGCTTGGGTAGAGCTTTACGACGAAGAAACTGGTCCGTTCGCGGAGCGTAATGAATACAATGCCATGTCCGCTATGGGCGGGGTTAGTGCTGACAGTGCCAATTCTTTTGACTCGGCGATAGCGGTTGACCTTGAAGGTCGGCCTATAGTGGTCTGGTCTTCTCAGCTGAGTCAGCAGAATATGGAAATATTCGCAGCCCGCTGGGACGGCAGTTCGTGGGTTGAATATGGGGTTGAGTCCAAGAGTGACCTTGACGGTGACGGTTTCGCGGGGGTAAGTCGTGATTTGGGTGTTTCGATTCAGCCTGATATTGCGATAACCGAAGATGGGCGGGCGATTGTGACGTGGGTGAACTGGGAGAACTGGGACCAATATCTGGTAAATGGCAAGGCGGGGATTTATGTCAAGGAGTTGGAGTGGAACGAATGGGTGGCCTATAATGACGATGCCAGCACGATAACCGGCGCGGGTCTGGCAAGTCCTCGCGACGACGCAGGGGATATAGACGCGGCGAATTCGCGCGGCTGGTATTATACCCCTTCGATTGATATTGACGCCAGCGGCAATCCGGTGATTTCGTGGCAAGGCTATGACGCGCCGATTCGTAAGGTGCTGGACCGCGACGACAATGATGTCAACGAGTCGCCGGTGATGCGGGCTTATGTCAGCCATCTGGATACCACTACGGATACGTTCACGATATTGACTAACAGTTCCGACTATAGTGTACTCAGCAATGATTCGACGACGACAAAAGATGATAGTCTGGCGGATAGTCTCTCCAGGTTGCAGTGTTGGATGCCGGCGGTGCTGGTGACTCCTGACGATGATATTCTGGTGGCTTATTCGCTGTATGATACAACACTTGATGGTACTCATATGGATACCGAGTTGATAGCCCAGATGTGGGATTCGACTCTGGGTACGTGGGTTGAGTATGGCCGGGGCAGTGACTCCAATGGTAATGATTATTTTGGCTGGGAAAACAGCAGCGGCATTTCCCAGACCGGTCTGCTGGATTTTGACGGTGATTCTGATACGGCAATGGATGTTGTGATCGCCAGTTGGAATTCCGAGGACCGGGGCCAGTTATTTCGCTATGATTCCGAGGCGGGTCGCTGGTATGACGACCTTACGATTAATTTTGACACCGATAACGCGAACAATCTGAAGAGTTTCGGCTACGTATTTGATTTCGCGGGCGACCCGGATTATGAATATATCGACGGCGACCCGCTGCTGGCGTATCTGGACGACGAGACGGGTCTGCCGTATGTTTATCAGTTCAGCGGCGGGGGCTGGGTGCAACAGGGTACGGTTGCCGGTACTATCGCCGGTACCAGTCCATTTTTTGGGGACAGTAACTACGGCATTTCGGTTGCGGCGGGTGCCAACGGCGAAGTTTTGCTGGCTTATCTGGCGACGAATCCCGATACGGGTACGACCGATGTCATGACGCGTTTGTGGGATCCGATAACGGGCGTGTGGAGTGCGGGCGGTTCGGATGTTGACGGCTGGCTGCCGAAGAACGCACCGCTGAGTCTGGCGTATTATTCTAATTTCAATGGTCTTGATTTTGGTGATGACGGCACGGTTGCGGATTCAATAGAATTCAATGACGGTATTCCGGAGATTGTTGTTGACCTTCCTGAGTATGACACCAGTGGTAAGACTGTATATTTTATCCCTGACTATGATGAGAGTTTCGCTCTTTCCACTGCGGGACTGAATGATTGGGATACTACCGTGACCGCCAGTATAGATTCGACTGCCGGGGCGACAGTTGATTTTGTTGCTCTTGATCCGGCTAATCCTCTGGACTATACGCAAACCGCTGAGGATGACGGTCTGCTGATGGAATTTTTAATTGATGACGCTGACACAAACATTAATGCCGGTGGTTCGTTTTATGGTCAGTTCTTGATACCGTTCCAGTTGCCCAGTTCCGGTGATGTAACTTTACAGATGGACTACTCGGTGGCTAATGTATCGGCGATAGGCGGTGATTTGCCCGGTACGGGTGAGGCCAGTGCCGAGGCTGGTCGGGTTGGTATTGATTTGTATCTGGGTATAATGAGTTTTGCGGACGGGAGTGTTTACTGGTTTGACCCGAACAATGACGGTTCTGTGGGTGATGTACCGGAGAATCCTTTTGTGAGTTTGTCTGCCAGCGATATTGATTATGAGCTGGGCAATCAGTTGGCCTATGCCGATGCCAAGCAGATAGAATTCAGCAGTGAAACCCTTACGGATATGCTGGGTGCGGATTTTGCCGCGGGGACTTATAATCTGCTCGTACGAGCGGTGGCGAATGTAGGTGTTGGTACTGAAGAAGAAATTGTTCATGTTCGTTTTGATAATATGGCGGTCTACCAGAGTGTACAGACGGCGGGTGATGCTCGTGAGGCAACTGTAGATATTGACACTGCTTTTCTTGGGGCTTTAGATGCTAATAATTGGTGCCATGATAGTGTAAATGGTACAACTAGTGGGGCTTCGGGGGCCGCTTATGGTGTCAATGGCGTAAGTGGTGATGGTGGGGTTAGAATAGACTTAGGACCTGCAGCCGGGGTTGCGGTTGAGAACAATGTCGAAGCTAAAGTTTATTCGGCTCCGGTTACAGCTACTGATGCTGGTACTTTGGAAGCATCTCTGACGTTCAAGTTGGATTTGGAAGAAGATGTCAATGAGGATGCGTATATTGAGATTAGTGTACATATCGAAGAAGTTGCCAATGCTGACGTGCCCATAGGTGAGTATTGGACGTTTAGACTTACAGCAGATGATACGCTAGCCGATACTACAGCTCATACTACCGGTTGGATTACCAAAACCTTTGACGTCTCCGAAATGGCTGATTTTAGTACTATTTCAGCGCCAACCAACGGTGTTGTATATCGCTTGATTGTCGATGTTATTCAAAGTGAGGCTAATGGTGGCGACGGTCAGGGGTTTCTTGAAATAGATGAAGCGGGTTTAGTCATTAACAGCGGTGATACTGACTGGTGCTGGGCGACATATAATTCGGATACTGAATCATATAGTAATACCAGTACCCCCGATACGGGCGGCAACTGGAATGTTGGTGAGGTTTCGGGAAATCGTATTGGTGACACGAAGGTAACTCAGGTCGATGATGATACGCCGGGTTATGATTTTGAGGATAATCTTTACGCGACGATTCTCAACGCGGCGGGCAGTCAGAGCTATACTTTTACGGTGACGACCGATTATCCTGACGATATTGTGGTGCTGTTCCGTCATAACAAGACTATCGCGGCGGCCAGCACGGTCAAGGTTTACGTTGATGGTGTGGAAACCACTTATGATAATGATTTGTTCAATAACTCGACCAATCTGGAAGATTATGACTCGGATAATTATTCGATGACCGACGCCTGGAGTCAGGGGACGGGCGACACGTTGGAATATGCTTTTACCAAGGCTGTGTCGGCTAATGTTTCCAGCGGTACTCACACGATTGAAATCGAGTTGACTGGTGTAGCGGGTGATGAACTTTGGATAGATGATTTATCGATTCTGGCTTCGATTGGCGGGACAATTGAGAGTACCAATCCGATAGCGAAGCTGCTGTCGAACCGCAACTTCGCGGTGGGCAGTACGGATGTTTCGGCGGACCAGTGGGTATATGAAAGTGGTGAATATACGCTTATGCCGGTCGGTCAGATTCTGGCATACGGCGGGGGCGGTTATTTCGGCGGGGGCTATTACAATCCGGGCATTCAGGAGCTGGACGATTTCGACGGCGACGGTACGGACGAATGGGATACTTACGGCCAGGAAATCGGCGGGACACAGAGAATAGATTTTCTGGGCTTTGATTTGTACTCTTATGCCATGCCCACCAGTGACTTGCTGTATCTGGAGGATTTCGCGGTTGGGCCCAACGGCACGCCGTGGGTTGCTATGCGGCATGGCACGCTGGACCGCGTGGAATTGTATATAAACGGTTCATGGATGCAATATAACTTGTTTGTGTTCCATCCGTGGGCGGATGTTGATGCGCCTGCGGGTGTTCAGTGGACGGTTGGTACGACGGATCTGGATATTCAGATACTGGCTTGGGAGCCTTTTTCGGGTGATCCGCGAGAAAGTGACCAGAATTACGCCCAATGGGTTAATATGGACCTTCCGCTGCCCGCTGACCCGGTCACCAATGCTCAGATAGTAACTACCGGTGGTCAGTTGCCGATTGTGGCGTGGACCTATCACGGGCCTAATGGTCGGTACTTTGATGCCGCGACTTTGCGTTATAATGCCATGTCGCAGAGCTGGGAGGCTATGGGCAATCAGGCGGCAGGTGCCACGGTTGAGAATTATACCATTCAGACGAATTCCTTTTGGAGTGCTCAGTGGGTAACTGATTTGATTGTCAAGCCGGATGACTACCCGATTATCATGACCTACGCAGGTCATCTCGATTCTGATGCTATTCGTGAGTTCCGCCCGTCGTACAGTTTGCCGAATATGGCGCTTACCGAAAGTTCGGGCGATTACTCGGATGATTATATCCTTGATTTTGGCACGACGGTGACGCAGATTGCCGATGAGAGTTTCCGGGTTTCCAATACCGGGCCGGGCGATTTGGTGATTTATGATATTGAGTTGGGCGGCGAAGGGACTTCGGATGTTAATCCGTTTACGCTGCGTAACGCACCGGAGTTTCCGATTGTGCTGGAGCCGGGCGAATCACGCGATTTCGCGGTTCGGTTTAATCCGTCCAATGTTGAAGTGGGCGAATATTCCGCTGTCGCGATGGTGCATACCAGCCAGTATTACGCGTTCAGCGACAATGACCGGCGGCATGATTATTCGCACTTTGACGAGGTGATTTTGCTGGCGGAGAAGATTGAGGAATCGGACATCAACATCAACGAAGATTTGTTTGATTTTGGTGCCAATCCGATTGAGCAGTTGACCGAAGCGCAGGAGTTGGTGATTGAAAACCTGGGTTCGGATGATTTGGTGATTGAGGAGTGGTTCTTCGACGGTGACCGTTATCATGTTTCGCAGGCTTATGTGACGCCTTTTGACAATGCGGATGCTCCCTATGTCGTTTCGCGGACCAATGATGTTGGTTCGGCTGATGATGTGACGATTCGTTCGGGCGATACGCTGAGCCTCTGGATTCAGATGAGTCCGCTCGAAGAACGGGTTTACAACGAAACTTTGTATATCAACAGCAGTGATTTTGATGAGCCGACCGTGGCGGTATTTTTGACCGGTATAGGTTCTTCCGACGGTATGATTTCTGTCGCGGAGACTTCGGGCACTGACAACGACGATATTATCGAGTTTGGCAGTGTCGCGGTAAACGATTCTCGTTCCGAGGTCATTACCATATCCAATGCGGGGACGACCGAACTTACGATTTATGGTCTGAGCCTGCCGAGCAGTCCTGATATTGTGGTTACTCCGCTGCTGGAAAACTACGTTCTTCAGCCCGGTACGAATGTGGCTCTTACGGTGACTTATTCTCCGTCGCCGGGCCAAATTGCCGGCGAGGTTCAGGTACTCGATACCAGCATTGTTATTATCAGCGATTCGGCGGATAATGAGGAAGGCAGTACGCAAAGCTATGCGGTAAGTCTTACCGGGCTGGGCGTGCCCAATGAACCGATGTTGGAAGTTTATGAGGATTCCGGTACGGCCAACGACAATCGGGTCGAGTTTGGCAGTGTGCGGGTGGGTTCTGTTGGTTCGGAGACCGTTGAGATTGCCAATATTGGTGGTGCGGACCTGGTGCTTACTCGTATCAAGCTCAAGAATCTAAACGGTGACACTCCGTTTACGCTTACGCCGGCGATTTTGAATCCCAGTAATGTTCCGGTTGGACAGCGGACGGTGTATTATAATGGTGACGCTCTTTCAGTCGATGTGTCTTATTCGCCCACTGCTTCGGGTGAATATATTGACACGATGGAAATATACTATCTTGATGCTGACGGCGATACGGTGGTTCATACCGTCGAACTTATCGGCAGCGGTACTGATATGCTGCTGGGGATTGTCGATTCTTCCGGTGCGGCCAACGACCGCAGTATTACGTTCGCCAGTACCGGCGTGAATGAACCTTCAGCGACCCAGACGGTAACTCTGAGTAATCTGGGCAGCAGTAATATTACGATTACCAGTGTAACGCTGGTTGATGCCAACGGTGTGTTCCATATCACCTCTGACGATATTGCCAATACGATTCTTCAGGCAAGCGGTGATGCCGCGGTTATCGACCTCAACTTTGTACCGAACGGCCAGGGCAGCTTCGCCGGCCAGCTGGTTATCAACACCGATGATCCGGAAAATTCCCAGTGGATTGTAAGTCTGGGCCGGCAGTGGGGTCTCTCCCGGTGCGGTAACTGTCAGCGATTCCGCTTTGGATTTCAGTCCGGCGGGTACCACGGCTTTGGTGGCCGGGCTGGACAGCTCCACCAAGATGCTCACTCTGACCAACAACGGCAGCAGTACTCTGAATCTCAAGAGCATTGTGCCCTCGACCAATTACTTCCAGATTTCCGGTTTCTCCGGGGCGACAACCCTGACGCCGGGCCAAAGTATTGATGTCGGCGTTACCTTCGCTCCGCTGGGCGCGTTTAACAGCACAGCGGTTTTGACGATAACTTCCGCCCTGGCGAGCGGCGGCGATGATATGATTTCGACCGTCGAGCTTTCCGGTCGCAGTGTGCTGGCTTCCAGTACGGATAGCGGGCGTCAGCGATAAGATTGTCTGGGCAGATGAGGACGGCCATGAGGTTGTTATTAAAGTCAGCGGCGGCGGCGAAGCCTATGTTGTCTCCGAAGGCTGACAGTAATGATATTGCCCGCATCGAACTGGTCAATACCACGTCGAAATCATCCATCAAGATTACCTCTAAAGAAGGCACTACTATCGGACAAATCGTGGGTGACTCGCTCAAGAATCTTGTCCTCAAGGGCATTGATTATTGACGGTGCCGGTATAGACCTGGAAATAGTTTCCGGTTCCATCGTCGCCGGCAATATGCTCAACGGTGCCGATATAACCATTGACGATACTAACGGCGATATTAAGATTCGGCTGGGTGACCTTTCCGACGGCAGTGATGTTATTGTTGACGGCAGTGTGAAACTGCTGCAAGCCGAGGATATTGGTAACGGCCAGATCGAGGCCGACGAGATCGGCTCGGTGAAGATAAGCGGCGATTTTGATGCCAGTCCTGAGCGTACTGGGCGAACTGGGCAAGCTCAAGTTCACCGGCGAAACAATTACCGGCGATATTCTGGCGGGGCAGCTCTATCGATAAGATTACCGCTTCGGCGACCAAGTTCTACGGTGTGCTGAACGCACCGACCATTGGCAAGGTAAGTTTTGAAACTATTGATTCCGCTCAGATAAGTGCGTCCCGGAGCATAGAGTCCATTAAGGTCAAAGGCGACCTGGCTGATTCGATCATTTCCGCGGGCTACGACCTGGTCAGTGACCTGCTGACTTCCGGCGGTACGATTGGAAAGGTCTCAATCGGTGGGCGTATTGAAAACAGCACTATCGCCGCGGGTATCAAACCGACCACCGGTGGTTTCTTTGATACCGATACCGTCCAGACCGCTCAGGGCAGCATTGGCAAGGTGACCTTTGGTTCCTTCCGCTCCAGCAACAGCGGTCAGGCCTTTGGTGTTGTCGCTCACAGCGATATTGAGCAGGTTAAGGTTGGCGGCACTGAGTTTATGGCCGGCGATATCGTGGATGATTTTCTTATTATGAAAATCTGATTTAGCCCTGACTATTATTCTAAAGTGATTGGCCGGCCTGCGTGAGTGGGCCGGTCTTTTGCGCCATTTTACGGATTTTGACAAATGAGAATTATTGCCGGCAGCAGAGCCCGAATAACGCTGATTGGTCCGCGTGACCTGAGCACCCGGCCTATTACAGACCGGGTCAAGGAATCTCTGTTTTCTATTTTGCAGTGGCACATCAAAGGCGCGATGGTTGCCGACCTTTTTTGCGGTACCGGTTCGCTGGGTTTGGAATCGCTTAGCCGTGGTGCCCAACACGCTCTCATGGTGGACCAGGATCGCGATGCCGTCAAACGTCTTACAGAGAATATTGCCAAACTTAAATTTGAGGGGCAGACCACCGTGCGTTCTTACGATAGTTTTCGCCACGGTCTGGGAGCCGAAGCCGCCGCCGAACGCAAATACAATCTGGTTTTTCTGGACCCGCCTTATCGTCTGAGTGTTGATACCAGGCCGGACGGGAAGATAGGTTTACTTTTGAATCTGCTCAGCTCTCAGGTGGCCGATAGTGGTGTAGTGGTGGTTCGGACCAGCGGTCGGGTTGATTTTCTGGAAAATTATGATAATCTTCATCTGGAAGATGTTCGTAAATACGGTTCGATGAAGCTGAACTTTTTTCAGCGTGTCCCCGATGAAAGGAATGCCTTTGCCGGTGAATAAGCCTCAGATGTCCGCTGCCTACAAAACCACGCTGAAAGTCGTGAACCGTTTGCGTCAGAACTGTCATGAAGCGATTTTAGCCGGCGGTTGTGTGCGCGATATGCTGCTGGGGACCGAGCCTAGCGATTATGATGTCGCCACCAACGCCGTACCGGACGAGGTCGCCCGAATTTTTAAACGCACGCTGATGGTGGGGGCGCAATTCGGTGTGGCTATCGTTCTATTGGAAGGTCGGCAGATTGAGGTGGCGACTTTTCGCAGTGACGATATTTATCATGATGGCCGCCGCCCGGAACGCGTGGTTTTTACTGATGCCGAGCATGACGCTCAGCGTCGCGATTTTACAATTAACGGTATGTTCTACGATACCGCCGCCGAAAAAGTGATAGACTATGTGGGGGGGCAGGCGGATTTGCAAAAGCGTGTCATTCGTGCTATTGGAAATGCCGAGGAGAGATTCGGGGAGGACCATTTGCGGATGCTGCGGGCGGTGCGGTTTGGTTCGCGTCTGGATTTTGCTATTGAGCCGGACACCCTTTCGGCGATTAAAAAACACGCTGCTAAAATTCAGAATATCAGTGCTGAACGAATTGCCGTCGAGCTGGAGAAAATAATTGTTCATCCTAATCGCATTAGTGGTATCAAACTGGTTCTGGAAACTGATTTGCTGAAATATATTGCCCCGGATATATCGGAACAGCAATGGCGGCAGGGGCTGGAAGTGGTTGCGAAGTTGCCGGAACAAATATCAGTGGAATTAGCCTGGTCAGCCTTGCTCAGTGCGCTTTTGCCGGGACAGGCCGACGAATTTTGCCTGCGTCTCAAGAGCAGTAATATTTTGCGTAATAATCTGGCGTTTCTGTTGAAGAACCATAACAAGCTGCCGCAATCTATTCCTTTGCGGCGTTCTCAGCTCAAACGCTATCTGGTCGAGCCTATGTTTCCCAATCTCATCGAGCTTTGCCGCGGGGAATTGCTGAGTCGTCAGGAAAGTTTGGGGCCGCTGGGGATTCTCGAACGTCAAATAGTTGAACTGGGCGATGAACCGTTGGCACCGCCGCCGCTGCTGGACGGCCATCAAATTATGCAGCTCGGCATCGAACCGGGACCGCAACTGGGCAAAATTGTTGAGCAATTATATACCGCCCAACTGGAAAACGAAATCAAAAGCCCCGAACAGGCGATTCAGTGGATAAATGATTATCGGGAGAAGAAGTAAGCGTTGCGGCGTAAGGGTGTCTATTTTGCCCGCACCGTCCGAGAAAACCGTTCATCGTATAAATCAATCAGCCTGCTCCATCTAAGCTGTCTCACTTTTTGTGACAGTTCGCCGGGCAGCTCAGCAACTCCTCTTTCGCACAAATCAGCCAGCCTTTGCCGTAATTGTTCGTGGTTGTCATAGAGAATTTTATGGTGCAGATTAGCGGGAATCAATTCGGGATAACTCAATCGATTGGGCAGTACCGGCCGACATTCCGCAGCGACTGCTTCCATGACTGCCAGGCCGAAGAATTCATGAACCGCCGTGGAAACCACTATATCCGATTGTGCTAAAAGGTTATAGTAATTCGCCGCACCGGGGGCGTAGCCGAAATGAACTATTTTGTCCGCCAGCATTTTCTCGGCGGCGTCAAAAATCGGTGGATGGGTGCGAAACTGTTCACCTGCCGCGATCAAACGAAAATCTACCCCCGCCCGGTCCAGGTCGAAAAGCACTTCAAAAAACTCGTCCGGATTTTTATCGTATTCCCAGCGATGATTCCACAAAATCACCGGTGCACCAGCCGTTCGATTTTTTGGTAAATCAAAAAGGTTGTCATTCAACCCCAGCGGCATAACACGCGAAGCACCTTTGATACGCTCAACAACCCCTTCCGGCACAAAATCCGGCATTTTTCTGAGCAGTTCACCTGCGGCCTGGGTGAAGCTTTCACGGTGATAATCGGAATTAAACCAAACCTCATCCGCGGCCAGGCAACTGGTAATATTTGTAAACCCGTATTGATAATCACGCTCGGCCTCATCGGGCACCGGATAGGTAAGCTGGTTTTCGTGGAAATAACAAATAATCGGTACATTCAATTTGCAAAGGGCCCGCAAATCCGCTACGGAGGTCATGTCACTGGTGAAAATCAAATCAATGTCAGCGTAATTGCCCCGCTTAATCTCGTTGGCGAACCATATTGCCGAGCCCCGCATTCGCCACTTCCATTTGCGGGCGGGCAGGGAGATTCTGATAAAATCGTGCCGGGAATGGTTGATGAGTCCGTCGAGAAACTGAGCGTGGCTGCCCCCGTCGTACGCTTCGAGAGTGAGTATACGGCATCTGGTCAAATCCGACAAATTTCCAGCTCCTCGATTTTATCCGTGATTGTTATCCAAGCGTAATTGCCCGAAGCCAGCGGGCCGGGATTGACCAGGCGAGTAGTGCCGATGCTGTCAGTGCCGATGCTTTCATGGATATGACCACTGACCGCAAGAACAGGCTGATAATGCTCGATAAAATTACGTATCGACTGACTGCCGACATGACGGCTGTTGTGGGCAATATCAACATCGGTCATACAGGCGGGCTGATGACTGAGCAGTACGAGTTTTTTTTCGGGGGCGAGATTTTCGACGGCCCGCTGCAAGCCCGCGTTCAATTGCTGTTCGCCGACCTCGTTGGGTGTACGGCTGGGGCAGGGTACCGACCCGCCTACGCCGACAAAGCAAAGGCCGTCCATTTCGACGACGCGTTCGTGCAGGCTTATGTTCTCACGCTCCAGATAACGCTGAACCTCACACTGGTCACAATTACCAGGGACAGCAAGGATGTTTTCATTGAAGCGTTTAATAGCGTTAATGATTTTCGCACAGTCCTGGGCGGTGCCGAAATTGGTTATGTCGCCGGCGATAAGCACCAAATCCGCTTCGCCCAGCGGCTTGGCCAGACTATCTATCGCCTGGGCCATGCCGTGAATATCCGTGAGAGCGATTATTTTCACCTAAACCTCCAGTTCAATCCCGATGGGGCAATGGTCGGAGCCTTCGATGTCGGCGAGAATAAAGGCGTTTTTGACCATTTTTTCCATCTCTCTGCTGACAAAGAAGTAATCGATACGCCAGCCGATGTTTCTTTCGCGGGCTTTGGTTTTGTAGTCCCACCAGCTGTACTGCTCAGGCTCATCACAGAACATGCGGAACGTATCAAAAAAGCCAGCCTTGAGAAGTTTGTCAATCCAGGCCCGCTCTTCCGGCAAAAAACCCGTATGCATTTCATTCTCTTTGGGACGTGACAGGTCGATTTCTTTGTGGGCGGTATTTACATCGCCGCAAATGACCAGATTTTTCTGACTGCGTTTACGTTTTTTTAAATGAGCCAGAAAAGCATCATAAAAATCCATTTTGTATTGCAGGCGTTCTTTCGATTGCCCGCCATTGGGGAAATATATGTTATAAAGCTCAAATGTCCCGTAATTAGCGATTTGAATGCGTCCTTCACAATCAAACTTTTCGATACCCAGAGCGGTTTTGACGGTTTTGGGTTTGATTCGCGTAAATAACCCCGTACCTGAATACCCCTTACGTACACCTAATTCAAAATAAGTATGATAATCTAGAGCGTGAGCGATTTCTTCGGGAATCTGGTTGGCGTGGGCCTTGGTTTCCTGCAAACAAAGGATGTCGGGACGTTCTTTTTCGAGCCATTCCGTGAACCCTTTACGCTGAATCGCGCGGATTCCGTTGACGTTCCAGGAGATTAAACGCATAGCACTTCCTCAGTCAAGGTAGAAACGAGCTTCTACCATAAGACAGAGGACATGATAGAAACGCAGTTGGAGTTCCTGAATTTTATAGGTTTCGTTTTCGGGCATTTTCCAGGTGATGTCGGCTTGTCGGGCGAGTTGGCCGCCGTTACTGCCGGTAAATGCAATAGTTGTCATTTGATAGGCTTTAGCGAGTGTCATCGCGACATTGACATTACCGGCGTTACCGCTGGTGCTGATACCCAGAAAAACGCCCGGTTTGATATGAGCGGCAAAAGAGTTTAGCTCCTGAGCGTAAACATATTTCGGGTCACGGTCATTGGCATAAGCACTCGACAGCGACCCCGACTCGCCCAGCACCACAACCGGCAGCCCCGCTTCCAGATTATCAATAATCTCGGCACCGTTCTCGATATTCCGCAGATTCGCCCGTAGTTTTTCGTCTGTGACAGGCCGCTGGGCACAAAAACTTTTCGCCAGCTCACCTTTAATATGAATCGCATCCGCGAAACTGCCCCCGTTTCCGCAAATGTAGAGAACGCCATGCTCCGCGAAAGTTTCCACCAGGGCATGATAGGCATCGACAAGCCCCGCCAAAGCCCCCTCAAACAAACTCAAATCCAGAGTTTCCTTGAATTCCCGATAAACAATCTCCACCGCCGCTGGTAAGTTTTTAACATCAGACATTTCCAGTATCCCAGAAAATAAGTATAGTGCCTTTTGCCGATAAAATATTTCGTTGCTGTTAAGAAATAATAATCCTCTTCTTCTTAGGCTCTACCGTTTTCTTTCGGACAGTTTTAGGCTTAGAAGATTTCTTACGCATAGCCGGGGCCTTTTTTGCAGCTACTTTTTCACATTCGGTAACGAGTTTGTGCAGTCCTTCCACTTCTTTTTTGGTTAGAGACCGGAATTTTCCTGGTGCCAGACCTTTAAGGGTAAGTGAGCCGATTTTGACTCTGGTGAGGTTTTTGACGCTGTGGCCGGTGCGGGATAACATGCGTCTAATCTGGCGGTTACGACCTTCGCGAAGCTGGATTTCCAGCAGCGAGCGGCGTTTGTTGCGTTCGAGGATTTTTACCCCTTCGATAGTGGCTTTTCCGGTGGGCAGAAATATTCCCTGCTTGAGCTTATCGACGTCGGGTCCGGTGACGTATCCATCGACCTCGACGACGTAAGTTTTTACTATTCCGAATTTTGGGTGGGTGAGTTGATTGGCGAGTTCTCCGTCGTTAGTTAGCAGGAGCAGTCCGTGCGAGTCGGTGTCGAGACGACCAACGGGGTAGACTCTCTCTCGAACCCCTTTGAGCATGTCAATGGCGCGAAGTCGGTCTTCGGCTTCGGCGTTGGTGCAGACGACCTTTTTGGGTTTATTGAGGAGGTAATAGACTTTTTGGGCGAACTGGAGCTTCTTGCCGGAGACGACAATGACATCGTGTTCGGGGTCGACCAGTACGGGTAGTTTTTTGACTATCCGGCCATTGACTTTAACGTGTCCGTCGAGAATCAACTGCTCGCAATGCCGGCGTGAGTCGACACCGGCTTCAGCCATAACTTTTTGTAATCTTTCCACTTGTGTTCCTTGAGAAAGGAGTTTTTTCAGGCTTTGACCGGCCCGAGGCAGGTTATCATACACTGGCCCGGTTGGGTGACGTTAATATCGGCCTGTTCGGTTTGAGGCAGCAGTATAGTGTCGCCGGGTACGAAATCGAGCGCGAGTTTGCCGCTGCCGAGTGTGCCGGCACAATCCAATGCTATCATGAATGTGGTTTGTTCGATGGTGAATTTCCGGATACCTTTGGCCATGGTACTGAGAGCTACGCTAAAGAAGTCGCAGTCTACCAGTGGTTTAGCGTCGCCCAGAGCGGCGGCGAGCTGGGCCAGAGGGCCTTTGGGGTTGACGGGGACATTGTGGTCTTCGGCTGGGCCGTAGCCGTTGGTGTAGTGGATACTGGCCAGAGCTTGCTCGACGTGGAGTTCGCGGGATTTGCCGTTGGCATCGGTGCGATTCCAATCAAAGACCCTGAAGGTGGTATCCGAGGGTGTCTGGATTTCAGCGACGAGTACCCCGGCACCCAAGGCGTGGATGGTGCCGGCGGGTAGATGGTGGAAGTCACCTTTCTTAACCTCGTGGGCAACGAGGAGTTGGTCGACGGTTCCGTTTTTGAGGGCCTGAGCGAGCTGGTCGGGGCCGATGTTGGGCTTTAGGCCTTGGTAGATTTTGGCGCCGGGTTTGGCATCCAGTACGTACCAACATTCGGTTTTGAGGGCGGCGTTGGGGAATAGTTTGCAGGCCTCTTTGTCGGGGTGGACCTGGACTGAGAGTACGTCGTCAGCGTCGAGGAATTTGATGAATAGACCGAACGGGTCGGCGGCTTGCTCTTGTGTTAACCCTATTTCCTGGAAGTGGTTATCGAGCAGTTCACGCAGATCGAGACCCTGCCAGGGGCCGTTCTGGACTTTGGTGCGGTTGCCGGGCAGGTCAGAAAGTTCCCAGCTTTCGCCGATTTTGGTGTTGGCGGGGAGGGGTTTGTTATATATTTTTTTGAGATTGTCGGCGCCCCAGATGCGTTCGTGGAAGACGGGGGCGAATTTCATAGGTGTGAATTTCACGATAACTATCCTGTTATAAAATTGTTACGTTTATGTTCCCGTTATTTGGTAACTGGTATCCAAACTACGCATTATAAGTGGTTTGGGCCTGTGGTCGAGTTTTTTTATTCTGTTTTATGCGCATGAAAAACGCGAACCTGCCTCCTTTGACGGGTCCGCGTAACTCAATTTTCTCGTCCTTTGCTCGGACTCGAATAGACTCTTTCTCTTCTTCGCGGGTGAAGCGCAGAGATTCTCCGTAGATTATGCCATTCTCAACTGGTTAAGCCTGAAAGGAACGACTGAAACAAATAACTTCATACAACTCTTGCCTGAGATACACTTATAATATGCAACCTGCGCAACAGCCCTTCGATTCCGTTGTCAGATGCAATGCCGTATCAGCTGAGCCGGGCCGAACCCAACTCATCATTGATGATTAAATATACTAACCAAAACCCTGGGCAAGGTCAAGAAATTTACCTCAAAAATGTACAAAATGTAACTCGCTGTGACTAATAACCTTAGTGGATAAACCGTCACTGAGTGACAGTTTTGTGCCGAAAAAACTGCTGGGCTTATCGTCTTTGCAGTTCGCTGATTATTTCACCATAATCTCTAATCAATCCATCGAACACCGCTTCCCAACTCCGTCCCAGGGCATATTCACGGGCCTGCCTGCCCATTTTCTGCCTCAGTTCTTCGTTTTGGCCCAGTAGTTCAATCTTAGAGCAGAAATCCTGCAAGTCGTTGATAATAAAACCGTTACTGCCCTGCTCGACCATTTCTTTAGGCCCCATTTTGTTGGTCACGATAACCGGCAGGCCTGAGCTCATCGCTTCCAGCACCACATTGCCGAAAGTATCGGTGGTGGAGGGGAACACAAAAAAGTCAGCTGAGGCGTAAGCCCTGCTCAATTCTTCTCCCTTCAATACCCCTGTAAATTCCGCTTCCGGCAATTGCCCTTTCATTGTCTCCAGGAACGGCCCGTCGCCAACCACTTTCAGTTTAATGTTATTAACTCCCTGGAAAACCTGAGCTAAGACATTCAGATTTTTCTCGATGGATATTCGGCCCACATAGAGTGCCACGCTGCCTTTGTGGTCCTGACGATGGGTCGGGCTGAACCGTTCGGTATCAACACCCCGCGTGAATATCCCCACGGGCGGAGCTATCCTGCCCTCCAGCAAGGACTTAGTATGCTCGGAAGGGGCGAGCACTTTCTGGGTCTGGTTATAGTACCACTGCATATAGTTCCAGGTGATATGTTCAGCCCGCAGGTCCGTCCGCTGGGTGGGCAGGCGGAAACGCTGGACAATCTTTTCCACCCGCTGCATGACGTATTCCGGCAGCGAAGTGTGGTAGGACCCTATAAAAGCCAGTTTGTTCATGCGGGCGATTATCAGGGCGTTCAGGCCCATCGAGCCGGGGGTTGCGGTATGGATAATATCGTAGTCCTGTGAACGAAATTCCTTGATGACCCGCACGCGAGGGGTCTTGAAATCGAAGATCATATCGAAGTAGATGTCGATTGGTAAAGCCGGTTTATATCTTAAGATACGCACCGAGCCGCATTCTTCGATTTCGTCGTCCTGGTTACTGTTGGTGTAGATATCCAGGTGAATATCCCGCTTTTGGCAATATTCGCTGAAATTCCTGAAAGTGTGGGCGACGCCATTAATTTCGTCGAACGTATCGGTAAAAAGTGCTATTCGGGGCGGTAAAGTTTTCATGACCACAGATTAAAATCTAATCCCCCACGTCGCAATAGAAATCTTCCAAGCTACGGTGAGTTATTTCATATTGGTAAAAATGCGGCAATCCCTTGTTTTTTTTGCGAATTAACCCCAATTTCTCACTTAGCGGTCAAAACCGTCAAAAATAAAAATATTTTCTGTGATTTTGAGTTGTAAGCGGCGATTTTAGTTCGATATTGGCTCTGGTACAGACCTGCCCTATTGCCAGGTGTTTTTCAGCCGCGATAATATGTGCATGTACCTGAAGAAGCACAAGCGAAAGAAGAACGGCAAGTACAACACCTACTACAGCATAGCTGAGAAGCGTAAAGTCTCGCGCGGTCGTTATGTGGAGAAGATGGTTCTGTATCTCGGGGAGATTTCCGATTCGCAAAAGAAGTCCTGGGAAAAGTCTATTGAGATAATCAACGAGGATAACCAGCCTGTCCGCAAATCATTGTTTGCTTATGACCAGGATAATCATGCCCACCATGATGTCGATACCATTGCCGTGAAATTATCAAAGATGCGGCTGGAAAACCCCCGAACATTTGGTGACTGTTGGCTGGGCTGTGAGATATGGGATACTCTTGGGCTGGATAAATTCTGGTCCGCTCGTATAGACACCGAAAGATCTTCGGTGGAGTATTCCAAAGTCGTTAAATTATTGACGGTAAATCGTCTTATCAAACCCGGCGCGGAGTTTTATGTTCATCAGCACTGGTTTACTCAAACCGCAATGGATGTATTGCTGGACTGTGATTTTGAGGTTGCCGAAAAGAACCGGCTTTACCGCTGCCTGGACAGGATATTGCCCTACAAAGAGGAGCTTTGCTCTTATCTGAAAGATACCTGGCAGATGATGTTCAATCTGGAATACGATATTTTGCTTTACGATATCACCAGTACGTATTTTGAGGGATTATGCAAACAGAATCCTAAAGCCAAATTTGGTCATAGCAAAGATCGCAGAAGTGATTGTCGGCAGATTCTGATAGCTTTGGTAGTTACGCCCGATGGCTTTCCGATTAATTATGAAATCTGGGCGGGTAATACCTCGGAGAAAACCACGCTAAAGCCGTTATTGAACAAGATAGAGTCAAAATACGGCCAAGTCGGCAGGGTTTGGCTGATGGACCGGGGTATCCCCACAGAAGCGGTACTTGAGCACATGCGTGATAATGACATTGGTTACCTTGTTGGTACTCCTCGTAAATTACTGGATGAATTCTCAAAAGAACTCTCGGTGAAAAACTGGCATGATGTAAATGACAGTGTTCGCATAAAGCATATCGAAAAAGATGGTGAATGTTATGTTCTAGCCCGCAGCAAAGAGCGGATGGCTAAAGAACGGGCTATGCGTAAGCGCAAGCTGCGTGACTATCTGGAAGGTCTGGAGAAGCTGAAGAAATATCGTGATTACGCCCGTTTTATGCAAAGGCTGGGCAAACTCAAACATCATGCTGGCAGTTCGTATAAATGCGTTACTCTTACAATTCCAAAACCAAAGGAAAGAATTGAGGAAGGTGAGTTTGATTATAAATTCGATAGGAACAAATACCGAGAAATGATTTATCGTGACGGCACATACTTTTTGCGTACCAATCAAACCGGAAAGAATGGCATAGAGCTTTGGCAGGAGTATATGCTGCAATGTAATGTAGAACAAGCGTTCCGGGAGCTCAAAAGCGATCTGGGTGTTCGGCCGGTCTATCACCATAAAGAAGACCGGGTCGATGCTCACGTGTTTGTAGCGTTTATGAGCTATTGTCTGCAAGTGACCTTGAGACACAGACTGCGGGCCAGTGCCTGCGGGATAACCAGCCAGGCCGTTTTGGAAACAATGTCACGAATCCAGATGCTCGATGTGTCCTTTGAAACCCAGGACGGCAGGACTCTGCTGATGCAGAGATATACCGAGCCCGATGGCGATCAGAAATTGCTGCTATACCATTTGAAGATGGAAATGCCGCCGCAAAAGCCACCGAAAATATACAGCGGTCAGCTCAAAAAATAACACCACTGTTGGCGACAGACCAACAGCCCTGAAGGAGCCAAAAATCCACTTTTTACCCCTTAAGTGAGAAATTGGGGTTAAGTTTTTTTGAACGGCAGGCGTAAGTAGACGAAAACCCGGAAATATCAACAAAAAAAGAACGGGCGACTTGTGCTGTACCACAAACCGTCCGTTCTTGTCGAGCAGCCTGAGTTTAGGTTTCTCAGGAATCAGCCACTTTCTGGGCGACCATATCACCAACTTCGCTGGTGCTGTAGCCCATCTTGCCGGCGGCCATGCTCTTGAGCTTATTGGCCGTGACAAACTTAACCGCGTCTTCTACTGCGGTTGCGGCTTCTGCTTCTCCAAGTTCCTGCAGCATCATCGCCATGGCACATACCGCTGCCAGGGGATTGATAACGCCCATACCGGTGTACTTCGGTGCCGAGCCGCCGATAGGCTCAAACATACTCACGCCACCCGGATCAGGGTTGATGTTACCGCCGGCTGCCAGACCCATACCGCCCTGAGTGATAGCGCCCAGGTCGGTTATGATATCGCCGAACATATTGCCGGTTACCAGTACATCGAACCATTCCGGGCTCTTTACCATCCACATACAGGTCGCGTCAACGTGGTAGTAATCGCGACGAATATCGGAATATTCTTTTTCGCCCATTTCGTGGAAAGCACGTTCCCAAAGGTCGTAGAGGAAGGTCAGTACGTTGGTTTTACCGACCAGCCCTAACGTGTTTTCTTTACCGACGCCGCGTGCTTTCTTGCCGAACTTTTGGGCATAGTCGAAAGCGTATTTCAGGCAGCGGTCAACCTGGAACCGGCTGTAAACGGCCGATTGAACCGCGACTTCGTGAGCAGTGCCCTTCATGGTCACGCCGCCGGTTCCGGTGTAGGCATCACCGGAATTTTCACGAACTACCACATAATCAATCTCTGCCGGCCCTTTACCCTTCAGAGGGGTCTCCACGCCGGGATAAAGGCGTACCGGACGAAGATTGATATATTGATCCATTTCAAAGCGGGCCTTGAGCAGAATGCCTTTTTCCAGAATGCCAGGTGCGACATCCGGATGGCCGATAGCGCCCAGCAGAATAGCGTCATGCTGCATGAGGTCTTTAACGCCGCTGTCCGGCAGAGTCTCGCCGGTTTTCATATAGCGTTCACCACCGAAATCAAAGTCGGTTGTTTCGTATTTGAAGCCGAATTTCTGAGCCGCTACTTTCATAACTTTTACGGCCTCGGCGGTTACTTCCGGTCCGGTCCCGTCGCCGCCCATTACTGCGATTTTATGCACTTTTTAATCCTTTCATTGTCTAAAAAATAACCAATATTCCTGTTTTGTTTCCAGCAGGGCCAACATTTGCCCTGAAACACTTCGTTAGCCTTAAAAATCCGCGTCAATCCGCGTAATCCGCGGTTAAAATTTCTGACTGTTGTCCCTGAAATTACCGTTGTTCCGCCGCCAGCTTATTCAGCAATCCGCCCTGAGCGATAATATCCAGCGCGAAGTCCGGCAGGGGGGTAAAGTTGTATGTCTCGCCTTTGGTCTTGTTGGTGAGTTTACCGCCTTTGGCATCGATTTCCAGGTCGTCGCCGTCGTTAATCATTTCGGTTACGCCCGGCAGTTCGACCACCAGAAAACCGCAGTCGATACAGTTACGGTAGAAAATCCGCGCGAACGAAGAAGCGATTACCGCTGAGACTTTAGCCCCGCGAATCGCCCAGACCGCGTGCTCGCGTGAGCTGCCGCAGCCAAAGTCGTCACCCGCGACAATAATATCGCCGGCCTGAACCTTACTAACAAATTCCGTATCGAGGTCTTCCAGGCAATGTCTGGCCAACTCAGCTTCACTGTCAGTATTCAGGTAACGGGCCGGAATAATCTCATCCGTATTAACATTGTCTTTCTTATAAACATGTGCTCTTGCCATGATATTCCTTTCAAAATATTGTTATTAAGCCGCGGATTACACAGATTACGCGGATTAAAAGATTATTTTTGGGAAAGAATCAATCTTTTAAATTCTAATGACCTTGCTCCAAAGTTAATCAGTAAACCTATTTCCATGTTCGTCGATTTAATGTAATTGATAACCTGTGCCATTTCGTAATCACCAAACTTTTTAATAGCTTTAAGCTCAACAATTATTTTGTTATCGACTACCATATCTGCGATAAAATTTTTGATTATTTCGCCTTTATAATAAACATCTATCGGTTTTTGACGCTCATACGCTATTTCTCTAATTTGAAACTCTATAGCCAATGCCTCTTCATAAACACTCTCAAGAAAACCATGGCCAAGAACTTTGTGAACTTCCATCGCGGCGCCAATAATTTCGCCCGTTACGTCTGAATGTTTAAGTTCTTCTACGCTCAAAATTTTTTTCCGTTAATTCGTTTCCGTTAAAACCCGCGAAATCCGTGTAATCCGCGGCTCGCCTTTCTTAATCCGTTTCCGTTAAAAATCCGCGTCAATCCGCGTAATCCGCGGTTAAAAATTCTTCTGTCCAGTCTCCGCGGACTTAAATTCTTACATATACTTCCGTGGGTCAACGAGTTTCCCTTCAATAGCTGATGCCGCCGCGGTCGCGGGGCTAGCCAGGTAAACGCCGCTGGTTGGGTGTCCCATTCTTCCGACGAAGTTACGGTTGGTCGTGCTTACGCATTTTTCTTCGGATGCCAGAATACCCATAAACCCGCCCAGGCACGCCCCGCACGTCGGAGACGCGATAACGCAATCGGCATCGTAGAAAATGTCGAACAGCCCTTCATCCTTAGCCATCTTCCAGATCGTCGGTGTCGCCGGTACGATCAGTGTACGAATTTTGACCTTATGCCCCTTGAGAATCGAAGCGGCGATACGCAAATCTTCGATACGTCCGTTGGTGCAGCTGCCGATATAGCTCTGGTCCATTTCCATACCTGCCACTTCACTGATAGCTTTGCCGCCGCTGGGCAGATGCGGCACCGCCACCATTGGCTCCAGTTTTGAGCAGTCGAACTCTTCCACCGAGGCATATTCCGCGTCCGCGTCCGATTCGTAAACGGTATAATCTTTCTTATCCTTCAGATGCTCAGCGAGATACGTTTTGGTAATATCGTCCACTGCCATGATGCCGCTCTTACCGCCGGCTTCGATGGCCATATTCGTAATCGTCATCCGAGCCGCCATCGAAAGGTCTTTGAGCGTATCGCCCACAAACTCCATCGCCTGATAGCGAGCCCCGTCCGTACCGATCCGGGCAATGACCGCCAGGATAATATCTTTGCTGTAAACACCCTTGCCCAGCTTACCGTTCAATACGAATTTAATACTGGAAGGCACACGGAACCAAAGCTGCCCCGTAGCGATAGCCGCCGCCAGGTCCGTCGAGCCAATTCCGGTACTGAACGCACCAAAGGCACCGTACGTGCAGGTGTGACTATCACCGCCAATAAGCGTTTCGCCGGGCCGGACATGCCCCTGCTCCGGCAGTAAAGCGTGACATACGCCAGCCTTGCCGACCGGATAATAATTTTTAATTTTATTTTTCTTGCACCATTTATCAAGCCGCTTGAGCAGCTCGGCACTCTGAATATCTTTGGCAGGCTGAAAATGGTCCGGCGTAACCACAATTTTGTCCGGGTCGAATACATTATCCAAACCCTTTTCCGCCAGCATACTAATCGCCGGTGGGGTGGTAACGTCATGACACATAATCACATCGATGTCAGCGTTTATCAGCTGTCCCGGTTTAACTTCCTTCTCACCGCAGTGAGCCGCCAAAATCTTCTCAGTTATCGTCATCGCCATATTTGCAATTCCTTATAATTGTCTTCGTTGCCTTTTCTTTCAGAGCCGCGCACGTTAGTAAGCGGTGCCGTTATGCCTTTGCCGTTAAAATCCGCGGTTAAAATTCTGTTGGTCCATTAACCCCCGGTTAAATATTATTCTTACTTCGTGCCACCATATTATTAAGCGCCATGATAAACGCCTTAGCCGAAGCCTCCACGATGTCCGTACTAGCTCCGCGGCCCACAAAAACCCGTCCTTCATTACGAATTCGCACCGTAGCTTCACCCATAGCCTCGGTCCCGCCGGTCACTGCCCGGATACTGTAATTTTCCAGGGTAGGATTCAGGCCTGTCGCTTTGGTAATTGCGTGGTACGCTGCGTCAACAGGTCCATCGCCCCAGGCGGCTTCCTGAAGATTTTCATCGCCACGAATTATCCGCACCGTTGCGGAGGGCAGAGTTCCGGTTCCGGAAGTGCATTGCAGATAATCCAGGTGGAAAGTTTCTTCGGTGCTGGGCAGTTCATCTTCCAGTAAAGCGACGATATCCTCGTCGAAAACTTCTTTTTTCTTGTCCGCCAGTTTCAGAAACCGCTCATAAGCCGCGGTTACCTGTTCTTCGGCCAGTTCAAAGCCGAGTTCTTTGCAGCGGGCCTTAAAACCATGCCGTCCGGAATGTCTTCCAAGTACCATTTTGCTGCCGGGGACTCCGACGGATTCGGGGGTCATGATCTCGTAGGTTTCGCGGTGTTTTAGCAGGCCATCGACGTGGATTCCTGACTCGTGGGCGAAGGCGTTTGCGCCTACGATTGCCTTGTTGGCCTGGAGTGGCATGCCCATCAGTCTGGCGGCTAATTGGCTGGCACGGTAGATTTCGGTGGTAACAATGCCAGTTTCGAGGCCGAGAAGGTCTTTTCTGGTCTTCATAGCCATTACGCACTCTTCGAGCGAGGCGTTGCCGGCCCGTTCGCCGTAGCCGTTGATGGTACATTCAATCTGTCTGGCCCCGGCATTGACGCCGGCGATGGAATTGGCGGTTGCCAGGCCGAGATCGTTATGGCAGTGGGTGCTGAAAATCACATTTTCGGCACCGGGCACATTTTCGACAAGGTCGGTAATCATGTCGGCGTAATCATGCGGGATGGCGTAACCTACTGTATCTGGGATATTTAAGGTCGTTGCCCCGGCTTCAATGGCAGCTTGGACGATTTCCCGCAGGAAGTTACGGTCGCTCCTGGTGGCATCTTGGGCACTGAACTCGACATCGGGTGTATAGCCTTTGGCGTGTTTTATAGCGGCCACGGCTTTTTCGAGTACGACCGCCGGTTCCATCCTGAGCATATGCTCCATGTGGACAGGGCTGGTGCTCGTAAATGTATGTATCCGCCAGCGTTTAGCGTGTTTGAGAGCCTGAGCTGCCGAGTCAATATCCTTAGCAATAGTACGGGCTAAGCCGGCGATTATTGGGCCTTGAACCTCTTTGGCGATTCGTTCGACGGCGGCGAACTGTACGGGTGAGCTGACCGGGAAGCCCGCTTCGATGACATCCACGCCCAAACGGGCCAACTGATGGGCAATTTCGACCTTTTCGTTCTCGTTAAGGCTGGCACCGGGGCTTTGTTCGGCGTCCCGGAGGGTAGAATCAAATATAATTACTCGGTTTTTATCAATGGACATTATCAATGTTCTCCAAATCGTGCCGTTCCAGTCCGGTCGGGCTAATCCGCCGGGCAAAGACCCGAAATTATAGCGTCAAAGAGTCTCTAACTAAAAGAGAAAAAGTGGATTAACAGTAATGGTAGGTCGAAATATGTTAGCCCCGGGGGGCTAGAATAATTAGAGCCAGATTGCGTAAAATACCCGCATTAAGGCCGAGAGAGCCATGAGAAGCGGTATGACGAATCTGTTTAACTCTATATTCCATATGGGTAGTATCGGTAAATGAATCGGAAAAAGCAAGAGAGATTTTCAAAAAACTTCTGTTTAAGGATAATTTTTTGATTTTTGGGTTGGGGTGAGGCTCGGAAACGCGGTGAGTGGGTGTTGCCGAAATGCGAGAAAAATCGGCGCGAACGATCCTGAAAGGGCCAGTTTTTGCGTTTTTTTACAATCCTGTTCGGCACATTTATTGCTTTAGGCTTTTGGCCTCCTGTATTTTTTTAAAAAAAAACCCGAAATGTTAAGATAGGTAATTTGCGCTCGAGGGATATTTATGCTCTAATAGGAGGCATGAGTGCTAAGCGTCAGAAAATCAAGGAGCGGGACCTGCGTGGGTTCAAGTATTTCAAGTCCCTCTCGGCTCTGCTGAAAGGTCTTCACTCGGCGGGATGTGAGCGGGACCGGGCCGGCAATCGCACATTATTCATGGACCAGTATGTCAGTCTGCTGCTGTTATACATGTTCAATCCGATCTGCAGTTCCATCCGGTCTTTGCAGCAGGCCGGCGAGCTCAAAAAGGTACAGCGGCTGTTGGGTTGTTCGCGTGCTTCGCTGGGTTCGCTTTCGGAAGCATCCCGGGTTTTTGAGAGTTCTTTGTTAGAGCCGATAATCGCTCAACTCACTGAGCAGTTAGGGCCGATATCTCAGGACAAAAAACTGGAAGTCGGTCAGGTCATTACCCTGGTGGACGGCAGCAGTATTCAGGCTTTGCAAAAACTCACTCAGGCTGCCTGGGACACCGACAAACCCGGAATTAAAGCACACACTCAGTTTGATCTGGAAAAATATGTGCCTCTGAAAATAAATATCAGTGAAGACAAGTCTGATGAGCGAAAGGTTTTTTTAGAGAATCTTCAGCCCGGCCGGATTTATGTCAATGATCGCGGATATGCCTGTTTTAAGCTGTTTCAGGCCATTGTGGATAGTAAAAGCTCTTTTGTCTGTCGGCTGCGTGAGGATACGGTTTACGAAACTATTCAGGAAAAACCTTTAACTGAAGATGCTCGAAAAGCGGGGATAATTTTTGATCGTACGGTAATCGCCGGCAGCAGTGAAAAACTGCGGGAAGATTTCAAACAACCGTTACGCCTGATAGCGGTTGAATGTCAACCGCATTTGAAACGGGGCCAGGGACCACGTCAGAGTGAGATGATTTTGATTGCCACCGACCGGCTGGACCTGGACGCCGAAGTCATTGCCCTGCTCTATCAGAAACGCTGGGCCATCGAAATATTTTTCCGCTTTTTTAAGCATGTGCTGGGCTGCCGACATCTGCTAAGCCTCTGCGAAAACGGTATCGAACTACAGATGTACGCCGCGATTATCGCCTGTATGCTGATCAGCCTGTGGACGGGCAAAAAACCAACTTTAAGAACCTACGAAATGCTCTGCTGGCACCTCTGCGGCATGGCCGACGAGCAAGAAATGCAGAACCATATCAATAAACTCCAAAGCCAAAACTAAGGCCGATCCTCAAAAAAATCGCCGCTGCCGCTGATGCTGCGCCAAAATAACCAGTGCCGACAGTCCCACTGAGGGGTAATCCCCGCTAAATCATATGAACTGCAAAGACCACAGAAAAACTGTATTTGAGCAATAAATGTGCCGAACAGGATTGGTTTTTTTACGTTTTTTTCGATAAATTCGCGTTTTTTGGGGAATTTATAAATTAGATGCCACCGCCGCTTAAAATCGTAGGCGAAACGAACGCAGGCCCTGCAGAGGTGCAACCTGCCAGGGATAGCCAGACCAAGGCGACGAATTGTCGTGGAGGTGGCAGTTATACACCTGCCGCCCCAGGTGTGAGGCGTTCCGCAGACAATTCAGAGCCTTCTTATGCCTTTAAAAACCTCTTGCCGAAGGCAAGTTTAAGAGTTAATCGTGAAACCCATTTGTCCAATTCACGCTGAACCAATACACAGTGGCATCGGTTTTAGCTTCAGATGCTCATTTGTCTACTACGACCTTGCGTGTAAATAATTTGTTAGTATAAGGTTATCGCAAGGCAAACGATTATTCATTGCCAAGTAAAAATTATTTTAAAAAAAAGATTGATAAGTTCCATGTAATGTACTATATTGTTTATATACAAATTAGATTTTAAGGAGTTATGCATGTGTGCAGTTCGCACAAAAGCTGAAAAGATAAATCAGAAGGTATGGCAAAAGATTACCGCTCTCAAAAGTGAAGGCAAAACCCAATTGCCTCCAGAGATGGAACTGTGCGAGGAATTTGGCGCCAGCCGGGGAACGGTCCGAAGGGCTCTGAATGATTTGGTAGAGGGTGGGATGCTTCGTCGGATTGCCGGCAAAGGCACTTTTATTCGTGATGGCAGATCGGAAGAACTTGTTGAAGCGGGCAAAATACCTCTTTTGGGTATGGCTTATGACATTCTGGCGTTGACAGAGTTTCGTGTGAAAATCATTCGTGCGATTGCTCGAGCCGCCAGTCTGAAGGGACTTGAGGTTATAATCCTTTCGCCTACCGAGGCCTTGAATCTAATAGGGGCCTGGCTACCTACTTCTAAAGGGCCTGCCCAGTTAGCGGGTTTGATGAGTTGCAGTTTTACGCCTGAATCTTTAAGGGCGATTCAGGAATCGCCTCACAAGATGCCTTACGTTGCTTTGGTCGACCCTGATTTTGCCAAAACGGCTGAATATGCCGTGGTGCGTCTTGATGAGTTTGTTAAGGTCTTCGAATATTTGCGGTCATTGGGACACAGAAAGATATGTTTTCTCGAACATTCTTTGAGTACCCCTCTTCTGTCGCGTATTAACAATGCGGTTGAGGAAGTGGAGAACATGGGTCACGATATTAATCTGGCCATTCGGGAATGTTACAGTGATCCGATCAAGGTTGTTGAGGAAGTTGACCATTTGTTGAGCCTTGATAAGGAGAATCGTCCGACGGCTATATTGTGTTATGATGACAAAGTAGCCTCCTGGGTGGTAAAGGCGTTGCATATGCGCGGCGTTAGCGTGCCGGATGAGATGTCGGTTATGGGTCGGGGTGATTTAGAGGTATGTTCCTCGGTTTCGCCTTCTCTTACGAGTATATCCATTATGTATGATGAGCTTGGCGAACAGGCGATAGATCTTTTTATTAAGCAGTGTACTGGCAAAAAGGTTGATAATCCTATCAGGAAAGCGGGTTTCAGGATAGTAGAAAGAGAATCCTGTGCTCCCGTTAAATAGCGGGAGTTTCGAGTTGGCGAATTTGAAGGTAATGAGTGGGAATTTTATAGGCCATGTTTGTTACCTGGTCGAATTAAGGAGACAGCCCTGAAGGGCTTGTGTAATTACTCTTATTTTTAGAGGAGGTCTTTGATGAAGATGCAGAAATTGGTGTTGTGTGTTGGTGTTGTATGTTTTGTGGCATTTGTTGGTTCGGCTTTTGGTGTTGGGAGTAATGTTGGTAATTCATATCATTGGGATCAGTGGACCAAAAGCACTATCAATGACTGGACGAAGGTTGGTTCGGCTGGATATGAAACATATTTCAATCTGGTAAGTAATGTTGACAATGTCAATGACACTCTTGATCCTTATGCTCAAAATAACGACACCTGGTTGCGAATTGAAGGAACCAATGCGGTAGTGCCTGTAACGGTACCGGCGGGCACGTGGGCGGGTTATGAATGGTCGGTTCCGACCGGTGTGGATGAAGAGATTGTAAGTGCGTGGCTTCCGGGATATTTTAATTTCCTGACCGATTCGATGGAATTACGTCTTACTGATACCAGCGGCAATGTCTTATGGTCAACCAGTCCGGCGGCAGGTTGGGTGGATCTTACCAGTTCGACGTTTGCCAGTGTGGATACGGTTCGTCTGATTGTTTACGCTACGGCAGACCATAATTTATGGGGTTCAGGAAATTTCATGTTCGCCAACCCGATATATCTGAACACGGTTAATGTTCCAGAGCCAGTCTCAATGACTTTTCTTGCTTGCGGTGCTTTGGCATTAATTAGGAGGAAATAGTTTGTCAAGAGTTTGAATTTAGGCTGTTTTGCGGAAGTTTTAGTAAATATTATCAAAAGCAGGGGGGCGGTGTAGGATCGTCCCCCTTGCTTTTGGGTAGAAGTAGTTGCGGTTGATTTTTCGAGAAAGGGAAAATATGAGAAATCTACTATTCATGCTATTATTGACGGTATTTGTTCTATCGACATGCAGCATTGTATTCGCGGATGGTTATCTGGTGGATGAAAACACCTTGAAATGGGGGCCGGGTCCCGACCCTGAAAATCAACCTGACGGTCAGTTGTGGTACACATTTACGGATTGGACCTGGGTGGAAGGTTCTTTCGCTTTGGATTCAGCCTGGCCTGGCGATTTGGCAACTCAGCCCTGGCCGGGCACTTTTGACCCCCTGACGATGGGTTTGCAGATAACGGCTCCGAGCACCGTTGTCGGTTCTTCGGTCACTCCAACCGGCTATGAGTTTGATCTGGCAACTGCGGGTATAACGGGCAAAGTTATTGCCAGTGTCGAGATTATTAGTTCATTCTGGAATTTTCCGAGTGGGGCAAACTCGTCGGTAGCGGCGGCATTTTATGATGAGGACGACAATCTGGTTTATACTGAGAATCCGGTGACGATGTCGGTTCCCTGGTGGCAGGGGACGGTAGTGGATTTTTCTAACAATCCGAGCAAGAAAGTAAAATTTGTGTTAGATCCATTTGCGGCGTTGTGGGTTTGGGCTAATAATTCCATGTATATTGAGCAGATGGAAATTATTCTGATTGACGAAGCTGACGCAAAGTGTGGTACAAAGTATAATCCTTTTCCGGGGGCAGATTTGTCCGGTGATTGTATTGTCAATATAGCGGATGTGGCGGTAATTGCTGATTATTGGCTTGATTGCAATGATCCTGATGGTAATTGTGATTGAGTAATGCTTGCGCGAGATAACATAGAGAAGAATTATATTTTTTAAGGGAATATGAAATGAAAATGTTTAAGCTAATATATTTGCTGGCAATGTCAATACTTGTAGTGTCGCCTATTTTTGCTGCTGAGACAGAGGTTTTTAGTGTGGGGGGGCTTACTAATTGGGATTATATTGGTGGTGGTACCGCTTATGATGCGGACAACGGTAACGCTGAGCATCCGTTTAAAGAGTTGATGACTTTGAACACTCCGGCGAGCACCAACGACTATGGGGTCGATGGGGGCAGCTGGGATTGGGATGTCGCGGAGCTGGCCCCGGTTGGTCATGTTCTTCCCAATTCCGGGTCATATGTTGGTGTTCGTTATGAAGCGCCGGCGGGCAAGTTGATAACCGGAGTAACGATACCTCGGCTTTACGTTAATGTTGACACAAACATGCATGTTCAGATTTTTGATGCGGACGATGTTTTTCTGGTGGACCCCAATCGTACGGTGCTTACGGAGTTGATAACGGATGTTACCGCCACTTCAACCGGCACCTCCGCGATAGAGATTCGTTGGGTAAATATTGCTCCTTCTACAATCCATCTTTGGGGGGTCGGTAACGGCGTGATTTTTAATACGATAGAGATTGTAACAGAGGATGACCCGGATTATGTTCCTTTCAGCCCGCTTACGTTTGAGAATCCAAACAAGCCTTCGACGTGGTTTGGTTATTATCACGGTCTGACGGTTTACAGCAGCGGACCTTTAGGTGGTACCAATTGGGGTGACTCCATTGCGGTTGCCGGCAGTTATACCAACTTAAACCATGTATTTCCATCTCAGGAGGCAATTGATTCGGCGATTGCTAATCATTCCTATATGCTGGTTGATGTAATGTGGTATTTGTTCAGCGAGAGCAGTCCGGGCAGTTTCAGTCTCCGGGGCGATTATCAGAATCAGATTCAGGGGCTGAAAACAATGTTCGCTGGTGCTGAGGATTATATTGGGGCTTTTTCTCCGCTGGATGAGCCATATCACAGGAACGTACCTCAGGCTGATCTTGAGGCGGTTATCGCGGAGTTGAAAGCGGTATTTCCGGGGATACCGAGTTATCTGTGTTTTGCTCGTGATCCGATAAACTCCATGACGACGGCGACTCTTCCGGCGGGCCTGGACTGGATCGCGTTTGATTATTATGATACCGCGGGCGGGCCGGTTCAGATTTCGGAGGTTCAGGGTACGGTTAATCATATCAAGAGCATAAAGTCCGCTGACCAGAAGATATTCCTGGTTCCTCCTTCGGCGCAGGATAATCTTCAGGCAGCCTATACGGACCAGCAGCTGGCGGATACGATTAATGCTTATTATGGTTTGATGCAGAGTGACCCGGAGATTATTGGTATGATTGTGTTTCCGGCGGATGGGTGTCGCCAGGTTGTTTTTGATGGTATCGGTACTACGATCCCTCTGGCGTTGGCGGCTCAACAGGCAATTGGCGCTGAGATAGCCGGTGAAGTATGCGGTGACATCTGGAATGGTTTGTACACTTTTGATTATGACGGTAATTGCAAGATTGATTTGCTGGATTGGGCTGTTTATACTACAAAATGGCTTGCAGAGTAGAAGGATTATACTTTTCCCCGGCGGTTCAATAAAGGCCGCCGGGGAGAGTATGTTAGATTCATGGCGTTCCAGTTTTAGGCCTAAATAAAAGTTTAGAGGAATAAAAAGGCGATATCATGTTTAAGAAGAAGGCATTTACTCTCGTTGAGCTATTGGTTGTGGTGGCTATAATCGCATTGTTGGTTTCGATTCTTCTGCCGGCGATAGGCAAGGCGCGAAGTACAGCGCGGCGGGTTGTTTGCGGTACGCGTATGCACAATCTGGGGCTAACGATAGAGGCATTCAAGTCTGACAATGATGGTTCTTATCCCGGTGCGTGGTGGGGGACAACGTCTTTTAACCGGCGGCTGTATTATGAGTCACTGATTATTGCTGGTATGATAGAAGGTGAAGAGACAGTCAAGGGTAACGATGAATGGGTTGTCAAAGAAAAAGGTATCAGAGAGGCTTACTCTTGTCCTTCCTTCAGAAGTTTTTTACAAAAACGCAGTAATGTACTATATGGCTGGAGTAATACTGCTTATGCGGAACATTACCCCTTGGGTATTGGTTACAACAGCCATCTTTCAAAGTACGATATTTGGGATGACACCAAGAATGCCCCGGGAGTTTCGGCAAACAATAAATTTATAGGTAAAATTCCCAATGCCAATACTTTGGTGCTGATAGACTCTTCGAGTTTTTTCCTCATGAATACTTTGGGTGGTAATTTTTATCCTGTTTATGAGATGTCTCAAAGAGATGTGAATGGCGGCAAAAACGGGATTATTGCCGGGAGTCATTCTGGGGGATTATCCAATTCTTTATGGGGCGATATGCATGTGGAGGCCCGGAAGGCGGACGAATATATTAGGCGTTCACCCAATTCGCCTTCGGTGCTGGCGGGCAGTTCGATTCTGGACCACAGGCCATACGCGTATCAGGATAATGGCTACGCGGTCAGTTATGATGGTAAGATAGCTTGTCCGGAATAGGGTTGCCAATACCGTACCGGAGTTGTCGTTTCTGGTACGAAGGAACGATAGTGATGGGGGCAATGAGGATTTGTCTGTGAGGGGTTTAGTCCGTTTTACGTCCATGATTTGTTCGTCTCAATGATAGTTGCTCTATCCGTATTTTCATAAAGTGTCATTAGGAGGCAGCTTTTGAATATCGGCTCTGTGAAAAAGATTAAAACGTGTGATTTGTGGGGCTATGCGTCGGGTGAGGGGGCGACATCGATCACCATGAACGGCATTGGTAATTTTGGGATGCTGTTCTATACTCAGGTGATGGGCATGAGTGCGGAGCTTGCCGGGACGGCTCTGTCAATCGCTACGGTTTGGGACGCGATCACTGACCCGTTGATGGGTACGATATCCGACCGCACGAATTCGCGTTTTGGTCGCCGGCATCCTTTTATGCTCATAGGCGGGGTTATTCTGGCGATTTCTTTTTTGGCTATGTGGTTTATTCCGGAATCGTTTCAGGGCGAGAAAAAGCTGTTTGTTTATCTGCTGGCGGTCAATATTTTTATTAAAACCGCATTCACCGTTTTTGTGGTTCCCTATACGGCTCTTGGTTTCGAGATGTGCAAGAGCTATGACGATCGTTCTCGTCTTCAGGGCGTCCGTTACGGTTTCAATATGATTGTCAATATTATATTTGGTGGTTTGGCCTGGGTACTGTTCTTTGGTGATAAGGTTGCCGCGGACGGTACGGTTATTGATGGCACGAAGGTGCACGCACACTATTTGACCATGGGTGCGGTACTCGCGGCGGGTGCTTTTGGGCTAATTGTCTTTTGTGTCTGGATGACTTACAAATATGCTGAAAAGGGGCTTGTCCGCAAAGAGAGCGAAGGAGGCGGGGGACATATCAAGGCATTTATTCATGATTTAAAGGATGTTTATTCGGATAAGCTGGTGTGGTTTGTTTTGTCATTTTTCGCCATCGCTCAATTTTCGATGATGGTGGTTTCTCAAGTGCAAATGTTTACTTATGTTGAATATATGCATTTCAGTGCCGGCGAGAAAACCTTTGTGCATACCGGCGGGATGGTTGGTTTTATGCTGGGCTCACTGGCGTTGGGTGGTTTGGTGCGGCGTCTGGACAAAAAACGTACCGGTTATCTGGGGATGGCTATCAGCTCTCTGGGCAGTCTGGCTCTGCTGGCGGTTTTTACGGGAGGGCTGCTGGAGCCACAGGCTAAAATTGGCGGATTCCCAATTGCTGTGGCGGTTTTTGGTTTGTTGCAGATGATGTGGTGGGGGGGATGTGGTATTATTGTTCCGATGGCTACTGCCATGATTGCCGACCTGTCCGAGATCAAAAAGCTGCAAACCGGCGAGGTGACCGAAGGGCGTTACGCTGCCGGGTTTTCCTTTTTCCTCAAAGCTGCCGGCGCGTTTGGGCTTTTTGTGACTGGTTATATCCTCAAAAGCACAGGCTATGTTTCCGGGGCTGAATCTCAGAGTTTAGAGACGGTCAACAGTTTAGCGTTGATGACCTTTATCATTGGTCCTGCCATGATGTTTCTGTCGTTTTTGATTCTTCGTAAGTATCCGATTACCCATCAGTCTATGAACGAGCTGCGCAGGCAGTATGGCCGTGATGAGGAATAGTGGCTTGCAAAGATGCGTAACAGGGGGACAGGCAATAAAATGCTGTGAATTAGCTGGTATGGCTGGTTTTTATGTGGAACAGGCAATATATGAAAGGGATTGCTATGCAAAAAATTAAATTTGGTGTAAACAGTTTATTAGCCGTTGTTATGTTATTGACAGTTGGAATGGTTAATGTTGGGGATTGTGGTGAACTGCCTGAAATTACACTGGAGCCATTTCCGATACTTTCCTGGATCCCGCCGGAATTGACTGCGGAGGGTCTGGGTTTGTATAAAGATGCCGGCTTCAACATTTTGTATATTTATCCGGAAGAAGATGTTTATCGGAAAATGAAGAAGAACTGGGACGGCAAGTGGATGGTGTTTAAGGAATGGAACGAGAAGGGTTATGATTATAAAACGCTGTGTGATTTTCATGCTGATGACCCGCAGCGTATAGGGTTTATGCTGGGTGATGAGCCGACGGTAGCCGAGATAGATGAATATGTTGAGCAATATGATTATCTTCGGTCGCGGCATCCTGATGATATTTGTCTGGTAAATATGTTTCCGTCTTATGCCAGCGAGACACGTCTGGGCAGTACATTCCGTCAGTATGTAGAAACATATTTTGCAAAGCTCAGGCCTCGTTACAGTTCTTTGGATCATTATCCGTGTTACTGGCATGATTATGACTCGCCGAGTTTTTATCATGACCTTGAAATCAGCCGAGAAGTTTCGAGTCGGTACAACTGCAAGCAGTTTGGTTTTGTGCAGGTTTATTCCTCGCGTAAGGACCGCGATGTGAGCAGTTCCGACCTAGCTTGGCAGATTAATACCTTCCTGGCCTATAACTGTAAAGGTTTGTGGTATTTTTACTTTAGGAATCCGGTGCCCGGCATAAATGATTTGGTGGGCCGGGACTCAATGAAGAGGCTCAAGCAGGATGAATGTATTGATTTCAGAAAAGGCCGTCGTACAGCGAAGCGACAGGGGATATATCGGTTTGGCCGCGGTGTTCTCGATGCCGATGACCAGAAAAGTGACCTTTTTGACGATGTGTCGCAAATAAACAAAGAAGCCTCGGTTTGGGGCGAAACATTGATCGGTCTGAAGTGTCTTAAGATAAGACATTTTCGGGGCTTTGATGATGGTTATGCTCCTGTGGGTACGGCTGAGTTTGCCCGGCTGGACTGGGACGGGGCGGTGGAGCAGTATGTTGAGGATATTAAAGCCGCAGAAGAATATCTCAGTATGGGTTATATTCTGAGTTATTTTGAGGATGGCCAGAAACGCCCTTACCTGATGATTGTCAATAAACGGCATGGCGAATGGATGCGCCGGGAAGACGGCACACTGGCAACGGTGGTGTCTTTTACCAAAGATGTTAAAAATGTATTTTCCGTTTCTAATGTGACCGGCAAGGAAGAGAGGGGTGCACTTGACAAGGCCAATTCATTTGAGGTCGAACTATCAGGCGGCGGGGCTGTTCTTTTAAGGCTTGAAGTTGAGTAATAAGGTTGCAGCGGTGAGAAGTTGTTGTTGCGGTAATGCTATTGTGCATAAAGTGGAAAAGTGTTGTGCATAACGAAAGGACCAGTAATATGAGACAGAGATTTTGCCTGATCACTCTAACAGCGTTTTTGTCTTTTTCAGCGGCGACTTTCGGGGCATCTAATGACGGTGACCACGTTTTTTTCTACAATCAATTTGGTTCTCCGGCCTTTGAGACCATCAACGACTGGGTCGTGATAGGTTCGCCGGGTTATGAGAATTATTTTAGTTTGAACAGTGATGTTGATTGTGTTGAAGACGCAGTGGATGTCGCAGGTTTGAACACCAGGTTGGACTGGACCGTGCCTTATACCCAGACCGTGCCGGCGGGTACCTGGTGTGGTTATGAATTTACGATACCGTCTGGGGTAAAGGAAAATATTATCCGGTGGTACACCGCGGGTCGATACAATATCGGTACCGGTGCCGAGGTGCGTCTTATCGATGAATACGATAATATTATTTGGAGCTATGACGATACCGGTACATGGCTGGACACTTACAGCGATTTCTTTTCGCCTACAGAAAAGGTTCGTTTGATAGTGTATCAGAATACGGCGGGTTATCTCTGGGCAGGTCAGTATTTTTATGCTCAGTTAATGCAGATGACCACTCAGGATATTCCGGAATATTTTGGCTATTACTTTGTTAATTCCGCTCGCGGTGATTTTTTTGAAAACGTCAATTATGATATTTCAGGGTTTACTAACCTCAACCATGTTATGCTGAATAGTATGAGCGTTGCCGAAGTTGCCGCCCTGGCCGGTCGTTATGCGGCAAAGGGTTGCAAGATGATGGTTGATACACGTTGGCAGTTCTTTGACGGCAACGGTGATTTGTTGCCCCTGGCAACCCGGCAAGCGCAATGGGCGTTGTTGTGGAGCAAAATACAGCCGGTAATAGACTCCGTGGGCGGCTTATATCTAATAGACGAGCCGGTTATTAACGGTGCCAGCACGGCTGATTTGTACACCGCCATATCGGAAATCAAGAATGACTATAGCGGCCCTCTTCTGGCGGTTTATTCCTATGTGACGGTGGAGCAGCTTGGCTGGGGTGTTATACCCACTAATATCGACTGGGTAGGCGTAAACAAATTCAGTTGTGATTTTGCTGATATAGAAAGCTTAGTTGCTACACTCGAGGAATTCCTGCCGGCATGGCAGAAGATTTTCCTGGTTCCTCAGGCGACTACCTATCAGCCATGTTCGTATATTGCCAGCCAGGAGCTGGAATGTTACGATTGGCAGGTTCACAACTGGAGTTGGGAATATTGGAAGTTGGCCAATGAGAACCCAAAGATCGTGGGCTTAATGTGTCATGTTCTTGAAGATATGATAGGCTGCGATATGACATTGTCACAGGAAGCACAAAGTGCAATTGGCACAAAAGTGAAGTAGGATAAACATAAATAACACTTTTCCACTTTTCTTGATGAGCGATAAGTGCCAAAGTATGAAGGTTTGGTAAATGACAGGTAAAAAAATCAGAAGACGTGACTTTCTTAATTCCGTAATTGCCGCAGCTACGCTGCCGAGTGTTTCTGTGCTGTCGCAAATGGTTAATTCTGCCGCCCGGGAGGATGGCAAACGGCCCAACTTTGTTTTTATAATGACTGATGACCAGAAATGGGACGCTGTAGGTTTTGAAGCGGAATATCCTTTTTTGAAAACTCCCAATATTGACCGGATAGCCAGGGAAGGTGTGGTTTTCAAAAACGCATTTGTTACGACTTCGCTTTGTTCGCCGTCGCGGGCATGTTGTCTGACGGGAATGTATGCTCATAAAAATGGGGTTCCGGTGAATGAAGTCGCCGACCACCGGTTAGATGTCGATTCTCTGCAAAGATGTTTGTGGCAAAAAGGCTATGAGGTTGCGTTTATTGGCAAGTGGCATCAGGAATTACACGCGAATCCGCGGCCGGATTTTGATTATTGGCTCAGCTTTGAAGGTCAGGGTCAGTATTTTGATCCGGAGTTAAACGAAAACGGTAAAAGCTTTCAGGCTTTGGGTTATATAACTGACATACTGACGCGGTACACTGAGAAATGGCTGGAAGAAAAACGTGATAAAAGCAAGCCTTTTTGTCTATTTTTATGGCACAAGGCAATTCATGGCCCATTTTTGCCCGCCCCTGAGGATGAAAATCTCTACCAGGATGTTTTGATTCCTGAGCCTAAGAATTACCATGACGATTATTCAGATAAAGGCAAATGGCTGCGTCGCGCGGCAAGTTATGGCGTTCATCGTGAGCCATATCATGAAAGTCAGGGTAAGCCTATACCGGCAAGCACTCCACCAGCTAAGCCATGGTCCGGCAAGGAAAATGCCTGGATGAATTATCTGAAAACTATTTCAGCGGTTGACAGAAGTACGGGGCGAGTATACGAGAAACTGCAAAAACTGGGCATTCTTGACAATACCTTTTTGATGTTTACCAGTGATAACGGCTATTTGCTGGGCAATCATCACAGTGTTTCTGATAAGCGGATTATGTGGGAAGAATCCATGAAAGTGCCCCTGATAATTCGTTTTCCCGGATTAATTAAATCGGGTAGTGTAATTGAGGAAATGGTTTTGAATATAGATTTCGCTCCGACCTTTATCGATTTAGCTGGCGGGTCAATTCCGGAGACGATGCAGGGCAAATCTTTTGCGCTGCTGCTGCAAGGCAATAAACAGGGATGGCGGAAAGATTTTCTTTATGAATACTTCCGTGAGGGTTATGCTCCGGGTATTCCCAGTGTAGTGGGCATTCGCACGGACAGATTTAAGCTTATAGAGTATCCTGAGTTAGACGGCGATAATGAGTTATATGATTTGCAAAATGATCCTCTGGAGATGAGGAATCTTTATAATGAGGGTGATTATGTGGTGCTTAGAGAGAATCTCAAAGAACGGCTGGAGGCCTTAAAGAAGCAATATGGTTATAAGGTGCCTGATTATCCTTTCAAGTAGGGAGTAGTTATGAAAATCAAAAAAATTATCATCGTAATTCTATTTATTATGCCTGGCTTAGTAGTCGCGGAGTTGAGTTTGCCGACATTGATTTCCGATGGTATGGTCTTGCAGCGGAATTCTGAGGTTCCGTTGTGGGGCTGGGGGACACCGGGGACGGATGTTTATGTCAAGGTTGGCTGGAGTGATGAGACATACTCTGTCCGGGCTGATGGTAAGGGTGAATGGCGTGTTACGGTTGCGACCGGTCAAGCGGGTGGCCCCTATGATATTCAGGTCGCGGGGGAGAACAGCCTTACCATAAAAAATGTGTTGCTTGGTGAAGTGTGGGTATGTTCGGGTCAGTCCAATATGGTTTATATTCTGGCCGGCAGTATCAATGGCGAATCAGTCGCGGCGCAGGCCAATGATGATTCATTGCGATTTTTTCAGGTTCCGCAGCGTACAGGTGATGTTCCGGCGCAGGATTGCTATAGCCAATGGCAAAGCTGTACACCCGAAACAGCTCGGATTTTCAGTGCGGTCGGCTATTATTTCGGAAGCGAGCTTCGGAAGGAGTTGGGGGTTCCGATAGGTCTTATTCAGCCGTCGGTAGGGGGAACCCCCGTGGACGCCTGGATAGAGGAGGATGTGTTAAAGTCTGTTCCTGATTTTGCCGTCAATGTGAAACGTTATTATGAACTTCTCAAGGATTATCCAAAAGCAAAGAAGGAATATGATAAGAAGCTCCAGGAATACGAAGCTTCGCTTGCCGGTGGCATTGCGATTACCAAGCCACAGCCTCCGATGGGGCCGGACCATTTCCAAAAACCTTCGGGACTTTATAATGCCATGATAGCACCTCTGGTACCCTATGGTCTGGCGGGTTTTATTTGGTATCAGGGTGAGAGTAATTCCTGGCGGGCCCATCAATATATTAAAATGTTTCCGGCAATGGTAAAAAGCTGGCGGAGCAAATGGGGAGCGAATTTGCCATTTTATTATGTGCAGATTGCCCCGTGTACTTATTACGACAATGATTCACATGGCATGGCAAATATCAGTGCGGAGCTTCGCGAGGCCCAAAGGCTGTCCTTGGATATAATATCAAATAGCGGGATGGCGGTTACGCTGGATACTGTTGATGATTATGAAGATATACATCCCAAAAACAAAAAAGATCCAGGCTGCCGTTTGGCGAAGTTGGCGTTAAAGGCAACGTATAATCGTGATATTGTTGCTTCTGGCCCATTGTACAAAAGGATGGAAGTGCAAGGCGGTAACGTCAGGATTTATTTCGACCATGTTGGCAGTGGGCTTGTAATTCGTTCGGAAAGTGAAACCGGTTTTGAGATTGCCGGGAGTGATGGTCGGTATTATCCCGCAAGCGTCAAAATAGAAGGCGATTCACTGGTGTTGAGTGCGGTCGAAGTGCTTGAGCCAGTTGCGGCCCGCTATGCCTGGAGCAATACCGCCAAGGCAACTCTTTTTAATCGCGAAGGTCTGCCTGCTTCGTCATTTCGGACAGATAACAGCAAGTGGGAAACGGAAGGGAAGCTGACATATTTTTAGAGAATATAAACAATGAACAGCTACGAAAGATATATTAACACTATAAACTCAGCGTCAACGGATTATCTGCCGCGAATCCCTATATTGATGCATTGGGCCGCGGATTATTCAGGTTTCAGTTACGCTGAATTTGCCTGTGATCATCAGGCGTTGGCTCAGGCAAATTTCAAGATTGTAGAAGATTTTGGGATAGATACTCTTGACGTTATGTCTGATCCCTGGCGAGAAACCACAGCTTTTGGCGGAAAAATTGAATATCTTCGCAATGCGGTTCCCAAGTGTGTCAGGCATCCGTTGGCGGATTCAAAAGTTTTGGAGAGTCTCGAAACTCCGTCTGTTAAAACTTCCGAAAGAATTGTCAGTGCCTTAAAAACGATTGACCTGTACAAGCAAAATAGCTTTAAGGAAAAATCTATTACCGGTTGGGTGGAAGGGCCCGCCGCAGAGGCAGCCACCTTGCGAGGAGTCGGTAATTTCCTTATGGATCTCGTTGATGATGAGTCATATGTGTGCCAGTTGATGGATATATGTACGGAATTTGCGGTTGATTTTGCCAGGTCGCAAATAGAGGCAGGCTGTGATACAGTTGGTATCGGCGATGCAATTGCCAGCCAGGTTTCCGCGGATGTTTATTCGAGGCTTATCTGGCCGAGAGAGAAGAGGTTGGTTGATGCAATACACCAGGCAAACGGTTTTGCCAGACTGCACATATGCGGCAATATAAACCACCTGCTTGGTTTTATAAAAGATTTGCACGTTGATATTCTGGATTGCGACTGGATGGTTGACATTGCAAATGCCCGCAATGCGATGGGGCGAACAGCCCTTGTCGCAAACCTTAATCCTGTCGATGATGTATTAAGGTCTTCGCCGAAGGAAATATCTGGAACGCTGATACAGTTATATAAACAGGTTGGCAATCCATTTTTTGTGGGCGCCGGTTGTGAGATACCTTCGGGCACAGCCGTGGAGAACTTGCGGGCTCTTTGCCGACCGATAGTTTTTTGTGAACGCTAACCAGACCGATATGAATTCATTTTAAGTCGCGATGATTTTGGTAGAATATTATGATTATAAAAGATGCTAATAAAGCAAAGGAAGTTATTGGTGTGTCTTTGACTGATGATGTACACCTGAAATTTGAACGGGCGTGGTGGATTTGGGCCAAAGCGTCTGAATACAACTGCAATCATTGGATAAATGTCCGGAAATGTTTTGACGCTCCCCTCGGTGCCGAAGAAGCTAAATTGCATATTAGTGTCGATACTGACTATTGTGTTTGGCTTAACGGTGTTTTAGTCGGACAGGGGCAATTCAGTGATTTTCCAGAGGTAAAAACTTATGATGTTATCGATGTGGGCAAGTATATTAAACAAGGCAAAAACTGCTTGGCGGTTTTGGCCTATTATCAGGGGATAAGCACCAGCAGATATAAAAAAGGTCAGGCGGGATTGATTTTCTCTTTGTCAAATAAAAATACCGTTCTTGGCAGCAGTGACAAATCATGTAAAGCGAGAACGAGCTTATCGTATAAATCTGGCCCGGTTCCTTTGGTTACCAAGCAGTTAGGACTTACTATAGAACACGATGCCTCGCGGGAAGATCGGTGGCTTGACATCGATTATGATGATTCCCAATGGGAAGATGGCCGGGAAATGTGTGGTCCGGTTTCTGGTTTTTGGAAAAGTTTGCGTGAAAGGCCTGTCAAGCAACTCGAATATTCAGACATTGCTGCGAAGGTGTTACAGTCTGGATACTTCCTTCGGCCTGAAACAGGAGACACATTTGCTGAAACAATAGCGAACGATATATTTATTGATAAGACACTTTTTCCTGATAATGCTGAAATGGAGGGTGGCTCTTTCATTGCCAAAAAGCCAACCGGTAATCAAAGTGGAGTATATATTGTTTTTGACCTTGAACGGGAACTATTTGGCCATTTGAAGTTCAGGTTGTCCGCTTCAGCAGGAATTGTTCTTGATATTGCCCACGGTGAACATCTGGCGGATGGAAGAGTAAGATGCAAGATAGGTGATCGAAATTTTGCGGACAGATATATATGTTCGGAGGGCGCACAGGAGTGGGAAATGCCCGTTCGCCGGATTGGATGTTGTTATCTGGAAATACATATCTCAGAGCAAAAGGCGGATATTGAATTTGAATATATAGGGATAAAGTCTGCTGTCTATCCAGTTGATTTGTCCGGTAAATTTTATAGTAATGATTTATCGCATAACCAGATTTTTTCTACGGCAGTTGAGACCTCCAGGTTGTGTATGCACGAGCATTTTGAAGATTGCCCGTGGCGAGAACAGTCTTTATATGCCATGGATGCCAAAACTCAATCACTAATCAGCTACTATCTTTTCGGTGACTATCAATATGCAAAAGAATCACTGAGTCTTTTGGGGCGTACCATCAGGTCGGATGGTTATTTGGAACTTTGTTCGCCTTCGGAAATTGATTTTACGATACCTTGTTTTTCAATGGCGTGGATAGTTTCTGTTTATAATTATTATCTTTATAGTGGAGATAAGGATTTTGTAAATCAGCTTCTCCCTCAGATGAAATACATGCTCACAACTTATATGCAAAATTTGGGCGAAGAAGGAGTGATGCTGTTACCCACAGGGAAAAATTATTGGAATTTTTATGAATGGTCGCCGGCAATGAATGGCTACAACTTAGATAGTATGAGCCATACGCCCAATAGAGATTCCGAAAAAATACATAGTTGCCTGAATCTTTTTCTCTTGGAAGCCCTTGATGCCTGTGGTCGGATTTGTCGGTTTGTTAATGATGCGGCAGCAACTGATTTTGAGGCTTGTGCCGGGAAAATCCGTCAGGGCTTGCGAAAGTATTTTTGCTTGAATAAAGGATATTTTATTCCCCAGGAAAATGATAGAAGTAGTGATAGCATTCATTCGCAATTGATTCAGGCTCTAGGTCTTAAGCTTAAAGTTTTTCTTCCTCAATTTGAAGATTCCAGCAGGTGGGCTTTGGCTTATGACAAAAGCCTTTCGGAAATATCACTTGGGATGCATAATTATTATTATGAGGCACTGTTGCAAAAACCGGATTTGTTCGGAGGATTTGTTCTGGATCATATCGGAAATCGCTGGGGCAAAATGATTGAATCAGGTTCTAGTGCTTTCTGGGAAACGATTTTGGGACATGAAGATTTTGATGGAGCCGGTAGTTTGTGTCACGGCTGGTCTGCGATACCAGCCTATATCTATCTTGGATATATACTGGGAATAAAGCCTATCAAACCAGGTTTTAAGACTTTTTTGGTAAGTCCCGTACCCGGCAATCTCCTTAGTGCTGTAGGGAGTGTGCCCACGCCGGAGGGACTGATAAAAATTGAGTGGAAAAAAAAGCATGACAAGTATATTCTGAATATCAGTTGTCCTCCAAGGCTGGAACCTAAAATTTCCATATGCAAAGATTACGCCCAGCTCTGGGAAATTAACAGGCTCTAAATAGGTAAACTTTTCGAGTTTTTCGAGCTACATCAGATTTAGCGGGTCTACATCTACCGCGACATGTATCGGAAGTTTCTTGCATCCCACGAGCAATATTGTCTGTAACGCTCTGTCAGCCAAAGTTTTATGTTCTTTTCTGGTTTTCTTCTTAGTGGACACTTTCAGAGTGCTTCGTACGATTATCTCTGGTGGCTCAATATTCGGCAATACATCGTGGGGGTGGCAGTTATACACCTGCCGCCCCAGGTGTGAGGTGGTGATTAGCCCCAATTTCTCACTTAAGGGGTAAAAAGTGGATTTTTGGCTCCTTCAGGGCTGTTGGTCTGTCGCCAACAGTGGTGTTATTTTTTGAGCTGACCGCTGTATATTTTCGGTGGCTTTTGCGGCGGCATTTCCATCTTCAAATGGTATAGCAGCAATTTCTGATCGCCATCGGGCTCGGTATATCTCTGCATCAGCAGAGTCCTGCCGTCCTGGGTTTCAAAGGACACATCGAGCATCTGGATTCGTGACATTGTTTCCAAAACGGCCTGGCTGGTTATCCCGCAGGCACTGGCCCGCAGTCTGTGTCTCAAGGTCACTTGCAGACAATAGCTCATAAACGCTACAAACACGTGAGCATCGACCCGGTCTTCTTTATGGTGATAGACCGGCCGAACACCCAGATCGCTTTTGAGCTCCCGGAACGCTTGTTCTACATTACATTGCAGCATATACTCCTGCCAAAGCTCTATGCCATTCTTTCCGGTTTGATTGGTACGCAAAAAGTATGTGCCGTCACGATAAATCATTTCTCGGTATTTGTTCCTATCGAATTTATAATCAAACTCACCTTCCTCAATTCTTTCCTTTGGTTTTGGAATTGTAAGAGTAACGCATTTATACGAACTGCCAGCATGATGTTTGAGTTTGCCCAGCCTTTGCATAAAACGGGCGTAATCACGATATTTCTTCAGCTTCTCCAGACCTTCCAGATAGTCACGCTGGTGATTAGCATTGAAAATGGAGCCAGATTTGCATCGAAATCTGAGCCACTTAGGTTAGTAAAATAACGCCGATTTCGGCGTTGTCAATAGGGATTCTGGTCCTTTTTCGTTGGATTGAGGCTTTCTTAGCCTTCTTTTTTCCGTTTTTTCTCTAAACTCTGGTTAAGTCGCCAGCTGTCGGTTATGATTTCGACCACGCTCACATGGTGGGTCAGTCGGTCCAGCAGAGCACCGGCTAATCTTTCATCATCGCCAAAGACCTGGGGCCAATCGGCGAATGGCAGATTCGTTGTTACGATCAGGCTGGTTTGTTCATAGCACTGGCTGAAAAAGCCGAACAGATGTTCCGCTCCGATACGGTCGAACGGGACATAGCCCAGTTCATCGATGATGATCAGGTCGCATTTTTTTATATAGCTCTCTAATTTCAACACCGCTCTTTCCTGTCGGGCTTCGAGATACGTATTAACCAGTTCAGCAGCGGTAAAAAACCGCACTTTATAACCTCGTCGGCAGGCTTCCCGGCCGAGGGCGATGGCCAGATGACTTTTACCCACGCCCGGCGGGCCGGTAAAGACGATATTACTGCGGCGGTCGATAAAGCCGCACATCGAAAGGTCGATAATCTGTTTTTTATTTATCTGCGGCACGGCCATAAAATCAAAACTTTCAAGTTCCTTAGTCATGGGGAAGTTTGCCTGTTTCAATCTCCTGGCGATGGCCTGCGACTGTCGATGAAAGACTTCGATTTCGGCCAGTCTTTGCAGGTAACTTTCATAGGATTCGTTTGCCTGGGCGGATGCCCGGGCAATTGTCTGATACTCTTTTTGAATTGTCGGAAGCTTCAGGGTCTTGAGATAGCTTTTTAATAAAACCATTGGATCTTTCATGCTACCTCCCCGGCCAACTGGTTATAAACATCGAGATTGCGTTTGCCATCGCCTTGGTTTACCAGGACTTGATTGCCGGCAAGGTTCAATTGTGAGCCGTTACGTAAAAAGCTTTCCACCGCTTCATCGCTGAACGCCCGGCACTTGACACAAACACCAACGGCATGTTCAACTTCTTTTTGCGGATGCCTGATAAAGAGCAGCAGGATGTTGATGTATTTACCGGTCCCTTCACTGCCGTATCGATATTCAAGCTCTGTTCGCATCAAGGTGAAATCTTCGCCCCAGGGCTGGCCCTTGAATGGCCGAGCATTATCCAGCGAACCGGGCTTACGCTCTAAAAGTTTGATATAATGCAGCGGATCCAGGATATACTGGTCTTTATCGTAACATCTGGAATGCGAGGCAACCAGCTCATTTTTATAGAACAGGTCAACCCGGTCAACGAATACCTTGACCTGGCAAGATTGATAGGCATACTCCGTCGGCACCGAATACCGGTTAGTATCAACCCGTACTGTAAGCTGTTTGTCCGCAAAGGTGGATATTCGACGACAGGCTTCAAACTTCTGCTCAGGCAGTTCGTATAAATGTGTTTTCTCTTCCGCAAATAAATCGCCAATGGTTTTATTCGTATGAGGTGCAGGGCCCTGGCGATCCAGTTCTTTGATACACTGAGCAATCAGCATCTCATTCAGCTGAGCCATATCGGTAACTCTCGGAACCGGAGAGAAGAACTGCCTTTCACTTCGCTTGGCGAGATTCTCGACATCGCCTTTTTCATTACCTTTAGCGACATTGCAAAAACGAGTGTCAAACAAATACCAACTCTTAAGCTCTACGAATTTGCGGTTGAGCCGACGCTTGCCTTTTTTGAGAACCTTTTAGAACCGCAGTTTTTAAATTGTCGTAAGCAATGCGTTTGGGCACGCCGCCGAAATATTCAAACGCCCGGACATGGCCGTCAAGAAAACATTCGATCTTCATGCTCTCGTAAGCACAAACAAAAGGAGCCTTAGAACAGCACAGCTTCATGCAAAAAACGTAGACCTTCTTCTCCCTGCCGTTTTCTTTAATGTTAGCTTCATGCCAGTCAACCTGGGCTTCTTCGCCAAACTCAAACGCTAACGGCAGGTAAGCTTCTTTTTGGCGATTACTCGCTTCCTTGATATACCGCTGGACAGTGCTGTAATGACCGGTGAAACCATACTCGTCACAAAGCCGCTGATACATTTTGGTCGCCTGCATCCGCTGCTTACGCCGAACCTTTTTGTCAGATTCCAGCCAGGTGTCAATAATGTGCGCGAAGGGATCCATGACAGCCTTGACCCGCGGCTGACTGAGCCGATAGCCCGGCGGAATCGGATTTTTCAGGGCCTTGGCCACCGTGTTACGCGAATGCCCCAGCTCCAGGGCAACCTCACGTTGCGATATCCCATCACGAACTTTACGTCTGATAATCTCATAATGCTCCACTGTAAGCACCTTTCTAAGCCTCCTGTGTCTAAAATGTTACGTATCTTAAACACATCTTATCGGCCTTTTACAGTGGCTCCTTTTTCGATGCTTTTTCAGAAGAGAAAACCCGCAAATCTGGCTCCATTTTCAATGCTAATCACCAATATGCAACCATCCCAGCCAACTCAACGGCGACGGCGATTATGCTTCGGATGCGAGCGGAAAATTTATCCGCGTTAGGGAGATTTGTGAGGAAATTGCCTCGCGTCAGGAAAAAAAGTGTTGATTTTTACTCAATTCCGTGAAATCACCGAACCGCTGGCTGAGCACCTGACCAAGGTTTTTAGTCGGGCCGGACTGATACTGCACGGCGGAACGCAGGTACAAAAACGCAAACAACTGGTCGAACAATTTCAATCTGATGACGGGCCGCCGTTTTTTTGTTCTTTCACTCAAAGCTGGCGGGACAGGGTTGAATCTGACCGCGGCATCCCATATAATTCATTTTGACCGCTGGTGGAACCCTGCGGTCGAAAATCAGGCTACGGACCGGGCGTTCCGTATCGGCCAGAAACGCAATGTTCTGGTCCACAAATTTGTAACTAGCGGCACAGTTGAAGAACGCATTGACGCATTAATTTCTGAAAAGCAAAAAATGGCAGATGAAATTCTCGATTCCGATGGTGAAACAAATCTAACCGAGTTGCCGGACGACGAGATTCTTCGGCTGGTTAGTCTCGATGTGACTCGCGCTCAATTGTAAAGGAGATGTTTATTATGTCATTTTATCCCTGGCGTCCTTATGTTTCTGTCGCCCAGCGACGGGCCAAGGCCTTGCGACAAATGAATAAACTTCGCAAGAAAGGCCATAACATTCAACCGGTAGAAATTGAAGGGCGAGCCATTGCCCGCAGTTTCTGGGGTAAAGCGTGGTGCGAGCATCTCGAATCTTTTTCTGATTATTCCAACCGCCTGCCGCGCGGCCGAACTTATGCACGTAACGGTTCAATATGTCATTTGAATATCGAATCGGGAAAAATCGAAGCTATTGTCAGCGGTTCGGAACTATATAATGTCACGATAAAAATCGAAAGTTTACGCAGTTCTGTCTGGAAAACCATTAAGAAAAAGTGCAGCGGGCAAATAGGTTCGATGCTTGAGCTGCTTCAAGGCAAATTGTCCGACCAGATAATGTCCATAGTGACCGATCGAAAAAATGGACTACTGCCGCTGCCCGGTCAGATCAAGCTCAGTTGTGATTGCCCGGACTGGGCGGTAATGTGTAAGCATGTCGCAGCCGTTTTGTACGGCATCGGAAATCGACTTGACAGTCAACCCGAACTGTTATTCACGCTTCGCGGTGTTGACGCCACTGAATTGATTGCCGGCGAGATTGCCCTGCCGGATACCGCGGCTGGTGTCGGCAAGACTATTGCCAATGACCAGATCGCCGATATTTTTGATATTGATATGGATCTGAATGATGAAGTTCCGAAAAAGGCGGCTTCAACATCTCCTGCGACAAAAAAACGAATCGCAAAAAAGGCCAAAACTGCCGCGAAGCAAAAGAAAACCTTCCCCAAACTCAGAAAATCTACGAAGAAAATAGCTGCAAAATCAAATTTAACCAGGAGTAATCCAGAAACCACCTACCTTCCAAGCATCCGACCAACAGGTAAGTCGGTAGCAAGGCTGCGTAATCGGTTAAAACTTTCAGTATCTGAATTTGCGAACCGACTTGATGTGACCCCCGCCAGTATATACCGTTGGGAAAAAACTTCTGGGAGATTGAAACTACAGTCCCTTACATTTAGCAAGCTGGCGAAGCTGCATCAGCAGGTGTGCGAAAAATAGTCTGTTGAGATATCAACCAATTACATAGGGCAGCCCACTCAGCCAGGAGTTTAATTTCGAAGAATAGAAAGATTCTGAGCGAGCCGGATTGCGGGCAATACCCCGGTCAAAAACAGGACGAGCGATTTGCGGAAGCTGGAAAAATAGCGAAGAAATTCCCCACCAACCGAACACCCCCCCTCACCAGCCATCTCCAGCACCACCCCCCGCCCCACCGGTGACCAAAACGGTGCTGCCCGGTGCCCATTTTGGTGCCGGATGACAGGCTGCGCGAGGGTAGGGCTGTCTATTGCTGACAAAACATGCCCCCAACACACCAGCCTGCAACGCGCACAAGTGCCTACAAAATAAAAACTTAGACAAATCCAGACAACCCCCGTCAAACAATGGCAAAAAGCGGGCGATGAGAATCGAACTCACATGGCCAGCTTGGAAGCATGAGGAGGCTTTGCCATAAACTCCTAACAAATAAATAGTTATGTGGCTACCATATTCAAGAGTGACCGAAACAGTGCTAGAAAGATGGCAACGATAGTAATCCACTGTCACTCGGTGGCAATACCAATATTTTTGCAAATTATCACTCAATTATGTTGTAAATATCACAGATTGGAGATATAGTAACACCTATTACAGTAACATGGATTACAACAACGCGAGGCGACAATGAAATTCTACAATCGAAAAACTGAACTCGCGGAGCTTGATATTATCCACAAACAGAGTTCACAAAGCGGCAAAATGACAATCCTTACAGGGAGACGAAGGGTGGGTAAAACCCTGCTCGCTTTAGAATTTGCCAAGAACCACAAATTCCTATATTTATTTGTCTCCAAAAAAACAGAAGAATTGCTGTGCCAGGAATTCCTAAAGGAAATAAACACCCATTTTTCAATACCGGTCATCGGCGAGATTAAATACTTCAAGGACGTTTTTAAATTACTATTAGAACTTTCAACACAATGTAATTTCACGCTTATAATCGACGAATTCCAAGAATTCTATAATATTAATTCGGCCGTATTTTCTGAGATACAAAACTTATGGGATTCATATAAAGCAAAATCTAAAATTAATCTCATTTTTATTGGTTCTGTTTATTCGTTGATGCATAAGATTTTCCTCCACGCGAACGAACCTCTTTTTAATCGAGCAGACCGTATCCTCTCAATCAATCCTTTTACAATTAAAGACACTGTGCAAATATTAAAAGATTACAATAATTTTTCGCTTAATAATTTATTCGACTATTACACTATCACAGGTTGTATGCCAAGATACATTGATCTTTTGGTTTCAAATGATTGCTTTTCTTTGTCTGAAATATTAGATTTCATTTTGGCTCCCAACTCTCCGTTCTTGCATGAAGGGAAAAATGTACTTATCGAAGAATTTGGGAAAGATTACAATACCTACTTCTCAATCCTATCTTTGATTTCATCCGGCAAAACATCTCGGCCTGAAATAGAGTCAATCTTAGAACGAAATATCGGCGGCTATCTAGATAGACTTGAAAACGACTTTGGAATAGTCAAAAAGCATAAACCGGTTAACGCAAAGCCTGGCTCAAGGCTGCAGAAGTATAAGATTTCAGACAATTTCCTGACTTTTTGGTTTCGATTTATTTACAGCAATTGGTCAGCGGTTGAAACCGGCAATTTTGATTATATCCGAAAAAACATCGAAAGAGACTATTCAACCTATTGTGGCACAATGCTGGAAAACTTTTTTAAAGAGTTAATTGCGTCATCTGGGCAATATAACATTGTTGGCTCGTACTGGGACCGAAAGAATGAAAATGAGATAGATATTGTTGCCATAAATGAAATGGAAAAACAACTTTTTCTGGCAGAAGTTAAATTAAACAAAGCTAAAATAAACATGAATAAGTTCAAGGCCAAAACAATAACTTTGCTAAATTCATACAAAGAATATACCTCTGAATTGGCGGCATTGAGCCTTGAGGATGCTGCTGCATACTTAAACTTGTAACTGTGACAATTGCTTGGGCAGTAATTCTGTTGAAACGTTCTGTCGGATTAAGTGGTGGTTGCTACATATTATTAATCCGGCAATAAAATAGATGAACATTATTAATTTTCTGCTATACTTTTGTAATGGAAAAACGAGATTCACGAAAACTTAACCAGCAAGCTCAGTATGAACTGAGGCGAACCTGCATAAAGTTGCTCAAAGCCGGCAAAAAGCAAAGGGAAGTTGCGGCGATCCTTGAGATTGCTTACCAAACTGTCAATCGATGGTGGCAGCGATATTTGTCTGAGGGAATGGCTGGCTTAAAGCCCGGCCAACGAGGTCGCAGAAAAGGCGAAAACAGAACTTTGACTTTAGAGCAGGAAAAGGAGATTGAGGTTTTGATTCGGGACAAATATCCTGAACAGTTAAAACTGAAATTTGCTTTGTGGAATCGTCAGGCGGTAATGGATTTAATCGAACAGAAATTTTCGATTAAGTTGCCGATCCGCACTGCTGGCGAATATCTTAAGCGTTGGGGTTTTACACCTCAAAAACCGATTCGCAAAGCTTATGAGCAACAGCCCGAAAAGGTCCAGCAATGGCTGGGCGAGACCTATCCAGAGATCGAAAAGCGTGCTAAAAAGGAAGATGCTGAGATTCAATGGGCTGATGAAACCGGGCTTAACAGTGCTGACGCTCGTGGTCGGGGCTATGCTCCTAAAGGCCAAACCCCGACGGTTTACGGCCCAGCCCAGCGTTTTTCGGTAAGTATGATTTCATCGCTGACAAATAAAGGGCAATTGCGTTTTATGATTTATGAAGGCGGCTTGAAGGTGGATATATTTTTGACATTTTTGCGACGACTCATTAAGGATGCTAAACGAAAAGTATTTTTGATTGTCGATAATCTTAGAGTTCACCATGCCAAGAAGGTTCAACGGTGGGCAACTAAACATAAAAAGAAAATCGAGCTGTTCTTTCTGCCGCCTTACAGCCCGGAACATAACCCCGATGAATATGTCAACCAGGACATCAAACAACAACTCAAGAAGAAGCCCGCGCCAAGGTCACAAGAACAATTGCAGGATAATCTGAGTTCTTATATGCGGAGCCTGCAACGAAAGACTAAGAAGGTAAAAAAGTTTTTCAATCACGAAAAAGTGCAATACGCAAAAGCGAGTTGATTCATATGTTTAATTGCCGGAGTAATAGCTCTCTAGGCCATCGCAATAGGCTTATGAAAATGTAGGTTAGGATGTCGATTGGTTGGTTTGCTATTGGGGCAAGTTCACTGGTTTTGGATGTTTTTTTATGGGGTCTATTTTTGTTATACCGGAATAAAGTAGTTGGTGGACTTGCTGGGTGAAGCTGTTTTGGATATCCTGGTTGCCTAGTTCTAGATTCAGAAGGTGAGAAATTGTCAGGCGGTTAGAGAAGTAGAAGAAGCTGACCGAGAATATAGTTATCAGATAAGTGCTGAAGTCGATATTGTCTCGGAAGATTTTTTTGTTCTGACCCAGTTCGTACAGTTCCCTGAGATGGCAGATGTAATTTGACTGTAAGTCCTGCCAGTCTTTATCGCGAAGGCTCTTACCGCCGTTGAGGTTTTCCCAGGCTAACAGTCGCCAGAAAATGGGATTTTCCCGGTGAAAGCGGAAAAAACTCTCCAGAATGATTTTGGTCATATCGGGGATGTCTTTTTCCTGGAGCTTGAGGAGCCTTTCGTTTTCTACGGCCTGAGCGTATACAGAAATAAGGGTTTGGCGATAAAGTTCCTCTTTTGACCCGAAATAAGCGTATATTCTCTGTTTGTTAATGCCGGATTCCTGGCTAATTTCATCGATTCGGGCACCGTTAAGACCTTTTTCGGCGAAAACTTTGGTTGCAGTCTGGAGGATTTTCTGTTTGCTGGCAATCGAACGTTGTTGTTTTGGGGTAACTGTATTGTCTGTATTTTCCATGATGACAGTACGATACGAAAATTCTCACAAAAAAGCAAATATTTAGTTGTGTTTTTGATTTGGGGGTGTTAATATTTATAAAAGAAAACAAATGGTTGGTTTTTTGGAGTGTAGATGTGAAAGAATTACCGGCAAAAATTAAAAATGTTGAAATCCTGGATGAACTTTTGACCAGGCCTTCTGAGGCTTTAGTTTCTTATTTTAAGGGACTTAAAGGCAATGTGATGATATTGGGAGCGGGGGGTAAGATCGGACCGACCATGGCAATGAGGGCTCAGCAGGCCTTTGCCGAAGCTGGCGGTAAAGGTAAGGTTTTGGCTGTCGATGTTATGGAGCTGGATGGTCTGGCAGCTAAAGGGATTGAGACTATCAAGTGTGATATGCTGGATTTGGAGGCGGTTAAGCAACTGCCGCAAGTTGAGAATATTGTGTATATGGTTGGTCGTAAGTTTGGCTCGACCGGTAGTGAATGGCTGACGTGGGCTGTCAATGTGATGGTTCCGCATAATGTGGCTCAGGTCTTTACTGATTCGCGGATAGCTGTATTTTCCACGGGATGTGTGTATCCGGTGGTTGATGTTTATAGTGGTGGGGCGGTGGAGTCTGACAGTCCTAACCCAGTTGGTGAATACGCGGTAAGTTCGCTGGGTCGGGAGCGGGTATTTGATTATTACGCGGCGGAAAAAGGTGAGAAGGTATTGCAGGTTCGTCTTAACTATGCTTTAGAGCTTCGCTATGGGGTTCTGGTTGATATTGCGACCAAGGTATTCCAGGGCGAAGATGTGGACGTGACTACTGGTTTTATGAACGGAATCTGGCAGGGTGACTGTTGTGACCAGGTTCTAAGGAGTTTTGATTTAGCGACCAGCCCGAGTTCGGTTTTGAACATCACAGGGCCTGAGACATTGTCGGTTCGCTGGATTGCTCAGAGGTTTGGTGAGTTGTTTGGTAAGGAGGTACGGATAGTTGGTCAGGAAAACGGAAAGGCTTATTTGAGTAACGCGGCGAAGGCGAACTCTATTTTTGGCAATCCGGAGGTTTCTATCGGTAAGATTATCGAATGGGTGGCGGACTGGGTGCAGCTCGGTGGTGAGAATATTGGTAAGCCGACACACTTTGAGACTCAAGATGGGAAGTACTAAATGAAAATCGCGAGGGTGTCGGACACCAAGGGTAATATTGTATTGGCGGCACAACAGGCTGATGGCAGCTATCTTCGTTGTAAAGGTCATAATATAGCTGAGATTGGCCTGGGTGATGTGACCGGAGAGTGTGTTGAGGTAAGTGAGTTTATGTCGCCGCTGGAGCCGCGTGCGGTGATCTGTGTCGCGGCGAGCTATCGGGCTCATATCGATGAATGTAATATGGAAGAGCAGCCTGATCCTATTATTTTCATGAAAAATCCCGCCAGTGTCAATGCTCATCAGCAGGCAATACGGATACCTTCTATCTGTGCAGATGAAGTTGATTATGAAGGTGAACTGGCGTTGTATATCGGCAGGGACTGTCTGAATGTCAGTGCGGCTGAGGCGCAAGATTATATTTTGGGCTATACGGTGGCGAATGATGTTTCCGCTCGCAGCTGGCAGTTGGAGCGGGGCGGGGGGCAGTGGGTTCGCGGTAAGGGTTTCGATAGTTTCGCTCCTCTGGGGCCGGTACTGGTAACGCCGGACGAGATTGGCGATGTGAAAAATCTGCGGATAACAACGACGCTGAACGGGCAGATGGTACAGGATTCAAATACATCTTATATGATTCGCGATGTTTATGAGCTGGTGAGCTTCTTGTCTCAGGGTACGACTTTGTTAGCTGGTACGGTGATCCTGACTGGGACACCTGAAGGTGTGGGGTGGGCGCGTCAGCCGCGTCTGCTGCTTCAGGACGGTGATGATGTTGTGGTTGAGATAGAAAATGTGGGCAAATTAGTAAACCATGTTGTTCGGGAAAAATAATTGATGGCAGCAGACAATAAAATTTTGAATGTGGCGATTGTGGGTCTGGGGCATCTGCATCCGCGCGGGTATATGTCACTGTTTGATAATTGCGGTCGAACCAGGGTGGTTAGTGCTTATGATGCTGATGGGGCGTTGGTTGAAAGTTTTGCCGGTAATTACGGAATCAAAGGTTATTCTGACATCGATAAAATGCTCGATAGCGAGAAGCTGGATATGGCGGTTATTTTTCTGCCGCATTGTGATTGTGCCGACGCGGCCATCAAATTCGCTCAGCGTGGTGTGCATTTAATGATAGAAAAACCTATCGCCCATACTTCCGCGGATGTTAAACGCCTGATGGTTGTTGCTGATGCCAACGGGGTGAAAGTGACGACAGGCTATTGCTGGCGGTATCACCCGGTAATCAAGCAAATGAAAGAATGCATTGGAAATGGGATTTTAGGTGATATTGTGTCGATTGAGGCTCGATTGGCGGCGGGCAAAGTTGAACGTTATATTGCGTGCAATTCGGCGTGGATGCTGGAAAAGGCCAAGTCCGGGGGTGGTCCGATGTATAATCTGGGCGTGCATTGGATTGATATAATGAATTATCTGTTGGGGGCTTCGGCAGTTGAAGTTTGTGCGTGCAATACACAGACTTCGGATAAATATGATATTGAAGACAGTTCGATGGCCATGCTGAAGTTTGGTTTGGGGGTTACGGCTATGCTGTCGGTTAGTTATATCGTGCCGGATTGTTTTCCCTGTGGTCGCGATCTGTATCTGGGGGTTAAGGGCAGCAAAGGGTTGTTGAGTTATTGCCCAAAATATGAAGGTGAGCAGGCCGGCGGGGTGGTTCAGACGGATGTTTTGGAGATTTACAGCGATAGTGAAAAAATGGCAGGCGCGGCGGCGCGGCAATACTCATTTCAACTAAACAAGGTGCCCGGCTATTCCGGTTATATGGGACAGGCCTACGTCGATGATTTTGTTGACGCGATATTACAGGGGCGTGAACCGTTTATCAGAGTGGATGAAGCTTTGGATGTTCTAAAAGTGGTTGAGGCAATTTATCAGTCCGACAGTGATAAGAAATGGATAGAGGTGAAGTGATGCGGGTTGTGATTACGGATTATATCGAGGATGACCTTAACTGGGAAGCTGAGGAGCTTAAAAAGCTGGGGATTGATTTTGAGGCTTGCCAATTGAAGTTTCGGCCGGAAGATGAAGTTCTGGCGAAGGTTCAGGGTGCCGAGGTTATCGTGGTGAATATGGTCAAGTTTGATGAGTCGCTTATCTCAAAGCTGACAAATTGTAAGCTGATTATTCGGCACGGCATAGGCTATGACAATGTTGATGTCGAGGCTTGCACGAGGCAGGGGATACAGTTCGCGTATCAGCCGGATTATTGCAAAACTGACGTGGCGGAGCACACTATCGCTCTGATTTTCGCTTGTGGGCGGAAGGTGCCGTTTAGCAGAAGGACGCTTGATGAATCCAGTGCGAGCGGGCAATGGGATTTTTCGGAGCTTTTCCCGATTTATCGCATGGAAGGCAAGACGCTGGGTATTCTGGGGCTGGGAAGAATCGGCAGCAGGGTGTTTCATAAGCTGAAATCTTTTGGGTTTCGGATAATTGGTTGTGACCCTTATCTGAGCGAAAAACGCAAGGCTGACCTTGTGGGTGTGGAATGGGTGGATAAGGAAACGATTTTCAAAGAGTCTGATTTTCTGACGGTGCATACGCCTTTGAATGACGAGACGCGACATATCGTTAACGCTGATACCTTGTCGCTGATGAAGCCGACGGCGTGTGTTGTCAATACTTCGCGGGGTGGAATGGTTGATGCTGAAGCCTTAGCGACGGCATTAAAGAATAATCAAATCGCTGGTGCGGCGATAGATGTTTTTGAGGTAGAGCCGCCCAGCCCGGAGCTGACGTTGTTTGGGCTGGACAATGCGATCCTTACGCCCCATATCGGCTGGGCGTCGCATGAGGCAGCCTGGGAGATACGGCAGAGTATTTTCGATGACATTATCGCGGCCTCAAAAGGGCAGGACGCTCGTTGTGTGGTTAATAAAATACGTAGAGGGAATTAAAGATGACAATCGCAAATGTAAAAGCACCGTTGCCGGGTCCGCAGGGTAAGGCACTTTTGGGAAAATGGCACAAATACGAAGCCGACGTGGTGGGTTATCAGGCCCCGGTGGTCTGGGAAAATGCCAAGGGTTGTGTGGTTACGGATGTTGACGGCAACCGTTTTATCGACTGGACTTCGGGCGTGCTGGTTACTAATGTGGGACACTGCCATGAGCATCTGGTTAAAGCCACTCAGCGGGCTTCGGAGGATTTGCTGAATAATTATGAATGTGCCAACACTTACCGGATCGAGGCGGCGGAGAAACTTGCCAGGGCTTTGCCGAAGAATCTGGATAAATGTTTCTTTTTGTCAACCGGTTCTGAGGCGGTAGAGGCTTCTTTGCGGCTGATGAAGCGGTTTACGGGTAATTTCGAGATTGTTTGTTTTGGTGGTGGTTTTCACGGTCGTACGCCGGGAGCGTCATCTGTAGGAGGTCTGGTTGGACCGAAAAAGAAGTATGGCCCGGTTATTCCCGGCGCGATTCGGGCACCTTTTCCTAATCCCTATCGTGACGATTTGGGTTTTTGTGATGACGGGCCGGAATTTAAGAAATATTTTGATTTTCTGGATTATATCGTCGCGACGAACTCGACAGGTTCTTTAGCGGGTGTTATTGTCGAGCCTTATCAGGGGGCGGGTGGTTTTGTTTTTCCGCCGGCCGGCTGGCTCAAACGTCTGCGTCAGTGGACACGCGAGCGGGGGATTCTGTTTACGTTGGATGAAGTGCAGGCTTCATACGGTCGGACAGGGAAAATGTGGGCATGTGAGCATGAGGACATTGCTCCGGATATTATGGCATTGGGCAAAGGGATCGGCAGCGGTGTTTCGGTGTCGGCGGTTTGTTCGACCAGTGAGATATTTGGTTGTTTGGTCAAGGGAGAGATGAGCAGTACGTATGGCGGCAATCCGGTTGCCAGTGCGGCGGTGACGGCGGTGTTGGAGATTTTTGAGCGGGAAAATCTTGTCGAAAATTCCGCGAAGATGGGTGCTTATCTGAAAGAGCGGCTGAAAAAGATTGCTGATAAATGTGATTATCTGGGTGATGTTCGTGGTATGGGGCTGGTAATGGGGCTGGAGTTTGTTAAGGACAAAGCAACCAAAGAACCCGCACCGGAGCTTATCAAGCCTATCATCAATGAATGTGCTGATAATGGCTTGCTGGTTGGTTCGGTAGGAATGTATGGTAATGTGCTGCGGGTAGCACCGCCTCTTACGATAAATCGCGAGCAAGCAGATGAAAGCCTGGCAATTATGGAAAAAAGTTTTGCGGGGAATAAAACTGTTAATGGATGAGACTAAACTAAAAAACGCAACGACAGATTTACTGCCTGATATTCAGCGGTTTCTGGTTGATTTGATGAAGTTTCCTTCCACGCCTGGGCAGGAGCATCAGGCGATGTTGTTCTTATGTGAGGAATTTTCCAAACTCAATGCCGAGGTTGAGAAGATTTCGCTGAGCAATAAGATTAAGGATGACCCGGATTACAGCAGTCCTGTCACTGGTATTGAATATGAGGGACGGTTTAATCTTCGCGTTTGCCGAAAAGGTCAGGGGGGCGGCAAGACTTTACCTGCTCAACGCTCATTGTGATGTTGTGCCTGCGTCGGAGGGAATGGCTTGACGCTTTTTCGGGCAGGGTTGAAGGTGGGGTTGTTCTATGGCAGAGGGGCTTGTGATGATAAAGGTTCAATCGCGACAATATATTTATTGTTCGGGCTTATTGAGCGTTTGGGTTTGGAATTGGCCGGCGATGTGGTTGCCCATATTGTTGTCGAAGAAGAAAACGGTGGCAATGGTTCGCTGGCAATGGCCCGTCAGGGGGAAAAGGCCGACACATGTATCGTACTGGAGCCTACGGAAAATCTTATTCTTACCTCGATAAGAGAGCAGTCTGGTTTCGGATAGATTTTATGGAACAGCGGGCCATAGTGGTCAGGTCGGCCAAACCAAAAGCGCTCTGCTTATGGCCCATGAAGCTATTGATATTCTTACGGCATACCATAAACAATTGCTGGATGGTTCCCGGTCGATAAATTTGTTTGATAAATACGAAAATCCTATGCCAATTACTTTTGGCCGACTCGATGCGGGTAACTGGCCGGCATCAGCGCCAAATAAGGCAACCCTGGAAGGTGTGTTGGGTTTCCTGCCCAATAAAACCAAAGAGCAGATTTGCGACGAGATAAAACAGGCATTACTGGAAAACAGCCGGATTGCTGGATGCCGATAATTTCCAGTTGTCATTTACTTACCGGCATGATTGCAGCGTTATGGATCCCGGCCATCTGGCGGTTGAAATGCTGAAAAGGGCTAATGATCTTTGTGATATTTGAAAGTGATGTCGATGCCATGACTGCCAGTTGTGACGCGTGGTTTTATAATAATCAGTTGAACATCCCCACTCTGGTTTATGGGCCCGGTACGCTTAAAATGGCTCACTCGCGGGAACGAGCAAATCCGCCTTGCGGATATTTCTGACGCAGGCCGGGTTTTATGCCAATTTACAGAGAGTTTTTGCGGAGAATAATATGCAGGCTTTGGTCAAGACGGCAAAAGGTGTAGGCAATATAGAACTGCGTGATGTTCCGGTCCCGGTGGCGGGTGATGATGAGGTTTTGATTAAGATTGCCGCTTGCGGGATTTGCGGTACGGATGTGCATGTCAAGCATGATAATTTTCCGTATTGGCCGCCGGTGATTTTGGGGGCATGAGTTTGCCGGGGAGGTCGTGGGCGTTGGCAAGGGGGTGTGTGACGCTTAAAGAAGGCGACCGTTGTGGTGGTGGCAGAACCGCACACAAGGGCCTGTGGACGTTGTTATTTGTGTCGTACGGGGCAATATACAGATATGTTCGGAGAAGCGTTCGCCGGGCTGGGGGATCAATGGCGGAATGGCTGGATATATTGCTTATCCGGGACAAACTTCTTGCATAAGATCCCCGACAAGATGATGTGGGATCAGGCTGTTATGATCGAGCCGGTGGCTAATATTGTGACCGACCTGCTGGAACGCACGCGAATCGAACCGGGGTGATTTTGTGGTAGTGCAGGGGCCCGGTCCGATAGGACTGATCGCCGCTGATGGCGGCTCGTGCGGCCGGGGCACGTGAAGTGGTGATCATTGGCACGCCGGGCGATGTTGATCTACGCTTCGCTAAGGCAAAGGAGTGTGGGATTCAAACATTTAATAAATGTTGCTCAGAGCGATCCAGTGGAAATTGTTGCGGAATGACCGATGGGTTGGGTAGCCGACGTTGTAGTAGAGTGCAGCGGGGCCGGTGCAAGCCATCAAGATGATTCCTGATATATTGAAAAAGATGGGGGGCGGGTTTGTGTTGTCGGTTTGAACTGGTGGCAAGAATATAGAAGTACCGTGGGACAAATTTGCTTTCAAAGTAGCAACAGTGATTTTTCATCTTTCGACGTTTTATACCTCGTGGGATAAATCAATCGAACTGGTTGGCGTCCGGTAAAATTGAAGCGGAAAAGCTTATTTCCCACAATCTCCCCCTGTCTCAATGGTCTGATGGATTCGAAGCAATTGAAAAACTTGAGGCATTAAAGGTAGTTTTGGGTGCCGGAAGCAAAGTAGAGGTTAATAATGAGCAAGGAAAAAGGTTTCGGTATAGTGGGGGCGGGTTTGATTTCATCTTTTCATCTGAAAGCAATTCGCGATTGCCAGGGCGGTTACGCGGTAGGTATATTTGATGTCCGTCCCGAAAGTGCTGCCTAAGATGGCTCAGAATATAATATTACGCCTTACGATAGTCTTGACGAGATGCTTGATGACCCGGCAATTGATATTGTTTGTGTTGGCACACCCAATCATTTGCACGGCGATATTGTCAAGGCTGCGGCAGCTAAAGGTAAACATATTCTGACCGAAAACCGCCGGCTATGAATCTTTGGGGAAAATGACCAAATGCAGGAGGCTTGCGATAAAGCCGGGGTGAAGTACGGTTGTTTTGTGCAAAGTCGTACCAGAAAATCTATTCAGGCCATCAAACAGGCTGTCGATTCAGGACGTTTCGGTAAAATATTGCACGCTGACGCATATATGAAATGGTTCCGTCCTCAGGATTATTATCAAAGTGCTGGTTGGCGTGGTCAAAAGCGTTGCGGCAGTGGTGTTACGGTTGCCCAGGGTTTTCATTATATCGACCTTTTGCAGTATTTAGCCGGTCCGGTTGTCGGCGTTGAAGCGAAGATGGCCAATATCGCTCATCCAGGGCATTGCTTTGGAAGATGATGTGGTCGCTCACCTTGAGTTCGCTTGCGGGGCGCGTGGGTTGGTTCAGCTTTCCATCTGCGTTATGGCCGGGCACGGATATTCGAATCGAGATTAACGGCACTGACGGTACCGCGGGTAATGTGTGGCGAAACCCTTACGACCTGGAAGTTTAAAGACAACAGGCCGGAAGATAAGGATATATTAGGTCTGGGCAGTTCCAGTCAGGCTACCGGTGCCGGCGGAGGCCGCGGATTTCGGTCACAATGACCATGCTGTGGTCTAGTGCAGGATATGATTGATGCGATTGCCACTAACCAGGGAAGTGATAATCCCGACCCACTCTGTACGTCCGACATTGGAAAATCGTGCTGGGGATGTATCAATCAGCTGCCCGGAAAGCTCCGGTGAGCTGGCCGATTGTTGATGATGAAACTATTTGGGACAGCTAGGTCGAGAAGATATTTGTGATGATAAAAATAGGCTTAGTCAATATCGATACCTCGCACCCACTGGAGTTTTCCAGGTATCTCAACTTAACCGGAAGAGCACGCTATACCGCAGTTTACAATGACGGTTTTCAGGACCGATTGTGAAGTAAACAGTTTTATGCGTCAGGCAGGTATTGGTAAACCGCTGCGATTCAATCGCGCAGTTGGCTCAGTGTGTTGATATTGGCTTTATTCATTCCTGCAACTGGGACAATCATCTTGAGCAGGACACGTTATTTTATTGACGCCGGTAAGCCGGTTTTCATCGATAAGCCGGTTGTCGGAAATATAGCTGATTGCCGTGAATTGGAACAACTTGCAGATGACAGAGCGGTAATTCTGGGTGGTTCATCAGTCCCTTACGCTGAGGAAATCACAAGTTTCCTGGCATTACCTGAATCTGAACGCGGTAAAATACTTAATATTTTTGGTACTTCGGGCGTTGATAGTTTCAATTACGCTATTCATATTGTTCAGGCGATTCAGCGTATTGCTCAGTCAGATGCGGTATCGGTTGGCTTTTTGGGCCAACATAAGATTAATAGTCAGATTAGTGAATCATATTCCATTAAATTTGAAAACGATGTTACCGCGGTGTATCATTCTGTGACCGGTTTATGGCAGCCTTTCGTGATTGTTATAATGACCACGACCGGCACCTGGCATTTTCAGATTGATACGACGAAAATATATGGACAGTTACTTGACCCGTATCTGCGATTTTATGGAGACCGGCGATAATCAACTTGTCTCGGTTGCCCAATTAGCCCATACCACAAAAATTATGCTCGCAGGCCGTATCTCAAGAATGTATGCCTGCGGCGATATGCATCTGAGCGATATTCCCCGAAGTGACCCCGGCTTTAATGGCCGTGATTTTGAAATTGAATATGCTCAGAGATGTCGTTGATACTTTAGATATATCTATTGAATTGTAGTGATTGGGTTGGGTATTAGTTAAAGTAAATACATTAATCTTTTGTTGCCGGCGGGGAAAATTGCGACCAATACGGCATTTATGTGTAAGGTTCCGGCCAAGTGCATCTTGCGGGGTTCTTTGAAAAATTGATAATACGGCTCATGATTTAATGGAGAGGCAATCATGGGCAAAGCGCGAAAATCTGATACGGAACAGCGGCAGTTTTGGCGGATGGTGCTGGAGACATTTCAATCCAGTGGGTTATCCGTTCGTCAGTTTTGTCGGCAGGAAGGTTTATCTGAGCCATCTTTTTATTCCTGGCGCAGGCGTCTGACCCAAGCCCGAAACTCTGATTACGACAGCAAGTCAGAGGCGCAGCCGGAGGCCTTCATTCGCGTTTCGATGCCCCCGTCCCAGCCCGGTTCTCTGGAGCTTGTTCTGGCGGCTGGCCATACATTGCGGATACCTTCAAATATCGACGATGCATTTTTAACCGGCGTTCTTTCCGCGCTAAAACAGGCAAAGCTATGCTAACTCTGCCCCCGGCGGTGAAGATTTTCATTTACTCTCAGCCGACGGATATGCGTTGCGGTTTTAACAAGCTTTCGATGCTGGCGGAAAACTTCATGCTTCAAGATTCGTTCAGCGGCCATCTGTTTGTGTTCTTCAATAAACGCGGCGACAAATGTAAGATTCTTTTCTGGGACCGCACCGGATTCGTCGTTTGGTATAAGCGGCTGGAGGAAGGCACGTTTGAAAAAATCCCCGGCAAAAATAATCAGGCATCAATCGAAGTTGATATTGCCAAGCTAAGCTGGATACTGGAAGGCATTGATTTATTTCGCAGTCGCCGCCGAAAACGCTATGAGCGTAAAAGCTCGCTATAGGCTCTTAGAGTTAAGAATATTACATATTTTCTCATTTTTATGCTTGCTTTTTTCATCATTTCGCTTATCATAATCTCATCGTTAAGGATGACGAAGTTACTAAACGTTACGGATTGATGATGGCTGAAAAGATAACCGCTCAAAGCTCTGTCGAGCAGCTTCCCGATGATGTTGCCACTCTTAAAGAGATGGTTCTGACGCTGTTGGGTCAGATTGATGATCTCAGCGGCCAGTTGTATTATCTCAAGCGGCAGTTGTTCGGCAAGAAAAGCGAAAAGCTCGATCCGGCTCAGCGTTTGTTGTTTGAAAATCTTTACGAGGAAGTTCAACAGAAGATTGAACAGCAGAAGCCCTCACGCGCCAAGGTTGTCAAAGGCCGTAAGAATGCTAATCATCAAGGCCGCAAGCCGCTGCCGGAAAATTTGCGCCGCGAAACTATCGACATTGAACCTGCCGAAGAAGAAAAAACCTGCCCGGTATGCCATAACGAAAAAGAACGTATCGGCGAGGAAGTAACCGAAAAGCTGGATTATGTGCCCGCATCTTTTTATGTTCAGCGTTATGTCAGAAGCAAATACGCCTGCAAGGTTTGCGAGAATAATATCTCGATTGGCGAACTGCCGCCCATGGCGATCGACAAAGGCATTCCCGCTGAAGGTTTGCTGGCGTATATCATAACGAGCAAGTATGCGGACCACCAGCCGTTGAACCGTCTGGAAGGTATTATTAAGCGGCACGGCGTGGAAATCAACGTCTCAACCATGTGCGACTGGGTGGGCAGTTGCGCTGAACTGCTGGAGCCGCTGGTCAAACGTATGCGGGAGAAGATTCAGCAGTCGGAAATCATTTATACCGATGATACCTCCATCCCCATCAAGAGCAAAAACCGTAAAGGATCCACGTATAAGGGCTATTTGTGGGTTTATATCGATACTGATTATAATGTGGCGTTTGATTTTACGCCGACGCGTTCGCGCGAAGGTCCGCTAAATTTTATCGGCAGAGATTATCAGGGTTTTGTGCATGCCGATGCTTATAGCGGCTATGATGAACTGTTTCGGGCTACCGATGCCGTTGAGGTGGCTTGTAATGCGCATGCGCGGCGGAAGTTTGAATACGCTTTAGACAGCGACCCGGTGCGGGCGGCACATTTTATGGTGCTCTGGGGTAAGCTTTATGAAATCGAGCGACGGGCAAAAGCGGAAAAATATTCGCCGGAGCAACTTTTGCAAGCCCGCCAGGAAGAAGCCCTGCCGATCTTTGCCGAAATCCGGGCGAAGCTGGATGAGTATCAGGGACAGGTTCTGCCTAAAAATAATATGGGCAAAGCCGTCACCTACGCCCTGAACCAGTGGGATGCCCTGGTCCGCTATACCAGCGACCCACGGCTGAGCATCGATAATAATCTTTCGGAACGAACGCTGAGAATGGTAGTCATTGGCCGAAAAAATTATATGTTCGCCGGCAGCGAAGCCGGAGCCGAACGCGCCGCCATAATCTACAGCCTGGTCGCCGGCTGCAAACTCCACAATCACGACCCATTCGCGTATTTCAATTATGTCCTCAGAAAAATCTCCACCACCGGCGCCAACCAAATCGACACCCTCCTGCCCGCCAACTGGAAAACCCCGCAAAATTAACCCGCCCCAACCGCAATCCACCAATTGTCAGCCAAGGTGTACTTGGCCGGAAACTTACTTTACAAATGGGTACGAATTACTGATAGTCAGGGAATCGGCGATATAGGGGACCGGCTTAATCAAAAACCTGATTTTCATAAGATTTTCTCCCCGCTCTGGAGGAATAGCTTTCGTAACTTCCTGTTTTTAAGAAACTTGGAAGATTTACCGCTGCGTGAAGTTTTTTTGAATATTCTTGTAATTTCCGGGTTTTTATGATAGATTAGCCGTAGATTTCATTGCTGCGGTGCTTTTCCGGCCGCGGCGGATGTTTAATTTAATAGAGGGGCCTTTCGTTTTAAGCCCGACTGTGGATTATTGGCGGCTAATGTTTTTTTCAACATTTTCCTCCTCGTAGCCCTAAGTATGGATATTACCCAAAATCTAGAGTGGTGAAAAAATGGAAAAAAACAATATCGATAACATTAAGACTAGAGGTTGGATTACTCCCCTCGTTGAAAAATTAGTTACAAAAGCATCCTCTTTATCGGAGTTTGTTTTAGGTAAAAGGTTAGATTATCAGAAAAAATCTGCCGACCGTGCCATAACAGCAGAACGGGCCAAACACGTTGATACTTATGTTGTATCATTTTTCATTATTAACACCTTATCGTATTTTATTATTAATCTTTGTGTAGGGCGGACAGCCTGGCATTTATTATTGATTATAGCTCCTACAATTAGAATTGTCGAAATTGTTTCTTCTATAATTCGTATAGTTTTATTTGATCGTTCAAATATTAAAAAAGATGAAGAACCTATTGTAGCAGCATATTCTCGAATGATTATACTTGGAATTCTCAACTATATAGATGTAGTGATATGTTTTGCTTGTATATATAGCCTTGGGAAAAACTTGTTACACTCTAATGAAAATATGGATTGGTTTACTTCGATTTATTTTAGTGCTATTACACAGATGACAATTGGATATGGTGATGTTTATCCAATTGGATATTTGAGATATATTGCATGTACTCAAGGATTTATAGGCTTAATTATCATTGTTTTTGTTGTGGGAAGGTTTATTTCTCTTTTAGCACCCGAAAAAAGTATTGACGACATAAAATTTTCATCATCTGAACATGCATCGGCTACTGGAAAGGATACCGTAAATCCAACTTCGAATGATAAAGTTTGATTCGAGTATTTAATTTTTTAAAACATTTGATAAGGAATACACAGAGAAATGATGCTTGCTGAAATTCCAATTTGCTTAGACCCTTTTGCTTGCACACTAGCCCTTATTGCGATTTTTTATGCGATATGGGAAGCCCGTAAAAACAATGTTATAATTTTAAAAATGAAAGAATTCAGTTTTAGTGGAGTACAGAGTGTAGATGAAAATGATGGGGAAAAATTTGTGTGTCTTAGAGTAGTAATTCTGAATAAGGGAATGACTTTACATAATGTAAAGCTATTTTTGTCATATACTCATTTCAGTGGATTGGGTAGAGTGTCTGTTCCTGTTCCTATTAATGAGACAATATATAATAAGGGAGATTTTGCCCGGGGTATGTTGGCTGAATTTGTAATCAAATCGTACAAATACAAAAATTGTGATATGCTACTCGAAACTCTTAATAATGTTGAAAAACAGAATGTTACATTGTGTTTATATTCCCAAAATTATCTTGCCAAGGAATTTCGATTTGATAATTTCTTCAAGGACGTAGAACGGAAACTAAAAAAAATGCCTAACTACAAATTTTTTAAATTACACCTTGGTAATTTTAGAAAAGAGAGTTTGCAATTATTTATTGACGTTTTAAAGAGGGAAAGAGATTTGCCATGATTGTAGTGATTGATTATTGGAGTACCGAAACGGTGTCCGGTCCTTTTTTGCTTGAGGAATAAAACCGACTGAACCCCACCACCTCGGGTTTATCGTTCTTAAGAGGAAGGCAAGAGGCATGAGGCGATAGGCAAGAGTGAAGGTTTGGCCTCCGGCCAGTTGAAATTTTGTTAATGATCTGGCCCGGGACGCTGTCTCGTGCGGTTTCCCCCCGGCTGCCGCCAAATCAGTAATCCGTTTTCAGCAGAAAAAATTTGAACCACGAAGCTCGCGAAGTTCACGAAGAAAACATTTATATAACAATACAATAATTCTTTTAACTTCGTGTCTTTCGTGCCCTTCGTGGTGCTTAATTCTTTTGTAGCTGTTATTAAAAAACCGCGAAATCCGGTGCGTATCGCACAGATAGATATAATCATCCGCGGCTAAATTATTTAGTATTAAGAAAAACGCCGTAATAATACTGATAATCCCGAAAGTTTCGTTTTTCCGCTCAAAGAATCATGTTATAACAGATTTGACGTCCCATAAAAACCCCCGCGGCGTAACGGCGCTTTTGTCATAGCTCTGCTGATTAAATCAGAAGAGTTCTGACCAAAGGAATCATAGCGCCGACTTTGTCAGCAGAGCGCTGATTTAATCAGCAGAGCGCCGACAAAAGAATAATCCCGCCGATCTAAGCGCAGCTCTGCCGACAAAAGCGCCATTTCCCCGATTTAATCATCGACCCGCCGCCGAAATTGCAGCCTTGCCGACCCGGTCAACAAACCGCCGCTAAAAGAAATACTACACCGCCGGAAACGCCGGGAATATTCCCCGCTCGGTCGATCAACTCTGTTTTTTTTCGTAAGGTGCTGGAAGATATGGCTTTAGGGTTAAATCGGACGGGCTTTGGCGGGGCGATAGCGTCTATTTTAGAAATTTGTGGTATTTCGGGCGGCGGCCGGGGCCGGGCGGTGATGTTGGAAGCATAGAGCCTGTTTTTGTCTGGTTTATGCCGGGGCGATAGCGAAAAATGTGAGGATTGACCGTTTCGAGTTTCATTGTTTCCATCTTTTGGCCGACAGGGGACATTTCTATATTATTATATTCAGTTATAATGTTTACACGCTATAGTTGCGTGAGAGTTTGGCGGCTGAGATATTCTGGTAAGAGAGTTGGTTATGAAACTGTATAAGATGATGAGGTGGTATTTTCGTGTATCTCTGGTTTGGCGTATTCTGGTTTGTCTGGCTGTCGGGGCGGTGATCGGGATTGTTTTATGGATACTTTCTGAGCGTACCGACTGGCTGAATCTTCCCGCGATCATTAATATCGTCGCGCCGTTCGGGAATGTTTTTGTTTATATGCTCAAAATGATCGTGGTGCCGGTTATCTTCTTTTCGCTGGTGCTGGGGGCCGGTAATTTGCCATTGAAAAAATTCGGTATTGTCGGGGCCAAGACCATGGGCTGGTACTTTCTGACCTCTGTTTTTGCGGCGGTTGTCGGGGCATTTCTGGCATTACTGCTCAATCCGGGCTCCGGCAGCGACCTGGCGGACTGGAATGAAATGGCTACCCTGCTTTCCGCTCAGGTGGGGCAGGTCAGTGACTCCGCTCAAAGCGATGGAACCTTTACGGCATTATTGTACAGTATGTTCCAGAACCCGTTCCACGCGTTGGCGGAAGGGAATTTTCTGCCGATAATCGTTTTCGCGATTCTTTTTGGTCTGGCCGTCCGGGTCTGTATGGAGGCTTCGGAGGATAGCCGGTATATCGCTCGCCTGCAGCAGTTAATGGATGTGCTGGAGGCCTGTCGCGATGCGATGTTCAAGATCGTTGACTGGGTGCTGGAATATTCTCCGGTGGGGGTGCTGGCCTTGACCATTGTGAACTTCGCCTTATACGGGCCTAAAATCGTGGGCCCTTATGTGAGTATTACGCTGGGTGTCATCGGCGGGATTGCGGTAATGATTTTTATTGTTTATCCGATATTGATGTGGCTGGTTACCCGTCATAATCCTTTCACGGTACTAAAGAAGATTCAGGAAGCGATGATTATGGCTTTTATGACACGCAGCAGTGCGGCGACGCTGCCGGTCTCCATGAAAGTAGCTGAGGAGGAATTGAATGTCCATGATGAACTGGCGAGCTTTGCCCTGCCTTTGGGGGCGACCATTAATATGGACGGGGTTTGTGTGCATCTGCCGATGTTTGCGGTTCTGGCCGCTAATATGTTTGGCCTGGAGTTAAGCGTCTATAGCTTGTTTGTTTTGGTTATGACGACGGTATTGGCCTCAATCGGTGCCGGCGGTGTCCCGGGGGGCAGTTTGATGCTGCTGTTTATTATCTTGAGAACGATGGGATTAGCGGAAGATCAGGTCTCGATTATTGTGGCTCTGGCTCTGGGTATCAATCCGGTGTTGGATATGTTTGAAACGATGAATAATGTGACCGGCGATCTGGTTTGTACTTATACGGTTGCCTCGAGAGAGAAACTCATCAAGGATTAACTCATTCTGTGAAGTCCTGCGCATCCATATATAAAACAGGGGTGGGCCCTTCCAGCTCCCATAGTATGGGGCCTCGAAAAGCCTCCGAAAATTTCAAGCAGATGCTTTCCGGCTCTGTCAGTATGATACGGGTGGAATTATACGGGAGTCTGGCCGCGACCGGCAAAGGACACCTTACCGATAAAGCCATCTCGGAGTCATTGCTTGATTATCCGGTGGAGTTTGTCTGGAAACCCGATGAGCATCTTCCGCAACATGCAAACGCTATGATTTTTAAGGCTTACAGCGGCTCTGATTTGCTTAAGTCGTGGACGGTTTACAGTATCGGCGGCGGCGAAATATCTGAGGCAGGCAGGCATGATGCTGCGGCCGATCAGGTCTATGGCCTGGATTCGATTGGAGCCATTATGACTGAATGTTCCGGGCGAGATTTGCCTCTGATCGATTATATTACTTCAAAGGAAGATACCGGATTTTGGGAGAAGATAGATGCGATATGGGCAGTAATGAAATCCGCAGTGCAAAAAGGTCTGGAGCAAAAGGCGGTCTCTCTGCCCGGCCCGTTAGAACTGAAACGGAGAGCCGGGACGATGTTCCATTCCGCGAATAAGCATATCGGTACCGTCAGAGATATGAATCTGGTATCAGCCTATGCTCTGGCGGTTGCCGAGGAAAATGCTGCCGGAGGCCGGATCGTAACTGCGCCGACTTGCGGAGCTTGCGGCGTTTTGCCCGGTATCCTTTATTTTCTTTATGACAATTGCCATACGACGAATCAGGATGTCGCCAAAGCCCTGGCGGTTGCAGGATTGTTCGGAGTTTCAGTGGCGACCCGGGCTTCTATCAGCGGTGCCGAGGTGGGTTGTCAGGGAGAGATCGGGGTGGCTTGCGCGATGGCTTCCGCCGCGGCAGCATTTCTTCTGGGAGGAAACAACCAGCAAATCGAATATGCCGCGGAAATGGGCATGGAGCATTTTCTGGGGTTGACTTGCGACCCGGTTAAAGGATATGTGCAGATACCATGTATCGAACGAAATGCTTTTGCCGCGATGCGGGCGCTGGAATGTGCCGGTTACGCCGTTGCCACGGATGGACATCATATTGTCAGCTTTGATGATGTTATTGATGTGATGAATGCGACGGGTAAGGATTTGCAGGAAAGATATAGAGAAACCGCTCTTGGGGGATTGGCGGCAATAATGGAAAATAAGATACGATAAATCAGTGTCGTCCTGTTATTGGAGATCATATATCAAGAGCAGCCTGAACCGAATATATTATTGAAAGCGATTGTAAGTGGAGTTATGCAAAATGCCGATTTGGCATACGTTATGATCAGAAAAGAGGCGCTGCGCTGTTTTTTCTGAGTCGCGAGGCTTTGTTGTAAGTTTTTTCCGGTTAATAATTTAATGCATGTTTATGGAAAGGTAGCGAAATGAGTAGGGCTGGTTTTGTTGGATTGATTTGTGTTGTGCTTGTGAGTATATATGCAAAATTTACCCTGTCGCAGACTGTCGCATCTGAGCTTTATGTTAAACAGCATAAAGCTGTGATGAAACTAAGAGCCAGGGTTGTTGATGGCAAAGAGGTTCATCTGACGTTTTGCAAAAACGCCTGGTTTGCCAGAAAGAGCAACTATGACGACCTGTTCAAGAATATTCTCATATATCGCAGGAAAGTGGATTTCACTTGCCTTAAGGATACAAAAGAGTACTTTGACGGCTTAGTTTGCAGTGAAGCTGATATTTTGTATGAAGGGCCCGTTGACTGCCGGCAAAATAAAAATTTTAAATATATTGATAAAAGTGCTGTTGTTGGCGAAATTTATGCTTATTGGGTTAGTTTGTCCGACGGCCCGGCAACAGGTCCCGTTGCTGTAAAAATACGAGATTCCCGTATTTTCTGGTCGATGGATAAAACCGCACAAGCTGCATATGACCTTGAAAAAGCATATCCAGGATTGGTTAAAGTCAAACCGATAGGTAAAACGGTTATGGGCCGAGATATTTTAGGGCTCGAGATTGGAAAGCAAAATAAAAAAATCGCATTAATTTCCGGTATACATGCTTCTGAAGCGGGGCCGGAAATCATTATTCCTGTACTAAAATCGCTGCTTGAAAATCACAAAGATATATTCAATCATGCTAGTATTATTGCTGTGCCTTGTATGAATATGGATCAAAGGCAAAAAGTCGTTGAAGGTGCTCCATGGTATTTACGGACAAATATGGCGTTTGTTGATTTGAATCGTAATTTTCCCGGAGATTGGGAACAGGTTAGCTATAACTATGGCTGTGACAGTTCTTGCCCGGATCATGTTACATATCGTGGGCCAACGCCTGGTGATTAGCATTGAAAATGGAGCCAGATTTGCGGGTTTTCTCTTCTGAAAAAGCATCGAAAAAGGAGCCACTGTAAAAGGCCGATAAGATGTGTTTAAGATACGTAACATTTTAGACACAGGAGGCTTAGAAAGGTGCTTACAGTGGAGCATTATGAGATTATCAGACGTAAAGTTCGTGATGGGATATCGCAACGTGAGGTTGCCCTGGAGCTGGGGCATTCGCGTAACACGGTGGCCAAGGCCCTGAAAAATCCGATTCCGCCGGGCTATCGGCTCAGTCAGCCGCGGGTCAAGGCTGTCATGGATCCCTTCGCGCACATTATTGACACCTGGCTGGAATCTGACAAAAAGGTTCGGCGTAAGCAGCGGATGCAGGCGACCAAAATGTATCAGCGGCTTTGTGACGAGTATGGTTTCACCGGTCATTACAGCACTGTCCAGCGGTATATCAAGGAAGCGAGTAATCGCCAAAAAGAAGCTTACCTGCCGTTAGCGTTTGAGTTTGGCGAAGAAGCCCAGGTTGACTGGCATGAAGCTAACATTAAAGAAAACGGCAGGGAGAAGAAGGTCTACGTTTTTTGCATGAAGCTGTGCTGTTCTAAGGCTCCTTTTGTTTGTGCTTACGAGAGCATGAAGATCGAATGTTTTCTTGACGGCCATGTCCGGGCGTTTGAATATTTCGGCGGCGTGCCCAAACGCATTGCTTACGACAATTTAAAAACTGCGGTTCTAAAGGTTCTCAAAAAAGGCAAGCGTCGGCTCAACCGCAAATTCGTAGAGCTTAAGAGTTGGTATTTGTTTGACACTCGTTTTTGCAATGTCGCTAAAGGTAATGAAAAAGGCGATGTCGAGAATCTCGCCAAGCGAAGTGAAAGGCAGTTCTTCTCTCCGGTTCCGAGAGTTACCGATATGGCTCAGCTGAATGAGATGCTGATTGCTCAGTGTATCAAAGAACTGGATCGCCAGGGCCCTGCACCTCATACGAATAAAACCATTGGCGATTTATTTGCGGAAGAGAAAACACATTTATACGAACTGCCTGAGCAGAAGTTTGAAGCCTGTCGTCGAATATCCACCTTTGCGGACAAACAGCTTACAGTACGGGTTGATACTAACCGGTATTGGGTGCCGACGGAGTATGCCTATCAATCTTGCCAGGTCAAGGTATTCGTTGACCGGGTTGACCTGTTCTATAAAAATGAGCTGGTTGCCTCGCATTCCAGATGTTACGATAAAGACCAGTATATCCTGGATCCGCTGCATTATATCAAACTTTTAGAGCGTAAGCCCGGTTCGCTGGATAATGCTCGGCCATTCAAGGGCCAGCCCTGGGGCGAAGATTTCACCTTGATGCGAACAGAGCTTGAATATCGATACGGCAGTGAAGGGCCCGGTAAATACATCAACATCCTGCTGCTCTTTATCAGGCATCCGCAAAAAGAAGTTGAACATGCCGTTGGTGTTTGTGTCAAGTGCCGGGCGTTCAGCGATGAAGCGGTGGAAAGCTTTTTACGTAACGGCTCACAATTGAACCTTGCCGGCAATCAAGTCCTGGTAAACCAAGGCGATGGCAAACGCAATCTCGATGTTTATAACCAGTTGGCCGGGGAGGTAGCATGAAAGATCAAATGGTTTTATTAAAAAGCTATCTCAAGACCCTGAAGCTTCCGACAATTCAAAAAGAGTATCAGACAATTGCCCGGGCATCCGCCCAGGCAAACGAATCCTATGAAAGTTACCTGCAAAGACTGGCCGAAATCGAAGTCTTTCATCGACAGTCGCAGGCCATCGCCAGGAGATTGAAACAGGCAAACTTCCCCATGACTAAGGAACTTGAAAGTTTTGATTTTATGGCCGTGCCGCAGATAAATAAAAAACAGATTATCGACCTTTCGATGTGCGGCTTTATCGACCGCCGCAGTAATATCGTCTTTACCGGCCCGCCGGGCGTGGGTAAAAGTCATCTGGCCATCGCCCTCGGCCGGGAAGCCTGCCGACGAGGTTATAAAGTGCGGTTCTTTACCGCTGCTGAACTGGTTAATACGTATCTCGAAGCCCGACAGGAAAGAGCGGTGTTGAAATTAGAGAGCTATATAAAAAAATGCGACCTGATCATCATCGATGAACTGGGCTATGTCCCGTTCGACCGTATCGGAGCGGAACATCTGTTCGGCTTTTTCAGCCAGTGCTATGAACAAACCAGCCTGATCGTAACAACGAATCTGCCATTCGCCGATTGGCCCCAGGTCTTTGGCGATGATGAAAGATTAGCCGGTGCTCTGCTGGACCGACTGACCCACCATGTGAGCGTGGTCGAAATCATAACCGACAGCTGGCGACTTAACCAGAGTTTAGAGAAAAAACGGAAAAAAGAAGGCTAAGAAAGCCTCAATCCAACGAAAAAGGACCAGAATCCCTATTGACAACGCCGAAATCGGCGTTATTTTACTAACCTAAGTGGCTCAGATTTCGATGCAAATCTGGCTCCATTTTCAATGCTAATCACCATTAACACTCATAAACGACCCAGCTATATGCTGGGGGATAACTTTGCCCATAGCTGTTTCTAAAATAAGTTTGGAGGCACCGTAAGTTTCTCTGTAAAATCTATCCAGCAGATTGGAAGACAGTTTTTCCTTGGTATAGGCCGTTTCTGCTCGGGAAATCGCGTTGTGCAGAGTTATGACCAGGCAATCGGAATGACTATCCACCACGATTGATTCTGGCTTGATCGACATATGTTCCGCAAAGAATTTCGTCGCTACTTCAATGACTTGCTGCTTGAGTTTTTCTTCACCATCCATTGCATATCTCCACGCAAAATCGAATCCATATAATTTCTGTTCACTGTTTTCGGCACAGTTATCTTTGTTTATATATCTCTTCAGCATAATCAACAGGCAAACGGTAACGCAGTAGGCATCCAACACCACCAAGTTGCATCAAATCTTCACTTTTTTTAACCATTTCGACCGAACAGCCGTGCTGTTCGGCTAGGTTCCTTGATGTGTCCCTCCTCAAGAAGCAGGTAACAACTGATGATGTGAGAATCAGTCTCGGGCAAGGTTGCCAGTGTCCGGACGTGTTTTTTAAGGTTCTTTAGTTCCATTATTTTTTTGTCACCTATGAATAAATGGGTATATATTTTGGGCGGGCCTTATGACCGGCGAATTCACTATTGAGTTAATCTGTTCTGCCATTTTTATTTACTCCAGTAATTAGGAGTTTGATGGCGAGTCTCCTAGATCAAAGAACGAAAATAATATTCTTAACCCAGAATCAGCAAAAAAGGCCGGCCCATTCCCAAAAGGATATTTGCCAGCCTATACCTTACTCGGTCATCCCAGATGGACCACCTGTAACATATGTGTTCCCTGTTCAGGCAAAAGAAAAAGCCGGCAACAGTTTAGTATTAGCTTCACTGTCAACCGGCTTATTTTTCAGCAGGTAGCGTCACATTACCCTCTGTCAAATCCGCCTATTTGTATTTATCTTATGTCATTATTATCACATTTTTCAATTATGTCAAACGTTTTTTCGACAACCTTCAACATTTTGGGTTTTCGAACAGGATCAATCCCAAGGTGTAAAGTGGCGAATAGGCTCCATCGTAATCGTTTGACGATCGGGATAGGTCACGATACACTATTGTCCAGTGTGTTATTGGAAAAGTTGCTTAACCGACCAAACTGGGAGTTCGCTGGCTTCTTTGCAAAGCAAGCCTTAGAAGCCTGGTAGAACTGTAAGGCATTTATATGAAAGGATTTGCAAAAACAAAAGGGCAGGTCGAGGCCGACATAAGCGAGGCCATTATCAAGTTCGAGAAGGAATACATGGGACGTGGCCCCGAGGAAACCAAGGCACATATCATTGGCGATATGGTTCTGGTTCGGTTACGTGGAGTACTGACACCGGCAGAAAAGCAGTTGGCCAGCACTAACGAATACCACAAGGGCAAGGCCCTGATAAAACAAGTCCGCCAGGAGCTGCTTGAAAAGGCCCGGATGTTGTTGGAGACAATCATCCAGGACATTACGGGTGAGAATGTAATAAGTCTGCATACGGACATCAGCACAATTACCGGAGAGCGGGTCATTATATTCATTCTCCGGAATTCTCCACTGGGCGATGAAGATGAGGATGAATAAAGAAACAGAGGTAATTTGTCAGGGATTTTGTTAGAAATCGAAGTTGTGGTTTCCAAATATTCAGGGGAACCTTCAATGTGTGACGACATGACCCAAAACGGAATAATAATATCGCCAAAGTGGAAAATAGTCCCAAAAACTATTTTTTTTGATCTAAAAACGTAAAAAAAAGAATTTTTTGCGAAAAAACTTGTGTTTTTTGGAACAATCGGGCATTTTTGCGCTGAAAATAAGACTTTTTTCAGCGTGATAACTTGCTGTAAATTCGCGAAATGAAGATTAAAATATCATAAATAAAAGGCCTAAAATGACTGACAAAAAACATCAGGACAAAATCGAATTCGTACGAATCGTCGGTGACGAAAGGCGAGCCGCTGAAACTCTCGCCGGAGTCTCAAAACACTGGCAGGGTGATAAGGAACGATTCCTGCTCATAAGTCCCCATGACGACGACGTCGCCTTGGGCGCCGGACTCTTCATCCAGCTAGCCCTGCGCGAGAACGTCCCCGTCTACATCATGATCGTAACTGATGGTTCTATGGGATATTGCAGCAAAGAGCAGAAAGACCGTATTTCTGATATTCGCCGCGAAGAAGCCTACGAATGCTATATGTCTATGGGAGTACCCAAAGAAAACATCATCTGGCTCGGTTTCCCGGACTGTCGCCTGAACTACTATCGCGGAAGGAGAATTTCAGACTCTAATGACCTAACTAAAATAGAAGGTTATATAGGCCTCCAAAACTCCTTTACCCACTGGATACGAAAAACCGCCCCCACCCAGTGCTTCCTCCCCACCTCCAGCGACCTGCACCCCGACCACAAAATCGTCCACGAAGAATTTCTAATCAGCCTTTTCCACGCCGCCGGCGACATCTGGCCCGAATTGGGTACGCCTATTGAAAAAGTTCCGTTTGTCCATGAACTAGCAGTGTATTGCGACTTCCCACAGCCCCCCAAGGTCAGAATCCAGACCAAACAGGAGCATCTTGAGAAAAAATTACAGGCCATCGCCTCCTACAAATCCCAAAAACAAATCGGTTCGCTCATCGAAATTGTCCGCAAATCCGGCCCCTACGAATACCTCCGGGAACTTAACTTCAAACTCTACCAGCCGGCCCTTTACTACGATTCCTTCGAGAAAAAACACCACATACCGTTCATCAGATAGGTTTAACTATGGCTTGTCGTATACTTTATTTGGGGGATACTGCGCTAAATCAGCAGGCCTGTTACCTGGCTGGAATCATGAGTCATTGCGGGCATAATTTTGACTATCTAAGGTCTGATCAAACTTTCGATAGTTCGCTTCTTGACAATGATTACGACCTGGTAATTATTAGTGATTATCCTGCCGCAAATTTTGCCGCTGAACAACTGGAAACAATCACTCAGAAGGTCAGGGCCGGGACAAGCATCCTGATGATTGGCGGCTGGGAGTCGTTTGTCGGGCTTTCGGGAGGGTATAACGAAACCTGCTTAACGGAAGTATTGCCGGTTATTATGAAGGATTCGGATGACAGGCTTAATCTTTTCAGCCCCTGTTTAGCTGTTAAAGAGCGGGAACATGAGGTTCTCGGTGATTTGCCCTTTGACAGTCATACACCGGCTATTGGCGGGCTTTGCCATCTTGAGGCTAAACCCGGAGCGGAAGTGATTCTGTCGGCTCTGGAGCATAAAGTTTCGCGTAATGGTGATTCGTTTAGGTTTAATGCGTCAACGAAACATCCGCTACTGGTTATGGGCAGTTACGGTAAGGGTTGGACGGCAGCGTTTGCGTCTGATGTGGCGCCTCATTGGGTGGGGCCGTTCGTGGACTGGGGCGATAAGCGAATTAATGCCCAGGCACCCAACGCCGAGGCAGTTGAGGTGGGCAGTTGGTATGTTCAATTCTTCTCGAATCTAATCCACTGGCTTTGCGGCAATTAACGCTCCTGATTACGATAGCGTAACCCATTCTGGGCGATTATAATGCTCTGATGAGAGATTATTATCGACAGGGCAACTTATTTGGGATAAACGATACGCCCAGAGTCCCTACTGGGCGGGCGGTGTCGGCGGAGGGGTTGCGGATTGTACGGCTGGCGTTTGATTCGGGGGTTGACACGGTTTTTGACTATGGGGTTCCGCCGGAGGTTAATGAGGATATTCGGCCGGGCATGAGAGTGGTTGCACCTTTTGGGCGGGGTAATCGCGAAAAAATCGGGTTCTGCGTCGAACTGTCCCCAAAAAGTGATTTCGTCAAAGTTAAATTAATCAGCCGGGTGGTCGATTCTCAGCCTCTGGTAGATAGGGACCATCTGGAATTAGCCCGCTGGATTAGCCAATATTATTGCTGCCCTTTGGGAATGGTGCTGGCGGCAATGGTGCCGGCCGCGGTTAAAAAGCAGGTGGGTATGGTTCGGCGAATCTACATTCGGCTGAGCGAGCAGGTCAAAAACGGTGATGAGGCGGGTCTGGCTGATTTGCGATTGAGCGCGGCAGGTCGAAAAATCGTGGACTATTTACGCGAGCATGGCGGGACAGCTCAGGATGAAATCGCGGCAGCTGTAGCCTGCGGAGCCGGACCTTTCAAGACCCTGGCAAAATCCGGAGTGATTGAACTGGAAGCCCGCGAGGAACTGCCCGGCCTGGAAGAACTCGAAGCGGTGCTGCCCAAAGAAGAAATCCCGGTACAGCTGAACCCCGCCCAAAAGCGGGTGTTCGAGGACCTGGAAGAAACACTCGCCGAAGATAAATTTAACGTAGCGGTGCTGCACGGCGTAACCGGCAGCGGCAAGACCGAAATTTATATCCGGGCTATCGAACATATCATCGCCCAAGGCAAACAAACGATGGTACTGGTACCGGAGATTTCGCTTACACCTCAGACGATGAGCCGCTTTCTGGCACGCTTCAAACGCGTAGCAGTGCTGCATTCTCAGCTTAACTCTACCCGGCGGCATCAGCAATGGAAGTTAATCGCCCAGGGCAAGGCTGATGTGGTGGTCGGGGCCCGTTCAGCGATTTTCGCACCGCTTAGCAATCCGGGTTTGATAGTTGTTGATGAGGAGCATGAGCCCAGTTACAAGCAGGATAGCGCCCCGCGCTATAACGGGCGGGACGTGGCAATCAAACTTGCGCACATGAAAGATATTCCGATAATTCTGGGCTCAGCGACACCCAGTCTGGAGACATATCACAACTGCACCAACCGGGGACATTATAAACTGCTGGCCCTCAAACATCGGGTAAAAGACTTGCCTCTGCCGCCGGTAACTCTGATTGACATGAAGGAAGAAGCCCGCGAACGCAAGGGCAGGCATCTTTTAAGCCGGGCGTTAGAGGATGAGCTTAAATCGTGTCTGAACAAGGGCAAGCAGGCGATTTTGCTTTTGAACCGGCGGGGGCATTCCAATTTCATCTACTGTAATTCGTGCCAGTACATTTTTTCCTGCCCGAATTGCGATGTGAGCCTGACCTACCATCGCCGCAAACAAACCAGCGGCACACATCGCGGCTGGGTAATGTGCCATTATTGCCTGCATAGCTGCGAAGTGCCGGAAATGTGTCCGGTATGCAAAAGCAAAATGGCGTTAATTGGACCCGGCACCCAAAAAGCCGAAGATGAGATACTCCAGAAGTTCCCGGACTTAGCACTAAGACGGGTTGACAGCGACTCGATGAAGCCGGGCGATTATGAACAAGTGTTAAAACAGTTCGGCAGCGGTGAAATCAAAGTCATGCTCGGTACGCAGATGATAGGCAAGGGGCTTGATTTTCCCAATGTTGCCTTGGTAGGTGTACTAAACGCGGATGGGGCACTTTCCTTGCCGGACTTTCGCAGTGCCGAACGGACATTTCAACTGGTCGCTCAGGTGGCGGGTCGCTGCGGCCGGGCGGAAGACACCGGTAGAGTAATCGTCCAAAGTTATCTGCCGGAAGAACCGAGCGTAAAACTGGCCTGCGATCATGATTTTGAGACTTTCGCAACGGCGGAGCTGCTTCATCGCCAGCGCTGTCAGATGCCCCCCTACTGTCGGCTGGCCCGCCTGATATTGCGGGACACCAAACTGGAAAAACTCGAAGAAGCCGCCCAGGTTCTACGCAAAAATATCGACGGAATTTGTCAAACTCAGCAATTGCCGCTAAAGATACGCGGGCCAGTCCCCGCCGGCATCGCCAGGATAGAAAATTATCATCGCCAGCAGATTCTCATTCAAGCCCCCGCCGCTGAACCTATCCAGAAGCTCCTGACGCATCTCAGGCGAGATTATCTGGGCAAGGTTACAATACATGTCGCGGTAGATGTGGACCCGCTAAATCTGATGTAGCTCGAAAAACTCGAAAAGTTTAGACTCTGTAGCATCTTTACCGGCAACATAGCATTCCAGTCCTTTCTTCATGAAGTGTTGTTATAGTTCGTAAACGGCGTCCCGTACCATTGAAAACCAAGCCCAAACCGCCAGTTTGACAGCCCGACACATGATTATAGAGTAGTGAACTGTGTTTGCGGAAAAAACCTTGTTCTTGTTTCTGATGTCAAAAGGTGGTTTTTCAGCGACGTTCCAAAAGTCATCCACCGTCGATCATGGCCCCAATAGTATGGTTTTGGTGGGTGTTTGGCAAGTAAATATTGCCCAGAATTTCATCTGAGATATAATGCTCCCATGATACGAAAAACATATACATATTTCACGGCTCTGATAGCCGGGCTTAGCGATAAGGCGGTTCGGGATGCTCTACTCAAGCAGCAGCAATCGCTGGACTATTGCCAGGAGGAAGTTCGGATACTTCGGGAAATCCTTCGGGACAAGTATGACTGCAAGCGTCTGCTTCTTAACGATTCACAAAAACGCAGACTGGCGGTTAAGGCTAAGCCATTGGGCAAGCATGTCCTGGAGAAGATCACGCAAGCATTCCAGCCGGACACGCTTATCAGTTGGTATCGTGATCTCGTCGCAAAAAAATACGACAGTTCCAGTAGTAGCCGCCGTAAGTCCGGCCGGCCCCGGGTATCACAGGAAATTATCGAACAAGTACTTCGCATGGCCAAAGCCAATCCTTCCTGGGGCTATGATCGTATCAAAGGCGCCTTAGCCCACGTTGGCCTGGAGGTGGGTCGGACAACTATCAAACGTATTCTGGATGATCATGGCATTGTCCCTGATCCGGAGCAAAAACGACGTGTGCAATGGAAAGAGTTTCTGAGTTCGCACATGCATGTCATGGCGGCCACGGATTTCTTTTGCTCTGAAGTGATGACAAAATTCGGCCTGGTTCATTATATGGTACTTTTTGTGATTGATATCTCTACTCGCAGAGTTGAAATTGCAGGCATATCGGCAAATCCTGGCGGCCAATGGATGAAACAAATAGGCCGAAATCTTACCGATTGCTTTGATGGCTTCCTTAACGGGAAGCGTTACTTGATTCACGATCGTGATTCGCTGTTTACCAAAGATTTTAAGGAAATCCTGAAATCTATCGACGTGGCTACAATCAAGCTTCCCCCCTTCTCACCAAATTTGAACGAGTACTATTCAGACTACACCCCATTGGTTGCGTGAGATGCGAGTTCTTCATATTTCGGCCTTTCTGATAGTTTTCCTGTGAGTCCCTGGCTTTTGTGTGGCATCATTTCCTTGGGACCCAGCTCAAATAACCTTTCGCCTTTGTCATTATACTTGTAGCTTTTAAAAAGTCCATATCGCCTCCATATTTTAATCGTATTCGAAGATACATTCAACTTTTCTGCCATTTCATCAACCGTCAGCAAGCCCTTTTCCCGAAGCCTGTCGTATCGCGTTTTGAGATTATAGTGCCTACGAAGTCTGCCGACAATCACACTGTTGAACTTTTTGCCCTCGGATGGTTTAATGCCTCTGCGGTTAAGATTGTCGGCGATTTCCCTATCTGTAAAATGGTCGATCAGTTTATCGATTTCTTCGATGATTTCAGGTTTCGTTTTCCTGGCCTGCCAAGCACTTAATGGGATCGGCACCGTCATCTGATGCGTTGCACCGCCTTTCAGCCGTATTTTAAGGTCAACATCTTTCTCTGTTCGTTCCATGGTCACATCTTCGATGATCAGCCGTGCCATTCTTTTACGTTGTTGATCCGTAAGTGGCTGGATCATTCCATACCTTTGGGAAGTTTTTGACCAATGACAGTATCTTGCCCCGGCATTGCTGATCAAGCTTGATTTTGTCAAAGTTCGTGTTGCTCCTCATATTCTTGACGAACATCAGATAATATCCTTAACTTGTCATTCCAGTCGGCTTCAAGCTGGTCAGCGACCAGTCTATTCCTCGGGTCGATGTTCATGAATCGGTCTTTGGCAAGATCGGCCTGATCTTGTGCTCGCTAAACTTTTTGATACCGGAGTTTATCTGCTTCTTTCAATCGTTGCTGCACTTCCTGCTGGACCGTAAGAGCAATCTCCAATGTCACCGGCTGGACCAATTCCAACAATAACTGTTCGACGGCCTGATCTACCTTATACCCTGGGATGCTTTGGCAAATGGGTTGGCCATATTCTATGCCATGACGCTGACAGACGTAATCAGGTACGAGTTTGCCATAACGACTGTGATACCGCAGTGTCATTCGCTGACCGCAGACCCCGCAAATAATCAACCCCTGTAAAAGAGCCGGGCCATGTCCCGGCGGGTGGTTACGTCTGTCTACGCCATATGACTGTGCATTGGCCCTTAACGTTTTGAGATTCTCATTGTATTGATCCCATGTAATATATCCGGGATGTGCATCTGGAATAACTGTATGCCATTCATCAATGGGCAACTCCCGGACGCCAATTCTGCCATTCGGTTGTTTATAACATTTTTTTCGTCCATATACAAATGTACCGGCGTAACGTGGATTATGCAGGGCTTGCAGAGCACGCGTATGCGTTAGTGGTCCCCATACAGTTTTTCCTCGATTGATCCTACCTCTTACCAGTCGAGGGAACTGAAGCCCGTTTTTACGGAAGTGCTTGACGATAGCCATAGCTGACCCTGCACGCTTGAATGTCTTGAAAAAAGTATGTAATGCTTCCTGGACCTGACTGTCGGGTGTCAGTGCCACTTTTCCTAAAGGATCATAGCTTAAGCCGACCGGCAATGGCAACTGTAATTCTCCCCGGCTGGCTTTGTTTAAGATACCTCCCCGGAGACGAGCACGGAGCATATGAAGTTCAGCTTCACTCATCGTTCCTTTCATGCCCAGTAGCAGTCGATCATTAAAATGACCGGGATCATACAGACCGTCTTCATCTAATATCAAGGTGTCTGTCAGGGCACATATCTCAAGTAGACGGTGCCAGTCGCTGGAGTTACAGGCCAGACGAGAGACTTCCAATCCTAACACGATACCGGCCTTTCCCATACCAACATCAGCCACCAGTTTTTGGAAGCCTTCGCGGTCTTTTGCAGAGGCGCCGGATTGCCCCAGATCGCAATCAATCACATGGACACTGTCATCGGACCAACCCAAGGCAGTCGCACGCCGGCGGAGATCGTATTGACGTTTGGTGCTTTCTGTATTATGGAACACCTGATGAATCGTGGATTGTCGAATATACAGATACGCATCCCGTTTAAGATGTTCAGGACGTACTTTTTGGTGAGATGTGTCGCTATTCATAATGCCACCTCCTGTAACGTTGATAGCACCATCTCTGAAATCGTCATGATCATCCGGCTGCGAATTGTATCCGGCACGGCCAGATTTGCCTTGTCAGATATGGAGACGGCAGGAACAACCGACTGCTGCTGATATGATTCAATCTTTGAGAAGGCATATGCCCACGATGCAACCCCGCGATGAATCAGCAGCAACAGTCCCCATCCCTGGCAGCAGTAATCTTTACTTGTCAATACCATTTTACGTAACTGTTCATAACGATCAGTACAGCGATCAAAATGGTCGCCGGGTTCGCCTAAATATGTCGCCCTTTTTTTAGCTGACGCTGCAAGGCACGTTCGATACTGCGTGTAGTTGTCAAGCAAGCGAGATACCGCTTTTGAGCGGTTGAAAATTGAAAATTTCGTAACATTTAGCCAAGTGAAGCAAATTCTATAGCTTTTGGGTTGGCTTGTGCAAAAAAAAAAAGACAAAAAAACTTCAAAATGTTAAGATAGGAAATTTGCGCTATTGTGTGTAATGGTTTATAGTATCGGCATGATGAAGCCGAATGCTGAACAGACTATCGCCGACCTGGCCTTAGAGCAGGAATTGACTGCGGAACAGGCCAAAGCTATTTTTGCTCAGGGTGAAGAGGCGGTGGTTTTTGTTTTGCTGAGGACTGTCGAAACTGGCAGCGGAAAAAACACAAGGTACGTTAGTTGCCGGCAGTCCGGCTGATCCTTCGTGTCCCTCAGGTCAGAAGCCGATTTTTGTCAAGCCGAACAAAACAGATAAAAAACGCGGCAAAAAGTTTGGCCGTAAAAAAGGGCATCAAGGTACTCGCCGCAATCTGCCGATCCAAATAGACCGCACCGAAGAACATCGCGCTTCATGTTGTCCGGACTGCGGCGGCGAACTGAAAAAATGTTCCGGCACACGTGAATGAGTCATCGAAGACATTCCGAAAGATGTTCGCGTTGAGACGGTAAAGCATGTTATTCATCGCGACTGGTGTCCGAACTGTCGCAAGGCGGTTGAGCCGATCGTAACCGATGAGTGGTCGAACAAGGAAGCTCAGCGGTTGATTAAGCGTTTGAAACGCCATCATGATGAGCGTGTTCTTTACCCTGAAACAACGCGGCCTAAAACCCGGTTGCTACCATCAAAAAAGCCCTGCGAACATACATCAAAACCGGCAAATTGCCAAAACTCGCGGAGTTCTCTGCTTCACTTGGCTAAAGTGTTACGATTGTTTAGAATTTTGTCATTTAGTGCTTAGGATTTCCAGTTTATCTGGATTAGGGGGTATCGAGGGTCTGTTCGAGGAATTTTTTTCGCCATTTTCCGGGCGAGACTTTGTGGTTTTTCTGGAACAGTCTGATAAAAAAGTTGACATCGTCGTATCCGCAGCGATGGGCGGCTTGTTTTACGGTCATATAAGGATTGAGCAGGTACCGGCAGGCCAACTGCATACGCTGCTTTTGCTGGTACTGAATGGGGCTGCAACCGAGATGTTTTTTGAAGAGCTTGGTCAGATAACTGGCGCTAATATCAACGTTTTCAGCGATTTCCTCGACGGCGATGGGTTCGATGAGGTGGTTCTGAATATAATCAAGTGCTTTTTGAGCACGGGGGTGGATTTCGACGGTGTCCTGCTGATGCTGCTCGATTTGTTTGATGCGGGAAATGATGGCCTGGAGCAATCCGACAGCAATTTCAGTATAGGAATCACTATTATATATTACAGTATGGAGGTCGATGATGTCTTCGAGCCAGCGGGTGAGGTAGGTTTCGTTTTTGAGGGAAATAATGCGGAATAAAGTGTCAAAGATTTCCGGGGCATGGTAGAAGCCAACGTAGGAAGTGCCGACATATTCATTTTCGATTTGCCAGTGGGATAGTCGAGGTGGGATTATAACGAGTTTACCAGCTGTAGCGGTCAGGGTCTTGTCTTCGGATTTGATAATGGTTGTGCCCTGAGTTACGAGTATTAGTTCGGTAAAATCGTGGGCGTGAGAACGAACGTTAGTATTGGCTAATCGGTGTCCCGCCGAATAGGCGTGAGGGATGCCGAAGTAGTTGACGGTTTTTGCTTTGGGAAAAGGTTGGGCCATTACTACGGTTCTCCAGTACTTGTAATTCAGCAGCCGAGTCGATTATCGGTCAGTCGCGGTTGCCGCCTCTATAATGATGGTATGATACAAGCATTTGGGTGTGAATGGCAAGTTAAATGCTGTTTTGTGCTATAAAATTGCTTGTTTGTGGTGTTGTTTCGGCATGTTTTATCAGTTAAGATATAAGCATGAGTAGTAACAGGGAAAAACACCATATCGATATGCCCGCATATAGTGAGTACGGCTATGTTGGTTCAGCTAAGGGGCGGGGAACTTTGCCGATGATTATTGATACAGATTTGGGTAATGATATCGATGACGCTTTGGCATTGATACTGGCTCATGCACTGGAGCGGAACGGTGAATGTGAGCTGCGGGGGGTGATGGTTAATAAGGATAATCCTTATTCGCCGGCACTGGTTGATGTTATCAATACTTTTAACGGTCGGGGAGATATTCCTATTGGTATGGTACGGGAGGGTAAGACTCCGGAAGACGGCTTGTTTCTTAAGCCGATAGTTGAGGCGCGTGATGGAGATTGTCTGAAGTATCCGAGGACGTTTCTTAACTATCCTGTTTCAGCCGTAACTCTTTATCGGCGGTTATTATCGGAAGCCCAGGATAATTCTCTGGTGATCGTGAGCATAGGGTTCTTTACGAATCTGGCGGCATTGCTGGAGACGGGGCCTGATAAGTTTTCGGAGTTAAACGGGGTGGAACTGGTAGCTCGTAAGGTTAAAATGCTTTCGATTATGGCGGGAGATTTCCGCGAAGAAGCCCTTACGCGTCAAAGTGAGGAATACGCGGAATTCAATGTGCGGTACGATATTGAGGCTGCTCAGAAGGTTTGCCGCGATTGGCCGGGCACGATTATTTTTAGTGGGCTGGAGGTCGGACTGGGTATTCTTTATCCTTCTGAGAGCATATCGAATGATTTTGATTGGTGTGAAAATCATCCGGTAGTGGATGGTTATCGTTTGTATGACAAGATGCCTTATGACAGACCTTGCTGGGATTTGACCAGTATTTTGTATCCGGTTCGGATGGAGGCGGGGTATTTTGATTTATCAGAACGGGGCCGGGTTTCGGTATCGGATATCGGCGTAACCAGTTTCAGTACTGATATTCAGGGCAGCCATCAGTATTTGATCAATATACCTGAAAAGATTCCGGTAATTCAGGGTGTGATGCGTTCGCTTTGTTCTCATTCGCCTGAAAGCGTCGATAATGTCAGACCTGTTATTCTGAAATAATATCGGAACCGGACACGGGTGAATAATTACTTTGGGGTGCGGGGGGATTTTTTTTGCATTTCTATCTTCTTTAATATCAAGTGGTTATCTGTGTTGCTACAGGGTTGGTGATAGTGATAAAACTTTATTTTATGAGCGGGTAATTATCGTACTTTCGGAAGTCGAAAAGCATTGTAGGTGAAGTTACACCAATTACAAAAGGTCGCAGGTGGTTTTGTAAAAAATGCTATTTGACAACAAATTTAATTTTGGGATACGGTTTGTCAATTTATTCGCGTGGACAGTCTGGTTGGCTTTGGTGTTTGCTGCGGGTGAGTATTCGTCCGGAGTTGAGTCCGATAATTATGATAATGCTCCGGTTCAAAGTGCGGCTGTATTAGACCCTCAAATGTCTGGTGAACTGGTGAAAATCGGGGTGCTGTCTCATCAGGGCTGTGGGAATTGTATGGACCGCTGGAAACCAACCGCGGATTTCCTTACGGAAAAAATCAAGGGCTATAGATTTGAAATAGTTCCTCTGGAATTCAAAGAGATTGATTCTGCGGTCAAAGCTAACGAGGTTGATTTTGTACTGGCTAATCCCGCGATTTACTATGCGATGGAAGTCAAGTATGAATTCGGTCGTGTTGTTACTCTGAAAAACAAAAGCAGCAGTGGTGGAGTTGTGACATTGTTTGGCGGAGTGATATTCTGCCGTTCAAACCGCAGCGATATTCAAGCAATCAGTGATTTGCGGGGCAAAAGTTTTATGGGGGTGGAGGAGAACTCTTTTGGCGGCTGGCTAATGGCCTGCCGTGAATTGAATAGTCTGGGAATCGATTATCATTCAGACTTTTTGACAGTTAGTTTTGGTGGTACGCATGACAGTGTTGTATACGCAGTGTTGGATGGTAGAGTTGATGCCGGGACGGTTCGTACGGATACTCTGGAGAGAATGGCTGGTCAAGGGTTAATAAATCTTACTGATTTTCGGGTTCTTTATGGCGAAGATGAGCATGTCGCTATTCATGACAAAAATCATGACGGTTTTGGTTTCAGGCATAGTACGCGTTTGTATCCTGAATGGCCCCTGGCCAAGACCCGGAAAACCCCGGATGAGCTCGCCGAAAAGGTTACCGTTGCTTTGATATCAATGTCTGCTGATGACCCCGCCGCTCGTGCTGCCCAAAGTGCTGGATGGACGGTTCCTATGCAGTATTCGGAAGTGGAGCATTGTCTTCAGGAATTGCGGATTTCACCTTATGAGGACTACGGCAAGATAACCCATGCGGAGGTAGTAAAGAAATACTGGCCTTTATTGGCGGCTTTGGTGGCGGTGAGCTTAGTGTTTGTTCTGTATCTGGCGCATACCCGGAATCTAAACGCAAAACTACAAATTGAAATACAAGATCGCAAAGAAGCTGAAGGGCGACTGACTTTGGCTTATGATAATCTCAAGGTTATATTGGAAAAAGCGCCTTTTGGAGTAACAATAGTTGACAAGCAACGCAGTATCCGGTGGGTCAATGATACGGTGGTTAAAATGGTCGGGGTGGAAGACGCTTCATTGATATTGCACAGCAGTTGCAAGAAATATCTTTGCGAAAAAGGTCAAAAGGAATGTCCGGTTCTGGATTTGGGGCGGTGTGTACAAAATTCAGAGCGTATATTACGTCGTGAAGATGGCACAGAAATCCCTGTCTTGAAGACGGTCACCGAAATTAATATAGGTGGCGAAGATTTGCTGATGGAGACATTTTATGACATTGCGGAGCAAAAGGAAGCTCAGGAGCAGTTGCTGAAGATAAACGAGCATTTGCAGGACGCAACCGCCCGGGCAAATCACATGGCGGCTCAGGCGGAAATGGCGAATTTGTCGAAAAGTCAATTTTTGGCGAATATGAGTCACGAGATACGTACGCCGATGAACGGGATTTTAGGGTTTGCTGAGCTGTTGGCCATGGATGATTTGACCGAGGAGCAGCTTGATTATGTTCATACGATATATAATTCGGGCGAGGTTTTACTGAAGCTGATAAACGATATTCTTGATTTCTCGAAGATCGAAGCGGGCAAGATGGATATGGAAGTAATCGATTGTTCGCTGGAAGGTCTTCTCAAGGATATTAGTTTGTTGTTTAAGCCGATGGCTGCCAACAAGAATCTGGAATTTAAGGTTGTTCATCTGACTTCTCTGCCGCGTGACATAAAGACAGACCCGACGCGTGTGAAGCAGTGTTTGACGAATCTGGTAAATAACGCGCTGAAATTCACGGATGAGGGTCATGTATATATCAAGACGCAGGTTTTGGAGCGGGGCGGCGATTTGTTCCTGAAATTTGAGGTTGAAGATACTGGTATTGGTATTGCAAAGAATAAACTTGAATCGATATTCGATTCGTTTTCTCAGGCGGACAACAGCACGACTCGGAAATTTGGCGGTACCGGCCTGGGTTTGACGATAACCAAACGTCTGGCAGAGTTGCTGGGTGGTGAGGTTGTGGTTGGTAGTGAGGTTGGACTTGGTTCAACATTTTCTCTGTTGATTCCGGCAGGTATAGAAAGTTTTGGGCCGGACAGTGAAATTCGAGAGGATTTCGGCGGCAGGATGGGGTTTGGCCAAAGCACTATGGCCAAACAGTATGCGGGCAAGGTGCTGGTTGTTGAAGATGTGCCGTCCAATCAGATTTTGCTGCGTTCGATGCTTAATAAACTGGGGGTTGACCCGGTGATTGTAAATGACGGGAAAGAAGCTATCAGAGAGATAAACAAGAACAGTTACGACCTTCTTCTTCTGGATATGCACATGCCGGTGCTGAACGGCTATGGTACGGCCGAGGCGTTGCGTCACGCGGGCTTCACTTTGCCGATAGTGGCTTTGACGGCAAACGCCATGAAAGGCGACGAAGAGAAATGTCTGGAGGCCGGCTGTGACGAGTATCTGGCCAAGCCGGTTAAACTCGCGAAGTTACGCGATATTGTGGACCGCTACCTTAAGGTTGCCGAAGTCGATGCTGGAGTCTGATTTGGGTTTAGCAAAGTAAGTTATTTATAGGAGTTCGATATGAACGTTTTGATTGACTGGGTGGCTGAACTAGAAACAGGTATAGACGAAATTGACAAGCAGCATAAAGTGCTGGTCAGGATGATTAACAATCTTCACCAGGCTATATTGAAAGATGAAACTGAATCCGCCATTAAAATGATTGTGCATGATATGGTGGTTTATGTCCAGATGCATTTTCAGACCGAAGAAGATTTGATGGATAAATATGACTATCCGTTGATGGCTTTACACAAACAGGAACACAGTAAATTTGTGGCTAAGACGCTGGATTTCAAGGAGGCATCAGACCGGAGCGAGGAAAATATTTCTTATAAGGTAATGGATTATTTGCAGAGTTGGTTGGTGAGTCACATATTGGATACTGACAAGAATCTGGGGCGTTATCTGCTGGGCAAAGGAGTTTAGTTTTTTTCAGGTTGCAGTTGCAATTCGCCGAGATTGGATAATAAAAAGGGCAGGATGACGCGATGGTCACCCTGCCTGAAATAATGATTGTTAAACAGGGGATTAATTGTTCTGTTGCCGATTCATCTGTTGCTGCATCTGCATTTGCATCTGCATCTGGAAGGTCATGGCCGCCATTACGCCACTCTGGATGAGTTCGTTGGGGATGACGAGTTTGACGCGGGCCAGGCCATCGTCAACAACTTTACTGGCCGCGACGGTGCCTTTGACCTGAGATAGCATGCCCATCATCATTTGGGCTTCCATGGGCATGTTCGGGTTGCCCATCGAGGCCTGCATCATGTTACCGACGTTCATGAACATATAAACATTAGCTTTTTTGGGCAGTACCTGAGTGAGTTTTTTGATTTGCTCGTTCTGGTTGAGTGAGTTTGCCCCGGCACTTTCGAAGGTCAGTAGTTTTTCGAGTCCGTCGCCGGTGCCGACTGCGACATGTGTATCGTCAATTTTGGCGAGCTGTTCGGTGAACATGGCCTGGCCGCCCCATTGAGCCGCCAAGGCATCTAGTGCTTCCTTGGGCATGTCCATCTGGGACATATCTACCGTCAGCTCACTATAGTCCTTGCCGGCGACGGTGCCTGCCTTAGCTTTGTAGCTCATTGCGATCTCAAATCCTAAGGATTTCATTAGATTTGAAATGGCCGGCGAAACCGATGACATGTATTCCATCAATTTGTCCGAATCCTTCGATTTGGAAATGCCCATCATTGTCGGCATTGTCGCTTTGGTGGGATCGGTATTTTCGGGCATATACTGGGCCATGATGCCGGTGCTGCAAATTTCTGTGCTTTTTGCCATGATGTCCTTGATGGCGGCGATATTTTCGGCACCGAGCTTTTCCTGAATCTCCGCGTCTTCAGCCAGGGTGTCAATGACGGCATTGATAGCCGGAGTAAGTACGTCGGTGTCCATCTCGACTGCGTAGGCCAACATGAAATTGCCATCGGGCAGTTTCGACAAAGACGAAGGTGGGATGGTGGGGTGATTCTGCATTACCGAGGCGAGTTTGCTATTTTCTACGGCTTTGAAGTTCATGTCAATGAGGATTTTTTCCGGTGCCAGAGTGATAGCCAGGCCCAGCCCTTCAAATTCGGTTACCCGGTCGATAATCATATTGGCAAGCTTGACACGGGCCGGGTGGTTCTGGATTTCGGGTATCTGGGCGATTTTGCCCAGGGCCATTCCTTTGAGGATGGGCATTACAGTTGTTAGATTAACGTTAGCGGCAATGTCGCCGGAGTTGAAGATCTCGCTGTCGGCTGAACTGAGTTTGGCGCCTTTGGGCCCATTTTTGATGGTTGTCAGAGTAATCGAACTGGGGCTGAAAACCAGATAGTCGCCGTCGGCCATAAGGTTGACATCATCCTGAAGTTTGTAAACGCCGTCGGCAAGTGCTTGTTTTTCGGGAATTGCCTCAAGTGTCGCAGCCGCATCATTGACGGGCAGATATATCGCCATGCTGTTTTCGGGATCGAGGATATTCAACATGGTTATTGCCATGGGCCTGCTAGAGTCGATTTGCCCCTGAGCGGGAAAGCCGGGCAATTTCACCATGTCTTTGAGATCGATGGGCTCCTGAATGGGGATACCAATTTGGCGGACGAACAAGTCGATTTTGGTATTGAGTTCGGAGATGGGTTTACTGACGGCCACGACGGTGGCATTGGCGGGCATCTTTTCGAGTACTTCAGGGGCCGCCTGAAGATTGGTGGTTATCAGTACCAGAAACGTTAGAAAAACAGAAAACGTTTTGATGTTCAAAATTTTCGTCATAGCTGTCTCCTTGTCATAAAATGTTACAATTACTTCGTCCGGTAATCCTACCAGGAATACCTTTTGTATACATAACTTGTCAGCGGCCCGAGGTAAAGCCGTAAACATGAAAGAACATTATATCGTGATTATCGGGCCTGTCACTGTTGAAATTACGCTGGTTGCTATAGATTTTTGGCAGGTAAAAAACAGGTAAAAATTTTACCAACAAATGCTCCATGCTCTCAAACTGACTATCACAGTTATCGTTAAGTCGTTTGAAACAGGCGTAATGTTACAAAAATTAAAACTTTTTTTAAGAAAATCAAATTATCGATTTGCTATAACAATGATTTTGTATACAATTACGCCCGGTCGGACCCCGTAGAAGTACGGAGTAGAGAAAATAACAAAAAAAATACCCAAAAATGCCTTCTGTTGATAAGAATGCCCTTGACCGGAGTGTCTTATAGGCATATAGTATAGTAGTTTTAGTAGTCTTTTTAGCGAAAGAGAAGGAGTCGTTATGAAATTAGCTACGCGAGTAAGATATGGTGTTAGAGCCATGATTGAGCTGGCAAAGGTGAGAGATGGTAAACCTGTGTCGCTACGCAAGTTAGCGGAAAATCAGGGGGTTTCGTCCAAATACCTGGAGCAGATGGCTACGGCACTTAAACACGCGGGACTGCTGGACAGTGTCAGAGGCGCAGAGGGTGGATACAAGCTGGGCAAACCAGCCTCAGAGATTACGGTCTGGGATATTTACAAGGTTCTGGATACTGCCGTTTCGACGGCGGACTGCGTGGACGGTCCGTGTGAGCGTGATATTATCTGCTCAGCCAAGGAACTATGGGTCGATGTTTCCAAGGCTATCGAAGGAGTCCTTCATAAGCACTCTCTGGGCGAGCTGGCCGAAAAAGAACTGAAGCTGGAAGCGAAAAACCCGGACTTCAAGCCCGAAATCAAGCGATTGCCCTGTTCTCGCGGCGACAAGAAGATTTAAGCAGTTTTAAGCAACAACTATTAGCTGCATTTGTTACTCAGAGACAGGGTAAGGAGTCCGATGTCGATAACTGGCGATGCTTCTGGTGTTTGGGCTGAAGAATTCTCCAAACTTACCAGTCAGCTGAAAAACCTGATCGATACCAACCGCCCTGCCGAAGCGTTGCAATTAATCGCAAACAGCAAGACTCGGATTAAATCTCCGGGTCTTGTTTTTTTATTGGAAGGTGTCGCTCTGGCCCTGACCGGTCCGCTCGCCGAATCGGACGGCAAAATGCGTCAGGCCAAACAGGTTCTAGCCGACGCGGAGCTTCCGGCATGTCAGTCATTGTATTCAGCCTTGTGGGTCAACGTGCAGCGGGCTCTTTCCCGCCGCGAAAGGGGGGCGACGGCTTTTGCTTATACAAATTATAAGAGTAACCTGAAGGTGCTAAAAAAAGTTGACCCCAAACTGGCCGATGAGGTTCAGGCAGCCGACTGGCCCGAGCATCAATTTTGTATCGAGCTTTGGGAGGGCCTCTATCTGTTCGATGAACAGGCCGGAGGGCTTTTGATTTTACCGGAAGAGACCCGGACCGGTTTCGACAAGAAAACCGGCTCACGTACCCCGATAGGTATTGGGGCCGTTGTGACCGGTCAGGAAGCGATTTATTGCCTGCGGCATCGTTACGATGGTTTCATGACCATGGCCCGGGCTCATTATGTTTTCGAGTCGGACGTGGTCAAAATAAAGACCATGCTGCATCTGGCGGATTTCAGTGAGAATATGCGTAACAATGAGCTGTTCATCTTCGGCGGCAGTTCGCTCGGTGACCGCATTGCCGAGGTGTTCGGCAGCTATCGTTATCCGCCCCCGCCGGACTTGATGGGGTTCCCGGACAAGGTCAAAGAGTATATCGAAAAGGTCGATGCAGCCCTGAACTGGAATGATTTATCCGAAAAGGTACGCGGCTATTATAAATCCGCTGAATATCGCGTGCGTTTAAAACAGATTCAAACAGGCAAACTTATGCCGCGAATATTAGTCGTCGCTTGTCGCTGGACCACATTCTTGCAGTATTGCTGTACGGATTTCATGAAGGCGTTCGAGCTGGTCGGCTGCGAATGTCGCTATCTGATAGAGGAGGCGGACGCTCAATGTCTGCTGGCTGGCACCTTCTGGAAAAATTTTGATGATTTCCAGCCCGACGCGGTCTTTATGGCCAGCCATGCCCGTCCCTCCTGGCCTTTCATGCCGGAAGAGATTCCCTGCATCAGTTTCATTCAGGATAAATGTCAGCCGCTTTTGGGTATCGGTGATCTGACCGGCCGGGTAGGGAGGCATGATTTGTTCGCCTGCATGATGACCGATTTCCAAAACTATCTGACCAGTAAAAAACTGCCCGTCGACCAGACCTTTATCATGCCAGTCCCCGGCGATGAGAAAATGTTTTACCCTCTGGACGGCGATTTCAAACCGGATAATAAATTCAGTGCCGACGTCGGCTTCGTCAAGCATGGTCAGGGTGGGGTCGCCAAAGTCCATGCCGAATTTGTGCAGAAGAATATCGAGTCGCAGGAAGATGTTCCCATGCGCCAGCGGCTGCGGGAGATAATGGCGGGGCTTTATAATGATATTTGTCTGGATGCGGGCTGCACTTATAACGAGGAAGATATTTATCAGTACGCATTGGAACGCATCGGCCCGACTAATGATGAACTGCGTCATAATCTTCGCGGCCTGATGGCTCTGTATAATATCATGGTATATTGCAGTGCCTGGCGATTCAGATTTCTTGAGGCCCTGGATGAAGCGGGCGTTGATTTAGCTCTTTACGGCGGCGGCTGGCAGGACAATGACCAGCTGGCCCATCTGGACCGCGGCCCCGTAAAACGTGATACCGAGCTTAACCAGGTCTATAATTTCAATCGTATCAACCTGAGCATTCACCATACCGCTACCATGCACCAGCGGCTGACCGAATGCGGTCTGGCTGGCGGCTTCATGATGATAACCGACCACCCACCCGACAGAGATTGGGAACCGGCCCGGAAGTATTTCGAGGAAGATAAGGAATTAGTCTTTTTTGCCAGTCCCGTCGAGCTTATCGACAAGACCCGCTATTATCTGGCCCATCCCGACGAGCGAGCCGCCATCGCCGTGGCCATGCACCAGAAGGCCCTGAAATCCCTGAGTTGCCGGGCCGCCGCCGAGACCCTGCTGATACGCTTCCGCGAGCTGCTCGGTAAATGCCTTTAACCCGAAACTTCCCAGTTGGGTCGGAACAACAATATTCTGCCGGTGCTCCTCTGGTTGTACCACGGTCCTTTCGGCGATAGCTCGGCATTGGCCGGACTTTGTTATCATACTCATTCTGCTTTTGGCCAACGCCGTGGTCGGATTCTGGGAAGAACATCAGGTATGTAAACTGGTAACATTTTGCCAAGTGAAGCAAATTCTATAATTTTCGGGTTACATCAAAATCGGAAAACTGCCAAAACTGGCCGGCTTTGATGCTTCAATTGGCTAAAATATTACGTTTTTTTGAAGTTGCGTGGTGAGGTGCCGCTCCAGCGCTTAAAAGCTGCTGAGAAGGAGAAGCTGTCGGTATATCCGACTAGTTCGGCGATTGTTCCCAGATTGAAGTTGGTGTTGACGATCAGTTCCCGGGCTCGTTCCATTCTCATCTGAATAACTTTCTGCATGGGTGTCATGCCTAGATGTCTGGAGCAGATTCTGGAGAAATGGTCGGTTGAATAATATAGTCCTGATGTTTCTTGCAGGCCTTCGACCGTCCAGGGCAGATGCAGCTGTGATCCTACTTTTTCGAAAAGTCGGGTGAGGGCCTGGGTGACGATATGGTCCTGTTTGTCGTCATTGAGGCCTAGCTCCCACTCCAGAAACATCAGGCTAAGTTCGGAAAGCAGTCTTAAAGTTTTTTGGGTGTAGGGTGAGCGCACTTGCAGAGCCCAGAACAGTTCTTCTATGATAGGTCGGAATTTTTCGCCGAATACCGAATGTCTTACCGCTGGGCCGATAGTGCGAATCATGGACCAGGGTGCTTCGTCTCTTAGAGACCACCAGAGCAGTGTCCATGTTTCACCTTTAAGGCCAAACTGGTGGGGTATTTTTTTGGGTGAAATCCAAACCTGGCCAGCCGAGAGGTCCGTTTTGATGCCCTGTGTTTTGAGCCAGCCTTTGCCTTCCAGAGTATAGAGGAAGTGGTGGCAAAGAGGGTTTGAGCGGGCGGCTTCATAAACTCCCTTGATATCGTTTATGCCAGCGAAGACTATGCCGTTGTTACGTAGTATCGATAATTCCGGTGATGATATGGGCAGCATTCTCTGGCGGCATTCGGGGCCGATATTGTAGGTTTCGTTATATGACTGTTTGACGACCATTGTTTTTTTGGCGCCCGATAAAGGTTTGTGTGAACCGGTAGTTGCGACGTCGCATTTGTAGACGGGCGAAACCAGTCGTAATTCAACAGGCTTATAGTATCAGGTTTAATCTCGAAATACAACATATTTGTTGTTGTTGTAAAAAATGAGGGCAGCGGTTTGTTTTTATGTCTTTGCCAGGCTGTTCTTTTTCTTAAGTTGTTTACTAGAAATAGTTTGTGTGTGTATTTCGTGTGGTTTGGTTTCCCGGTTATGCGTACGTTTGGTCAGGTTTTCCTGGTTGTCGGAAAGTTTTGAGATAAATAATGTCGTTTATTATTATGTATTTGTCGGTTTTAATCATTTTGCAAAAGTCTTTTTATGATATGATTTACTATCGTGATGGCGATATTACTATCAGAGGCCATGAGGAGATACTGGCAAATGAGACATTATTCTAAAAACCGGGGTTTTACGCTCATTGAATTATTGGTGGTTGTGGCGATAATCGCACTGCTGGTGTCGATTTTGCTGCCCAGCCTTGGTGCGGCGCGGGACCAGGCCAAAGCGGTTATGTGCATGTCGAATCAGCATCAGTTAGGGTTGGCTTTTCTGGCTTACACTCAGGAGCACAAAGGCAAACTTCCGCCAGCGGTACACTGGGACAACTGGTATGCTAAAGATGGTTATTACACCTGGGCAGGTCAGTTGTATTATGAAGAGAAGCTGATTCAGGATTCCGTGGTTTTTCATTGTCCGCGCACGGGGTTACCATCTGGTTATGATAAGAAGTGGAAGGGGCCAGTTGAGGGAACGGGGGCTCCTTATGTTCCCAGTACGAAATATCCTGACCAATATAATTGGGAGGCTCGGTGGACATATGGATTGCGTCTGGTAGATTTTTCCGGGGTGTCCATGAAGGAAATCAAGCTGGAGGAGATACGGATGCCGTCGGGATATTTTTTACTAACCGATACAGCCTGCCCGCTGAATTACAAGGAAGGTGCCACCTTGCTCCAGAATTATATTTTTGACACCTGGCATGTATTTTTCATGCTGCATCAGAACGGCACCAATATTCTACACGCTGATGTTTCGGTTGGCAGATATGAAGAAGACGAGATAATTAATGTGGCATTACGAGACGATACGCTGGGGCCGTTCCAGTTTCCCGGCGTTCTTTATCCCAATGGCAAACAGTCGGGGGAAGAACTAAAAATTGGGAATTAGTTGATAGTTGAGAGGATACACTTTTTTAAGGAGGTCTGTTATGACTAAACGAGTACTATTGATTGGATTATTTTCCGTTATGTTGTCTAGCCAGGTTTTGGCGGTCGGTTATTATGCCAGCGGTGTTACCGGTGTCTGGGACAATCCGGTAACCTGGGGTGGGGCCGGTTATCCGGTTGTCGGTGATACAGCCTATTTGAATCTGGGCAGCACAGTTAATGTTGATGGGACCGACGAAAGTGTTTATCAGATTCACTTTGCGTCGTGGTCGGGTAATTCTGATTTAGTCACGCTTAATATTACCAACAGCGGCAGTCTGACGGTTTCGGACTGGGCTTATCTGGGCGTAGCTGATGGCGATGTAGGCGAAATGAACGTTGTCGGCGGCGGGACATTTACCTGCGACAGTGCCATGAATGTCGGTTTTAACGGTACTTGTACGTTGAATGTTAATGGCGGGACAGTTAATGCCAACGGCGGTTTGTTTACGCCCAACCCCTGGCAGGCGGCCGGCACCGGTGTGGGCACTATCAATGTTATTGACGGAATTATTAACGTCTCGACAGATTTTGCTATGGGCAGCAGTGGCCTTATCAATATTGAATACGGCAAAATCAAAATCTATGGCTTGTGGTACGACACCCTGTTGACCGGTTACATAACCGGCAATCAAATAATCGGCTTCGGCGGGACCAGTTCCGTTGTTTTGAGCCATGAGGGAGACTATACCATTCTCAGTGCCGTTGACCCGCTGCAGCCGGACCCGGTTGACGATGCCACGCTGTCAGCTGGCAGTTATACCATGCGTTGGGTTCTGCCTGAGCCGGAAGTATCAGGCGGTTCGGTAAGCTGCGATGTGTATTTTACGGACGACTATCCTGCCGCAGGCACGCCGGGCGACCCGAACTTTACCGATTATGCCGCCAAGATTGTGGATGCTCAGGTTCAGGAATCGATTGTGCGGACGCTTGAAGCCAACAAAGACTATTACTGGAGAATCGATATTTACGATACCAGCTCCAGCGAACCCCAACCTGCGGTCGGACATGTATTGCATTTCGATACCAAGAACCAGGCTCCTACAGCCAATGCCGGTGCGGATGTTTATACCTGGTTGACCGGCGGGGTCGCCAGTGTTGATTTGCTGGGCAGTGTAACCGATGACGGTTTGCCCGGTCCTTATACGGTACAATGGCAGGTCACCAGTGAACCTGTTGCCGATGATGCTCAGTTGGACCCGGTTGCCGGAGACCAGCTCGCAGTAAACGTAACAATGACCCAACTAGGTGATTATGTTCTTGAACTGACAGCCGATGACGGCCAACGTACGGGAAGCGATTCGGTGGTAATTCATGTCTATGAAGATAACTGCAAAGCCGCCCAAGGCGCCGGCATAGCTCTTTATGACAGCGACCTGAATGCCGATTGCGTTGTCGATTTGTTGGATTTGGCCTTGTTTGCCAGTGAGTGGCTTTTAGATATGAGCCTCTAGATGATTGTTGTTGAAGTAAATGTGGTTGTATAAATGACGTTATCGCCGAAAGTTCATCTGGTTAAACTTTACGGTCGTAAAAGTAAAAGTTTATCTGAGCTTTTGGCGGTTTCGTTAATAAAGTTGGTAGTGAGCTATGACTAAACTTTCGAAAATAATTATTGTTGGGGGCGGCAGCAGAGGTACGCTTTTTGCAAAGTATTTTGCCGAGCATCCGGGTAAAGCCAGAGTTGTTGGTGTGGCTGAGCCTCGGGACTACCATCGCCAGAACATAGTTGCCCAGCATAAAATCCCCGCTGAAAATGTCTTCTATAGCTGGGAAGAAATTTTGGCTCGCCCTAAATTTGCCGACGCGGTGGTGATTACCACTCAAGACAAAATGCACACTGACTCCGCAATTGCCTTTGCGAATATGGGCTATCACATCCTGCTGGAAAAACCCATGGCAACCACTTTTGCGGATTGTGAAAAAATCGTACAAGCCGTGGTGGACAGCCATGTTATTCTGGCAGTCTGTCATTGCCTGCGTTATACAGCCGACACTCAAAAGGTCAAAGAAATCATTGATTCGGGCAAAATCGGAGACATTGTAAATATTCAGCGGCTCGAGCCGGTCGGTTACTGGCATCAGGCACATTCATTTGTGCGGGGCGAGTGGGCAAATTCAGTAAAATCATCCCCAATGCTGCTGGCTAAATCATGTCACGACATCGACTGGATTGCCTATGTCATGAATCGCGAATGCCTGGCAGTGTCATCATTCGGAGACCTGGCCTTCTTTAAACGGGCTAACAAGCCCGCGGGTTCATCCTCAAGATGTATTAATTGTCCAGTCGAAAATGAGTGCCCGTATTCCGCTCAGAGATTGTATATGCAAAAACTCTCGGCCAAAGACTACACCTGGCCTCTGGATGTGGTGATTTCCGAATTTACGGAAGAGTCGCTTAATAACGCCCTGCGGTATGGCCCGTATGGCAAATGCGTTTTTGATTGTGATAACGATGTGGTTGATAATCAAGTTGTAAATATGCTGTTCGAGGGCGGGCGAACGGCTTCCTTGACAATGACCGCGTTTTGCGCTCATGAAGGAAGGAAAACCAATATTTTTGGCACCAAAGGCCATCTGACAATCGATGAGAAAGAAATACGTCATTTTGATTTCCGCAGTGACAAGGTCGATACTATTGTAATCGACAGTGAGCATTCTATGCTGGGTGGCCATGGCGGCGGCGACTATGCCCTGGCGGCAGCCTTTGTCGAAGCGGTGACCTGTAATGACCAGAGCAAGGTGCTCTCCGGTCCGTATGAAACACTGAATTCGCATAAAATAGTGTTTTGTGCCGAAAAAGCCCGCTTGACAGATTCGGTTGTAAGAATTAAAAACGCCTTTGTTGATGAAAATCAAATAGCTTTTCCCTCAAAAATAAAAGAGCTTATTTGATTTCGGGGACAACTTCGTCCTTTCAGTAAAATTGGTTAATGGGTTTTATTCACTTTGAACGGCAATAGCCAGCAGCAGACATAATCCGGGCAGGTTCACGATAGTAAATTTGAAAGTTGCTTCATGGTCTTTATCGACTGGTTGATTGTTGGTTTTTATATCGTCTTTGCCATTGGCATCGGTGTTGCCTTTACGAAAAAGGCGAGCAAGAACACGGATGATTTTTTTGTGGCCGGCCGGACATTGCCCTGGTTTGTGGCCGGCACCTCTATCGTCGCCACAACATTTTCCACCGACACCCCCCTTTTCGTGGCGGGAATGACTCGCGATTCAGGCATTGCCAGTAATTGGTTCTGGTGGGCTTTTGCGGTAGGGCAAATAGCAACGGTGTTTTTCTTTGCCGGGCTCTGGCGTCGTACGGGGGTTCTTACTGACCTGGAGTTTGTCGTAAAACGCTATGAAGCGTCCACCGCTCGCTCGTTTCTACGAGTATTCAAAGTTTTCTTTGACGGCATACTTGTTAATTGCACGATTGTCGCTTCGGTGACGCTGGCGATGGCCAAAATTCTCAAGGCTATGCTTCATTTGTCGGAAACGCCGATAGTGGACATACCGTTGTTTGGCCCCCTGACGCCTACCGGTCTGCTATTGATTGTTTTGGGTGGTTCGGCGGTTTTGTATTCCTGTATGTCCGGGCTTTATGGCGTGGTCTATACGGATTTATTGCAGTTTGCGTTGGCGATGATTGGCTGTATCGGGTTGTCTGTGCTGGTTTATGTGGACGCTGATAAGGGCGGTGGGATTTTGGAGAAACTTTCCAGTTCTCCCGGATTTAATGATACCACCCTGAACTTTTTTCCCGATCTGTCATCTATGGACATGTTTAGTTTTGCTTTTGTGGTGTATATTTTCGTGGGGATTACGGGTGCCCAGGGGAACGGGTATTTTGTGCAAAGACTTTTGGCGACGCGTTCGGAAAAGGATTCTTTTCTGGCGTTTCTCTGGTACAATATCTGCCATTATGTTTTCAGGCCCTGGCCCTGGATTATTGTCGGCCTCCTGTCGCTTCATTATCTGCCGGACCTGCAAGATTCCGAAAGTGCGTTCCCGTTGATGATGGACCGGTTTTTACCTGTCGGCTTAAAAGGGGTTATGGTGGCGTCTCTGCTGGCGGCGTTTATGAGTACTATTGACACGATGCTCAACTGCGGCAGTTCCTATATCATCAATGACCTATATAGACCGTTCCTGAACAAGGGTAAGGACGCAAAACATTATGTTTTCGCCTCGCGTATCAGCATGATTCTGCTTACCGTTATCGCGATGATTATCACCACCAAGCTTACCAGCATACTGGACGCTTATAAATATTTAAGTGTGATCTTAGGCGGTACCGGTACGGTTATGATTGCCCGGTGGTACTGGTGGAGGGTCAATGCTGTTTCGGAAATATCCGCGATTGTCGGCAGTTTCGTCGTTGGCAATATGATGGAGGTGTTTTTGCCCAGTACCGAAACGACAGATTATTATGCGGTGAGAGTCCTGGTCAGCACCGTCGGTGTTACCGCTGTTTGGGTTATAGTGGCCCTGCTGACATCTAAAAAGCCGGATGCTCAGGCGATTGAGTTTTGTCGTCAGGTAAAAGTGCCGGGTCCGGGATGGCAAAAAGTTCGGGTTATGGAGCGGATGAAAACGCCGGAGAGCAGCTTGAAGCAAAGTTTGCTGGGCTGGGGGCTGTGTGTGATATTTGTTTACTCGCTTATGCTAGGAATCGGCAAGTGCATATTCCAGCAATGGCACTGGGCAGGTTTTTATGCGGCGGCGACAATTTTAACGGGAATCGGGCTGAAACGTTCTATTGCGAAAATGGGTTTCATTTCGAGCTAGAAATGTCGAATAATGTCGGTTTTGCATATGTTATTGTCGATTTTAGCTATTTATAATGAAAGCGTAGATATTGTATAATTCATAAAATGTTGTGTTCCGACAGGCTATGAGATGGTTGATTTTCTGTTATAGACTATATCGGACGCAGATATGTTTTTAGAGGTTCTAACATAGGAGAAGGACAAAATGTGTGCAAGAAGAGTTTTTTCTGTAGTGGCAGCGGTTTTGATTATGTCAATGCCGGTTTTGGCAACGGGTTATTATGCCAGTGGTGTTACCGGTCTCTGGAACGACGCGGTTACCTGGGGCGGGACGGCCTATCCTGTCGCTGGTGATACCGCTTACCTCAATCTGGGCAGTACGGTTGAAGTAGACGGTACCGCTGAAGCCGTGACTGAGCTTCATTTCGCTTCGTGGTCGGGAAATTCTAACCTGGTAACGCTAAATATTGTTAATAGCGGAAGTTTGACAGTCTCAGGCTGGAGCTACCTGGGCGTGGCTGCCGGTGATGTTGGCGAAATCAATGTTGGAGCGGGCTCTACGCTTACCTGCGGTGGCGCTATGAATGTTGGCTTCAACGGCGATTGCACATTGAACGTTAATGGTGGAACAGTAAATGCGAACGGTGGTTTGTATACTTCCAATCCGTGGCAGACAGCGGGTACCGGGTCAGGGACCATCAATCTGAATGCCGGCGTTGTCAATGTTTATGATTTTGCCATGAGCGGCACCGGTCTTATCAATATCGAGGCGGGCGAGATGCGTATCTACGGTCTTTGGTGGGACGCGACCCTGCAAGGGTTGATGACCGCTAATCAGATTGTTGGTTATAATGGTACGCAGTCGGTTGATATCAGCTATGATGGCGATTTTACCGTATTGAGTGCCGTTCCTGAGCCAGCGACGATGTGCCTGCTCGCTCTGGGCGGAATTATGCTCAGGCGTAAAAGAAGTTAATTGGTGAAACCACAATTAGTTTTTGCCGATAATTAGATGGTAAAACATAATTTATCATGGATGAACGAGGTTGATAGTGCATAAAAGAACTACGGTTGCAGTTATAGTTTTGTTTCTGACATTTTACGCTCAACTAGCTATGGGAGCGAATCTGAACTACACATCTACTGACGATGTATTGTTCAACCCCGAACGTGGTCTGTATGTTTTCGGACCTATGGTCGATACGACGAATTATGATTACATTCGCAGTCAGGGATATTCGATTTGCTATGCCAGCATTATCCTGGAGGACTATGTTTCGAGTAATATCGCCCAGTCAAAACTGGATGAGATCGACCGGGCCTTTGGCCGGATAAGGGCCGCTGGCATGAAGGCGTTTGTACGAATTGTCTATGATAATACTGGAGCCGGCCAGGACGCGACTATAACCTGGATGGAAACCCATTTGCAGCAGTTGCAACCGGTTCTGCTGTCTAATTCTGATGTGATTGCCTGGTTTCAGGCCGGCATGATAGGTGCCTGGGGCGAATGGCATTCTTCCACTAATAATCATCATCTCAACCCCCTGCCCGTCTGGAATTTGATTAAGCAGTATTTTCCGCCCGACAAGTTTGTGGCCATAAGAACTCCCACATTTGTTAATACTCTGGAAGGCCTTGACGCTAACCCGTTGACTGACCAGGACGCATTTAACGGCACCGGCCGGGCTCGAATTGCTCACCATAATGACTGCTGGCTGGCTAATGCACTGGATTACGGTACCTATCCCGCTGACCCTGCCGCAATGGAGGCACAAAAGGCACAGATTGAAAATCAATCGAAATATACTCCCTGGGGTGGAGAAACTTGTGCGGTAAGTGCCTATGCCAACTGCACCGTCGCGGTAGCGGAAGCCGCACGCTTTCATGCCACCTATATGAACGACAACTATCATCCTGATGTAATTGCCGGAATGACTGCCGATGGCTGCTGGCAGTCTCAATTTAAAAACAAGCTGGGCTATCGCTTTGAGTTGATTTCCAGCCAGTTCCCGGATAAGGTTTTCAAGGGTAAGGAATTTTCCGTTACCATCAATCTGAAAAACGTGGGCTGGGCACCACTGTACAACGAACGCCCGGTATTTTTGAGAATGCTCAAGGGCAGTACTATTATTAAAGAGTATCGCCTGACCAGTAATGCCGACCCACGCCGATGGCTGCCGGAAAACGGCACGATAACTATTTCGGAAGTCTTACGGGCACCGGAAACAATTGATTTTCAATACGTAAAGTTTGCCATTTGGCTGCCGGATAATGATACGGATTTACGGGCTCGGTCAGATTATTCTGTCCATTTTGCGAATTCCGGGGTTTGGGATTCATCAAAAGGCCATAATATTTTAACGGGCTTGATTCCTGTTAGCGAATTTATCAAGGGCGATTTCAATGATGACAAACAGGTCAATATGAGTGACCTGACGGCTCTGGCAGAGAACTGGCTGGCTTCATGCTTAGGGCCGGGCTGGTGCAGTTTTTGTGACTTAAATGAAAGCGGTCTGGTGGATTACGCCGATTTTTCCGAAATGGCCCAGAACTGGATGTAGCATAATGTCGGCTGGAATCCATCCACTCCCCATACCATTCGATTATCGGAAATTCAAAGAGCATATGATTTGCTGGCAGCCTCTCCATAATCCTGCCCGAACTCTGGGCAGTACCACTGACTACCGGAGACAATCACGCGATTACCGTCAGCAACAATATTTTCTATGGAGCTATATTGATACGACCCCTTGGCGATTATCTCCCAATATATGCCATCCCAGCGTACCAGCGTCGCTGGCCCTAAACCGACAATCGAGGAAAACTCCCCGCAGACAATCAACTCCCCAGCAAATAATGTTCCATTTTGCGTAAAGTTCCGGTAAACTACACCTCATATTGCGGCTGCTTTGTAGGGTTTGGGTGGGTGAAGTAAAACGAAGACTGCGAAAACCCCTCCCGCTCACAAAAAGCCCGAACCGATAACCCGCCCGCCTGATAAGTCTCCAGCACCATCCGCCAAAACTCCCGCCGAGAAACCTCAGATTCCAAACACCTGCCCATGACAATCTCCGTATCAATCATAGACACCATTATCAACTTTTCAAAGAACAAGACAAGATGCACTTGGCCGGAACGGCCTCCTGACAAACTTTGGTGTCAAGATAAACCTCGTCGGGAAAGTCCGCGCACTCGGTGGAGTTCTTTTTCCTTTTTTTAGCTTAAGCAATGACTTTGAGAAATTTTTCCGTGTAGGGGTCGCGGGTTTTCGTGAGCCAGTTTTTCAGTTCAACTGACAACCTGCCTACAATTTCCGGATTTTCTTCAGCAACAGAGATCATCTGATAAGGGTCGTTATGATTATCGTAAAGGATTTTTTCGAAAGAACCATCTTCAAGCAATTCCACCACGAAAGTATAGCGGCTGGTGCGAACGCCGCGTTTAACATCAATATCTTTATCATGGAGGTCGGTGTCACAAAGATAGAACGTGGATTTAGGCCTAGGCATCCCCTGGCCCAGCAAGGCTGGCGAACAGTCCGCACCTTCAACCTGAGATGGAGTCTTCTCTTTCAGACCCATCAGGCTTAGCAGGGTCGGCATATAATCTGGAACGTTGATATGCAGGTCATCGGGGCCGGTGGGAATTTTGCCGGGCCAACGTATTATGAGGGGGATACGGAACGACTCCTCGTAAGCCACAACCTTCTGCATCAGGCCGTGACTGCCCATCATTTCCCCGTGGTCAGCCGAGAAAACCACAATAGTATCATCTTTCAGGCCGGTACTATCTAGGGCCTGCAAGATCTTGCCAAAAGCCAGGTCCACCGCGGTAACCGCGGCGAAGTAATCGGCAACATTCTTATGTGATGGGTTGTGTTCTTTATCTACATTGCCGCGATTGAGCAATTCGTCAGGCGTTTTGTCCTTATAGTATTCTCGGTATTGGTCGGGTACGTCCTGATATCTGGGATGCGGCGGATTCATTGCGACAAACAACGTGAACGGTTTGTTATTATCGCGATAAGAGCCATCGGTGTTTTTGATATATTCGACAGCAACCTTTGATTCGTGTTCGGGAGAATATTCATCGACGACGGTTTTTTCATCCTCCGAAGCATCGCCAATCCAATAGTGCGGTTCGAGATGGCGGGAATCGGTGCCATAAGAATACCAGAAATCAACGCCGTGCCGTTGCGGGCCGGGCGGAGTGTAAGAATCCCAGACAGACCCACGCCAGTGCGGAGCACGCGGGACGCCCTGGGGGGTGTCAAGGTGCCATTTGCCGATATAACCGACAGAATAATCGTTATCAGCTAAAACATCAGTAAGCGTGCATTCGCTCTGCCTTAAATAATTGTTAGGTACTGACGAGTTACAGTTAGTGGTAATGCCCGTCGAATGGGGCCAACGCCCCGTCAGGAGCATACCACGATACGGCGAACACAAAGGCCGGTTGCTGACGGCATTAGTAAAATATCGGGACTCAACCGCAAAGCGGTCCAGATTAGGAGTAATAACCGGGTCTTGCTTCATGAATCCGAGTGCCTGAACACGAAATTGGTCAGGAAAAACAAAGACCAGATTAGGCCTCTTACTACTCTTTTGCGAACTCACAACACTCTCGCCCTCCGTCTGGCAACCCGTTAAGGCAAACGAAGTGGTTGCCAGTGCGGTATTCTTCAGGAAAGTGCGTCTATCGAAGTTTAGCATAAATTACCTCTGGGAAAAAGCTCCATGCAAAAAACAGACTGAGGGCCCATCTCAAGCCCTCAGCCAGAATACCAAACATTTAGTCAGTGTCAATGTAAACCTTCAGCGAGCCAATCCTGCGCCATCTGAGCGAAGTCGGCTGTGTCAACTACACAATCCCGATTGAGGTCGGCTTCTTGTTGGGCACGACAGGGATAGATACGAATATCATCTACGTAAATGTAACCCGAACCAGTACCTCCGGTCAAGCCGATTGAAAACTTGCTTACGCGAGTCAGGTCGATGCCGCTGAAATCCGCCAATGAGAGATTCCAGATGTGCCAGCCTTTATCGCCCAAATCAGCAGAGTTGGGATAATTGACCGTGGCGGTCAGGCCATCGGCATCTTCGACGGTCACATATAATGTCTCTGTGGTTGAGTTGCCCTCGATACCATAAAATGGCAGGTCAATAACTTTCAGATTGTTGCGATCCCAGTCCTGATCTTCGGTATAAACCCTGGTTGTTACGGATTCGCCGATATAATCGAGCTTCATACCGTTGGGAGTAAGATAATAATCGCCGGTTGTCAATGAAATCGTCGCACCGGAACCATTACTGGTCGAATCTTCCCAAACCGCTAGAAGTTCTGTATCATCGGCATAGAATTGATAGTCTTCGACCAATAAAGGCCAGCTTTGCCAAAGTTCATCTTTTTCGATAACAACGCCATTAGTGACGCGAACCTCGCTTATCAAAACATTACTGCTGCGGCGGAAAGTACCGGTACCTGTTACCTCACTGCCAAGAGCAAATCTCCCATCAGCATCTGCGGGCCACTCCGGGAAACCAGACCAGCTCTGCTGTACACCAGCTACCTCACGGCCTGTATAAATGTCCCGGATTCTCATCACCATCTCGTTAGGTTCAGAAGGGATATATGAAACCGAAAGATAATACCACTTGCCGGGCGTAATTGCGCAATCAGTGCCATTCGTCTCGACATAAACAGAACCTACAGAATTAACGGTATACTGAATTTTCTTGGCGTTTGAAAACCGCCAGGAATAATACCAGCGACTATAGGTCTTATCGACTACTTCCATAAGGGTCCAGGGACTGTCGTTGTCCCAGGCTGCTGTCGGAGCAATACTCTGAAGGTTGAAAATCATCTCATAGGTATGACTGCCGGTGGGAACAATACTGGAAAATTGTGAAGTCCCCCAGGTGCCCGCAACATTCTTACAAAACACCGCCTGGCCATTTAGATTGTAGTTGTCAAAGTCAACACAACTTACGCCGTCAACCGTACACCAGGCAGGGTCCTGGCGAGGATTGGTCATGTGAACACCCAACTGCAATGCCAGATTAGGGTCGCCGTCAAGATTAACGGTCAAGGGACCGCTGCCTTCTTCAAAATTCCAGTGGGCAACCGTTTGGCCAAAAGCGACCTGGCAAAAAACCGTCAGCAAAATACAAATTGCAAACTTTTTCATCGTTACACTCCTTATAAAGATATACATTCTCTATTCACTCTGGGAAACAATCCCAAAGACCAAATTGTTTTTGAATTGTATCGTGAACGCCTTGTTTGATTAGCGTATCACTTTGCCTGTGCGGGAATCATTGCTGTATCCCACTATGTACTCCGGCTCCTGGCCTTCATAATCCAAATCTGGGCCAATTCGCAATCCAAACCATTTACTGGTGACATCTTCCCATTCGGCAAAAACCGCATGCCCATCGAGGAAAGCGTAATTCCTGCCGGAATTCTTCATATGAGGCTGTACATGAAGAACACTGTTCCTAAATCGCATCCAGCCAGACCAAACTCGCTCATTTTCCATTCTTGTCTCATCATTAGCACAACTATGAGCCCGCAGGACTGAAATATTACCACGAATTCCATTGTCCATGTATGTTACCAGATCACTGGGACGCCCCCCCAACAAGCCTCCGTAATGCGTAACAACACCATTAGCACAATAAGAAATATCGTCTTTCGAGGTAGGGGCATAAGTGCCTCCCTCCGGTATCTTAACCGCAGGACAAATGAAATATTTAGGCGAATCAAGATACGTAATCATGCCGCTGACCCACGTTTCATTTGTTAAAGTGCCATCCTCAGATTTTTTAATCGGATCTTCAACAAGCAAAGTATAGCCGTGCTGATAAGGGAACCTGTCCTTATTATCGCAGGAATAAACCATACCCGTCTTGGTCAAAGCGCCAACTGAGGACAGGCAAACAACCGCCCGGGCACTCTCTCTTGCTTGCCCCAGAGCCGGCAAGAGAATGCTCACCAGCAAAGCTATAATCGCTACGACTACCAGCAACTCGACCAGCGTGAAGCCACGTTTCTTCATAACTCAGCCTTCCTTTGTTTAAATTCTAGCTACACTCTCACGTTTAATCAGAGTAGGTTCTATCAATATCTTCCGGGGAGCATCACCTTTGCCATTTATACTATCGCAAAGCATATCTGCCATCGCGTCAGCCATTTTCTCCAGAGTGCCTCCTACCGTTGTAAGAGCGGGATAACCGTAACTCGCCTCAGGAATGTCATCGTAGCCGACCAGAGATATATCGTCCGGCACTTTCATACCTGTTTCCCTGAAAGCCTTCATCGCACCTAAGGCACAAATATCTGAATGGCAGAAGTAGGCTGTAGGTAAATCAAGCCCCCTGTCCTCCAGCATGTCCCTTGTCACCTGATAACAACTGAAGAAATCCATGCCGCCGGGCACAATATCCTTGCCATATAAAGGCAAATCAAATTCCGCCAGGGCTTTTTCAAAACCATATCTTCTTGTGTTCGGCAAAGCGATATTATCCCCGCAAAGATACCCAATGCGACTATGGCCGCACTCAACCAGATGTGAAATAATCTGCCGAAGCCCGCTGACATGGTCTATCGCGACATTGCCGGTCGGCAAATCTTCAATGCAGTCGAACATTACCAGGGGCAGAGAGTTTTTGATAACTACACTGAAAGGATCAATGTCCGCCTGATGAATAATAGGCCCGGCAATAACGCCGGCAACATGACCGCCGAGCAGACCTTCGATATTTTTCTTCACCTCATCAGGGTCATCCCTGTCAACCAGAGAAAGCATAACCGTATAGCCCCGCGATTTAAGGTCGTTGACCAGTTTGTCCACCAAAGTTGCGTACCAGATATTGGACAGGCTTTTGGTCACGACCAGCCCCAAAAAACTGCTCTGCTGCTGTTTAAGGCTGCGAGCCAGCAAGTTCGGGTAGTACCCCATCTTGTCGGCAACCAGCTTGACTTTCTGGCGGGTGTTTTCGCTGATACCGGGCATACCCTTAAGGGCTTTCCGAACGGTGGTATGACTGACATTCAGATGGCTGGCCAGGTCTTCTATAGTTACGCTTTTTTTGTCCTGAGTTTTCATAAGCATCTTGATCCTTTATTTGATAATTATATTATAGGTTGTCGGCAACCCTAAGTCAACAATAATTTTTATATAGATATAAGTGCATACAAAAAAGGCGCTTACGGTAATTTTAATTGTTTTTAAGTTTTTTTTATTTGATTATAGATTTTCGACAACCTAAGATGGCCAACGTTGATATGGCGGCGTTCGCAAAACATCCGTTTAGCGGCCGCCAGGCTCGAAAAATACCAATATTGTTAAATGGAGCATAAAATGCGAAAGCTAAAAAGAATCAAGTTTTTTGTACTGCCGTTAATCATTTCGATGGCTTTTCAAGTTGACTTTTGGGGCAAGACCGCTGATGCGGACATCGCCAAATCACCACTACTGAATTTATCATTTGAAGACAACAAGGTCCCTGAAAAATTCATTGAGCAGACTGGAATGTCCGGCCAATGCTTCAAAGGGCACCCCCAGGCAACAGCCGACAATATCACCTTTGAAAAATTATCTCCGGGAGATTTTGCCGTTTCCGTGTGGCTGAAAATCGATGAACTCCCCGACCAGGGGCTAACTCTGGAATGGGACGACAAAACACCCATGACCGTCTTTACGCTTTCAGCCCCCAATTCCGCAAACGGACTGGGCTTGAGGATTCGTAAAACTGTATTTCAAATTGTTGTGGCAGATGATGATGGAAAATATTTACAGTTTGACGGTATACACAGTGTCCCGCTCAAACACTGGGTACATTTAACTTTGTCTTATAATGCTAATGCTCTCAAGATGAGAATAAATGGAGAGCTTGATATTTATGCCCAAACACCATTTGCCAGGAAAGCCTGGAACCAGATAACTCTGGGACATTGGAACAAAAGCCGCAACCTGAATGGAAAATTAGATGAGATAAAAATTTTCGACCAACCACTGTCCAGAGAAGATACCAAAATAATCAGTACGCCTTTTGAAAATCAGATTAATTCATACAAACTGCAACTCGCCGGCGTAAATGAAACTTATGAAAAGTATAAGTCTCTCAAAGTTAGCGAAAACGCAACACATCCATTACAGGAACAGCTCGACACGAATATTGTGGTTCTGGACTGGAAATCAGACGGAGTGCCCTGCATACTATTGTCAGGCCAGAATCGTTTTGCCTCCCGAAACGCGATTTTTACACCATGCGACTACGATGACAATGGAATGCCAATATACGACAGCGGCCAAACGTATGATTTGTGTGGCATAAGATTCGAAGCGATTCCGCGTGAGGAAAAAATATTCGACATGGTCGGCAACGGAAACGCCACGCCCTATGGCGGCAACCATTTGGTTTACTATAAAAATATCGGCAAAGCGGGTAGTCCGGTATTTGATGAGCCCCAACCGATTTCTGTCGACGGTAAAAATCTGCGGGATGCGCTTGGAATGACAGTCTCGGCCTGGCATATCGAAGATATTACCAATGATGGGATAGTGGATTTGTTTGCGGTTGGTTACAATCGCGAGAATAAATACGACCAGTGGCCCGACAGAAAATCCGTCTGGAACGGTGACAAAAATCAGCCCAATAGCGGCAAAGGCAAAGGCTACAGTATTAACGGCCAATGGTTGGGACGCCCCGACACCACCATATTATTCTGGGCACGGGGAACAAAAGATAACAAGGGCACCTTATCATTCGGTAAATTCAAACAGGTACATTACCAGCACAAAGGTTTTGCGGTGCAGTGGAAATCCGAATCAGCCAACAGGGCCGTATCGCTCATAACCGTGGGCGGAGTAAAGTATTTGCTCCATTCCGGCTCGGTCGATGAGATACTAGCCCTGCCCATCAAGCTAAAGAACGGCGAACTATTTTGCGAACAAGCCGTACTCGTCCACGAGACCGGCCCCGCGATTTCTGCCAGCTATTATTTCCCCAAAATGTGTGTTTACGACATCGACTCTGACGGCTTCGATGAAATCCTAATGGCAGGTAATAATGGTCGTATAGCGGTACTCAAGGGCAAGGAAATGGGCAGGTTCAAGGAAGTCCAGCCGCTACAGATGAAAGGTGGCAGTCTTTGTGTCGATACCCTGTCGGTTCCCTGCCGGGTCGATTGGGATAACGATGGCAGAGATGATTTGATTGTGGGTGACTCCTCAGGCCTGCTGACCTGCTGGCCCGGCACCAACGCCCCGACAGTGTTTGACTCACCAGTGTATATGAAATCCAAAGGCAAAAGAATCGAACATCAGGGAGGAATGACCGGTTCTATTCAGGGCCCCACCGAAAAAAGATGGGGATATATCAACCCCACCACCGGCGACTGGAACGAAGACGGCAAACTGGATATCATCGCCTGCGACATCAACTCCGATATCGTTTTATATGAAAAAACCAAAGACCCCATGGAATTAACCTCTCCCAGAATATTTACCCATGAAGGCAAAAAACTTCCCGCGGCCTGGCGGGTAAGACCAGCCATTTTACCAGGCTCCGCGAACTTCCATAATATCAACTATCCAACTTTACTCTACCTTGACTGGGACGGTTTCGCGGCATTGGCAATCCCCCAGGAGCCCGGAAGTACCGAAATAAAAACCAGCGTGCGACTCAAATATGAATCGGGCGAAGATATTCTTCTGTGCGGCTGGATCGGTCACTGGGGCAGAACAAAAATGAGCATCGCCGACTGGGACAATGACGGCGACTGGGATATGATAATCGGAGTACCCAGATTTACCGTTTCATATTTCCTGAAACATGCCCCGGCGGCAACCTCACCTTACTTTTTGGAAAACGTGGGAACTTCCAGCAATCCAGCCTTCAAAAAGCCTGTAAATATCACACACGCGGACGGAACCATAATAGACATCTTCAGCCATGTCGCTTCAGTCTGGCCCAGCGACTTGGACAACGACGGAAAACCTGACCTTCTGGTCGGCGGCGAGGACGGCAAGGTTTATTATTTTTACAGGGAGGAGCTGGGCTGGGTTACTGGGAGTAAATGAATCCGAGGCTCGCCCGAAAACATGATTTTAGGCCAAAAAACCCGAATTTTTTGAAATTTTTCAAAAAAAACACAGATTTTTCTCCAAAAACCGCTCTTCTCAGGCACCTTTGCGCTGAAAATAAGGCCAAAAGTTTCCCATTGCCCCTCTGTCAATCCTACCCTAGAATACCCCCTGCGAAATAAAATCGGACAACACCCCGGCCCATCAAAGGTAGCATAACTTATGGCAAAACAAGACGTTATTATTCAAAAACTAAGTAACGGCCTGACCCTCGTCGCCGAGAAAATGCCCCATGTCTCCTCAGCGTCCTTTAGCATCATGGTCCCCGCCGGCTCCGCCGGCGACCCCCACGGATTAACCGGCACCGCTTCGGTTGTCGCCGAATGGATCTCACGTGGTAACAAGCACTTAGATAACCGATCCTTCAATGACAAGCTCGACAGCCTCGGTCTCCAGCGTCATAACTCCACCGGTACCCTGCACAGCATGTTCTCCGGGGCCTTGCTCGGAGATAAACTCCCTGAATCACTGAAGTTATACGCCGATATGCTGCGGAGCCCACGCCTGGAAACCGAGCATTTCGAGCTTTCCCGCGACCTGGCCCTCCAGCATCTGGAGTCACTGGAGGACGATCCCCGCCAGAAAATCCTCATGCTCACCAAGAACAAATTTCTGCCCAGCCCCTGGGGGCGACCAGCGGTTGGTGTTCGGTCTGAGCTTGAGGACCTGACCGCTCAGTTAGCCCAAAGTCATTACCAGCAAAGCATTACACCGGACAAGACCATTCTTGCCGCAGCCGGCAGTGTGGATTTTGAAAACCTTATTAAACTTGTCGATGAGCTTTTTGGCGACTGGACCGGCCCGGCAGCACCAGAATTCACTCCCGCCGACACTATCCATCAGACCTGCCACCACGCTCATCAGGGAGCCCAGGTTCATATCGGCGTGATGTATCCTTCCGTAAACCGTTGCCACGAAGACTATTACAAAGCTCTATTGGCGGTGCTGGTTCTTTCCGGTGGTATGGGGTCACGGCTATTCACTGAGGTTCGCGAAAAACGCGGCCTTTGTTATGCTGTCTCCGCTAATCACAGCGTACTGGGCCCTTACGGTCTTGTGCAGGCCTATCTGGGTAGTTCACCCGACAAAGCCCAGGAAGGCCTTGACGTCATGCTGGGTGAGTTCAGGAAGCTCTCAGACGGCATCACCCCGAACGAACTGGACCGTGCCAAGGTAGGCCTCAGAGCGTCTCTGGTCATGCAGGGTGAGTCAACTCCGGCCCGCTCCTCGGCTTGCGCGAGTGATTATTACTATCTTGGTCGGGTCCGCTCCCTCACTGAAATTGAGCAGGACATCCAGCAAATCACTGTTGACCAGGTTGTCGAACATGTCAAAAAATACGAACCCAAAGATTTTACCGTAGTTACCATCGGACCTAGAAGAGTTACAGGTTAATTAATTACATCCCGCCTCGCGCGGCCCTGCTATATTTCGGAGATACGAATAAGTGGAATTCAAACATACTCAGCTCGAAAATGGATTAACCGTAATTGCCGAGGTCATCCCCCAGGCCCGTTCATTGGCTGTGGGGTTCTTCACCCGCACCGGTGCCCGCGATGAAACCCCCGAAATCGCCGGTACCAGTCATTTTCTCGAACACATGATGTTCAAAGGCACCCCCAAGCGTTCCGCTCTGGAAGTAAACCTCGAATTCGATAATATGGGCGCCAAATACAACGCCTTTACTTCCGAAGAGAACACGGTTTATTACGCTGCTGTGCTGCCGGAATATCAAAACGCGATACTGGATTTATGGGCAGATTTAATGCGTCCGGCTTTGCGTGATGATGATTTTAATACCGAAAAGGGCGTTATTTGTGAAGAAATCGCCATGTACAAGGATTTGCCTCATTTTGATGTGATGGATCGCTGTCGTGCCTTGCATTTTGGCGACCATACTTGTGGTAATAGTGTTTTGGGTACTACCGAATCTATTCAGGCGTTGACATCGAAGCAGATGCGGGATTATTTTGCCAGGCGTTATGCCCCGGATAATATGGTGCTGGCTTGTACTGGTAATGTAAACTGGGAAAAACTCATCGAGCAGGCCCAGTTGCTTTGTGGTTCCTGGCAGCCCTCTGGGCCTCAGCGGGAATTATCCCATTTCGCCGGCACGGGCAAGGCCCAGGCGGTTAAATCTGAAATTATTCAACGTGAGCATATTTGCCTTATGACCCCGGCTCCGTCGTCGCAATCGCCGCAACGATACGCCGCAAGTTTGCTGGCGAATATTATCGGTGATGACACTGGTTCTCGTTTCTACTGGGATTTGGTTGATAATGCTCTGACTGATAGTGCCGACCTGGAATATGACGCTCTGGACGGTACTGGTGTTTACTATACTTATATTTCCTGCGACCCTGTAAAGGCCGAAAAAGTGATTGAAGTTGTGCGTAATTGTTTTGACAAGATTCGCCGCGAAGGTGTTACCGCTGAAGAATTGGCCACTGCCAAGAACAAAATTTCGGCAACGGTTACGCTGAGCGGTGAAGTTCCCATGGGTCGTCTGGTGCCGCTGGGTTTTGGCTGGGTTTATCGTCAGGAATACCGTACTCTTGCTGAGGAACTGGAAACATTATTCGCGATAACACTGGATGATATTAACGATTTGATAAAGGCCTACCCACTGGAACTGGTTACCGCGGTAGGGCTGGGGCCTTGTGAACAGATTTCGGGCATCTAAGTAATGACGCATTTATACGTGCATGTTCCCTTTTGTGTGGGTAAATGTCCGTATTGTGCTTTTTATTCTGTTAATGTTTCGGGCGGCGCTGTTCGGGGATATTTACGGAACATTTTTTCTGAAGTTGACTCATATTTGCCGCTGGGGGCGGTGGAGACTCTTTATCTGGGGGGTGGCAGTCCCAGTTGTATCGGTGAAGACAATCTTAAAAAACTGGTTGAAGGTTTGGTTGAGCGAGTGGGGCGGGCGGGGGAATTTACTGTCGAGGTTAATCCTCATCAGGTTAGCGAGGGCATGCTGGATATGCTGCGCGGGGCGGGTGTCAATCGTTTGTCGGTAGGGGGGCAGTCTTTTCGTGATGCGGAACTGGAGTTACTGGGGCGGCCTTATCGGGCGGGGCGGATTGGCGCAGTGGTTCAGATGGCCCGGAGGGCGGGTTTTGATAATATTGGCGTTGATTTGATATTCGCGTTGCCGGGCAGCACTCTGGCTGATTGGCGCTGTTCGTTGGAAAAGGTTGTTGAGTTGGGGGTTGAACATGTTTCGGCGTATAGTTTGAGTTATGAATTGGGGACACGGTTCTATCACGATTTGACAGATGGGAAAATAGATGCTGTGGATGAGGAATTAGACCGGCAGATGTATGAACTGACTATAGATACGCTGGCGGCGGGGGGGCTGAAGCAGTATGAGATATCTAATTTTGCCCGGTGTGGCAAAGAATGTCGTCATAATCTGAACTGCTGGGCGGGTGGTGAATATTTGGGGGTTGGTCCGACGGCGGGTTCGTTTTGGCGGGGGCATAGTATGATGAATGGGTTAATGGCAGAAAACGGTGGTTGGGAGAAAGTTGAATCGGAGGAGGTTCCGGGGCGTGATTATGCCTGTCGGGTGGCGGTGCTGAATTTGCGGCGGCGGGGCGGGGTTGATCGGGAAGAATTTTGGGGGCGGACAGGTTATAAGCTGGAAGATCTTTTTGGTGAAGCCATAAAGCAGAACACGGCGCGGGGGTTGCTGGAGGTTGATGAGGTGGGTGTCAGGTTGACTCGTGAGGCTTTGGGGGTTGCTGATGGGGTTTTGGCGGATTTTGCTTAGGCCGTGGTTTGTAATTCGGCATCCTGTTTTTTGGGGTTGACGGCCTGGGCTCCGAGATATTTTTTGAGCATTTCGATGAGTTTATCCTGGTCAATAGGTTTGGTGATATAATCGTCACAGCCGGCCTGAATCGCTTTTTCGCGGTCACTGGCCATGGCGTGGGCGGTTACGGCAATGATGGGGGTTTTGAGCCCCTGCGTGCGGAGTTTTTGGGTTGCTTCGTGGCCGTTCATTTCGGGCATCTGGATGTCCATAAGAATGATGTCATAATCGTTTTTGGTGGCAAGCTCTACGGCCTGCAAGCCGTTTTCTGCGATTTCAGTTTCCATACCGGTTTTTTTGAGAAGCAGCTTGATGAGTTCCTGATTGGCATGATTGTCTTCGGCGATAAGGATACGGTAATTTTTAGCTTTGACGGACGGCGGCGATTTTACTTCTTTTTTTATTTCTTTTTTAGAGATCAGTTTTGCCTCTGGTGCCACGGTTTTGCCATTCGCAACGGCAGGGATAATCATAGTAAAGGTCGAGCCTTTGCCGATTTCACTTTTAACGGAGATTTTTCCGCCGAGTGCTTCAGCCAGGAATCTGGTGATTGTCAATCCCAGGCCGGTACCGCCGAATTTACGGCTGACGCTGCCGTCGGCCTGCGAAAATGACTCGAAAATCTGAGCCTGCCTTTCCGGGGGGATGCCGACGCCGGTGTCTTCTACTTCAAAGCGGACATATGGAACAGAGCGGCCTTTTTCCAGCTTCACATTGACAAAAACGTGGCCACGGTTGGTAAATTTAACAGCATTACCGATGAGATTAGTCAGGCATTGTCTTAGGCGTACCTCGTCGGTATTAATCGTTCCGGGTAAATTGGAGTCCAGGTTAATTTTGAAGTCGAGATTTTTGCTGTCCAGAGTCGGCTGCATTAGAGCGCGGACATCATAGATGATTTCGGCGAGCGAACACGGCCGGATTTCGATTTTCATTTTGCCGGCTTCGATTTTGGACAAATCGAGTATGTCATTGATAATTGAGAGCAGGTTTTTGCCGGCCTGCTGGATATGTCCGACAAATTCGGCCTGGTCCGCTTCAAGATTTTCCTGGGCCAGGACATTGGCAAAGCCGATAATGGCGTTCATGGGGGTGCGTATTTCATGGCTCATATTGGCGAGGAATTCACTTTTGGTGCGATTGGAGAGAGTTGCCTTGTCCGCCAGCAGTTGGGCCTTCTGGATGGAGTCCTGAAGCTGTTCATTAATTATTTCGCTTTCGCGGCGGGCTTTTTCGGCTTGTTCCTTGGCGTTAAGAATATCCATTTCAGCCTGCTTGCGTTCGGTAATATCTTTATAGCTTTCGATAATACCAACGATATTTCCCTCGGCGTCAATGAACGGTTTAGCGGTCAGGATGCAGGAAATCTTTCGTCCGTTCCCGCATTTTCTATCCATTTCCCGGACCAGATTTCTTTCACCGTTTTGCATACGGGTCATGGGGCATTGGGGCGTGTTGCAAAGCTCGCTGTCGAAAATCTCATGGCATTTTGCGAACTGTAGGTCATAGTTGGTGATTTCCAGCATATCTATCAGGGTTTGATTGATACGGACAACTTCGAAATTTTTATTGATAACACACATGCCCTCGACAGCGGTATTGAAAATCTGGTCCAGTTCATAATAAGCGTGCAGGGTAGCGGCTTCGGCTTTTTCGCGTTCGTCAACCTCTTCTTTAAGATTGCGGTTTGTGGTTTCGAGTTGTCTGGTTCTTTCTTTGACCAGGTCTTCCAGTTGTTCGCGATGTTCTTCCAGTTCCTGTTGAGCCCGCTCGCGTTCTTTTATAATGGCTCCGATTTGCCGGAAAATGACTACGAAAATAACCAGGCCGCCGATGCTTACGGTTAGTATTACAATAAAGCGGATAACGCCGAAACGACTGATGGTATTGATATATTCCAATTCAAGGGCCTGAATAGCTACGTTGGTGTCGTAAGATATTTTGTTGGCGGATTCACGCGATCGCTGCAAGACGGCGGCAGCCTGCTTGATGAGCAGGGTAGTTTCGTTTTCGATCGTTTTGAGTTTTTCAGGCGAAACGGAGGCGTCAAGATGTTTGGCGCAAACGTGCCGGAGAATATCTTCGGACATTTCGCGAATGTCCATGATTTTGGGGGTCAGGTCGATTACCTCGATGACAATTTCCTGGTCCGCCGGCGGGTTATAGGCGACCAGTTCTTTGATATGATTGGTATTGCCGAAGTTGGTGGGGATGAGATAATCGTAGCTGCCGCCGTTATGGAGTACTTGGATAATTGCTTCGATATCGGAGGAGGCGGCAAGTAGTTCCTGCTCGACAACGCGCAGGTCGCGGGCATCGTCGTAATGGACGAGTTTAAGCAGATTAAGTTCGATAGTGTTGAGGTTTGCCAGGACGATACGTCCCAGGGCCCGGCGGGAATATTGATTTTGGAGGGCCTGGTCGCGGTGCTGGGCATAATGACGGAGATAGCCTTCGGTAATGGTGATGGCGGAAAAACCAATTGCTACCAAAACCAGCAGCAGAACAAGTTTCTGTTTGATTGGTTCAGTCAATACAGATTTCATTGCGGGGTACCATTAAAGCCAGATGAATTTGTTTTCCCGTTTTTTTTATTTATCATTATTCAATATCGTAAAGACCGAATTTGTTGAACAGGTCTTTGCCTTGTTCTGAGGCCGCGAATGCCATGATTTTCCTGGCGATTTCGGGATATTTTGAATAGGTGAGCAGGCCGATTGTCAGCTTCTTTTTTGTGGCATACTGTTCGTCGATGGGCAGGGCGTCCACGTAATCTTTATATTCGGGCCAGGTACAAGCGGCATACCAGTTGATGACGATGTCGGCTTCCTGGTTTTTGAGTACCAGGGCGAGGTCTTTGGAGTCGGTGGTGAGTTTTCGACTGTTGTTTATTACCGCATCGAAAATTCCTTTAGCGTCGAGAATTTTTTTGGTTTCGCGGCCGATACTGCCGCTTTTGGGATTGCCGATAACTACATAATAATCTTTACTGGTGAGGTTGTCCAGGTCGGCGGTGATATTTTTGGGATTGCCTTCCTGTACCATAATGGCGGCTTTGTTGTAGCCGACAAAGACGGCATCGGTTACCAGGCCTTCTTCCTGACAGATTTTGATATAGGAATCCGAGCCGGGCAGGTAGAGGTCGCCCATTTTATTGGCTTTGATGGATTTGAGCAGGTTGCCCGAGCCGCCTTTGGTGATGGTGATTTTGCAGTTCTCCTGTTTTTCGATAATTGCGGCGATTTCGGCCATGGGGGCGATCATGGTAATACCGCAATAAACCAGTAGTTCCGGTTTTTTTTGGACTTCTTCCTTTTTCTCGCAGCCGAGGTTCAATATGCTGGTCGCGACAATGAGGACCAGTAACCAAACAGTGTTTTGTTTGAGAGTTTTCATTTTCAATTTCCTGTTATCAAAAGGTCTTTGTTTGCCAATGCTTACCTATCATTTACAGAGAGCATAAACTCTGGTATTTCCTAATCGTCATTGCATGTGCGAGACTTTTTGGGAAAGTGTGATATGGGCCTTTCAGGTTGATTTTGGGGGGCGGTTATTCAATCAAGGAGTTGTTATCGGAACCGCAAAGCCTATAAGTACCTTTTGGGTAATGGATTAAAGCGGTATGGCATCGCGATATGGTGGGGCTGAGACGGGGATATGGTTATTTAAGTTGGTGGATTGTATTCTGGGAACAGTCGGGTATAATATCAGGTTCTGCAGGTGAAGTTGGCCTAAAACGGAAAGTATATGGAAGTAAAGAACATACGAAATTTTTCGATAGTCGCTCATATTGACCACGGCAAGAGTACGCTGGCGGACCGGATAATGCTTCTGACCGGGGCGGTAACGGCGCGGGATTTTCATGAGCAGTTGCTGGATGATATGGACATTGAGCGGGAGCGAGGGATAACCATCAAAGCTTCGGCGGTGACGATGAACCATAAGATCGAGGGTCAGGAGTATATGCTGAACCTGATCGACACGCCCGGCCATGTGGATTTTCATTATGAGGTCTCGCGGGCAATGACTGCGTGCGAGGGGGCACTGCTGGTGGTGGATGCGACCCAGGGAGTTGAAGCCCAGACGGTCGCGAATGCTTACCTGGCTATCGAAAGCGGGCTGGAGATTATTCCGGTAATCAATAAGGTTGATTTGCCCTCTGCTCAGCCGGAGGTGGTGGCTGAGGAGCTGGAACATATCCTGGGTATTCGCAAGGGTGAATGTTTTTATGTTTCAGCCAAGAGCGGGATTGGGATAAGTGAACTGCTGGAAGCTATCGTGACGCTGGTGCCGGCTCCGCCGGAAAACAAAGGCGAAGCTACGCAGGCGTTGATTTTTGACAGTCATTACGATGATTATCGCGGGGTTATTTGCTACGTGCGGATAATGTCCGGTGAGCTGCGGCCGGGTCAGAAAATTCGCATGATGGCTTCGGGGATGACCTATCAGATTTCGGAGCTGAACAAGTTCTGTCCGCGTTTGATGCGGGTTGACAAGCTCGGCCCTGGTGAAGTGGGCTGTGTGGTGGCTTCGATTCGCCGGCTCAGCGATGTGACAATTGGGGACACGATAACCGATGATTTGCATCCGGCGGCTAAACCGCTGCCCGGTTACGAACCGCCGATGCAGATGGTGTTCAGCGATTTTTATCCGGGGGCGGAGACGGAATTTTCCAAGCTGCGGGGCGCGTTTGAGAAGTTGGCGTTAAACGACGCGAGTTTTTCTTTTGTGCCGCAGAGTTCGCCGGCGCTGGGTTTTGGTTTTCGCTGCGGTTTTTTGGGACTGCTGCACATGGAGATTATTCAGGAACGGCTGGAACGGGAAAACGATATAGACGTGGTGCAAACGGCCCCTACGGTGAGTTATGAGGTTTTGACGCGGGGTGGCGAGGTGCAGCGGATAGATTCGCCCAGCCAGATGCCTGATGCCAGTCATATCGAGGAGCTGCGCGAGCCGATAGTGCGGCTGGAAGTGATAGCGCGCCGACCGATACGATTGGTAATATCATGAAGTTGGCGGATATGCGGCGTTGTACGCTGGAGAAGACGGATTACCTGAGCGAGACGCGGGTTATGCTGGTGTTTCGGGCACCGCTGGCGGAAATTGTTTATGATTTTTATGACCAGCTCAAGGGTATTTCGCATGGTTACGCGACGATGGATTATGAGCTGATTGGATTTGATAAGAGCGATTTGGCGCGGGTTGATATTCTGGTGAATAAGGTGCTGGTGGACGCTCTGTCGATTATTATGCACCGCAGTAATGCTGAGCCGCGGATTAGGCGGCTTCTGATTAAACTGCGACGGGCAATTCCGCGACATCAGTTTGAGGTTCCTCTACAGGCGGCCATTGGTGGCAAGATTATCGCGCGGGAAACCATCAAGGCGTATCGCAAGGACGTGACAGCCAAACTGTACGGCGGTGACGTGACGCGGAAAATGAAGGTACTCAAGAAGCAGAAGGAAGGTAAGCGGCGGATGAAGAGCATCGGAAACGTAACGATTCCGCAGGAAGCATTTATGACAGTGCTGGATACCTCCGAGACGTAAGATTAGAGTTCAGAAGTCAGAGTTCAGAAGTTAGAAAAAATGTAAAATACAGGGATGGTTGATGGCAGTCAGATTGAAGGATTTTATTGAAGGTAGGGTTCGGCGGCTGCGTAGGGTTATGGCTGAGGCGAAGCTGGGGGCTCTGGTGGTGACGGACGGGGCCGATGTTCGCTATCTGACGGGTTTTAGTGGTTCTGATAGCGTGCTGGTTCTGGCCCCGTGTCGCAAAGTGCTGGTAACGGACAGTCGTTATGTCGAACAGATAAGGCGTGAGTGTCCGGGGTTGACGCTTCATAGTCGCAAGGGACCGATGAGTGCAGCGGTGGGGGAGGTACTCAGTAAATTCCAGTCCAAAAGTTTTCAGGTGGGAATCGAGGCGGACTGTGTTACGGTCAGCGAGTTTGATGCTTATCGCAAGGCCCTGGGCAGGGGGGTAAAAAAGGTTGCCCGGCAGGTTTATCCGCTACGGGAACTCAAGGACGACTGGGAGGTCAGCCAGATTCGCAAGTCAGTGCGGATTGCGGAGGCATCGGTACTGGCGGCTCTGGAAACGGTCAAAATCGGTATGACCGAGCAGGAGCTGGCTGCCCGGCTGGACTATGAGATGGTCCGTCGCGGCGGTGGTCCTACCGCATTTAAGACCATTGTCGCTTTTAAGGGTCATGCCGCTGAACCACATGCTCAGCCGGGACAGGCCAAGCTGAAAAAAGGTATGCCCATACTAATAGACTGGGGGGCGACGTTAAATGGTTACAGGAGTGACTTGACACGGTGCTGGTGCGCCGGTAGAATCCCCCCTGCCTTCAGTGACGCTTACCGGCGGGTGCTGGAAGCGCAACTTGCTGCTATACAAACGATTAAGCCGGGAGTGACCCTTTCGGAGAGTTGATGCAGCGGCCCGGAATGTGCTGCGCGGCGACCGTTATGCCTTTGGTCACGGGACCGGTCACGGCATTGGGTTGGACATTCACGAACAGCCCGTGCTGGCTCCTAAACGCACCACCGAGCTTCAGGCAGGCATGGTTGTGACGGTTGAGCCGGGCTATTACCGACCGGGCAGTTTTGGCATTCGTATTGAAGATGATGTGCTGGTTACGGCTGATGGCTGTAGGGTTTTGAGTCGGTTGGACAAGACGCTGGAAAATATCAGGGTAATGTAGAACAAAAAAGCAGGCAGGAGGCCTGTAGTGATTTTTTAGGCTGGTCGTTTCTCATAGAGACGGTCGGAAAAATAAGGGTGGGGGACGGCAACAGGAAGAGCTATGGAACTGGAAAAAATCAAAGAGTTGATGGACTTAATGAAGGCGAATGAACTGACCGAGATTGAAATCGTGGATGGTCAGAGTCGTATTATGCTGCGGCGGGGTGCTGAGCCGGGCATGGTTCAAATGACGGCGGTGCCCCAGGCGGTTGTGTCGGCGGCAACAGTCGCCGGCGGCGGTGCGGAAGCTCTCGCGGTCAACGCGGACGCGAATCTGAAAAAAATCGAATCGCCCATCGTAGGTACTTTTTACGCGGCGCCCAGCCCGAACGCTGAGCCGTTCGCGAAAGTCGGTGACCACGTTGATGACAACAAAGTTGTTTGTATTGTCGAGGCGATGAAGGTCATGAACGAGGTCAAAAGCGAGATTCGGGGCACTATCAAAAAAGTGCTGGTGGAGAACGGCCAGGCCGTCGAGTTTGGTCAGCCTTTGTTCCTGGTAGAGCCGGACTGAGTGGCTCGGCAGGGGGGGGCAGGCAGGGCAATATTTCGTCCTGATTACGAAAAATAAAACCGCATAACGCAGGAAAAATATAATATATGTTTTTCTCGTATATTGATAGCAAACCGGGGAGAAATCGCTTTGCGGGTCATCCGAGCCTGCAAGGAAATGGGTGTTCAGTCGGTCGCGGTGTTTTCGCAGGCTGACGCGGGCGCTCATTATCTTTCACTGGCGGACCAGTCGATTTGCATCGGACCGGGCGAGCCGGGCGAAAGCTACCTGAACATTCCGCGGATAATCAGTGCCGCCGAAATCGCCAATGTAGAGGCGATTCATCCGGGCTACGGTTTTTTAGCGGAAAACGCTCATTTCGCGGAAGTTTGCCGTGATTGCAAGATAGAGTTTATTGGTCCGTCGCCGGAGTCGATGCGTCTGCTGGGCGATAAGGTCGCGGCCCGTGAACTTGCCATCGAAGCGAAGGTGCCGGTATGTCCCGGTTCTGACGGCGTGGTGGCGGATGAGGATACCGCTGCCAAGATTGCCGGCCAGATAGGCTATCCGGTAATCATCAAGGCCTCGGCGGGTGGGGGTGGCCGCGGTATGAGAATCGCTCACAATGAGATTTCGCTGCGTTCGGGTTTTCATAGTGCCAAAAGCGAAGCGGAAGTGGCGTTTAAAAGCTCGGAAGTATATATCGAAAAATATCTGGAACATGCCCGGCACGTAGAGGTGCAGATTCTGGCTGACAATGCCGGGAATGTGCTGCATCTGTTTGAGCGTGATTGCAGTTTGCAGCGTCGCCATCAGAAACTACTGGAAGAATCGCCCAGTCCCCATTTGAAACAGGATGTGCGTGAGGAACTCTGCAAGGCGGCGGTACGTCTGATAAAGGCGGCTAAATACGTCAATGCTGGTACGGTGGAATTTCTGCTGGACCAGGACGACAATTTCTATTTTGGCGAGGTGAATACCCGAATTCAGGTTGAACATCCGGTGACAGAAATGGTTACGGGCGTGGACCTGGTCAACTGGCAGTTGAGGATAGCGGCGGGCGAACACCTGAAATTGAAACAAAAGGATATTAAGGCTCAGGGCAGTGCCATAGAATGCCGAATAAATGCGGAGGACCCGGCGAAGAAATTTACCCCGTGTCCGGGTCCGATAAATGATTTTATGGCTCCGGGCGGTCTGGGTGTGAGGCTGGATACCCATGCGTATGCGGGTTTCCAGATTTCGCCGCGATATGATTCGCTTATCGGCAAGCTGATTGTCCATAAGCCCCACCCGGGCCGAAGCGATCGCGTGCATGAAACGGGCTCTTTCGGAGTTTAAGATTGGGCCCATAAAAACTACTATACCGTTATGCCTGGAAATTCTGTCACATCCGCAGTATGTTAAGGGCAATGTTGATACAGGTTTTATTGAACGAACTTGGTAAGTTTGGTTAAGTGCGGTTGGCACACGAGGTAATCTAAGATGAAGAAACTAAAAGGTAACGCGGTAGTTGGTCAGTCCGGCGGTCCGACCGCGGTAATCAATCAATCTCTGGTCGGTGTAATCGAAGAATGCCGTGAGCACGATTGTGTCGAAAATCTGCTCGGTGCGGTACATGCGGTTAGTGGTATCGTCAAAGGTGATTTTGTGAACCTGGACGCGATTCCGAAGCGTCAGCTGGAGTATATCGCCGGCTCGCCTTCTTCGGCACTCGGCTCCAGTCGTGATAAACCGGACGAGGCCTATTGCGCGAAGATTTTCGACGTATTCAAGAAGAACAATGTACGTTACTTCTTCTATATCGGTGGTAACGATTCTGCCAGTACCGCGCACATCATCAATACGATGGCCCAGAAGGCTGATTACGAACTGCGGG
>CAXXMR010000019.1:0-239130 GCA_963663805.2 Sedimentisphaerales bacterium
GGAACCGAACCCGGCCAGTTCATGAACCCCCACGACATCATCATTCTCAACAATAAGGTATACATCGCCGACCGCGAAAACTTCCGTGTCCAGATCTTCGACATGAACGGTAAATTCCTCGAACAATGGCCCATGCCCGGCAAGGTCTTTGGCATCTGCTACGACAACGGCAAATTCTACCTCTCCATCGTGGGCGATAGCGAAGATTTCATTATCGTAACCGACAAAAACGGCAACCCCATCGGCCAAACCGGCTCCCGCGGCACCGGCACCGGCCAGTTCGACGTCCCCCACTCCCTCACCATGGACAAAAACTTCGTCTACGTCGCCGAAGTCAACAACAAACGCATCCAGAGACTATCAAGACCTCTGCTGCCCTGATAAGTTCGGCTTATTTCCCATTAAACAAAATCTCAGCGGTGTCGGCTAAACCCCCACACCGCTGTTTTTTTTATACAAAATGGTAACCGTTCACAGCCTTTTTCTTTAGAAAGACCCCAAAAGGGCGAAAGAAATTACCGTGAACGCTTACAATTCCCGCAAGTTTCAAAAATGAAACTTGCAAACGTAAACCCAAAAAACAAAATAAGTTAACATCAAAAATCCGCGTTAATCCGTGTAATCCGCGGTTAAATATTTCGTTTATTCTTTGGGCTTGCAGCTCAAGCATCCCAAGCCTTTCTTGTGTTTTATAGTTATTATCTACTATAATGCCGCCTTGCCCGGCCGTGGTGGACCGGATAGGTAATATTTGGAGTTGATTATGACAGAAAAACTAACCCCCGAACAGGTCAGGCACGTTGCCAAACTGGCTCGCCTGAGCTGCACCGAACAGGAAATCCAGGAATTCACCGGCCAGCTCAACGACATCCTTAACTATGTTGACCAACTCAGCCAGGTGGACACCGAAAACGTCGAGCCGCTCGCCCATTGCCTGCCCGTGCATAATGTCTTTCGCGAGGACCAGCCCGGCACCTCACTTTCCAATGACGATGCCCTCCGTAACGCCCCCGTCCGCGACGGTGAATATTTCTCCGTACCCAAAGTACTGGGCGAAGGCGGAGCCTGATAAAATAACACTAGTTTGACTACTTCCATGACGGATATAACCATGCAGAAATTAAGCGCAAAAAAATTACATGACCACATCCTTAACGGCCAGACCACCAGCCTCGAAGCAACTCAGGCCGTACTGAATGAAATAGAATCAAGGGACACTAAAGTGGGCGCCTACCTCAACGTTTACGCCGACCGCGCCCTCGAAAAAGCCGCCGCCGTAGATGCCGCCATAAAAGAGGGACGCTATGTCGGCGAGCTCGCCGGAGTGCCCATCGCCGTCAAGGACAACATGTGTACCAGCTTTGGGCTGACGACCTGCGCTTCAAAAATGCTCGCGAACTTCGCCGCCCCATACGACGCCCATGTCATAACCAGACTCGAAAACGCCGGAGCCGTTATCGTTGGCAAATGTAACATGGACGAATTCGCCATGGGCTCCAGTACCGAAAATTCCGGTCTCCAAAAAACCGCTAATCCCCACGACCTCGAACGCGTACCCGGTGGAAGTAGTGGCGGGTCCGCTGCTGCCGTCGCCGCCGGTATGTGCTATGCCGCTCTCGGTAGCGACACCGGCGGCTCAATCCGTCAGCCCGCCGGATTCTGTGGCGTCGTCGGCCTCAAACCAACCTACGGCCGGGTCAGCCGCTATGGCCTGGTCGCTTACGGCAGCAGTCTCGACCAGATCGGCCCCCTCACCAACGACGTAACCGACGCCGCCCTGATGCTAAAAGTAATCGCCGGCTACGATAATCGCGACAGCACCAGCATCAAAGAACAGGACGCACACGTCCCCGATTATCTCGCCGAAATCAATCAACCCGTCGAAGGCCTGAAAATCGGTATCGTCAAGGAGTTTCTCGATAACGAAGGGCTAGACCCCGAAGTCGCCGCCTCTGTTCGCCAGGCCATCGAAACCTACCAAAAACGCGGTGCCCAAATCATCGAAGTATCCCTGCCCCACATGCAATACTCCATTGCGACCTACTACCTCGTCGCCACCGCCGAAGCCTCCAGCAACCTCGCCCGATACGACGGTGTGCATTACGGCCACCGCACCGCCCACCCCAAGGATTACGTCGACGTCTACAACTCCTCACGCGAAGAAGGTTTCGGCCCCGAAGTCAAACGCCGCATCATGCTCGGAACCTATTGCCTCAGTGCCGGTTACTACGATGCCTACTATCTCAAAGCCCTAAAGGTACGCAACTTAATTCGTCAGGATTTCGAAAACGCCTTCAAACAGGTCGATTGCCTGATGTGTCCCACTTCCCCCGAAGTCGCCTTCAAAGCCGGCACCAAAACCAGCGACCCCCTCACAATGTACCTCTCCGACATCTACACCATCGCCGTAAACCTCGCCGGCATCCCCGGCCTGAGCATCCCTTGCGGAGTCAACAAAAACAAACTCCCCATAGGCCTCCAAATCCTAACCCCCGCTTTCAGCGAAGCAAAACTCCTCCGAATCGCCCGAATGTACGAAACCGCCTGAAAAAACGATAAGCCAACTCCCAAGCGTGACACGTGCTTTTGTTGGGGGGGGTAAATATGATGATTGGTGGTTTTATCCGGGTGCTTACGCGGCTGGGTTTTTGCTATCTTGTGATTGTTATCTTCTGGGAAGAGCCAACTAATTTAGCTAATTGAGCTAATTGAGCTTAGGCCCCAGTTGTTTTGGAGATAGTTCAGCATTATTTTGAGGGCTTTTTCCAGGGCTTTTATTTCTATAGATTCATCTTCGGTGTGAGGTCGATTGCCGGGGCCAAAGACTACCGCGGGGATGTTGAGGTGCGTGAATTGGCTGGCATCGGTGGCGTAGGCTACTCCTTTGATTTGGGAATTGGGGACGATTTTCGTGGCGGCGTTATGCAGATTTATCGTCAGGGGGGAAGAAGGGTCGGTTTCCATAGGGTTGCAAATCAAGCTGGTTTTGAGTTGGATATTGCCTAGTTGATTGTTTTGCAGGAGTTGCTCGACTTTGCGGAGGCAGTCTTCGGGGCTGTGGTTGGGCAGGAAGCGATAATCAACGTCGGCATAACATTTGTCAGGGACGATATTAATTTGCTGGCCACCACGAATGATGGTGACAGCCAGAGTTTCGCAGCCGAGTAAATCATGTTGGGGATTTTGCCGAAGTTTTTCGGCATGGTTTTCGAGCAGGGTTACCGCGCGGGCGATGGGATAGATAGCGTTCTGGCCGGTTTCGGGAATTGAGCTGTGGCTCATTTTGCCGTGGGCCTTGAGACGCAGGCGCAAAACACCCTTATGAGCAGCGATGACATTAAGGTCGGTTGGCTCGGCGAAAACAGCGGCGGTAATAGGGACGGGCGAGTTTTGGGCGAACCAGGCGGCACCGGACATATCGAATTCTTCGCCGCAGGTTGCCAGAAATGCCAGGTTGAAGGGAAGTTTGCCAGCCTTAACAGTTTGGTCAAAGGCCTGCATCATTACCGCAAGCGGGCCCTTGTCGTCGCTGGCGCCTCGACCGAAAATTCTGTCGTTCTTGATTTGGGCGGCGAAGGGGGCGATGGTCATGCCCTGGACGTCTACGGTGTCCATGTGGGCGGTGAGCAGAAGTGTTTGGGTGGTGTCGTCACCTTCTGCCAGGGCAAAGACATTGGGCCGCTGGGGGTTTACCGGCTGAAGCTGGGGCGAGAGATTGTGTTGTTTGAGCCATTGAAAGATGAAATCGGCGATTTCCGATTCGCCGTATGGAGTTATGGTTTTTCCGGTATTCTGGGGGTTGATGCTGGGTATGTTGATTAAATCGCAGCAGAGTTTGGCTAATTCAGTGTTCATGGGGCGGAGTATAATGAAATATTCGGTGGGATAAAAGCAAAAAGGCTGTACTTGTCAGATTCGGTCAGGTGTGATAGAATGGCGTGAGGCGCTTTTGTCCATTCTTATAAAAAATAACGCGAGGCTGATATGAATGCAAAGATTCGGGAAATAATCGCTTATTTGTATGGTGAAGAACAGGCAGATTCGGTTTGTCGGGAGATTGCGGGGCTTACTGAAAAATACCGGGGTCGGATAGCTGGTCGTGCGGCGGATTTTCTGACGGAGAAAGATATTTTTCTGATAACTTACGCGGACAGTCTGGGGCGTAAGGGCAATAAGCCTCTGGCGGTGCTGGCGGAGTTTTGTCGGGAGTGGCTGAAGGGGCTGGTTTCGATGGTGCATATTCTGCCGTGTTTTCCTTATTCTTCGGATGACGGTTTTTCGGTGATAGATTATCGGCAGATTAAGCCGGAGCACGGCGACTGGGATGACATGGCGGCGTTAGGTTGTGAGGTTGAGCTTTGTTATGATTTGGTGATAAATCATGTTTCTCAGCAGAGTGATTATTTTCAGGGTTTTCGGGCGGGGCAGGCGGAGTATAAAGATTTTTTCATAGTACTCGATAAGGATACGGATGTGTCGAGCGTTTTGCGTCCGCGGATACTACCGCTGCTGCATTGTTATGAGAGTTGCGGTGGGCCGATATGGTGCTGGACGACTTTTAGCGAGGACCAGGTTGACTGGAATTTTGCCAACCCGCGTGTGCTTCTGGAGATGCTGGATATATTATTGTTTTACGCTGAGCAGGGGGGGCGGATGATTCGGCTGGACGCGATTGCTTATTTGTGGAAGGAACTGGGGACGAGTTGTGCACATTTACCGCAGACTCATGCGGTGGTGAAGCTGATGCGGTTGCTTCTGGATGAAGCTGCGCCGCATTTATTGCTGATTACAGAGACTAATGTCCCGCATAAGGAAAACGTTTCATATTTTGGTAATGGTTCTGATGAAGCTCAGGTGGTTTATAATTTTCCGCTGCCGCCTTTGATTTTGCATACTCTTACGGCTGAGGACAGTAGCGCTCTTACGGGCTGGGCCAGGATTGTTCGTCCGGTGAGTGAGCGGACGACGTTTCTGAATTTTACGGCATCGCATGACGGGATAGGTGTCAGGCCGGCGGCGGATATTCTCAGCGAAGAAGAGTTTGCGAATCTGGTAGCGATCGCGGAAAAGCAGGGCGGGAATGTGTCCCGTAAAAGCGGGCCGGACGGAGAACCTATACCTTATGAGCTTAACATAAATTATTTTGACGCATTGAATAATCCGAACGCGGATGTTGATTTGGATACGCAGGTACAGCGATTTTTATTGTCGCAAAGTATCGCTCTGGTGTTTGTGGGTATGCCGGCGATATATATCCATTCCCTGCTGGGTTCACGGAACTGGGCGGAAGGGGTCGAGCAGACGGGGCAGTATCGCAGCATTAATCGCGAGAAGCTCGATATGGATGAGGTGGCGCAAGAGCTTGATACGGCGGGGACACTCAGACAGAAGGTGATGGATGGTTATGGTCGAATGATAAGGGTTCGCAGGGAACAAAGCGCGTTTGCTCCGGGGGTGGGGCAGGATATTCTGGAAGCGGGTACGGAGTTTTTTGTTTTGAAGCGTGAGAGTTCGGCGACCGGCCAGGTAATTATCGCGGCGCATAATGTTACTTCAAAGTCGAGCGAAATGGTTTTGCCGGTTGAGAACGGTGTTTGGAAAGATTTGCTGTCGGGAAAACGTTTCGACGGCAAAGGTGGGGAATTACGAGTTTTATTTACCCCCTGGCACTTTGCCTGGTTTGTAAAAGAGTGACGTAGGCACGCTTCTGTTTTTATTTTATTGAGCGTGTTCGATTAGTTCGAGTTTCTCGAGCTGTTCGTAGAGTTTTTGTTTGGTGACGGGCTTGACGAGGTAGGCCTCGCAACCGCTGCGGAAAGCGTCCATAATGCTTACGCGTGAATCGACCGCGGTGGTCATAACGACTTTGACCCGGTCCAGGCCCTCTATGCCATAGGTGTCCTCTATTTTACGCATTTCCTGGAGGGTTTGCTGGCCGTCCATTTCGGGCATCATGATGTCCAGGCAGACCAAGTCGTAAGGAGTGCCCTGGCTATGAGCTTTCTGGAAGGCTTCTGCGCCTAATCTGCCATTTTCAGCGATGTCTACTTCGCCGAGAGCTTTTAGAAGTTTACTCAGAAGTTTTTGATTTATCAGATTATCTTCGACTATGAGTGATCGCATTTGCTTACCTCTACAAAAACTTTTTTCGCTGCTTCTCTGCAACTTTTATCGAGTAATAATCCTCCTTTCTTCAGTTAATAAATAAAAAACAGGGAATGTTTCGGTTATCGGAATTATTGGGCGGTTTTTTAGGGTTGATAACGTCTTAAAGGCAGTAATTTTTGCATGAGCAAAAAGGTTACAGGACCGCGACGCGTTTTTTTATTTTTCGCCAGGCTGCCTGACTTACAGATTTGACAAGTGCCGGTCCGTCCAGAGCTTGTTCGCATCTGCTGCATAGGAAATTCATGCCGGCGGCTTTGCCGCTATAAAGTTTTGTAACAGCGTGTCGGCGAATTGGTCCGTTCCAGACTTTTTCGATTCCCTGCTCGGCGACATTACCCCAGATAAGTTCACGTCCCATATCCTGGCAGCACATGACGGCCCGGCCATCGTAGAGGATAACCATTTCTACCAGAGGATGGTGGAATTCGCAGCCATAGAGACGGACTTTATCCTTTTTTTTGCGGCTGAGGCGCTTGACACTGCCGCATCTGCTGATGGGCGGTAAATATTCTAGCTCGGTTGCGTAAGGTCGCCAGAAATCATACCAGCGTTGGGCTTCGCCTTCGGGCCAGTTGTCATCGACACCGCGAATACAGATTTTTTCGGGCAGATAATTTTTTATCAGATACATGGTATGGTCCAGCGAATTCTGATAATCCAGTCCGGTAATACGCTGATAGACCTCCGGGGTAACGCCGTGGAAGCTGACGTGAATTTTTCCGTCGAATCCGGTTTGTAAAAGAGCGTCGATTTTTTTTGGGGTCATGGCCGAGGCGTTTGAGTTCACATAGACATCTATGCCGCGTTCCTGGGCGGCGGCGACGTAATCGGCCAGATTATCAGCCAGAAAAGGCTCGCCCATGTAGCAGTAGGTCAGGCCGGGCTGAAAGTTTTCTCGTTTGCCGATGTCACCCAGCTCGTCGATGATTTTGATATAGAGCCCCCAGTCCATGGTGCCCTGGTCCTGTACCCGCGCGTATTTGGGGTAAGGGCACATCGTACAGCGGGCATTGCAATAGGCGTGGATGTCTACTATCAGTTTTAGCGGGTAGTTTCGTGAGCGTAGCAAAAACGGATTAACCATAAAAAACTTATCGGCCAAAGGGGCAGGATGGCCGCAAAAAACATTCCCTCAGTACTGAAATATCAGCCAACTTTGATTGTATCTGCCGGTTCAGCGGTTGGGGTTTTATTTCCCTGGGCGACGCGCTGCATGTTTCGGCTTATCTGATTCAGGAGATTGGCGATGTGCTGCTCGTCACGTTCCTGATTGTCAGCGGCTTCGAGTCGCAGGGTCGCCAGCTTTTCCTGACAATGGTCGAGTGAGAAGCGTTTGCTCCAGCGACTAGCCAGCATATCCGAAAGCGCTTCCTGAGTTCGTGACCATTTATATTCATATTGTTGGGGCAGTCCCTGAGCGTCGAGTGATTCGAGAGTCAGGGTTGCCCGGTCAAGTTTCAGTTTCTGAAAGAGCGGCTTCATACGATTCCACATCAAGTCCAAATCTGCTTGAACATATCTGCTGAGTTCATTTTCGAGTTGGACTTCCATTTCGGATTTTCTGATTTCAGAAGTTTTTCTGAGCTTAACGCAGCCGAGCTGAGCGGCGGTATACACCTGAAGCACAACAAAGACCAGCGAGGCGGTTGCCGCCTGCCATCCGGTAAGGTAAAAGCAGGCGATTCCGGCAGTGCCAGCCAGTGCCGCAGCCAGCCACAAGGTAATTGCCACCTGATTAACGCTCAGGCCATGGTTTCTCAAGCAATGATGGATATGGCGATGGTCGCCTTTGGCCATGGATTCCGCGGAGCTGCGTCGGCGAATGATGGCCAGCAATGCGTCGATAACTGGAATGCTCAAAATCAGTCCAGCGGCGGGCAGCATGAAACTTCCCTGATTATTAGCGATTTTGATTGCCAGGGCTCCCAGAAGCAAACCTACCAGTTGACTGCCACTGTCGCCCAGGAAAATAGAAGCGGGTTTAATGTTGAAAAGCAGTATCGCCAACAAGCCGCCCCCGGCAGACAGCGCGAGAATCGCCGCGGCGTATGAACCGGTCATAATGCCAAGTATCGACAGGACAATCGTGGTAACCAGTCCGAGCCCCGAAGCCAGCCCGTCCATGCCGTCGATGAAATTAAAGGCATTGCAGCTGCCAATGAGCCAGAATAATGTGAAAGGCACGGCCAGGGCGCCAAGTGAGATTTCGAACATACCGAAGAAATCGCAGCTTCTGATTACCAGGCCGGAACCAACCAGAATGGTTGAGGCAAGCATCTGGAAAAGCATTTTGGTACGCGGCATGACATGACGCAAATCGTCACAAATTCCCACCGATAGTATTATGACGCCGGCGACCAGCAGGGCCCCATAAGATAGATGCCAGCCGGCAACACCGGCCAGACAAGGAATATTGTCGAGACTGAAGAGTATGAGCACACCCAGAAGCATCGCTCCAAAAAGAGGCACGCCGCCAAGTGTGGCTGTTGCTTTGCCGTGACATTTGAGACTGCCGTCGGGCCTGTCCAGTGCCCCCCAACGCCAGCTCAATGTTATCATAGAGGAGGTAAATACCGAACCCAGTGCCCAGGCTATCATAAAAGCGCTTCCCCCAAGCAGCAAGGCCATTTCGGTTTCCGAAGTAAGCGAGAAGTTAATTATAATGGATTCCAACACTTTTCTCATTCCACCTGAAAAAAAAGCCAAAATTAATACCCGAAACTGATAGTATAAAAATGCTTTTAGGTGGAATGGTTGTTGGTAACAACGTCTCTAAATCCAGACTTGGCATTAACCGAAGTATTGTGCACATATCCCAGTGCGTTAGCTCGACAACTGGTGATATGTTCCATACCTGTAATCGCGGCAGCAGGATTGCCGGTAACCAGTACCGCGTTATCGACCGCCTCGAGAATTGCATTAGTGAAAGATACTTCCATACTGGAACTGTCGTAGATTACCCAGTCAAACTGGCTGGCCAGGATGTCATTGAGATTTTGCAGAACTTCCGGCGCCGAATCAGTAATCTGGCGATTTCCGCAAGTCATAATGGTCAGATTGGGGATGTCTGTTTCCTGTATGGTTTCGGTAAGCAGGTCAATGTCAGCTAATACATCTGTCAGTCCCGGTTCGGCATAGAGGTCGGCAAAAACGCCTTCAATGGCCGGGTTCTGTATATTAGCGTCAATCAGCAGCACGGAACGACCAGCCTGAGCCAAAGCCAAAGCCAAATTACAAGCCACCGTGGTGCTTCCACTTCCTCTGGTTATGCTGGTGATTGACAGAGTTGGCTTGATAACATCGTTACGCGTAAGAAGGTGCATGCTCAGGTCGCGGAACGCGGCCGCCTGAGCGGAAGCCTGATTGGTATGCACCATGCGACAACGCTGGGCAAAACTCATGTTCTGAGTGTTGGCGGCGTTCAAATCGATAGCACAAAGTTTACCCTTAGGCATAGCCGCCCAGTCAGAATCATCCTGTTCGGGGGTAAATACCGGATGGTTGGTTTGAGCCTGAGGAGCTGGTTCGGGATATTGTGCGGCCTGAGTTTGTGGGCTTTGCGTGCCGGGCCAGGCGGCATTAACCGGCATGGGCATATACATCATGGGCATGCCCTGCATCATCGGGTTGACATTGTTCGAGGGCATGGCACAACGGTCCACGATAAAGATGAACGCGATACTAAAGACGATACCCAGCAGTAATATTGCCGCGGCCTGTTTGTTGCGGTCCAGACCTGCCGGGCTATTTGGAGGCAGGGCCACGTCAACAACTTCTACCGGCGGTTCTGCCATATTTTTTTCGAGGCTATACTGACGCAGACGCAAGGTGCTTTCCTGTTTCATTCTCTGGGCAGCTTCCAGGTTTGCTGTCAGTTGCACATACTCTTCGGAACTCAAACTTTGCTGTACACCAATCACTCTTTGTTCATTGAGTAAATCGCGCAGGGCATCTTCGTGTTTGATTTTTACGGCATAAACATTTAATGACTGTTCATATTGTTCGCCAAGTGCTTTGCGTTTTTCCTGTTCGATACGCATCTCCAGGTCTTCAATTCGATTCCGAATATTTTTCAGTTTCTCATGGCCCGGCAGATAGACGCGAGACATCTGAGTTTCATCCTGTTTGAGCCGACTTAATTCGTTATTAAGGCTGTTCACTGTGCCGCTGACGCTTCCCACCAGAGCGACACTCTTGTCGGTAGTCAACTGCTGACCATAAACTTCCGTTTCGCCTTCCAGAGCCAAACGCTGTAACTGAGTTCTGGTAAGCTCACTTTCGATTGCGGCGATGCGTCCTTCGGTGGCACGCACCATGCTGTTGGTACTGGTAATAAGATTTTCCTGCCGAATCCGGCGGATTTCTTCGGTGTATTCCGCGATTTCTTTTTCGTAGCCCGCGACCTGGCGATTAATTTGATTAATAGCCCGGTCTGTGGCGACTTTTTTAGCTTCACTTGTCTGGGAGATAAAGGCCGCGGCAACGTGATTAGCGATAGCGGCAGCCTGAGCCGGGTTGGGTGCTGAACCGGTAATATCAACCAGGTTTGTACCGGCAATCTGTCGGACATAGAGCTGACTTTTCAAAGCGTTAATGGCTTCGTCGTTATATGCCCATTGGTTACCTGCCAATTGCAGTCTTTCGATAGCCTGAGCCAGTACATTACGTGATTCGAGCAGTTCACATTGAGTTTTGATATGCTGACTTCCTCCTCCGCCGCCCAAGGCCATGATGCCCGGCACGGAGCTTTGTTCATCGCTGATGCTTAACCGAACCGTAGCTTCGTAGCTGTCCTGCCGTAATGTCGCCGCCGAAAAAGCGATTCCGCAGACCAGCAGCAGACAGGCCAGCAACTGCCAGCGTCTGCGAACCAGTACATCAAGCGGACGGAACTGTCGAGACTGATTTTCCATCTCAGGCATGTTGCCCTCCTCTGCCGCAATCTTGTTGTTTTCCATGGGGTTCATGGTCGTAACCTATATAAAGTGTTCTGCTAAATTTTCCCGTCAGCACAATTTCTTACTGTCCGGGCCCTGCTCTGTTTTATCTCTCTCGTTATAAACCGTTACCGGGGAATCCCCATTTTTCACCGGCATCGTAGGTCACATCCACGCCGGTACGTACGCCGCGGATTAAGAGCTTATCAAGGTCGTCAAAGAACTTCTTGACCGGATCGACAGGTATGACAATAGTATCGTTGCAGGCCAGGATAATATCTTCCTGGTCCCCGCTTCTTATGTCCTCCAAATTGACATAGATAACCTTTTCGGCACCTTCCGGGGTACGCCGAATGATTTTACAATCCTTTTGTTTGGCGATTTTGGTAGTACCGCCGCCGACACTGACTGCCTGTAGCAATCTCATCGGTTTGCGGTTGATTTTAGCGCCGGGATTCTCAAATTCACCCAGCAAATACACAAAACCATCGCTGTCCGAGGGCACTGATACAATATCACCTGGATATATTATCGGGTTAAGTAGTTCTCCAGCCTCAGCAAAAAGCTGGGATATTGGGACTAATTCCCGATTTTGTAGCATTTTTTCGCCAGAAAAAGTGACAGAACCGGACGTTTTAGTATTTTTCGCGGTGTCCTGAGTATACGCTCCTCTTAATATTTCGACATTTGGCCCAGCACCATAGCGGATTCCGCCGGCACGTCCAATCACGTCAAGCAGGCTGGCCTGGTTAGATTCCAATGCCATCGGTCCGGGTCGGGTGACGTTTCCCAGAACCAGAATTTGTTTACTGGCATAGCTCTTGACACTTACCGCCACTCTGGGGTCGCGAATGTAATCACGTGCTAACATTGTGGTTAGGTGATTTTTGAGTTCATCAGTGGTTTTTCCAACCGCATCAACATGGTTCAACAGCGGCATATAAATCTGGCCACTGGGATCAACCTGAAGATTGAGGACGGTTTCTTTCTCTAAATCCGTCAATTGGTAGACGTTTATGGTTAAAACGTCACCTGAACCGATACGGTAGGCACTGGCGGCTTCGGAATCCATGACCAAATCAGGTTCGGATATTTCTGGCAAATAATAATCCGCCGTGAGGTTATCCGGACCTTGTCGGTATCCTGCCGGCATACCCTCATAGCCGTAAGGCTGCTCTGACTGGGCCGTTTCGTATACCGGTTTGGCTTTGCCAGCACATCCCGTACCCGATGCAATCACCAGGCTCAAAACCACTAAAATACTTATAACATCCTTCTTTGTCATAATTTGCGTATCCATTTGAATTACGCTGCTCCTAACTAATATACTCTTTTTTTACTTTTCTATTCTTCCCAAATTATCCACATTAACAAAAACTGTCTTTCCTGCCAGTTTATCGACCCAAAAAGTACCCATCGTGAGGAAAATTCCGTTTGTAGGGGTCAGGGCAATAAAATGTCCTGTTCGACCTTTGTGTCCTTGGGTATTTGTTCACGCTTTTACGGCCTTTTCTAATTTTCCAGGTGTAATGTTTGTAACGCCTGTGACTTTTGCATCAATCGGGTTAATTATGGGGCGGGTTGAGGCATAAATGATTTATGTTGACCCTAATCGACGATTAGAGATGATGATTAGGGCAAAAAAAAATCCACTTTATTATCAGCGACCGATAATTTGAGAACATTCGGTCGCGAAAAAGTGGATTTGCAGAAGTTTTGGTTATAAGGCCACTATGCGAAAGGCCTATTCACGCCAGGCGGCTTTGCGTACCACCGCTGGCGGCAATACAAAGCTGTCTTTGGCGGTTCGCACCAGACTTATCAGACGATAACGAGCGGGAAACCATTTGACTCTTTCACGTTGCAGGTTCACCGGCCATTTATGCAGGTTTTTCTTTTCACCCGTCGAGTTCAGGCTGGTATTTTCCTGGTTCTTTTTCATTTTTATGGCTGACATCACCCGTACTCCCGCATCCTTATTATTGTGCTGAAATAAACATCGCGCCGGTTGGTCAACATACCGTACTATCGGCCCAGCAAACATATCGTCATCGCCTGGCTGCGACTTTGCCGGGGAAGCCAGAAAAACCTTTTTTATACAGCCATTCTTCTGATATTCGCTGTTTGATATTTATCGTTACGCACCTTGGTCCGATAAAATCGCGATTGCGGCAATTGTCTCTGTACGGTTGGCGGGCTGCCTGATATAATGCTGGCGATATTACATAGAAGCGGCCTTTGGCAATTCGCAGGGGTTCTGACGTTTTGAGGCCGATAGCTTTGGAGAAAGCTTAATGTTGGCGGTTTTTTTTGGCTCTAATGAAGTTTTGGTAATTGTAATCGTGGTTGCGGTGCTGGTTTTTCTGGCGGCACGAAAGAATCGCTAAACCTATGTCTCCCATACGAATTACCGCCCTTTCGGCAACAACCCAACTCTAAAACGTTAGCATCATTTGAGATTGTTGGCGGACAAAAAACGGTAAAGCGTGGCCCGGCCCACTCCCAGTTTTTGGGCGGCTTTCACCTTATTACCTCCGGCTTGTTTTAAGACCTTCGATACCTCTTCAGCAGTTAGTTTGCCGCGCGACTGGCTGGACCGATTTTGCTGCGAAGATACCGTTTGTCGAATTTCGGGGGGAAGATTTTCAGTTTCAATCAAATTTCCCTTGCACTTGACGAAAGCGTATTGAATGGCGTTTTGGAGTTCTCGGACGTTGCCGGGCCAATGATAATCTATCATGTGATGTAAAGCGGCGTCGCTTATATCCTGAATATCGCTTTTCAACTCCTCGCTGAGTTTTTTTACAAAATGATTTATCAGCAGCGGAATGTCATTGCGTCTTTCCCGCAGGGCCGGCAACTCCAGCGGCACTACGCAAAGCCTGTAAAAAAGGTCTTCGCGAAACTCGCCCAGACGAACCATCTGACGCAAATTACGATTGGTGGCACTTAATACCCGGACATTAACGCGTACGGTTTTTTCGCTGCCGACCGGTTCGAAAGTGCTTTCCTGCAAAACCCGCAGGAGCTTTACCTGCATTCTGGGACTGAGTTCCGCCACCTCATCCAGAAAAATAGTTCCCTTGTCGGCCAGTTCAAAACGTCCCTTTTTATCTCTAACCGCGCCGGTGAAGGCTCCGCGTACATGACCGAACAATTCGCTTTCCAGAATGCCTTCAGGCAAAGCCCCGCAATTAACCGTAACAAACGGATGACCGGCCCGTAAACTTTCACCATGAATCGCGTTGGCAACAAGTTCTTTGCCTGTCCCACTTTCACCTAGAATCAGAACGGCACAATCGCTCGAACTGAGGTCTTTTATAAGGTCGTAAACATCACGCATTTTGTCATCCCGGCCAATGATGCCGTGAAAACTCTGTTGAGCCCGAAGCTGATGACGTAAGGTGGTTACTTCGGTTATGTCCCGAAAATTAGCCAGGACCCCTTGCATATTCTGCTGGTCGTCGTGAATCGCGACAACGTTCATTTCAATACGACATTCGTGACCGTCCCGGTTTACAATCTTCAGCGGATATTTAACCTGGTCAAAGCTCGGAACCTGTTGGCAGAAAGAACATTTTGCCCCGCAAAAATTATTGGGAAAAACTTCGTGGCAATCGCGACCGACGACTTCCTCACGTTTATATCCGGTGATACGCTCCGCCGCGGAATTAAACCAGGTAATTATCCGCTGAGTATCATGGGCGATAATGCCGTCGCTGAAATGGTCGAGAAACATTTCGCTATTTCTTTTTAATGTCACGATACCGGAGAGATTGCCGCCCTGTTTTAACTCATTAATATGATGTCCCAGTTGGGCAGCCAAATCCCGCAGATAAAGCTGCTCTTGCCCGCCATTATTTTCTGGAGGCGTGGGTAAATCCCAGCGAACCAGCGCCGGCGTGCCCGGCAGCAGCGAGCAATAGGGCACGGCCCCATCGGTCAGGGCGATAACAATATCAATTTCACTCCATTTAACCTGAGCTGGAGAAAGAATTATACCGTTTTGCAATGCCTGTTGAGACGAGGCGATTCCATGGTTTTTTTGCGAATCAGGAGAGGAATTTATGACAAGAGCCAAAAATTCTGTATGGTTCCAGCTCTGCCGCTCTACCGCGGACAAAGCCGCCCGTATCGGCAAATCAGTGTCATGGCTGACAAATAATACACGTATCATTATAGATAAAAGCCGGTCATATTATATTTTGGCGTTGCTTCAATATCTCAACGCAATAATAACACATATTTATGTCTCGTCAAGACAAACTGTCTCTGCCTGATACACAGTTGGGTTTGAAAACCGTTGTAAAATCTCCTAAAAACACGATTTGGGTGCTAAAAACGTGAATTTATTTGAAATTTTCCAAAAAAATGTGGATTTTTACGTCAAATCAGGCATGTTAGCGCTGAAAATAAGGCGTTTTCACGCGTGAACACTTACAAACAATTTAGTTATTTTTCCGTTGGCAATCCAACGGGGTTTTGCTATCATGCTCCAGTCGACCGACGCTGGCGGCGTTGGTCCACCCAAAGCGGGGCCTTAGCTCAGTTGGGAGAGCGCTTGCATGGCATGCAAGAGGTCGTGAGTTCGAATCTCATAGGCTCCATTAAATAAACCCTTTTAAAGCAAGCCTTTATGAGGGTTTTTGTTTGTCAGGAATATGAGGGTTGGGCTAAATATGAGACAATTGATATGATTTATAATTCGAGCAGTGAGCTACCAAATAGCACTTTAGAACGTAAAAATCTGCTATTATGACATTTCTCAACCCCCCGCCCACATTACCTTTCAATCATATCGCCAGAGAACCCGAAGCAACCGGATGCAAGTTCTTAATTACTCTGCGAGTAGTAGTTTGCGCCAACTTGACCGCCTCGATAACATCCTCCGCCTCCGCTACGCCAATGCACGGATATTCCTCATCACAAACCTCATTTTTATTGCAAGGACAGCATTCCTTATCCATCCTCAGCAAAACCGCCCGCTGTTCCGGCTTAATTCGGTATGACGGGTCAATCCCCCCAAAAATCCCCACCACCGGCCGTCCCAACGCCGCGGCGATATGTAATACCGCTGAATCCATACTTACCACCGCTGCGGCATTAGCCAGAACGCCCATAAGTTCCTGCAAATTCAGCGTTCCCCGCGTATCAACCTTGCAAGGCAACTCTGGTTCTGACGTTGTTCCCACCAGTACCAGCTTCTCCTGTAGCCCCTCACAGAACTGCCTACCCTGTCTCTCAGGCCACTGCCGCGACGGATGTCCACCCTCCGGGGCAAACATAATCATCCCTGCCAGATGCTTGTAGCGACTAGACCATTCTTCAGGAATCTTGATTTTCGGGGCCGAAAACGGCGGTTCCAGCCCTATTAACCGTCCTAATTCATCCGTGCGATGCTCACAAGGGTCTAGTCGGGCCGTCAATATATCCAAATCTATCGCATCGGTACGCGGATGGTTGGACCACCATATACCCGGCCTAAGAACCTCAAACGTACCGGCCCATTCCGGCTGTGTAACAACCTCGACCTGGCCAAACTGCTCTGCCAGCCGGTCCAGAACCGGCAGCAGACAAATCACATTACCCAAGCCATGAGTACGCTTTACACAAATCCGCCGACTCAATTCACGAGTGATAGCTTCTGAGCTTGTCATATCAATATCAGTCCTGTGGTCATTATTCCTGCCCGCGGTCCCCCCCACCGCACACTCATTCAATCGGCAAAACTACCAGCCTGCCATCACCATAATCCCACCAACATGGACCGATAACCGGAATAATTCATGCCTCATTCCAAACTATGCCGAAAAAAGTAGATAACCGGGCAGGTACACCTCTGCCCCCAATATAAACTAATTATGGTTTTTCGAGGCGTTTTACCGCCTTGAAAACCTAGTTGTACAACTAACCGAACAGGAAGAATATCATGCCCCGCAAAAGCGTAATGATTATAAAGCACGGATATTCAGAGACTTGCGACCATCACGTCTCCCCTATCGTCAGTTTCGGCGATGTCTTCCGTTGCACCTGCCTGCTTGAAGACTATAAAGGATACCACGTAACCTGGATTACCGCACCGGACGCCTTCGACCTGCTTACCAAAAATCACCTCATTGACCGGCTGATACTCGCTGAAACCCCCGAAGCCCTGCCGGAAAACGTCGGTGATATTCCCTACGACATTGTCATCAATCTGGAAAAACAGCGTGACTGGTGTGAATTCGCCACCAGGTTGAATGCCCAACAAAAATACGGCTTCAAAGACTGGTCCGGCACGGGCAATGATTGTTTCTACCCGGAATCAGCCGCGGCATTAAGTAAGGGGCTGGAACGTGACGGTTTTCACGCCCTCCAGCAGACCCTTTTCGAAACCATAGGCCGACAATGGCACGGCCAAAGATACGTTCTGGGCTATCAACCACGCGTCCAGGAAATCTACGACATCGGCCTAAATTACCACGTCGGCCCCAAATGGCCCGCCAAGGCCTGGCCGCTGGAACACTGGAAGCAACTCGACAGGTACCTCGGCGGGTACGCCGTATCGTGGCAGCAGTCGCTCAACAGCGTGCGCCACTACATTGATTGGCTGGCGGCTTGCCGCATGATTATCACCACTGATTCGCTGGGTCTGCATCTAGCCCTGGGTTTACGTAAAAAAGTCATCGCCCTGTTCGGCCCAACCTCAGCCGAGCAGGTTTATATGTATAATTGCGGTACCAAAATCACCCCGCTTTGCGACCGACCCTGTATGCCCTGCTTCCAGAAAAAATGTGCCTACGATGAATGTTGCATGTCGCATATTTCTGTGGAACAGGTTCTCCAGACAGTCCACGAGCTGATGCCTGCCCGATCGCTCCTGCCGATACCCGACCCGGCAACTTTGAGTGTATAGTTAAGAGGAGTTTGGGACATGACTTCACCCGAAAATCTGCCTGATGTACCCCTGATTAACGAATGCAGTTATGTCGCTGCCTTTCTGACTATGGCCTGTCCCTATCGTTGCAGTTATTGCATCAATCAGTTTGGCGGCGCCCGGCGACGCGAAGGCATCCTCCGCAAACAGCAATGGCTGGCAGCCCTGAATCGCCTGACAAACCTCAACCGCCAGGACAGCCAGATACCTATCACCCTCCAGGGTGGTGAACCGACTATCCATCCTGACTTTTATGATTTGGTCAATGAACTCGACCCGCGCATACGTCTGGACCTGCTGACCAATCTTAGTTTTGATGTCGAAGAAATGATAGACCGCGTTGACCCGGAACGTCTAAAGCGGGACGCTCCCTACGCTTCGATTCGTGTAAGCTATCACCCCAGCCAGGTCGAACTCGACGAACTGCTCAAAAAAACTCTGCGACTACAGCGGGCGGGATTTCACATCGGCGTTTGGGGCGTACTCCATCCTGAGCAGGAACAAATCATTCGCCAGGCCCAGCAAAAAGCTATTGACCTCGGCATCGACTTTCGCACCAAACCTTTCCTGGGTTACTATCAAAATCAGCTTTACGGCCAGTACCGCTACGCCCGCGCCTGTTCCATGGAAAAAAGAGAAACCGTCTCCTGCCGCACCAGCGAACTTATCATCGGGCCTAACGGTAATGTTTATCGCTGCCATCACGACCTCTACGACAACCGCCCTGCTATCGGCAATTTGCTCGACCGTGATTTCCAGATGAACTATGAGTTTCGTTCCTGTGATGATTATGGCCACTGCAACCCCTGCGACATAAAAGTCAAAACCAACCGCCTCCAGCAGTTCGGCCATACTGCCGTTACCATCGAGTCCACCGACGAATCCAAAGCAACATCCAACCCGCAGAACAAACTGCTTTCCACAAAATAATATGAACATCGCCGCGACAGAAAATCATCAGGGGCTTCCCGCCGACTATATACAAAATATTCTCGACAACTGGCCGGCAGCAAAACTTCTTCGCGAAAATCTTGACGCGCTGAAAAAATCAAACCTAACCCTAAGCCAAAAAATAAACGACACTCCGACACCGGACCATGTCGAATTCGTGATCGCACGGGACGGTTCACCAAGTTTTCGGCTTATCGAAAATCAAAAGAAAATCTGGCTGGGCTATAGTTCCGTTCCACGTATTTTCGCCGAATGCCACTGTCAGCATGTAGAGCTGGGCAGTGACAATCTCGCCGGCAATGGTATCGGCCACGCCGCTGATGCTAAACTGCTCTTGCAAATGATGGACATCCATCAATGTCTTTTTATTCTGGAACCCAACCTGCTGAATATCAAACTGGCCTTTCAGCTTCAGGATTTATCGGAAGAAATTTCTCAGGGCCGACTTGTGCTGATTACCGACCCCGAACCACAAAATGAACTGCGCGAATTTTATTGTCAGTATCCCGGCTACAACCTGGTGGGTCAGGCAATTTCCCGTCCCCATTTAACTCAGCCGGAAAACCGACGCTTCGCGGAAACCGTTACCGCGGCCATGGAATCTATCGCCGCCGGCAGTATTCAGACAATTAACCGCATCGCCCAAAAATTCCACGAGCTGACAACACCTGATTTTCCGAACCGGATTCGCTCTATAACAAATTCACCACCGTATTCAAAACTGTGCGTAATTAACTGTACCAATACCAATCACCCTGCCGACGTAGTCACCAGCCGCGATTGCCTGGCAGGCCTGAAATCCCTGGACGTTTTTATCGACCATCTTTTTTTCGACCGCCCCGACAAAGTTTCACAACTAAGCCAGCTTCAACGAGTCGAACAAAATCAACCTCAGATTATTTTGCTGGTTGATATGCTCCGCGGCGACCTGGGCCACCCCCTGCCGGAAAATACCATTTGCGCCACTCTGCTGCGGCAGTCGCCGGCTAATCTATTTGCCGAAATCGCTCTAACAAAAATCGGTAAATTTGATTTCATTTTTCCCTGTCGTGACGACCAGCGTGAAAAACTCAGCGACAACGGCTTTGCCCCGGAAAAACTGCACACCCTGCCTCTGGCGGTTAATCCCGATATTTTCCATCCGCTGTCCGCGGAGCAAAATGACCTTCAGAAATACAAGGGACAGATAAGCTTTATCAGCCATCGTTCTAGTATCGACCCGGAAAAATATAATATCCACCTGCCCACACATCAGAAACTCTGGAAATCTGTCCAGACCGAAATTACGCAACGTATTGACGAATATCAGTTTGATAATGCCGGCAAATTCCTCAACCGCGCCGAGAGAAACGGTGTAGAACTTAAAGAACCTGACCTGCGTCACCACTTCACGGAACTCATCGCCAACTATCTCGCCCCCAGCGTTGTGAAGGACATACACTGCCGGGAAATTATGAAAGCCGGCTTGCATCTAAACGTCTGGTCCTGGTCCCCCGCCTTCACGGAAATTTCATCCAAAGCAACGGAAGGCTGGCTGGAATCGCCGGCAGCTTCGGCGGTACGCGGCATGGTCGGTTACGGCAGCGCCTTAAACAAAATTTTCAACACCGCCCCACTGACAGTTTTCATCGATACCACCGGCCTGGTAGAACAAGCCCTGCTCGAATCCCTCGCCGCGGGCAGCCTGCCCCTTCTACGCCGACACCCCAACCATCGCACCGCCAACGGTATCGCTGCCTATCTGGAAATCGATAAAGAAATCGTCACCTTCGCCACCCCCGCCGAATTAATCGAAAAAGCCCGCTATTACCTCGCTCACAATGAAGAACGAGAAATACTCGTCCAGACCGCTCGCGAAAAAATCCTGAGTTGCCACACCATGCAAAATCGCATGGCAGAAATGATTAACTTCATCAGAGAAAAAATCTAATAAAAAAGCCGGGCGATTATACCCGGCTTAGTAATTCTATTGATAAAACGCAATTCGATATGAGCTTAGCCCCCCTACCGGCGCAAATCCTGATGTTTGCCTAATTCGTTTTTGCGTTCATAGACACTGACGATGCGACCTATCCGCCGAATAACCTGACGGCCTTCTTCGGTTGCTTCCAGACCCAGCAACTGGAAACCCAGCATTACCCGGTCGGTGCCTTCAATCATATCGGCATGACGAAAACGAACTTCAACTTCAATCGGTCGCTGGTCCGCCATCGGCTTGAACGAAACCTGATGAATCTCATTTTCGCCCAATTCAGGCTGCTGGTCGTTCGTAACCACCACGCCAATTCCACCAGCCGAAAGATTAAAAAGTTTACCCTGCCAGCTCTTGCCGTTTTCGCGGGTCATGGTTACCAGAACTTCTTCGCTTTCGGGAACCTCGGCGCGATTATAGGTACGACGCTGTATCTTTTCGATTTGCTGCGGGGCAAAAACTTTCATGCCCGGCACCAGCTCGCCCGACTCCAGTTCGTACTGCTCCTGCCCTACCACGCGCGTGGTGAACAGACATTTGTTATACCCCTTCTTAAAAGCAATCGCGACAACTTGGCCCGAAGCCAGTTCCATCGGACAGACGTTCTCATCCGGAATCGGCTCGGAAAACAAAAGACGATTACCCTGAATCGCTAAAAACTGGGTCTTATAAACCTGCCAGGTATTATCAACCCGACGCGTTAAAGTCATCGGAACCCGTTTTTCCGCGGCCTGCTGCAACAACTCACGACATTCCTGACCTACGGCGAATTTACGATTACGCATCTTAAGGTGCTCCCTGATAGCTCTGGTTCTGTAAGCATTTCCGGCTGACCCCGTAAGGGGTGTACACATTCCAGCCGCTACAGATTCTATGTCGGCACATAGAAACCCCGGGTTGAGAACAATCCAACCTTAAATCCCCGCCGCCGCCGCGTAAAAACCGCCTTATAATTCCGGAACCGGCCCCGCCAATAACTCGTATTCGGTCATCGTTGAGCGGTCGCCGGTCTGGATACGCTGACAAAGGAGCTGTACCTGAGCCTGATTGCGGCGGATATAGCGTTTAGCGACAGCGGCTTTGCGTTTACGCATGGTCCGGTAATCATCGCATAAAGCACTGGGGTTATCGGAACTTTCGAGCTTTTTGGCGTCAACTTTGGTGAAAGCATCTTCCCAGGCGGGTTCGGCGATGCTTTGGCGGAGAAAAAGATGGCCGACAATCAGCATAATCGCGGTATCTACCAGATCACGACCTGCCAGGTCCATGTATTCGGTGCCGGGCTGAGATTTGGTAAAGACCACCGCTTCCATCAACTGTTCGCGACCCTGCTTGAGAATCTCTGACAAATCGGCGTTTTCGGTGCCGTAATCATATTCTTCCAGCTCCAGCAGGTATTTCTCGGCGGTCCCGCTGCAAACGCCCCGCACCGCAGCGACAACCTGCAACTGGCTGGTCCCTTCGTAAATATTGGTAATACGGGCATCGCGGGCATGACGCTCGGAGGCGTAATCCTTCATATAACCACTGCCGCCGAGTACCTGAATGGCATTATAGGCAACCGTGTTACACATCTCCGAGGCCAGATACTTACTCATGGGAGTGAGCATACCCGCCAGACGTTTATATTTCTTTTCTTCCTGCTTGGCTGCACGTTTGGCATCTTTGTCCATGCTCTCGTCTTCGAGTTTGCGAGCAGCCCCGTTTTCATGGTCCACTACCCAGCAGGTTTCATAAGTGAGAGCGCGGGCGGCCTCTAGCTCTAACTTACTGTTAATCAAAAGGTCACGCACCGCCGGGAATGCTTCGATGGCCACCCCGAACTGGCGGCGACTGGCGGCATAATCACGGGCCACCCGGTAAGCGGCCTCACCAATACCCAAAGACTGGGCGGCGATACCGACGCGGGCACCGTTCATCAGGGCCATCACATAAGTTACCAAACCGCGCTGACGCTCGCCAATGAGCTTACAGGGGGTATTATTGAAGAAAATTTCACAGGTAGGAGAGCCGTGGATACCAAGTTTGTTCTCCAGGCGACGTACCTTGACGGCCGGGCCGGGCTCACAGACGAACAGGCTCAAGCCCAAACCGCCGCTGCGGTCTGGTTCACTGCGAGCCAGAACCAGCAGTACCTCACCACAACCATTTGTAATAAAACGCTTTACACCATGAAGCAGCCACTGGCCGCTCTCATCCTGATAGGCCCGCAGCTTGATAGCCTGCAAATCACTACCAGCATCAGGCTCGGTCAAAACCATAGCGCCGGTGTATTTACCGTCAGAGAAACCGGGCAGGTATTCCTGTTTAATCTCCTCTGAGGCGAAGGCGTTAATAGTCTCGGCAATACCCTGCAAGCCATATATGTTCATCAGGGCGGCATCGGCACGGGAAACTATTTCAGTACTGAGAGTGTAGATAAAACTGGGGCAATTCAAGCCGCCAAAGCGGTGGGGCAGGGTGAAACCCATAACCTGAGCTTCAGCGAGCCGATCGAGGTTTTCCTGCATCCCCTGAGCGCGAGTTACGGTACCATCAGGGTTCAGGGTATTGCCCTGCTGGTCAACCTCTTCGGCACGGGGTGCGATGAAATCACCACTGATTTCACCGATTACATTCAGAATTTTGTCGTAATTATCGACAGCGTCATCGGCGTTTTCCGGGGCCCATTTAAACTTTTGGCCGTCGGAGAAGTCTCCTTCCATGATCTCAGCCAACTTACGGAGATTGTAGTGGCGAAAAAGAAACCTAATATCATCATTATCAGTATAGAAATTAGCCATTTTAAACTCTCTGTTATCCTTTCGGCTGGGCCGGGGTATTTATATTTAACTCTTGGCTTTTATAGCTTTTACCAAACGCGGGACTATATCGTTCATATCTCCGAGGATTTTATAATGGGCGAACTGGAAAATAGGTGCGTCAGGGTCATTGTTGATCGCTACAATTTTAGCGGATTCGGCCATCCCGGCGTAATGCTGGACGGCACCACTAATACCAATAGCAATATACAAAGCTGGCCTAACGGTGGTACCAGTTTGGCCAATCTGATGGTCGTGGTCGATAAATCCGAGGTCAACGGCCGCCCGGCTGGCACCGGCGGCTCCGCCCAGTGCGTGAGCTAAGTCCCATACATGCTTGAAGTTATCTTTACTGCCAACACCTGCTCCGCCAGCGACGATGATACGTGAGGCCTTTAGATTGACCTTACGTTCGGTATGGAATCGTTCCAGGATTTCCAGAGGCAGGTCGGCTTTGTCGATGTCGGCCTTTTCCTTGATAATTTCGCCTTTAGCTTTGCTGTTGGGCTCAGCCATGGGCATTACACCTTCGCGAACCGTGGCCATCTGGGGCCAGCGGTCATAATTAATGATGGTGGCAATAATGTTACCGCCGAACGCGGGTCGAATCTGCATGAGCAGGTCTTTATGGACTTCCTGAGTTTTGGCAATGGTATAGTCGCCGATCTGGAGGTCGGTGCAGTCAGCGGTCAGGCCAGCCCGCATGGTCGAAGCGACCCGGGGCGCGAGGTCACGACCCACAGCGGTAGCACCATAGATAACGATTTGCGGCTTGTGCTTTTGAATCATCTGGCAAAATGCCTTGGCGTAGCTAATGGTCTGGTACTCTTTGAGCAGAGGGTTATCAGCAATATAAACCTTGTCGGCACCATATGTTATCAGCTCATCGCCTAGTTTTTCCACATTGCTTCCTGGAAGGACCGCGGCCAATTTGACCGACAATGTGTCGGCCAGCTCGCGGCCTTTGCTGAGCAGTTCGAGGGGGACATCACTGAGTTTTCCGTCACGCTGTTCAGCGAAAACCCAGACTTCACCTTTTCTATTTACTTCTATCATAATTTATTAACCTATAGTGTGGTCTTCGATAAGTTCATGTACCATTTGACGTAATCCTTCGTCGGTGGGCTCAACGTCTTTGGAGCCGGTGGCGGTGAGGACTACACTTTGTATGCGGTGGACCTTGGTGGGGCTTCCTTCCCGGCCACACCACTGGAAATCGACATCGAGGTGGTCCAAATCCCAGTTTTCGATAAGCAGGCCCTTATCCTCAAGTTTCTTGAGGTCGGCGGGGGAGGCGTCCTTGAGTTCAGCGGCACTGCGGGCCCGTTTGAACTGCATCATACGCCTGACACCGGCGGGGCGGGGGTCATTGGCGGTATCCATAACTGTCAGTAATACCGGCAACTTACATTTAGTTTTTTCCCAGCCGGCAGTGATATTGCGACGCACGGTAATTTCTTCGCCGGTCAGGTCGAGCAGTTCCTCAACATAGGTAATCTGAGGAATACCGAGCTTTTCGGCGGCCTGGGGGCCTACCTGGGCGGTATCACCGTCGATGGCCTGTCGACCACAGAGGACGATATCGACTTTGTCGAGCTTGCGAACACCACAGCTAAGGATGTAACTGGTTGCCAACGTGTCACTTGCGGCTGCCCGGCGGTCTGTAATAAGGATAGCCCGGTCGGCCCCGCGAAACAATGATTCGCGGAGAACGTTGCACGCCGAAGGCAGGCCCATAGTCATAACAGTTACGGTACCGCCATGTTTCTGGCGAATCTGGAGGGCTAGTTCGAGGGCGTTAAGGTCCTCTGGGTTAAAAATCGCGGGCAGGGCCCCGCGATTGACGGTTCCATCATCATTCATGGCTTTTCCGGTGACCGCTTTGGTATCGGGCACCTGCTTTACCAATACTACGCAGTTATATATCATAATGTGCTCCTATACTAAAACGAGGTACTTTAGGCTATGAGCGGGCCGGTGTCAATGGCTAAGCCGAGGGGTTTGAAATCCTAACCCAGATAAACTGGAAGCCCTAAGCTCTAAATTCTAAATCCGAACCAAATTCTAAACACAAAATTCAAAATAACAACAACGACAATATTTAGCCGCGGATTACACGGATTACGCGGATTTTTAACGGCACCGCTTACTTCCGTACGCGGCTCTGGTAAATTGTTGCCATTTTGCGCAAAATTTCATTTGTAAGAGACTAAACAAATTCTAAACTCAAAATTCAGAACAACAAATAACGACAATATTTAACCGCGGATTACACGGATTATGCGGATTTTTAACGGCACCGCTTACTTCCGTACGCGGCTCGGCTTTTGTTGGGGAGTGGGTTAAATATGGTTGTTGGGGGTTGTATCGGTGAACAGTAAAGCAGCTGATTTATGGAAAATAGTAATTTCACGTATGTTTTGTCGCGGCAAAAGTGCGGTGGTGAGGCCCACCAAAACGCGGTGAAAAGTCCGCGCGAACGGGCCTGAACAGACCGGTTTTTGACGGTTTTTGGCGAAAATTTCACGTTTTTTCTGGTTTTTGGGGGAAAGAAGGCAAGAGGCATTAGGCATGAGGCAGGAGTGAACGGCCGAGGTTTCGGCCTTTGGCCGAGAATTTTTATTTAACGGCAGGGATGAGGGCGGGGCGATCGAACATTCAATATACATATGCATCGTCGATGGTGGTCTTATCCGGCCGCTTACGCGGCTCGGCTTCTGTACTCTTGTGGCCCATCCGGCTGCTTACGCGGCTCGGTTTCTGTGATGTGGCGACCCCTTCGGGGTCTTTTAAAGGGGAAAAATTGTAAACAATCACGAAGAAATTTTGAGGGGATAGGCTGAGGGAAAAGGCGGCCAGGAAATATTGTCGCACATGAGGGTGGCCAAGTGTAAAAAACTACTGGACATCGCTGGTCTAAGCGTCATAATTGTGCATCCTTTGTAAGGTGTCAAATGGCAAAGGTAGTTGTTGTACTTCTTTTTCGGAAAGGAATTGGCTGTGTTTAAGATTCTGGTGAGCGACAAACTGGCCCAAGAAGGGTTGGATATTCTTAACAGCATGGATGACGTTGAAGTAACGGTTAAGACCGGTATGAGTGAGGATGAACTCTGTGAGGTTATCGGCGAATTTGATGGTCTGATTATTCGCAGTGCCACCAAGGTCACTGCCAAGGTTCTGGAAAAGGCGGTTCGTCTCCGCGGTATTGCCCGTGCGGGTGTGGGAGTTGACAATGTTGATATTCCGGTGGCTACGCAAAAGGGCGTGGTTGTGATGAATACGCCAGACGGCAATACGATAAGTGCGGCGGAACATACCATCGCGATTATGATGGCTCAGTCTCGTTATGTGGTTCAGGGCTGTTCGACCACCAAGGCGGGCGGCTGGGATCGCAAGAAATTCCAGGGCAGTCAGCTAATGGGCAAGACTCTGGGTGTTGTGGGTCTGGGTCGTATCGGTATGGCAGTTGCCCGCCGGGCGATGGGTTTAAAAATGAAGGTTATCGGTTATGATCCGGTGGCCACTCCTGAAGCGGCTGAGCAGGCCGGTGTTCAGGTTTATTCTGATATTAAAGAATTGTGCAAAGACTGTGACTATCTCACCTTGCATGTCCCTGTTACCGACCAGACGCGCGGCATGATTAACGCTGAGCTGCTGGCGACGATGAAACCGACGGCGCGGATTGTTAATGTCGCGCGTGGTCCGGTGATTGTTGAAGACGATCTTTACGATGCTCTGGAGCAGGGCAAGCTGGCGGGTGCGGCATTGGATGTTTTTAATGAAGAGCCTCCGAAGAATCGCCGGTTTGAGAAAATTGACAGTTGTCTGGTGACACCGCATTTGGGTGCGAGTACTGACGAGGCTCAGATTGATGTGGCGATTGACGCAGCCAAGGAACTGGTTGATGCTTTGCGGGGTGTGGCGCTGCGTAACGCGGTAAATGTCCCTGGTTTGGATAAGACTCTGCCGGAGATGGTTCGCTATTACCGCGGTTTGGCTGAGCGTCTGGGTATGATTGTCAGCGCGATGGCGCCGGGCAAGATTGAGAAAATCGAAGTTGCTTATCGCGGTGACATTGCGGCGATGGATATTTCTCCGATTACGACGAGTTTCAGCGTTGGGGTGTTAGCTAATCTGATTGATGAGCCGGTAAACGTGGTTAATGTACCGATTCTGGCGAAGGAACGCGGAATTAGCATCGACGAGACAAAGAACCCGGAGTCGAAATTTTATGCCAGCACAATGACGGTGCGGGTGGTGACCGATAAGGCTGACCGTACGGTTAAGGGTACGGTAATCGGCAAGGGTTTGCCGCGTATTATCGGGATTGATGATTTTGATCTGGATATGTCGCCGGAAGGTGCTTTGATGATTATCTTCAATGACGACCGTCCGGGCGTTATCGGTGCGGTGGGCACGATTTGCGGCAAGCATAAAATCAATATCGGCACGATGGGTGTCGGTCGGGTTAAAGACCAGCAGCGTGCAGTGCTGGCAATCAGTATGGACGAAGTTCCTGATGACAAGGCGGTCGCTGAATTTCAGAAGCAGGATTTCGTCAAGAATGTATTTGTTTGTGAGCTGCCCGGTGGCGGCGCCAACTAGCTTGTAAGAAATTTATCGGGCCGGCGATACTGAATACGTATCGTCGGCCTGTTCAGGCTTTGTAGTATCACGGACCAAATTCGTATTCATGGTTTGCTCACGGCGTCGGAACCGGCAAAAACGATAGTATACAGCGGGTGTGTGTGTATCTGCACGCTTATCTGTAGGTTAATTTGTACTCGTTTTTAGGAGTGAACATGAGTGAATTAGTGTCCGAACCAAAAGTGTTGAATCGTTGGCTGGTGGTAGTAGGCGCGACGCTTATACAGTTGTGTCTGGGGGTGGTTTATGCCTGGAGCGTTTTCACCAAGAAACTTACTTTGCCTCTGGCAGAAGGGGGTGATTATGGTTTCAGTGCCGCACAGACCGCGTGGATATTTTCGGCGAGCCTTGCATCCTTTGCCCTGGTGATGCTATTTGCGGGTCGGTGGCAGGCGAAGATAGGTCCGCGGAAAGTTACGATAATCGGCGGTTTGGTTTTGGGTGCTGCTTATATATTAGGCGGTTTTTTCGGCAGTACGTTTATCGCGCAGTTTATCTTTTTGGGTTTAGTATGCGGTGCGGGTATCGGCATTACTTATGTTGTACCTATCGCGGTCGGGGTAAAGTGGTTTCCTGACAAAAAAGGTCTTATTACCGGTTTGTCGGTGGCGGGTTTTGGTTTTGGGGCGACGGCCTGGGTTAAGCTGGCGGGCAGTTGGTTTGGCGGATTGATTAATACGACCAGTATTTTTGGTTTGACCGGTGTGCAGAGCGTTTTTGTAATTTACGGCGTGGCGTTTCTGGTAATGGTTTTGGCGGGCAGTATAGTGATGATAAATCCTCCGTCGGGTTATCGTCCCAAAGGGTGGAATCCTCCGGAGGCCGGCAGTGGTCAAGCCGCCAGTGGCGCGGTCAATCTTACGGCTGCTCAGATGTGCAAGACCCCGCAATACTGGGGTTTGCTACTGATATTCATTGGTTCGGCAATTGCGGGCCTGATGGTTATTTACTGTATTCGCTTGTTCGGTATCGATAGTTTGCGAGTACATATTGAGGGCATAAGTGTTGAAGAGGCGGGCATCAGCGCGGGGACAGCGATGGCATGGTACGCGATCTTTAACGGTCTGGGTCGGATTATATGGGGGATGGCCTCGGATAAACTGGGTCGGAAATTAGCATTGTTTTTGATGTGTCTGATTCAGGGTATTATTATGCTGCTGTTCTTCTCGATGGGTGGGACAAAAATCGGTCTGATTGTAGGTGCCTGTATTATTGGGTTTAATTATGGCGGCATATTTGCGTTGTTCCCGGCGGCGACGGCTGACTTTTTTGGGAATAAAAATGTGGGCAGTAACTATCCGTGGGTGTTTCTGGCTTACGGCGTGGCGGGTATTGTTGGTCCGCAAATTGCCGGGATATTCAAGGACGCAGCCCAGACCAGCGGTTTGGGTGTTGCGGCGTGGAAGACACCATTTGTTATCGCGGGAATCGCTTGCCTGGCAGCGGCGGCACTTAGCTTGCTGCTGAAGGCGCCCAAGCATGAAAATCATGTGGCTGCATAACGTTTTGTTCGATAGTTGATGATGGACCCACAGGCGGTGCTGGATCGCGGCCTGTGGGTTCTTTTTTGGGCAGGGTTAATAAGAATTTCCTTTTGGGCGGGTTTCTGATAGGATGTTTTGGTGATGGACCAGGAATCAATTAAACAATTATTGGAAGATGTTGCGGCGGGGCGTAGTGATGTTTTGTCGGCGGTGGAGAAGCTGCGGCGGCTGCCTTTTGAGTCGGTGGGGTTTGCCAATATTGACCATCATCGGGGGTTGCGGTGCGGGATGCCGGAGGTGATATATGGGCCGGGCAAGACAACGGAGCAGATTGTGAGTATTTTTGAGAAGCTGGCGGCGGCGGGGGCTAATGTGATGGTTACGCGGACGGATGAGGTCGTTTTTGGGGAGGTCAGGAAAAATTTTCCCCAGGCGGTATTTGAAGCGGCGGCACGAGCGATTGTTTTGAAGCAAAACGGTGAGGTTTCGTCGTTGTGTCGAATCGCGGTAGTGACAGCGGGAACCAGCGATATACCGGTGGCGGAAGAGGCGCGGGTGACGGCTGAACTGCTAAATCAATCAGTGAAAACAATTTATGATGTGGGGGTGGCGGGGCTGCATCGTCTTTTGGCCCATAGTGAACTGCTTCAGTCGGTGCAGGTGATTGTAGTGGTGGCGGGTATGGAAGGGGCGCTGGCGTCAGTGGTTGGCGGCATGGTGGACGTACCGGTTATCGCGGTGCCGACTTCGGTGGGGTATGGGGCGAATCTGGGCGGGATCGCTCCACTGCTGACGATGTTAAACTCTTGTGCAGCAGGGGTTTCGGTGGTGAATATTGATAATGGGTTTGCGGCGGGTGTAATCGCGGCGACGATAAGCAGGCAGATAGAAAAGGCTTCTGAAAAATCAGTGATAAGTTATGACACAGCAAATTCTGGAAATTCCGTTATTGCCCAAGCGAAAATATGATGCTCATAAGGGTAATTTTGGTCGGGTTTTGATTTTGGGCGGTTGTGGGCAAATGGTGGGCGCACCATCTCTGTCGGCTCTGTCGGCGTTGCGGGCCGGAGCGGGTCTGGTAAGGGTTGCTGTACCGGCGAAGATTCAGCTAACTGTGGCAGGGGAGGTACTTTGCGCTACCACTATCGGGCTGGCAGATGATGATAAGGGCTTTATCAGTAGCCAAGCGGCGGGGGCAGTTCTGGATGCTATAGCTGACAACGACGTTATTGCGGCGGGGCCGGGAATTGGGGCCGGAGCGGGGGTAGAATATGTTATGGGTAAAATAGCTACCGAATGCGACAAGCCGCGGGTTATTGACGCTGACGGATTGAATGCGTTGAGTCGCCTAGGCGGTGCGGTTATTTCGCAATTATCTGATAATACGGTACTTGCGCCACATCCGGGTGAAATGAAGCGTTTGTGGCGGGCGTGCTTCCGGGAAGACATACCGACCGACCGGTCTTTGCAGGCAGAAAAATTGGCTCGGTTCAGCAGCGCGATAGTAGTATTAAAAGGGGCCAATACAGTGGTTACCTGTGGTAATAGGACGTATGTAAATGAGACGGGGAATCCGGGGATGGCCACGGGAGGGTCGGGAGATGTTTTGACAGGGATAATCGCGGCATTTATGGGGCAGGGATATTCGGCGTTGGATGCGGCGATATTGGCGGTCTATTTGCATGGGCGAGTGGGCGATATTGCGGTGAAATGTTTGAGCCAGACGGGTTTGACGGCGCTGGATTTGATAGATTATATGCCTGAAGGCCTTTTGGAACTTGAGGGGAAGGAACAACGGCTGATGTTTTCGTGGACACGCGAAGAACCTCATGAAAAGAATCTTAAGCGTCGGAAGAATGACAAGGGGTTGAAGAGATTTTTTGGGCGAAAGAAAACGAAATAATTTGTTTGGGCAGCGCTTACTTGCGTGTTAGTTCTTTTATTTTTATGTTTCGGAATTTGACTTCGGCGCCGTGGCCGAGGAATCCGAGGTGTCCTTTTGTTTGTTTGAGGCCGGGGTGGTCTTTGCCGTCGGGGGTTCCATTTTCGACGGCTTTGGTGATGTCAGTTTCGAGTATGGTTTTTCCGTTCAGGATGACTTTGATATTATTGCCTTGGGCGATTACTTCTTCTTTGTTCCACTGACCGAGCGGTTTCAGGAAGCCGCGTTGGGCGGGGGCGATGCCGTAAATTGAGCCGTGATACTGATATGGTTTGAGGTCGGCATATTTGGGGGCGGTGTTATCAAGGATTTGTATTTCCATACCGAGGTAAGCGGCGTTGCCCTGGAGTGGGGCTCTTATGGCTAGGCCGTTGTTGCCGGCGGGGGGGAGTTTGAATTCGAATTTCAGATGGAAATCGGCGAATTCTTTTTCGGTGAAAAGATTACTGCCCTTACAGATAAGAACGCCGTTTTCGACATGGTAATTATCTGTATCGCCGGTCCAGCCGTTGAGATTTTGGCCGTTGAAAAGCGTTGTCCATACTTCCCCCTCATGTTTCCAATCGGAAGAACAACAACCGGCAAGCAAAGTAACGAAAGCAATTACCAATAAAATATTAAATAGTGTTTTCATATTATTTTTAACTTTCCTGGGATTGGTCTTGTTGTTTGTCATCTTTGAAAAGTAGAGTGAACATAATCAGAATAATAATTGCCATGGCGGCGGGAACCAGCCAGATGTTTTTCCAGAGGTGTCCGGTGATTTCTCCGGCTTGGCTCAGGGTCTGGTATTTCTGTACGACCAGGCCTGAAGCCCAGGCACCGATTACCATGCCGACACCGTAAGTTACCAGAGCGATGAAACCCTGAGCGCTGGCCTGGATTTGTTTGGGTGCTTTTTTATCGACGTAGATTTGGCCGGTGACGAAGAAGAAATCGTAACAGATACCATGCAGCAGAATACCGCCATAATACATAAAGACCAGATTGGTCGGATTGCCGAAAGCGAAAAGGACATAGCGCAGGGCCCAGGCAGCCATACCGATAAAGAGCATTTTCTTAACACCCAAACGTACAAAGAAGAAGGGGATAACGAGCATAAACACGATTTCGGACATTTGGCCCATGGTCATTTTGGCGGCGGCGTTCTGGACCCCGACTTCGTTGAGGAACAGGTTTGTGAAATTATAGTAGAAGGCCAGCGGGATGCAAATCAGCAGGGAGCTGCCGACGAATATGGCGAAGGAGCGGTTTTTCAATAGTTGCAATGTTTTCAGGCCGAGTACATCGCTGACGGTTACGCGATGGCCCAGCGATTTGGGCGGGGTTTTGGGCAGGAAGAATGAATAGATGCCCAGAGCAATGGAAGTAGCGGCGGCGATTTTCATGGGGAGGGCGGAGTCTTCGATCTTCAGGAACCCCACAGTTAATCCCGCGACAATCCAGCCGATGGTGCCGAGTACGCGAATTATAGGAAATTCTTTTTCGGGGTCTTCCATCTGGTTAAAGGAAATGGCATTGACCAGGGCGAGAGTAGGGTTATAGCAGAGAGCGTAGGCGAAGAGGGTCCAGAAAATAAGGGACGCATCCTGCAATCTGGTGGCATAAAAGAGGATGCCGCCGCCGATAAGATGGAGAGCGCCGAGAACTTTCTGGGCGGAAAAGAAACGGTCGGCAATCATACCGACAAATAAAGGAGCGATGATAGCTCCCCAGGGCATGGTACTGTAGGCTTTGCTGATGTCGGTGGCTCCGAATCCCAGGCCTATCCCTAAATAGGTTGAGAGGGTGACGAACCAGGCGCCCCAGATAAAAAACTGGAGGAACATCATAATCGACAATTGCGTCTGGATGGTTTTTTTCATTTTTATCTCCTTGGAATTACCTTAACTATTCACAAATAATTCTTTTGCCCCTTCGGGGTCTTTAAATTGTGGACGCTTATTTACTTTTTTAGCCTTCGAAGGCAATCAGATTGTCGAAGGCGGCTTTTACGTCGTGGCCGGGTCCGGCCATTTCACATTCGACGGCGAGGGCACCGTTGTAATTAATTTCTTTGAGTTTTCGCAAAAAATTATGGCCGCCGACCTGTCCTCTGGTCCAGGGTACTTCGGTTCCCCACTGGCCGGGAGTTGAGGCGGGCAGGGCGTCTTTGATGTGGACATGTTTGACCCAGGGGGCAAGTTTTTCGAGGGACAGGCAGGGGTCGCCTTTGCCGTAAAGAATCATATTGGCGGGGTCAAAGTTGATTTGGACGGCGGGATGATTGAGGTCTTGTAAAAACTGTGCTAAATTTTCGGCTGATTCCTGGCCGGTTTCCATTAAGAGAATGATTTGATTATTTTGGGCGTAGTCGGCGAACGCTTTTACCCGGTCGAGCAGTTTCTGATAGTCGGCGGTGTTTGCGTGGTCAATAAAGCCGATATGAGTAGAAAGGTATGGGGCGTTGAGCTTTTGGGCAGCCTCTACAGCTTTGGTGAACAACTGGTAATTTTGCGGCCAGTTTTCATCGGGAACGATACCGCCGGTCTGACGAATGGTTTCGAGGGTGGAATAGTCCTCCTGAGCGAAACCTATCATGGCGGAACTGATGGACCAGTTTTGTTGGCGAACTGTCTGGAGGTAATCTGAGGATTCATCAAGGCAGGCGGGCGTGAGGTCGAGATGTATATGCTGAAAATCGTAAGTTTTCATTACGGTATTTATTTTCGCGAAATCGTTATGCAGGGACCAACTGCAAATGCCTATAGGCCAGTTGAAACATTTATTCATAGCTGCTCTCCAAGCTCAGCAATTTTACAATTTTATTTTTGGTTGCGGATTCTTTTTCGGTTTCGGCGATTTTCAGTGATTCGAGCGACTGGTGCATGGTGATTATTTTTTCGGAGGTTTCGCCTCGGAGATGTTTGCAGAAATATTCGATTTCGGCATTATAGCCGTCAGGGGCGGGCAGTTCGGGGCAGAACGATTCGCCGTGGCCGGGATGTATCTGACAGGTGGGAGTTCTGGTACTGTCGTAGATGATGGTGGCTTGTTCGAGGAGTATTTCGAATGACATTTTGAAGTTGAATGTTTTGGAGGCCAGCCAGCTGCCCTGAGCGGTTACGAGCATATCGTTATCGTAAATATAATCGGTTATGATGTGTTCGGCAGCTTCGGCGGCGGGTGTAGCGCGGCTGTAGACGAATGAAGGTATGCCGAAGATATGCTGAATATAGTCAGTGTCGTGGATGTGTAAATCGAGGATGACACCGCCGCTGCGTTGGGAATCGGCCAGCCAGTTGTCGCTGCTCCAGGTTGGTTTGGTGGAAATTCGCTGGAAGTTGGCGACTCGGACTTTGCCGTATTTTCCGGAGTTGATAATTTGGCGGGCGTGGGCGTATTCGGGCCAGAAGCGGATGCAATGGGCAATCATCAGATATTTGCCGGTCTGCTCGGCAGTGTTTATCATTCGTTGGCATTGCTGGATGTTAAGGGCCATGGGTTTTTCGCAGAGGACGTTGAGGCCGGCTTGAAGGGCCTTGCAGGTGAGTTCGGCGTGGAGATGGGTGGGCAGGGTGATAGAAACGGCGTCGAGATTTTCTTCGGCGAGCATTTTATCGAAATCGGTATAAATGTTCAAATCGGCGGTGTCGATGTTTTCGGGCAGACCGGGAATGTTACCGATGGTTTCGTTGAGAGAACCGGCAATGTTGGGGTTGGCATCGCAAATGGCGGTGACTCGGACATCAGGCATTCGCAGCCAGCGGGCATAGTGCATCTGCCCCATGAAACCAAATCCTACAATTCCTATTCGCATCGCAAATTCTCCTATGATAATCGCAAGACTCGCCGGAGCTTATACATTTAAGATGGTAATCGGTGCCGGAGATGTTGTCAAGGATTATAGAGACGGGTTACATTCTGGTCTGGTCGGCGGAATTGGAGGATGGTTTGGGGGCATTGGTGCCGGTGCTGCCCATGCGTGGTGAACATTGCAGGGCACCGGCGGAGTAGAGGTCGAGCCCTCCGTCGCGGAGATAGGCAGCCAGGGAAATACATTTATGGGCCTGTTCCCTTTGATAGCTGGAGAGCTGGAGATTGTTGTCTAGTTTTTGCTGATTTTTTTGGCAGACGGGGCAGGTGATGGTGCCGGTTCCCTGGCAATGTGAGCAGGTTTGGGTGCCGAGTCCGCGGCAATCGGGGCAGGTGGTGAATTCGCTGGAGCCGTTGACGCGGATTTTTCCCTGTCCGCGGCAAGTGCGGCATTTTTGTTGGCCGGTGGCGTAGCATCCTTTGCAGTCGGCCAGCGAAGTGTTGCCGCACTGAGGGCAATATTCCTCATGGAGATTATTTTGACATTGTTCGCTGATACTGCCGATAGACCGTCCCATGTATTTTTGGGTCAGGTCACGAACATAGGCTGATTGTGAGGCGGTTTGTAGATGTTCTGCGGCGACATTAAACTGCTGGTTGAGCCAGGCGTTCAGGCCCTGGGCGAGGGCGTTGAGGCTTTGTCGGCGGACAGCGGTTTGCTGAGAGCGGAGTTTTTTTAGTTGGCTGGCTGCATCGGCATCGAGGGGATTGGCGAGCAGAATTTGGGAAAGCTCAGTTATTTTGTTTGTGGTTTCGGAGGCTGTCTGATAGTCGGCGAAAATCAGATTGGGTTTAAGAGCGGCACGGGGCGCCTGGGGTGCCGGGGTAAATGATTTTTCATAAGGCTGAAGACGGGGCGGGGCTTTTATGCGGCGTGGACCGGTTTCGAGGGTATTATACAAAATCAAATCCCAAAGAGCCAGGTTAGCGAAGGCGGTTTCGCGAAGTTCATGCACGACATCGGAGGAATTTTTGGCCGCGTAGTCACGGGCATCCTTGATGGTCATCAGGGTATTGGTGAGAATATTTTGGGTGTCGGTCATTTCCACGAGGAGAGCGAGCAGGTCGGCGGCTTTGTCTAGAGTGACGGTCATTTTTTGCAATTCTGTATCGCAGGCTAAGGTACGGGCCTGGCTGCGGATGAGGATTACATCGGCGCGAACGGTATATTCCGGCCCCTGGTTATGGGTTCGCAATATTCGGTCGAGCCGTCGGGTGTATTGTTCCAGATTTTCGATAGCGTGGGCTGTTTCGTCAAGGGATGCGATTAGGGCAGGTGAAATTTGGGCAGGTTCGGGCAATTTGTCATTGTCGGTTTTGTCCCACCGCCAGGCATTTAGCTGTTGGGTGGTCTGGTCGGCATAATAACTCAGCACGGCCATTAGTTTGGTTATGTTGGTATCGCCGCGCCACTGCCAGGCGGGATTTTGCGAAGAGGAATTCTGCCAGTTCTGAGTTACGGTGAATTGCCGGGCACGCCACCACGCGGCGGATTCCTGGCGAGCGCTGCGGTCGTGTTTCAGGGGGAGCAGGGCCGGGGTGTTGCTGTATATTTCGAATCCTGATTTTCGGGCCAGAAGAAAATTAATCTGACGGGCAAGATTCAGGCTGCGCGCGTTTTCCATGGTGTCTATGAGGCCGGGAACGATTTGGCTGTTGTTCATGTCGGCAAGGGCCCGCAGGATTCGGCAGGCGGTTGCCAGCGGCAAGGTTGAACGCCGACTTAAACTTTCGAGCAAGATTTGGACGGCGGGTTCGGAGTTCGCCAGACGTAATTGTTCGATAGCATGATAACGCTCGCCGGTTTCGCGCGCGAGAAGCTGTTTTTTTAGTTCTTCGAGTTGTTCCGGCGACAAAAGCGAATCGAGTGGGGTGTTTACGGGTGAAGGATTCAGGCTGACGGCGGCGGTGATGGTTTCAATTCGTGCGCCGGGGGCAATTCGGCTGATTAGTTGGTCGCTGGCGAAATTGCCATAGCGATGGTCAACAAAAAGCGCGGCCCGGTCGGCGGCAGTAAGGGTTAGCAATGCTATATCGCAAAACATATCCTGGGCTTGCCGGGATTTGGAAAATGATTTTCGCAGAGCGGTGGTGTTTTCGGCGAGCAGTTCGGTAAGGTTTATGGATTCTTCCGGCAGTGACGGTTCGGGGATTGACTGGATTTCGGGGGCAGGGATTGGATTGGTCGCAAGTGGTGCGGTTTCTTTTGGGGAGAGCTGGGGTCGAGTCTGAAGTTCTGGTTCGGGTTGACTTTGGTTAATTTTGATTTTTGGTTTAGGCAGCGTTACTGGTTGATTGGATTGAGGGGGATTGTAAGCTATGATGAATATTACAATGATAATCGCGACGAGGGCTGATATTGTGGCGATGATTTTATTTCTGGATTGGGTGCCGATTGCCGCGGGAGCGGGATGGTCTATGGCAGGCTGTTCCGGTTGGGGTTTCTGTTTGTCCAGGGCGCTGTCCAGGACGTTTTGGGCTTCGGTTTCGGGGATACGCAGGTGGCGGGCCATGGCCATGAGGCGTTGGCGGTCGGCATCTTTAAGTTGTCCCTGGGCCAGTGCCAACTCCAGGGCACGGGCAAAGAAAAGCTGCTCTCGGCTAGTGGGCTGAGTGTTTTCGTGGGCGGGGACGGGGATGCGTTCGAACAATGCTTTTATGTCTGAATCAGTAAGGCCTGCCTCACGTAATTTTTCGGCCAACTGGGGACGCCCAGCCATATCTAATGTACTGTCGGGATTAAGGGCAGCGGAAACGATTTGGCGAGCATTAGAAGCAATTTTTTTTCGTTCGAGTTCCTGGCGGGACTCAGCGAGCTGCTGATTATAAAGGGCACGCCGGATAGGGTCGGCCAAGGTTTCGGCGGCGGGGTTGAGCTGCTGCTGTTCGAAATTGGTAATCAGCGATATAAACTGGGGAGCGGGGATATTCTGACGCAGCTTATTACGTTGGTTCGCAAAGGCTCTGGCAACGTTTTCGGGGGTACACTGGTCCGGCTTGAGGTCGAGCAGGTCATAATATGACGGCTCGGTGATATAGGCCGGTATTTCCAACAGTCGATATATTATGGTCCATTCCAGCATAATCCAGCCTAATCTGCACTTCCTGTTTCGGCGGGCACATCATTACATTGTATGTCTGCCTGGTTGGTTTGACAAGGCGGCGCGGCGGTTATTTTTTCTGCCAATTGGGAAAACTTGTCCTGCCAGGGTTGAGGCAGCGGGTCGGGATGACACAATTTGAAATAATCAAGCAGTTTGGCGGCCTGTTCGATGCTATTTAGCCGGAAAGTTACCTCAATTAAATTATAATTCGCCTCATACCAGTTGTCTGTTTCTTTGGGCAGGGCGTGGCTAAGCTGTAGCCAGTTTTTGCGGGCATCGTTAAGATACCCGGCGGCGGCATTGGCCCGGGCCAGACCGCGCAGGACATCCAGCGCGTTTCTGGTGGCGGGGTTGCGACTGAGCCAGAGATATTGAAGCCGGGCGGCGAGGTAATCCTGACAATCCAGCATGGTCGCGGCATAGCGACGACGGATATTTATTTCGCGCGATTGCGATTCCTCGTTTTGGCCAGTAGCATTGTGGCGGAGCAGATATTCATACGCATTTTTCAAACGCAAATGGTGATTCTCATCGGCGGCGTACTCAGGTTCGAGTTTTTTTATCAGGGCGGTCAGAGCGGATGCCATGTAGTCGTTGGGGATGGGCTGGTTTTGCACTTTTTCCAACAGAGTGTCAAGCTGTTCCCATTCTTCAGCGGTCAACAGGATTCGCAGTTGTAGTGCTGTGCGTTTTTGAGGCTGCATGTTTGACCAGGCTGAAATTTTGTCTATCTGGTCCAGCAGATTCCGCGATTTGGTGGTATCGGGATTGTCCAGTCTCAAAAAATCGCTGACAAATTCCAACGCGATATCAAGAGAGGCGATTTGAATCGCTTGCTGGTCCGCGGGCCAATCGTTGACCGAAGTGATTATCTTATCCAGATTTTCGAGACCTTGTTCGAGATAAAATTTTCGTTCGGTATCATTTTCGGCGGCGCGAGCTTGCCGGGCGGAGGCCAGGGCTAAACCGTAAAGAGCGTAATTATAAATTGGCGAGTCGGGCGGGACTTTTTTGAGCAGAGTTTCAGCCTGAGTATATTCACCGGTGTCTATCAGCAAGGCGGCGTGATACCAGGGCACTTTGACAAGGTCGGGGTGGTCGGGAAAATATGTTTCGAGTAATTCCAGAAAACTCAAAAATGATTCCGGTTGCAAAGACGGGTTTTCTTTCAGCCCTTTCAGGCCGGCCTGAACGGCACGGGTGCATATTTCGGCGGCGCGGTGGTCCAGGGGATAATTCCTGATGAATTCCAGAGCGGCTAGGTGCATGTCCCGATATTTTTTCAGATTCCAGTTGGTAACCGTCAAAGTATAGCGGATGTCGGCAAGTAATTCCGGCAAATCATCCCCGGCGTCAAGTGCTGTCTTTAATGCCTTTTGAGCGAGTTGGCAGGCCTGCTGATAATTTCCTTTTTCGAAATAGTCCTGAACCTGAATCATCAGGACCGCCGGCGAGTTCAGTCTGATTTTGCGTAATGGTTCGGTCAGCGCGGTGGTCCAGGGCGGGCCATAAGTATAGATTTGTTCCACAAGCTGAGCGAGTTTGTCGAGATGGGATTGATAATAAGGATTATTCACCGTGTCCGAAGCCAGGGCGGCGAGGCTTTTGATACGCTGGAGCATCATGCCAAGTTCGATACTGTCGAGCTTGTGACCTTGCGGCAGGCCGTTGAAATATGCCTGACCAGTTTGCTCGACCTGCAAATGTGAGGGCAGAGCCTGCAATGACTGGATACGCAGGGAGGTTATACGTTTATAGGTATCGGCGGAACTGTTCTGCCGGGTAATCGGCTCGAGCAGCGCGGCGGCCTGGTAATACAATTCCTGTTCGTAAAAACAAAGGGCCTGGCCGAGAAAACAGTCAGCGACAATGGGGTGATTACGATAGCCGCTGGCGGTGAATCGGATAAAACCATGCAGAGCCCGCTGAAGGTAAACGTCACGTTGTTTAGCGCCGGTGGTTATCAGGGCCAGGGTGTAATGGGTCCAGGCCAGGTCGTAGTTGACACGCGAGATGTAACCATAAGCCCGGCGATAACTGGGACGGTCACGGTAGTTTCGATTAGCTTGTTCGATTGCGTCGGCACGGTCGGAGAACTCCTGCTGGATGGCCCGGTAACGCTGCACAACCTGGGTCAGCAGTTGCCGGGTGCGTTCACGTTCAATGTCGTCTAATTTATCATTTCGGGCAGCGAGGCGACCGGCAGTCTGGTCGATGAGGATTTCAAAATAGTTAGTTTGTAACGGTGAAAAAGTTGTGCTTTCGGTTTTTAGTTCGGCGCGGGCCAGGTCGATTTTTGTCAGGCCAATCTGGTAATCGGGGCTGGTTAGCGCAACAGCAATCATCTGGCTGATTTTACTTTCAGCGGCGGCGATGTCCTGTTCTGAGGCGGCGTGAAGGAGAGACGGCAGCGAGGCCGAAAGCACCGCAAGATACATAAGGCCCCGGCGAATCATAAATTTCCCTCCGGCGCCCAGAACGCAACCTGAGATAGTTCGGCATTGCGGCATGATTCAAGAGCAGCGACCATCGACTCAAATGGTACGGTCTGGTCGCCATGTATAAGTACCGGTATGTCGGCAATAGCGCGACGCTGACGGAGAAGCTGGGTGAGGCCATTAAAAGAGGGACATGCTATTTCGTCGCACATTATAAGAATACCCTCGCCGGTGCTTTGGATATAAACATGGATGGGCGGAAAATTATCCTGCGGCACCTGACTGTTGGGCGCAGGTTGGGGCATCTGGGCAGCGAGGTTGCTTTCAGGCAACTCGAAGGTGCTGGTACACATAAAGAAAATCAGCAGCAAAAAAACCACATCAACCATGGAGGCCATGTTGAGTTCTGGTATTCGCGGTTTGTGTGATTGACGGGTCAACAGCATATTACAATTCGACCCCCTGGCCGCCCGATTCGCGTACCGCAACTTTCACATTGGAAATTCCGCGGCTGGAACATATATTCATAACGGCGGCAACATTTCGCCAGGGTGTTTGACGGTCGCCGCGAATAAGGATGGTTATTTGGGATGCTTCGTGGTTCTGTAGTTTTTCCGCGAGCAGGCCGTCGAATGACATTGTGGTGTAGGGCTGACTGTCGATTACCATCCGACCGTCGTTATGAATGTTGACGACCAGACGCAGAGGCTCGGAGCTAAAGGCTGGGTCGGCCTCGGCAACTTCGGGCAGGGCGAGCTTATCGACTTTTATCTGGGTCAGCTGGGTAACCGTCATAAAGAAAATAATGAGCAGAAAAACCACATCTATCAACGGGGCGATGTTGATACGGCAGGTGGGGGCTGGTTTTTTGGTACGAAGCTGCATCAGCTAACCTTTGGATGATTTATTGTGCCGAGGTGCCTTTGCGGAAACGACCCATGAGCCGTTCCACCACAGTCTCGGTTTCGGCGATGTAGCCGTCGATGCGATTGCGGAAAAACGCTACGAAAAACATAGTCGGTATCGCTACTACCAAACCGAGGCAGGTTGTTACCAACGCCTCAGAAATACCGCCGGCCAATTGCGAGGGTTTGGCCGTGCCTTCGGTGAGAGCAATCTGGTTGAACGAAGCGATCATGCCGGTGACCGTACCGAGCAGGCCGAGCATGGGGGCCGACGCGGCGATGAAGGTCAGGTATTCGAGTTTGCGATAGAGGCGGGAGATTTCACGCTCGGATGTTTCCTGCATGGCACTTTGCATATCGAAAAAGCCAAACACCGAACCAGCCCGCTGCAAACCGGAACTGATTACCATGGCAAGAAATGAATCATCATCCTTGCATATCTCCAGGGCATGGTCGATATTGTTCTGCTCCAGGGTTTCGTCGAGCTGTTGTTCCAGTTGCTCAGGCAGAAAAACACCTTTGCGAATGGAAACAAAATGTTCGATAATAAACGAAACCGAAACAAGGGACATAATAAGAATTAGATAGCCTATCAGCCCCCCGGCCGCGATGGTACTCCATAGCGAGATGGGCTGATCGACGGCTGCGGCATCAGTCTGGGCCTGAGCAGAACCCAGACCAAAGATAAGTCCGCATAAAAACACGCCGAGAAAAATCGCTCGGAATTTTTTGGTCAGATTGAACAATTTATGCATATTAATCTTCCTGTCAGAGGCCTGCTAGGGCCAGTTTTGGGCCGGGACAAAATTATATCGGCCTTTGTTTTCCCGGGCGATGCGTTCCAGGACATTCTGGCCCTGGTTGCTATGAAAGGCGATGGTATTTATCTGGATTTTACTGCCGGGATTCATTTCGGCAATGACCGCGATAGCGTTATCAGAAAAAATCCCGTCGCTCAAAAGCCAGACAGCGTCCGGTCGCAAAGATAATGCCAGCGTCATTGCCTCGGATGGGTCGGTCCCGCCGGCTGAAACAATCTCTTCCAGCCAGAGGAACATATCCCGCTTATTTATCTCGGTAGCACTTAGAAGATTCGTCGCGGGCATGGGATAGCATTGATTATCATAAAAAATAATATAGAACTTCATCTCGCGGTCAAGTGAGCTTATCGAGCGGACGATTTCCGCTTTGGCCGCCTGGAGTTTACGGCCAGCCATACTGCCGGAACGGTCCACAACATAAACAAACTTGCCGCCCGAAGCTTCGAGACCGAAGAAGCTCGCCCCGCCGCTGCCCGCTGAACCGCCTGATGCGGAAAAACCGTTCCAGTCCACCGACATTTCCGTCTCGGAAGTATCTGAGGGTAAATCCAAAGAAGCGATGTCAGGAATTTCGGCCAGGTCGGTCGGTCGGCCTAAATCGGTGACAGGTTCAGCAACCTCGGTCTGTTCCAGTTCCAAAGCTGAAGATTTCGTGTCGGGCATTTCGATTTCCGGCAAGTCGGCGCCGCCGGTGGTAACTCCAGCGGCTTCGCTGATGACAATACTGACCGGTATTTCGGTCGAACCGGGGCCCACCTGACCCATCCAGGTCATTCCGCCGAACATCATCACCAATAGCAGATGCAGAATCAGCGAGCCGGTCCAGCCGGTGAGCTTAGGAAATCGTTCATGCCATTTGGAATGTGCCATACTACCCATAATACGCGTATTCATCGCCATTTTGTTCGGTTAAACGCAAAAACAGCGCATATATTGCCGCCCCCAGCGGTTTTGGCCGCGGCTGATTTAAGTCCTATTGATATATCGGCAGGTTATATCTACCGCTGAAAAAAGAACTTGGATGAATTAGTCGATTTCACTGGGGCGGCGTTTATAGACCGGCGCCTCAATCGCCCGGACATAATTTGTCCAGTCGGTCTGGTTGGAGCATTTGTCGATTTCGGTAAATACCAGAGCGATTTTGGAATCAAGATTATCCAGATGATGAACAGCGAAGGCCTCTGGAGTGGCAGGCAGAACCGGGCAGCCAAACTCTTTTATGCCGTGATGGGATACGATGATGTGCAAAAGGCTGTTTTGCAGTACTGGGGGGAAGGTTTCGGGGCTGTCGAGTTCTTTGATTTTCTGCTGGACCATTATTGAGCCCTGCACGATATGCCCCAACAAACGGCCCTGGTCGCTGTATTTGAAGCTGATATCGTAGTCCAGCTCGGTGGTTTTGCCGATGTCATGCAAAAACAGGCCGGTCAGGACCAAATCGGCATCCAGATGGGAGTAATGCGGCAGAATCCTTACACCCAACTGCATGAGCGAAAGGGTATGTTCCAGCAAACCACCCAGATAGGCATGATGCAAAGCGATAGCGGCAGGGGCAGAGCGGAAAAGCCGCATTAAGGGTTCATCGGCCAAAAAAGCTTGGCATAACCGAGCTAAATGGGGGTTTTTAATACTGGAAACGATTTTTTTGACCTCGGCGAACATTTCATCGATATTTTTACCAGTAGCGGGTAAAAATTCGGACAGGTCAACTTCCTCAATGGGGATGGGCTTTATGGCATCGATGACAATCTGGGGCGAGCCCTGATAATTTTCGGTGCGGCCCTGGAGCCAAACGAAACCTTCGGCCGGCAGAGTCTGGAAAATTTCCTCGGTGGCCTGCCACATCCTGCCATTGATTCGGCCGGTGCTGTCACTTAGATAGGCGGCGATATAGTAATCACCCCGGTTGGTGCTGCGTAACTGAGGCTGGGAAATCAAAAAAACCTGCTGGACACGCTCAGCGGCGTTTAGTTGCGAGATAGAACGACGGGGTGACTGATTCATACGGTGCTCCTTGAGTAATTGGGGTATCAAACTGATTTATATTAACCTTATTATATATTGGATGTCCGCTTCTGTAGCAAGAATCTGTTGGAAATAAGTGCCTATGCATCGGCATTTTGTGTAAATATGATAACTTAGGAGGTTTTTCTTGCAAAGATAGATAAAATGGGTATTATAAGTAAAAGACGTGCGGGATTTTTCAAGGTTTTTTTGACAAAACGGGTAGATTCTGCTATACTGAGCGGCTGTCCGTTGGTGAGAATCCATAAATGACCCAACAATTCGATGGAAACATAGACCTGATAATAATGAACGGCGCTTTGGATGCGAAGCATTTTGCGGCAGCGGCAGAGAGCTGGCGTAATGGCGAGGTATTCTTCTGCGACGATGCTTATGGCGCGGCAGCGAGGGTGGCCGAACGTCAAAAAGCTGTGGTGTGTGTGATTCTGGTTGATGGTTTGGGTCGGGAAATCGAGGTTTTCGAAAGCCTGGCAGGGATAGAGAGAGCGCAAACTATTGCGGTATCACGTTTTCCTGACAGTGGCGGTTTGATTCAGGCCAGCTTGAGAGGTGCTGGCAAGGTCGCGACTTTGGATACCCTGGATAAGTTTCTCAGGCCGCGGACGATTGCAGTTTCACCTGCAAAGGAGATATCAGAAGAGCCGGAAAAAAGAGAATCAGAGAATGTCTCGGCTCCTAACTCTGTTATTCAAAGTGAGTTATCGCAAACAGAGTCGGTGTTTGAAGGTGACGGATTGCGCGTCGAGAATGAGGATTCCGGGTTTTTGAGCCATGAGGAGCTGGACGCGCTTCTGGGTGAGTGACGTAACAGATTTGTGGAACTGTGTTTATGAGTGAGAGTGCTTTGACAGAGCAGATGAATCATCCTTCAGACCGGCAGAAAATATTACTGCTGGCTGATGACGGTCGGATGAAAAATCTTCTAACTCACCGTCTCACAAGCAGTTCGGTCACAGTGCAAAAGAACGCCTTTGGGGGTATTTTCCGGCTGGGACAGGAGGATTATGACCTGGTCCTGATGCGTGCTGAGGGCCTGGGCAGGCGATTGAACGAGGCGGTTTCGGCGTTAAAAAGGGTTAGGCCCGCAGCGAAAATCGTCCTTTACAGCGAGGCGGCAAGTGAAGTTGACTGCCGGTCGGCCCTTGATTTTGGGGCCTGGGATTATCTTATTTGGCCTGTTCCCGCTAGTGAAATACACGAAATTTTGAGCGCAAAAGTGCCTGAGAAGACCGATTTTGGGCCAAAAAAATTGTTTTTTTCCCGAAAATCAGCAAAAAAAACGGTTTTTGAGCCAATTTTTAACGTAAAACACTGGCATGAGCTATCGGAGTCGATTCCTCTGGGACGTTCTGTGGTAGTCGAACAAGCCCAGCGAATCCTGACCCGAACACTCAATCTGCAATGGGTAAAAATCCATACCGAAGAAGATTCGGAACCGGAAGTGTCAGGGCGGACCATTAATTTGAGCGGTAAGCTGGGCGATGTGGGCACTCTGATATTGGGGCCAGCGATTACCTCAATGGAACCGGATGAGGATACGATTCAGGAAGTCGCTGGGTATATCTCTACCTTATTATACCTGGTGCGTCGGGATGAGACGCTCAAACATCTGGCGACGGTGGACAGCCTGACCGGGGCACATAACCGGCGGTATCTGGATTATTTCATCCATCAGATAATCCAGCGGAACGCTGATAAGCACATGGAAATGGCACTGCTGCTATTCGATATTGATGATTTCAAATATTATAATGATACCTACGGGCACGGGGCGGGCGATGAAGTGCTGCGGGAATCTTATAAATTGATGCGTCAGTGCTGCCGGGAACATGATGTGGTGGTCAGAATCGGGGGCGATGAGTTCGCAGTGCTGTTTTGGGACACTCAGCCGCGCAGCCATTATGACCCGGACCAGCGGCGGAATAATGAACACGAAGAACATGTTTCCCTGCGTGAGCAGATCGAAACGCCGGAGCGGACACATTCGGAGCTGGTAATGTTCCTCTGCAACCGGTTTCGGCGAAAAATGATGACCAATGAGTTTCCCGCGTTAGGCTCGGAAGCCCGCGGGGTACTGTCGATAAGCGGCGGGGTGGCGTGCTATCCCGCGGACGGCAAGACATTTACAGAGTTGCTGGCCAAAGCAGATGAGGGGCTGTTGGCGGCGAAACGGCAGGGGAAAAATCAGATATTCCTAATCGGGCAGCAGTAAGAACTGCTTTGGGGTTCTGTCTGGGTAGCGGAGCGGAAAGTCTGGACAGGGCAGACATTATGGACGAAGGGGTGCCAAAAAGTACCGAACACTTTTTCCTTTTTCTTGATATTAGGTACACTATGCCATATTATGGAGTTGATCATTTGTGGTAACAAATACAACAGAGGCTAATTATGAAAAACACCGAACATCCTTTGGCAGAAGTATTTGGTTATTCAATCACAGATTTTTCGAACAAAGCTCAAAGGCATAGAAGAAATAAATTATGTCCTTTTAATAACAAAGTCCCAAATTGTACAAAAGATAAAGCAAATGCTCCCCTTGGGGTATGCAGCATATATCACAATTCCAATATCGTGATAACTTGTCCGGTAAGATTCAGAGAAGACTGGCTGGTTACGGAAGAGTCTTCAAACTTTTTCTTTCCTCCGAACACCTCCTGGACATCAATATCAGAAGTTAATTTAGATGACGCGAACGGTAAAACCGCCGGACACATCGATATTGTACTTGTTGCATATAATGAACGCGGGAAAGTAATAGATTTTGGCGCATTGGAAGTGCAGGCAGTATATATATCAGGGAACATAAGAACACCTTTCGAATATTATATGGAAAACCCTAAAGAGAGAAAAGACTTCTCATGGAAAGGGAACAGATACTACCCAAAGCCTGATTACCTCTCTTCTTCACGAAAAAGACTGATTCCACAAATTTTGTACAAGGGCGGAATTTTACATAGCTGGGGGAAAAAACAAGCTGTAGCGTTACAGAAAAGTTTTTTTGAAACATTACCCAATATGCCAACAGTAGAACCTGAAGAAGCTGAGATAGCGTGGCCAATATACGATTTGGCCAACCAAGGAAGTTCATGCCACCTTATTCACACACAAACAGTCTACACTAAATTTGAGGCGGCCATAACCAAAATTACAAGACCAACGCCAGGTAAATTAGAAAATTTCATCGAAGTCCTCCAGGGCAAACTTGCTGAACACTTAGATGAAAATCCACCCGATGCTCCCTCTTTATTAGACATACCATTACAGTAACCATATTGGATGACTCCATGAAACAGGCATTATTATTTGAAGACATTATCACGCCCAAGCCTATCAATGTAGCATCTGTGCCGATGAGAAGTCCATTCAGGTACGCCGGGGGCAAAACTTGGTTTGTCCCCTACGCAAGACAATGGCTCAAAAGCCTCGCAAACAAGAACGTTAAGCTTATTGAGCCTTTTGCCGGAGGGGGAGTGATTAGCTTAACCGCGTCGTTTGAGAATCTCGCCAATTCAATTCTGATGGTTGAGAAAGATGAGGATGTGGCAGCGGTATGGAAAACTATTCTTTCCAACAATTATAAATGGCTGGCTGAGCAAATTATCAATTTTGATGTTACGGCTGAAAATGTTAATAAAGCAATTTCGAATAAACCAAAATCTACCAAAGAACACGCATTCAAAACGATCCTCAGAAACAGATTGCAACATGGGGGGATACTGGCCAGCGGGGCTGGCTTGTTAAAAAATGGAGAAAATGGCAAAGGGTTAAAATCGAGGTGGTACCCAACAACCCTTAAAAACAGAATAGAGGACATACAAGAAGTCCGGGGTAAAATTTCTTTTATTGAAGGCGATGCCTTTGAAACCATCGAGCGATACTCCGATGATTCAGATGTTGCTTTCTTTACTGACCCGCCCTATACCAAAGCCGGAAAAAGATTATATAAATATCATGAAGTAGATCACTTCCGGCTTTTTGAGTTAATCAGTCAGGTTAAAGGCAACTTTATAATAACTTATGACAACGCGGATGAGATTGAACTGTTGGCAAATAAATTTCATCTAAAAAAAGAAAAAGTAATAATGAAAACCACACACCACATTCCAAAATATGAACTGGTAATCGGCAATGATTTGGAATGGCTTTATCAGTTGACAGAATAAAATTTTAGTAAACGATGTGATTTCGGCTCTAGACAGAGGAGATTGGGGGATATTGTGTGAGATTTTCCGGCGATATATAGATAACTTGTTGCGAATTTGAGCATTTACTCAAAGAGAGATTCCTGATTATTTGCTAACGACTTGTCAGTATTGGGTTTGAGTCCAAGGTGTTTGTATGCTTGTTCGGTGGCGCAGCGGCCTTGTCGGGTTCGGGCTACGAAACCTATTTGGAGGAGGTAGGGTTCTACTACATCTTCGAGGGTGTCCCTTTCTTCGCCGAGGGTAGCGGCAAGCGCTTCTATACCAGCGGGTCCTCCTTTGTAAATTTTGATTAGGCTGGTGAGGAACGCACGGTCGAGGTTGTCGAGGCCTAATTCGTCGATTTCTTCGATGCGCAGGGCGGCGCGGGTTATTTCGGTGTTGATGGTGCCGTGGCCGTGTACCTGGGCATAATCGCGCACCCGACGCAGCAGACGATTCGCGACGCGCGGGGTGCCGCGGCTGCCGGCGGCGATGATGTGGAAAGACTCATCGTCGCAGGGCACATTCAACATACCGGCAGAGCGTTCCAGGCATTGTCGCAAATGTTCCTGCGACCAAAATTCCAGATGATGCTGGATGCCAAATCGGGCGCGCATGGGTGAGGAGATAAGGCCGGCACGGGTGGTGGCACCGATAAGCGTGAAAGGCTGGAGAGGGATATTGATAGTCTTGGCGTGCATACCGCTATCGACGGTGAAGTCCACGCGAAAATCTTCCATGGCAGGATAGATGAACTCCTCGACGATAGGAGGCAGTCGGTGAATTTCGTCGATGAAAAGTACGTCGCCCCGCTGAAGGTTGGTAAGTATGCCCATAAGGTCGGCGGGGCGAACCAGCGCGGGCCCGCTGGAAGTTTTGAGGTGGGCCCCCATCTCGTTGGCGATGACATGAGCGATGGTGGTCTTGCCTAGACCGGGCGGGCCGTGGACCAGTACATGCTCGACCGGTTCGCTGCGTTGTTTGGCGGCGGTTAGGGCGATGGTGATTTTTTCGATGAGCTTTTCCTGGCCGATACATTCGCGGATGGATTGGGGTCGCAGGGCGAGATCGTATTTTTCTTCTTCGAAGTTTTTTATTTCGGGGTCGATAATTCTTTCGCGGGCCATCTTTTATCCTAAATCATAATAAAAAATATTTAACCGCGGATTACGCGGATTACACGGATTTAATTATCCGCTTTATTTTGCTCCGGCTTTTACTTTGTAGACAGCCTGGATGAGGGCGTCGGTGGTGGTTATGTCGGGGAAGATGTCGAGGGCGCGGCTGATGAGTTCTTCGGCTTCGTTGCGGCGTTCGCCGAGTTGGAGCAGAATTTCGAGGGCTTCTATTTCTATACCAGTCAGCGGTTTTTGCGTGGCGCGAACGACGGCACCGCCACCAGCCAAGGCAAAGTCGGTAACTTTACCTTTTAGCTCCGCGATAATATGTTCGGCTGTCCGTTTGCCGATTTCGGGCAGGGTCGATAACATTTTAGTGTCCCCGTTTTCTATAAACGCGGCAATGTCAGAGAGCGAGCGTGACAGGGCCCGAAGCGCTTTACGCGGACCGATGCCCTTTACGGTAATGAAACGCCGGAAAAATGATTTATCCTCAGCGTGGGCGAAACCGACGATACGGGGAATGAGATTGCCGCCCATAGAGCTGCCTTCATAATATTCGAGGCAATGTAAAACTATTTCGCGACCTAACTGGCTCGAAAGGTCAGAAATGAGATAAGCCGGTATCATTACTTCGTAGGCGAGCGGGCCGGCTTCGATGAGGGCGGTGCCGACTTCGGTGTCCAGTTCGAGCAGTAGGCCGGAAATGCGAGCGATCATCTGGTAAATTCCTGTAATTGTTTTTCGTTGATACAGCACATGGCGATGGCGATGGCGTCAGCGACATCAGCGGGCTTGGGCATAGTCTTCAAACCCAGCTGGGTAGTTACCGCCAGCTGCATCTGTTCTTTGCCCGCTCGGCCGGAACCGGTTAGAGACTTCTTAACCCTGGTCGCGGAAAACCCATATACCGGCAAATCGTGTTGAGCTGCCGCCAGCAGAAAAACTCCGCGGGCGTGGCCCATGAGAATGGCTGTACGCGGATGTTTGTAATGAGCGTATAGTTCCTCAATCGCCAGGGCATCGACGGGCTGTTCGTCGAGCAGGGCATCAATATCGCGATAAATCTGGGACAGTCTCTGGGCGAGAGGCAAAGAAGTCTCGGCGCGGATAGTTCCGGCGTCGATGACTTTGAGCTGTCGGCCCTGCCAGTCGATTACGGCGTATCCGCTGGTTCGCAGTCCGGGGTCTATGCCGAGTACTTTCATGATTCAAGCTGCCATTCGGTTGTCCCGTCGGGATTGTCGCGGAGGGTGATGTTTAGGTTTTTGAGGGCGTCGCGAATGGTGTCGGACAATTGAAAATTTTTGTCGGTTCGGGCTTGTTTGCGCAGTTTAATGATTAACTCCATTAACTGAGGCGTGAGTGAGTCAGTACCGGCAGCCTTAGTAAGAGGATGCGTAAACAAACCAAGTATCTGGCCCAGATGAGTGATCATTCGCCCCGCTTCCTGAGCGATAGTAAGGAATTCTTTATTGGTTTGTCCCTGGGCTCGCTGGTCATCGAGATAGCGGTTGACGGTGTTGACAAGCTCAAATAGAGTCGCAATCGCGGCGGCGGTATTGAAATCATCGTCGAGAGCTTCGAGATAGCGAAGTTGGGCCTGGGCCACATCCTCTGTGAATTTTTTATCGGGTTCGGACTGAGCCTGATTCTCCATTGCGGCGATATTTGGTTTGGTATGATAAATATCATCGCCGGTTAGCGCCTCAAGGCGGTCGAGCAGACGATAAATATTATTGGCGCCCTTTTGCACCGCCGTGATGGCTTCATCAGAAAAGTCGATGGGACGACGATAGTGGGTACTAAGGACAAAGAAACGTAGAATAGCGGGCGGGTATTCCTCCAGCAGCTCAGCGATAGGCTTGATATTACCGAGCGATTTGCTCATTTTTTCGGCTTTCCATTCGCTGCCGCTTTTGGTGCGTACCCGTGTCAACCCATTGTGCATCCAGTATTTAACGTAAGGCTTACCGGAGGCGGTCTGGGACTGGGCGATCTCATTTTCATGATGCGGGAAAATAAGATCCATTCCGCCGCCATGAATATCAAAAGTCTCGCCCAGCAAATCCATACTCATAACCGAACACTCAATATGCCAGCCCGGTCGACCCCGACCCCAGGGGGACTCCCACCCGATTTCATCTGGGCCGACACTTTTCCATAAGGCAAAGTCAGCGTTGTTGCGTTTTTGGGATGAGCCAGCCAGTTGGCGGGAGCCTTCGAGCTGGTCTTCTTGTTTTCGGTTGGAGAGGCAACCGTAGTTGTCACATTTAGTTACGTCGAAATATACATCGCCGTCGGCAATGTAGGCGGCATCTTGGTCACCTAGTTTGTGGATTAGTTGAATCATGTGAGGGATATAACTGGTGGCGTGGGGGAAATGGTCTATGCTGTCGATGTTTAGTTTTTCTAGTGCTTCGTAGTATCCGGCGGAGATTTCACGGGCGAGCTGCTCGGTGGTAATACCGCGTTTTTGGGCTTCGTTAATCATTTTGTCGTCTACGTCGGTGATATTAACGACGAAAGTTACGTTGTAGCCTTTATATATGAGGTATTTTTTGAGGGCGTCGAAGATGACCGGTCCGATGAAATGGCCGATATGGCAGGGCTTGTAGACGGTAGGGCCGCAGAGGTAAATGCCTACTTTGCCGGGGTTTACGGATTCGAAGAGTTCTTTTTCGCGGGTGAGTGTATTGTAAATTCTCAGGGCCATTTTTTTACCTTGGTAATAATACGGTTACTGTCAAATTCGCTTTAGTGAAGCTATGGCGTGGCAGGCGACGGCCTGACCTGTGCCGGTTGCTTCGAGTTTCTCGTTGGTCTTGGCCTTTATATTAACGGCTTCTGGGGGTAGATGCAAAAGTTGGGCGAGATTTTGACGAAGGATTTTTTTGTGAGGGCCGATCTTAGGCTGTTCGGCGATAATCGTTGTGTCAATATTCACGGGGGCGTAGCCGGCGTCGTTGATGAGGGTGAGGGTTTTTTTTTAGTAAGTCTGTGCTGGCAATGTCTTTATATTTTGAGTCGGTATCGGGGAAGTGCTGGCCGATGTCGTCGAGGCCGGCAGCGCCAAGCAGGGCGTCGATGACGGCGTGGATTAGTACGTCGGCGTCGCTGTGGCCTAGCAGGCCGAGCGGGGAGGGGATTTTTACGCCAGCGAGGATGAATGGGCGGTCGGGGGTGAGGCGGTGAAGGTCATAGCCCTGGCCGATTCTTACGATGCTTTCTGTGGTCATGGTTATCCTTACATGTAACTGGTCGATTCGGCTTATTATAATGCCGGTAAATCGTAAACGTAAGTGCTTATTTTTGTCGGCAAAATTGCGTTGGTCGAGTAAGGCAAAAACGCGGTGATTGGGGGATGTAAGTGCTTGTTTTGTGGGGAGAGTATTGCTGTAAGTCTTTATTTTTGTGAGCGCTAAGGTTACTTTGGGGGCGCGAGGGCGGCTTAAAACGGGTTTTTCGGGTGGGGGGGTCTCCTTAATGCGCAATTTGCAGGGGGCCAAATCAGCGCGATTGGGGATTTTTGGGGGGGCAAAAAGAGTGTTTGGAGGCAGGGGGCGGGGGATTTGGGGTGTGAATATGCCTGTTTGGGGCGTTACTGCGGTGGTAAAGTTGTGTTTGCGGTGGGGGTTTTCGGCGCGGCTTGGACTGGGACGACCGATTTTTGATGATTTTTTTGATTTTTCGAGCGTTTTTTTTGATTTTTGGGTTGGTTTTTGAGTGTTTTTTTGGGTGATTTTGAGATTTAGAAAGGCAGGAGGGATGAGGCATTTAAGAAGGCAAGAGGCATTAGGCATGAGGCAGAAGTGAACGGCTAGGTTTCGACCTGCGGTCGAGGGCTGAATGATTAACGGCGAGGTGCTGCCTTGGGCAGGGGGTGTTTTTATTTTCAAACAAGGAAAAAAGAGATTTGACCTCTTTTTTTTTAAGAAGGCAAGAGGGATGAGGGATGAGGCAAGAGTGAACGGCGGGAAAAATTAATTGTACCGGACACCTCCTATGAAGCCAGATGTGTCAAGGTTGATTTTAGGGTTTTTTAAATTTTCTTTTTTTCACTTTACGTACCTTTTCCGCGGCTCGGTTATGATCGGTCGTCTCATGCTCCTATTCAGGTTGCCGCGGGATTATTTGATTTTCGCGGGCCTATTAAACTTATACGGCAGTCGGCCTATTCTTAAGTACGGGCTCTGATGGCCCAAGGTGTCCGTCAGGCTCGACTGTATTCGATCTCGATCACTTAAGAGCTTCAATCATATTCGTTTTGTTTTTCTTGCGGTCGTCAGATTGTGGTTAATCTGGTTATTGTAAACGGTTCTTCATTTTCGGCGTCAGCCGGGGGGAAACTGGCAAGGATGCGGCCTGAGCCGGATTCATTTTATTATTGAGCGCATCTCTGAGGTGTTGGGGTCAGTCGATTACTCCTTGGATTAGCTGAGGTTTTTTGTATTTTATATTTCCAGGGTTTATGGTCGCGCATCATGGCCCAGCAGCGAATAAGCAAGTGTCGAGCAACGGCGATTATGGCTATTTTACGTCGTTTGGCGCTGCCTCGGCTGACGCGTAAGTATATCTCTCGGGCCCAATCGTATCGCAAAGCAGTCCAACTGGCCTGAACTAACAACACCCTCAAAAGAGGATTGCCGCGTTTGCTGATACGGCCGGTGCGGTCCATTTGGCCGGACTGATAGCGGCGGGGAGTAAAACCGACATAACTGCTAACTTGGCGGCTGTTTTTGAAACGGTGAGGGTCATCAATAACCGCGACTATCGCCTCAGCGGTGCGGGGACCTACTCCTACGGCGGTTTGTAATAACTTTACTTTTTCCGATTTGTCATTGAGCCGGTTGAGTTTTTCGCTGGTCTGGTCGAGACATTTTTTTAGGGCCTCCAGTTGTTTAAGTTCCAGGTCCAGTTGGCCACGCCAGAGTTCTTCGGGATTGTCTATTTCAGCGAAGGGCTGAGCCAGTGTTTCTATTTGATGGAGATGTTTTTTTGTCCAGCAGCTTTTGCCATCGGGCAGGTCTATGGCCATGATAGTCATCAGGGCCCGGATGCTGTTTTTGACCTGCGTCTGGCGATTGACAAGCTTTTGGCGATAATAGATGAGACTGCGTTTTTGACGAACCGGTTTATTGGGGACATGAACTTCAGGAAAGAAGCCGTGATGATACATCATAGCCAGGCGGTGAGCATCATCTTTGTCAGACTTGTTGGGATTGTTGGTCCATTTCCAGGCGGGATGATTGACGTTGGCAACCTTGAATTGCAGGCCCAACGCCGTGAGCATGTCCGCCAGCCAGCCGGCCTGAGAACCGACCTCGAAAAGTACGATGGAATTTTCAGGGTCCAGCTGCGCGAAAATATCGTGGAACTCCTGTGGGGAAGTTCTGACGGTCGCGTATTTGGTTGTCAAAGAGCCGGTCTCCAGCTTGCAAAATGCACTCTTGCGTTTACCTAGGTCGATTGCTACAATAGTTTCCATGGTCAGATGCTCCTTAATCCTTGTCAAGAATAAAGCGGTAATGCCCCAGCGGCAACCACGCCGGGACGATTATAACATAATTCGTCCCGGAGCATCTGGCTTTCATAGTTTCTTAATTCGCCTTTAATTTTCTCCTGTCACCAATAATGCCGCCAAAACAGCCAGAATAAAACAAATACCCAGGAGACATCTTAGGTAAACTTGACCTTTTACTATTTTCTCTTTAGTCTCCATAATATAATTATCTAAATCGTATTCAGAGCTATGCAGTATTTTTTTCATTACTTGCTTGTCTATCATTCCTTCTCCCCAAAAAGGACTACTGTTTAACTTGAGATACAGTTCTTTATGTTCCGACTTTATGTGATTTGTCAGTCGCCTACCTAATAAATATATCCTGAAACTAAGTAACATCGAACTTATAAATGCGCTGACAAACAAAAAATTAAATAGATTTTTCATTAATTAGCCTCATAGAAATTATACGATATTGAGAATAGTGTCACTCAACAGCAAGTTAAATTATCACTATAAAAATTGCAATATTAATCTTGGAACCAATTTTTAATTTTATTTGCCTGACCTTTCCAATATCTGGTATATATTTTTGTGCTAAAAACTTCTTTTGTTGGAACAAACTCTGCTGTTTCAACAAGAACGTGTGCTTCGACAGGCGTCATGGCACTTCCTGGTAATGTTACAGAACCAGTAGCCATATGTGAACCATTTAGTCCATAAGAATATTCGCCCCCCAAACCTACAACACCCGGTAGCGTTACACTACCTCCATAAGTACTCGATGTTCCAGCCAGATCATAGCAATTTCCCCAGAATTTATGCCCCACAAAAGAAGCTGATCCGCCAGCGCCCATGAGCGATCCGCCACCAACACGAATGATAAAACCGGCATTGCCAAGGCTGTCCCAAATAAAAGATACCCCACTTGACCCAGCAACTCCTGCACCTCCAAGGAAGTCTAGCCCGACACCTACTCCTGTAATTGAAGTATCAACACCACCACTCAGATAATTCATAAATTGGGCTTGCTGTAAATATTTCAAATTGAGTAATTCAAATCCTTTATACGAGATCGTCATTTTGAAGCCGGAAGTAACTGTATTTAAAGTCCCAACATCAGGTATCTGTTCACCTGTCATAACAGTCTTTGAATCTAATCTTAATTGTAACACTTTAGCCAAGTGAAGCAGAGAACTCCGCGAGTTTTGGCAATTTGCCGGTTTTGATGTATGTTCGCAGGGCTTTTTTGATGGTAGCAACCGGGTTTAGGCCGCGTTGTTTCAGGGTAAAAAACACGCTCATCAGCACCGATTGCGTTCGGGCTCCACGGTCGCTGCGGTTGTTATAGCTGTTCTTTCGCATGATCACCGCGCCGCGAATGCTGCGTTCGCCAAAATTATTATCGAACGGCACCTCGCGATTGCTCAGAAAAGTGAACAGCTCATCATGATGGCGTTTCAAACGCTTAATCAACCGCTGAGCTTCCTTGTTCGACCACTCATGCGCGATAATAAGATCCAAGCGTTTTTCGATTCGTTGGCAGCGCCGCTGGTAAACCGTCGCATCCAGTTCATCGATGCGTTTACGCAGGCGTATCGCGTCGCGAATTAATCGTTTGAGTTTTTTGGAGAACCTCGGCCAATCGCCGCTGTGGTCTTTGGCTTTCCAGACTCGCTCCAAATCACGCAGTAAGTGAACCAGGCACTTTTGTTTGGCGCATGACAATACATTGTAAGCATACCAGAAGTCACTTACGAACACGCCGTTGAAACATTCTTTGATAAATTCCAAAACCACCGGCCCGGCCCGCGACTGCTCGACCGTAAAAATCGTGGCTTGATGGCTGGTAAAGCACCATAACCAATGCGTTTTACCGTTTACCCGCCAGCCGGTCTCATCGCCGTGCAGGACACCGGCTTTTTGAATGTCCTCGATTATTTCTTCGTACCAGGCCAGGAGTATATCCGCTAAACGATGCCACATCTGGACTAATCCGCCCGGCGACATCTTAAACCGGAGATGAAAATTAAACACCTCCAGGATCTGCGCTATCGTATTGCCCAACGCAAAGTGGAGCCAGGCACACAAAACCACAATACCATTGCCAATAGATGATTTTGGCAGAGCATCGGTTACGATCGGCTCAACCGCCTTGCGACAGTTCGGACACCAGTCGCGATGAATAACATGCTTTACCGTCTCAACGCGAACATCTTCCGGGATGTCTTCGATGATTCGTTCACGTGTGCCGGAACATTTTTTCAGTTCGCCGCCGCAGTCCGGACAACATGAAGCGCGATGTTCTTCGGTACGGTCTATTTGGGTCGGCAGATTGCGGCGAGTACCTTGATGCCCTTTTTTACGGCCAAACTTTTTGCCGCGTTTTTTATCTGTTTTGTTCGGCTTGACAAAAACCGGCTTCTGACCTGAGGGACACGAAGGATCAGCCGGACTGCCGGCAACTAACGTACCTTGTGTTTTTTCCGCTGCCAGTTTCGACAGTCTCAGCAAAACAAAAACCACCGCCTCTCTGCCTTGCTCGTAAATAAGCTCAGCCTGCTCCGCAGTCAATTCCTGCTCTAAGGCCAGGTCGGCGATAGCCTGTTCAGCATTCGGCTTCATCATGCTGAAACTATAAACCATTACACGCAATAGCGCAAATTACCCATCTTAACATTTTGAAGTTTTTTTGTCTTTTTTTTGCACAAGCCAACCCAAAAGCTATAGAATTTGCTTCACTTGGCTAAAATGTTACTCTTAATTTAATGTGATCAAAAAGAGTTGTTGACGCCGTTCCGCCACTTCCCGCACCTTCTCCACTACTTGCTGCTAATTGTATAGTATTGGCCTGCTCGACTGATTGAGTTTCAGTACCGGCGCCTCCCTGGGCGGATCCCGATGCCTGCATCAAACCGGAAACTAAACCTGTAATACCACCAATAATGGCCCCCCTTCCCACATCACCACCAGTAATAGCAGCGTTGAGTGCTCCGGCAGCAGCGCCAGCCACGCCCGCACCTATCCAGCCCCCTACAGCGAAACCTACGAATCCAAAGGCTCCACCAATAGCACCAGTTATACCACCTATAGCCATTCCACGGAGAATATCTCGGAAATCTCCGCCATTACATGCGGCCATTATTCCACCAACGGTAGAACCTATAGCAGCTGATATCGCTACCACTGCAAGGAAGCCTAGATGCCCACTGGGATCAACATATTTAAGCGGGTTGTTGTTACAGTAGGTATATCTGTTTAGGCCCTGTGAGGTCTGGGTGGGCAGGACGGTGTCGGCCTGCACGAATCGGGCTAGTTCGGCATCGTAGAAGCGGGCGTTGTAGTAGTAGAGGCCTGTTTCGGAGTCGAATATCTGGCCGGTGTAGCGGTTGGAGGGTGAATCATAGGCGGAGTAGCCCGCATTATCAGCGGCGTAGGTCTCGTCGCCGAAGGGTGAGTATTCATAATGCCGCACGACATTGCCGTCGCGGTCGGTCATGATGGAGGATGAGCCGAGGTGGGTGCGTAGCGGCAGGGGTGAGGCAAGAAGGGACGGTGAGGTTTCGGCCTTTGGTCGAGGGGTTTTATTTAACGGCAACGTCAACCGCTTACTGACGTGCGCGGCTCTGATATATACTCGGTTCTGATATGTGCGCGGCTCTGATGGGTGAATTGGTTTTTTAGCCGAGGTATACTATGTCGCCGGAGGTTAGCTTTCTGAGCTGGCGGTGTTTCTGGGCGAGTTCTCTATCGTCCAGGGCAAAGAGTGGTGAGATTTCTATGAGGCAGTCGATCGAGCCATCTTCTTTGTGAGGGACACTTATGCCGGCTTTTTCCATCCATCGGGCGGCACGTTGAATTTGCATGATTTGTGAGCTTTGGAGGCTGTCTACGCCAGAGGCATTTTTGATAGGGGCGAATTCGTCGTCTCGGTCAATGCCGAGAATGATTGAAGTGTCGGCCAGGGGCAGGGCGTCGAAAACGAAGGTTTCGAGTTTGACGGCGTTGGTTTTTTCGGGCTGAACGAGGTTTCCGGTTGAGTCGATATAGGGGACACGTTTAACAGCTCGATGCCAGGGCAGGGAGAATCCGTGTTCATTGATGCGTTCGATGAAGGTCCGGCTGATGACGTGGATGGCGATGCTGCCGGCTTCGAAGAGTAGTTGGCCGTCGGGTCTGGTTTGCAAAGCAAGTTCATCGGGCAGGTCGCTGTATTCGATGACGGTTACCTTGCCGTTGACGAGGCAGAAGTTACCGACTTTTTCGAGGGGCTGACATTTAATGACTGCCTTACTGGACATTTCGGCGTTATCGACCGCCTGAAGGCCGATGAAGAGTGGGTCGATGACTTTAACAAGGGGGTTGTCGACCTGGAAGTAGCTGATGTGTTCTATGCCTCGGCGGTCCATATCGTCTACGGCCCCGCTGTTGTAGAGGGCTCGGAGTGAGCCGCCGTGTCCGTCGGGTGACATAGCAAGTGATGATTTTGAGCTGAGCAGGATTTTCCCGTTCTGGTCGAAGCAGGGCATCATGCCCTGGGGGAAGTGCATGACATCTTTTTTGTTGAGACCGAAATAGTCGTTTTTTTCGAAACTGTCTATGGTGTCCTGATGGTTTGCGGGGCTGGTCATGATATACCAGGGGATTACGCTATTGAAACGTCTTTGCCAGGCGAGGATTTGTTCGGCGAAGACTCGGAAGAGTGTTTTGTTGCGTACGGCGGTGGCGGGCACGTTTCCTTTTGGTCCGTCGAAGTTAAGGCGGGTTCCCTGTCCGCCGGCGACGGTGAAGGCGGCGACTTTGTGTTCGGCGATAAGATTTTCGCCGCGTTCGAGCGCCTTCTGGTATTTGGCTTCGAGTTCTGGGGTGGGGTGAATGGGGTAAACTTTTGGAGGCAGGATTTGGTCGGGGAGTTTGATTTGTGGTTCGCTGGTGACGTATTCGGGGATTAGACGGTTGATGAGCTTCCAATCGAGTGAGGCGACCTGGTCGAGCAACTCGATTTTTTGGGTCTGGTCGAGTTCGTCGGCGAACTGCATGAGATGTTCCTGGCCGTGTCGGGCGAGGAGTTTTTTGGCTGCTTCTACTTTGCTGCGGATGGTCTGGGCCATGATGGTGTACCTTATTAATGTGCGGGTGAACCGCTATGGGTAATTTTATCCCGCTAAAGAATTTCGATTATTAACATTTCCAATGGGGTTCGATTATTGCGGGAAAGGTTCGGTTTGTCCAGTGGGGGAAGACAATTTGTGAGGTTTTTTGGTCAGATAACAAGAGGAACAGGGGTAAATGCCGATATATTATGAGGTTGAGGTGTTTGAGGCGGGGGGTGAGATTTGAGTGAATTATAGGTTTAAGTATTTTAATGACAGGGTATTAGGCGAAATGAAAGAGGGAATGGGCAATTTTGGCTGGTTTTTTTGGGCGGCACTACTGATACTGCTTATAGGACCTTCGGTTCTGCCGGGTCAGGGTGGTTATCGTCGGGCGATAGATGATCCGCTGGGTTTGCAGAAGGCGGCGGTTTATGATGTTTATGGTGAGTTTGCGGTTCGGGGTACTAAACTTCACCGGCCTAGTCTGGTTAAGATGCTTAATACGGGGGTGCGTCGTCTGTCGGGTTTGGAGGATGCGAAGGCTGCGTGGCGTGAATTTATTCACGATGATGATGTGGTGGCTTTGGTTTTTACGTGGGTGGGTGGTCATGATTTGGGTACTAACCGGGGACTGGCGGGGGCGTTGATAGAATGTCTGGTTGGGGTGGGGTTCAAGAAAGAGAATTTGATGCTGGTGGGTCTCGATGACTTGCCGGATGAGGCGGCGGGCACTCGGCCTTTCAAGTATGGGTGGCGACGTGAGAAGAGCAGCTTTGGAGCGGACAGTGATTATCTGGCGGGGTGGCTGGATGAGGTTACGGCGATAATTGATGTGCCGTCGATTATGGATGATAATGTTATTAATCTGCGTTGCTGTCTGGCGAATCTTTCTTTGCCGCTGCTGAAGAGTCCGGCGAAGCTATATGACTATATGATGGAAAATCCGGGCGACCCTTTTATTCCGGAAGTTTATGAGATGGCGGAGATTCGGGGTAAGGTTCGGCTGCATATCGCTAACGGTTTGCGGCTGTTGTATTACGGCGGGCCGGATGTTCGGCAGGTTTATGTGAACGAACGCAGTACGCTGCTGTTTAGTCTGGATCCGGTGGCGCTGGATAGGGTGGCGTTGGAGATAATCCGGCGGTCGCGGCTGACGATGCCGCTGCCGACGACAGCGGAGGTTGATTTGGAAGCTTCATATCTGCGGACGGCGATGGCGATGGGGCTGGGGTATGATGACCTCAATTTTATTGATTATGTTCATTTGCGGCATGATAAAGATTAAATTCTAAATCCGGTTTAATAAATCAACGATGTCACAACTTTTTTTTGGGGGAAAAAAGTGATTTTGGCTTGCCAAAAGGCTATTATGCCGATATAGTCAAGTGTTCGGGAGTCGCGGCGAGAGCATAACGCCCGCTTTCCGGCTGGGATCGCTTTCAGGATGAAACGATCTGGGCCTTTACGGACCGCTCGACGGACGTTGCGACCGACCCGAAAAAACCGATGGCGAATGTAAGAAGGAGCCATAACATGGGTAAATCACCATCCAAAGAGTCCCCATCCTCTGGGGCAGAGTCTTCCCCCGCCCTCCTCAAAGGAGCGCAGATTTTCTGCGAAGTCTTGCTGCGAGAAGGAGTTGAGACAATGTTCGGCTATCCCGGCGGGGTAGTCTTACCAGTCTTCGACGCCCTCTATGACAGCCCGGTAAATTTCATTCTGGCCCGTCATGAGCAAGGTGCCACTCACATGGCTGACGCCTACGCCCGCGCGACTGGCAAAGTCGGCGTTGTGCTGGTAACCTCCGGTCCCGGCGCTACTAACACTGTGACCGGTCTGGCGACGGCGTTTATGGACTCTATACCAATGGTGGTATTCACCGGCCAGGTCAAAACTCCCCTGATAGGTAATGATGCTTTTCAGGAAGCGGACATGACCGGTATTACCAGGCCTATTACCAAACATAATTACATCGTTAAGGATGTAAATGACCTTGCTCGCATCATGCACGAGGCATTTCATATCGCCCGTACAGGCAGGCCCGGCCCGGTCCTTATCGACCTTCCGGCTGATGTTTCGGCTGCTGTGACCGAACTTAAGAACAGCCGTGAGATGAATCTGCCTGGCTATAGAATTCGTGAAGGCGGTCATCTCCGTCAGATTAAACGGGCTGCCGACGCTATTAACGACTCTCAGAAACCGGTGATTTATGCCGGAGGCGGAGTTATAGCGGCGGGCGCCTCAAGTGAACTGAACGAGCTGGTACAGAAAGCCAATGTGCCCATCACCACGACTTTGCTGGGGTTGGGGTGCTTTGATGAAAGCGACCCTAAGTCCTTGCATATGTTGGGGATGCATGGTACAGCCTACGCCAATTTCGCGGTTCAGCAATGTGATTTGCTGATAGCTATCGGGGCACGGTTTGACGACCGCATCACCGGTGATATTAAGCGTTTCGCCCCTCACGCCAAGGTCGTTCACGTCGATATTGACCCGACGAGCATTTCCAAAAGCGTGAAGGTCGATATTCCGGTGGTGGGTGATGCCCGACAGATACTGACCGAAATGGTCAAGCTGGTGGAGCATCGGGACCGTGAGGAATGGTTCGCCACAATCGAAGGCTGGAAAACGACTTATCCGCTCACCTACGATAACGAAGGTGAAGGTATTCGTCCTCAGTACGTAATTGAGGAATTGTCCCGCCAAACCAAAGGCAAGGCGATTATCTGTACGGGCGTAGGTCAGCACCAGATGTGGGCGGCCCAGTTTTATGAATTTAAGCAACCCCGTCACTTTATCAGTTCGGGCGGGCTGGGGACGATGGGTTTTGGTTTTCCGGCCGCTATCGGGGCCCAGATAGCCTTTCCCGGCGCGACAGTCATTGATATTGACGGCGACAGCAGCTTCTCGATGACCCTTAATGAGCTGCCGACCGCTGTCCAGAACGAGCTTCCGGTCAAGATTTGTCTGCTGAACAATGGCTATATGGGCATGGTTCGTCAGTGGCAGGAGCTTTTTTATAACAAGCGTTACAGCAAGAGTTTCCTGCAGCATCCTGACTTTGCCAAAGTCGCTGAGTCTTTCGGTGCGGCAGGTATGACCGTTACCAAGAAATCTGAGGTTCCGGCTGCTGTCGAGAAGATGCTGTCTGAAAAGCGTTGCTGCCTGGTCGATTTCCGCATAGTACGTGAGGAAAACGTCTGGCCTATGGTAGCGGCAGGCAAAGGACTCCATGAGATGTCCGGTTTACCGGCGGAAAGTGCCGAATTACTCTGATTTCAGCCGTACTCAATGCTGGACAGATAGTCCCCCGGCTCATAAAATACCCGAACCAAAACCCCCAGGGGTTTGTGAAATATGCAGGTGAATACTATGAAACGTACATTAAGCGCATTAGTGCAGAACCAGCCCGGCGTTCTGGCCCATGTGGCCGGCATGTTCGCCGCGCGTTGTTTTAACATTGATTCTCTGGCCGTTGGCCGGACCGAAGATCCTAATCTCTCCCGTATGACCATTGTCGTTATCGGAGATGATAACACTATCGAACAGGTCCGCAAGCAGTTGGCCAAAATCATACCGGTTGTAAAAGTCCATGACTTTACCGGTGAAAACCTGGTCCAACGTGACCTCATGCTCATCAAAGTTGCGGTAACTCCGGAAAAAAGGCCTGAAATTCAGGCAATTGTCGAGATGTTTCAGGCAAAAGTGGTGGACATCGGCCCAAAATTTGTTATGGTTGAGATCGCCGGCCCCGAACAGAAGATCGAAGCTTTTATAGACACATGTCGTCCTTATGGGGTCAAGGACGTCGCCAGAACCGGAATGATAGCAATGCCGCGGCACACTAAGTAAGCCCGGCCCAAAATTCCAAGGAGATTTTATTACTATGAGCAATGCCAAAATCTATTACGAAGCAGACGCACCCAAGACCGGACTCGAAGGTAAGACCGTTGCTGTTATCGGCTACGGTTCGCAGGGTCACGCCCACAGCCAGAACCTCCGCGACAGCGGTATGAGCGTTATTGTCGCGGAGCTGGAAGGCACGGAAAATTACAAACTGGCGGAAAAGCACGGTTTTAAGCCGATGAAGGCCTCGGACGCTGTCAAGCAGGCCGACCTGATTATCATCACTCTGCCGGATGAATGGCAGAGCAAGATTTATGAATCAGAAATCTCGCCGAATCTCAGTGCGGGCAAAACCCTGGGTTTCTGCCACGGTTTCAATATCCACTTCAAGTACATCACTCCGCCGGACAATATCAACATCGTTATGATCGCCCCGAAGGGTCCGGGCCATCTGGTCCGCAGTGAATATGTCAAAGGCGGCGGTGTGCCGTGTCTTATCGCGGTGGAAAAAGACGCTGACGGCAAGGCCAAAGATGTCGCGTTGGCCTGGGCCAATGGTATCGGCGGTGCCCGCGCGGGTATCCTTGAAACCACCTTCAAAGAAGAAACCGAAACTGACCTTTTCGGCGAACAGGTTGTTCTCTGCGGCGGTCTGACGGCTCTTATCAAAGCCGGTTTCCAGACTCTGGTTGATGCTGGTTACCAGCCGGAAGTGGCATACTTTGAATGTCTGCATGAAGTAAAACTCATCGTTGACCTGATGTACGAAGGCGGCATGAGCTACATGCGTTACAGTATTTCCAACACGGCTGAATATGGCGACCTGACCCGCGGCCCGCGTCTGGTAACTGATGCAACCAAGGCTGAAATGAAGAAGATTCTGGACGAAATCTGCACCGGCAAATTCGCCAAGGAATGGATAGACGAAGTCAACGGCGGCATGAAAAACTTCAAGGCACTGTACGAGATGGATCATGACGGTACCCTGGAGCAAGTCGGCCGTAAATTACGGAATATGATGTCATGGATCGACGCAAAGGAAGTCTAATATGAGCAAAAAGAAAAAAGTTGCTAAAAAGGCTGTGAAGAAGACCGTTAAGAAGGTCACCCCCCCCAAACCGGTTGCAAAGACGAAGCCCACGGTTGCCAAATCCAACAAGGCTGTTGTGAGCAAATCCCGGTCTCGTTCGGTGGTCGCTGGGGCGGCGGTGCCCAAACCGGCTGTTGACCTGGAGCGTTTGCTGGAGCTTGACTTCGTGCGTACGACCGAAGCGGCTGCTCTGAACGCCTATCGCTGGCTGGGTCGGGGCAACGCTCAGGCTGCCCATGCGGCCGCTGTGGATGCCATTCGCGGCACTCTGGATCTTTCCAGTGTATCGGGTACGGTACTTTTCGGCGACGGGACCAAGCCCCAGCCCGGCGGGATTACGCCCGGCGAACAGTTGGGAAACTGGGGACCTGGTTCTCTCCAGATGGACCTGGCGATGATACCGATTGACGGTTTGCGTCTGGTCGAACAAGGTCTGTGGGGTGCCATCGCGGTGCTGGTTGCGGCCCGCAGTGACGATGATATGCCGGCCCTGACACCGATTGCCTCGAAGTACATGGAGAAGATCGCTTTCGGTCCTGCGGTTCAGGAAGGTCCGGGCAGAGTACATCTCAATGCTTCGGTTCGTGACAATCTTGAGATCGTGGCCATGAAACTCGGCAAGCGTGTTCAGGACCTGAACGTGGCGGTGCTCGATCGTAAGCGTCACGAAAAACTCGTTAAGGATATTCGTCAGGCAGGCGCTTCGGCGCGGTTGTTTACTGACGGCGACATTGCCGGCTGTATGGCAGCCTGTATGCCCAACACGGGTGTCGATGTCTTTATGGGTACGGGCGGTTCGACCGAGGCGGTACTAGCCGCGGCGGCCATCAAGTGCATGGGCGGTGAAATCCTCACCCGCATGGCACCGGTTGATAGCAAAGAAGAAAAACAAATCGTCAAGGAAATGGGCGACGGCGTTCTCAAGAAGATTTATACTGCCGACGACCTCGCCCGCGGCGATAAGGTTGTGTTTGTCGCTACCGGAATTACCGACGGTAATATCCTGCGCGGCGTTCACGTAGACGGCCAGTCGGCTTCGACATCTTCGATAGTTATGCGTTCCCGCTATCGCACCGTTCGCAAGGTCAAGGCGACCCATGACCTCAGCCATAAGACCATCCGGCTCCGCAGTGCTGAGGCCGAGGCCAGACTGTAGTATGACAAACCCCGGCAGTGATGATGTATTTGAAATTGTCGAACCTTTAGGCAAAAGGGTTCTCATCCGCAAGGACGAGGACAAAAAAGAAACCAAAGGCGGTATTCGTTTGCCCGACAATATCGAAATACCTACCATTACCGGGAGAATTGTCGCGGTTTCGGCTGAAATAGAGTCCGACCCGCTGGTGCCTTTGCAGCAGTACGACAAAGTACTGTTCAACCCTAAAAGCGCCATCCCGGTCGACTTTGAAGGCAAGAATCGGCTATTTGTTGTTGATGTTGAACATGTGGTAGCGGTCTTCCGAAGAAACCGATAATTTTCTTAGCGATTTACAATCAAAACCGTGCCTGGATATACCAACCAGTCGCGGTTTTTTATTACCCAATCTTCCCCCTTGCATCGTGTGGCCGCTTCTGCTAGACTGGCCCAGGTCAAATGAACTCCAACGGGCCTTTTGCGTAGTAACGCAAGTAACAAAATCGAAGCGGCCTTTCTGGAACCTGACCCCGCCCGGCACAGGCTGGCTGTGTAAGAAAATAACGGTGAATCCATGGACATACTGAACGAAGAACAAATTGCCCACCTGCTCCGCAAAATCGCTGGTGAAATCGCCGCGGATTCCGATTCCCGCAAATCCATTGCCCTTATCGGCATACGTTCCGGCGGAGAAATTCTCGCCCAGCGTCTGGCCCGCATACTCAAAGAGCAGCATCAAATCACCGCTGATTGCGGCGCTCTGGATATTACTCTCTATCGCGACGATATTAACCAGATGGGTTCGTCAGGACAGCCCACGGTCAGGGCTACTGAGATTGATTTCGGTGTCGATAATCGCGTTGTGGTTCTGGTCGATGATGTTATGCAGACGGGACGGTCGATACGGTCCGCTCTGGACGCTTTGACGGCCTTGGGGCGGCCTCGTGTTATTCGTCTGGCGGTGCTGGTTGACCGGGGACATCGCGAAATTCCTATTCAGCCGGACTTTACCGGGACAAAATTTGACGCGCCGACCACCAGGAAAATCATTCTCCAGCTCAAAGAAACTCAGGGTCGCGACGAGGTGATACTCGAATAAATTTTCATGCTAAAGGATGTTTCATGACAATTTTTACCGGTAATGCAAAACCCGGCCCAATTCCGGCGGACCCCGGCGTTGGAAATCCTCAGCCGTTTATCTGGCAGCGTAAACATCTGCTGGGGCTCAGGGATTTGTCGCGGGCAGAACTTGTCCACCTGCTCGATACCGCCGAAGGGTTCAAAGAGGTATCTCGCCGTTCGATAAAAAAAGCTCCTCCGTTACGCGGCAAGGTTGTGGTCAATCTTTTTTTTGAGGACAGCACCCGCACCCGCAACAGTTTTTCGCTCGCCGCCAGCCGCCTCAGTGCCGATGTATTGGAATTCACCGCCAAAGGTTCCAGCATTTCCAAAGGTGAAACTTTGCGTGACACCGCCCGCAATATCGAAGCGATGGGCGTTGACATTGTCGTGATACGTCATCAGGCCAGCGGCACGGCCCAATTGCTCAGTAAATGTATTGACGCCTGTGTCGTCAACGCTGGCGACGGCTCCCACGAGCATCCCACCCAGGGGCTGCTCGATATATTCACAATTCGCGAACTGCGCCCGGACCTCACCGGCTTGAAAGTTGCTATCGTCGGCGACATTGCTCATTCCCGTGTTGCCCGCAGTAATATCTGGGGACTTAACACGCTCGGTGCTAAAGTTTATCTGGTTGGGCCTCCGACTCTTATGCCGCCGGAAGTAGGTAAATGGCCTGTTACTGTTTGTCACGACTTCGATGAAATTATCGGCGAGATGGACGTGCTGAATATGCTTCGTGTTCAGTTTGAGCGAATCGGCAGTTCGGTTTTTCCGTCTGTGCGTGAATATTCCCGCCTCTTCGGTCTAACCGCAAAGCGCCTGCATCGCGCGAAAAAAGATGTCATCGTCATGCACCCCGGCCCTATCAACCGCGGGCTCGAACTCGAAAGCGAAGTTGCCGACGGGCCCAACAGTACCATACTTCGCCAGGTGTCGAACGGCGTGACCATACGCATGGCCGTCCTGTTCCTTGTCAATCAAGCCGCGATGGCCCAGAACAAAACAGAGTACTAAAAAACAATGACACAATTGCTTATTAAAAACGGCAGAATCATCGACCCCGCGACAAAAACCGATAAGGTCGGCGACCTGCTCATCGAAGACGGCCACATTAAAGAAATTGGCAAGGTGTCGTTCGCAAAAACCGCACAGGTTATCGACGCGACCGGTAAACTCGTTACGCCCGGCCTGATTGACATGCATGTTCATCTGCGCGAGCCCGGCGACGAAGAGGAAGAAACTATCGCTTCTGGTTCGGCGGCGGCGGTTGCGGGGGGGTTTACCTCGATTGTCTGTATGCCCAATACCGACCCGCCTATCGACAACGAAGCGACCGTAGATTTTGTTTATCGCCAGGCGGCGGCGGCTGACATGGCCCATGTATACGCAGCCGGTGCCCTGACCAAGCAGCAAGGCGGCCAGGAACTTGCCGAGATGGGCCAGATGGTCCGCGGCGGTGCGATAGCTTTTACCGATGACGGCCAGGGCGTACAAAACCCCGCTGTTATGCTCAAGGCCCTGCAATACGCTAGTATGTTCGACAAGGTTGTCATGCAGCATTGTCAGGACAATCAACTCTCCAATAACGGGGCCATGAATGCCGGCTATAATGCCGCTATTCTGGGGCTGCCCGGTATTTCGCCTCTGGCTGAAGAACTGATGCTCTATCGAGATATTCAGCTCGTCCGCCAGAGCAAAGCCCGCTATCACGCCCAGCACATCTCCACGGCTGGTTCGGTTGAAATTATTCGTACCGCTAAACAAAAAGGTATACGTGTTACCGCCGAAGTAACTCCCCATCACCTGTTGCTCACCGAAGAAGCTTGCTGCGATTACGACACCAACACCAAAATGAACCCACCCCTGAGAACCCGAAAAAAGACCTCTCTGCCTTACGCGAAGCAGTCGCCGACGGCACCATAGATTGTCTCGCCACGGACCATGCCCCACATCTTTCCAGTGAAAAAGAGTTGGAATTTATTGCCGCACCTTGTGGTATCATTTCCCTTGATTGTGCCCTCGGTTTGTATGCTAAGGCGCTTATAGATACCGGAACTATCGACTGGGCCCGCCTGATTGAGATGATGACCGTTAACCCTGCTGGTATTCTGGGTATCGAGCGTGGCACATTAGCGGTCGGAGCCCCCGCGGATGTCACTATTATTGACCATAAAAATAAATTTACCGTAAAAGTGGAAAATTTTGCTTCTAAAAGCCGCAATTGTCCGTATAATGGCTGGTGTCTGAGCGCTCGGGCTGTTTGCACCATCGTTGATGGCAAAGTAAAATTCCAGGCGAAAGCTTAGCTTCGGTGCCTTATATCGTCGATGGTTACAATCTTTATCACGCGATATGTAAACTGTCAGAAGATCTTAGCCGGATTACGCCGCGAACGCTGTGTTGTTTTGTTGCTCAGGATATGTCAATCCTGAAAAATGACGCGACGATAGTATTTGACGGCAATCCCTGGCCCAGACAAAATGTAGAAGAAGTTGAACCGGTTGGGTATGTCAAACTGCTTTTCAGCGGTCCTGATTCTGACGCCGACTCCGAAATTGAGCATTTGATTCAAAAAAGCTCAGCTCCGCGTCGGCTGACTGTAATCAGCAGTGACAGACGTCTTTATCGTGCCGCCCGGAAGCGTCGGGCCCGGTGGCAGAAATCTACGGACTATCTGTTTGAAATGTTCGATCGGGCAAGCAGGCCGCCCAGACTGCCTCCGGAACCGCCGGAGAAGCGTAAAGGTGTGCCCGAAGGAGAGTTGGATCATTGGCTTGACCTGTTCGGCATTGACAATGACGAACAGGACGACGGGTTAGGCCGAACCAGGATGTAAATCATGACTGATACAACGCATTGTACGGAATCGCAAGGTAACGCAACCGTAGCTCTCAGGACTACTCCAATATTGCGGATAGTCAATCACCGCAAACATGAACGGCTCGTTCGTGCCTTTCCTTTCTGGCTAATCAACCCTAGTGGCCACGCGGTCGCCCGTTTCTATACTGAAAACATCAGCAACGCTGGCTGTTACGGCTCTTCCGATCATGCCCCCGAGCTGCCGACTGGCCAAGATTTTCTCATCGAGATAAAAATCCCCCGCCAGACCGAAAATACCTACATGCTGGAAAACGTTAGAATCCCCGTTACAATCGTACGGTCCGAACGCACTATTTCATATTCCAGAGATGCTCTGGCAATTGCTCTAAAATTCGCGGCCCCGCTCGAACTCGATATTGATTAGGGGGGGTCCGGTCTTAACTCCGCAGTTCAAGGCTATTTGATTTCCGATTTGGCGATATTGAGCAGTTCATAATTTACTTCGCCGCGTGGGGTATTTACCGTGAATTTAGCGCCCGCCGCTCGTCCCACCAAAGCACTGCCGATGGGCGAAAGAATCGAAATGCTGTTATCCAGCAAATCCGAATCGTGCGGCCCCAGCAGTTGATAGACTATCTCCTTATTTTCGTCCAGATTCAGCAGGGTTACAACCGTTCCGAATCCCGCACTGTCGCATGGTATTTGGCTGCAATCGGTGACTCTGGAATGATTCAGCTTGGCCCGGATTTCGCCCATTCTGCCTTCAACAAAGCCCAGATTCTGCCGACCGTAAATATATTCTGAATTTTCCTTCAAATCCCCCAAAGCGCGTGCCTCAGCTACGCGCTGTCTCAACTCGGCCGCTTCGGTCTCCAGCTTCCTCAGTTCTTCCTCCAGCTTTTCGTGCCCCGTCTTCGATATCGGCATAACATCAAGCATTGCAAACCATCCATCATTCGTTAGAGATTAATATTATCCACAAACCCCTAACATAACAATTCATCGGCCCTCTGTAAAGTTGGTTCTCATGAGGATGGTGTTCTAATCCGGCTGCTTACGCGGCTCGGCTTTTGCCTGGGCCATTTGCCGTTATTCAATCATTGGCGGCTACGGCGATTACGGCGGCGGAGACCTGGGCGGCACCGGCTTTTAGCAGGGTGTTAGCGGCGACGCGGAGGGTGGTTCCGGTGGTGCTGACATCGTCGATAAGGCAGATGTGCTTACCTTCGTATGGGGCAGCGGGACGGACCTGAAAGGCGTTGTGAAGATTACGCAGTCTGTCGGTGACGGCAAGTGAGACCTGGGGGCGAGTGTAGCGTACGCGTTTGAGGTCGTCGTTGTAAGCGGTTTTGAAGCCCTGTTTGCAAAGTGTGCTTACGGCTGTCTGGGCCAGGAGTTCGGACTGGTTATATTTGCGACGCAATTGCCGGCGCCAATGCAGGGGAATAGGGACGAAAAAGTCGGCCTGGCGAGCGATTTGGCTGCCCATTATGGCAGCGGCCAGCAGATTGCCGAGGAATTTGTCCAGTTTGGGGGTATTGTGGAATTTCAGGTTGATAATCATTTGGCGTAAAGGGTTTTGGTAGGGGCCGACCCGGACGATATGAGTGACTTTGGGGTGGGTGAATCGGCATCTGTGGCATCTGCCTTCGATGAGCGAGTAGGGCCCGGCATTATGGCCGCAGACGGGGCAATATTGGGGCAGTAAACTTTCCTGAAAAAGACGCCAGCAGTCCGGGCAAAGGACGTTTGTGTTTTTCTCGACGGACTTGTTACAGGCCTGACAGGTTGGCGGTACAATAAATTCCCGAAATGGAGTTACGACAATCCTGGAAAAACTCTCATATTTACCTGAAATTCTGCCTGTAATAGCCCGGAACGACTGTTTGGGACTCAGAGCCATGTGACCATTGTAACGATGGGGGGTGTTAATGTCAAGGATTTATTGTAGGAGATAGGGGCGTAAAAAAAAGAGAGCGTAACTTGCGCTACGCTCTCTGGAAAAACTAAGGTTATCTCAGTTATTGTCTATTTAGACAAAGGTGAGATTCAGGCTTTGCGACGACGAATCAGCAGCCCGCCGAGGCCGAGCATGACCATGGTCATGGGTTCGGGGACGGTGACCTGGGTTACACCAGCAATATCACAATATACCGCATCGATGTACTGGTCGCCGGCGGAATGGGTTATGAAACCATCGGCAATAGCCTGGTTGATGTCGCTGACAACGTCACCAGCAAGATTCCATACGCCACCTTCCATATTGACAACTGCGCCTTCTGCAAAGTCGAATATCGGAAGGTTAGGACGATCGAGGTTTTCTGGGTCTGTGTTATAACCGTGAGCAGTTCCCCAGGCTTCCAGAGTTGAGCCGGTCAGATTCAGTTCGCCGCCGGTTATGTTGACGGTGCCGCCTGCGGCGAGGGTCAACGCCTCAGCGTTAATAACACCGGTGCCGCCAACGTTTATCACGCCGGTGCCATCACCAACTCTGAGTGAACCACCGCTTGTAGGAGGTGTGGGGTCGGAGCAGGCAAGGTTAAGAGCGCCACCAGTGACGGTGAGTGTACCATTGGCACCAGCTTTGGTCGCAACGGTAATGCGGTCGCCATTGAAGGTTCCGCCGGTCATGGCCATTGCAGCAGTGCCGTACTCGGCAACCGTCGAATATGAAGCGGGGAACGAAAGATTTCCGCCAGACATGTTGAGGAAACCCACTGATGCGGCATTACCGGCCAACTGCAGGGAATTACTAAATACATTAGTTCCGCCGGTAACCTCCAATTCGCCAGTAGTACCGGCCACTCTACCAATGTAAAGTCCACCGGCAGCCGGTAAGATCATGTCAGCACTGATAATTGCTCTGTCAGCACCGGACATATCAAGAGTGTACCTGTCGACCGGAACGCCGCCCCAGTTTTCGGTCCAGTTGCCGAAATCATTATCATCGGCAGCATTCGTCCAAGCGTTGTAAGTCGCCGCTGAGGCGAAACTAGCCAGACCAAGGACTACTAGAAGGGTAAGGGTTTTCTTCATTTTACATTTCCTCCATTCTTGAGATAAAAAAACAAAAAACGTTACATTTTCCTATGTGCCGGAGACGACCGACGCAAAAACTTCATAACAGTTAAGAGGATGTCATCTCTCGACATGTTTATAATAACGTTTTAAGGCTTTGAGTTCAATAGTATTATGTATTAATAATTTTATTAATCTATAACATGTTTTTATAACAGGGCTTATGATTTTATTTGGCGTGTTTTTAATGCGGTGGACTGGCTGTGGCAAACGTTTGCGAATCTGGGTTTGGGGTCCTATAAATGTAAATGTTTGCGATAGAGTAGGGGTATTTTTAGGGGGTGGGGGTGGTTCTTTGCCTTTTGCCGAGTAGTATCACGTCTCGGAGGGCCTGTTCGGAGGGGGCGTTTAGCCATTGGTTCTCGAAATTTTCATTATGGACGATTTGGGCGATGGCGGCGAGGGTATGCAGGTGGAAGGTTCTCTGGTCTTTACTGCCGGCCAGTACGAATACGGCGTGGATGTCGGGTGCGGTATCGGAAAAATGTATACCGTGCGAGGATCTCACCAGGGCGATTTCGAACTGATTTTCGCCGCGGATAATGATATGGGGGATAGCGAGGAAGTGGTTCAGTACGGTGGTGGCCTGGTTTTCTCTTTCGATGAATCTCTGGGCGAGTTCCTGGCTGGGCATATTGAAGGCGGGCGAAAGTTTTTTGCCGAGCATCTCGAAGCATTCCTGGCTGGTCATAGCCGCGGGCAGGTCCATTACGGGACACCGGGCAATAATTTCGTCGAAGCGGTCGAGGATGATATTGTCGCGGTCGCGGACGACGTTTTTGAGTTCGGTTTCGAACAGGCCGGTGACCAGTTCGCGGTCTGTTATCCGCTCGATAAGGTGCAGCAGTGCGTATTCTTTGCGGAGTCTTTTTCGGCCGTAGATGAAGTAGCAGGTCGCGCCTATGAGGCAGAGGCAGGCGCAGATGATGAATGCTTCGAGGCCGAGTTCAAAAATCAGCAGGAGATAGCCGAGTAATCCGATGATTTGGAGGAAGGGGTAAAATGGTGTTTTGAATGTGGGGCGGTAGTTCTGGACTCGGCTTTCGCGCAGGACGATTACGCAGAGGCAGGAAAGGATGAAGCTTAGTATAAGTACGAGCGAGGCGGCTTCGACTAGGATATTTAGTTTGAGGAATCCGGCGATTATAACGAAGATACCGGTGGCGATGACGGCGGGGGCGGGTGTTTTGGTTTTGGGGTTAATGCGGCTCAGGAATTTGGGCAGTAGTTCGTCGCGGCTTAGCGCGAAAAGGTATCTGGATGATGCCATAATGCCAGCATTGGCGGTGGAGATGAAGGCGAAGATTGCCGCGAGTGACATGATTTTAACGGCCCAGGGCGGCAGGAACGACCTGGCACCTTCGGTGATGGGGGTAAGAGAATTGTCCAGTATGTCGCTGGGCAAGACTCCGGTGGTGACGAAGACCATCAGGCCATAGATTGTGATGACGCTGGCAAGTGAAAGTATCATGCCGCGGGGCAGGTTTCGGGAAGGGTTTTCGATTTCTTCGGCGACGCTGGAGATTTTGAGTAGTCCGCCATAGGCCACGAAGACGAGTCCGGCGGCGGCGAGGGTTTTGTTCAATCCGAATGGTATAAAGGGGGACAGGTTTTTGATTTCGACATGAGAAATGCCAAAGATAACATAGGCGGTCATCAGGGTCAGCAGGGCGGTGACAAGCCAGGTCTGGAATTTTCCGGCGTGGCGGGTGCCCCAGAGATTGAGCAGGGTAAAGACTATGCCCAGGGTGGTGGCGGTAATGCGGATGTCTATGTTTACGAGCAGTAAAACGAAGGCACCCATGCCGACCAGGGCAAAGGCGCTTTTGAGTGAGAGGGCAAACCAGTTGAGCAGTCCGGCGATAGAACCCAGTACGGGTCCCAGTGAACGGGTAATGAAGTAATAATCTCCGCCAGCTTTGGGCATGGCAGTGGCGAGTTCGCAGGCGTTTAACATGCCGATAGCGGCCAGTAGTCCGGCCAGGATATAGGAAAGTATTACACTGGGTCCGGCCTGGGCATGGGCGATGCCGGGCAGGATGAATATACCGGAACTGACCATTGCTCCGGTGGCGAGGCAGTATACTTCAAATAGCCCAAGATTTTTGGTGAGTTTCTGCTGGGACATGTTCGGTCTCCAATAACATTAAAGAATGTGTGTTTAATGATAGGAGGTAATTATCGGCGAGGCAAGAGGCAAGAGGTAAGAGCAATGGTTTTTTCTTATATTTCAAGGGTTTAGAGCGGATTTAGGTGATTTTGATTGACAAATTGGGCATACGATAAAGAATAATGGGGTTTGTGGGTATCGGCGTGGGAGATTCGTCCGGTCGAAGGTTAGGCTGATTGGACAGAGGCTTAGATGGCCGCTGAGATAATATAGATGGTTTTTACATTACAACGTTATATATTCCGGGACCTGGTCAAGACGTTTCTGCTGGCGACGCTGATATTGAGCGTGGTTTTGGGGCTGGGGATAATGCTGCGGCCTTTACGTCAGTTCGGGGTTGACCCGGCGAAGGTTCCGTCGCTGATATTGTGTATTCTGCCGGTGACGCTGACGATGGTAATTCCAATCGCGGCTTTGCTGTCGGCGACGTTGAATTATGGTCGGCTGGCAGTTGATAATGAGATAAACGCCTGTCGCAGCAGCGGCATATCTTTGGGGACACTGATATATCCGGCCTTGACGCTGGCGCTGTTGGTGGGGCTGGTGACTTTGTTGATGGCGTTTCATGTTATCCCGGCGTATACGGAGCGTTTCGAGTCGATAATCAAGCGTGACGCAGAATCGATAATATATCGCAATATTGAAAGTAAAGGGAATCTGGGTTCACTGTTTCCGGGTTTTCGGATTCACGCCGACCGGGCTTATCCTGACAAGCATTTGTTGACGGGTGTGGTGCTGGTTACTCTGGACCGTGATGGTATAGAGCAGATAATGACGGCTCGTCAGGTTCAGGTTTTGTTTGAGCCGGGTGAGGAAAGTAATCAATTATTTTTGCGGCTGTTTGACCATAATATTATCGCGCGGGAATTCGCGGAGAAGCAGGAGTATCTGGAGCTGTCTTTGCAGGCTCCGAGCATGTGGCGTGATGATATAAAGTTTAAGAATCTGGATGAACTCAAGGCGATTCAGGAGGATGCGGCCCGGTTTGCTCCGGTGGCCGAGCGGGTCAAGGAGATACGTGAGCAGATTCTGGTGGAGCGATTTTTTGAGTATTGCCGGGGTGAGCTGAAGGGACGGGGGCATTATCTGGAACTTCAGTCGGGCCGGCATCCGCTGCGGATTTACGCCAGCGACTGCTCAATGGTTTATCCTGAAGATAAGCGGGCGAAGAAGCAGGCAGGCAAGAATCGTTCAGCGGAAATAGTCCGGGGTGATATGCCTGTCGAGGTTGCGCTGTATCATGATGGTCTGGACGCTGGGCCGGAGCGGCGGTTCTGGGCCGAGGCTGGAGAATTAACGGTGATGCCGGAGACGGGGCGGGAGACCGTAATGTTGACGATGACTAAGGTGAAGTGGTCGTATGTGGGGGATGGTCATGAGTATCGGCTGGAGCGGCACAGTTTTGGTAATATCGCGGTACCAGCAAAAATCGTCGCGTCGGTAAAGCAGATAAATCTGGATGATTTGCTTCGGGATGATTATCCGTTGTTTCGGAATGCCGAGGCTTCGTTGTATCTCGTTAATCTAATCAAAGAATTACGTGAAGAATGCCAGGAAGTCGGTTGTGAAATTGAGATGGAGATTTATTCGCGGCTGGCTTTTGGGGTGAGCTGTGTGGTGCTGGTTCTTTTGGGGGCGGCGCTGGGGATAATGTTCAAGAGCGGGCATCTGCTGACGGCTTTTGGGGTCAGTTTTATTCCCGCGGCCTTGTGTTTGATAACCATTTTTACGGGTAAGCATATCGCTGAGCAGAGCGGCGGGAATCTGCCGGCGGGGATTATGTTTTTGTGGTCGGGGATAATCGCGGTGGCAATTGCGGACCTGGTGATATATAACAGACTGTTGAAGCAATGAGTAAAACAGCCATAGATACTATTAAACGCAAAAGCAATCTCTATCCGGGTATTCTGGATAGATATGTTTCGCGTGAGTTTTTGTTTAGCTATCTGATAGCGATTGTGGTGGTACTTTCGCTGCGGGTGCTGCTGGATTTGTTTGCTCAGTTTGATGAGTTTGTGGAAAGCGAGCATGAGCAGGCCGTGGGTCTGGTGGTGGTTTTGGGGCGGATTGTGGGCTATTATGGACCGAAGCTGCTGGAGTATTTTCGTGATTTTTCGGGAATGATAATTTTGCTGGCAGCGGCGTTTGCGCTGACTCGGATGACACGTCACAATGAACTGACGGCGGTATTGGCATCGGGGATAAGTTTGAAGCGGGTTATCGCGCCGATCATTGTGCTGGCGGTGGGGTTGAATCTGGTGATGGTGGCGGACCAGGAATTATTTTTGCCGCGGCTGGCGGACAAGCTGGTGCGCAATCATGACGAAGTTGATGTTCAGGGGCGGACTAAGGTTTGGTTTTTGCCGGATGGCCAACTGGAGTTTCCGCCGGGACTCAAGGGTTTGACGCCGGCTCATGCCCTGTTGAGTGCGCGGGAATATGACCCGGCGACGCGGACGATGTATGATATGCTGGTAATTCTGCGACGCGATGAGAAACTGGTGGGCCGGGTTATGGCTGAGCAGGCGACGTGGGATGAAAATATGGGACATTGGAATTTAACCCAGGGACGCTATTTTGTGGACGATGACCCAGGGCTTGGTTCGGGGGTGAATTTGGCGGGTGAGGTCGATACGTATGTTTCGGAATTGACGCCGGAGTATCTGTGGATGCAGCGTAATTCTAATTTTAAGAGTTTGATGAGCTGGGATGAGCTTACGGGTCTGCTGCGGCGGGGGTTGAAATCGACCGAGGCGGCGGATGTTATCAGCGAACGGCATTTCCGTTTCGCGGACCCGATTATCAATATGGTTATGCTGCTGCTGGGGCTGCCCATGCTGGTTTCACGAGAACGGCGGGAGATGAAGTCGGCAATTTTTATGACGGTGATGCTGGTAGGCGGGTGTTTTGTCGCGACGTTTGCGTGTAAGCTGCTGGCAGGTACAATCAATCCGTTTATCGCGGCGTTTCTGCCGGTAATAGTTTTCTTTCCCGTTTCGGTAGTGGTATTAGATAGTTTGAAAACATAGCAGCTCAGAATATTTTTAGGAGTTTTTTTGATGGAATGCAATAAGCAGAAGAATATGGAATTTTGCACTTGTACTTACAGTTGTTGTTCACGCCAGGGGATTTGCTGTGAGTGTTTGCAGTATCATCTCAAAAGCAGACAGCTGCCGGGTTGTTGTTTTCCGGCAGAAGCAGAAAAGACTTACGACCGCAGTTTTGAAGCGTTTGCCAGGGCCTGGAAGCTGTAGTGTTTTAACTCGATGGGGGGCTGATATATCGGTCTTTAGCTGTAATGGGTGAGGGAGTGCCCCGGTTTTAGGTGGGATAGACCATCGGTTTTAGTATCAAAAAAGGGGATATAGATAAAAACTTTCTTTCACGTTAAAGCCCCGTCAAAAATGACTGGGCTTTGGTTAGTAACCAGTCGATAGGGTGGTTGAGGGCCGAATTTTATATTTGGGCAGGTATAGCCCGATTGGTCCGAATAATAACTGGTTGCGTGAAAGGATTTGAAATGGCCTCGAATATTCTTCTGGAAGCTGGCACTAACGAGATGGAACTTCTGATTTTTCGTCTGGGCAAGATTCCTTTTGGGATTAATGTTGCCAAGGTGCGCGAGATTATTCAGCGTCCGAAAACTATCGGTATTCCCAAAGCTCCCAATGCGGTTGAGGGTAGTTTCCGGCTGCGCGATGAGGTTCTGACTTTGGTTAATCTGGGACGCTATTTCAATATGGAAGGCGAACATACCCAGAGTGGCGAGGGTATGATAATTATTGTCGAGTTCAATCAGCTGCGCTGCGGAGTACTGGTTGATACTGTAGAAGTGATTTGTCGGCTGCGGTGGGATCAAATCGCTCCTCCTTCAGATTATCTTATTGATTTACGTACTCCGGTGACGGGCACGGCGGATGTCGATAATGAAACGGTTCTGATAGCCGATTTTGAAACGATAGTAAGTGAGATTCTGGGGCTGGAAAGCGCTCCCGATGTTGACGGTACTTGTGTCGCTACGCGCGACCGTTCAGATATTCGTATTTTGCTGGCTGATGACTCGGTGATTATTCGTCAGTCGCTGGAACTGATACTCAAGAAAAACGGTTTTGAAAACCTGACGATATGTCATGACGGTCAGCAGGCCTGGGAAGCTATTGAGCAGGCCCGGACGAACAAGGATGAAGAACCTTTTGACCTGATTCTAAGCGATATTGAAATGCCGCGTATGGATGGCCTGCACCTGACAATGAAGGTTAAGGATGAGCCGGAGCTGAAAGATATTCCGGTGATTCTGTTCTCGTCGCTGATTACTGAAGATAACCGCCGCAAGGGCGAATCGGTCGGGGCTGATGCTCAGGTCAGCAAGCCCAACAGCCAGGGGATGATTGAGGCTGTTGAGGAGCTTCTGGAAAAGGCGGGCAAGTTGAAACCTGAAGCCGTATCGGCCTGATGTTTTCCGGGCAAGAGAAGGCACGGCGGAGGGGAGAAAATCTCTTTCGGGGGGATGTGGGGGGACGCAAAGGTTTATTTATTGTAAAGAACTAAGGTTTCTGTTATAAGTTGCGTTCTGATACAGCTAATTGACAGAGGTTTTGGAGTTTTTATGTCGTACAATCAAGGCTGGCTGCCCCGGTTGTGCGGTGTGTTGAGCGGGTTGCTTATGATGTTGCCGCACCTTTATGGATGGATGGCTCCATTGCAACTTATTGCTTTACTGCCGATATTGTGGGTACTATCTGAGAGCAACGTTAAAAAAGGCACGCTGGTTACGGCGGCGGTTTATATGGCATTGGCTTATACCATTCCCCAAATGCTGATTCTTCAGATGCCGCCGGAAGTTACTGCTATACTACTGTTGTGGTTTACGGTATTACTTTTGCTATTTGTGTTTGGGGGGCGATATGTTATACGTGAATCAAGTATTTTGTCTTCGGTTGCTATTGCGGCGTGGTTTGTAGTAATTGACTGGATTAACTTTACTACGGTTCCGATATGGGGTACGGCTCAGTCGTTTATTCGTCCGTGGTCCAGCTATCCGTTGTTAATAACATTTATTTCTATTACCGGGGTGACCGGAATTTCTTTTTCGATAGTATTTTTACAGAATCTATTTGTCTGCGGTATACAAAACAAGAAGTTGAGTAAGGCCGGCTTAGTGTCGGGTTTGTTTGTTCTGTTGATAATCGTTCTTAATGTTGCCTTAGAGCCCAAATCGCCGGGACCAACAGTAAAATTAGCAGCATTAGGTTGGTCGGGTGCTGTGGCAGATAAATATGATGGAGTAGACAGTGAAGAAGGTTTTGATACGCTGATCGCAGAGCCATTGACAGAGCTTTCTGGTATGGGGGTACAACTGGTTGTGGCACCGGAGATGACGTTGTATTTTGGGGATTCAGCTCGCTATAAGTGGATAGCCCGTTTGGGAGAGTTAGCGAAAAATAACCATCTTATGCTGGTTATTGGTTATATAAATTATACCAGTAACCTTAATCGTCTATTATGTATTGACGATCATGGACAACTGGTTGGTGAATATACAAAAGTGCATTTGACGCCATTTGAAAAAACCGGAACCGGTAACGGTGAGTTAATGTTGACTGAATTAGATGGGGTACAGGTTGGGGCAATGATATGTCAGGATGATAATTTTACCGATTTGTCACGTGCTTATGGGCAAGAGGGCGTAGATGTTATGGCAGTGCCTACTATGGATTGGCCGGCAGTTAGTCAGGCACATTTGCAGAACAGTATTTTTAGGTCAATAGAGTCTCACTATACTGTGGTTCGCGCAGCGATTAATGGGGTTTCCGCGATTATATCACCTCGTGGTATAGTACTGGCCAGATACGATCATAATGCTGATGGGGCAGGTTTTGCTGTGGCGGACGTACAGGGTTATGCCGGGACCACATTTTTCAGTCGTTCCGGTCACTTTTGGGTTGGTGTATGTGGAGCATATTTTTTATTGTTTGCGATTCGATCGAAAATAAAACGTAAAAAACACATGGCAAATTTTTGCTGGATTCAGGCAGGGCAATAAGGTCTTATAATACTATGCTTTTTTATTGGTATGTATCTGGGCGTCGATGGTTTCTTTTACTTTTCTCATCATATCGACGAAATCCACTTGTCGTCTGGTCATCTCTCCGATGACGGCGTTGGTGCTGATGTTTTGTTCCAGCTCGATGAGTTTGTGTTTTTCTTCCACCTCAATGGGTTTCTGGGCGGTTTCGAGTTTTCTGATATGCTCGGCCTGCTGCTGGTAGTCCTGGAGCAGTTTGCGGGCGGCTTCGTCCTGGTTGAGGGCCTCTTGGGCCTGGTTTAGTTTGGCGGTACGTTCGTCCGCGGCGATGGTTTGGCCGAGCTGTCTGGCAAGTTCCAATAAGTTGTTCATCTTTGTGTCCCTGGCAAGTTTATTATTCTATCTTTGAGGGGTTTTATACTGATTTGCCGACCAAAATGAAAGCGAAATTTTAATCTGGGTCGATGTTTGGTAGGCCCAGCTTTGCGAAGTTGACTTGACAGACGACGAAATATTAAGTAAACTCCTAGCATATCGCTATTTCCTTTCGGGCAAACATTTCGTTGAAAGGTCCGCAAATGAGAATTCTGGTAAGACGTGGCCATTCGCTGGTCAATGATTTACGCTTCGAAAAAGGGACTATTTATATCGGTCGTCAGCCGAAAAGTCAGATATTTTTGCCTGACCAGTCGGTTTCTCGTCAGCACGCGGTGCTGGTGCAGAATCATGACGGGGATTGGATGATTCGTGATCTTGATTCGGCGAATCGGACGTTAGTTAATGGCCGGCCCGTCAGTAAGATGCCGTTGCATGAGGGCGATATTATCGGAATATCGGACTTTATTCTGGAAGTGCATTTCGAGGCTACGAAATCCGCTCAGGCGGACAGTCAGCCGCTGGACCTGGGCGAGACCGTGGTGGGAATGAAAGCGGAGCAGCCTTCGGTTTTTCAAACGAAGTATCAGGGAAACGCATATTTAAGATTGAGTTGTGACCGGTTAGGGGATTTTTATAAATTATGCCTGACGCTGAACGGGGAAACTGACGAGGAAGTGTTGTTGCGGGATTTGATGGAGCTGCTTCTGGAACAATTTGACGCTTATCATGTCTGGGGCGGCCTGCGTGAGACTACCAGCGGGCCTTTGACCTGTCACGGCGGGTGTCGGCGGGGCGGCGGCAATGTTTCGCTGGAAGATTTAATCGGCCGGAAGATACTCAAACAGGCAATCGAGAAAGAATCTTATATCCTGCTGCCCAATGTTATGGACGCGGTCAACCCGGACGATTCACATGCCGGCGATTTGACCCGGCTTCATTCAGCGATGTCGGTGCCGATCGTTGGGCCGGCGGGTGCTTATGGGGTATTGTATGTTGATAACGGTGTGGACCAGGCGGCTTATACGCGACAGGATTTGGATTACCTTACGATAATCAGCACGTTTGTGGCAGCATTGTCTGAGCATATCGCGTAAATAGCCATAAAGGATAAGTGCCGCCTTTGGCGATGCTGTTTTATCTGCGTGGGTGTTGGTTCGCCCTACAGGCAGAGCCGTGAAATTCGATTTGGATTTTTAGAGGTCGTACTCTTTGATTTTTCTATAGAGTGTTCGTTCGCCGATGCCCAGCATTTTGGCAGCGGTTTCCCGGTTGCCGTCTACCATTTCGAGGGTGCGTTGGATAGCGGCTTTTTCGAGTTCGTTGAGGTTCATGCCGGCCAGGTCGCTTAGTTCTCCGCTGCTGGCGCTCTGGTGCATTTCGAATGGTAAATCAGTAACGTCGAGCAGTTCCTTTTCGGCGAGTACTACCATGGTCTTGACGCAGTTTCTCAGTTCACGAACATTGCCGGGCCAGTCGAAACCTTTCATCAGTCGCGCCGCGGACGGGGTGAAGCCTTTGACTTTGATGTCTTCGGAGTTACTAAACTCGGAAAGAAAATGTTCGGCCAGGGGCATGATGTCTTCACGCCGATTTCGCAGCGGCGGGATTTCGATGTCCACACCGCGGATTCGGTAATATAAATCCTGGCGGAATTTTTTTTCCTCCACGGCTTTTTCCAGATTCTGATTGGTGGCGCTTACGATTCTTACATCGACCTTAAAGCCCTGAGTGCTGCCGACCGGTACAACGATCTGGTCTTCAAGTATACGCAGTAATTTGGCCTGCATCGTGAGAGGCATGTCCCCAATTTCGTCGAGGAACAGAGTGCCGCCGTCGGCCATTGCGAAGAAACCCTTGCGGTCACCCATTGCTCCAGTGAAAGCTCCTTTGACATGGCCGAAGAGTTCGCTTTCGAGCAGGGTGTCGCTCAGGCCGGCGCAGTTGACTGGTTGGAAGGGGGCGCTTTTGCGTGGTGAATTATTGTGTATGGCAGTTGCCATGAGTTCCTTGCCGACGCCGCTTTGGCCGGTTATGAGGACGGGGATGTCACTTTTGGCGGCACGGCGTAAGGTGTCGAGTATTTTCAGCATCGCCTGGGACTGACCGACCAGCCCCTCGAAGCCGAATTTGTCGTCGAGTCTTTCTTTGAGACGCTGATTCTCGCGGCGCAGTCGGACGCGTTCTACGCCGCGTCTAACAACGTCGCGGAGGTCTTCGAGTCCGATAGGTTTTTCAATATATTCGAACGCTCCTTCACGCAGTGCAGTTTTGCAGGTTTCGATTGAACTATGAGCGGTAATCAGGACAACGCTGCATAGTCCATCTTTCTTTGATATTTCCGAGACAATGGCCAGGCCATCGACCGCTCCGCCGAGCTTGAGGTCGGTTACGACCATGTACGGGTCGTCACTTTTGAGGCGTTCGAGCCCTTCTTCGCCGCTGTTGGCAACGGTTACGAGATAACCTTCGCGTTCGAGAGCTTCGGCCATGATGTCGGCGTGCCCTGTTTCGTCTTCAACTATCAATACGGGTATTTTTTTATCCATTTTATTCTGTTATGGGTAGGGCTATTAGGAAGCGTGTTCCTTTGCCGGGTTCGCTGTCGAGTTCTATGTGGCCGCCGTGTTCTTCGATTATTCTTCGGCAGGTTGGCAGGCCAAGTCCTGTCCCGCCGCTTCGGGTAGTATAATAGGCGTCGAAGACTTTGTCACGCATTTCGTCGGGGATGCCGGCGCCGGTATCGATTATTTCGATTCGGGCTTCGTTATCGCCGAGGCTGCTGCGGACCATGAGTTCGCCGCCTTGGTTCATCGCCTGGGTGGCGTTGATGAACAAATTCAGTATAGCTTGTTTTATCAAATCAACGTCGATGCGGCATATCGCCGCTTCGGGGCTGAGGCATTGTCGCATCTGAACGTTTTTGGTCAGGGCCTGCGGTTCGTAAAAATCTATGAGATCTTCCAGAATTTCGTTGATGTCCTGGCGGACAAGATGGAGCTCCATCTTACCGGCGTAACGCAGAAAATCGGTGAGGGTTTCGGCGAGCCTTTGGGCTTCAGCGGTTATGGCTTTTAGTTTGCGGCCCTGTCGTTCGAAGAAACGTACCGGGTCGTCGAGGTTCTCGGCGTGGACCTTGCCGTCTCGCGCCGCCTGGGCCAGGTCATCGACATCTTCGGCCAGTAGCTGTAAGTTGAGTTTGATAGTCGATAGCGGATTGCGAATTTCGTGGGCGAGATGCCCGGTAAGTGTCCCTAATTCGGCGAGTTTTTCAGCACTGCGGGTGCGGGCCAGCAGCTTTTTCCCCTGATGGCGCATGCGGCGCAGATAGCGAGCCATAATTCGCCATACTGTCAGGCCTGCCAGAAGGCCGCCGACCAGAAATCCTATTGTCATTTCAACCATAATATTTACGGCACTGCCACAAGAGAAAAAAAGAGGCCTCTGCCAAAACGAATTTCACCAGAGGCCTTAACATTGCGGAATAACTAATCTATCAAAAAATCAATTAAGACTCCTGCTCGGCCTGCTCTTTGAGTACGGCTTTGCGTGAGAGTTTGATGCGGCCCTGTTCGTCGATGGCGATGACCTTGACCTGGAACTCATCGTTCATCTTGCAGACATCGTCTACCGACTGGACATACTGGTCGGACAGTTCGCTGATATGGCAAAGCCCTTCCTTGCCCGGGGCGATTTCGATGAAAGCACCGAAGTCTTTAGTGGCAACCACTCTGCCGTCATATACCCTGCCGATATGCACCGGCTCGGTCATCAGCTGGATGATTTGCTGGGCCCGGAGATGGCCGTCGCCGCCGACGGTGGAGATGTAAATCGTGCCGTCGTCGTCGATTTCGATATTAGAATCGGTGGTTTCCTGAATACGTTTGATTTCCTTGCCGCCCGGTCCGATGATCTTGCCAATCATATCGACCGGAATCTTCATGGTGAGCATCTTCGGAGCGTAAATCGAAAGGTCGGCACGCGGCTCAGAAATGACCGCCAGCATGGTTTTTAGGATATGAATACGTGCCTCTTTGGCACGGACGAAAACTTCGCGAATGATATTGTTGGCCAGACCACGGGCCTTGAGGTCGAGCTGGATGCCGGTGATACCCTTTTGGGTTCCGGCAACCTTGAAGTCCATATCGCCATAGTGGTCCTCTTCGCCGAGGATGTCGGTCAGGAGATGATAATCATCGCCTTTGGAGACCATACCGATTGAAATGCCCGCTACGGGGTGTTTGATGGGCACGCCGGCATCCATCATCGCCAGGGTTCCGCCGCAGACACTTGCCATGGAGCTGGAACCGTTGGACTCCATAATATCGGAGTTGATTTTAATGGTGTAGGGGAAAACATCCTTGCCGGGAACTACCGGACGCAGGCTGCGCTCAGCCAAAGCACCGTGTCCGATTTCGCGGCGACCGGGGCCCATAATGCGGCGACACTCACCTACGCAGAAAGGCGGGAAGTTATAATGCAGCATGAACGACTGGCGATATTCTTCGCGAATTCCGTCGATAATCTGTTCGTCGCCGGGAGTACCCAAAGTGGCGGTAACGAGCGACTGGGTTTCGCCGCGGGTGAACAAAGCCGAACCATGTGTGCGGGGTAGCAATGCAACCTCGCCGCTGAGTTCGCGAACCTGGTCCATCGCCCGTCCGGCGGCGCGACGGCCTGCCATGAGCTCCTGACGGATGACTTCTTCTTCAAAATCCTCAATGGCCATACGTACCAGTTCGGGTGAAAATTTCGGTTCGGGATTATCTTCGGGGCAAACCTCGGCTTTGAATTCATCGAACAACGCTTTCATCGCGTCCTGGCGCTCGAGCTTACCTTTCAGGGTACGATTTTCCAGATAGCGATCTTTGAGCTTACCCATCATCATCTCTACCAGCTCGCTGGTGTCGGGTGATTCAAAAGCGTATTTTTCCTTGCCGCAATCGGCCTGGAGTTCGGCAATCATCTCGCATACTTCAATGATGACCTTGTGCCCAAGCTCTATGGCTTCAGTAACGACTTCTTCGCTTAGCTCAGAGGCTTCCAGCTCTATCATATTGACGGCTTCTTTATGGCCGCTCAGAACCAGGTCCATGTCGGATTCCTGCATCTGCTGGTCGGTCGGATTGATTACGAATTCTTCGTTGATTCTGCCCACGCGGACGGTTCCGGTGGGGCCGTCGAACGGAATATCAGAAATGCACAACGCAGCTGAAGCGCCAACCATGGCTAAAATATCGGGGTCGTTCTGGCGGTCGGCTGAAAGCACGATGGCTTGAATCTGCACTTCGTTGCGGAATCCTTTGGGGAACAACGGACGCGAGGGCCGGTCGATGTTCCGCATGGTGAGGATCTCTTTAGTACTCGGCCTACCTTCACGTTTGATGAAGCCGCCGGGGAAACGACCCGCCGCCGAGGTTTTCTCGCGATAGTCTACCGTCAGCGGAAAAAAATCTATTCCTTCACGCGGCTTATCCGATACCGCCGTGACCAATACGACTGTGCCACCGTAAGTTACCATGACCGCGCCTGCTGCCTGCTTGGCAATCTTGCCGGTCTCGATGGACATTATCCTGCCCCCAATTTCACGTTCTACCTTCTTCACAATTGACATTACTTTACCTGCTTTCTTTCCGTCTTTCCGTCATACCTGCTTGACTTGACTAATTTTCTTCTTACCAGTTACCGACAACAAGATGCTTAACTGAGATGAAACATTTATTACAAAACTTATACAACAAATTTAAGTGGCCCGTTCAACGCGCATAAAACCAACGGCGTGACTCCGTCTTACCACAGAACACGCCTGGTCGAATCCCCGATGAAATGTATTCTCTGGAACTATCGTCCTGAACATTTCCCGGATGCCATTTCGAAATCGCGGCACCAGTCTTTTGTTTCACGGAATTATTTACGCAGACCCAGGCGACCAATCAGAGTCGTATACCGATCACGGTCTACGTTGGCCAGATATTTCAATAAACCCGAACGCTTACCGACCATTTTCAGCAGGCCGCAGCGAGAGGTGTGATCTTTTTTGTGGGATTTCAGATGCTCGGTGAGTTCTTTGATGCGGGCGCTCAGAAGTGCGACCTGTACCTCTGGAGAACCTGTATCCCCCTCGTGAGTTGCATATTCTTTGATGACCGACTGTTTTTCTTCTTGCGTAATCATTTCGCGTTCCTTCCCCGGCCAGCCCGAACGACGGAACCTGCCAGATAGAAGTCCTATCCTATAATGGCCTGATAAACATTACTTCATCGGCGAACACCGCCGAATCAGACCATAAACAAGGCGTGAATATAGCAAACCTGGGTTTCCAAAGCAATACATTTTTAATCCTGACAGTTATCGGACTATCAGGAAAAGTTGCATATGCTCAGGATTTTTCCGCTGTCGTCAGCAATTATCGTTTGGCCGGGGGCGACAACCAGAAAATCCTCAACGCTCCAATTGCCGCTGATGAGTCTTCTCAGCAGGTTCAAATCGCCATCGACGGATTCGAAAGACCAGTTGCGTTTTTGGGCTTCCTGTTGGGCCAGGTCTTCATATTCCTTGTCCGATGGCAAGCCCATCCTTATATATGTTATTCTCTCGTACTTTTCCTGCCAGCCGCCCATGCTCTCCATGATGAATTTGGCGTTATCCTGGCCGTACATTTCTACATATTCTTCGTAAGTCTTGTCCAGGCCAAGCTTTGACATTACTGTCTGCGACTCCATGTCTTCGTAATCGCCACGCTCGGACCAACCGGTAGTGCGGAAATACGTGCCGGGATGAGAGTTGAAATAGTCATTATACGCCTGTTGAGAGCCGAAGAAGAAGGTTATGCAGTCGTGGGCACGGGGGATGACCAGGGGAGTTTTTTTTGTCGTCAGGCCCGCGACTCCGTTGTTACAACGCCCGTAGCCCAGCAGAATAGCGTCGTAACCTTTTTCATCCAAATCGGTTATGTGTTCCTGTAGTCGTTCGGACATTTTCTCTTGCCCCATGTCGTGCAGGCCCTTGGGCAGAAAATTAACATCCACTATATTTTCAGACTCCGCGGCAAGCAGACACGCTTCCCGGTAGATTATCTCGCAGGAGAGCAGCACATAACGCTTTTTGCCAGATGCTTTCAGGGCGTCGGAGCAGATACCGTGACCGTCAAAAAAACTTTTCATCAATAAGTATTCCAGTATCGTCAACCTGCCCGGAGGGGGCAGGTATCAGACCCATTTATTGCCGACAACTTCCTCGGCGTGGTAGGTGATTATCAGGTCCGCACCGGACCGCTTGAAACCGGTCAGGATTTCCATGACGACGGATTGTTCGTCAATCCAGCCTTTTTCGACCGCGGCTTTGACCATGGCATATTCACCTGAAACATTATAGGCAGCGGTGGGAATCTTGAATGTGTCTTTAACCTGCCTGATTATGTCCAGATATGCCAGACCAGGCTTGACCATTACGATGTCCGCTCCTTCGGATATGTCACGCTCGACTTCGCGGAGAGCTTCCTCGGAGTTGGCCGGGTCCATCTGATGGCTGCGTCGGTCGCCGGATTTGGGGGCACCCTCGGCGGCTTCGCGGAACGGGCCATAAAAGCTCGAAGCGTATTTCGCTGCATAGCTCATAATCGGCAGTGAATCGAAACCTTCGTTGTCCAGTGCCGTTCGGATAGTTCCTACCGCACCATCAATCATCCCGGACGGAGCCAGCATATCCGCTCCGGCGTGGGCGTGGGAAAGGGCCTGCTTGGTGAGATTTTCCAGGCTGGCGGCCTGGTCAATTTTGCCATCTTCGTCCAGAATACCGCAATGGCCGTGGTCGGTATATTCGCAGAAACAGACATCGGTGATTACCAGAAGGTCGGGTATCTGATATTTCAGTTCGCGGACCGCCTGCTGGATGATGCCAGTGTCACAAAAGCTGTCCGAGCCAAGCGAGTCTTTCCGGGCAGGGATGCCAAACAGCAGTACAGCCTTAATGCCTAGGTCATAAATTCGGCGAGCTTTATCGCCTAGTAAATCTACGGAAATCTGTTCCTGGCCCGGCATCGAGGAGATGGGGTGGCGGACACATTTGCCATGATGCACGAACAGCGGGGCAATCAAATCCTCTATTCGTACATGATTTTCCCGGACCATGCTTCGCAGAGCGGGGCCAGAACGTAGTCGGCTGAGCCTTTCGTATTTCTTTTTCATATTCATATCATTACCCTCGGCGGACTAAAACTCCACTCAAAAATACGTTGCCCGGCATTTTACAAAAACTATACTATCGAGTACTTTTTAGACCAAAATCATTAGAAAAAGGTGATATAGTATAGTCCAATCTTGCCAAAAACCTAAAAAAACACAATCCTGTTCGGCACATTTATTGCTCAAATACAGTTTTTCTGTGGTCTTTGCAGTTCATATGATTTAGCGGGGATTACCCCTCAGTGGGACTGTCGGCACTGGTTATTTTGGCGCAGCATCAGCGGCAGCGGCGATTTTTTTGAGGATCGGCCTTAGTTTTGGCTTTGGAGTTTATTGATATGGTTCTGCATTTCTTGCTCGTCGGCCATGCCGCAGAGGTGCCAGCAGAGCATTTCGTAGGTTCTTAAAGTTGGTTTTTTGCCCGTCCACAGGCTGATCAGCATACAGGCGATAATCGCGGCGTACATCTGTAGTTCGATACCGTTTTCGCAGAGGCTTAGCAGATGTCGGCAGCCCAGCACATGCTTAAAAAAGCGGAAAAATATTTCGATGGCCCAGCGTTTCTGATAGAGCAGGGCAATGACTTCGGCGTCCAGGTCCAGCCGGTCGGTGGCAATCAAAATCATCTCACTCTGACGTGGTCCCTGGCCCCGTTTCAAATGCGGTTGACATTCAACCGCTATCAGGCGTAACGGTTGTTTGAAATCTTCCCGCAGTTTTTCACTGCTGCCGGCGATTACCGTACGATCAAAAATTATCCCCGCTTTTCGAGCATCTTCAGTTAAAGGTTTTTCCTGAATAGTTTCGTAAACCGTATCCTCACGCAGCCGACAGACAAAAGAGCTTTTACTATCCACAATGGCCTGAAACAGCTTAAAACAGGCATATCCGCGATCATTGACATAAATCCGGCCGGGCTGAAGATTCTCTAAAAAAACCTTTCGCTCATCAGACTTGTCTTCACTGATATTTATTTTCAGAGGCACATATTTTTCCAGATCAAACTGAGTGTGTGCTTTAATTCCGGGTTTGTCGGTGTCCCAGGCAGCCTGAGTGAGTTTTTGCAAAGCCTGAATACTGCTGCCGTCCACCAGGGTAATGACCTGACCGACTTCCAGTTTTTTGTCCTGAGATATCGGCCCTAACTGCTCAGTGAGTTGAGCGATTATCGGCTCTAACAAAGAACTCTCAAAAACCCGGGATGCTTCCGAAAGCGAACCCAGCGAAGCACGCGAACAACCCAACAGCCGCTGTACCTTTTTGAGCTCGCCGGCCTGCTGCAAAGACCGGATGGAACTGCAGATCGGATTGAACATGTATAACAGCAGCAGACTGACATACTGGTCCATGAATAATGTGCGATTGCCGGCCCGGTCCCGCTCACATCCCGCCGAGTGAAGACCTTTCAGCAGAGCCGAGAGGGACTTGAAATACTTGAACCCACGCAGGTCCCGCTCCTTGATTTTCTGACGCTTAGCACTCATGCCTCCTATTAGAGCATAAATATCCCTCGAGCGCAAATTACCTATCTTAACATTTCGGGTTTTTTTTAAAAAAAATACAGGAGGCCAAAAGCCTAAAGCAATAAATGTGCCGAACAGGATTGCGAAAATCACCAAAAAATCACCTAGAACGAGGCTGATAATCAGGAATTTAAAAGAAAAAAGAAACTTCGCGGTGGAAATCCCATAGTGGGTTTGGGTTTGATAGTGGGTGGTAGGTCCTAAAGTATATCATTTTCTTGACAAATCTGTTTCATTCTGGTAAGGTAGTGGTGGAGAGTGTTGTTAGCAGTAATGTTTTTGGAACGGGAGAGAGCCATGAAGCGGTATAATCGCGGTATTTTGTCTATTTTAACGGTTGTTGTTTGTTTTGTGTCTGGGGTACGGGCCGATTATATGGCGGGAATTGATGTCTCGCATTACCAGGGGACAATAAACTGGAACAGTGTTGCTGCGGCGGGCAAAGAATTTGCGTTTGTAAAGGCCACGCAGGGGGTGGATTATGTTGACTCCATGTTTCTTACCAATGTTACCGGTGCCCACGCGGCGGGGTTGTTGACCGGAACTTACCACTACGCTACGCCTTATACCGGCGGGGCGATGGATGCCGCTCAGGAAGCCGCTGATTATGCCGCGGCTATTAGCCCTTATCTTACCGATGGTTATCTTCGTCCGGTCCTTGATATCGAAAGTGGTTATGCTTTAGGCAAGTCGGTACTGTCCAACTGGATTAACGTTTTTCAATCGACAATGGTTACGCTGACTGGTTACGAGCCGATTATTTATTGCAACTCCAATTACGCCAGTAATTATTTCGATATCTCCATCGCGAACTATGACCTCTGGATAGCCCGCTGGTCCACGACCGAGCCCACCAGCAGTACTTGTGGCGTGTGGGACGACTGGAGTTTCTGGCAATATTCCGACAGTGGTTCGGTCAGTGGCATTTCCGGTGCAGTTGACCTGAATTATTTCAAGGGTGATATAGGTGCTTTTATGGTTCCTGAACCTTTGACACTTACTTTGCTGGCGGCTGGTGCTTTTGTCATCAGAAAAAAACGTCGGCGTTAAATCCGCCCGGCGAAATAACGGTCCATAAATCCTCTAATAACCGTGGTTAAAGTCATCTGCGATGGATCCTCGCCCCTTTCTTTAGGGGTGGTGTGTTTGTTTAAAAACAATAACGCAAAGGATTAACTTTTTTGTCTCGAAAGACAGATTATGTTTTTCAATAGTGATTACTCTGTCAGTTTAAAAACTGTATTATTCTGTTAATCAATGGTTTATATAATTTTTGTCTTTTGCTGGTATTTTATAATATACTTGATATCTCCGGTTAGGCGTGCTATATTTAAGTAGCCTTAGCAAACGTTTGTGTTGTCTGAAAAAGCAAATCGAGCCAATTGTGATTCCCGGAGGTATCAGAATGAGAGTTTGTGCGGAAAAATCCCGGCGTGCTTTTACCTTGATTGAGCTTCTGGTGGTGGTGGCTATTATCGCTTTGCTGGTCAGCATACTTATGCCGGCAATGGGCAAGGCGCGTGAAGCGGCCCGGCGGGTTTACTGTTTGTCCAGTCTGGGCGGGCTGACCAAGACCGCTACGGTTTATGGTTGTGACAATAAGGATAAATTTCCTTATCAGGCGGCGTATGGGAATTTGGTAGTACAGTTGAACCCGATAGAAAATTCTGAGCCGCCAGCGAATCCTAATCGATACCCGACCTGGGTTGAGAGTCTGAAGGATTATGTCGAGACTGATGAGTATTTCAGGTGCATGAGTGCCAAGGCTGAGGAGACCAATCCTGTCTATGCTCCTACCGAAAAGGATGATATTTCATATTGTGCTAATGGGGTGGTGAGTCATTTTGGCGGCAGGATAGGCGGCAGGCATAGCGATTTGGTTGCTTACTTTGGCAACGGTCGACGTGGCTGCTATTCGGTGGTTCGCCCCCGATGCCTTATAACTCCGTCCGGTTCAGCAGATGCGGACTTAAAGGCCGCTGATGCCCGCATGGAAGTAGAGGCTGAATGGTCGGGGTGGATGCGTTACAGTAACAGCACGCTGGCAAATCGCGAGGGTGGTTTGATAGAGCAGCCCCACGAGGACGGCAAGTGCTACGGTTTTGTTGACGGCCATGCCGCTTACGCCAAGTGGGAAGACGTCACCTGCAAATGGATGGGGCTGCAAATAAATGGCGATTATGAGGCACAGGAGCCGATTGGCCCGACCAGCTATGGTGATGCTTCGCGTAAAGGTAAGATTATCAAATAGGCTTGGGTGGTGGTTATTGGTCGATTTCTATACCGATGATTGTTACGTCATCGCGGGGATGGAGCGAGCCTTCTTCGCTGTCGATTATCTGGAGGAGTTTTTCGCACATCTGCTGGATGGGCAGGTGGCCGAGGTCTGAGAATTCCTGGCGGAAGCGTAGGGGTTCGTCGGGGCCTTCGTTTACAAAGGCAAGCTCTACGCCGTCACTGTAAATCAGCAACTTATCGCCGGGGTCGAGCTGGATGGTTTCGGTCTGGTATTCGGGGTCGGGGAAAACTCCAAGCAGGGTGCCGGATACTTCCAGTTCGGAGGTTTGGCCATTTTTGTTGATACGCATGGGGGCGGGGTGGCCGGCGGAAGCTACTTTAAGTTGGCGGGTTTTGGTGTTGAGTATACCGCAGCAGCAGGTGGCAAACTGGAAGTTACTGAGGTCCTGCTGAATCATTTGCTGGTTGAGCTCTGCCAGGGCAGCGCCTGGGGCGACGAGTTCGTAGCTGTGGCCTGAGATTTTTTTGGTGACGAGGGCTTGTTTGACGAAGATTGAGAGCAGGGCGGCGGGCATACCATGTCCGACCACGTCTGCCAGCCAGAAACCGATATTATTTTCGTCCAGTCGGCCCAGTTCGTAGATGTCTCCTGAAACCCATGTGGCGGGTCGGAAAATGGAGGCGAATTTGTAGCCGGGTGTTTCGGGCAGTGTCCTGGGCAGGAAATCTCGTTGCAGCCGACCTGCGAGCCTCATTTCCTCGTCAACAGCATTAAAAAACGAGTCGAGCGGCTGTCGAGCGAAATTAGCGTGTTTAAGTTCGGCGGAAAGCCGTTTCAGTTTGGGGGCCATCTCCAGCATCATGGCTAATCGGCCTTTTAACATCTCCGGGGATTCAGATTGTTTGACCAGAAACCCTTGTTTATTCCCGGTTGGCCCTTCCTGTCCTGTCTGGTCGGCCAGAATCATTGTTTCGACAGCGAGCTTATCGAGTTTTTCGGTAAGCTCTTTCATGTCAGAGTCTTCTATTTCTTCTATTCGGGCCAGAACTGCCGCTTCAGGTGCGAAAAACGTTTGGTTTTCTACTATTACTTCCTGGCAACTGCAACTTTGAAACTTTACCTGCAAATCATTTAGCGCGTTTTCCAGCGACTGTGGGGTTTGGCCGTCGGGTGTGATTATCAGAACCTGGCTGCTGATTGTCATTCTCGTATCCGTTCTACCCCGTTGGGGGAGGGTGTTGGGCGTGCCATGTTTGGAAGGCCCGAAATATATTATCTTATATATATTTTTTCGACTGTATGGGGGTAGGGCTTTAGGGCAGTTTTGCCAGATTCAAAAGAAAATAACAGGCAAGGTGATTATTTCTTTAAGGTTATTCAAGTAAGGTAGTTACGTTATTTGTGCCGGGGACGCAGCCGAATTTAGCCTGTTGGGAGCGTCTTGGTGCATATGGGGGACGCGGCTGTTAGTTATCGGCGTTGTCGCACGCAGGTTCTTGTCTGACAAGGACTAACAAAATATTGAGAAAAAACGCTAAAAAGCCGATTGACTATACTAGATGTAGTGGTAAGATGAATGCCTTGATCGTGAGACTTTGTTGATCAAACTGTTAGTAGTATTTTTTTACTGTTGTAATTAGGTTAGCACTCCGGGCGACGTAATCGTCTGTCCCAAAAAACCACGGGGAACTTGCCTCTATAGGCTGGCTTCCCAGAGCGACCAGCTCAAGTGAAAAACTACATCCCGGCAAATGGAACCCCGCTATTTTGACAGGGATTTTGCGCGCCTATTGTGCCACATATTGGGAATAAGGTTGATTGGCCTACTAGCAGTTGGGGTTATTATAGTATATAATATATAGATAGAGAGCAAGTAAGGAGTATACATCATGACAGCCAATTCGGAAAAGACGCATTCTGTGAGTAAAGAGTCCACCAGCAAACTTCGCGACGGTGCCAAAGAGGTTCTCAAATCTCGGCAGATGCGAATTCAGAGATATTTCAGTCAGGCGGGCATACATCCTTTTGAGCAGTTGGAATGGGAGATTCGGACGGCGAAAATATCAGGGGAAAAGGGGGAAATCGTATTTGAGCAGAACGATGTGGAAGTACCAGCCGGTATGTCGCAGTTGGCTACTCAGGTGATAGCCAGCAAATATTTTTATGGTGAGATTGGTACGTCTGAGCGTGAGCGTTCTTTTAAGGAACTGGTTCACCGGGTCAGCCGTACTATTGCTGACTGGGGTTTTGAGGATGGTTTGTTCGGCAGTGAGGAGCAACGCGAACTGTTTTATGAGGAATTGACCTGGCTGACGGTCAATCAGTACGCGGCGTTTAATTCGCCGGTGTGGTTTAATGTTGGGCTGCATCATGTCAAGGGTGTCTCCGGCAGCAAGCATAATTATCACTGGGCGCCGGAAACCGAGACCATCGAGCCTTGCGAAAACAGTTATGAATTTCCGCAGGCTTCGGCGTGCTTTATCCAAAAAGTCGGGGACACTATGGAAGACATCATGAGCCTCGCGACCAGCGAAGCGATGCTCTTCAAACATGGCAGCGGGACAGGTACTGATTTATCGACCTTGCGTTCCAGTCGCGAAAAACTAAGCGGGGGCGGTCGTCCTTCGGGGCCTTTGAGTTTCATGAGAGTTTTTGACCAAATCGCAGCGGTTGTTAAAAGCGGCGGCAAGACTCGTCGGGCTGCCAAGATGCAGTCGCTGAAGATTCATCACCCCGACATTCGCGAGTTTATTTGCTGCAAGATGGACGAAGAGAAAAAAGCCTGGGCCCTTATCGAGCAGGGGTATGACGGCAATTATAATGGGGACGCTTACGGCAGTGTAATGTTCCAGAACGCCAATCTTTCCGTAAGGATAACGGATGAGTTCATGGAAGCCGTAGAAAAAGGCGGAACATTTGAAACTATAGCTGTAACGACCAACAAGGTGGTCGAGAAGATTGATGCTGGCGAAATAATGGATTTGATAGCCGAGGGCACGCGGATTTGCGGCGACCCGGGCTTGCAGTATGACACGACCATCAACAACTGGCACACCTGTCCTAACAGTGGTCGTATCAACGCCAGTAATCCTTGCAGCGAATATATGTTCGTTGATAATTCGGCGTGCAATCTAGCGAGTTTGAATTTGATGAAATTTCGTCGTGAAGACGGCAGTATAGATGTTGAAAGTTTGCGTAAGGCGGTTCGCGTGATTATTATCGCTCAGGAGCTGCTGGTTGATCGCGGCAGCTATCCGACCGCGGAGATTGCCAAGAATTCGCATGATTTTCGGCCTTTGGGTCTGGGTTACGCGAATCTGGGATGTTTGTTGATGTCTTTGGGTTTGCCTTATGACAGTGATCAGGGTCGGGCTTTGGCTGCATCGATTACGGCGGTTATGACGGGTACGGCTTATCGTGTCAGCGCCGAGCTGGCGGAGGCTTTGGGGACATTCAACGAATTTGAACAGAATCGCAAGCCCATGCTGAAAGTGATTCGTCGGCATCGTGATGCGGTAAACGAAATCAATGAGCTGTGCTGTTCGGAAGATTTATACGCGGCGGCTGGTCAGGCCTGGCAGGAGGCTCTCTCTGTGGGTGAGAAGTTTGGCTATCGCAATAGTCAGGTGACGGTTCTGGCGCCGACTGGCACGATTGGTTTTATGATGGACTGCGACACAACCGGTATTGAGCCTGACATCGCGTTGGTGAAGTATAAACTTCTGGCGGGCGGGGGCATGTTGAAGATTGTGAATAATACGGTAAAAATGGCTTTGGAGCGTCTGGGTTATGACCAGAAGCAGATAGCTAATATCGTAGCGGCCATCGAAGAAGACGATACCATCGAAACCGCCGCGGATTTGGAGCCGGAACATTTGCCGGTTTTTGACTGTGCGTTCAAGGCGGCCAAGGGCAAGCGTTCGATTCATTATCTTGCCCATGTTAAGATGATGGCAGCGACTCAGCCTTTCCTTTCGGGTGCGATAAGCAAGACGGTTAATATGCCGACCGAAAGTACGGCAGATGATATTCGCGAAGTATACATGACGGCTTGGCGGCTGGGACTGAAGGCTGTGGCGATTTATCGTGACGGTTCGAAGCGTTCTCAGCCGGTCTCCAGTAAGAAAGGCAATAACACACTCGGCAAAGAGCAGGCTTCAGAAGCCGCGGTCGAGACCAAAGTAAAAATAGTGACGGAAAACCGGCCCTTCAGAAAGCGTCTTCCCCAGACGCGGCAAAGTCTCACGCATAAATTTGATGTGGCCGGCCATGAGGGTTACCTGACGGTGGGGTTGTACGAGGACGGACAGCCTGGTGAGTTGTTTATCACCATGGCCAAGGAGGGCAGCACCGTTGGGGGCCTGATGGACGCTTTTGGGACATGTATCTCGATGGCATTGCAATATGGCGTTCCGCTGGATACTCTGATTAAGAAGTTCAGTCACTCTCGGTTTGAGCCGGCAGGCATGACGACCAACCGCGAAATACCTTTCGCCAAGAGTCTGATTGATTATATCTCACGCTGGCTGGGCATGACGTTCCTGCCGGGCTACTATGAAGCCAACGCACCCAAGCGCGGCGACGGCAAGGATAGCAAACCCGTCACGCCTCGGGTAAGTATTCCGGTACGCAAGACCGAAACAAAAGCTGAAGGCTCGACAGAAAACAACGATGCCAATAAGGGGACAGTTAAATCAGTTCAGCAATCGGCTGGAAGCCCCTGATTGGTATGGTAAACAAATCCGCGGGGGAAGGTGGGATGCAGCTTCAGGAAAGTGAAGTGCTGGGCATCTTCAATCAGCAGTTCAGCCATTTTCAGTCGGACGCTCCGGCCTGTGATGTCTGCGGTTCGATTACCGTGCGGAACGGCAACTGCTACCGCTGTCACAACTGCGGCTTCGTCGATGGGTTGCAGCTAAACTGTGTTTATAATTTCGCTCTTTTCGCGGTGCGTTGGAAAGGATTCCTTCGCACCGTTTTTTTACGCGCAAAAAAAAGACTGACGTCGATTTGACGCCAGTCTTTGTGGTAATAATATGGTTTAATAGTTTCCTTACGGCGAGGTCATTAGCCATTCCGAAGCCAGTATCGCAAAGTCTATCAGGTCAACTTTGCAGCTGCCGTCCAGGTCAGCGGTCAGACCCGGACATTTAGGCGCATTGGTGGTAAGCTCAAATGCCAGGTCAAACCATTCGCCTTGCGGATACATTTCCGGGTTCGGCAGCAGCAGAGGGAAGAAATTCGCGACAAAGGTGTCATGCACCGCGAACGGCGGTAAGGCACCGTCTAGCGACGTAATCACAACGGCTGCATCGGGGGCCTTTTCTGGATTATAAGGTTTGGTCTTCCAGCCCCAGGGATGTAGAACCTCTGTTACCGTCCAGATACACCGCGGCAATACTCAGCCAGTAGACATTGCCCACTTTCGGGGTCTGCCATGGGTTGCTGATAGAAATAGTCTTCCTCGTCCAGCAGTTGATTGAACTGGAAGCAGGCTTCGTTTTCCTGGGGCAGTCCCCAGCAGCTGGCGATTGTATTCGACAATGTCAATGTATTCAAATCTGGGGTCGAGGTCATAGCCGGCGAAGTTGGAAACCCACTTATAGCAACGGTGCTGCCAAAGCAATTTGTCCGGCCGACTGGGAATCCCGTTTGCAGGGTCGCCGGGAATATCCGACCAGATGCACATCTGGAAATAATCCGGCACCTGGGGTGGTAGATGGGGCTGGTCCCAGCCGACAAATGAACCCCACCAATGTAAATCGGTGATGGGTCTTTCATCCATGCATACCCAATCGTCAGCGGCCATGGTAATGGAGACACCCTGGTCAGGATTTTCCGGAATCACCGAACGGACATCCCAGCCGTAAATCAACGGCGTTGCTTCTTCAATCGCAACAAAAGGCGGCTGACTGTATTTTACATGAATGCCTTTATAGGCTTTGATGTTTTTTTTGACTACCATGACATCCCTGCCAGTAGTTCCAGATTCTTTGAATTTGTATCGGCATAGCTCCACCCGGCGGAATCGGAGTAGGGCCGCCGACCCAGGCCGAGTTTTCGTCCCGCCAGAAAGCTCATTGCCTGAGTGATGTCAAAGGCAGGGTTATTCATAAATCCGGAAGCCATTGGTGTTGTTGCGCCAATCCCCAATACGGAGGTGTCAATAGTGACGGTTGTGGGGAGATTGTAAGGGATATTCATGGGCACCTGCCACCACCAGGACCGGATATTGCCATTGATATCCTTGATACCAAACGAAATTGCGTTGATACCGCTGACCTGGGGCGGAATTACTGTCACGGTGATAATGCAATTGCTGATATCCGGGTCCACGCCGTATTCCATAATAAACGCCACTGGAGAAATTACCTGCTGACATCCAGTCGTCTCCCCAGGCCATGACCAGTCCGGCTTCTTCGGGTGGATCGGCTCCGCCACCTTCCAGGCCTTCGTAGACATAAAGTTCCGGTTCGTAAAATACTGTTGGCTGGCCCAGGTTATAAGGTTCGCCGTCCTTAAGGAAGCTGCCCCCACTGCTGTAATGTAACTGCATGGGTCGGGTGAGTCCCATTCGAGCGGAGACATTGGTCGCGTGAATGGTCCATCGCCTATCCAACTTAGGGAGTTGTCCCAATGGGTGTAGCTATCGATGAGGAAATATGGTGAGCCCAACGCAGGCAAAGCCAACAATCCGACGATGAAGAGAATTATAGTTTTCTTCATGATACAACCTCCAAAAAGAGTGTTAGAAAGGGGTTCGAGCAGACGACACTCAACCCGTGATTGATTACCAGGTACAATCGATACAACAACTTGGCTGGGGATAAAGAAATCATTCCCAGACCACACAGAATCATAACAGAATAAATGCTGGTTGTCAACCCAATGAGACAAATAACTGGGAATTAATAAACTTATAATCCCCGCCCGGCCCCTTAACATTTGCGTAACTCACAGTTATTACTCGCTGCCAAAAGCGCAATGTTGCCTTAATACGCACTCTAAGCAGTGTGGACGACGGGCAAATACAGGTTTTTCGACCGTGCCAAATCAGTAGATGGCTCAGGTCGGCCCAATCTGCCTCCGGGAAAAGCTCCATCAAATCGTATTCGAGTTTTACCGGGTCATTATTTTTCGACAGGCCCAGCAGGCGTGACAGGCGAATCACGTGCGTATCGGTCACGACCGCGGGGATGCCGTAGGCGTTGGCCAGCACGACGTTTGCGGTTTTACGACCTACGCCGGGCAGGTCGGTCAGTTCTTCTCTGGTTTGGGGGACTTTGCCTTTGTGTTTGCCGACAATGTCACCACAGGCAGCGATTATATTTTTCGTTTTGTTGCGAAAGAATCCCGTTGAGCGAATATCGTTTTCCAGTTCGCTTTGCTCAGCTTCAGCGAAGGCGCGAGCGGAACGATATTTTTTTGAACAGGTCTTTAGTGACCATGTTGACACGCTGGTCAGTACACTGAGCCGAAAGAATTGTACTAATGAGAAGTTGCAGCGGGTTTTTGTGGACAAGCTCGGCAATGAGCGTCGGGGAATTCTTTTTTGAGAAGTTTTAGTATTTCAATTGCCCGGTCGGGAGCGGTTTTAAGCTGCGCTGCTGTCGGTTTAAACTTAACCGAGTTAGGGATTTTGCCGGCGTCTTTTTTTGCCATTAGTAATTACCTTGTTTTGGCGGTCCCAGGCTTTCTTGCCGACAGGGACAGGTTGACACTGGGGGCAAAAATGAGTTGAGCGTCCGCCCAGCACAAATTTCTCGATAGGTGTTTTACATTTTTTGCAAGGCTGTCCCTGTCGCTGATATACCTTGAGCATTTTGAGGAAGCGGCCCATCTGGCCGTAAGCGTTACGGTAGTCACTGAAACTTGTCCCGCCCTGCTCGATGGATTTTTTCAGGATACGACCGATAGCTTTGCGAAGTTTTTCCGCGGTTTGTGGTGAAATCGTTTCGCTTACGGTAATCGGATGGATGCCCGCAGCGAAAAGCGATTCATCGACATAAATATTGCCCAGCCCCGCGATTTTTTGCTGGTCCAGCAGTAAAGTCTTAACTGCTCTCAGTCCCTGAAGCGTTGTTAGGAAATTTGCCTTGGAAATCGCCAACGGCTCCGGCCCCATCTTCGACATGCCGACTGCTTCCATCGCCGGGTCGGGATTGGCAATGTCCAGTGCTTCGATAAAACACACCCGGCCGAACCGCCGCACATCGACGAAACGAAGTTGTTTGCCGTTGTCCAGGTTGACCAGCATATGAGTATGCTTTGCCGACTCATCGCTCGGCTCATGAATAACAAACCGTCCGGTCATGCCCAGTTGGATAATAATGTCGAGAGGTGAATCGGTAATAATAATAAGCCGTTTGCCGCGTCGGGTAATTTTGGTGATTTTACTGTTGGTGAGAGTCTGGACGGCTTTTTGGGCTTTGCTTTTGAAAGGCCCGCGCAAAACCAGCGGCTGAATGACCTTGATAGATTCAATCCGACAGCCAAGTATTTCCTGTCGCAAACCAATAGCGATATTTTCAACTTCGGGCAGTTCCGGCACCAGGCGTTCCTTTCATCATTTTCTGATTCTAGGCCCGCTAATCCCGCCAGGCAACTTAAAATAGTAGGGCATTTTTATGGGTCAGGGAGTATTCAGGGACGGGGGTGGTATTTCTTATGTATCCCTCTGAGGTGTTCCTGGTCAACGTGGGTGTAGATTTGGGTGGTGGTGACATTTACATGGCCGAGCATTTCCTGAACCGAGCGGAGGTCGGCTCCGCCCTGAAGCAAGTGGGTTCCGAAGCAGTGTCGCAGGGTGTGGGGTGTGACCTTTCCTATCATTCCTGCGTTTCGGGCGGTTCGTTTGACGATGCGCCAGATTTCGATACGGTCCAGCGGTCGGCCGGTACGCGAAACAAAAAGGTTCTGAGTAGTTTTAGTGCCGACAAGTATAGGCCGTAATTCTTTAAGGTAAGTGGTGACCAGATTTAGAGCGTGTTGATGGACGGGGACGACTCTTTCTTTTCGGCCTTTACCGAAGCAGCGTAGGAATCCTATCTGGAAATTTATATTTTCAATTTGCAGGTCCGCTATTTCCGAAGCCCTCATTCCGGTGGCATAGAGTAGTTCCAGAAGAGCCCGGTCGCGCATCGCTAGTGAACTTTCCGGGTCAACCGCGGCGAGCAGTTCGTTGGTCCGCTGTTTGGTGAGGACGCGGGGCAGACGCTGCCAGGTTTTGGGTGATTCGATGACCTGACAGATGTCGGTTTTAATCTGAGAGGTCAGCAGATGAAAGCGCAGGAACATTTTTACCGCGGAAAGATGCCGGGCGATGGTAGCGGTGGAAAGTTTCAGATTGAAAAGTTCGCGGGCGAAGTTCTGAACATCCAGCGGTTTAATGATGTTGGGGTCGCGTAGCTGTTTTTCGGTGCAGAATTCCGCGAAACGCCGGATGTCTCGATGGTAGGCCAGGACGGTATTTTCGGTCAGGCCACATTCGGCATCGAGATAACCGAGAAATGGTTTAATCTGATTTTGGGGCCAATTTCCCTGGGGTGGAGTCATTACGACAGTCCTTTGCGGCGATCAAAGGAAAAAACTTATTAGTAATGTGTTTCCGGGGGTGACGGCAACTAACTCAAGCTGTTGGGGTTGCTGCTGGCTGAGTTCGAGATATAGTGGGCAGAACATATATTTGTCAGTGCAATGCTCGAACGCTTCGGAAAGATGGCTGAGATTAAGGGTCTCACTACAGCGGGGGTAGTTAAGGTCAATATATGGACAACTCATCTTTAATCCTCAAAAAATCACGTTACCAATACTGATTATCGTCTTTTTAACGCGATTTGGTTGAATAACGTTAGGTGAGTTGTGCGATTGCCGGCTAAATATTGTCCGAGTATCTCAGCGGCCCATCGGCAGGCCCAAAATATTCGGCATAAGTCCGCGGCGTTTCCCAGACCGCGATTCGCCCCAGTCGAGGCTCAGCGAAATGAGGAGCCAGAATATCCCAGAAGACGCGAACCATATTTTCCACCGTGGGGATAAGATTTTGGAACTGGGGCAGGTCATGGCTGAGGTTTTTGTGATCGAACGGTTCGATGATATGCTGATTGACTGTCTCGTCCAGCTTTTCCAGACTGATAAGCTGCTGCGACCCTTCAGGCAAGACCGGGGCTTCTACGGTTACTTCCAGCAGATAATTATGACCATGCCCCGCGGCGTTGGAGCATTTACCGAATTCCTGAAAATTACGCTGGGTATCCCATTCGGCGTTCCAGAGCTGATGGGCAGCGGCAAGTTCATATTTAGCAGTAACTTGTATCACTTGAGGCTCCTTTGCATAATTCCGGCTAACTCTTAGCGAGGGGTTGAGTTCCAGTGCGGTTTTCAGGCAGATAAAATCCGGAAAATTCTCACTGACAATCTGGCGGGCCCATTCGAGGATATGGAAATTATCATGCGGCTTGAAGGGTTTTCTGGCAAAGCGTTCGGCGAAAAGCGTCTTTAATACAGGCGACATTAACAAGCAGTCCGGTCTGAGCATCGGGCTTGCCGCCCAGCGTTACCCAAAGGGTCAGGTATGGTTGAGGAGTAGATAGATCACGGCTGGGGCCGAGCGTGAGCAGGTTGGTTTCATTATTGAAAGTCAGTTCGAGTCCGCGGGTTAGTCTAATCATGATTCCATCTTATTGGAGAAGGGGCATAAGAGTAAAGTGGATTTGGCCCTCGGTGATTTTAATATCGGTGATGAGGGCGCTTTTGGTGTCGTTTAGTGGGAACCAGGGGTCAACAGTGAAGGTGTTTTTCTCGATGATGTCGAGTAGGGCGGTTTGGACCTGCTCACGGTCGATGGGGCTGTCGATTAGTAGTGCGTCCTGGATTTTAGGGCCGTTAGGGCCGAGCGGGGCTAATCGCTGGGCGAGATTGGTGAGGATTTCGCGCAAAATAGTACGCGGAATAGCGACAGCACCCGCTTGGGGTGGGTTGATGGTGATTTCCAGCAGGTTGTCGGGGGTTATGCGGGGCTGGGCAGTCAGGGTTATTACCGTTTGGGTGGATTGATAGTTGACCAGGCCCATTAGCTGAAAAGTGTCAGATGTAAGGTGGATTTGAGGGCGGCAAAAATGTGTAAATATTTCCGGCGACGTGTTAGGCAGAAAACTGGTGTCCTGAGCCAGGACGAGCAGGTCGTTTAAACGGATTTTCGTCGAGAGTGATGGTGAAAGGCGCCATTTCGTTGACGTTGTTGTAGATTTCCTGAACTTTTCGGTCACGGTAGATTTCGACTTCACGCTGTCGCTGGGCGGAGAGAGGGGCGGGATGGTAATTTTGGGGCTTGTAAACCAGAGCGAGATAGCCAGCCAGGAGGATTGATGTTACCAGAATCACAGCGATTAGCAGGCCGACGCAGATTCTGGTGACGGATTTTTTCCAGCGTTGTGAACCGCTCAAGGGAGTCATGGTCTATGTATCCTGTTTATAATCAGTTACGAACCGCTGTAAATTTGGTTCGCTATCTTGCGTAATCGTTATAGGCCGTAAATGGCAGCCCGGGCAGGGTGATTATAGCGTTTTTGGTGCCAAAAAACATTCTGTCGGCCGCGGCCATTGTGTTATCATGTTGGAGAGGCTTATTTATGTCCAGCGATTATTTGACAATTCTACAACTGAACGCACCAGCCGATGGTAGGGCTTTGGATTCGGCCTATCGGCGGAGCCGGGGCGCGGTATGAGCGTTTGTGCTCAGCGGGGCCCCTGAAATATTATCGTGTTGATTTGCTGGCGGCGGCGGAGCGGGCCTACTCAATGCTGAAACGCAGTAAGGTTATTAGGGCGGAGCGGGAACATGACAGCGGTTCGGTGGTTAGTCGCCGGGCGGCGGTACTGAGGCAGGAGGAAGCCCGGCGAGTGAATGGGAGTTACGGCGAGAATATGTCGGTGGTGTCTGGCCGAAAGATAGGGAATATTCGTACACTAGGTCAAAACACCGAGCAGCGGCAGCGTGAGCGAGAAGACGAATTCTGTCGGCAGGTAATTTATCGGCTGGAGGGTGATTTGATTCGCTATGACAGTCGGCAGGAATTACTGAGAATGGCGGGCGAGCTTGAGATTAACCAGTTTCGCTCAAGCCTGCTCATTGCCCAGATCGTAGAGTCGGTGAGACGGCACGGAGTGTTCGAGCCCACAACCGAGGAACGCAAGCTCTACCAGAAAAAGCAACGCAAAACAAACAGCAAACTGAAATGGCTGATAGGTGGACTGATACTGACAGTAGCGGCATTGGTGGACCTGTTAGCGATCAAACTGCTGGGTAGCTAACGAAAAACCTGTCTAAATTCTTCGCCGTTAAAAATTTTCGTTTTATCTTTGGCTAAGTTTGACTCGTATGTTCCGGAACGTTTTCTGTATGTTGACGCCGCCAGTTTTTTTGATAATGCCACGCCCACTGAAACGCACCGCTGAACGCGAAAGTCATACTTCCGATAGCAAGTGTCAGCTGAAGTTTCCAGATTAGCAGCAACATTATAATTACCGAAGCAACGATGGAACCGAAAGGTTTACGACCGCGTACGTATTGGTTGGCGATGTGCGGGTAACGTATACGACTGACCATAAGCAGACCCATGCCTACCGTGATAAACGGCAGGATATATGTAATTACGTCGGCGAAAAACGTAGCGATTTTTGATGCACCGCTGTCGCGAAGTTCTGGCACGAGGTCGCCGTGGAGCAATACCAGTGAAGCCAGTACCGCCGCTGCCGCGGGCGAGGGCAGGCCTTGGAAGGTCAGGTGGGCGGATTCTTCGTGGTCGTCATTTTCGACGTTGAATCGTGCCAATCGAAGAGCGGCACAGCAGACGTACAATACCGACCCGAGCCAGAGTAGTCGGCCCGGCAACGAACCAAAAACAGGGGACACTGGACCAATGTTCTGTAAACTGCTTTCGACAACCCGAAGCGACAGAAAAGCAGGAGCCACCCCAAAGGAAACAATATCAGCCAGCGAATCCAACTGCCCGCCAAAACTGCTGGTATTGCGGGACAGACGAGCGATTCTGCCGTCGAGCGCATCAGCGACCATACCCAGGAAAATCATATAGGCAGCAGCGGCGAAAAAGGTCAGTTCGGGTTTTTGCAGCCACAATCTTTCGGGGTCATTCATGCCGCGGGCGGTGAAATGGATAGCCGCGAACCCGGCGATCAAATTAAGCAGTGTCACCATCGAAGGCAAAACCGCGATTGTCAAGCGCCGCCGGCGTTTGCGTCTGTGATTTTTTGAACTCATAGGTTTGTCCTGTTCCCCGAAACATTTTTTACTTTTTACACTGGGCCATTACGGTCAGGCCAGCTCGGACGGTGTCGCCCACTTTTATGAATACTTCGGTGTTGACCTCGGCTGGGACGAACAACTCGGTGCGCGAGCCAAATTTGATCATACCATATTTTTCGCCGGAGGTCACCTTGTCGCCGACCTCTACGCCGCAGACGATGCGGCGGGCGATGGCTCCGGTGATTTGCTTGACCATGATTTTTCCTGCGGGGTGTTCGGGGCATTCCATGCCGAGGCAGTTAGCGGTGTTTTGGGCCGAGGCCGCTTCCGATCGTAGTGCGTTAAGGCATTTGCCCGGATGGTACTGCACATATTTAACTTGACCCGCACAGGGGGCACGGTTGATGTGGACATCTAATACGCTCAGGAATATGCCGATACGCAAGGCGGGGCCTTTGATGAATTCGGCTTCCTCGACCTGGCAAATGTCGGTTATTTTACCGTCGGCAGGTGACAGCAGGCCGCCTTCCACGACGGGAGCGGTGCGTTTGGGGTCACGGAAGAAAAGTGCCGCTGCGACCATCAGGATTAGAATAACTATATGAATCCAGGGGAACGCGATTTTGGGCCAACCAGCAGCTAAAAGCAACAGGGCGACGGCGGCGATTATCGCGATAACAAGGAGTTCACGACGTCCGTAAGTTGTAAAAGGTAGAGTCATAAGCAAAATTTTCCGGGTTTCCGTTGCAAAATCAACTATCTTGGCCTATTATCGCGCCCTTGTCGGATGCAATCAAGCGCCGTCTGACAATATTATCCCGATGGATGTAGTTGGGGCCGGTGAGATTAGTAAAGTCGCCCGGCCTTATGGACCGATAACTAACTTAGGCCGCAAGGCCAGGAAGGAACTTAAACATGTTTACAAGCCTTATTTCCGATGTACACGCACGTGAAATTCTGGACAGTCGCGGCAATCCCACCGTCGAAGTAGATGTTTATCTTGAAGATGGCTCATTTGGCCGGGCGGCGGTACCCTCTGGTGCCAGTACCGGCGTACATGAGGCAGTTGAGCTTCGTGACGGCGACAAGAACCGCTATCTGGGCAAGGGTGTAACTCAGGCGGTCGAAAATGCCAATACCGTTCTCGCCGAAGCAGTTGTCGGTATGGACGCTCGTGACCAGGAAGCCGTTGACGCTGCTCTGATCGCCGCTGACGGCACTGAGAACAAGGGCAAAATGGGCGCCAATGCTATTTTGGGCGTTTCCATGGCAGTTGCCAAAGCCGCAGCGGACCATTGCGGCCTGCCTCTGTACCGCTATCTGGGCGGCAGCAATGTTGGTATTTTGCCGGTTCCGATGATGAACATCATCAACGGCGGGCAGCACGCTGACAATAATGTCGATTTTCAGGAATTCATGATTATGCCCAAGGGTGCCTGCTGCTTCCGCGAAGCATTGCGGATGGGTGCTGAAACTTTCCACGCTCTGAAGAAGGTGCTTTCGGCCAAGGGTTACAATACTGCCGTCGGTGACGAAGGTGGTTTTGCTCCTGACCTCAAGAGCAATGAAGAAGCCCTGGAAGTTATCCTCGAAGCTATCAAAGCCGCCGGTTACGAACCTGGCAAAGACATTTTTATCGCTTTGGACCCGGCCACTTCCGAGCTTTATGACGAGAAAAAGGGTGGTTATGTATTCTTCAAAAGCGCTCCCGATAAGGTTGTCAGCAGTGAAGATATGGCTAATTTCTGGGCCGATTGGGTGAATCGCTACCCGATTATCAGCATCGAAGATGGTCTGGCCGAAGATGATTGGGCTGGTTGGAAGAATTTGACCGATAAGATAGGTGACAAGATACAGTTGGTCGGCGACGACCTGTATGTGACCAACACCAAACGGTTGGCCCGCGGTATCAAGGAAGGCTCTGCCAACTCGATCCTTATTAAGGTTAATCAGATTGGTACGCTGAGCGAAACTTTTGCGGCCATCCGCATGGCCCAGCGTAACGGCCAGACGGCTGTTATCAGTCACCGCAGCGGCGAGACCGAAGATGCGATTATCGCTGACATCGCCGTTGCCAGCGGCGCTGGCCAGATTAAGACTGGTTCGCTGTGCCGTACTGACCGGATTTGCAAATATAACCAGTTGCTCCGGATTGAGGAAGAACTGGGCGAGCAGGCGATTTATGGCTCGGCTATTTGGAACAAGTAATTAAACAGAAAGTAAGTTAATGACTCAGGGCACCCCTGACAGCACAGGCAGTACCACCCAGATTTCTCTGCGGTATTTCTGCTTTGTGCTGTTAGCGGGTGCTGGTCTTTTTGCCTTGGCGATAGCTTTTCTGGCGGGGCCTCTGAACACCTATTACGCTGACCAGGCGGCTTTGAACGTTCAGCAAAAGCGGCTGGACAAACTCAACGAGCTGATTGAGCAGCAGAATGAGCTTATCGCTAATGCCAATGTCCCTTCCGTGCTGGAACGGGTGGCTATTACGAACCTGAACTATCAGCCTGCCTCTGAGATTCCCGATGCCAAAAGGCCGCCCCTGCCCAGAGCCTGGCCTAATCTGGAAAACGCTCTAAAAAAACTTGAAGCGTCCGATTCTCAGCCGCCAAAGCCTTTAGAGAAATGGGCCGCTATCTTCGCCAAACGCCCTCAGACATTGTTAATTCTAACTATTCTGGGTTCGGCACTACTGCTGACCAGCGTCACTTTTTTCTATCGTCAGAGTTAGAGGCCTTGGGTTATTCGGTTCTCTAGCAACAATCAGGGTATATACAAGGTTTGGGTTGATGACGGGGCGACGGTGGTCTTGCTGGATTTGGAATCTTCCACACGCCAATATACGGTACTGTCGCCGTCGTCTTTTTTCTGAAGTTTCGAGATATATTTGTCGGTTAGTTCAGCCTGTGTCTGGCCCTTCTTGACCTTGAGGGTTACGAGGCTTTTCTTGTCGCTGAAATCGCCGGTGGTTGAAAAAACAACCACAGGTTTTTGGGCCAGGGTTGGGGCCGTGAAGGAAAATACCAGTGATTCGCCCGCTACGGCGGTGGCTGAGTCTTCCGGAGTAAGGGCAGTCATTTCCAGCGGACTCCAGTAGAGGTCGTGGCCGGTTGATGATACATCTGATTTTTTGCTGCTGCCGACTACGCGCCAGGTTAGGTGCTGGTCGTCGTTATCTCTAACGAGAACCTTGAGCCAGTCTTTGGCGGAAACCTGGGTGGTGTTGTTTTTGGTGCGGATTTTGACGGCCACAACGTGGTCGTCGTCATTGAAGTCGCCGGTGAGGGCAAACTCCAGCTGGAGTTTTTCGGTGATGTCAGGCAGGGGCAGCCAGCGGAAAGTAAGCTCGGTAAGGTCGTCCGTGACAGCCGAATCTGCCGGAGCAAAAAGGGCAACCTGATCCACTTGGTCGGCTAAAGCCGCGAGAGTTGTCAGGACGCTTTCTTCTTTGTCGGCGATGTCGTCCAGCAGGGCCGGGATTTGCGACCAGTCGGTCTGGGAGTATTGCAAGATGTCGGCCCAGTTGGTGCATGACTGACGCCAGAGGACAGCCAGTTCGTCGAGTTCGAGATTTTCGAGATAGTCGGCGAAATAGGGTCGCTGATTGTCGAAGACGGGTCGCATGGTGCTGTCGAGTGCGTATTCGGGATTTTCGCCGTCACGGAGAGCGGCGGCCAGGGCGCGAATAGCGTCAGGACCGATGGTTTCTTTGGGGGTGCCGACCAGGGCATCCAAAGCTAGCCACGCCAGCGTCCAGGAGTCATCGGCCAGTGAGGGGGTGTCGGTAATGTGTATCATTATATATGGCGGAGCGGGATTTTGGGGGTTCAGATTGGGGGTCAATCTCCAGCCAGTGAGAAAATCCTGCCAAGCCAGTGCGATGTTTTCTTTGGTGCCGGCCTCGCCGTTGTCGGTGTAGTAAATGTAATCGGTGTCGTAACCGTGAACAACGACACGGTGGTCAGCGTGGGGGTAAATGTTATCCAGATAGTACATGTCAACGTGAACCTGAACCGGCAGGCCCGAAGCGATGAGGGTTTTGAGTTCGGTAATCGCTTCCTGTTCGGATTGGAAAATGGTCAATGTTTCGGCAACTTCGGATTCCGCGAGAGGGTCGCAGTCACTGTCGCCATATCCGACGTGAAGACCTACTCCGCAAAGTCGCGACATATCAACTAAAGGTCCGGCCTGAAGCCAGCGGGGGTGACTGTAAATGCGGTCGCCGCTGATGCCGGACATCCAGGCGGCCTGGGTCATGTCGCTGGAGCGAACCGCTAACTGATATGAGGGCAGGTTAGGCTCGTCAATGAAATAGGCCAGCAGGTTGCCAAAACTGGCGACGTGACACATCCCCTGTTCCCAACCGATATTATGCACACCTTCGATATAATATGAGTCGGGCAGTTGGGCTGATAAGCTAGCGGTGAAAGAGAGAAAAAGGATTAAAGCAAGTTTGAGAGATGATGGTTTAGTCATAATATATTTTCCTTTCACATGAGAGTTGTTAGGAACCTGTATATACTCCTGACGTGATGCACAGAGTAATAAACCGGGCGCAGACTAACTCTCAGAGGAGGTTTTGGCAAGTTAATTTCTCGCTAACGCCCATAAAAAACCCCACGGCAAGCGCGGGGTCGATAGTGTTGATAGAAAAAGTTCAGTTTTCTCAGCGTTTACTGAGTACCTGACTTTCATAGTTTTTGATTTCGGTAATAAGTTCAGGCCCGGTGGGGATATTATTCTTGTGACAGTAATAATCCCAGACACTGCCGAATGGTAAGGTGCGACCTTGCTCCTGAAGGGCCAGCCGGGTGAAGCCGTCATTGTTTCTTTCGGCTTCGAGCAATTGTTTGTAAGGCTGCAAGAAGGCCAAGAGCAGGCATTTGAGCATGGCTTGAGTGCCGACCACCCACGCGCCGATACGGTTGATACTGGCGTCAAAGAAGTCCAGGCCGATATGAATATTGTCGAGACGATTCGAGCGGATGATTTCTTCGGCGAGAATTTTTATTTCGTCGCTCATAATAACCACGTGGTCGCTGTCCCAGCGGACGGGGCGGCTGACGTGCAGCAAAACTTCATCACAGAAAAGCAGGGTGCTGGAAAGTTTATCCGCGACAAGTTCGGTAGGATGGAAATGGCCGGTGTCGAGACAGACCATAAGGTCATTTTTGAGGGCATAGCCCATATAAAATTCGTGGCTGCCGACGACAAAAGACTCCGAGCCGATACCGAAAAGTTTTGATTCGACGGCATCTTTCATATGGCCTTTATCGTGACGGGTTTGATAGATGGTGTCGAGTGATTGTTTGAGGAACTGCCGCAGGCCCATGCGGTCCACGGGCACATCTTTAGTGCCGTCGGGAATCCAGAGATTATGGACGGCGGGGCTGTAGAGTTGTTTGCCCATTTCGGCGGCGATTTTTCGGGCTCGGCTGACGTGCTCGATCCAGAAATCGCGGATGGCGGCGTTGGGGCTGCTGAGTGTCAGGCCGTCGTCGGCTTTGGGGTGGGAAAAACAGGTGGCGTTGAAATCGAGTTTGAAATTCTGAGCCTTTGCCCAGTCGATCCAGCCTTGATAGTGGGCGGGTTCGATCTGGTCGCGGTCGATTTTTTTGCCCTGAAATTCACCGTAAATCGCATGGAGGTTGAGGCGATGATGGCCGGGGATTAAGGATGCGGCCTTTTCCAGGTCGGTGCGTAACTGTTGATGGGATGTGGCTTTACCGGGATAGTTGCCAGTGACCTGAATGCCGCCGCCGGCGAGTTCGGAATCGGGCGTTTCAAAACCGCCGACGTCGTCGCCCTGCCAGCAGTGGATGGAAATGGCGATTTTTTCGAGCTGTTCCAGAGCGGCGGCAGGGTCGATGCCATATTGGGCGTAAACGTCCTGCGCGGCCTGATAGGCCTTTTCAATGGAATTAGTCATTTTTGTACTCCTACTTCAATGATTAACTAATTTGCAATTCGTAATGATGATGGAATTGAGGGGCATTTTCAAGAGGGTTTTTGGACCGTTTTTTTAGGTTTTTTGGGATTTTCGGAGCGTTTTTTTTAGATTTTTTCTTGTTTTTTACGTTTTTGGCGAAAGGGAACTATACTATATTACCTTTTTTTGGTGATTTCTGGCGAAAAAGTGCCATATAGTACAGTTTTTGTGAAGATACCTTGAAGGCAACTGCAACGGTATTTTTGTTGGCCGAGATGGGCGGGATTTTCGCAAAATGTTTTTTTGGAAAAAAAATTTGACGGGGTGGTTGTTTGGTGGTATATTGTATATATATAAACAATATGGATATTAACAAGGTGGTTTTTTATGTCGCTGGATGTTGAGTTGGGATTGCGGGGCGAGATACGTCCTTTGGGGCGGGAGGCTTTGATGAATGTTTATTATACTGCCTTGTGTATTCGGAAGCGGGCGGAGGATTTACTTCGGCCTATGGGTCTTAGTGATGTTCAGTTGAATGTGCTTTTGATGCTGGCGGAGCAGGGTGGTGAGGATGGTTTGAGTCAGTCGCGGATAAGTGAGATGCTGCTGGTGAACCGGGCGAATGTTACTAGTCTGGTTGATAGAATGGAGCGGGATGGGCTGGTTGAGCGGCGAAAGGCGTCTGACCGTCGGGTTAAGATGGTTTGTCTGACGGAGCTGGGCAGGGGGGTTCTGGAGCGGGTTCGGCCTGTTTATATGCGTGAAATCAGCGAATCGGCGACGCTGGATGAGGATGAACAGCGGGAGTTGATACGGTTGTTGGAGAAGGTTCGGGCGGGAATCAGACATTAGGAAGAAGGCATGAGGCAAGAGGCAGTAGTGAACGGCGTGGTTTCGGCCTTTGGCCGAGGGTTTTTATTTTAACGTCAACGGCAAGGTGCCTGCCTTCGGCAGGGGTTGTTTTTATTTTCAAACAAGAAAAGAAGAGATTTGCCCCCTTTTTTGTCCTTTTTTTTGTTTTAAGAAGGCAAGAGGGATGAAGCAAGAGGCAGTAGTGAACGGCGAGGGGCGGCCTTTTGGCGGCAGGAGTCGTCGTATTTACAGGTGTGTAAGTTATTGCTATAAATAGGTTTTTGTTTTATTTAGTTTGTTGATGTTGAATAAAATGATATTGAGGATATAATATCGGGATTGCTGTTTCAGGGCATTTGGCCCGTGGAGGTTCAGCTATTTTCTGGATATTGTCGCGAAAGGAAATGTTCAGCTATGACCAGAATAGATGGTAGCGAGTTATTGCGTTCGGCAGGGTTTGAGGGTTTGGGGCTGGAGCTGCCGGGTGAAGGCGTACTTCATTTGGGTATTGATATTGGTTCGGTTAGCTGCAAGCTGGCTTTGCTGGACGATAATTTTCGGGTTCATTACGCTTGTTATCAGCGCACCCAGGGTCGGCCTTTGGTTACGGCCCAGAAACTTTTGGGTGCTTTGTTTAATGAAATACCGGCGGACCGGATAGGTACGATAGTAGGGACGGGCAGCGCGGGTCGTTCGCTGTGTGAGCTGCTGGGCATTGATTTTGTCAATGAGCTGATATGTCAGGCGGCGGCGATACGTCATTTGCATCCAGAGGTGCGGACTTTGATTGAGATGGGCGGTCAGGACAGCAAGGTTGTTTTTCTGAGTGACCCATCGGAGCCGGGTGACGATACGCGTGATATGGTTGACTTCAGTGTCAATACGAACTGCGCGGCGGGGACGGGTAGTTTTCTGGACCAGCAGGCATCTCGGCTGGGTGTTAGTATCGAAGGTGAGTTTGGCGATTTGGCTTTGCAGAGTGAGGTTCCGCCGCGGGTGGCGGGTCGTTGCAGTGTGTTCGCTAAAAGTGATATGATACATTTGCAGCAGGTTGCTACGCCGGTGCATGATATTGTGGCGGGTTTGTGTCTGGGGCTGGCCCGGAATTTGAAGAGCAGTCTGTGTCAGGGCAAGGAAGTTATTCGGCCCATAGGTTTTTGCGGCGGGGTGGCAAGTAACGCGGGGGTTATCCGGGCGTTGGAAGAAGTGTTTGAGTTGGGTCAGGGCGGTTTGATTGTTCCTCGGCAGCACGCGGTGACGGGTGCTATCGGTGCGGTATTGATACAATTGAAGCAGGGTGCGGGTCAGGGCAGTATGCAGGAGCCACGGGTGCTGATGTCGCGGCTGGACGATTTTCTGGGTGAGGACCACGCGGTTGGCTATCGTTTGAAACCTCTGGGGCGTCCCTCTATTGATGCACCGGCGAGTAAGGTGCATGACGATGTAGTTGCGAAGGCCCGTGCGAGGGGGGTAAAGATTCCGGCGTATTTGGGTATTGATGTAGGTTCGATAAGTACGAACGTGGTGGTTATGGACGCTGAGCAGCAGGTTTTGAGCAAGGCGTATCTGATGACGGCGAGTCGTCCTTTGGAAGCGGTGCGTCAGGGGTTGGATATGGTGGGTAAGGAAGTTGCGGACGTGGTGGAGATTGTGGGTGCGGCGACGACGGGTTCGGGTCGGTATCTGACGGGTGATTTTGTGGGTGCTGATTTGGTAATCAATGAGATTACGGCGCAGGCGAACGGGGCGGCGATTGTTGATTCGGAAGTTGATACGATATTTGAAATTGGGGGGCAGGACAGCAAATATATTTCGCTGGACCATGGGGTGGTAGTTGATTTTGAGATGAATCATGCTTGTGCGGCGGGGACGGGCAGTTTTATTGAGGAGCAGGCGGAGCGGCTTGATATTAGTATCAAAGGTGAGTTTGCGGCGGAGGCGTTCAAGTCTGATGCTCCGATTCGGCTGGGCGAGCGTTGCACGGTGTTTATGGAATCTGATTTGCTGAGTTATCAGCAGCAGGGTGCGGAGCGGCCTGATTTGGTGGCGGGTCTTTCGTATTCGATTGTGACTAATTATCTGAACCGGGTGGTGGCTCATCGCAAGATAGGTCGGAAGATTTTCTTCCAGGGTGGTACGGCGTTTAACCGGGCGGTGGTGGCGGCATTTGAGACGGTGACGGGCAAGCCGATTGTGGTGCCGGACCATCATGAGGTTACGGGTGCTTTGGGTGCGGCGGAGCTGGCGCGTCGGCACATGGTGGCTTTGCGGGAGGGGAATGGTCACGGGCTGGAAAGCAAATTCAGAGGTTTTGATTTATCGCAGCTTGAATATGAGATTCGCTCGTTTGAATGTGAGAAGTGTTCGAACAACTGCGAGATAAAAGAAGTTAAGATGCCGGGCAGCGATCCGCTGTTTTATGGTTCGCGTTGTGATATTTATAATGTGAAGAAGGACGATAAGAAGGGAGCGGATTTACCGGACCTGTTCCGGGAGCGTCAGGAGCTGCTGGAGAGTTTTGGCGGTTTGCGGGGCGGGGAAAAACAAGGGTCATTTAAAAAAGGCAAGACGGTAGGGATACCGATGTGTTTGAGTAACTATCAGTTTTTGCCTTTGTGGAGCACGTTTTTTCAGAAGCTGGGTTATGAGGTTGTGTCTTCGGGTCGGTCGAGCAAGAAGGTTATTCGGGAGGGGGTGGAAGCGGTTTTGTCGCAGATGTGTTTCCCGATTAAGGTGGCTCATGGTCATGTTCTGGAGCTGGTTCATAAGGAGGTTGATTTTATCTGGCTGCCGAGCATTGTTTCGATGGCGGCGGATTTCAAGGAGAACAAGCATAATCAGCTTTGTCCTTATGTGCAGACGATACCTTATCAGATTCGGGTGGCTTTGGCGGCCAAGGGAATTGAGTTGAAGGGTGAACGCAATCATTTGCTGGATATTCATGTGCGGTTCCAGGAAGGGGAGAAGGTTTTATTGCGGACGCTGTGCGCTCTGGTTGACAAGCTGGGGGTTAGCAAAGCCGAGATCAAGTCGGCGTTGGCAAGTGGTCTGGCGGCCCAGAAGGGTTTTGAGGATGCTTGTCGGGCGCGGGGGCGTGAAGTGCTGGATAATCTGGGTACGGGTAAGAAGGCATGCGTACTGGTGTCCCGGCCTTACAACGGTTGTGATCCGGGAATCAGTCTGGATTTGCCGCGCAAGCTGCGGAAGATGGATGTTTTGGCGTTGCCGATGGATTTTCTGGATTTTCGTGAGGCTAATATTACGGAGCCGGAGTTGCAGGAGTTAATGTACTGGAAGTATGGTCAGCGGATAATGCGGGCGGCCCATATTATTCGGGACGATGCGCGGTTGTACGCGATTTATGTGAGCAATTTCAGTTGTGGGCCGGACAGCTTTATTATTACGCTGTTTAAGGAACTGATGGTGCGAACTGACGGGGCGGGTGATGAGATTCGCAAGCCGGCGTTGGTATTGGAGATTGATGAGCATAGTGCGGACGCGGGCGTGGTGACTCGGCTGGAAGCGTTCCATGAAAGTTTGAAGTCGGTTGAAGGTCGTCTGAAAAAAGCTGACAGTGGTAAGCGGGCAGTTCAGGATGAGGGCAGTCCGTGGAAGTGTGACTGGACTGATTGCAGTAATCGTACTCTTTATGTGCCGTGGATGGGTGACCAGGCTTATGGGGTGGCGGCGGCATTTCGTCATTGCGGTCAGAAGGCCCAGGTACTGCCGGTGGGCGACGAGGAGTCATTGCGTTGGGGTCGTCAGTACACGACGGGTAAGGAATGTCTGCCTTGTATTATTACGACGGGTGATATGCTGAAGGTCGTTAAGGCGGAAGGTTTTGATGCTGACAAGGCGGCGTTTTTCATGCCGGGCAGCAGTGGTCCTTGCCGGTTTGGTCAATATAGTTGTTTGCAGAGGCTGGTATTGAAGCAGGTGGGGATGCCGCAGTCGCTACCGGTGATTTCGCCCAACCAGGACAGTAATTTCTATCAAACCTTCAAGCGGTTCGGGAAGGATCCGACTCGACTGGCGTTTGATGGTATCGCGGCGATAGATTTGCTTTATAAGATTCTGCTGAAAGTTCGGCCTTACGAAATAAGTAAGGGACAGGCAGATAAGGTTTATGAAGAATCGCTGCGGCGGGTGGAGCAGGAGATTGAGCGGGGGATAAGTGAACGGGAGCTGGCGGGTGTATTGGGGGAATGTGCGCGTCGGTTTAAGGCGATAGAAGTTGAGGTGGGGACCAGGCGGCCTCTGGTGAGTGTGGTGGGTGAAATTTATGTTCGTAGTCACCGGATGGCCAATGATAATATCGTGCGTAAGCTGGAGGCTTTGGGTGCTGAAGTTAATCTGGCGTCTTTGAGTGAGTGGTTGTATTACACGAACTTTACGCGGATGGAGATGGCTAAGCGTTGGCGGAGTCTGGGGTTGTTTGGTCAGAATTATCTGAAGAATTCGGTGCAGCGTCAGATTGAGCGGCGGTTGTCGGCGGTTGTGGAGAAATATTATCCGGGTTTGCAGGAGCGGCCTGTTAAGGAAGTGATTGCCGAGGCTGAGCCTTATATGCACGTTTCTTTTGAGGGTGAGGCGATTTTGAGTATTGGCAAGATTATGGAGATGTGGCGTTGTCACGGGGCGGCGGGCGGTGTTAATGTTATGCCGTTTAGTTGTATGCCTTCGACGGTGGTCAGTTCGATTACGCGGCAGATGTCTGAGGATGCGGGCGGGTTGCCGATAATCAGTATTAATTATGACGGCCAGCAGGATCCGACTTTGCAGACTCGGTTGGAAGCGTTTATACATCAGGTTCAGGGATTTGCTCAGCAGCAGTCGAGCGCTCCGGCGGCGGTTCATTGAGGTCGGCGATGGTTCGGAAGCTGATACTTGCTTCGGGTTCGCCGCGTCGGGCGGATTTGATGCGGGCGGCGGGCTATGATTTTGAGATAGTGCGTTGTCCGCTGGCAGAGCCTTCGCTGGATGGCGGTCTGGCTGAGCAGGGTTTGACGGCTGGTGAGTGGGCGGAGTCTTTGGCGTTGTTCAAGGCGGCGGCGGTGGCGCAGGATTATCCTGACGCACTGGTTGTGGGAGCTGATACTATTGTGGTGCACGGCGAGACGGTTTTGGGTAAGGCGGCGGCTGAGGCTGAGGCGCGGCGGATACTTAGTAACATGTTCGCGGGTGAGAATCTGGCAATCACGGGGGTGGCGGTTTTGGGTGAAGCGGCTGAAGTGCGGGTGGTTGAGCATGTGGTGACTCGGCTGGTGATGCGGGCGATGAGCGGGCGTGAACTGGACGATTATCTAGCGAGCGGGGCGTGGCGTGATAAGGCGGGTGCTTATGCTTTGCAGGAGGGGGGCGATAAGTTTGTGGCGCTGATGGAAGGCAGTGAAAGCAATGTGGTGGGTTTGCCGATGGAGAGGCTGGGGGAGATTCTGGGAGGTTTGGGATACTGATGGTTCAACGTTTATTTTTTTGCTTTGCTTGCGGGGTGATGCTGATGGGGCTGGGCTCGTGCGGTGAAAGCGAAGTGCCGGAGCGGGTGGTGGTTTCGGTGGATGGTCAGGATTTTCAGGTGGAGTTGGCGTATACGCGGGCGAAGCGAGGGCAGGGTTTGATGTATCGGGGGAAGCTGGGAGCGGATGAGGGGATGCTTTTTTTGTTTGCGGATGAGGGGCAGCGTAGTTTTTATATGAAGAACTGCTGGATTGATTTAGACGCTCTGTTTATTCGGGCGGATGGTACGATTGCTAATATTCATACGATGCGGGTGCCGAAAGAGGGACAGGAGACGGGGTATTATGACAGTGACGGGCCGGTGAAGTATGTACTGGAGGTGCGGGCGGGTACGGCGAAGAAGTTGGGGATTAGGGCGGAGGCTAAGGTTGTGATTCCGAAGGTGGTGGGGCGGTTGATGGTTGAAGGGGATTAGGTGCGTATCGCACCGATAGATCGCCGCGGTCGTTTGGCGTATTTGGCGTTTCCGTTGGTCGCTTACTTGGTTGGCAATTACCTTTTGCGTTTTTGCGAGAGCTTTGGTTTGGGGATTGGGGTAAGGTTTAGTTTGTGAATCGGAATCGGATGATGGTGAAGAGTGCCTGTAGGCCGTCTTTCCAGCCGATTTTTTTGCCTTCGGCGTAGGTACGGCCATTGTAGGAGATACCGACTTCGTAGATTCTCCAGCCGGCTTTGGCGACTTTGGCGGTGATTTCGGGTTCGACTCCGAACCGGTCGCTCTTGATGTTAATTCTTTCGATGACGGGTCGGCGGAAGACTTTGTAGCAGGTTTCCATGTCGGTGAGGTTAAGGTTGGTACACATATTACTGAGGAGAGTAAGGAATTTGTTGCCGATCATGTGCCAGAAGAACAGCACGCGTTTTTCGGCTGAGCCGATGAATCTGGAACCGTAGACGACGTCGGCTCGTCCGTCGAGTATTGGTTTTAGCAGTCGGTGGTAGTCGTTGGGGTCGTATTCGAGGTCGGCGTCCTGGACCAGGGCGATGTCGCCAGTGACGGCTGCGAAGCCGCTGCGAAGGGCGGCCCCTTTTCCCTGATTGTTCAGGTGGTGGATGGCCTGGAAGGAGGCATCGGGATGGTCGGCGACGATTTGGTCGATGACCTTTTCGGAACCGTCGGTGCTGGCGTCGTTTACGATGATGATTTCCTTGGCGAGGGGCAGTTCGACGGCGAGGACGCGTTTGACGATTTCGGCGAGGGTGTTTTGTTCATTGTAGACGGGAATGATGATTGATATTTTTTCCATGGGTGTATATTAGTGTATTTGGGGCGGGTGGCAAGGTTTTTTTGGAGGTGGTGGGCTTCCAATAACTTCAACGGCGTGGTGCCGTCTTGGGCGGGATTGTTCTTAGGGTGCTAAAGGTTTGAAAGGCAGAATAGACATTTTGGGCTTGATGGACAGGGTGGATTTTTTGCTGGATTTTTGAGTGGGAATTGTCTATTCTTCGAGGCTATGATAGATATAAAAGACTTACGCGAAAATCCGGATATTTACAGAACTGCTGTCCAGGCAAAGGGTTCCAGAGTTGACGTTGAGAAGCTGATACGTCTGGAGGCCCAGCTTCGGCAGGCGAAAACCGAGCTTCAGGAGCTGGTAACTGAGAAGAATCAGGCCAGTAAAGCCATTGCCCAGCTAAAAGACGCTGCTGAGCGTCAGCAGGCGATAGGTCGGGTGGGCGAACTGAAGGAAAAGGAAAAGGAGCTCAGTGGAGAAGTCGCTGAGCTGGAGCCGGCGGTTGAAGAGCTTATGCTGCTGATGCCTCAACCGGCGCACCCTGACAGCCCTGTTGCCCCTGACGAGTCGGGTAATGTTGAGGTTCGGAGGTGGGGGCAGGTGCGTGAGTTTGATTTTGAGGTTAAGGACCATGTGTCGCTGGGGCTTGATCTGGGTATTGTTGACCTGGAGCGGGGGGTAAAGCTGAGCGGGGCGCGGAATTATGTCCTGCGTGGGGCGGGGTGTCTTTTGCATCAGGCGGTTTTGCGGCTGGCGCATGATACGCTGGTGGCTAAGGGTTATGAACCTTTGACGGTGCCGGTTTTGACGCGGGAAGCTACTTTTATGGGGACGGGCTGGTTCCCGGAAGGCAAGCCGCAGGTTTATCAGGTGCCGGAAGACGAGCTGTTTCTGGTAGGGACGGCGGAAGTTCCGGCGACTTCGTTTTATATGGATGAGATTCTGGATGAAGCGATGCTGCCGCAGAAGTTTGTGGCTCAGTCGCTGTGTTTCCGGCGGGAAGCTGGGGCGGCGGGTAAGGATACGCACGGTCTTTACCGGATTCATCAGTTTGAGAAGGTGGAGCAGGTGATTGTATTGCCGGCGGATAAGGCACTGTCGGAAAAGTTTCATCAGGAGATTACCAATAACGCTGAGGAAGTCTTGCAGCAGCTGAATCTGCCGCATCGGGTCATTGAAATTTGTACGGGCGATATGGGGACTGGTAAGTATCGGATGTATGATATTGAGACGTGGATGCCTTCACGGGGCGGGTATTGCGAGACGCATTCATCGAGTAATCTGCTGGATTTCCAGTCCCGGCGGCTTAATCTGCGTTATCGGGATGCTCAGGGCAAGGTGCGGTACTGCTATACGATGAACAATACAGTGGTCGCTTCGCCGCGGATTCTGATTGCTCTGATGGAGCTGAACCAGAACGCCGACGGCAGTATCAATGTACCGGAAGCTCTTCGCCCCTATATGATGGGAATGGAACAGATTATTAAGAAGGCATAAGTGGAACGGCACCACTTACTTACGTGCGTGGCTCCGATGATAGAATTGTGAGGTTTTGAGATGATAGTTGTAATGACGCCGAGCTTTACGGAGAGTCAGCTGGAACATGTGGTGCAACTGGTTGAGGAGATGGGGCTGACGAGTCATATAATTCGTGGTACCGACCGCACGGTTGTGGCGGCGGTTGGTGATAAACGGATGGTTGACAAGGGTGCGTTGGAGAATGCCGAGGGGGTGGAAAAGATCGTACCGATTCTTTCGCCTTTTAAGGTTGCCAGTAAGGAAGTCAAACAGGAAAAGACTGTCATTCATTTGCAGCCCAACGGCCCGGCGGTGGGCGGTAAGCGTTTGGGGGTTATCGCGGGGCCTTGTTCGGTGGAGGACCGGGCGCAGTTATTGGATGTGGCGGCTGCGATTAAAGAGGCTGGTGCGATTGGTTTGCGGGGTGGGGCGTTCAAGCCTCGGACCAGCCCGTATAGTTTTCAGGGTCTGGCGGAGAAGGGTCTGGAATATCTGTCCGAAGCGCGGGAGCGTACGGGTCTGGCGGTGGTGACGGAAGTTTTGACGGTTACGCATGTTGATTTGGTGGCTAAGTATGCTGATGTTTTGCAGGTGGGGGCGCGGAATATGCAGAACTTCATGCTGCTCAAGGCCGTAGGCGAACAGCCCAAGCCCGTGCTGCTGAAACGCGGAATGAGCGCGACGATGGAAGAATTTTTGTTGGCGGCGGAATATATTATCGCCGCGGGTAATAAGAACGTGATTTTGTGTGAACGCGGGATTCGTACCTTCGAGGAATATTGCCGGAACACATTCTCATTGAATTTGATACCGGCGATTCAGCGGGTCAGTCATCTGCCGATTATGGCGGACCCGACCCATGCCACCGGTCATGCTTATATGGTCGAGCCGATGAGCAAGGCGGCGATCGCGGCGGGTGCTGATGGTCTTTTAATAGAAGTCCATGCCGACCCGGAACATGCCTTTACCGACGCGGCCCAGCAGATAAGGCCGGAGCAGTTCGCCGAACTAATGCACAAATGCCGTCGAGTCGCGACAGCGGTTGACAGGGAATTATAAGGTTTTGGCTCGGTCGGCGTCTTACTATCAACAGTTTGACTCCGATTCACTGGCAGCAGACTGGCTGATTCGTGCCGGGCCGGTCCCGGCGCTGGCGGGGGCAGTGGCAGCGGGGATAATAATCAGTCGATATGAAGTGATGGGGGCGTGGGGTTTTGGTCTGATTTGTTTGGGTGCTTTGGCGACGGCATTGTTATTTCGTGGGCGGGGCGTTAAGGAAATCTGGTTCTGGTTTTTTCTGCTGACGGCCTGGGCGGCGCTGGGGGCGTTGCGGTATCAGCAGGTCTATAATAATTATCCGGTAAATCATATTGCCCGACTGGCTGGTGCCGAGCCGCGTCTGGCGACTATCGAAGGGGTGATTATAAGTGAGCCTTATATTTCGCAGTCACGAGGTGCGCTGGCAGCATTTGACCGGATGCATCAGCCGCTGACGATTTTTACGTTGGAAGCAAGGCGGGCCCTGACGTGTGATGGGTTCGCGGAGATTTGCGGGGTTACTCAGGTGGTGATAGCTGAGCCGGCCTTGAATTTGGGGCAGGGTCAGCGGGTGCGGCTGGATTGCTGGCTGGTGCGGTACGGCGGGGTAAAAAATCCGGGGCAGTTTGATTATGAGGATACCCGCCGGGCCCAGAAGAATCTGACAACCTGTCGGGTAGAAAATTCCGAGGCGATTGAGATACTTTCGGGGGCGGGTTTGTCTCTGTTTGAGCGGGTGCGTAATTCGCTGCGGTATTATGCCGGTGAAGCTTTACGGGATGAGTATGGTTCGCAACGGGAAATGAGCGACACCGAAGCGTTTCTGGGGGCTTTGGTGCTGGGGCAGCGTTATGGTTTGCCGGAAGAACTAAACGAGAAATTTGTCAAGACCGGCACGATACATTTTTTGAGTGTATCGGGTTTGCACGTGGGGATTCTGGTGTGGTTTGTTTTGGCTTTGTGTCGGCTGGGGCGGGTGCAGCACCGAAACGAAGCGTTGCTGGTGCTGGCGACGCTGGCGGTTTATCTGCTAATAGTTCCGCCGCGGGCTCCGGTATTGCGGGCGAGTATAATGGCGGTGGTGTTCTGTTTGTTTCTTTTGAGTCGGTATCCGTGGTCCGGTCCGGGCGGGGTGACGCAGCTGGCGGTGGCGGCGGTGGTTCTGCTTTTAGGGCGGCCGCTCGATTTGTTTAACGCGGGGTTTCAGCTTTCGTTTGTGGTGGTGCTGGCTTTGCTGGTTTTTGTGGGGCCGTTCCTGCGGGGGCGGATTCACTGGTCCACAACGGACCCGCTGGCGGATAAACTCGCCCAGGCGGCGCGGGAATATTACGACTCTGATTTGCCCTGGTATCGCTATGCCGGGAAAGTTTTATTTGTGTGGGTTAAGGGGATTGTCGTGGTGGCTCTGGTAGCGTGGCTGGTGAGTATGCCGCTGACGGCTTATCATTTTCATCGGGTTTCGCTGGTGGCGGGATTGGGTTCGATTCTTCTGGCCCCGTTGATTTTCGTTACTTTGATAATGGCGTTTATTAAAATCATCGTGGGCGTGGTGCTGGGCAGCGGGATTGGTATTCTGACCGGGGCGGTGGATGGTTTGGCAGGGGCCAATATTTTTGTTATTGATAAGCTGGCGGGGGTTCCGTTTGCTTCGATTAATACGGCGGCACCGTCGATATATTTCATTTGGGTTTATTACGCGATTCTGGCGAGTATGGCTTATACCATTATGCGGTGGGGCCGGGTTTATGTTTTGCAGGTTCGGGCGGCGGTTCTGGGGCTGATACTTTTCGCGGTGCTGCTGCCGATACGCGGGCACGAGAAAGGTACGCTGGAGGTTCATTGTCTGGCGGTGGGGCCGGGATTGGCGACGGTTGTCGAGATGCCGGATGGGAAGACGCTGGTATATGATGCGGGCAGTTTGATGAATTTCGATGTGGGCAATAAAATCATAGCACCGTTTATCCGACAGCGGGGGATTAACCGTATTGACGGGCTGTTTATTTCGCACGCTAATATCGATCACTATAACGGAGTGTTAGATTTAGCGGATTTAATTCCGGTTGATAAGGTTTATGTGACGGAATATTTCATAAGGGCCGGGGAATCGTCATCGGCGGTTAGATTTCTGCTGGAAGGTTTAGCGATACGAGGGATTGCGGTTGAGGCCATTGGTCGCGGTGCGGAGGTTATGGGAGACGTGGAGGTGCTTTGGCCGCGGGCGGGGTTGGAATATGGATGTGACGATAATGATACTTCGCTGGTGCTGCGGGTGGCGGAGAAGGTGCTGTTGACCGGTGATGTTGAACTTGCCGGGCAGGTAGAGTTGATGCGGGAGACGGCAGCGGATAAATTACGGGCGGAAGTTATGGTCCTGCCGCATCACGGCGCGACGCCGGATTCTCTGCGGGCCTTGCTGGCTAAGGTGAATGCTGATATTATGATTTGTTCGTCTGGTAAGCTCTCGGAGTCGCGGCAGGCGAAACTGGCTGAGATTATTCAGGGGACGCGGTTTTGGCATACGTACCGGGATGGTGCGGTTAGTTGTAAAGTGCAAATGCAAAAATAAATACACAAGGGAGTAAATGTTATGCGAAATAATTATACGACACTCAGCCTGCTGTTGACATTGATTTTTTGCGGGGATTTATGGACTGGTCAGGAATCCGACGGTAAAGCCGCAACGGGTGAGCGGGTATACTGGGTAGGGAATTTTCTGGCTGATGAAGGATACTGGAATACGCATGTCTTGATGTCTGATTATATTTCGGATGAAGATAGAGAGTCGATAATTCAGCGATGTAAAGATCACGGTCTCAATCGAATTCATATTTATGGTGTTAATGACGACAACTATTCCGAAAGGCGCGGCGGTGATGTCTGGAAAGGTGTAGCCAATCGGGCCCTGGAATATGCTCCGGAAAAGTTTGACCATTGGTTTCACTGGTTTGTAATGTGCCGTCGGGCAGGCATGAATATTACTTTATGGCTGTGGCCCAACGATGCTCGCCAGACTTATAACCATGAAAAGGTCTGGGATGATGACCGGGTGGTCGCCAAGATGAAGGAGCTGATAGATTTTTCACAGACGCCTTATAAATCGCCCGATGGAGAAAAAGATTTGCTGGTCGATGAACTGGTTTTGAAGTTGGAGGCGGACGATGAATGGAACTCGGACCGGATTAACCGGATAGCCCGCCGGGTGCGTCCGCTGCTAAAGCAGGGGCAGACTTTTTGGTATCACAATCAGATTATCGCAGATACCCGGGGAGTTGACTGGAGCCTCTTTGACGGGATTCGGATTCAAAGCGGCCATCGTCGCGGAATATGGGAAAGCGCAACCGGCGGCTGGAGTGAAGAAGGGTTACAATGTGCCATGCGTGAGATTATAGATGTCCTTCCCGATACATTGCAGATTTATTTTAGCGAGTTTACCTTTAATGGTTTTAAGGAGTCCAATCTGGGCGATGCACTATTGCGTAATTTACCTAAAGAGTATCCGAACCGTATATGTGGTTCGGATAATGGCGGAGTTATGAGGTGATTGAAATTCTGTCCGGTGCATTTTTTATTGGGAGCTTGCCTGGCAGGTAGAGTTGATGCGGGAGACGGCGGCGGAGAAGTTGCGGGCGGAAGTTATGGTCCTGTCGCATCACGGCGCGACGCCGGATTCTTTGCGGGCCTTGCTGGCTAAGGTGAAGGCCGATACTTCGATTTGTTCATCGGGTAAGCTCTCGGAGGCGCGGCAGGCGAAACTGGCTGAGATTATTCAGGGGACGCGGTTTTGGCATACGTACCGGGATGGCGCAGTTGGTGTTCGGGTTGATTTGTCGAGTTGGGAATAAAAAATGATCAATGTACCGGATACGTTCCAGAGGAGTGCCTGATGAAAAAGATCGTGATAATCGGCTGCTGCGGAGGGGGCAAGACTACCCTGGCATATACTCTTTCCCAAAAGCTGTCGATCGCGGCTTATGATCTCGATGATTATTTCTGGCACGCCGGTTGGGTTGGCACTCCAGATGGCCGCTGGCAGCAGGTTCAGCGTGAACTTGTCGATCGAGACAGCTGGATCATCAGCGGTACTTACGTTTCGACATTGGATATTCGCACCGCTGCCGCCGACACCATCATTTTCCTCGATTTACCGCTTTGGCTGTGTTTTTGGCGGGTGATCAAACGCAAGGCAAAGAATTATTGCGGCCTGGAGCGAAATCTGCCCCGGAGGGTTCAGGGCAGCCATAAATTCGGCTTTAAAGCCATCCGAAGTGACCTTGGCTTCCTGTGGTATGTTTTGATGTTCAAGAAAAATTTGAATGCTCCCATCCGCACCGCATTAAAAAATATCAAGCCCGGCAAAAGAATCATCGAGCTGAGTTCCCCGCAAGCGGTCGCGGAATTTGCCGGCAGTATATAACGGGGGGGGGCAAAAAGGTGTAAGGTGCATTTCTCTGAAGCCCCTGATTTGGCGAAACTTCGTAGGTCCACCGCCGGGGGGAGTTTTTTTTGATTATTCTTGCAATTTCCGGGTTTTTATAATAGATTCACCGTAGATTTCATTGTCGCGGTGCTTTTTGGGCCGTGGCGGATGTTTAATTTAGTAGAAGGGGCCTGTCGTTTTAAGCCCGGTTGCGGATTGTTGGTGGATGATGATCTTGAAATATCTTTATGTTGCGCGGGGCACGTCAGCTATTAGCTTCTTAGGAAAACTTAATGTCTGATATCTACAAACTTATTCTGGCATTACACTCATCAAAGCCATGGTCTAGCTGGCGGAGCCAGCCAAATAAAGTTCAGACACTTAGGTCAATCTCTGAAATCGGTACGCCTTTTACGATATCGTCAATATTCCAATTTGTTTTTTCTGGCAATAAGAGTATTTCTCTTGAGGCAGCTATTGCTGTTCGTGATCTGATTTCAAAAACAAAACTCTCTCAATGGACAAAACTTTATCCTTCATTCCAATATATTAACATTTCCGAAAGTCAATTACGAAAACTCCGTCAATTTCCTAGTTCTTTACAAATTCATCTTTTGGGGATTGCATCCCTGAACGGAAATGGGTATATCCGGCAAGAAGCTGTTCAAGCGTTGCAGAGTTTCACTTCACCCGAGAAGATTCCATACATTATGCTGCGGCTCAGCGATTGGGTATCTCAAGTTCGAAACGTTGCCGAGTTTGCTTTTAGCGAATGCTTGAAAAAGGAATACGCCGAAGCATTCTTGTCTTATGTTTGCATCATAGATAGTATGACTCGTGTTGAAAGATTTGATCTTTCTTTAATTGAAGATCAAATAACTTTGTTTTTAACATCTGAGGATTCAGTCGAACATTTGCAAAAGGCGTTAGGTCACTCCGATACAAGAGTTCGTTTATTTTGTTACAGATTATTGCTTCGCAAGTCTTTAGGTGACCTCTGTCTGATTGAGAAAGGGGCCAGAGACACAGATTCTAAAGTTCGCTCATTAGTATTACAAAAGCTACAGGATACTCCAATTGAACATAAGATAAAGTATTTTTACATTTTCCTGCGAGATCCTTCACCGAAAATATGTTCAGCAGTAATGATGTCAATTCCTGAGGCTTACTGGCAAGAATTTCGCAATATAATTGTCGACAATATTTTCAATAAATCCGCCTCAATCAGAAATACGGCAAGATTTCTTTTGCAAAAACATGAAGATTTTGACTTTGCTGTCCAATATCGAAAGCGTATTAAAGCTGGGCTTGTTTCGCAAGGCACGCTGTCGGGTTTGGCTGAAACCGGCAGTGAGGAAGATTTTGATGTTCTCATAAGATTTACAGACTATTCACGTTCCAAAGCCAGAGCAGCCGCACTGGCTGGTTTGCATAGACTTAACCCGAAATTATCAATCCCTCTGCTAATTAAAGCTTTGAGAGATCCTGCGGCAAGAGTTAGGCGTGCAAGTTGTAAGATACTCTGCAAATATCGCCATTACGACAGAAACTTAGTAAGACAAATTTTCAAAGATGGTGCAGCTAATAGCAAGATTACTGCTTTGAGAGTATTGTGTGATTCTTTGGATTGGGATTCTCTGGAAGATATTTTTCTAATGATAGCTGACAAAGAAGAGTGTGTCCGAAATGCTGCGTGGAGCATATATGTAAAATGGTTCCAGAGGCGCAGCGTTAATAATTGGGTAAAACCTTCTCGGCAAGTTTTGTATTCGTTGGAGGCCAAACTCAAGGAGTTTGACTCAATGCCAGTAAATATCCCGGATTTGGTCGCGGAGGAATGGAGGGGACTACCGGTCTTACTTGAATCTGGTAAAAAAATATGGAAGCTAGGGAAGTGACGGTGTCCGGGGGAAGTGACGGTGTCCGGTACATTTATTTTTCCTTTTGCGGTAAAGACTTGTGAAATAATTGGTTCCGGGGAATTTCTTTTTCTTGAGAAGGGCCGCCGGGTGAAAAATACCGGAAAAACACTTGTGTTTGCCGAGCAATTCCCTTATTATTATAATTGTTAAAAGGCTCAGCCCCTTACAGTTGGTTCCGTGCGTGATGAGGGAGCGGAGGCATTTCAAGGCAGTTTCTTTGGGCAAGGAGAAAATAATGTTCAAGGCAATCCTGGTTTCATTGGTGTTTTTGACCTCTTTTACTTTTACTTTTACTTTTGCTTTTGCTGATTGCCCGGCGGCTGACATAAACGGCGACTGCCGGGTTGATCTGGAAGATTTAGCTATTCTGGCCTCGGAATGGCTGACGTATGGATTTCCCGAAGGACCGGCGGGCATGGTCTGGGTGTCTATCAACGATCCGGGTGTTTCCGGCCACGAAGGCTTCAATGGTCAGATGAGCCGATACGAAACGACCAATGCCCAATATGCTCAGTATCTCAATGCCGCCCGGGTTTCCGGTGATATTACAGTCAGCGGCAATTATGTTGTAGGCAACAGCGGTCCTTATTCCGGTGAGAATTATTATCGACTTGATGGTTCCGGCTATACTACCGATGGGGTCACCAACGGCGGTGCGGCCCGAGTCAACTGGACGGGCAGTTCGTTCACGGTTGACAGCGGTTTTGAGAATCACCCGGTAACTTATGTGAGCTGGTATGGTGCCACGGCCTTTGCGAGCTACTACGGCTGGCGTCTGCCGACGGAGTGGGAATGGCAGGCGGTGGCAGATTACGACGGCAGCTATACCTATGGCTGCGGGACGAGCATCAATACCAGCATTGCCAACTATCTGGGCGCCATCCATCCATACGGCACCACGGCAGTTGGTGCCTTCGGAACATCTGGCTACGGGATGACGGATATGACAGGCAATGTTTGGGAGTGGACCAGCGGCTTATATGATCCCGCAGATAGCTACCGCGTTCTGCGCGGCGGCGGCTGGAGCAGCAGCGACGTCAGCTGTTCGTTCTCGTACCGCAACGGCAGCTTCCCGTACGGCCTGTACCGCAGCTACGGCTTCCGGGTGTGTCGTTGAGTGCTCCTGCTCCTGGATTTATTTATCCTTTGCTCTTTGTTCTTTTACCCTTTGCGGGGTCCAGGGGCGCAGCCTCTAGGAAACGAATTGCTGTCTGGTACATTTGTTTTTCCGTAATTCAGATGTCAGAAATCAGCAGAAAAAACATGAACCACGAAGTTCACGAAGAAATATTATTGAAATCTTAAAACTTCGTGTCCTTCGCGGGAAACGAACGGTGTCCGGTACATTTATTCCTCCCGGCCCCGGATAATAAAAACCGACTGAACCCCACCACCTCGGGTTTATCGTTCTTAAGAGGAAGGCAAGAGGCAAGAGTGAAGGTTTGGCCTCCGGCCAGTTGAAACCTTATCAATGCCGTATTCAGCAGAAAAAATCTGGACCACGAAGGCACGAAGGACACGAAGTTAAAAGAATTCTTAATATTTTCTTCGTGAACTTCGTGTCCTTCGTGGTGACAAATCAGAAATCAGAGATCAGATGTCAGTTGTCAGCCGAAAAACGGCTTAATAATGCTGATAATCCCGAAAACTTAACCTTGCCGACCGAAGGGGCAGGTTATCACAGATTTACCGTCCCATAAAAACCCCGGCGGCGTAACGGCGCTTTTAGCGCAGCGGCTGCGACTAAGTCGTAAGAGCTGCGCTTAAAGCGCAGGAGCTACGACTAAAGGAATCAGAGCTGCGCTAAAGTCGCAGGGGCTGCGACGAACTGCATCGTCTCTGCGCTAAAGTCGCCAGAGCTGCGACAAAAGCGCAGAAGCTGCGACTAAAGGAATTATCTCTGCGACAAAGTCGCGGGAGCTGCGCTTAAAGCGCAGAGGCTGCGACAAAAGAATAATCCCGCCGATCTAAGCGCAGCTCCCCCGACAAAAGCGCCATCTCCCCGATTTAATCCTCGGCCCGCCGCCAAAATCGCAGCTTCGCTGCTTTAGTCGCCAGTCAGCCGGTTAAAGGAAAACTCCTCCGCTCAAGCGGTCGCATTGCGGCAAAAACGCCGGGTGTCCGGGCGGATGAACTGATTTAACTAACTGGGCGGCAGGGAGTTGTTGTATTATTGGCTGAGGCGGGGGAGTTTTTGGTTTTTTGTTTGGCTGAGGCGAGCTTTGGACTAAAATCTAATAGGTACGGATATGAATGTAAATATTTATTCGAGTGAGATGTATGGATAGACAACAGCAGCGTGAGGCGTTGGGGGCTGAGCTGGGCCGGGCGGTCAGGGGGCAGGTTCGTATTGATGCTATGGCTTTGGCGTTGTATAGCACTGACGCGAGTATCTATCAGATTGAGCCGCTGGCGGTGGTGCTGCCGGTCGATAGCGATGATGTGGCGGCGGCGGTGGCTTATGCCGCTCGGAACAAGCTCAGCATCGTGCCGCGCGGGGGCGGCAGTGGTTTGGCGGGCGAAGCGGTTGGGCCGGGGATTGTCATCGATATGAGCCGGTTTATGAACCGCATTGGGCGGGTCGATGCCGAAGCTAATGAAGTTGTGGTTGGTCCGGGGGTGATATTGGCGGAACTTAATCAACAATTGGCGGCGGTCGGTAAGCAGTTTGGGCCGGACCCGGCCAGCGGGAATCGGGCGACTATCGGCGGGATGACGGGTAATAACGCTACCGGTGCCCATTCTTTGAAATTTGGTTATACCGGTGCGCATATTCGCTCGGCGAAAATCGTGGCTGCTGATGGTGAACTGCTGGAAGTGGGACGCTATGCTAACGCCGCCGGTCAGGTCGGTCGGGTGGGTAAGTGGGCTGAGCAGATTGATGGACTGATTAAAGAACATCGGGATGCCCTTATCAAGGCGCGGCCGGAACCGGAGCGGAACGGCAGCGGGTATAATCTGTATCCTTTTATTGACCATGATGATTTTCCGCTGGTGGAGCTGCTGGCCGGCTCGGAGGGTACGCTGGCGGTTGTTACCGAGGCGACGTTGGGGCTGGTGGATTTGCCGCCGGTTAAGATGCTGCTCCAGGTTAATTTTGATTCTCTGTCGAAAATGGGTCAGGCTGTCCCTGAAATACTCAAGCTCGACCCGTCGGCCTGTGAGTTGATGGATGGGAAGCTGCTCAAGATGGCGCGTGATGCCTATCCGCGTTATCATGATGTATTGCCGGACAAGATCGCGGCTTCGCTGCTGGTGGAATTTGATGGGGCTACGGAATCCGAAGTAAATCAAAAACTCACTAAGGCCCGCCAATTTGTCGAACAGTTCGCTTCTAACATGAAACCAGTGTTCATCAAAGAAGTAACCAGTCCGGCGGTTCAGGCTCGGATATGGGCGGCTCGGAAGGCGGCGGTTCCTTTGCTGTTTCGTACCGACGGGGAGACTCAGCCGATCCCGGTGATAGAAGATATCGCGGTGCCGCCAGCGCGGCTTGATGAATATCTCTGCAAACTCGACGAAATTACTAAGCGTATGGGTGTGCCGATGGCTTATTACGCTCACGCGGGGCACGGCGAGCTGCATACGCGGCCTTATCTGAACCTGCGACTTAAAGAAGATGTTCAGAAAATGAAAGACCTGGCCGAGGAAGTTTTTGAGATGGTCTGGCAGTTGGGTGGGACTATCAGCGGAGAGCATGGCGAGGGGATTGTGCGGGCTTCGTTTATCAAGAGGCAGTACGGCGAAGAAGTTTATAATCTGTTCAAGTCGGTCAAGGGTGTTTTCGACCCGGATAATGTGATGAACCCCGGCAAGATAATCAATGAAGACCCGGAAGCCATGACCAGTAATCTGCGTTTGCAAAATCGTCCGGTGATGAACTATAAGACCAATCTTATTTTTCGGCCCGGCGAGTTTGTTAATGAGATGGAAAAGTGCAGCGGTGACGGTCTTTGCCGGTCGAAGGATGTGCTGCTGAGTATGTGCCCGATTTTTCGGGCGTTAGGTGATGAAGAATCAAGTCCTCGTGGTAAGATTAACCTCATGCGCAATTGGCTAATCGGCAAGCTGGACCCGGAGATTCTAGGGACCGATGAGTTCAAGGCTGTCGCGGATCTTTGCGTAAATTGCAAGATGTGCGTCCGCGAATGCCCGTCGCTGGTTAATACACCGAAGCTAATGATGGAGGCCCGGGTTGAATATGTGCGTCGTCACGGGTTGACCCGTCCTCAGTTCGCGCTGGTCAACAGTGAATGGATGAGCCGACTGAGTTCGACTTTTGGGCCGTTGGCAAACTTCTTTTTACAGACCGGCTGGTTCCGGGCGATTATGCAGACAGTGCTTGGCCTTGATAAACGTCGTCCCATGCCGCCTTTTGAGATGGGCAGTAACCTTCATAAGCTGCGCAAGCATATCGCGTCGCTGCCTGAATTGGCCGCTCCGCAGGCGAAGGTGGCTTATTTTGTTGACCTCTACGCGAACTTCAATGACCATCAGCTCGGTCGTGCTGTTGTCGATATTCTTCACCATAATAATATTGAAGTAACCGTCCCGCCGCAGATGGGGGTCTCTATGCCGGCGATAACTTATGGTGCGATCAAGACTGCTAAAAAAGCCATTGCTTATAATGTGGATTATCTCGCGCGGGCAGTGAAGGAAGGTTATACTGTTGTTTGCAGCGAACCGACCGCGGCTTTGGCATTGCAGGAAGAATATCTTGATTTGGTGGATGACGAGCAAGCCAGACTTGTTGCCGAAAATACCGTTGAGCTGACCGACTTCCTCAGCTCGCTGCATAAAGACGGCAAACTCAAAACTGATTTTCGGGCCCAGAAAATGACGCTGGCTTATCATGTGCCGTGTCATTACAAAGCACTGAATATTGAAGGCGGGACGCTTGAGCTTCTGTCGCTTATTCCTGGTCTGGAAATTGAACGCTTGCCTAACAGCTGCTGTGGGATAGCGGGGACGTTCGGGTTTCAGAAAAAGAATTTCGATTTATCCATGAAGGCGGGCGAACCGATGCTGGCGGTTTACTCCCAAAGCAAAGCTGATTACGGGCTGACCGAATGCGGGACATGTAAAATGCAGATGGAGCTGGCGGGCGATAAAAAGGTGCTGCATCCGGCGAAAATTCTCGCCCACGCTTATGGCCTGGGACAGTATATAATCTAAATTAATCGGAGAGTTGAGGTGTCGGAACAAATTGTCGAAGCGGTGTTGTGGGAATCGGCTGAGAATAATAATGTTCGCTGCAAGCTCTGTAATTTTCGCTGCGAAATCAAGCCGGGACACCGAGGTATCTGCAAGGTGCGTCAGAATCTTGAGGGCAGGCTCTATTCGCTCAATGCCCGTGCTGTCTGCTCGGCCGCAGTGGACCCGATTGAGAAAAAACCTTTGTTTCACTTTTTGCCCGGCAGTCATGCATTTTCCATCGCTGCTGTGGGATGTAATTTTCAGTGTGATTTCTGTCAGAACTGGCAGATAAGTCAATGGCCTCGCATGCGTCAGGGTGTCCCTGGCGAAATGTCTCAGCCCCAGGCTATCGTTGATGCCGCCCGCCGCAGTGATTGCGGCAGTATAGCTTATACTTATACCGAGCCGACGATTTTTATGGAGCTGGCGGGGGCTTGTGGAGAGATCGCTCGCGGGGAAGGCATTAGGAATATTTTTGTCAGTAACGGTTATCTAACCGCCGAAGCTCTGGACTATGCCAAAGTTTGGCTTGACGGGATTAATGTGGACCTGAAGGCTTTTAATGATGATTTTTACAGGCGACATTGCAAGGCATCCCTTAATCCGGTGCTGGATACTTTGGGGCGTATCGCGAACGAAACTGATATTTGGCTGGAGGTTACTACGTTGATAATTCCCGGCGAGAACGATTCGGCTGATGAGCTTAAGCAGTTGGCCCGATTTATCGCTGATGAGCTTGGCGTTGATATACCCTGGCATATAAGCAGGTTTCACCCGCAATACAATTTGAAAGAAATAACAGCGACCAGCCAGGCCACTCTAAAGGCTGCTTACGAAATCGGTAAAAACGCCGGCCTGCGACATATCTATGTCGGCAATCTGCCTGGTTCGGGATGCGAAAGCACCTACTGTCATCAATGCGGGAATTTGCTCATTGAGCGAACGGGATATCAGTTAGGGCAGGTCAATCTCGAAGATGGAAAATGTCCCCGATGCCAAATGCCGCTGGCGGGCAAGTTTTAATCGGTGACATCAACCATAATGTCTGAGTTGACATCCTGCTCGACATAACCCGGCAGTCCGGCAGAGTTCTTGCCCTCGCTGCAGGGGATACTCAAATTGAATTCCGAACCCTGGTTCAGCACACTATTCAGCCTTATCGAACCGCCCAGAAAATCTACCAGCTGCCGCGTAATCGCCAACCCCAAACCCGTCCCGCCAAAGCGACGTGTAGTGCTGGTGTCGGCCTGAGAAAACGGAGCGAAAATTTCTTCCTGTTTGTCGGTCGCGATTCCTATCCCGGAATCTGCCACTACAAACTCCAGCCAGGTATCATCGTCATCTTCATAGAAATTTACGCTCAGCTTCACAAAGCCACGCTCGGTGAATTTGATTGCGTTATTAAGCAGATTAAGCAAACACTGGCGCAGCCTTATCGGGTCGCTGTGAATGGTGCCGGGCAGGGCGGATTTATGAATCACCTTAAACTCCAACCCCTTATCCTCTGCCATTGGCTGCATCAACGTGACCACACTGTTTATTATTTCTCCGGGGCAAAATTCTATCATCTCGATTTTCATTTTTCCCGCTTCGATCTTGGAAATATCCAGAATGTCATTGATAATCGCCAAAAGATTCTGGCCTGCCTCGCTTATCATCTCGACATATTTGAGTTGTGATTCATCCAGTTTTTCCTGACTCAGGACATGGCTGAAACCGAGTATCGCGTTCATGGGCGTACGGATTTCATGACTCATATTCGCCAGAAAATCGCTCTTGGCACGATTGGCATTCATCGCTTCCTGGGCCAGGAGATTAGCTTTTTCCACTGAAGCTGCCAGACTGCGATTCGTTTCTTCAATACGCTTATTAGCCTGAAGCAGACGTTCTTCGTTATGGTTACGCTGGTCAACCATTAGATTCGCCGATTCAGCCAGGTTATCGAAGTCGGTATAAGGCAGCTCAGTCGGGTCGATCTTGGCCGACTCCCGTGCCGCCCGATGGAAGAAATGGCTGAACATATTAATAGCTTTACAAATGCGATTGCTCATACTGAGAGCGGCGTATAATACAAAGAGCGTTATGCCGATAAATATCAGCACAATCTGAAATATACCCGCGTTGACTTGCTTTTCAAGCTCAACCCGCTTACCCGCAATCGCGGCCTCCAGAGCGTCAACATAAACCCCCGCACAAACCATCCAGCCCCACGCTTCAAAACCGCGGACAAATGACAGCTTCTGACTTACCGAGCTCAAATGTGGTCTTTGCCAGGCATACGTGATAAAACTCCCCGCCGGATTATTAACTGCCCGCCGCATTTCCTGAGTGATTTTTACGCCGTTGACATCCTCAAGGGCCCATAAGTTCTGGCCCACTAGTTCCGGCTGAGCGCCATGTGCCAAAAGCAGGCCTTCATAATTTGCCAGAAATATATAACCTTCTTCGCCAAAATTAATTTCGGATACCCAATTCAAGATTTCTGTCTGGATGTCCGACTGAACATCGTCAACATATTCGCCTGTGCCCACAAACCAGTCGAATGGTTCAAAGTATTTCACAAACGCGATTTTCAGAAAATGCGCCCCGTGAGAGTTTGGTTTGGTCCAGCGATATTCATAAAAATCCTCACCCTTCGTTGTTACAATTTCTATCATGTCCTGGATTACAAGTTTACCTTCCGGGTCCTTCATGTTGATAAGGTTCTTGCCTTCCAGTTCCGGCTTGTCAGCGAACAACTGTTCTACCCCGTCACTCCGCCCGGCGAAATAATATCCCCTTCCGTTATTGAAACGAATCGGGCGCAAGGCGTCTTTGACCATTTTTTCCATTTCCGCCCGGTCGTGACGACTATGATGTTCCTTATAGATATTCTCCGCAATTGCACAAGCCTCATAAACCCGCTGACGAATATTATCGCGTAAACGGCTTTCTGTCAGAGACTTCATATAGTCCATATAATCGATTACATTATTCACCTGTTCCTGAACCACGGCTTTTTGAGAATCGATATATTCTGACCGCATCTTTTCAGTCTCGCGGTCGAAACGCTCGTACTCAGAAGATATCCAGAAATACTGCACCAGCCCCAGCGCCAGCAGGCCCATGACAATCATGTTTAATAGCAAACTATTGCTGATACTGATTTTTTTTGCCATTATTTTGTCTCAGCCGCGTCTAAAATCCAATTAACTGGAAATCCCATAACTCTCAATATCTATCGACCCTCAGGGCACTTTGGTTAATCAATACTTGATAAACCCCTTATTTAACAATGTTAATAGTGTTAATAATCCCGCTGTTACTGATTATCGCACCTATCGTGCAAAGGAGTTTTCGGACCCTGATTCAAGAGCGAGATAATATGGATAACTAATTGACAGTAAAGCCAGTTAGGGACAAATCGCCTGAAAAATATCTATATATGATTATTTGCTGGTCCCCCAGCCTTCTCCGGCTTATACTCACGTGTTGATAGTTACATGGTTTCTTAACGAGGATACCGCTTTGCTCAGATACCTTTTAAAATCAAAATGTGGTCTTGTTCTGCTGCCGATAACCGTCATGATGCTCGCCTCCGGTTGTGGACCTTCTGACTCCCGCCGGCAATTTAGGCTGGCCCACCAGTTTGACCCTAATCTTACCGAAGACCAGATTCAGCGCATGTGCCTTCCCCTGACCGATGTTCGGCTTCAGGGGCCTAACGACCTGATAATGAACCCCCTGCCCCGGACCGAATGTGATGTTGAAGCGGGCAAAAAATATCTCAGCGGCCGCTGGCTCATGCGTCATAATGAAACCAAACCCGCGGTATTGACCCTCAAGGCCGCTCTGGATAAAGACCCTGATAACGCTTTACTCTGGGAACTGCTGGCTCAGGGGTATTTTGGGGCTGGATATGAAAAAGGCGCGGTCGAAGCCGCCCGCCGGGCGATAGAACTGGACCAGTATCGCATGACCGCGTTTCAGGTACTGGGTAGTGTCAAGGCTGGCGCGGGAGATTTTCAGGCCGCCGCGTTTTACTTTCAGCAGGCCCTGAACTGTCCGCAGGCAACTACTGATAATCCTGTAACGCCGGTCATCAATCTCCAGTTTGCTCAGGCGCTCACCAAACTTGGCTACCTCAAGGCCGCGGTGGAACAATATCACCTGACCCATCAGGGACTGCTCGAACAATTACAGTATGGCCAGACTAACCCTCTCTCATCCCAACTGGTCTCCCAGGCTCACCGGCCGGTATTGATGCAGGCGGACCTGCTTATCTGTCTGGGCCAAATGGACCAGGCTGTCAAAACACTCGAAAAAGCTCAGGAAGAACTTCAGACCAACACCGACCTGGTCAATGTCCTGCTCATGGTTATCGCTTCGGGCGAACGTCCTCTTGAGGTCCGTACCCGACAGGTCGAAACCTTTGCTGAATATCTGCTCGACCAGGACAGGCAGGCTGAAGATGTTATCGAATATTGCTATCAGGCTTACCGAGCCTTGCAGAAAACCCGACAATTTTTCGTTCTTATCGATAAATGGACCGGCAAACTGATAACCGTTCGCCAGGCTGCCTTTGCTCTGTCAATCAGCGAGCGAGTCGATGATGCCCAAACCATTCTCCAAAGCCTTGTCGATACCGGCAGCGAGGACCCGCTCGTCTTCCGCGATCTGGCCCGCATCTACGCCCACAAAAAAGATTCCCGTCCCATGATTCTTGCCTACGGGGAATATATCAGCCGTGCCCCCGACAGCAATACTCAAGCTGTAATTGATACCGTACTGCGAATATGCAAAGATATTGAATCGCTAAGTGAAAAAATTCCCGATTGGGCTGATGATTTCCTGAACAACACAAATTATGCCCAATGCTTTCTGCTGGCCCAGGTCGCCGACCAGAAAGAAATGCCCGACTTCGCTGAGAATCTGCTCCGAAGCTGTCTGAAAAAAAATCCCGAGTTCGCACCCGCCCGCAAAGAGCTTGTCGAACTCCTGCTCCGCCGCCAAAGCTACCAGCAGGTTCTGAACTGGATAAAGGGTAACGGTTCCGAAACCGACCCCGAAATGCTCTGGTATGCCGGACATGCCTATGCCGGACTGGAAGATTTGACCAAGGCTGCTCAGACTTATCGCAAAGTCATCTCGCTTCAGCAGGATGAAGTCCGGGCCTATCTTGCTCTGGGCGAAATACTCGCCCGCCAGAGTAATTTCGCCGATGCCGAAGATATTCTCATCCGCGCTTCAGCCAACTGGCCCAACGAAGACCAGGGCTACGCCCAGCTAACTCAGCTTTACGCCCGCTGGGCGGCACAGGATGGTTTGGATGAGTCCTTTGCCGAAACCATCAGCCAGAGGGCCTGGGAGATGTACCGCCGCTGGTTTGAAGATGCCACTGAAGACCAGTTCAACCAACGCCGACTCGAAGCCCTGTCCGCTTTTGAAAAGCTCGCTCAGGAATATCCCCGCGGCAAAGTCATCAATATTATCCTCAGTCAGTTTTACGCCGCCCTTAATCGTAATGATGATGCCCTCGCCGTCATTGAAAAACTCGCCGAACATTACCCCGAAGAGCGACAGGTTCTCAGTGTGGCTGCCCGGCTCAATACCCGTGCTGACAATTTCACCCGCGCCGCCGAACTCCGCCGCCAAAGCTGGGAAACCGACCCCAACGATACCATCGGATTAGCTGTTACATTACGAGCTTACCAAAAGGCCGAGAACACCGATACCGCCTATCAAATTCTCGACGATTTTCTCCAGAATCACAAATATAACTGGAAGGACATTGGCCGAATCCAAAACCAGACTCGCTGGATTTTCATGGTCAACCGTCAGTATGAAACTGCCGTGGATTTGTTTGGCTCCTGGCTCTGGAAAATCTCTGATACCGCGGCTGATACCGAAAAAGACCAGAAACTCCTCGATAATGTCCGCCGGGCACTCTACGAAAATCTTGTCTGGTCACTAACCCAGTCCCGCCAGTTCAAACGTGCTGCGATTTACACTATCGACTGGTTCAACCGCTATAAACCCGAAGAAGCAGCCCTGGCCCACTGGCTCATCAACAGCATAAACATCTGGCAGCACCACGACCTCAGCCTAAATCTTATCGACCAGTTACTCATCCTCGACCCGCAGAGAATCAGCTTCACCGTTGAAAAATTTATCACTCTCATTGACGCCGACCGCACCGATGAAGGCCTCGAGCTTGCCCAAAAATGGGTCGATGAGGAACCCGAAGACCTGCGCCGTCAGCAAGCCTATGTTTTACTGCTGCGCGGCGCGGATAAATTTGCCCCGGCCGCTCAATATCTAAGACAACTGTTCCAGATAAACCCCGGCAATGAAAGTATCCGAATGCAGCTGGCTGAAATGCTCCTGCTGGCCGAAGATTACCCTGCTGCCCAGGAAGTACTCGATAAGTGGAACCCCACTGAGCAATTCGGCGGCATGAAAATTGACGCCCTCATTCGGTTGGCCACCGCCCGCGGTGACTGCTCCGCCGCCGTGGCCCTGCTCGACAAAATGCTCGGCAAACTCGACAGCGAAATCATCAATGAATGGCGTGAACAGCTCTGGTTCAATTGTGGCCAAGTCAATCAGGCACTCGAACTCCGCCTGGAAAAATTCCAGAGCCATACCGAACCGGAAGACCAGAAAAATGACCTGCTCCGACTTAGCGTTTACTATGAAAAACTCGGCCAAATCGACAAATCCATCGAATCCCTGGAAAAACTTCTGGCTTTCGATGAAAACGACCCCGGCGTCATGAACAATCTGGGCTATACCCTCACCGTCGCAGGCCAACAAACCGACCGGGCCCAGGAGTTGCTCGAACGCTCACTCCGACTCGACCCCGAATCCGGGCCGACACTTGATAGTCTCGGCTGGTTACGGTATAAATGTGGTGATTTTGAACAGGCCCTGGTTTATATTCGCCAGGCCGCCGCCCGACTGGGGTCGGTCGATGCCGAAATACTCGACCATCTCGGCGACGTGCTGTACCGCCTGGGACAGGTTCCGCAGGCCCAAAAATGCTACCAGAGGGCCCGGCAGGATCTGATTACCAGAACCAAAACCGAAAAATACCTCGGCGAAGACCTGGACAGAATCGAGAGAAAATTGACACAACTAGAACAAAATCAAGAAGTTACCACTGCGGAACTTTTTGCGAAGTGAAACTTTTGGAGTAATATATGGCAGGACATTCCCATTGGGCCGGCATTAAGCACAAAAAAGCCGCCATCGACAAAAAACGTGGCAAACTCTGGTCGAAACTTGCTCGCAATATCATTATGGCAGCTAAAGACGGAGGCGGCGACCCCGCGGCCAATCTGTCGCTCCGATACGCCATCGACAAGGGCAAAGAGGCCAATATGCCCAAGGACACCATCGAAAAAGCCATCAAACGCGGTACCGGCGAGCTGGATGGTGCCAATTATGAGGAAGTTCTCTACGAAGGCTATGGCACTAACGGCATCGCTATCATGTGCGAAGTACTGACCGACAACCGCAACCGAACCGCCTCCGAACTACGCAAAATTTTCGATTCCCGCGGCGGGGCACTCGGTGCCACCGGATGTGTTGCCTGGATTTTCACCAAAAAAGGTCTGTTTACCGTCAAGGCCGACACTACCACCGAAGATGCCCTTATGGAAATCGCCCTCGAAGCCGGTGCCGAAGATGTTCAGGAAGCCGGAGATATGTTTGAAATCACCTGTAGTGCCGAAGCCTTCACCGCCGTCCGCGAAGCACTCGAAGCTCAGGGCGTTAAAACTGAAGTCGCTGAACTCTCCCAGATCCCTTCCAACACCATCCAGGTTGAAGATGAAGAAGCCGCCCGAAAAGTACTGGCACTCATGGAAGCTATCGAAGACCAGGACGACGTACAGGAAGTCTACGCCAATTTCGACATCCCCGATGAAGTTGCCGCTAAACTGGAATAACGAAAGACCCTCACGGTAAATTTGGGGTGGCAGCTTCTTGCCTGGCAAGGGGCGGGCCTTGATTTTAATAAAAACCGGATGCGAAAGGACCGGACATTCATGGAAGAATTCCGACACTTCAGCCTCGTCAGACCTGAATACCTTAACCATTACGGTTGTGTGTTTGGCGGACACCTGCTCCAGATTATCGACGAAATCGCTTTTATCACTTGTACCCGAACCTTCCCCGGCCATAACTTCGTCACTCGTGCCCTCCAGAACGTCGAGTTTCACGCACCGGGTCATCTCGGCGACATCCTCGAAACCGTCTCGACCGTCGAATCAGTCGGCAATACCAGTTGTCGTGTCCGTGTGCAGACCTATTTCTGCGATTCGTCCAGCCAGAAAAGACAGATGAGTTTTGACGGCACTGTCGTTATGGTAAACATCGACCAGACCGGAACGGCCGCACCTATCAAACACTCAAAAGAATAGTCAGAATGTCATGATTAAAACCTGCTCTCTCCAAAGCGGCTCCAACGGAAACTGCATTTACGTCGAAACCCCCGACACCAAACTGCTCTTCGATGCCGGCATTAGCGGCAAAATCGCCCAGCAACGACTCGCCGAACACGATCGCAACATCAACGACATTGATGCCCTAATCATCAGCCACGACCACAGCGACCATACCAAAGCCGCCGGAGTTTTCCACCGCAAATTCAAACTGCCTATCCACATCACCCCCGGCTCCTGGAATCATTGCCGCGGTAGACAGGGCCAGGTCAAACGCGTACATTTTTTCCACCCCGGTGCCGACATAACCTTCAACGCCACCACCGTAAAAACCATTCCTACCGCCCACGACGGAAAAGATGGAGTCGCCTTCGTCATTCAGTATGAAAACACCCAACTCGGCATCTTCACCGACCTGGGCCATCCCTTCGACGGGCTCGGCGAACACATCGCCCAACTAGATGCACTCTACCTTGAATTCAACTACGACCCCCAAATGCTTGAAAACGGCGATTACCCCCTCTGGCTCAAAAGACGTATTAGCGGCAGCGGCGGCCATCTTTCCAATGCCGAAGCCGCCCAGCTCATCCGCCAAAACGCACCCGAACTAAAAACCTTGATTCTTTCTCACCTCAGCGAACATAATAACCACCCTGATCTTGCTCTTAAAAGTGCTCGCCAGGCCCTGGGCTATTCACTCGATATTCAGCTCGCCCCTCGATATAACGTCAGCAAACTTTTTGACCTTGCCCCGACCCAATTAAATGTCCCTAATATGGCCGCCGTGGTCTAGCGTTTCTTCCGCTCCGAATTTGTCGCAAAGGATTTCACCTTGTCACTGGTAACTTTCAAAAATCTCACCAAAGACTACCCCAGCCAGTCTGTTCTCAAAGACATTAACTGTGACATCAACCCTGGCCAGAAAATCGGGCTCATCGGCCCTAACGGCTGCGGCAAAACAACGCTCCTGCGTATTCTCACCGGCAGTGAAACACCCACCACCGGAACCGTAACTATCGGTCCCGATGTTCGCATCGGCTATGTCCCCCAGCATGTCGAATTCGCCGAACACGAAACCGTCTGGGACTTTATCATCGAAGATCATCGCCGCCGCACCGACCAGCTTAGATGTATGGAACAAGCCGTCGCCGATGCCGCCGAACACGAAATGGACAAACTTCTGGCCCGCTACCAGCAGGCCCGTGACGAATACGACCATCTGGCCGGTGACCATTTCGAGCCACGCGCCCGGGCCATGGTAGATGCCCTCGGACTGGCCGGTCGACTCGAACAGCAGGTATGTCAGCTTTCCGGCGGTGAACAAAACGTGCTCGCCATGACCCAGGCCCTGCTCGCTGAACCAAATCTGCTCATCCTTGATGAGCCCGGCAACCACCTCGACTATCTCGGCCTGGCCTGGCTTGAGGAGTTCCTCAGTAAATTTCGCCACGCCGTGCTAATAGTTTCCCACAATCGTTATCTGCTTGACCGCGTAACCGACCACATCTTCGAAATCGACAAAGGTGCCATCAGCGTCTATCCCGGCAATTATTCTGACTATTGCAAAATCCGCGACGAAAAAATCCAGGCCCAGCAGTCTCAATACGAACAGGACCAGAAACAAATCGCCCACCTGACCGCACTCGTCCAGAAATTCGCCGACATCGCTCAGGGGCACGCCTCCGACCAGAGCTGGGGCAAAAGACTCCGGGCCCGCCGCAGTTCCCTGGAACGGGCCCGTGCCAACGCCACTGAAAAACCTGATGCGCAGCGTCGTGAAGTTGCTGCCTCATTCCAGGCTGAAAAAACTCGAGCTGATCTCGCCCTGCGTATCACCAACTATAGCAAATCGTTCGATAAACTTGAACTGTTCAAAAATCTTAACTGGGACATCAACGGCTCCGACCGCTGGGCCCTCATTGGTCCCAACGGTTCCGGCAAGACCACGCTCCTCAAAGACATCGTTCGGCACGGCTCCTGGCAAAGCCAGACCATCCGCCTCGGTCCCAGTTTCACCCTCGGCTATTGCGCCCAGCAGCAGGAGTCGCTCGATTCCGACAATACCGTCTACGAAGAACTGCTCGATATTCCCGGCACCACCAATAATTCCGTACTCAGCATCCTGGCCCGTTTCTTATTCCGGGACGAAGAAGTTCACAAACGCATCCGCGACCTTTCCGGCGGCGAAAGAAACCGACTCCAGCTGGCCAAGCTAATGCTCGAAAAACCCAACTTCCTCATTCTTGACGAGCCCACGAACCATCTTGATATTGCCACTCGCGAAGCCGTAGAAAAAGCCCTCAAAGATTTCCCCGGTACTATCCTCGTTATTTCCCACGACCGTTACTTTCTTGACAAGATAGTTGATCATGTTGCTGAGGTGAGCGAAAAAACTCTGCGTTTCTATAGCGGCAACTTTACCACTTTCTGGCAGTCTCGTCTCCAGAATCGCGAAATCTCAACAGAACACGTTACCGGCCGAATCGTCAGTCGGGCCCGCGATCGGGCCGCGGATAAAAAGCAAAAAGAAAACTCCGGCGGACAAGCCTGGAAAGACCGCAAGGCCCAGGCCGCGCAATTACGCAAAGCCCAGCGCCAGGTGGAAATCATCGAAGATAAAATCACCGAGGCCGAAGAACAAAAAATCGAACTCGAACAGAAAATCGCTCACGCCTATACCCAGGGTGACAACGACCTGGGCCAGACGCTCTCTCGAAAACTCGAAACCACTCTCAAAAATATCACCAGCCTCTACGAACAATGGGAAATCGCCCATCAGGAACTGGAAAACCTAAACTCCTGAACCGAAATGAAACCGCAGATACGAAGATTAACGCGGATTTTTCATCTGAGCTATCAGCGATTAAAAAAACGTAACGCACATCTGCTCTGAAACCCGGTCAGTATCAATGCGTATATTCTAAAATCTTAATATCGGGCCCCACTTTTTTGATAATAGCGTCCCGCATATTGGCATAATGTGGGCAGGGATAGCCGATGGGGTTTCCTTTTGAAATACACGAAGCAAAAACGATAATTTCTGCTCCTCTGTCAACCATCATTTTTGCTCGGACTATCGCTCTTTTGCCCGGACAGCCGCCACAGGAGACAAAGCCGACAACTTCGACCGGCCCTGTTGTTTCAAATGCGAGCTTGCCTTCTTTGGCAACCTTAAAATCGGTATTACCGGGACACATATCCTCGGTTTGCTGACAACGAATAATTCCAACTTTTTTCATCTATCATTCTCCTGACCGACTCAAACTCTCGAAACCCAAATCCTGACGCAGAATCGAGTATGAGGATAAGTATGGTAAAAAAACGAGGATTGACAAGAAAATATTTCCCAGGTCGTTTTTCTGAACTGGCAACCAAACCCAAACCGCTCAGCAAATTAAATACCAGCCTGATACGACACTGGCTGGCCTCCAGACTGGCGATGTATTTTTTAGCCGACCAGACCACGCGGCTCCGGGGGGAAAAATCCGAAGACCACTCTGGAACAGGTCGCCGATGCGGCCAATATGCTGGCCTGGAAGCTATGGAAGTTGTATCCCATTCCTGGAAATACAAAGTGTATGTGTGTCAATACCATCAGGAATGTAATCAAACCTCCTATGCCAGCCGAAGAAAAACGGCGAAAGCGAAAAGTGTCGAATTCTTATAGCGCTGTCACACTAAAGTTATACTCTCACGCCTGCCCATAACGAAAAGATAACAGAACTGCCAGAAATATCAATTAAAAAATGTACCTGACAACCTCTTATGTAACATAATTCGTCCCGGAGCATCTCCTTCATAGTTTCTTTAATTCGCCCCAGTGTAAATACTCATAGGCCTTGTCGCTGGAACTTGCCGGCATTTTCTGGTCATGAACAGCCTCCAGGTCGTTAATGCCTACATCAGAAATAAACGAAGTGCTAACGGTACTTTCTGAAGCGATAGTCGGAACCGGCAAAGGACGGGCGTGCAGTTCGATATAAGGAATCCAAACAACCATAGGCTGTTTTCCACGGTGGGCACGGGCATAATATGGTATCATCTTGAAATTTCGTTTGGTTCTTTTAACATCCTGCGATTTTTCCTTTTGCAATTCTATGGCATGGCCCCGGAGAAGAACCATACCTCCCAGAAATTCCTCATCATAATCTGCCGTCAGTTCAGAGTTGTTCTCTATCATTATATTCAAGGGGTTTCCGCCTTCTAAGTCCTGCTGCTCAAGGCAGTATACCACCGGGCCGCGCTGTACAGCGATTTTGCCGACATTATCCGCAACTCGTCGGTCACATAACACGCGGCGAACAGGCATTGAGAATTCCACTTCTACAACATCCCCCTTCTTCCAGCTTTTTTTGAGACAGGCGTAACCTTTTTCCTCTACAACTTCGCATACCTTGCCATTTAACAGTATGGTGTAATTATCAGCAAGAGGTTCGACAAATGTATAAAGTGCTGAGGAAGAACGCCAGCCTTGGGCCCAATCGGGGACGCGAATTTTCAGAGTGAACGTCTTTTCTTCCTGAGGGTCAACGTTAATCAATATTTTTCCGTTCCAGGGATATTGAGTATTCTGGGTAAGTTTTAAAGCGGTGCCGTCTACGTCAAATTCAGAGCGGCTGCCGATAAAAAGATTAACATAGACCTGGCGGTCACGAACAGCATAAACGTAACCCGGCATAGAATTCAAAAAGCGACAAATATTACTGGGGCAACAGGCAGTATTGAACCACGGGCTCCGCTCCTGCCCCGCGACAGCCTCCAAAGGATTGGGGTAAAAGAACGTCATGCCGTCCATAGAAACACCACTAAGAACATTGTTGTATAAGGCCCTTTCCATAATATCAACATACTTTGAATCGCCGTGCAGCAGAAACATACGATGGTTCCAGTACACATTTGCAATCACGGCGCAAGTTTCGCAATAGGCTGTCTGGTTGGGCAATTCGTATGGATCACCGTAGGATTCGCCGTGATGCCGGGCACCAATTCCACCGGTAATATACAATTTTCGATTTGCGACATCATCCCATATTTTATCAATGGCCTGAATGAACTTCTGATTGTCGGTCAGGGCTGCAACATCGGCCATGCCGCTATACATATAAGTTCCGCGTACCGCATGTCCGACAGCCTCAAACTGCTCGGTTACAGGTATATGCGACTGGTCATATTCTCGCTGGTTTTGGGGGTCACTGCCCCGGCAATCCAAAAAACGTTGGGCCTGGTCCAGATATTTCTTCTCGCCGGTCACACGATAAAGCTTAACCAAACCAATCTCAATTTCCTGATGGCCTGGGAAACCGTCCCTCTTTCCGGGGCCAAATACATCACAAACCAAATCCGCATTTTTAATTGCCACATTCAAGAAAGTTTTTTTACCAGTGGCAAGATAATGCGCTGCGGCAGCCTCATACATGTGCCCGACATTATAAAGTTCGTGCGAGCGGTGCAAATTATCCCACGGCTCTTTTTTGTAGCAACAGCCCATTTTATGATTATTGGCCTCCTGCGCTCGCGATGTCCAGGCGGTATAGAGGTAGCCGTTTTCTTCCTGGGCAGCGGCTACGTAAGAAATAACCTTATCCAGATAAGCGTCCATTTGCGGGTCCGGCTTGAGCATCAGTGAATAAGCGGCGGCTTCCATAATTTTATATACGTCTGAATCATTGAAGCCCGTCTTGCCCTGATAAGGCTGATTGGATAACCCCCCGGCAAGTTTGAAATTTTCGATTCTGCCGGTATCCTCACATTTCTTAAACGCAAACGGTATAGTAACCGTGCGGTTGGTCTCCATTCGTCCCAGCCAGAAAGAATCATTAAAATGTACCTGCCTGAAAGTGACAGGCTGATAAGGGTAATCTGACAGCTCAGCATTAACCGGCACAACACTTATCAAAGCCAAAGATATAAAAAACATTTTCTGAAACATTCGTAACCCTTTCACCTGGTATTGAACATCTGCGATTGTACTAAAGTTGCACCTTCCAGTTGTCTTCCTGTCGTATGCTGAGTTCTTATCAAAAAAAATAGTAATTTGTCAAGGGGGAACGAAACGGTGTCCGGTACATTTATGCTTTCCGGCCCCGGATAATAAAAACCGACTGAACCCCAACACCTCGGGTTTGTCGTTCTCAAGAGGAAGGCAAGAGGCGATAGGCAAGAGTGAAGGTTTGGCCTCCGGCCAGTTGAAAATTTTGTTAATAATCCGGCTCGGTACGCTGTCTCGTGAGGTTTCCCCCCGGCTGCCGCCGAATCAGTTGTCCGCAGAAATTTGAACCACGAAATACACCAAATACACGAAAGAATTATATTTCTTTTTTTTGTGTCGTTCGTGTGTTTCGCGGTTTTAATCTCTTGGCAGTTGCCGTTAATAATCCGCGTAATTCCATTAATCCGCGGTTTCATTTTTTATAAGCTGTAATTGTCAGCGGAGAACCGCTGTAATAATACTGATAATCCTGAAAGTTTCGTCTTTCTGACTGATGAATCATGTTATAACAGATTTGACGTCCCATAAAAACGCATGCGGCGTTATTCCGCTTAAATCAGAGCTCTGCCGCTTAAAGAATCAGAGTTCTGACTTAAGAATCAGAGCAATGACGAAATGATTTGCTTTGCTGACAAAGTCAGCAGAGCGCCGCACAAAGGAATCGTTCCGCTGACAAAGTCAACAGAGCGCCGACAAAAGAATTCATCCCGCTGACAAAGTCAGAAGAGTTCTGACCAAAGGAATCATAGCGCCGACTTTGTCAGCAAAGCTCTGATTAAATCAGCAGAGCTATGACAAAAGAATCAGGCCACCGCTTTAAGAATAGACCCGCCGCCCAAATCGCAGCTTCGCCGCTTTTCTCGCCGGTCAGCCGATTAAAGAAAAACTCCTCCGCTTGAACGAGCGATTCAATGGCGATATCTTGATTGGGCAGCATCCAGTTCTGGAATGGCGACATAAATGTCAGGCGGGTAGGCCGGTATTTGTTTGGGGGCCATAATTTATGAGGTTGTTTTCCGGGGAATTAAAGGGGCGTTAGCTGGGCAGGGCGGCTGCCCAGAATGCCTTGTTTTGCTATTATTACAGGAGTTAGTAATTGGATGTTAATATGGGGAGGGTGTCGCTGTGCCTATCGCATTGGTGGGATGGGGATATTTAATAATGGGCAGGGGTTACCCTCTGATTTTGGCTGGTTGATTTGCTTTTGGGGCGGGTTGGGGGTATCATCTTATTGAAGGTTTCGTTATAATCCAGGGGTGCGGTGCGTTTGCGTCTGGGTTTCGGGTGCGGCGGCGGCGAGGAGTCTGTCGGCTCTGGAGAGAGTTTGATGATGAATGGTCTGGCAAAAGGTAAGCGGATAGGTTTTATATCAACGCGGTTCGCGGGGACGGACGGGGTTTCGCTGGAGGCCCGGAAGTGGGCGGAGGTTCTGGAGCGGAACGGGCATGCGAATTTCTGGTTCGCGGGCAAGTTAGACACCGACCCGGCAAAGAGTATGCTGGTGCCGGAAGCGTTCTTTGAAGATCCGGCGAATATGTGGATAAATGAGCAGGTGTTCGGGCATCATAGCCGGACGCGGGCGTGTACTTCGAAGATTCACCAGTTCAAAGAAGAGCTCAAGGATAAGATCTATGAGTTTCTGGAGAAGTTCAAAATAGACGTTATCGTCTCTCAGAATTGCGTGACGATCCCGATGCATATTCCTTTGGGGCTGGCGGTGGCGGAAGTTAAGGTTGAGAGTCGGCTGCCGATGATCGCTCATCATCATGATTTCTACTGGGAGCGGGACCGATTTGCGATAAACGCAGTGGCGGATTGTCTGGAGATGGCATTTCCGCCTCGTTATGAAAATATTCAGCATGTGGTAATCAATACGCCGGCGAAGGAGCAGTTGGCGTTTCGGACGGGGATTAGCTCGCATGTTATTCCGAATGTTATCGACTTCAACGCACCGCCGCCGACGTGGGATAATTATAACGCTTCGCTGCGGTCGGATTTGGGGCTGACGGCTGATGATAAGATGATATTGCAGCCGACGCGAATCGTGTCGCGTAAAGGGATTGAACATGCTATCGAGCTGGTGCGGCGGCTTAACGATAAAAGATACAAGCTGGTGATTTCGCATGAGGCGGGCGATGAAGGGTTTGAGTATCAGCAGTTTCTGATGGATTACGCGGCGAGCGTGGGGGTTGATATGCGGATCGCGGCGCGGAAGATTTCTTCGGAGCGGGCAGACGATAAGGAACTGGGCAAGAAATATACGCTGGCGGATGTTTATCTGCACGCGGATTTGGTGACTTATCCGAGTTTGTATGAGGGATTCGGGAACGCTTTTCTGGAAGCGATATATTTTCGCAAACCGCTGCTGGTGAATCGGTATTCGATTTATATCAGGGACATTGAGCCGAAAGGTTTTAATGAAATTGAGATGAACGGGTATGTGACCGAGGCCGCGGTGGAAGAAGCCCGACGGGTGCTGGAAGATGAGGTGTATCGGGAGGAGATGGTTAATCATAATTTTGAGCTGGGCCGGAAGTATTATTCTTATGAGGTGCTGGAGCGGTCTTTGAATGGGCTGCTGGCGGAAATGTAAGGGAATAAATCCTAAACACTAAATCCAAAATAAATACGAAATTCGAATATCGAAAAACGAAACGATATGAAAAAGTAAAGGCTGAAGCTTGCGAAGGATGCGCAGGGCAAAATTAACGCCAGGGCGGGCGTTTGAGATGAGAGGATATTTAGCGGATGCCATTAGTGACATTTTATTTTGAGCTTCATCAGCCTTATCGGCTGCACCCGGATACGAGCAAGTTTTTGTGGAACGAACAGAACGAGGAAGTGTTCCACAAGGTTGCTAATAAATGTTATCTGCCAGCGACACTGATGTTCGCGGAGCTGATACGGGAGAATCCGAAATTCAAGGTTACGTTTTCGATGTCGGGTACGTTTCTGGAGCAGGCGGAGAATTATGACCCGAAAGTTATCGAGGCGTTGCGGGAGCTGCTGGACGCGGGCAAAGAGCATCATCAAGTGGAGTATCTGGAGGAGACTTATTATCATTCTCTGGCGGGGCTTTTTAAGGATCCGCGTAAGCGTGAGTTTAAGGACCAGGTTACGCTGCATCGTCAGAAGATGAAGGATTTGTTTGGTTTGCGGCCCAGCTCGTTTCGCAATACGGAGCTGATGTACAATAACGAAATCGCTAATATTGTTGCGGATATGGGCTATAAAGCGATATTGTGTGAGCAGCGGGATGATATGTTTACGCCGCGGGATGGGAAGGCGATTTCGCCGAACGCGGTTTTTCGGCCTAAAGGTCGGGGCTCTCGGGCGCGAGAAATGGTTGTTTTGGCACGTAACCGGAATTTAAGCGATGATGTGGCTTTTCGTTTTCGGCATGGCCAGATGACGCCGGATGATTATCTGAAATTTCTGGCGCGGGTGGATGGCGAGTCGGTGGTGCTGGGTTATGATTATGAGCATATCGGGGAGCATTTGTGGTCAGATACGGGGATATTCGATTTTTGGCGGGGGCTGGCGCGTTCGATAGGGAATTATCCGAATGTGGTGGCGTGCAATCCGACGGAGATCGCCGAAAAGCTCAAGGACGCCGAATGTCCGGTACTGGATATTCATCCGCTGTCGACTTCATCGTGGGCGGATATGGAACGGAATACGCAAGGGTGGCTGGGCTCATCGACGCAGTACGCACTATTTCAGGATTTGGAGAATCTGGAACAGGAGGTTCATCATGCGGGCAAGACACTGCTGGATAACTGGCGGATGCTGACGACTTCGGACCATTTGTATTATCTGCACGAGGGCAAGGGTGCGGACCGGACGGTGCATGATTATTTTAGTCCGTACGGCTCGCATGCGGCGGCGGCTTATGTGCTGACGCGGAACATTGATAATTTGCGGGCGAATCTGAAGACGTTTTATATCGGCAAGGAAGTTCGCAAGACTCCGGTGGTGATAATTGCGCCGGAGACGAGCAGGCTGCCGGCGGGTATGGGGCATATTGCGTCTTTGGTTTCCGGTAAGAGCGGCGGGCTGGGCGAGGTGATCGGTGCGATATGCAAAGGGTTGTCGGAACGGGATATTGCGACGCATCTGGTGACGCTTAACCTGAAGCGGCGGTTTCGGCAGGAATCGCATGTTAGTGAGGAAGAATGGATTCGTTCGCGGCATCGGCTTGATTCGAAGAATGTGCATCTGGTGACTTCGTCGGTGTTTGAGAATTACAGCAATGCCTACGAGGGCAATCCGGCATTTACGGCAGCGGAGTTTCAGCGGCAGTTGATTAATACGTACCTAAAAGAGATTCGCAGTCAATATGAGGGCCGGGCTATAATTCATACGCACGACTGGATGGCGGGCGGGGCGTTCGCGGCGTACGCCAAGATGCGGCAGATACCGATGCTGCATACGATACATAATACTCATACGGCGTTTATTCCGATGCGGATGCATGAGGGAATAAATGTGGACAGGCTGCGGGATAATTTGTATATCGAGTGGCAGGGCGACCAGGAAGGGGTGGACGCTCAGGCGACGGCAGTTAAGAACGCTACGCTGGTGAGTTCGGTAGGCAAGCGTTTTCTGGATGAGATTGTGCATGATTATTTTCTGGATCGGCCGATTATACCGTGGAGTGTGCGGCAGGAGCTGAAGGTCAAATATAATAATCATAACACGGTGGTGATTCCGAACGGGATTTCACCGGAAGTGTTCCCGGAGAATCAGAAGGAAGAGCCGGACGTGGATAAGCCGGGGCTGGCGAAGACTTTTGGCGATTCGTCGAGCGGGATTATCGAGGCGAAGAAGCTTAATCTGGTGAAGTTTCAGAAGCAGATGGGGCTGAAGGTTGATGCCGAGGCCATCATGCTGTTTTGGCCTTCGCGGCTGGACCCAAGCCAAAAAGGGGTGGAGCTGCTGGAGGATATGGCGTTGAAGCTGCTGTATAATAATCCTGATACACAAATCGCGGTGGTGGGTAATCCGGTGGGCAATGAGCATTATCATCGTGAGGTGATTGGTCGGCTGGCCTGTGCGTCGAATGGTCGGATGGCTTATGCGGAATTCGATAATGATTTGTGTATGCTGGGTTATGCGGCGGCGAGCGATGTGTTTGGCGCTTCGCTTTATGAACCGTTTGGGCAAATTGATGTGGTGGGGAATCTGTATGGGGCGACGGCGACTAATCGGGATACGGGCGGGTATCATGACAAGATAAGTCCGCTGAGTTTGAAGGCATGGGGTGCGCCGCAGGATAACGGCAATGGGGTGCTGTTCAAGAATTATGATTCGGGCGGGCTGCGATGGGCTTTGGAACAGACCATAAATAATCATAGATTTTTCCGCAAGCATCCGGGACAATGGGAACGTCAGGCTTATCGGATTATGCGTGAGGCGCAGAAGAACTGGTCGCTTCAGCATATGGTGGCGGGCTATCTGGATGTCTATGAGCGGTTAAACCGTGGCAAGCCGCTGAGCTGATGGGATTTGCGGAGGATTGTTATGCCGGCAGGAATCAACTGGATGTGGGTTGTACTGATGCTGATTGGGGTGATGTTCAGTTATTTACCGGAGTAGTTTATTTTGAAATTTGGAAAATTATTCTTACGGTTGCTGTTGGTGTTGAGTTTGGGAACGGGGGCGGTCTGGGCGGTTGAGGTTGCCGCACCTGGTCAGGCGGAGTTGGTGGCTAAGTGCGGTAAGGGGGCACTCTATAATATGCGGGGGCAGAAAGTGCTGGTACTCAAGGGCAATCATTATGAGATGGGGTATCAGCAGGGGAAGCTGTTGACTGATGAGGTGCGGCAGCTGGTGACGACGGTGCTGATGACTACTTTTGTGGTGCAGACAGCGCGGACGGGTGAGGTGCTGGAGGGTTCGCTGGCTGAGGCGTATCGGCGGACGGTACCTTATATTGATGAACGCTATCAGCAAGAGATGCGGGGGCTGGCGGATGGTTCGGGGGTTAAGCTGGCTGAGATCCAGTTAGCGAATATTTTTCCGGAGCTGTTCCATTGCAGCGGGTTTGCGGTCTTCGGCAAGGCCAGCAAGGACGGCGTGCTTTATCACGGCAGGATTCTGGATTATATGACGGGGATTGGTTTACAGAATCATGCGGTGGTGACTGTTTGTGAGCCGGAAGGGTTTAACGTGTTTGTGACGGTGGGGTACGCGGGGTTTATTGGCTCGGTGACGGGGATGAATGAAAAGCAGGTGGCGTTTGGTGAGATGGGCGGTCGGGGCGAAGGCAACTGGGACGGGATGCCGATGTCGTTTCTGATGCGCAAGGGGATGGAAGAATCTGATACACTGGCTGAGGCGGTTGAGCTGTTTCGGGAAACGTCGCGGACTTGTGAATATTATTACGTGATAAGCGATGGTAAAGGGCCGGACGCGCGGGGGCTGGCTTGCAGACCGGGGACTTTTGAGGTTGTCGCTCCGGGTGAGTTTCATGAGCTTCTGCCTCATCCGGCTGAGGACGCGGTTTTGCTTAGTGCGGAAAAACGTTATGAACTGCTGGCCCAGCGTGTGGCTGATGGGCTGGGTAAGATCGACCTTATGGGGGCGTTGGAGTTGATGGATCGGCCGGTGGCGATGAAGAGCGCGTTGCATTGTGTTTTGTTTGAGCCGGCGACGTTGAAGTTCTGGGTTGCGAACGCGGCACGTGAGGCGGGTGATAAGCAGGCAGCACCTTATCAGGTTTATTATGGTTATGATTTGAATGAGCTGCGAGAATTGTTAAACAAATAGATTAGAGGGGTAAAGCAATGGGGCTTTGGCGTGAAGAAAAAATACAGGCTAAATATAACGAATGGCTGAAATATTCTCTGACCTGGTTTCTGTTAGTCTCTTACAAATGAAATTTTGCGCAAAATGGCAATGAAATCTTCAGCAATTATTCAAAGCTCCTCTGAGTGCAGGGATTATGAGCAGTTGATGAAGGTTTGGGGGGGTGGTTCTTTCTGGACTAAGTGGACTTTATGGACGGGGTGGATTGGCGGGGGAGGAATATTGAACAAAGGTGCCCTCTAACGATACGGGGTTTGTATTTTTTCTGGTTCTATGAGGGGGTGAGTGTTATATTGTTCTGATAATTGCAAACAGAGCTGTGGAACTAATTGGAAGAATATAACGCTATGTCGAAGAATATTTTACCGGAGATTACTTTGCGATTTGGGTTTGGGCATTTTCAAACTGACGGCAAGCTGGAAAATACTCTGGAGGCATTGGGTGAGATTGATGCTGAGGAGGTTTGTCTGGCACCGATTTCGGCGGAGCTGGACGGGATTTCGCTGGATGCGGTGGAGCTGGAAAAGCGTTTGGTGCGGACAGAGAAGGTTGTCGGTAAGCTCAGGCGGAAGAAGATCGCGGTTGATATTTCACTGCCGGGTTTTTGGGCTGATGCATCGCTGGCCGGCGATGGGGGGTATAATCTTCGGGCTTTGGCGAAGCGAGTGTTGGGCTGGAAAGTTCGCGGGGTTTATCTGGATGATTCGGCTAGTTGGAGCGAGAGTCAGTATTTCGATAGTGACGAGGTTCGCGGGAAAGTTCTGAGTTTGGCTAAGAGTCTGGGGAAAATATTCGGTAAGAGTGGTAAAGCGGGTTTGATCGCGGCGGCGGGCGGCAGTTATGAATGGTTTGGGCTGGATGTGGCTCAATTGGCGGGTGAGTTGGCCGGCGGTGGTAAGGTGGTTGTGCTGCAAAGTCAGCAATATTCGGAGGACTATGGTCGGGCAGCGATTCTGGGGGCTTGTTACGATGCTCAGGAGACGTCGGCCCGTAAGGCGGTTTGGCCTAAGATTGGCTGGGGTGCTTTTATTGACCAGGCCGGCGGTTCACCTTTTCATAAGAGTGCCGAGACTACGCAGATGCAGATTACACTGAGTTTGCTGTGTGGCCAGGAGCGGGTGATGATCGACGCGGCGGATTTGACCGGTACGGCGATGGGGGATGAGAATCCTTATCTGAAGATTATTCAGAAGCGGCGTAAGTTGTGGGGTAAGCTGGCGGGCTTTAAGGGGCAGGATTATCGCTTTGAAGGTGTTCGGGTTGTGGGCGGTTCGGAATCGGCGGCGGGGTGGGTTAGTTTGCTGGAGCGGCTGGGTACTACAGTTCGGGTGGTGATGCCGGAGGATGTGGGTAAGTCGGAAGGTGATGGGCCTTATGTACTCAGTGGTGATTTGCCGGCTCGTTTGAGTTTGGCGCAGCTGAAGCATGTTCTGGGTATGGGAGTGCTGATGGATGGCCGAGCGGCTGAGGTGATTGGAAGGATGGGGCATGCGGGGCTGATTGGGGTTGAGGTTGCCGGAGCTCTGGATGATGTTCAATCGGAGATATTGTCTGACCAGAGTTTCGGGACGTTTTATTATGGGCATCGCTGTGTTTTCGCGGCTCCGGAATTCAATAAGCTGGTGTCGATTCACGAGCGGGCCAAGACTATTACGTCTTTGTTGTGTCGGGGGAAACTGCCGAATCAGTTGGGGATGATGATATATGAGTCGGAGAAGGGGCGGCAACGTTGTGCGGTTGTCCCTTATAGTTTCAGGCAGCAGGCTCCGCGGGGGTTGTTGACGCTGGAGCGGCAGCGGCATTTAATAGATGTTTTGCAGTGGCTGGGTCGGTGTCGGCTGGGTTACGTGGTGGAAAATACACCTGATTTGGTGCCGCTGGCGGTTCGGGTTAATGGGCGTAAGCGGATAATTTTGATGTTGGTTAACGTCGGTTTTGACTGGGCGATTGATGCTCGGATTCGATTGGGGCATCTGCCGTTTACGATTAAGAAGGTTCGTGAGTTGGGTGAGGACGGCAAGGTTGATATTCCTGATGGTCTGGGTGTTTCTATGGCAGGGGATTACTGTTACCTTGAGCTGACGCCTGATACCGCTGTACCTCCTTTGCAGACGACGGTTCTTTTGCTTGAGGGGTAATCTTGCCGGAAATCCTTTGCCAAGCCGGACCGGAGCAGTTACAATCCCAATTCTTGCGTTGTTTTGGCGATATTTCGCCGCATTGGAGTTGTTTATATGCAGTTGACCGACATTCTCAAGCCCGAATGCGTGGTGGTTCCCCTGAAAGCGATTGAAAAATACCAGGCAATCTCCGCGATGATCGATGTTTTAGCTGAGCAGGGCTGTATCAGTGATTATAAGGCTGTTTTTAAGGCGGTTACCGAGCGTGAATCGGTGCGGAGTACGGGGGTGGGCCAGGGCTTTGCTATCCCGCACGGCAAGACCCGGACGGTGAATAATCTGGTCATGGCGATTGGGAGGCTGGCTGAGCCTATCGATTTTGAGAGTATCGATGGTCAGCCCGTTACGATAATTGTACTGCTGATTTCGCCAGCGGAGCAGACCGGTCCACATATTCAGGCGTTGGCTCGCATTAGCCGGATGATGACCGATAAGCAGTTTCGGGATAGTCTCTGGAGTAGCCAGACTCCGGAAGAGTTTTATGGGCATATCGCCAGCCATGAACAAAAAGCCGTTAGCTGAGCGTTTTTTTAAATTTTCGCGGGGGTAATCAAAGATTTTGGGTCGAATAATCCGAGATTGGCAAGTTATTTGTTCATAGAAGGTTATCTATCAGAATAATCTATATAATCTTAACAATCGCTGTAATCGTTAGATATGGCACACCCACTCTAAGCGGATGGGCGGGTGTTATTGATTAGATTATCTAGTAGAAAAAAGGCAAAAAAACTAGACTTTAGGTCGAAAAATACCGTATTATATTACAGAAGCGTTTATCTCCTTTCGCGGCGCTTCCGCCGATGGCTCGGTGCGTTCCTAGCTATCGGCGATTTTTTTTGCATCGCCATTATACCGACCAGTCGGTTTTTGATTCATGATTGATTAAACTCTGTTTGATTTTTGTTCCTCCCGTACCGGAATATCCACCAAGTTTTCCGTGGGCGGCAGTGACTCTGTGGCAGGGGATTATGAGAGGCAGCGGGTTGGCGGCCAGGGCATTTCCGACGGCACGGGCAGCGTTTGGTCGATTGATTTTTTGGGCAAGTTGGCCGTAGGTTAGAGTTTGGCCGGGCGGGATAGAACGACAGGTATCGAGGACTTCTATCGTAAATTCGCTGAGGTTTTGAAGGTCGGGCTTGAATGTAAAATCAAAAGATTTTCCCTGGAAATAGGCCTTAATCTGGGCTTGTAGGCAAGGCAGGAAATTTTGGATATTAACTGACCCAGGATACAACCTCGCTATTTTGTTAATGATAGTGCGGGAGTTGGCTTGCGGGAGGAAAAGGCTGGTTATTCTGTTGTTGTGGCCGACGATACCGACAACGCCCCAGTCAGTTTGGAAAATGGCAAATCGCGGGGTGATTTTATTTTTGGTTAAAGATTTAGTTGTCACCGCTGAAACGACTATCATCTGGGTCGGCCAAGGCGGTTAGAGGATCGAACGGCTTGTCCGCTGCGACTGCTCCGGCGGGCACTTCAGCGGAGAAGGTCTGACTGCCTCCAGCGGAACTTTCGGGATGGGAGGGGGAGACCTTTTGAAAAGAAGGCGTTTCAATCTTGGCGGGGTGGCCGTTGAGCTGGAGGACGAACTGGATTGGACCGATGGCTACAATGTCGCCGGGGGCTATCTCGGCCTGTTGTTCGATACGTTTCTGGTTAAGGTAAGTGCCGTTGGAACTGCCCAAATCCTGAATGATGACCTTACCGTCTCGATTGACGATATTGCAGTGCTTGCGGGAGACCTGCATTACCGGGACGCGAATGTCGCATTCGGGGCGACGACCTACCAGGGTTATCCCCTCGTTCAAGTTGATTTGCCTGCGTTTGCCCTTGTCGGTAAAAGCCACCAGAGTTGCCGTCATGATTCGCCCTTTCGCAACCTATTGCAAAACAAGTACTTAACGTGAAATGGGGTTTGAGTCCCATCATCGTACTTTGAAAGTATACCCGCAAACGTTTTCAAAATCAAGTTTAAGGATTAAAAGAACCATTTGGCCAGCTTTAGTATGCCTTGTTTCCAGGGGACACGATGAGAAATTCCGGAGGTGTTGGCGATGGCATCGAGATTTTCGATATACCATTCATAGTTGCGTACCAGGGCTTGCTGATTTGAATATTTTGGCGTGAAGTCGAGGATTTTTTCGGCTTTTTCGACCGAAACGAAAGATTCCTGACAAGCGGTTTCGTAGACCCATTTGTACAAGGGTGAAAGTTTGAAAAATTCGAGGATTTTCAGAGCCGTGATAACGGGGCCTGCGGGGAATGATTTAATTTTTTTGCCAAAGCCAGCCCGGTCCAGTACGGCCTGGAAATCCTGTTTCATGGTGGTGTATTCTTTGGCACCGATGTTGAAGGTGTCGTTGGCGATGGATTCATCAAGGGTGGCGGCGAGGTAGGTTGCCGCGCAGAGGTCTTCGACATCGAGAAGCTGATATCGGTTGTTGCCGCTGCCAATCATAGGGAATCCTTTGCCGTCTTTGGCCCAGTCATAGAACAGGGCGAACACTCCCAGGCGTTCAGGTCCGATAAATGATTTTGGTCTTAATATGGGGACGCACATGCCTTTTTCGCGGTAACTGAGGCAGACTTTTTCGGCATCGATTTTGGCCTGGCCATAAGGGCCTACGCCGTCGAGCTTGTCATCTTCAAAAATGGGGTGATGGTCGGGGATGCCGTAAACGGCGGTCGAGGAAATATGAACGACTCGTTTAATGCCGGCAGCGTGAGAGGCTTCCATAATGTTGCCGGTTCCGTCAACGTCAGTGGTAAAAATATCTACCGGTTTGTAAAGCGGCAGGGCGGCGGCACAGTGGACAACAATGTCGGCGTTTTCGGTTGCTTCTTTGACTTTGGCCTTGTCGCGGATGTCGCCGCGGACGATGCGGACTTTGTTTTTGCAATCGGGGTAGTCGAACTCGGCGATGTCGAGTGAGGTTACATCATGGCCTTTATTAAGCAGATAACGGACAAGATTGATACCCAGAAAACCAGCGCCCCCGGTAATCATATAACGACTCATATCAATTCCTCTTGACGTTGGCTAGGAAGTTTTTATTATGATAAACTTCATCCGAAGATATTCAGGCGGCTGCCGTAGACGACTACAATCGCGGCGATGAGCAGCCAGATAATCAGGTTTACGATAGTGTGTATGTCCCGTAATACTTCACGGGTGGGGTCTTCACCTTGCTGGTGGTGATAGATGATGTAGAGATAGCGGAACAGCCCGTACATGACTGAGGGGACAGTCAGGAGCATGGCCCGGCTGCCGAAAACCGATATGGTGCGGTCGTCGATGGTGTATAGTATATAGCAGATAATCGTGAGGCTGGTGACCATGGAAATTACCTGGTCGAGGAAGCCTATGCTGTAATCCTTGAGGACCAGTCGCGAAGTGGGTTGGTCTGTGTCGCGGGAGATAAGTTCGGCACGGCGCTTAGTAAAACCGAGAAAGACCGAAATCATGAAAGTACAGAGAAGCAGCCAATGGGAGGCTTCTACGTCAATCGCGACCGCTCCGCCGATAATTCTCAGCAGGAATCCTGCGGCGATGGTCATGACGTCGAAAATCGCGATGTGCTTGATGCCTAACGAGTAGGCGATATTCAAAATCGCATAGAGGATGATTGTCAGCAGGAAAAGTTTTCCCAGGAAGAATCCGGCCAGAATGCTCAGGGCGATGAGAGTGATACTCAAAACTCCGGCCCGGCTGGTACTCAGGGCACCGCGTGCGATGGGACGTAAGCGTTTGATAGGGTGTTGGCGGTCTTCGTTGAGGTCGCGCAGGTCGTTGATGATATATATGCCGCTGCTGAGCAGACAGAAGCTGATAAATGCCAAAGCGGTTCTGAAGCAATCGCCGGGGTCGGTGAAACGGTTAGCGAAAAGCAGGGGTGCTATAACGAATCCGTTTTTAATCCACTGTGGACAGCGCATGGCCGCCAGCGTGATTTTAATTTGATTGTCAGGTTTATCTGTCAAAGCGTTTACCGTATTTTTCAGGAGCCGTATCCGCGGGGATGATTTTGATGCCATTTCCAGGCGGATTCAACAATCTGTTCCAGATTTTCATATTTAGGCTGCCAACCCAGTTCGGTGCGGAGTCGTTCGGCCCCGGCTACCAGTCGGGCGCTGTCGCCGGCGCGACGGTCGACAATCTTTGTGGCGATTTCTTTGCCGACGACTTTTTCGGCAGTGCGGATGACTTCGAGGACGGAATTGCCTTTTCCTGTCCCTATATTATAGGTGGCACCCTTGCCGGACTCGGTGGCATCGATGGCGCGGCGGTGGGCATCGGCTAAATCGTCAACGTGAATATAGTCGCGAATACAAGTTCCGTCCGGGGTGTCATAATTGTCGCCAAAAACGTAAATTTCTTTGCGTTTGCCCAGCGGTACCTGAAGGACCAGCGGAATCAGGTGTGTTTCGGGTTCGTGAGCTTCGCCAAATTTGCCTTCCGGGTCAGCCCCCGAAGCATTGAAGTAACGCAGAATCGTATAGCCCAGCCCATAAGCACGGGAGAAATCCTGAATGAGTCTTTCTACGGCGAATTTGCTGAAAGCATAGGGGCTGTCGGGATTCTTGGGAGAATCTTCGTTGAGCGGTTCTTCGGAAGGGGCGTAGACCGCAGCAGTGCTGGAAAAGAGAATTTTGCCAACCTGAGTGTCCTGCATACACTCAAGCAGAGTCTGGGAATTTACTATATTATTGCGGTAGTATTCCCGCGGCATTTCCACTGATTCACCCACAGCTATCCAGGAGGCGAAGTGCATGACGGCCTCAATCTGGCGATCCTTCATGGTCGCGGTGAGTTTTTCACGTTCAGCCAGGTCGCCTTCGACGAGAATATTGCTGGGTATGGATTGGCGGTGGCCCTTGCTGAGATTGTCGTAAACTGTGACGTCATGGCCGTTGGCGAGCAGACAGCGAACTGCCGCACTGCCGACATATCCGGCTCCTCCGGTAGCTAAAATACGCATTTACAAACCTTTACAAAAAATCTAACTGTCATTGCCAGTCGCTTCGCCCTGGGGACAGAAGCTATAAATACGAAAATAAAGTTTATAACCGTTATTCATTATCGAAACAATAGCCGGTCCGAGGCAAATTTTAGCGGGTTATGGCAGACCTTGTGATGACACTTGCAATCGGGCCGCGATGCCACTACCATTGCCAGCGCGTTAGAGGGTCTTATCGTGAGGCCCAGGTAGGAGTACCTAAAATAAAGGAGTAATTCTTATGTTTGGTATTTATCAAACAAAGCCCGATGTTCGTGCCCGTCGTGTCGCCGGGCCTGAAACTTATCCCACACCCGGAAAAAAACTGGCCCATCCAGCCGCTCGTGCCCCGCGAATTTTCGCTGATACCGCTACAATCAGCGAAATCGAGCCGCTTTACCGGGCAGGGCTCATAAGTGGTATCACCACTAATCCCTCACTGTTGAAAAAGGCTGGTGCGTCCAGTTGGGAACATGCTTTGGAGATTTGCCGTGAGCTTATCAAGCTGGCAGCACCAAATCCGGTTAATCTGGAGCTTACCGAGCTTACCGAAAAGCCGATGATTGCCCAGGCCGAGAAGCTGGCAGCGATGGGTGAAAATGTTGTAATTAAAGTTCCAGTAGGCGGTTATGCCGCGGTTGACCCGTCTTATGACCCGCATACCGGGCTGAAGGTTATCAGAGCATTGTGGGAGCGGGATATTGTCGCCAATGCCACTTTGGTTTTCAATTCGACTCAGGCTTTATGGGCGGCCAATGCCGGGGCTTGTTATGTAAGCCCGTTTTTGGGACGGCTGGCAGATTACGCTTATAAAAATGACCAGGTGGAACGTCAGCCGGGCAACGCGTTGTATCACATTGATGACCATAAGAACGCCAAGGGTGACCAGAATGTTTGCAATACCGAATATGTCGCTTGCGGCGGTAACCGTAAGGATATCGGCCCGCGGCTGATTCAGGAAATTTCGGTTATTTTCACAAATTACGATATTCAGACCCAAATTCTCGCGGCGAGCTTCCGTAATTTTACTCAACTTTCCGAGTGTCTGCTGGCAGGTGCTGATATTCTGACCGTTCCAGCGGCGATATTGCGGGATGTGGCAGACCATCCGCTGACCAGCGAGGGTATGGTAAGGTTTTTCGAGGATTCCAAGGCGTTTGAAAAATAATTGAACGGAATATACCATTTTCATAGGCCATCTTTGTCGCGAAAGGCGGAGATGGCCTTTTTTATTTTGTTGGAGGCCGGGCAAACTTTTTGTTAGTTTTCGGCGTATCAAGGCTTATAATACAAAGACGCTTTCGTACTCACGTTGGAAAGAAAAACATTGTTTTCACAGGAGAATACAAATGCTGGATATTTTACACAAAGCAGTTTATGCCGGGATAGGCCTGGCGGCTCTGACCGAAGAAAAAGCCCGTCAGATGGTTAAAGAGTTGGAAGAAAAAGGTGACATCTCCAAGGACGAAGGAAAAAAACTCGTTCAGGAATTAATTGATAAGGCCAAAGTTCATAAAAAGGATTTTGATGACTCGGTGAACAAGGAAGTCAAAAAGATTGTGGAAAAACTCAACCTGGTCAGCCGGGACGAATATGAGGAACTGCTGCGGCGGGTGGAAAAGCTGGAGCATCAGGGCAACAATGACAAGGACCAGTCTCTAAATTACTGAGTTTAATCCGAGTGTTTAACCCCTATCGCAATTATTTGACTCTGCGGCGTTATCGGCAGATTATCATGAATATCGGCAAGTTCGGATTTGGCGAACTGGCTGGTCGATTAAATCTGTTGGGACGTTTGCGTCTGCGCCGTAGTTTGAAACGCCAGCGGTCCATGACAATGTCGCGGGCAGAGCGTTTTCGTATGCTGCTGGAGCAGTTGGGTCCCTCATTTGTCAAACTGGGACAGATTTTGTCCATGCGGCCTGACCTGCTGCCCCATGATATTATCGACGAGTTATCGCGTTTGCAGAATCGGGTTACGCCTGTTGCCTGGGAGACGATGAGCCGCCGGCTGCGTGATTCGCTGGGCCCGGATTATATGCAGCGGTTCAGTGAATTTGACACGACTCCGGTTGCCAGTGCTTCTATTGCTCAGGTTTATGTCGCCCGTCTTAAAACCGGTGAGAAGGTCGCGGTGAAGGTTGTTCGGCCGGGCACGGAAAAAATTTTTCGTGATGACCTGGTTATTCTTGAGCATTTAGCTTCTCTGGCCCATACTCACATCCCCGAATCGCGGCAGTGGAATCTGGAGGGGATAATCGCTCAGTTTCGCGGTTCGCTGCATCACGAGCTGGATTTGCGACATGAGGGACGAAACGCCGATATTTTTCGCAATAATTTTCAGGATGACTCGAAGATATATGTCCCTAAAATATACTGGAACCATTCCACGGATAAAGTTTTGGTGATGGAGTTTGTGGAAGGTAGTCCGCTGTCGGACTTTTTTGGTGAGCAGGTTCCCGAATCCACTCGGCGTGAATTGGCCAAAACCGGTGCCGACGCGGTGTTGAAGCAGGTGTTTATTCACGGTTTTTTCCAGGCCGACCCGCATCCGGGTAATGCTTTGGTGATGGAAAATAATGTTATCTGTTTTCTGGATTTCGGGATGTTTGGGCGGCTGGATGTTCGCTCACTGGCGGCTTTGGCGCGGGCAATGCACGCAATAACCAAAAAAGATATTGATAAGCTGATTCGTGCTATGCGGGATTTGGCTATGCTGCCGGAGCGAGAATTGCTGCCGGAATTGCGTATTGCCCTGACGGACCTGATGGAACAATATTACGGTATTCCGTTAAAGCAAATATCAATGGGACGGTTGCTGCGTGATATAGTGGGCCTGATTTCCCGCTTCAATGTCGGCGTCCGGCACGATTTCCTTTTTCTCACTAAGGCCCTGACGACTATTGAGGCTACCGGTTGCAAGTTAGACCCGGATTTTGACATGATTGGTCATGCCCGTCCCTTTATTCAGGATATGATGGTGAAAAGGTATTCGCCCGGCCAGGTTTTGTCGGAAGGCCAGGGGTTCGCCGAAGACCTCGCTCTGCTGCTGCGTGAGGCGCCGGATAATACTCTGGAGATAATAAGAAAAATCCGAGACGGCCGACTTCGGGTTGAATTCCACCACAAAGGACTCGAAGAATCAATGACACAACTGAATCAAATGTCCGACAAACTCACCCTGGGCATAATTATCGGGTCATTGATAATCGCCTCAACTGTGATGTCTCACGCCAAACTAGGTCCCACTCTGTTTGGCATGCCCGTCATCGGCGGTTTCGGATTTTTAATCGCCGGCGTTACCGGCCTATGGTTCATATTCGATATTATACGCAGTCGCCGTTGAGCAACAGCCCATCTATTACCAAGGTACCAGCGGGAAGTCCTGATACGGTCCGCGCGTGGGCCAGTGGTCCATCGGTCCCGAATTGTGGCTGGCCCAAAAAGCTAATGCCATAACCAAACCCACCAGCAGGATAGTGCCCACGGTCAGCCAAATCTTGCGGCTCATCAAGGCCTTTTCGATTTGTAACAGGCTGTCGTGGCTGGGCATATGAATGTGGTGGAACCATTCCTTCATGTGCGAAGCGGTGTTCATAATAGCCTCCTTTCTGACAGCAAAGCATATTATTCAAATTTCTCTCCCTCTCTCTACTTATATTATAGACTCAAAAACGCCAAAGGCAAAAATCACCGGCAGCGCATAAAAAAGCAGGACAGCCTTGAAGGTCCGTCCTGCTGTAATCAAACGACATTATCGTAACAGGCGTTATTATTCGCCCATCAGCTTTTTGATGGTCGGCTCCATTGCTTCAGCCCAGATTGCGTAGCCTTTTTCTTTCGGGTGCAGCAGGTCGGGCATAATTTCGCGGGTCAGAACACCGTCGTCATTGAGGAATGCTTTGTTGATATCGAGGTAGTAAATCATTTTGTTGTCAGCCATCTTGGCTGCCAGGTCGCTGGCCGCGTCATTCAAAGCCCACTGGTCGTTATAGGTAGCATCCTGGTCTTTGATTTTACGTTGAGGATAGGAGCCGCGCGGGAAAATTTTGAGAATCAGTATCTTGGTTTCGGGCAGACGGTTACGCAGTTCGCAGACAATGCCTTTAATACCGTCAGCGATTTGCTCAGCAGTATAATCACCGCCGGAATTATTGGTGCCGATCATGATAACCGCCAGTTTGGGAGAGATACCGTCAGCTTCACCATTTTGCAGACGCCAGATAACATGCTCGGTTTTATCACCGCTAAAGCCTATGTTGGCGGCTTTGCGTGGGGTATAGTATTTTTCCCAGACTTCCTTGCCACTGGATTCCCATCCGTGGGTAATCGAATCGCCAATCATCAACAGGTCCACGTTACCCTGTTTGACTAACGCGACTTTTTCTTCGTGGCGAGGCATCCACCAGTCGCGGTCTGCACGAGAAACCGGAGTGACGGCCTTATGCGAACCGAGGGTTACATCACACGGGTTTACGCTGGTGAAATATGAGCAGCCGGGGACAGCCAGGCAAAAACTCAGCAGCAGAATAAACAGAATAGCCTTTTTCATTTTGTGTTCTCCTAACACGATGTTAAAAATAAAAAGTTACGTACTTTTCTTCTTATCGGGGGAATTTCATGTCTGTTCTGAAAGGTGAGGCGGGTAACTTCTGTTTGTTGTAAAAGTTGGGCTCGGCGTATTCGCACCAGCAGAAGCGAGCGGCAACCGGGGCCGAAACTTTTTCGGAAGATACGACAACCGTATCGCCGTCGATAACAGCCTGGGCGGGATAGTAAACACCGTCGGCGCCGCAGATTGTGAAGTCTGTCAGTGTTCCGTCTTTAGCGTATAGTCCGCCGTCCACATGGTCGAAGAACAGTCTGATATTGTTGCCTTCGATTTTCATTTCACGATACAATGGCCCGAAAGTCTCCACGGATTCGCGACCATAGGTTCCCGCCAGCGCCCAGCAGGCCAGACGATGCCCAACCGGTGCCTTTTTCAGCGGATGATGACTTTTTGCGTCGCCAATATCCATTGTGACTGCCATGCCGGTATTATCCAGAGCGAGCATGGTTTGGAGCTGCTGTTCGCGGATTAAGGTTATGCCCATGCCGTACCCGGTCGATGAGGCCAACTGCACGAACAGGAACGGTAATTTTGGTTGCCGCCAGTCTTGCCGCCAGTCCGTAATGAGTGTCTGAAACAGCTTGTCGTAACCTTCCGGCTCACGCGTATTGGCCTCGCCCTGATACCACAACACGCCGCGAATATTGGCGTTCAGCAGCGGAGCGGTCATGCCGTTGTATAAGCCGCCGGGCTGGTTCGGATGTCCGGGGCCAATCGGAGTACGAGGTGCTGAGGGGCGGTTCTTTTGTCCCGCGGTCGCCAGATATTTTTTACGAGCTTCCTGATATTGTTTCATTTTTTTCGGGTAAACATCGCAATACCGCTGAAATTTGTCCAGTACGTACTTAAAGTCAGGAGTATTTTTGAGCGTTTCAGGTTTTGACCACGACTCTACCGGAGTACCGCCCCAGGGGTTTTCAATCAAGCCGATGGGTACGCCGATTTCGTTCTGTATTTCCTTGGCGAAATAATACCCCACCGCGGAAAAATTCGCCGCTGATTCGGTCGTACACTCTTTCCATTGGCCCTGGCAATTTTCTTTAGGTTCGTTAGCCACGCAGCGTACCACACTGAAAAGCCTGATTTCGGGATGATTCGCCTGCTTCAATTCCTCCTTAGCGTTGAAGTCCTTCGAGAGCGGCCATTCCATATTAGATTGCCCCGAACATACCCAGACATCACCGACGAGAATATCATTAATCGTTATAGTTTGCCCTGCGGATGAAATGGTCAGTGATTGTGGTTGACCGGGTTTGGTAGACTGGAGTTCCACCTTCCACCTGCCGTCGTTGTCAACCACGACTTCTGCCGCCTGCCCCTGCCACGAGGCCTTGACGGTGACTTGTTCTCCTGCCTGTCCCCAGCCCCAAACCGGCACTGGCATTTCCCGCTGGATAACCATACCATCACCGAACAGTCCCGAAAGACTAATCTCGGCTTGGACTACCGAAGTGATTAGGGTGACAAAAGACAGGATAGTGAACAACTGCTTAATACAAACAAAAGCAAAAATTTTCATGATTTTCCTTTAGAAGCTGTAGCGCAGTGATGCGTAAATATTGGTATTGCGGTGAAACTGCCCAAAAAAAGTATGATTATAATCACCGACGAAAACATTCAGCCCGCTTTCTACAGTCACATGGTCATTGACTTTGTAATTTACTTGCGGCCGGGCGTAAAGGTCGCTGTCCGAAGGTGAATAATAGGTGAAGAAGCTCAGCATCAGGTTCTGGTTCATCAGCAGGCGGGTCAGTCGTAGCGTAAGCAGATGGCGGAACTCGTCCCGCGATTTCATCCCCGGAGCCAATTGCTGATAGTAATTATCGTAATTAATCATCTGCTCTACGTAATATTGTACACCGCCGGTAAAATTCTTCGCTATCTCCTGGCTATAGCCCAGTAGGTAGCGTATTTCCGAGTTCTTGCGGGTCGGGTCATTGCCGCTTTCATTGTCGGCGGACTGATAATAACCAATTTCCGCATTGCCGATGCCCTTGCCCACCGGCCCACGCAGGCTGCTGCCGTAAACGTTCAGGTCAGGATACAACGCCTGGCCCTGGTTGTCAAATCCCGCCGGACTTTTCCAAAAGCCCCGATAGCCGTATAACGCCAGCTCATAACTTTCAATATTACGATACAGCCGCCAGGCCAGTTCGTAATCACGGAACCAGTCGTTAGGACGGTCGGTGTGAATCACGTCATTTTCGCCAGCGTAATCCCCTCGAAAAGGACTGTAATAGCTGATGCGTTCGCCGCTGATATAGCGGTCCGGGTCGAAACGCGGCGTGAAAATCACGTCTAAATTCATCAAGTCATGGAAATAACTGACTTTGGCTGCGTCCGAAGGAGCCTTGAGATATTCCGTATCGCGACCATTAAAAAACGAAACCCAATCTTTAGGGAACAGGTCATTAATGAACACCAAATCCCCCGTGCCCCAGGTGAGAATTTGCCGCCCAACCTTAATATCCATGCTCTCCAGCGGAATCAGCACATTGCCTTCCCGACATGTCATAATGAAAATCTTCCGTGACCAGGTCGCCGTAGATGTCGCCTTTGTATTTCAGGTCGAAAAGCTCCTGCCGGGAAAAAATATCGACTTGCAGGCGGCTTTCCATAATGGACATATCTTTTTCATGCCGGTCATTGATAATCCGCCAGCCCGACCGACCTTCTACGAAACCGTGCGTTTCAAACGGTAAGTCTTCCGTCCAGCCGCTAACACTATCCCAAAAATTTTCACCTTCATTTTCTGCCGAAAATACGTAACTGCACAGCAGCAGGACCAGCGCCCCGCAAAAGAAATTTTTTTTCATCGTACCGCCTCCCGCGGGGGGCGCCGCAAATAACGTTCCGAGAAAATATCCTGCAAATCAATATCGTATTTAACATCACTGAATTTCATTTCGGTCGTGCTTTTCTTGCTCAGATCCGTTACCCGCGAGAGCATGACCGTGGGATAGCCCTGCACATCTTCAATCTTAAGGGCCTCAATTTTGCGATAGAATTTACCGTTCTTGTCGAAATATTCCATCTTGACCGGCATGAAGTTTTTCTTGTCGATATGCACCAGATAATAATCAAACTCGATATTGTCGGTTTGTTTGGGTTTGTTCCTGATTACGAAATATTTATCGTTGGTCTCAACCAGTTCATGTTCATCTTCCTGCAAACTCCTGCCCGAAACATCTTCATAGAGGAAGTCCGAACCGACAAAGCTCGTCCGTTTATCACCCGCGGCGATGCGTTTGACCAAATCCAATGCCGGCATATAAAGATACCGGTCATCGTCCTGTTTGACGTCCGCGTGTTTGAGTACCATAAACACCATAGCCCGCACGTCGGCGGGTTTCTGGAAATAAACATAATAATTCTGGTCGCTGCCGTCTGCCACATCCTTACGCAGAATAATAAACTCCCGCGTCCGCACATTTTTTGCCGAACCATCCGGCGTATTACCCTGAGCATCCATCTGGTCATAAGCCGTAATCGTCATCTCAACCTTGGCCTTGCCGTCCGCGCCCTGATAATATGCCATTACGTTGGCCTTGTTGATAATCGTGTCCACATCCGGCGTATCACCGCCGGCTCCCCATAAAACCCCCGCCCCCAGCATCAACATCATAATCGCTATTCGCGGTTTCATAATCATTACCTCTTTACGTGTTGTTATCCCACTATCTTTTTTTGAGTATTGTTTCGTATTTCTATATTCGTCTTTCGGATTTAGACTTTGGTGCTTAGGATTTCATTCAGTTCTGTTCTTGTTCCTTGTAAATTATTCACTTATTACTGGTCCTACACGCCTTCCGCCGCGACATCACCCCCGCAGGCCAGTGCCGCCACCGGTATCACCGCGGCGCTTATCCAGGCCAGCTTCGACCAGCCCACCATCGCATACTGATGAATATTTAACGCGACCAGCAGCACAATTGCCAGAGAAATTACCACACAAAAACCGCAGTTGCAGCTTGCCGCCGCCGGTTCGATTTCCGTACGGAAAAGATAACGCTCCGCCACTTTCAGTAATGACGGCAGTACCAGCAATGTCACTGCCCCCGATAGGCCCATAATCGCACAAAGAAAAATACCGACCGTCTTATAAGGCATCAGCGGTGCTGCCAGCAGCGGCAGAAAACCTATCGCGATGACCAGCACATTACGGGTGATTGCCCGCGCCGGCTCACCAAACATATCGCCCGCGGCATTCGACCACGAACCATATTTGCGATAACTGCTCCGCGAGCGTTCCAGGAAATGTATCGCGAAATCAACCGCCATGCCCAGCGTCAGCGAACTCAACACCGCCACCGGCATATCATAATCCTTGCCCGCCAGCCCGATGATACCATAAATCATCGCAATGGTAATCGTCAGCGGCACCATGCACACGACACCCCACCATATCGAGCGGAACAGCAACGCCATCATTATAAACACCACCAGAAAACTGCCCAGAAAAGATTGCAGCATCCCCGAAACCATCTTATCCTGCCAGACCGTATTGATATACGTCAGCCCCCGCCCAGCGATATTGCAATGCCACCGGCGACGGATTCTCAGCCATAAAACCATCGACCGCCGCGATGACCTTGTTCATGTCCATATTATCGCCGCTGGTAAGCTGACACCAGATATTCGCCCGCATGTAGTCCGGCGTGACCAGATGCCATAAATCATCCGGTTTGTGACTGCTCTGATATTGCAGCAGTGACTGAGCCACTGCCTGGAAGGTGTCCGGCACCCGATAATTTTCCGGCGAACCGTCGACAAGCTCCTGATAAACTTTCTTGGCCACGTCTGCGACCGAACTGCTCTTGCCGACCAGCGTGCGACCATCGCTTTTTATCGTTAGTAAATATTGCTGGAGCTTCTCCAGATAACGCAGCACTTCCGGTTGTTTAAACAGCTTGAGTCGTTCCTTTTCCAAATCAAAAAAGTCCGCCGCTTCATACCAGCCGTCCGCCGTCTTGCCGCTGCTGCTGTCCATCTGCTTTAACGCGTATTCATTCAGGCTTGCCAGAAGTGCTTCTTTGTCCTCGGCGGTCCCTGCCTTTTCCTGTAAAGTTTTTAACGCCTGCTCAAATACGCTTTTCGCTTCGGGCAGTTCACTTACCAGTTCAGCCTGTTTTGTCTGCAAACGAAAAGCCAGGGCGTCCCGGAAATTATCATCCACCTTTCCGCCGCTCGCTTCGTCCAGCACCAGATACGCCATGTACGTTCCCCCGAAATGCTCGTTCAGCACCTTGTCCGCGACGCGAATCGGATGGCTGGACGCGAACCATTTTACCGGATTGTCATTAATGCGAATCTGCGTAATTCCATAAACCGCCCCGGCGGTAATGAGTACCATCAAGCCAATAATCACCTTGGCCCGGCTCACCGTCAAACCGCCCACAGCTTGCAGGAACCGTCCCAACCGCCCCTGCTCTTCGCCATGATGAGCGGTGGCCCCAAAATTCACCAGTTTCTTTTCCGGGATGAACATCACATAAGCCGGCACGAAAATAATCGTCCACAACCAGGCAATGCCGATACCCAATGCGACAAACACACCAAAAACCTGTACCGGAGGAATCGGCGTCAATGCCAGAGAAAGAAAACCCGCCGCCGAGGTCAGAGAAGTATAAAGCATCGGCACAAACAAATCTTTCATCACTTCGACCATCGTCTGCTGCCGACCTTTTTCCGGCGTATAAAGGTCGAAGAACAATGACAGTATATGCACCGAATCCACCACCGCGATAGGCATCAGAAAAATCGGAATCATCGAGCTCATGATATGCACCGGATAGCCCAGCCCGATGAGAATCCCCATCGTCGAAATTACCGTAACCATCGCCACAATCATCGGTGAAATTACCAGTATCAGCTTACGGAAGAATATCAGCATAAGAACAAAAATCGTCAGCATCGCCAGCGGCGCCGAAATCGCCATCTGCACAAACATCTCCATCCCGAAGGTATCTTCCGCTACCGGCAGACCCGTAATATAAAAACTTTCCGGCCCGGAATACTCCGCGATTTTCTTGTTCAGCTCTTTATAGACCCGATAGCTCTGGTCCTTACTCGTCAGCGGCAGATACAAACACAATGCCAAGGCGTCCTCACTCACCAGTGTACCCTTGAGCAGCGGATTGGATAGAACCCGGTCCCGCATCTCCAACGCTTCCTCGCGATTAGCTGGCGGTTCAGGCATCAGCCATTCAAACTTGACCACTCCCGGTCCGCCCTGCTCGATGTGGTCGATCTCCGAAGGCGCTATCATATCGCCCGGCACCACCCCCACGCTGATTTCCGGCTGTTCATCGCCCGGCCATTGCAGCTGCTTGGCAAACTCCGTCAGTTCGTAAACTTTCCTCAGCGAATCCGGATTGAACACCCCGTCGGGATTTTCCTCGTTGACCACGCCCAGCACCAGCATATCGCTCAGATCGAACGCGTTTTTGGTCTCGTCGTGAAAAACCCGCACCGGCTCATCTTCCCGCAGCATATTTTCCGGGTCCGTATCAACCCGAATCATAGGAATCAGAGCCCCCAGCCCCAGCGTAATAACCACCAGAGCCAAGGTTACCACCTTATAATGTTTCAGCGAAAACCGGGTTACTTTTTGTTCAATATCCATATACCTGCCCTCAATTTACATTGTTAGCCAAAATTTAATCACGGATAACCCGGCCCACTCGGACAACCGGTTACATCTATTGTAACTCTGGCAGAGCCGATAGGCAAATTATCCCGATTATTTTGTAACCGTTCACAGTGTATCGCGAGGGTGTGTTGCTCAAACAAGAACCGAGCCGCGTAAGCGGCCGGATCGAACCCCAAAACCCGTCCAGATAGTCCAGCCTGTCCAGTAAGTCCATAATGTCCCTCCTGTCCATAAATCCTTTGCCGTTAAAGACCCTGAAGGGGCGAAAGAAAACTAACCGTGTTTTGTATTTCAGGCTGGAAATGTGTTACAAACGTTCAGGCTCATCGTCGCGTCAGAGTCGCTACCAGATTTTCCAGAATCATTTTGGTTTTGTCGTCGTTCTGACGCAGCTTATCAATCGTGCGACAGGCGTGCATAACCGTGGTATGGTCCCGACCGCCGAAATGACCGCCGATTTCTTCCAGGCTGTGGTTGGTCAGGTCGCGGGCCAGGAACATGCACATCTGCCGCGGAAAAGCGATGCTGCGGTTACGACGCTTGCCCTGCAAATCACTCAAACGCACATTGAACTGTCCCGTTACCGCGTCAATAATCTGGGAAACCGTCACCTGATACAAAGGTGTGCGGGGTTCTTCACCCAGGGCCTGGCGAGCCAACTCCAGCGTAATATCGCCGCTGTCGAGCATAGCCATACCGTAAACTTTCGTCAGAGCGCCTTCCAGTTCGCGGGTGTTGTTCTCAACCTTGCGGGCGATGAAGCTGATTACGTCTTCCGGCAGGTCAATACCCCTCATTAGGGCTTTTTTACGCACAATTGCCATTCGGGTTTCATAGCACGGTTTATCAATCCGCGTTACCAGACCCTGGCTGAAACGACTGACCAGCCGATCCTCAAGATGCGGAATTTCCGAAGGCGGACAATCTGCCGACAGAATAATCTGTTTGCCGGCCTGATAGAGTGTATTAAAGGTATGAAAAAATTCTTCCTGAGAGCGCTCTCGTTCGGAGAGAAACTGGATGTCGTCGATAACCAGCATATCCGAATGGCGATACGTATAACGAAAATCGTAAAGATTACCTTCCTCAACCGCACGCATAAAGTCGTTCACGAAAGTCTCGCAGGACATATACTTGATATTCAGATTCGCATCACGTTTCAGGGCGGTCTGGCAGGTGGCCTGCATCAGATGGGTCTTGCCCAGCCCCACCGAGCCGTGTACGAACAGCGGATTGTAAGCCTTGCCCAACGCCTCGCTGACAGCCACACAGGTAGCATGGCTGAGTCGGTTACTGGGTCCGACCACGAAATTCTCGAAAGTGTAATCCGGGCTGAAAAACAGGCTTTCGCCCATCGTATTAGAGATTTTTTTGGGCAGCGGCCGTAGGGGGACAATTAGTTCGGGTTCGTTGCTGAGGACGTATTCTACGCTGACCAGATAGCCGGTCTCCTGCTGAGCTGCCGCGACGATACTGCTGTTGCACATTTGTTTAAGATATTGCTGCCGCGAATGGTCCGGCACGGTGATTCGCAATACCCCATTTTCCAGATTTACCGGCCCGAGATCCTGAAACCAGCCCCGCCAGAATTCACTGTGGTTGCGTTTGAGGTGAGACAATATCCGGTCCCAAATGTCGGTCAGGACATCGGTCATCTGATGCGTTCCCTTCACGTCTATCGCCTTTCGCGGCGCTGATTCACTTTCGCGGCGTTTAACCTGCAAACGCTCTGTTAAATAATGATACAACCGGTCTGCCGAGCCCTGAAACGCAGGCGCAAATCACCCGCTTTGTCTAAATAGACAACTTCACAGCCTGACCCTCCGTAGTCACGGCCGCTCTAATCCATCAGAGCGTACTGCAAACGAAAACCAGACCAGGAACGGTCCGGGCAAAAGGTTGTATTACATCCAACTCCCGACAATTATTTCAATTGCCTGAACACCCCGGCGACTTATTTTTATGGCCTCAAGTGTTAAGAGAATTCTAACTAACATGGAACCAACTGTCAACGCAAAACGTTCCCAGTTTTCTCTGCCGACGATTATCAGGCTGGCTATCTGGTATAAGATGCAATAATTCAATATCTTACATCGTTCCCGGCAATCTCAGGCGTTTGGCTTGGTATTCCATTTAAGGTTTGACTTCAAGGCCCGCTAGCTTTAGCATTTACCAACTGTAGCCCGGCCATAATAAGCAGATTTGGGGCTGAAAAATGAGTTAAACGACCGAACGTATTGCAGGATAACGATATACTGATGTATGCCATCATTTCTGATATTCATTCCAATTTAGCTGCGCTGGAAGCGGTTTTGGCTGACATTGACCAGCGGGGCGTCAAGGAAATTTTCTGTCTGGGTGATGTGGTTGGCTATGGTCCCCAACCCCGCGAGTGCCTGGACCTGATTGTTCAACGGGGGATTATGGGCATTCTGGGTAATCACGACCAGGCGGTGTTTTATGAACCGACCAATTTTAATGTCGGGGCTGAAAGAGCTAGCTACTGGACCCGCCAGTGCCTGGAGGAAGAAACCGACCTCAAAAAACGCAATGAACGCTGGGCGTTTTTGGGCCGGCTTTCGGTGAGGATTCAGATGGGTGATGTGCTGATGGTCCACGGTTCACCCCGTCGGCCGGTAAGCGAGTACATTTTTCCCGACGATATTTATACCAATACCGCCAAGATTTCTTCTATCTTCGAAAGAGTAAACCACTTATGTTTCGTGGGGCACACGCATGTGCCGGGGGTTTTTCTGGATGACCCGGATTTTTACAGTGTGGACGAGCTGGATTATGTGTACCCGGTTTGTGCCGAAGAGCGGGCGATTATCAATGTCGGTAGTGTGGGTCAGCCTCGCGACCAGGATACCCGCTCCAGCTATGTGGTAGTTACCGACGAAAAAATCGAGTTCGTGAGAATCGAATACGATATTGAAGACACTGTGGCCAAAATTTTCGCCAATCCCGCTCTGGATGATTTCGAGGGCAAGCGTCTGCGGGAAGGCCGCTAACGCGGCGCGGTTTGTGATATTTTCTGACCTAAATTCATAAATACTTACCTGACAGGATACTAATGGACAAGGACGATATAAAAAGAATGATAACCGCTTTCGTGGTTTGCATGGTCATTATGCTGGGCTGGCAATATTTCGCGGGCGACAAAAATAAACTCGCTCCGCCCAGTCCTGATTCACAGGCGACCCCAGCCCAGGATGGCGAACCACTAAGCGGCGTCAGTGAAACGCCTGAGCCTGTCAAGAGTGCCGCCCCAGCCGAAATCAAAGCTGCCACCGGTACAAACTGGCGGGTTATGCCGGTGGAAACCACTGATTTGGAACTTCTAATCGGCAGTCGTATCAAGGAAACCGGTGGTTACAAAGCGGAAATCCAGCTTGATAACGCCACCGCTTCGGTTCGTCAGGTGATGTTAAGTGAGTATAAATGGAAAGTTACGGACAAAGAAACCGGCTATCCGCTGCTCAACCCCGCCCAGACCGGCCGGGGACGCGAAGTCCTCTCTTTCATGTTCGGTACAATGAAGCTCAAGGGCCGCAGCGAGGTTTTTGACCTTTCCAAAGGGGTCTGGCAGGTTACTGACAGCTCTGACGATGAAACTGTTACGGTGACTTATACCGCGTCAATTGTCGATGAGAACGCTAATTCCATGCTGGATGTGATTAAAGAATACAGTTACCAGCGGGATAATTACGAAATGGGTTTCGATATTCGTTTTGTGAATCATAGCGATGAGCCCATCGAAGTTTCAGAATTGGAATTTATCGGCCCGGTCGGTCCGCTGCGTGAAGACCCTCGTACCGATTTGCGGGCGGTAACTGCCGCTTATTTATCAGGTTCCGGCACTTTGAAGACCGAACGCACCATGCTGTCCAAGGTCTCGCCGGGTGAAGCGATAGACCCGGTTGAGAAGCCCGCCGACGCGGTAGAAATGAATTGGTTTGCGGTGTCGAACAAGTTTTTCGCGGCGGTTATGAGGCCTCAGCCGGTCGAAAGCGCCCAGCATGTGGATTATCTGGCCGGTAAAATGCTGCGAATAGTGCCGCTTTATCTGCCGGATGACGGCCTGGCCAGGATCGAAGCGAAAATTGACTCGTTCAGCGAAGTGACCAAGGTGATAACCCCGGAACCGCTAACTGCTGGCGATTCAATAAATTATAATTTCAAGGTTTATCTGGGAGCTATTGATAAGCGGATTTTTGACGAGCCTTATTATGCCAATTTGGGTTACGAACATCTTATTCAGGCCAGTTCGTGTTTTTGTGCTTTGGACTGGATAACAGTGGTAATTCTGGGGCTGATGAACAGCATTTACGCCCTGATTCATAATTACGGGGTGGCGGTGATTGTGCTGGTGTTGCTGATGCGGCTGGTTCTGCATCCGATTACCAAAAAAAGCCAGATTTCCATGTCCAAGATGGGCAAGATTCAGCCCATGATTAAGGAATTGAACGATAAATACGGCAATAACAAGGCTGAACTGAATCGTCGGACCATGGAACTCTATAAGGAGTATGGACTTAGCCAGTCGATGCTGCTGGGATGTCTGCCGATGTTTTTGCAGATGCCTATCTGGATTTCGCTTTATACAGCCGTTAATTCCAACGTTGCGCTGCGTCATCAGGGGCTTTTTCCGGCGAGTTGGCACTGGCTGAATGACCTTTCGGCCCCTGACCGGCTGATACCATTTTCGGCATTTGGCGTGACCAGCCCGATTGATATTCCCATGATCGGTCCTATCGACGCTATCAACTTGCTGCCTATGCTTTTATGTGTGGCGATGTATTTGCAGATGAAGCTGTCGCCCCAGGCGGCGATGGGAGGTTCTAATCCTCAGGCAGCACAACAACAGGCGATGATGAAATATATGATGCCGGTGATGATGCTGCTGTTCCTTTATACGGCTCCTTCGGGTTTGAATCTGTATATTATGGCAAGTACGTTCGCGGGGGTTTATGAGCAGAAGCGGATACGTAAGCATATCGAACAGCAGGACGCCGCTGCGGTGGTGGGTACGGTGGCAACTACGGCGAAGGTCGGCAATAAGCTGGGTGAGAAGAAAAAGAAACCCAGGCCGCCGATACGGTATCAATAATATTATCTGCTATGTATTGCCCTGACGACACGGTAGCTGCGGTTAGTTCTCCGGCAGGTTTGGCGGGTCGGGGGGTGATACGGATATCGGGTTCCGATGCGTTAGTCATTGGCAGGGAGTTAGTTAAGGGGGGCCGGGTTCGGTTGGGCGAGGGGTTTTCTTGTGGGGGCGTCTGTTATGAATTTATTGGGCCGAGGAGCTATACCGGCGAGGATACGGTGGAACTTCATCTGCCTGGTTCGCCGGTTTTGCTGCAAATGGTTATGGGGCAGATAGTTGAGGCTGGGGCTCGCCTGGCGGAGGCGGGAGAGTTTACGGCGCGGGCATTTTTTAATGGCAGGATGGATTTAACGGAAGCTGAGGCGGTAGCGGAAGTTATATCCGCTCGGAGTGACGCGGAGCTGGCGGCAGCGGAGCGGCTTTTGGCGGGGGCGCTGCATGAGCGGTGCGGTAAACTGGCGGGGCGGCTGGCGGAGATATTGGGGCTGGTTGAGGCGGGGATTGATTTTAGTGAAGAAGAGATAGAATTCGCAAGTGCTGAAGAATTATTGAGTTATGTGCAGGAAGTTCGGGAGGCTCTGAGGCGGTTGCTGGAGGAAAGTTTGAGCTGGGAGGATTTACATGAATTGCCGCGGGTGGTTTTCGCCGGGGCAGCTAACGCTGGTAAGTCCAGTCTAGTAAATGCTTTACTTGGATTAGAGCGGAGCATTGTCAGCTCGATGGCTGGTACGACGCGGGATGTGCTGACGGCACCTTTGAGGCTGGCAGAAGGTGAGTGTTTATTGGTTGATACAGCGGGGCTGGGGGTGGTTGATGATGTGTTAGCTGCTGAAACACAAGAGGTTACGAAAAGTGAAGCGGCGGGTGCGGATTTACTGGTCTGGGTGATGGACGGCTCGAAAGAGCGGGCGGCGGAGGTGCCGGCAGGGGCGTTGGCGGTAGTTAATAAATCTGATATATTACTGAAGTTACGTGTCGAAGGGGCGATTGTGGTTTCGGCTTTGACGGGGCAGGGAGTTGATAGACTCAAGGCGGAGATTGGGAGGCGGCTGGGTCTTAGAGGTGGTGAGGTCGGCGGGTCGGCGGTGGCACTTAACTTACGGCAGAGAAAGGCTTTAGAGGCTGGGCTGGAGCATCTGGGCGGGGCGGTTGAGAGGCTGGCCAGGGGGCGGGCGGATGAGATTCTGGCGGTTGAATTGAGGTCGGCGTTGGATGAACTGGGGACTGTGAGCGGGGCGATTGTCAGCGATGAGGTGCTGGGCGAGATATTCGGGCGGTTTTGTGTAGGTAAGTAAGTTGTTTGTTAAGAGTCGGTTACGAAAAAGTTATTTTTTTATTTTTTTTGGGGTTGACTGATTGAGGAAATGGGGGTATATTTCCTTCAACATTTTCCTCCTCCTTTGGACGAGAGAGAGAGAGAGCACACACAATCTTTTCTCTCGTCTTTTTTTGCGCGCATTTAACGGCGTGTATCGCATTCATTGGGTCTTGTTTGGCGTTTCCGTTGGTGGGTATAGATAGGTTCATAAGTCCTTATTTTTGTGAGCGTGAGGGTGACTTCGTAGTCGCGATTGGGGCTTAAAACTGGTTTTTCGGGTGGGGGGTTCTCCTTAATGCGCAATTTGCAGGGGCGAAATCAGCGCGATTGGGGATTTTTGGGGGGTAAAAAGAGTGTTTGGGGGCAGGGGGCGGGGGATTTTGGGTGTGAATATGCCTGTTTGGGGCGTTATTGCGGTGGTAAAGTCGTGTTTGCGATGGGGTTTTCGGCGCGGTTTGGGCTGGGGTGACCGATTTTTGACGATTTTTTTGATTTTTGGGGCAATCCTGTTCGGCACATTTATTGCTCAAATACAGTTTTTCTGTGGTCTTTGCAGTTCATATGATTTAGCGGGGATTACCCCTCAGTGGGACTGTCGGCACTGGTTATTTTGGCGCAGCATCAGCGGCAGCGGCGATTTTTTTGAGGATCGGCCTTAGTTTTGGCTTTGGAGTTTATTGATATGGTTCTGCATTTCTTGCTCGTCGGCCATGCCGCAGAGGTGCCAGCAGAGCATTTCGTAGGTTCTTAAAGTTGGTTTTTTGCCCGTCCACAGGCTGATCAGCATACAGGCGATAATCGCGGCGTACATCTGTAGTTCGATACCGTTTTCGCAGAGGCTTAGCAGATGTCGGCAGCCCAGCACATGCTTAAAAAAGCGGAAAAATATTTCGATGGCCCAGCGTTTCTGATAGAGCAGGGCAATGACTTCGGCGTCCAGGTCCAGCCGGTCGGTGGCAATCAAAATCATCTCACTCTGACGTGGTCCCTGGCCCCGTTTCAAATGCGGTTGACATTCAACCGCTATCAGGCGTAACGGTTGTTTGAAATCTTCCCGCAGTTTTTCACTGCTGCCGGCGATTACCGTACGATCAAAAATTATCCCCGCTTTTCGAGCATCTTCAGTTAAAGGTTTTTCCTGAATAGTTTCGTAAACCGTATCCTCACGCAGCCGACAGACAAAAGAGCTTTTACTATCCACAATGGCCTGAAACAGCTTAAAACAGGCATATCCGCGATCATTGACATAAATCCGGCCGGGCTGAAGATTCTCTAAAAAAACCTTTCGCTCATCAGACTTGTCTTCACTGATATTTATTTTCAGAGGCACATATTTTTCCAGATCAAACTGAGTGTGTGCTTTAATTCCGGGTTTGTCGGTGTCCCAGGCAGCCTGAGTGAGTTTTTGCAAAGCCTGAATACTGCTGCCGTCCACCAGGGTAATGACCTGACCGACTTCCAGTTTTTTGTCCTGAGATATCGGCCCTAACTGCTCAGTGAGTTGAGCGATTATCGGCTCTAACAAAGAACTCTCAAAAACCCGGGATGCTTCCGAAAGCGAACCCAGCGAAGCACGCGAACAACCCAACAGCCGCTGTACCTTTTTGAGCTCGCCGGCCTGCTGCAAAGACCGGATGGAACTGCAGATCGGATTGAACATGTATAACAGCAGCAGACTGACATACTGGTCCATGAATAATGTGCGATTGCCGGCCCGGTCCCGCTCACATCCCGCCGAGTGAAGACCTTTCAGCAGAGCCGAGAGGGACTTGAAATACTTGAACCCACGCAGGTCCCGCTCCTGGATTTTTTTACGCTTAGCACTCATGCCTCCTATTAGAGCATAAATATCCCTCGAGCGCAAATTACCTATCTTAACATTTCGGGTTTTTTTTTAAAAAAATACAGGAGGCCAAAAGCCTAAAGCAATAAATGTGCCGAACAGGATTGTTTTTGGGGTGGTTTTTGAGTGTTTTTTTGGGTGATTTTGAGATTTAGAAAGGCAGGAGGGATGAGGCATGAGGGAACGGCGAGGTTTCGGCCTTTGGCCGAGGATTTTTATTTAACGACAACGGCGTGGTGCCGCCTTCGGGAAAAATTAAATGTACCGGACACCGTTTCTTCGTTTCACTGCCTTTTCAGTCCCATTCATTGAACCTGAATGATTCGCTGAACCCGATTAAGAGCAAAATACAAATGATAAATAATAACCACACGCCCGAAAGAAAAGCTGCTACAACCGCAAGGAATTGATGAACACCGAACGTCCAACCTCGCGTACGCCACAGAAACTTCAGGCTTGCTGGCAGGCAGACTATAACTGCAAGCAATTGAGTGGCGTGAAATGGACTCTGAGGCCACCCAAACCGCTCAGCCAAAAGAATCGCAGGCGCACAAAGCGCGGCGTAAATACCCGTTAATAAAAATAACCACTTCGATAATTGGGTGGTGTTCATATCATTTGATTCCCGTTCTTACCTACTCTGTCGCCCAGGCAAATTAAATGTACCGGACACCGTTTCGTTGCCCCGTTTCGTTGCCTAATTTGCCCCTAAATCCGGATTAAGAGAGTCAATATATTCGTCATAATTATCTATCTCATCATACCAAAAGTCATAATAATACAGACCAGGAATAAGCTCGCGATTCAGATGACAAGAAAAACTGGTTTTTGATGGGATTGCATCTTTACTGAGAGCAACTAACCCCAATCGGATTCCGCAATTGATAAGAATGCTATCGTCCGTAATATAAATATTACCATAACCAATTTCGATTAAGGATTTAGGTAGATTTTGCAATTCTGCATCAATATCGAAAACGTAGTTTTTCTTGTTCCATTTTCCAGTCAGGTGTGCCTTTATCACTTCTCGGCAATCCTTCAAAATCTGAACGTGGTCAATTTCATAAACAGCTCGTCTTATTTGTGGTCTACGAACTTCATCAAGTGGCTTATTAAAATCAATAATAACCGCGGTAATATAAGTTGCGATTGCCATAAACAAAACAATTGAAATCGCAATAAGGTACCAATATTTATGTTTCACAACCACGCTGTTCCTCCATATAAGTTATTCTGAGAAAACTAAGCTTTTCGGCACATTTTCATTCTTTATTATTCCCCTGAATTTGGATTCAGCGAGTCAATATATTTATCATGGTCTTTATCTTCTCGATATTTATAATCATGATAATAAAGGCCGGGAATTAATTGCCTGTGCTGTACATATTTGAAGGTGCCTTCTAAGGGGGCAATATTTTCAGCTAAAGCAACAATGCCAACCTGATATTTTGAATGCAAAAATACGCTGTTGTGAGAAACAGTTATAATATTGAAATCTGTTTCAAGTATAGAATCAAGAACCTTCTGAGAAACGCCTTCAATTGAAGAAGCTCCTGCATATATAAGATATTCTTTTTCTTCTCCTTGAGAAAGATGAAGTTGTTCAATAATACTACGGCAATCCTGTAACATTTTCTTATGGTCTAATTCATAAACCAGACGCCGTATAAATGATTCTTTTCCTTTAACTAAAAACATTCCAAAAGAAAAAAAGAACCACATATTATAGATAATATATAAAACCAATACAAAAGCTACTATTCCCAAAACATATTGACGCCATCTATTTCTCAAACATTTCATATCGGTAGTTCCTAATATTTTTTAGGGCAAATCAAATCCGTCTCAGAGCGGGGGGTGAAACGGTAAATTTTGTCGTTGCGGCGTACTGTTGGTTTGTCGCTGGTTGAGTTTTGCGCGGGGGTGAAGGGGAAGGTTGCTGTGGTTTTTTCGAGTTGGGTTACGTCTTGTTTGTTAGGGTCGCGTAGTTGGGTGATTTTCATTTCTATTACGCCGGTGGTGGGGCCGTGGATTTGGATGGTGTCGCCGAGGGTTAGGGGTGCGGCGTGGATGTTGGCGTGGATTATTTTTGATTTTTGGTAATAGTTTATGATGGTGCCGACGAATTCTTTCTGGCGGGGTGCGGCGTTGCCGGCGGCGGTGGAGAAATCGTGGGGGCCGGGCCGGCCCAGGAGAAAGCCGGTGGAGAACTCCCGGTGGTAGACCTTCTCTACCTGTTCGGTCAGTTCGGCGATGAGTTGTTCTGAGTAGGTGCCGTCCTTTACGGCGTCGATGGCTTGTCGGTAGGCGGCGGTGACGGTGTGGATATATTCGGGGGCGCGGCTGCGTCCTTCGATTTTGAAGACATCTATGCCGGCGGCGATGAGCTGGTCGATGATGCCGAGCGTACAAAGGTCTTTGGGGCTGAGGACATAGCCGTTGGATACTTCGAGTTCGTCGTCGGTTTCGGTGTCGATGACGTGATAGGAGCGGCGGCAGGGCTGGATGCAGTCGCCGCGGTTGGCGGAGCGGCCGGTGAGGAACTGGGAGATGAAACAGCGGCCGGAGACCGAGACGCACATCGCGCCGTGGACGAAGACTTCGATTTCAATGTCGGAATTCTGGCGGAGGTGTTTTATCTGTTCGAGGGTTAGTTCGCGGGCGAGTACGACGCGGCGGGCGCCGAGGCCCTGGTAAAACTTGAGGGCCGGGAGATTGGAGATTGAGGCCTGGGTGGAGATGTGGATGGGGATGTCGAGTTTTTGGGCCTGCTGGATGACGGCGAGGTCCCAGCAGATTACCGCGTCGGCGTGGGCAGTTTTTATCTGGTCGAGGGTATCGTTGAGCAGTTCGAGCTCGTGGTCGTAGATGATGGTGTTGAGGGTGACGTAGACTTTGACGTTTCGGTCGTGGGCGAGCTGGACGATGCGGGGGAGGTTTTGCAGTTCGATACCGGGTGAGTTGAGTCGCATGTTGAGTTGGCCCAGGCCGAGATAGACGGCGTCGGCGCCAGCGTTGAGGGCGGCGGTGAAGGATGTTTCATCTCTTACGGGGGCCAATAGTTCGGTATTTTTCATATAGTCATTATCAGGGAATCGGAGGGCTCTGGCAAGGATTCTTGCAATGGGAGGTGAGTGGTGGTAGATTTTGGATAAATAAAGTTTGGCGTGACACAGGTAAACCGGAAATCCTAAACAATATTAAAACGGCAAGGGCACCGCTTACTGACGTGCGCGGCTCTGATAGACAGTTGATATTTTGCGTGAAATTTCGTTTGTAAGCGATTGAAGGAGCAAAAGATGAGTGGAATTAAGTATGGTTTGATTTTTGATGTGGATGGGGTGGTGGCTGATACCGAAGGGGTGAACGCGCAGGAGACGGCACGGGTTTTCGATGAGCTGTTCGGAGTCAAAGGTGTGCAACGGGCGGATTTCGAGAAGGGGCTGGGTCGGGGCGATAAGGTTTATGTACAAGTGGCGGCGGCGATTCATGGGGTCGAGCTTTCGGAGGAGCAGGTGGCGGCGGCGGTTAAGCTGCGGGAAGAAAAGATAATGCAGTCTTTGCGGGTTGCCCCGCTGGGGGCTTTTGAGGGGGTATTGGAACTCATGGCGGCGGCCCGGGCTGATAGTCGATGGGCTCTGGCAATCGCGACTTCGGGGGCCAACGAAAAAGCAAAACTGATACTGGGCTCGGCGGGCGTGGATTTGAGCGATATGGTTTATGTGACCGGCAGCGATGTTAAAAATCGTAAGCCGGACCCGGAAATTTATTTGAAGGCGGTAGCAAAACTGGGCCTGAAAGCCGAAAATTGCGTGGCGGTTGAGGATGCCCCCGATGGGGTAGATTCCGCAAAGGCCGCGGGCTGTCGGGTAATCGCGGTGACGAATTCGGTGGGCAGGGAAAAACTCGCTAAGGCGGATTTAATCGTGGACAGCCTGTTAGAGCTAAATATCGCGAAGCTGACCGAACTGGTCATTTGACAATGCGATAGATTTCCTGACAGGTAACTAGAAGTTTTTCCATCTGGTTCAGGGGCAGCATACAGGCGGCATCGCTTAGTCCTTCGGCGGGGTTGGGATGAGTTTCGATGAACAGTCCATCGGCACCGGCGGCAATAGCGGCACGGGCCAGGACCGGGGCCAGGTCGGGTTCGCCGCCGGAAGCGGTGCCCAATCCGCCGGGCTGCTGGGTGGAATGGGTGGCATCCATGATAGCGGGACAGCCAAGCTGACGCATCTGGTCAATGCCGGCCATGTCGCAGATGAGGCGGTTATAGCCGAAACTGCTGCCGCGTTCGACGAGGGTTATCTGATGATTGCCCATCTCGTTGATTTTATCCACGACGTTTTTCATGTCCCAGGGTGCCATGAACTGGGCTTTTTTGGCCTGGATGGGTTTTTGAGTTTTAGCGGCGGCCTGGACCAGGTCGGTTTGGCGAACCAGAAAAGCCGGTATCTGGAGCATATCGACCACCTCGGCACAAATAGAGGCTTGTTCGGGCAGGTGAATATCAGTCACCACGGGTAGCTGAAACTGGGTGCGGATATGGTCAAGGGTTCGCAGGCCTTCCTGAATGCCCGGTCCGCGGAAAGCGGCAGAGCTGGAGCGGTTGGCTTTGTCGAAACTGGCTTTGAAAACATACCCTATTCCGAGGCGGTTGGTCAGGTCTTTGAGGTTTTCAGCGATTCGGCAGCAGAGGTCGCGGCTTTCTATGACGCAGGGGCCGGCAAAAAGGACCAGCCCGGCAGCGGGACCAATCTTGACTTGCTGAACGTGTTTGTCTCCGACGGTTACGGTATTCATAGTTTTTTGCCTGAAAAGGTGTAAATTTATCCGATAAGCCATTTTCTCAAAAGGAAAAGGCGGGCTGGTTTACGATAGGCGAAATGTCCCGGGCCGGGCGGGACAAGTACCTTGGCGGCTGAGGGTATTACCTCAATGTCCAGCGGCAGAGGCGGAGCGGGGTCGCCGTCAACCTGGACGGGTACGGAATGTTCCTCGTCGGTCGAAATTTGCACCTTTTTGCAGCGGCGGCGGAGGACATTTCGGCTTTTATGCGAAATACCGAGGATGGTCATGACGGCATGGGCCAGTAAGTACCTGCGTCGTTTGCAGTTATATACACAGAGGTCTAGCAGACCATCTCCGCAGTCAGCTTCGGGTAGTACGCCCAGTCCCAGGGCATAGCGTGAGATATTGGCAACAAAGACCAACGAAGGCTGGTTTGAAACCTCTTGTCCGTCGGCGATTACCTTTACTCTGGGAAATCGATATTCCCAGAATGTCCGGCAGATAGGCCAGAAATAATCGGTGTGGCTGATATGACCGTTGCGGAATTTATTGATTCGTTTGATAACTTCGGCATCGTAGCCGACGCCGACGATGGCCATGAATCTCCTGCTGCCGGCCTGACCGAGGTCGAGGTCGCGAACAGAACCGTAATCTATGGTATTAAGGGCACTTTCGAGGGTGTTATCGAGTCCCAGTTCGCGGGCGAGGAGGTTTTCGGTGCCGGACGGTATAATAAGGATAGGCTGGCGGGCACCGGCCAGGGCCTGGGCGACCTGCCGTACGGTTCCGTCCCCGCCGGAGACGATAACTATATCATAATCCTCAGCGACAGCCTGGCAAGCGAGTTGGCCGGCGTGTTCAAGCGACTGGGTGAGCTGGATATTAACATGATTTTGGCGTTGCCGGAGGGTGTTTTTGAGCTGTTTCAGGCAGCGAACATTGGCACTGGAACCGCTCTGGGGATTTACGATGAAGAAAAATCTCTGCTTGGGGCGGCCTTCGGTCATGTGTTAAAATCTTAAAATTAAAGGAGTTAAGGTTCATTTCGCGGCAGTATTATATCGCCGGTTCTCTCAGGTGACAACCGAAATAATGGATTGTGGGGATTGATGTCGCTGACAGGTGCATTTTGGTCTTGCAAGGCGGGGCGGATTGTCTATAATGGCCAGCTTGTCTATATATGGAAAGTATAGCTGGGCATTGTAGTGGAAAGCATAAGGAGACTGACGCAATGGACGCTCCTACCATTGATTTTACTAAGTTTATGGCTGATAATCAGCCGCTGACCGAAGAACAGATGAATCGGCTGGCCGGTGAAGTACGCAGCGGCGAGCGCGAAAAGCTGGCATTCGCCAAACTTCTGGACGATGCGGTTTCGAGCCGCGAGTCGGAATTTTCGGGTGACCAGGGCTGGTCGCTGAAAGTTGGCCAGGGTTATTGCGTGCTGGGTAAGTACAACAAAGCCCTGGAATGGCTGGGCAAGGCAGGCTCTGGTTTGAGCCAGTGTCTGGCCAAGGCTTATTGCCAGCGTGAAACAGGTAATTATGAAGCGGCGGTCAAGACCTTCGAAGAGGCCGAGAGCAAAGGCTATGAGAGTTTCGAAGCGACCATGGCTGTTGTCGACTGTCTGCGTCGTGCCGGCGAACTGGAACAGGCCGGCGAACGTCTGAACCGGGTATCGCGGGTAGGTGACATTCGGGCGGAATATCGTTTCCAACTGGGTATGCTGAATGAGGCCAATGGTCTGCATGATGACGCGGTAACAGAACTGGCCCGGGCGGTGGAACTGGATAACAATCATAGCCGGGCTTTGTTCCAACTGGCTTTTCTTCTGGATTTGCACGGCAATGAAGAAGACGCGATCAAGTGCTATGAGCGTTGCGTGTCTAAAGCCCCGGCATCGTTAAACGCTTTGTTGAATCTGGCGGTTCTCTATGAGGATTCGGAACAGTGGGACAAGGCCGGCAAGTGCATCAAGCGTGTTCTGGCCACACATCCGAATCACCTGCGGGCCAGGCTGTTCCTCAAGGATGTTGAAGCCAGCCGGACCATGTACTATGACGAAGAACAGGAACGTCGAGTAGATTTACAGAATCAGGTTCTGGAAATTCCGATTTCTGATTTTGAATTGTCGGTTCGTTCTCGTAACTGTCTGAAGAAGATGGGCGTTCGGAGTCTGGGCGATTTACTGAAGGTTGGCGAGGCAGAACTCCTGGCCTATAAGAATTTTGGTGAAACATCTCTGACTGAAATCAAGCAAATGTTGCATACCAAAGGTTTGCAGTTGGGTCAACTAACCGATGACCGTAATAACAACCGTCGGGCCGTGGTGGTTGACGAAGAAGAAGAGGAAGAAGAGCAAGAGTGGCTAGGCTATTCGGTAGCGGAATTGAATCTTTCGGTGCGGGCGCGTAAATGTTTGCAGCGTTTGAATCTTAATACTCTGGGTGATTTGACCAGCTGCACTGAGGCCGAGCTTTTAGGTTGCAAGAATTTTGGCATGACCAGTCTGATTGAAGTTAAGGAAAAACTTCAGGAGCAGAATCTGTCCCTTCGGGAGCTGGACGAAGAATAAAGTTCTAGCCTGCCTGATGGTTGGTTCAGGACGTATAGGCCATGGTCAAAGGCGTAAATGGTGTATTGATTTTGCCGGGATGGACGGCTTGGTTGTTGTTGTTTGTGACAACCTGGGCCTTCATCGGTGATTTTTCGGAAGAGCCCTTTTGGGCAGGTCCGATTGAAGCCGCTGGTTCGGTATCAATCCCGGCAAGTTCAGGCGAAGAAGTTGAGATTCGTGTCCTGCTGAGCTGTCAGGGCCGAGTTAAACTATTCAGCAGGCAGGAAGCTCTGCTGATTGAGGACCGAAACGGCAAAGAATGGGGAGTTTTGCCCGTCAACGGTTCCTATTATGTCGAACGGTCGGCTCAGGGCTGGTCGATTTCGAGCAGTTCCGGAAACAAGCTGTTTGGGGCTATCGGTGAAGGAGACCTGGAGATACAGCCGGAACACAACGGCGGTTTCCGGGTTGAACTCGACGATAAGCCTTGTAGTTATTCCGGCAAGTTGCGTTTGATTTGTCAGGATGACGGTCGCATCGCGATTGTAAATATAATCGGTATAGAAACATATTTAGCTGGTGTGGTTGGCGCCGAGGCCTATTCGGACTGGCGTCTTCCGGCTTTGCGGGCTCAGGCGATAGCCAGCCGTACTTATGCCCTGTATAATTTGTCCCTCAACCGCAGTTCGTCCTGGGATATTGGCAGTAATCAGGGCAGCCAGATGTATCTGGGCAAATCGAGCAGCCATAAACGGGTCAGTCAGTCAGTTGGCGATACCCGCGGCGTGGTTATGGCTTACGGCAAGCGCGGCCGTGAGCGAATTTTCCCGACTTATTACTGTTCGAATTGCGGCGGACATACGCAAGAAGCGGCGTCGGTTTTCGGTATGAAAGTACCGCCTTTGTCTGGTCAGTTTTGCCCTTATTGCGGCAAAGTAGCCCATGCCGACAAATACCGCTGGCCGGCGGTAACGATAGAAAAATGGCAGGTAAATGACTTGCTGCATCGGCGCTACCCAGATGACTTAAAGATTCTGGGCAAGATAGTCAATGTTCAGGTCACACGTACAAGTGAATATGGGCGAGTTGAACGTATGAGGTTGACCGGTGCTTCGGGCAAAAGCATTATTGTCCGTGCGGAAGATTTTCGTTTGGCGATGCTGGCCGGCGGCAAAGATATTTTGAGCAGCTGGTATGAGCTTGAAGACCTGGGCGAGAGTTGGCGATTTTCCGAGGGCCGCGGCTGGGGGCACGGGGTGGGGATGTGCCAGTGGGGCACGCAGGCGATGGCCTTGAGCGGTAAGGATTGTGTGGAAATACTGGAGTTTTACTACCCGCAAATGCAACTGGTGCGGGCGTACTGAGAAAGTTTTTATTAGCGGATGTTTTCATTCAATCTGAGCCACATCAGCAGTGACAGCCAGGCCCGGCGTGGCTGTATCTTGACCCCTCACGGGGAGGTTCAGACCCCGGCGTTTATGCCGGTGGGTACTCGCGGCAGCGTTAAGGGTTTATTACCTAGAGACTTGCATGAATGTGGGGCGGAAATGGTACTGGGTAATACCTATCACCTTCTGTTGCGTCCGGGAGCGGAGGTTGTGCATCATCTGGGCGGTTTGCAGGAGTTTAGCGGCTGGCGTGGGCCGATGCTGACCGACAGCGGCGGCTATCAGGTGTTTTCGCTGAGCGAGCTAAACCGGATAGGCGAGGATGAAGTTGAGTTTGCTTCGCATATCGACGGGGCCCGGGTTAGATTGAGCCCGAAAGTGGCCATCGAAACCCAAAATCGGCTGGGCGCTGACATTATAATGGCATTTGATGAGTGTGTTAAGCTGCCCTGCGAAAGAGCTAGGATGGTCGAGGCGGTGGAGCGGACGATTCGCTGGGCTGAGCAGTGTCTGGAAGCCCATGGTCGGCAGGACCAGTGGCTTTTCGGGATTGTCCAGGGCGGCACGGACCGGGAATTGCGGCAATACTGCGTGGAAGCACTGTTGAAACTGGATTTTCCGGGTTACGCGATAGGCGGTCTGAGCGTGGGCGAAGGCCATGCCCTGATGATAGAAACAACGGCATACACGGCCCCGTTGCTGCCGGCGGATAAACCACGATACCTTATGGGTGTTGGGATGCCCAGGGATTTGGTGGCGGCGATCGGAGCGGGCATAGATATGTTTGACTGCGTGCTGCCGACCCGAAACGGGCGAAACGCGTTCGCTTTTACGAAAACAGGCACGCTGAGACTGAGAAATCAGCAATATCAGTATGATAAAAGGCCTTTGGACGAGCAGTGCGGGTGCTATACCTGCCGGAACTTCAGTCGGGGCTATTTGCGGCATATGTTCCTGGTGGGCGAGATGGCCGGCGGTATACTGGTGTCATTGCATAATTTATGTTTCTATCAGGAGCTTATGGCAGAAGCCCGCAAGGCGATAGAAGAAGATAGATACCAAAGTTGGGCCCGCCTTTGGGCCGATTATGATTTAGGAAGGCAAGAGGCTAGAGTGAGGCGTGAGGGATGAGTGAACGGCCTGGATTCTCCTTCGGCGAGTCTATTGACAAAGGTTGTTAACGACGACAACACAAATTTATAAATATGGTAAATTGAAAGGTAGATTATGGACAATTTGGCTATGATTCTGTTAGCACAGGCAGCGGTTCAGGAAGAAGGTACCACAGCGGCACCGGCAACGGATGCTCCGGGACAACCGGAATCCATCACTCAGGAGCCGGGAATGTCGGAAAACGGCGAGGAAGTAACCCCCAATCCCAATCCTCTGATGCAGTATCTGCCGCTGATTCTTATCTTCATCGTGTTTTATTTCATCATGTTCCGGGGCCCCAAGAAAAAACAACAACAGCGTAAAAAAATGCTCGACTCCATGAAAAAAGGCGACAAGGTTCGCACTATCGGCGGGATTATCGGAACTGTGGTAGATATTCGCGATGATGAAGTTTTACTAAAAATTGACGAGAACACGAATACTAAGATGCGGGTCTCGCGGGGCGCGGTCAATACTATTGACGGCGCAGAGGGGTCCGATAACAAGTAGTTGTCTCACCCTTTGGGGTCAGTAAAAGATAATTTTTCGTCTGGGGTTTACCGGACATGTAATAGTGTAAAAAGGAAGCAAGAAAAAGGCGTAATCTATGAATCTGAAACTCAAGTTTGTGATCATATTGGTGCTGGTAGGTCTTTGCGGGTGGGAAATACGTTCCAAAGACCGTTTGAAACCGGGTATCGACCTTGCTGGCGGTACCAGTATGCTTTATCAGATTGACACCACGGGTCTGGACGACAGCCAGAAACGTGAGGTCGCCCAGAATATGATTCGTATTCTGCAGCAGCGTATCGATCCGGGCAGTAAGAAGAACCTGATATGGCGTGCCCATGGTACCGACCGTATCGAGATTCAGATGCCGCTACCCAAGAAGGAAACTCAGGCCCGTCGTGAAGTTTTCCAGGCGAATCTAGGGGTTATCGACGAGCATAATCTCGACATGCGTCAGGTGCGTCGGGGCCTGGTTCGTCCGGCGAACAAGAGCGTTCAGGAATATCAGGCTTACCGTGATGAACAGTTTGGAAAGCTGGCCGGCGGCAATGACGTTCGTCAGGAATTGCTGAGTGAACTGTCTGCGACAAACGACCAGCTTCTGGGTGCTGAGGATATGCGTACCGCCGCTGCTGAAGCGGAACGTCTGGCGAAGAAAAAGCTGGAAGATTTGAAGATTAACGTTACGGCCGCGGCTCGTCTGGCTGGTCAATGGTCCGAGCTTGACGAGCCCAATAAGGCTGCCCGTCTGGAAAGTCTGGCCGGCGAAGATGATAACAAACAGCAGTTGCTGCGCAAGTATATTGATGCCCGTAACGAGCTGGCGGAATCGCGCACGTTGCTGACCGGTCCGGAAGGCTTGACGGCCCGTCGTGATAATTTATTGAGAGAGCTGGAACAAAGCAATCTTGATATTGATAAACTCAAGAAGATTCTGGAGTCTCCTAGTGCGTTCAGTCGTCAGAAAGAAATTTCGGAACTTCAAAGTCAGTTCCCGCCCCTGAAGATGGCATTGGATGAGCTGGTTGTCTCTTACGATAATTACTCGAAGGTCGCGGGCCGTCTGGATGACCCGGAAGATTTGAAACGTCAGTTGCGTGGTTCGGGTGTATTAGAATTTCGCATTCTGCCGACGCCCCGCGGCGAGTCGCTGAGCGAAGCCGAAATCAAAAATTATATCGACCGCTTGCAGCAATACGGTCCCAACCCGGCCCGCAGCGGCGACGACCGTTATATCTGGTGTCAGATTCGCAACCCGGAAAGCTTCAAAGCAGAAGCAATTCGTTCGGAGTTTGCCGGTCTGGAATATGTGCTGGCCTCGAATCAGCCGGATGAGATGATGCTGCATGACGCTTCAGCCGACGGCTGGAAGCTGAAGTCGGCTCGCTATGGGAGTGACTCGATAGGTAATCCTTCGGTTGATTTTCAATTTAATCAGATTGGTGCGGGGCGTTTTCTGAACCTCACCAAAAACAACCTGCAGCGACCTTTGTGTATTTTGCTGGACGGTCAGGCTTTTTCGGCCCCTAATATTCGCTCGGCAATCAGTCAGAGCGGTCAGATTACCGGCGACTTTACGATGCAGGAAGTACAGGACCTGATTGACAAGCTCAACGCCGGTTCACTGCCGGCACGTCTGGGCGATGAGCCTTTGAGTACAAACACCGTCGGCCCGACAATCGGTAAGGAAAATCTGGAAGCCGGTCGCAAGGCTGGTGTGTGGGGTCTGGTATGTGTAGCGGTATTCATGCTGCTTTACTATCGCTTCGCTGGTACGCTGGCGAATTTGGCTTTGTTTATGAACCTGCTCATAATTCTGGGCGTAATGGCGTTCAGCCGGGCAACTTTTACCATGCCTGGTATCGCCGGTATCATTCTGACAATCGGTATGGCCGTTGATGCCAACGTACTGATTTTTGAACGTATCTATGAAGAACAAAAACGCGGCTCTTCTCTGCGAATCGCTTTGAAGAACGGTTATGACCGGGCGTTCCGGACGATTCTGGATGCCAACGTCACAACGTTCATTACCGCGTTGATTCTTTACATGCGTGCCTCTGAGGAAGTCAAAGGTTTCGCTCTTACATTAATGATAGGTATCGTCAGCAGTATGTTCACCGCGTTGTTCGTAACACATGCCGTGTTCGACCTGCTGATTGAGAAACGCTGGCTGAAAAACAAACTGAGCATGTCGCATGTTATCGGCGAGCCCAAAATTAACTGGATTGGCATGCGACCGGTGCTGTGGACAATGTCGGCAGTGCTGGTAGTCGGTGGCTGGTTTGTATTTATGGGCCGCGACGAATCCACCAACAGTAAATACTCGATTGAGTTTACCGGCGGAACCAGTATCTATGTTAAGGTTACCGACGACTCCACGCGTGACGACATCGAAGAACTCATTCAGGCTGAAGGTGCCAAGATGGGCAACGACCTGATTCAGGCTGCCCGCGTACAGCAGATTGGTGCCGCGGAAAATCGCGAGTTTGAGATTGTTACTACTGAAACCAACCGGGTAGATGTCAAGCTGACTTTGCCCGAAGGTAAGAGTATGACGCGTGATGAACTCCAGGCGAAAATTCTGGCCCAGGCCGCGAAGATGGGCGACCGTCGTCTGGAACAAACGGTCGTAACCGGTACGGAAGTTCCGAATCAGTTTAATCTGGAAACCCGCCAGAACAATCATAATCGCGTTGCCGAAGCTCTGGTTGTAATAGCCGGTGCGGAAATTGAATATCAAATTGAAACCAACGATGTTGTGAACCAGGCGGTTCGCTCGGCACTAGAAGGCAAACTGGATGCTCAAAATAATCTGGTCCCTCAGAATGTTAAGGCTATACCAATCACCAGCGAGCTGATTAGTAATAAGCCTTATCTGCACGACTATAAGGGCGGTCTTTATCTGACATCTGATTTCGGTGCTGATAATACCGAAACGATGGAGCGTCTGAAAAATCGCTTTAATCAGTTGCAGTTCTCGGCTGAGTTTGAGAAATACGGTACCGACGATTACAAGCTGTTCGCTCCGGACGGCAAAGAACCAGCCGCTGCTGCCGCACTTAACAAGATTGAGGTAGCGGTAATTTCTGATGACATCCGCTATGAAGATGAAGACCTGGAAGCCTGGAATACCTTCAGGGAAACCAAGCAGGAATGGTTCACCAACGGGTTACAACGTTCGACTTCACTGGACCGCGTATCGCAGATTGACCCGTCGGTTGGTCAAAAGAGTATGAACGACGCTATGGTGGCGATAGTGCTGTCACTGGCGGCTATCATTATCTACATCTGGGTGCGGTTTGGTAATGTCTGGTTCTCCCTGGCAGCGGTGGCGGCATTGGTACATGACGTGAGTATCGCGTTGGGTATGGTGGCGGCTTCGGCGTGGCTTTCGACGACCAGTATCGGCCAGGCATTGGGTATCTCGGACTTCAAGATCGACCTGCCCATGATCGCTGCATTTCTGACGGTTATCGGTTACTCACTGAACGATACCATCGTTGTGTTCGACCGGATTCGCGAAACCCGCGGCAAACTGGCGACGCTGTCGAAAGACATTATCAATGTTAGTATCAACCAGACGCTCTCGCGTACCCTGCTGACATCGGTGACCACCTTTATCGTGCTGCTCGTGATGTATATCTGGGGCGGCTCCGGCTTGCGGGGCTTCAACTACGTAATGATTATCGGTGTGATTGTGGGTACCTATTCCTCAATTGGCGTGGCTTCTCTGGTAGTTTACGGCACCAGAGTCGGCAAGGCCGGGGCGGCAGAGCAAAAATCCTAAGCCCTTGACGGCTAAGGTAATTTAGTTTACACTTGACCGCGGTTGTGCTTTTGCCCAGCCGCGGTTTTTTTGTGGCTGGAAAGCCGCGAAATCTTAAATCAGGTTTTCATTCCGGAGGTGTCCGATGAGTACGGAACTGAAAGTTGGCATTCTCGTGGGCGTTTTGTTAATCGCAATCGGGGCCATTTATTATTCCAGCAGCAATAACCAGGAATCTGAAAAGCCGTTAATTACAATGCCGGACCCACAGCCGCAGCCGGCGGCTCAACCCATACCAGCGGTCAAACCGGAACCAGTTACTCCGGTGGTGGTTAAGCCCGCACCTGCCCCCAAGGGTGAGGTAGGCCCACTGGTGCCGCCCAGTAAAGATGAAGCACCCGCACAGTCGGAACCCACAGTTGCGGTGCCCCAGCCCCGCGAACCAGAAGCCGTCGTGCCCCAGCCCAAACCTGAACCCGCAAAGAAGGCTAGATATTACGAAGTGCAGGTTGGGGACACCCTGTATGACATCGCCGAAATTTATTACGGCCACGGGCGTTTCAGCAAGGATATCTACGAGGCTAACAAAAGTTTGATAAAAAATCCCGATGTGCTGGTAGTAGGCTGGAAATTGCGGATACCTTATCGAGAAGAGATATTGGAAAAGCAGGGACTCTAATTACCTCTCCAGATAACGGCGATAAACATCCAGCGTTTTTCTCGCGGTGGCAGGCCACGAAAATTGCCGCGCCCGCTCCAGACATTTCTCGCGCACCCCGGAATCATTTACGTCTTGCTCTAAGGCGACTTTAAGTGTCGCGGTCATTTCCTCGACATTATAAGGGTCGAATAATCTGCCGGCTGTACCGACAACTTCCGGGATAGCGGTAGCATTGGAACAGGCGACCGGAGTGCCGCAAGCCAGGGCCTCCAGAGGTGAAAAACCAAAGCCTTCATAGATGCTGGGCAAGACCAGCAGGGACGCAAGATTATAAAGGGCGGGCAGTTCCTCGAAATCCACCAGCCCCAGAAAATTTACTTTTGAAATAATGTTTAACTTTTCCGCAAGGCCGCGCAGCTGGTCGGTTTCAGGTGAAAACGGGCCAGTGAGCACCAGAGGGAATTTGTTCTGTAAATTTTGGGGCAATCCTGCGAACGCCTCAAACAGCCGGGCCAGATTTTTGTGTATTTTATGGTTGCCGGTATAGAAAATGAAATTTTGGGGCAGCTCGTATTTTTCGCGAACAGCTTCCAGTTTTTCCGAGTCGGTAATCGGGCAATAATCATAAGAATAGCCTTGGGGCACAATATCAATCTTATCGGGGCTGATATTCAGATGCTCGATTATGTCGCGCTTGCTGCACTGCGAAATCGTAATGATTCGCGCGGCCCGGCGGGCGTTGCGGCCAATAATATATTTGAAATAAGCTCGTTTAAGAGGCGAACAATAATTAGGAACCGTCAAAGGGTGAAGGTCATGAATAGTAATAACTAACCGACGGCCTTTCCAGAGCAGCGGCATATCGAAATGAGGATAATGATAAATATCCGAATCGTCAGCGAGCGTGTGAAACTCCCAATGCTGTTTCAGGGACAGGCAAGTAGAATTCACCGGATAAAGCGATAATTCCGGTTCATTGATTTGCTGAATTATCTGCCGCTGAGTCGCGCACCAGGGGTTGTGATAGATGCGCCAGACATGCTGAGGTTCTTCATGTACAAGAGCTTGCAGAAGCTGGCGGGTATAAACTCCTCCCCCGCCGGGAAAATGTGCGAATCGCAAATCGAAGCTGATTTTCATAGTTTCGTAAACCGGGGGATTCAGATTGGCCTGATAATCTAAGAACGCAGACTGACGGGCGGACCGAGTATTTCGGAATAAACGACAGCACGAGCAAGTTCGTCCGGTTGATCGAGATTGAGCAGAGACCGTACTTGCGTATTTATCGACGTGGCAGGTTCCGGCTTGGTTTGGCGGCGAGTGCTTGAAGCAGATTTGGCAAACTGAACCGGTCGAGTCGTTGCGAGTCGCTGAGCTACCGGTTTAAGTTTGGGCTGAGGAACAGGCCGTTGATTTTTCGATATAAGATTTCGAGGCTTTGCGCTAATCTGAGGCTGAACAATACGCCGAGTAGTTTGCGAGGCCTGTTGGTGGCGAACTTGAGACTGAACGGAAGTTGTGGGATGAACAGAATGTTTTACTGATGAAGCCGGCTCAGGATGGGCGAGCTTATCAAATTCTTCGCGAGCATACTTTTCAGCTTTCTTTTTTTCCTGCCAGGTGGTGACAAGTTTATTAAGGGCGCCCAGAGCCGCTAAAACAATAAAAGGCAGCAGACCTTTAATAGAATCCCAGGAGGAATTCCCGGAGTCATCTTTGATGTTCGCAGCAAATAGCTCATTTAACCATTCTGGCAGCATAGCAATTGCTTCCTTTGTATATCATAGTTAATTTAACAGGTCCGCCCCGGCGGGTGAGCCGGAGCGACCTGGTTAAGTGATTACTGGTTGGGTTTTTCATTGGGTTTTTGTTTGGTGGAACCGCCGATGGCATCACGCATTGTAGTATCAGCGGCGAGATTCTTCATGCGATAATAATCCATAATGCCGAGATTTCCCTGGCGGAACGCTTCAGCCATAGCGCGGGGCACTTCGGCTTCAGCTTCGACAACCTTGGCCCGGTTTTCCTCGACCAGGGCCCGCATTTCCTGAGACCGGGCGACAGCCATCGCCCGACGACCTTCGGCCTCGGCCTGACGAAGCTGTTTGTCAGCGTCGGCACGTTCGGTCTCCAGCAGGGCGCCTACATTAGCAACATTACCGACGGCGGCAACACTGACATCGGCTATATCAATAGAGACGATCTCATAAGCTGTCTGAGCGTCGAGTCCGCTGCTGAGTACTTTTTTGGAAATGAGGTCGGGATTTTCGAGTACATCCTTATAAGTGGGCGATGAGCCGATGGCACTGACAATACCCTGTCCGACACGAGCAACAATAGTCTCTTCGGTGGCACCGCGGACGAGCTGTTCGATATTGGAACGAACAGTCACTCGCGCCCGCACCAGCAAACGAATACCATCTTTGGCAACGGCATCAAGCATTGCCGGACCGGTCTGCTGGGAGGGACAGTCAATAATCTTGGGCTTAACGGTGGTCTGAACCGCTTCGAGAATGTCACGACCGGCCAGGTCAATCGCACGAGCGACATCCAGCGTTAGCGGGATTTTCGCACGATGAGCGGCAATCATGGCCTGCACGAGTTTGATGACATTACCACCGGCGAAATGATGAGCCTGGAGGTCTACGAAGCTGATACTAAGGCCGGCTTTGTAAGTAATGATAAGAGCGTTGACGCAAATCATAACATCAGCCGGGTCGCGCCGAACCAGAAACACACTTTCCAGGTCGCGGGTGGCTAGGTCTTCCAGGCCGGCCTGCACCGCCGAGATGCGGGCACTGACAATCAGATTGGGTTTCACCTTACGCAGCCACATCCCGAACAGGTCCAGAAACGACACGCTGGCACGGGACGACATTGCCTGAATCCACAAATTGAGGAACCGACCGACGATGAGTACAAAGGCCAAAACTGCCAGCAGGACGATCCCGATAAGAATTTTCAGGCCGACGGCCATCGCTAAAATCATGGTCATGTGATTTCTCCTTGTTTGTTATGATTGATTAGAAATATTGTCTACAACTATACTGTTTCCGTCGATTCTAACGACGGTGATTTCCATATTGTTATCAAGCATTTTGCCGCGACTTACTGCGCTGTAGCGCTTGCCGTCAATTACAATAGTACCTGAAGGACGCAGCGAGGTCACGGTTTTTCCGCTTTTGCCCAGCAGCGAACTAAAATCCAGAGTCGAGACTCCGGCGGCTGAAGGCTCCGTCGGCTGAGCGGCGCGGGCCAGTATCATGCGCTTGCCGATGGGCGTATGCGGGAACATCTTCAGACCAAAGATTATAACCACCGGCACGGTTACCAGCACGATAGCCAGAAACAGCATCCCGGTGTTTTCCCCCTGCCTGAAGGCCAGCACTATCGAAACAACAAAACCAGCCGTTGCCAGAAAACCCAGCACCCCGCCGCTGGGCAAAAAGGCCTCCAGCACCGCGAAAAATATCCCCAGCATCAAAAGTATTATAGCGTATGTCAGCATTCTACCCTCATTACTACGATACTGTTACCTTCCATAGCGACCACCTCAATTTCCGAATCGGCATCGATAAACTCACCCCGCGCGACGACCTGAACCGGCTGATTATGGATAAAAGCGTTACCCGCCGGCCGCAAAACCGAAGTACTGCGACCCCGGTCACCAATTTTAATTTGAGCTTGTTCAACCGGCTCAGCGATAAACTGGACAGCAGAGCTTGCCGCCTGAACCGACGGCTTCAAGATAAGCCTGTTGGCCAAAGGCAGATTAGGGAAAAACCTCGCCAGCAAACAGGCAAAAAACACAAACGCAATCACCGCCAGCATAGTCCACAACAAATGACTCTCAAAGAGCTGCCACTGCTGCTCGGTGTGCGGCATAGGAAACTCGTCCGGCGGATTGCCAACCATCATCGCACCCAGAGCGAACATTACCATCAGAATACCGGCAATACCGGGGACGCCAAAACCGGGGATAACGAATATTTCCGCGGCGATAAGAAATATACCCATTACAAAAACCGCGATTTCCCACCAGTTCGCCATGCCGATAACAAACTTACTGCCAAAAAGTATCACCAAAGCAACTACCGCAACCGCACCGGGCAAGCCCACACCGGGACTGTTCAGCTCAGCGTAAATACCAATCAACGCTACCATAAGCAGCAAACCCGCAACAGTAGGGCTGTTTATCCAGCGGACCATTTCTTCCGACCAGTTGGTATGAACCTCGACAACCGGTCGCGGATATGTTACCTCGTCACGTTCTTCAAGAAACTTCAGCGCCCCCTCGCGGTCATCAACAACCGCACGAGCAAAGCCATATTGATAAGCCTCCTCAGCATCCATAGTCAGCAGTTCATCGGCTTTGACAATCAACTTCTTACCCGGCAAATCATACTTGAACGGGTCCGTCGGCATTTCGTCAGAGCGAAAATATTCATATTGACCGTCGCTGAGATTCTTGAGCTGCCAGACTTCCAGACCAACAGTTACCATAGCTTCACACAGAGCTTCGGGGTAATTATTGGCCTTGGCCGAAGCGCGAAAATTAGTCCGCAAAGGACTTTCAATTTTCTCCCGCTCGACCCCTTCGAGTTTACCGCCCATGGCAATCGGGGCACAGTCGCCCAGCACGGTTGATTTTTTCATAATAATGTCGTTACAGGCCACGCTAATCAGCGCCCCAGCCGAAATCGCCTTGGTCGGCACATAAGCAACCGTCAAAGCACGCGGCGAAACTTCGTGCATAAGATAACCCGAAATCTCCAAAGCGCTATCAACCCGACCACCATAGGTGTCGATTTCATAAATGATAGTCGTCGCCCCCTGATTGAGAGCGTCCTCGGTCCGCCGCTTGATAGATTGGTAAAGCCCTTGGTCAATCATATCGGCACAAACAATAACCACCGCGCGAGGCGGCTTGTCGGTAACAAGCCTTTTGGGGGTATCAGATTTTTCTGTTGTGGCTTCCGGTTTAATTTCTATCGGAGACAACTTGAGTTTTTCAAGCAGTTCATCCGAATCCGAAGCGGCAATCTCAGCCAGCCCCAACTCCACCGCCTGCTGACCACTCAGCAGCAACGTCTCACTACTGGAAACCAGAGGCCCGGAACCCACCATAGTCCAAGGCGTATTAGGCTCCTGCATCGCCTGCTCAAACCCCTTCTGGTCTACAGCTTTAGTCTTGCCCCCTCGCTTTATCAGATAGATAATATCGTTTTTGCGAACCATGGCACGTGCCCAGACAGTCTCGTGCCCACCGGCCTGAGCCAGAGTGACAGCTTTATTCAGCACCGCCTGTTCGTCAAGACCGGAGGCCGCGGGATTATCCATGACAATCTGGCCAATCTGAGCAAAATTATCAACCGCGATTTTCCGACACGCCAAAACCGCCAGAGGCATCATGCCGCGGGCCTGTTTGGGCACCCAGGCGATAGTGGTAACATTATCTTTCTGTTTCAGCAAAGCAATATCCCGGCCCAGGTCCGCGAAGGTGTCGAACGATTCACCTATGCCGTCAAATCGAAAAATAATCGTGTTAGCGTCATTTTCACGGGCAAGGGTGATTTGTCGTCTTACATTAAAAAGGGCATCGGTGGTTATATCCCCGCGAATATCTATAACGGCCGTAGAATAAGATTGGGCGGCCCAAAGAACAGGTCTTACCCCAAAAAACAGGCACGATAATAAAATCAGAGGTAAGCCCTTATTATTATAGAACATAGCTGCCTGCTCCAAAATCAACCCTGTAAAAGTAAGATTGCTCCTTATTGTATAAGGTCCACACAGGTTATGGCAAGGGGAAATACCTCAAAACCCCCGGACTAGAACACGCTCCCCTCTTGCTGTTAAATTCTTTTCCCAATTGTAAAACGCTGACAAATTTGTTATAATCCCCCCTCGTGTTGACAGAATCGAAAAAAAGTCCAAATCAAGTTCGAAAAAACACTCTGACGCTCAGATATTAAGAGAGCGACAGACTTTTGACACTGGCGACAATGTTGCGGAAAAATCTAAAAAAAACGGTTTCATCTATCCCTGCCGAATCTCTGGACGAGATAGAGCTGGCACGTCAGGACTTGATTCTGGCGGGACTGGAACATCTCCGACGCCAAAAACCCGGACCAAACCAGAAGGAATCTGCCCCTGCCAAAAACACGAAGACAGCCCCCCAAAACAACCCGCCTTCGGACCAGGCCAGAACACAACTTGATTTACCACAGGCATTTAAGAGAGAGCGAACAAAACCCCAGGACTGCCCTTTTGTAGCGCAGGTCATGCGGCAGATTGTCACTACAGACATAGAAACACATCTGATCGACCGCTCAGAATAATACAAATAGCGTGACTTCTTAAATCTATATCCTACCGGGCTACTCTACAACGGCTACGGAATTCAGCGTTCCAAATGAATTGGCTGAATGAGTGTGGTTTTCAGGGTCCAGCAGCCACTGGTCGTCCAGTTTAAACTTATATTGATGGCTTCCCGGTTCAATAGGAACAGTTACGGCATAGCTGCCGTTTTTCTGCTTACGCATCGTTACCGGTTCCCAATCATTGAAATCTCCGGCAAGACAAACCTTCTTAACCCCATTTGCGGGAGTAACCGAAAAACGCACGGTTCCTTTTTTCCGACCTTTTTTGAACATAATATAACTCCGGCAGTGAAGCTCAATCGCATACCATATAATACAACCGTGTCTCAGGTTCTTTCGGTGAACCGAGGGACACCAAACCTTTATTAACCTTCCTGTCAGCCGAGCACTGAACTTGACACCTCTATTATTAGCCACGGCGGGAGTTCTTGTCAAGGAAGGCTTAGAAATTTCGGACGGCCCAATAACGTCGTCCCCTGCTTAGATGCCGGTTTGGGAGTTAATGATTTCAATAAACGTCAGCAGGTTTTCCAAAGGAACATCTTCTTCCACAGCGTGAGCCGGCGAAAACACATAGCCCCCTGGCATTCCAGCCTCGATAAGTTTGTGGGTATCAGCAGCGACGTCAGCGGTACTGCCAAACGGCAACGTTTTCTGAGTGCTAAGGCCGCCGTGGAAAGCAAGTCTGCCGCGATAACGCTCCAGCAACTCAAACACATCCATAACTTCAGGCTGAAAAGGATTAAAACAATTCAGCCCGCAATCTATCAGACAGTCGAAAAGCTCATCAACATCACCGCAGGAGTGAATAAAAACATATTTGCCGGCCTCTCTGACGATACCGTACATCCGCCGCAACTGGGGCTCGATGAATTCATGCCATAACTTTGGACCCATCAGAAGACCGTGTTGCTGACCCCAGTCATCCCCAAAATATACAGCGTCGATGTCATATTCCAGGGCATGACGCACCTGGGCGATATTGTAGTCGGCGATAGCGGTAAAAAGCTCATGTACAAAATCCGGGTTCTCATAAAAATCCATCATAAGATTTTCCATGCCGCGGAGCGTCCAGGCCCGCTCATAAAGACTAAAACCTATCGGGAAAATCCGAAATAAGTCCTTATTCGCAGCGATATTCTGCTCAATGTTCTCAAACAAACGACCATCAAGCGGATCGGGCATCTGAAAACCTTTAAGTGTCGGTTGGGGTAAAACCTGTCCTTCGATAACACCAATATCCTTGTCAGTTTCCCTGTTCCAGATTACCCCAAAAATATCGCGATAACGCTCATTGCCAACCGGCTCAAATAATCCCACATAACTTTTGAGTCTGCAAAAATGATTATTAACAACATCATCGTATTCTTCTCGACCAAAATGCCGGGCTAACTTCTCATGAGCTTCCAGCGTAAAACTGCACGACCAGGGCACATAGGGTACTTCCTCACCAGCCAGGGCCAGCTTTACAACATCACGTTTGAGCATTTCAGGTTTTCCAAAACTAGCGTATTTACAAAAAAACCGGCCTCCGAATATCCGAATATCAGAGACCGGCTCGTTTTTGGCATTATTATCTAAGAAAAACTTAGAAGCTGCGGTAACCGCCTCTGCCGCCACCACCGCCGCCGCCCCGACCGCCGCGAGGACGATCTTCACGAGGGCGAGCCTCATTTACTTTGAGGCCGCGACCGTCCAGATCTTTGCCATTCAGGGCTTCAATAGCCTGACTGGCATCGTCATCCGAAGCCATCTCAACAAAGCCGAAGCCTTTGCTGCGACCGGTTTCGCGGTCCATGATGACTTTGGCGCTGGTTACCTGACCAAATTCAGTGAAAAGTTGTTCCAGATCGGCGTCGGAAGTGCCATAACTCAGGTTCCCGACATAAATATTCTTGCCCATATCATATCTCCACAGTGCAAAAGGGCATTTGACCCACATTTCTCTTTCGGGGTCAGTTTCGAAAGGGTTCGCAGTAAACCATATGAATGCGCATTATATCGAGAATTATATAATTTCCATAATATTCTTTTTGATTTTTTGTTTCGCATAGGAAAAAAACTTTACAGACCGGTTTTTTGTGTGCATAACTCTTGTAATTAAAAAAAGTTGTATTCCCAGGGAAGAGCAAAAAAATGCCGAAATCAAGCCCACCAGTGCAAGTTCGCCTCAGAATCGAACCCTGGCCGGAGCTTATCCCGTTAGAGACTATTCTGGCCCGGCTGGAGATTCGCCCAAGACCTTTCGTCCTGGGCGACTTCACGGGCAGGCAGGGACGCTTTAGCCTTTTTTCTCCCCGCGCCGAGGAAATTTTTGAATTCAACAATAACACCGGCCCCAACCCGCTGCATTTACTCGATGAACTTTTGGCCCGCTATAAACTGACAGAACCTATCGAGGGGGATTGGCCCTTCATGGCCGGCTGGGTCGGCTGGTTCAGCTACGACCTGGGGCGTTATATCGAAACGCTTCCAGATGACGTGAACCATGACATCAAGCTGCCTTTGATAAATCTCGGCTTTTACGATTACGCCGCAATTTGGGACCATCAGACTGACCGCGGAATACTGACGGCCCTGGAATATCAGGGACAAAGCTCCACCGCCCCGCAAAGACTGGCCCAACTGCGAACGTTTATCGAACCAGAACCCAATCCACCCTGCCGGCACCGACAGGCACCCCCTCTGAATCCTGACCTGGAAGCACCATTAATCGCCATGCAACGAAATATTCATCCTGACGACTACCTGAAAAAGGTTACGCGGGCACGTGAATATATTCACGCTGGTGATATTTTCGAGGTCAATCTCTCCCAGCGTTTCACCTTTCCTTACCACAAATCCGCTACCGAACTTTACCTCAAACTATGTGAGCGGAACCCCGCCGCTTATGCCGCTTTGACAGGCGATGACCATCAGGCGGTAGTTAGTGCTTCGCCGGAGCTTTTCCTGCGTAAACGCGGCCGGGAAATCATTACCCGCCCCATTAAAGGCACCGCCAGACGCGGCACTAATGCCCAGACAGACCAACAGAACCGAGAAGCCCTGGAAAATTCCGAAAAAGAACAGGCCGAACTGAATATGATTATCGACCTCGAACGAAACGACCTCGGCCGTATCTGCGAATATGGAAGCGTCAAAGTTCGCCAGATTCGCGAAATAGAGGCCCATCCCACCGTTTTCCACGCCGTATCAACGATCGTCGGCACCTTAAACGATAATATTACCGTAGGGCAAATTCTACGGGCAACCTTCCCCGGCGGCTCGATTACAGGCGCACCCAAAATCAGGGCTATGGAAATCATCGACGAACTCGAACCAACAGCCCGCAGCGTTTATACCGGCAGTATCGGCTGGATCGGAATTAACGGAGACTTGGAGTTGAATATCGCCATCAGAACGATTATCCTTGAGGATGGATGGGCATATGTCCAGGCCGGCGGTGCAATCGTTGCCGACAGCGACCCGCAAAATGAATATGAAGAAACGCTCGCTAAGGCCCAGGCCCTGGCAGAAGTGCTCATAACCTGAAAGATGAGATTGAATATGGAACAGGTTTACCTCAATAACCAGATTACCCCAGCCGAAAAAGCATCCATCAGCATCCACGACACCGGAATCCTGCATGGCGTAGGTCTTTTTGAAACCATGCGCAGCTACAGCGGAAAAGTCTTCCGCCTCAGGGACCATCTCGACAGGCTTTTCTATTCCGCCGAAAAACTCGACATCGCCATAACCCAGCCCCGAACCGAAATCGAACAAGCCACAGAAAAACTGCTTCAGGCCAACAACCTCAAAGACGCCAGAATCAGACTGACCCTAACCCGCGGCAATATACGGCAACTGCTCGAAGATGAAAACGACCAACCCCAAAGCACCCTTTTCATCACCGCCTCAGCCCTGACCGCCTACCCCGAAGAATACTATAAAAACGGTATACTCACCGTGCTTGCCAACTATAAACAAAACCCCAACGACCCGCTCACAGGACATAAAACCATAAATTATTTCAACCGACTGATAGCCTTGCACGAAGCCCGCAAAAAAAACGCCGGCGAAGCACTCTGGTTCACCCCCGCCAACCGACTCGCCGAAGCCTGCATGAGCAACGTATTCCTGGTCGTTGATGATAAACTAGTGACACCAAAACTAGACACCCCCGTCCTGCCCGGAATCACCCGGCAGGCAGTTATCCAACTGGCCGAAAAAGAAGGACTCGAAGTACAGCAGCGCGAAGTGCTCGTCAATGATATCATGTCAGCCTCGGAAATGTTACTCACCAACAGCATCATGGAAATCATGCCGGCCAAACAGTTCGAAGCACACGTAATCGGCACTGGAACACCCGGCGAAATATTCAAACTCCTAAGCGAAAAATACCGACAGGCAGTCGCCCGGGAATGCTTCGAATAAACAATGGAAAGATAACCAGATGAAACTAGAAAAACTATTGGTGGAACTAAATAACATCGCTCCCCTGGACCTCGCCGAAGATTGGGATAATGTCGGACTGCTCGCCGGAGACCCCCAACAGCAAATCAAATCCATCATGCTGACCATCGACATGACCCCCAAAGTCTTCGCTGAAGCTCGCCGCAAAAAAGTAGATATGATTCTCGCTTACCACCCGCCGATTTTCGAACCGCTCAAAAAAATCGTCGCTAACCAACCCCCCGCACCTCTGCTCTACGAAGCAATCCGATCAGGACTCGCGATTTACTCGATGCACACCGCCCTTGATTCCGTCCGCCCCGGCGTAAATGACGCCCTCGCAGAAATCGTCGGCATCACCAACCCGCAAGTGCTGGTCGAACCCAAAACCCAACCCGACAAAATGTGCAAACTCGTAGTATTCGTCCCCACCACCGATCTGGAAAAAGTCAGCGCAGCGATCTTCGCCGCCGGAGCCGGCAAGTTCGGCACCGGACCATATTCCAAATGCAGCTTCCGCACTCCCGGCACAGGAACTTTCCACTGCGGCACCGGCAGCAACCCCACCATCGGCAAGACCGGCCACTTCGAACAGGCCGAAGAACTAAGACTCGAAACCATCCTGCCCACAAATAAATTGCCCGAAGTTATAAAAGCACTCACCGCCGCCCACAGCTACGAAGAACCCCGCCTACGACATCTACCCCTTGCTCTCACCACCTGCCGACACCGGCCTGGGACGTTTCGGCAACCTGGAAAAACCAGTGGCACTCAAAGAAATGTTCGCCCGCATCCGCCAACGCCTCAATACCAAAACACTCGGCATCATCGGCCCGCGTACCGGCAAAATCAAACGACCCGCCGTCTGCGCCGGTTCCTGCGGCACCATCTTCCGCGAAGTCATCCGCCGCGGCTGCGACTTCTACCTCACCGGCGAACTCAAACACCATCACGCCCTCGAACTCCAAAACGCCGACATAACCACCGTCTGCGTCAGCCACTCAATCTCCGAACGACACATACTAAAAAATATCGCCCAACGCCTCACCAAAACCGCACCTGGATTGAGATGCCTGCTCAGTCGAGACGACCGCGACCCCTTCACCTGGATAGTCGAATGAAAAACACCCCTATAAAAATCCTGTTCATCCTAGCAAGCATCCTTATATCCGGATGTTCCCAACCCGAACCCGCCGCCAGCACCACCTTACACAACACCACCCCGGATTATATCGCCCAGGTCAACGGCCAACCTATCACTCGCACAGCACTCGACCAGCTCATCCTGCCCGGCAAAGGCAAAACCGCACTGGAAGAACTAATCCAGCTCGAAGCCGTCCGACAGGAAGCCCAAAAACAGGCGCAAAATTACACCGACAAAGATTTGATTCAACAAGAATTCGACTTAATGCTCCAGGACATGGCCCCCGACAAAGACCGCACCGACCAGATGGCCCTATTTAGATACATGCTCAAAAGCCGTCAACTCACCCCTGCCGAATTTGATGTAATCTTATTGCGCCGAGGCCTGCTCCGAAAATTGATAGACCCCAACGTCGAAATCACCGACGACCAGCTGCAAACCGAATATGAAAAACAATACGGCCCCAAAGTCATTATCCGCCAGATAATCTCATCGTCGCTCAAAAATATCGAGTCTGCAAAACGGATGCTCGATCGCGGCGATGATTTCACTCAGGTAGCAGTTACCATGTCGCAGGACCAACGCAGCGTAGAAAAAGGTGGACGGCTCGGCCCATTCTCCAAAGTCGATACCGAAATCCCCGAAACCATCCGTCAAACCGCCTTCAACCTGACCAAACAGGGACAGAAAAGCACGCTGATTCACTTCCTGGACAACCATCAGCAGGAATGGTGGGCTATAATCCAACTGGAAAAAAAAATCCCCGCCGACCCAATAGATTTCGATACCGTAAAAAATAAATTGAACGAACAGATAACCACCCGCACCATAAACGAACGAATGATAAATAAAATGAAACTATTACGCCACCAGGCCCAAACCGTTATCTTCCATCCATTACTAAAAAATTAAGTAACCGTTCCTATTTTTTACAAAAAGACCCCGAAGGGGCGAAAGAAAATTAATTGCCGTTAAAAACCCAAGTAATCCGTGGTTAAATATTTATGAGTTTGCTTTTCAAATCACTGGCCGAACGAGACTTTGTTGGCGGAATCTATCTGCCGGCCCTGGGCGATTTGCCGCCCGTAGACAAAATAGAATCTTTCGATTATCAGGGCGAACTGCTCCTGCCGCTCCGTCCCGCCGAATGTCCACCCATGGAACTAACCGTCGAACCAGGCCAACGCATACACCAAGGCCAACTCCTTGCCCAAAGCCCTGCGGGCCATCGCCTCTTCGCGCCTCACGCCGGACTCGTAGGCGACATTTCAAAAGCAACCGTACACGGCCGTGCCGGCCAACCGGTGCTAATGCTAATCCCCAACAGCGACACCGATGAAAACGCCAGCCAAATCACACCAGAACTCCTCCTCCGCGGCGGAATCCAGCGAACCCTCGAACAAGCCGGCATTATGCTCGACACCGGAGAATCTATCAGCCGCTGGTACGACAGAACCAAACCCCACAAGCTCGCCGCCGTAGTCGCCAACGCCACCCCTCTGGAACCTATGTTCAACACCCCCCTGGCAATCATGCACAGTTACAACGCCGAAGTATTCACCGGCCTGGCAATCCTCAAAAAATGGTTTCAGGCTCAGGAAGCATACCTCACCTACCCCGAACATTTCAACCTCAACACCGAAGCCGCCGCCCAGTGGGAAGTCGAATGCCTACCCGTCAGCGAAAAATACCCTCAGGGACGAGGCGACATGGTACTCCGCACACTCCAACGCCAACGAGTATTAGACAGAAAACGCCACCCCGAAGGAGCCGTACAGGTCTTCGGCGTCCAGCTCCTCCGACAGATAACCCAGATACTACTCCACGCCCAGTTGCCGACCCATCGCATCGTCACCATCTGCGGAGACGGAATACGCCAGCCCCGCCACTTCGAAGTACCCATCGGCACTCCGCTTGCCGCACTGCTCGAACAAGCCGGCCTCTACACCAACGTAGATTGCATCGTCGAAGGAGCCATGATCCTCGGCACCGCTATCGACGCCGCTCAGTCAGTAATCGGCCCCCGCTGCGACGGATGCACCGTCATCAAACAGGTCCCCCAACGCTGCCCCACCTGCTGCATGAAATGCGGATGGTGCATCGACGATTGCCCGGCCCGAATAAACCCCGCTCAACTCTACGAAAGCTGGCAGCAGAACCGCGTCAAGCCCCAAATGAAAAACATGCTCGACCGCTGCATCGAATGCGGCGTATGCTCCTACCTCTGCCCCTGCAACCTGCCCATCCTAAGTGCCATCCGCACAATGAAAAAAACGCTCGGCCTGGGCCAAATCAATTGCGAGGCCAAAACCTGATGACAGAACAATTACAATTACGTTGTGGAATCGCCCCGCCCTTCCAGGTCGTACCCGAAACCTCACGCCGCATAATACGCACCAGCATGATCGCCCTGGCACTACCTGCCTGCGCCGCCCTGATGTTCTTTGGATGGCGGGCATTGGTGCTGATGTTCGTCGGCACAACCTCGGCTCTGCTCTGCGACTGCATCATCAGAAAACGCCGCCAAAGAACTGTACACGGCACCACCACCCACAGCGCCATGATGGGACTGCTAACCGCTTTTATGCTCCCCGCCAACGCCCCTTGGTATATCGCCGTTTTTGCCGCTGCCGCTGCCGTACTGCTCGGAAAATATCTCTGGGGAGGAATGGGCCGTTACGCCTGGCATCCCGCCGTAGTGGGAAAGACTCCTCGTACAACTCATTTTCCCCGACACCCTCTGCGGTGATTGTGGCCCTCTGCTCAGCAAAGCCCACGCCTTCACCGCAGACATCAACGCCAAAACCCAAACCCTCAGCTCACCCGACCTGCACTGGCTCCAAACCCTGACCGACAGCGACCACGTAGGCTTCTGGCTCGAAAAACCACTCACCGCCTTTCGCAATTTCGGCCAAATCAATTTCCTCGACAACAAACCCCAGATCGCCGACTACATCTACGGCCATTTCCCCCCCATATTCGAAAGCATTATCGGGGCTGTACCCGGCGGACTCGGAGAATCCTCAGCGATTATGCTTTTGCTTGTCGGAGTATTCATGGTCTACAGAGGCTACCTGAAATGGCGTATGCCCGCCGCATATATCCTCGCCGCTGCAATCACCGCCGCCCTGCTGCCCATACTCTGTAAAGCCGACGACCAAACCTTCAAAATCATACTCTGGCCCCTCTGGGCAGAAGACGCGCTAACCGGCCTGACCTACGTCAACATCCACATCCTCAACGGGGGAATCCTGCTGACTGCCTGCCTGCTATTCGTCGATATGACCGCACGCCCCCTACACCCCAGAGGACAAATCTACTTCGCCGCCGGAGCCGGAGCATTAACCATAGTACTAAGACTATACACCAAAATCCCCACCCCAGAATACGCCGCACTTTTCATCATAGGTTCACTGCTGCCCCTGATAGACCGAACCATCCGGGCCGGCAGATAGAAAAACACCTTGCCATCGGCGTTCGACCACCAACCACAAGATAAATGCAAATCACCAACAAAAACTGAGCCACGTAAGTCCCCGGTTTGTAGCAAAAAATAACTCCTGCCGAGGGAACCCGCCCCGCCGTTAATCATTCAAACTTCAACCAAAGGCCGAAACCAGGCCGTGTCACTCATGCCTCTTGCCTAATGTTTGTCTTTAGCCAAAGCCTTATCAAGTACTGGCCGAACTACCTCGGTCCAGCGTTCGTAACCTTTTTGGCTCAGATGCAGTTTGTCCTCTTTGAAATATTCATCGTTTGGTTTGCCGTCCGCGCCCAGCAGACAGCTGGCGCCATCGGCAAAGTAAAGCATTTCATTCTGCCCGCAATATTTCTGAATCAAATCATTGGCCCGCGCCATCTCCAGCCATAGATTCCAGCGGGCGCCGCTGGGTTTGATCGTCAGATAAATGATTTTAGTCTCCGGCAGCTCCGCCCGCACCTGGCCTACGAATTCCTGAAAATCCGCCAGTACGCGTTCAGCCTTCTTGTTGCACGCGACATCATTGTCGCCGCAATAGAAAACGATAACCGAAGGTTTGTATTTCAGCACCACCCGGTCCATAAAATAAAGCATATCACAAATTTGGGCTCCGCCGAATCCGCGGTTAATCACCGGCAAGTTGCTGAACCATTCGCGTGAATTCCACATCCTGATACTGCTGCTGCCCGCGAACAGTACTGCGTCTTTGGGCCAGGCGTTCTTGGCGTCCCACGCTTCGAAGGCCCGAATCTCATTCTCAAATTTATTTTCAGATTTCACTTCCGCTTCCTCGCCCCACGCCCACGATACCAGCGTCACCGTCATAACCGCGATTATCAAACTTGCCATTTTTTTCATTGTTCGCACCTCTTTCAGAATAATTTTGAACTGTCCAGCATAAACGTAACCGGCCCATCATTAACACTGCTCACTTCCATATGTGCTCCGAATTTACCCATCGCAACTTCCACCCCTTGTTTCCGAATATATGCAGCCATCTGTTCATAAAGCTCCTCGGCCTTGCCCGGCTCACCGGCTGCATCAAAGCCTGGCCGCCGGCCTTTCCGGCAGTCGCCGTAAAGCGTAAACTGGCTTACCAGCAAAACCGCCCCGCCTGATTCGCCGAGGGCCAAATTCATTTTGCCGTCGGCGTCCTCGAATATCCGTAAATTCACCAGCTTATCAGCGATAAACTTCAGCTCCGCCTCGCCGTCATCATGGCCCACCCCCAGATAAACCAGCAACCCCTTGCCGATACTGCCCGTGACTTTGCCGGCAACTATCACCTTAGCTTCCAAAACCCGCTGTATCACCACTCGCATAATCTAACCATAAACTATTAAACAAGTTACAGCCCAGAACCACGCGGCGAAATAACCTGCCCGACTCTAGTCCCTACTCGTCATTTCTCATTAGCGATACTATCTTAACTGATAAAATTTTTACCGCCCAGCATAAATATTAACCATTTTCATCGCCATCCCCGCCACCCGCTCCCGCAGTTCCGGCGGCTCCACCACCTCCACCTTATCCCCGTAGCCCAGTACCCACCAGCTCATCTCATTTATCCCATCCACCCGCACCGCGTAGGTAATCGAACCATCCTCATGCCATTGTATCTTCTGGTTCTTATGCCACAAAACTTCCGCCACATTCGCCGCTACCAACGGGTCGAATCGCAGCTTCACATCGTAAACCTTCCCCTCCGGTATCAGCGACCAGGCGTCCCCGATAAATTTTGCCATCGAGAAATCCTTGTCTTCTTCGAAAAACTCGTTGGTCACCTCCAGATTTTTAATCCGCCCCAGCTTGAATATCCGCACCGCCTCATGCAGCGACGAATATCCCACCACATACCACGCCCGGTTCGCAAAATGCAAATGGTAAGGCCGCAGCGTCAGCTTGATTTGTTTATGTTCCAGAAAAGCGATGTACGTCAGTTTTACCTTGCACCTTCGCCTTGTCGCTGATTGCAGTATCGAGAATGTTTTGGTCAACCCCTCATGCTTAGCCCGGGCCGGCATCTCCACCGACGTCTTTCGCAATATCGAACCGCAATGCTGCTGAACGTGACGCGGCAGAACACTTTCGATTTTTAACGCCGCTTCCCGCGCCTGATTCTGCAAGGGCAGTCCGCACCCGTCCGTGTGACTCTGCGTAACCAGCAGCAGTGCCAACGCTTCAGAAAGTGTCAGATTTACCGGCTGCAGGAAAAAGCTTTCATCCATCCGATACCCGCCCTTTTCGTCGTCATGAAAATAAGGCAGCCCCGCCTCCCGCAGCATATTTAAATCCCGAAAAATCGTCCGCCGACTAATCCCCAACTGCCCCGCCAACTCGTCTGGACTATAATAACGTCCCGTCTGCAATATCGTCACTAACTGTAATATCCGCTGCAAACGAGAAATCTTCATCGCTGCTCCTGTTATTTCATTACCGCCAGTGCTTCAGCCAGCGTAAACCTGCCTTCGTACAATGCCCGTCCCACAATTATACCACCCAGCGGCAATTTGGAAAGTGCTTTAATATCTTCCAGCTGGCCCACTCCTCCCGATGCCGTAACCGGAACCTTGCAGTTCTCTGCCAGCCAACCCATCGCCTCCACATTCGGCCCGGTAAGCATCCCGTCGCAGGCAATATCAGTATAAACAATCGAAGCCAAAGGCCAGTCATTTACCACCCTGGCCATTTCTTCAACTGTCGTCTCACCCGTCTCTGTCCAGCCGTGCGTCGCTATTTTTCCGTCCCGCGCATCAAGCCCAAAAACCAGCCTGTCCGCGTTTGCCTTTACCTGTCCCTCAAACCATTCAATATCTTCCAACGCCCGCGTGCCAATCACCACCTGCCGCACCCCCAGCCCCAAAAGACTCTCTATTCGCTGTGAGTCCCTGATTCCACCACCCACCTCAACCTGCAAACTCGTGTTCTTGACTATCCGTTCGATAACCTCCGCGTTACGCATCGAACCTTCCAGCGCCCCGTCCAAATCCACCACATGCAGCCACCGGGCACCCTGGGCCTCAAACTCCTGCGCCTGAGCCAGCGGGTCGTCACCATAATTTATCTGCCGCGAATAATCCCCCTGCAACAAACGAACACATTTCCCACTACGCAAATCAATCGCCGGTAAAATATCTGTCATATCACAAAAATCCTGTCAGAGCCGCACACCTTAGTAAACGGTGCCGTTAAATTAAAAATAATCCCGACCGAAGGTCGGCACCACGTCGTTCACTTTTGCCTCATGCCTCTTGCCTTCTTAAATCAATTCCCCAGCCAAAGTGCCTGAATCCGCGGCGCACCCGCCAGCTTCTCCAACTGAGCCTTGATGTCCAGCGGGTCATTCAGCGCCGCCGCTTGCGAGGCCGTCATAACCTCCATAAACGAAGGCGGGTCAACATACCGCACCACATGCGGATCGTAAATCCCCAACTCTTCAGCCATATCATCAATCGCGTCTTCCAGATACCCCACCTTATCGACCAGGTGCTTATCCAACGCTTCCGGCCCGTCGTGAACATCGCCGTTGGCCAAAGGCCAGACTTCATCAACCGTCATTGACCGTCCCCGACTTACCACCTCCACAAACTGTTCATGAATCTTATCCAAATCTTCTTGAATATCTTTTTTCTCTTCGTCCGTCGGCATCCGGAACATGCTGTTATGGTCCTTAAAAGGCGAGCGTGAAGACTTCACTACCACCGGATTAACCCCCAGCTTTTCTTCCAGTGCCTGCTGAACTATCAGATTAAGATATATCACCCCGATACTGCCCACCACACTATTGCGTTGAGCGTAAATTTTATCCGTCGCCACCGAAATCCAGTAAGCTCCGCTGGCCCCCACCTGCTGAATCACCGAATATATGGGCTTATCGCCGCAAATGTCAGTGATATACCGATTAACCATATTCGAAGGGGCCACCTGCCCACCCGGACTGTTCACCACCAGGATAATTCCTTTAACGCTGTCATCTTCAGCAGCCCGTTTGAGTTTCTGCCGCAAATCAGCGGCTGTCTCCATATTGATAGTGCCCGCCAAATCTATCAACGCGATTTTATCCGCTTCGTTACCCGCCATATAAACATGTTCTTGCAGCTTTGAGCCAAGTATCACTATCAGATAAACATTCAGCCCGATAGAAAGCACAAAAATCAGTGACATGAAATACCGAAACATTGCGCCCGCTGCCGAACCGCGCGAACCACCTCGCGCCGGACCAGCCTGGGGCATATATACCGGAATAGGCTGGGCCGCCCGAACTCTGCCCGAAGCACCCACAGGTGGAGCGGGAGTTTCCGGCGACAAATCATAAGTATTTTCATTGGGCTCAGTCATAATAATCCTCAATTCTGTTCTATAAGTTCACCGTTAATGTAATTCGCCGACAATTATAATCAAATATCGTCTCGCGAACCCGGAAAAATACTTTTTATTAACCAAACTTCACTAAATTTGCGCAAAAACTTTCATAACAACATGTTATATCTAAAATTAAGTCGAGTTTTGGTCGGCCCACCGCCTCCCCAAGCTCAATTTTGCCGTTTATCAACCGGACATCTCTATTGGTCACTGGTTGCAAACCGCCCAAAGGCCGTTTATCATTTGGGCCATGGAAAACCAAAATACAAAATCGCCCATGAGTTGGCAATCGCTTACCGAGCATCCCGCCGCCGCGACTACCGTATTAGCGGTCGCTCTGGCTCTGTGCCTGCTCATTGCCAAAATATATGTCGTGCAAAATCCCATCAGTTATAAATCTCAGGAATGGCATCTCGCCGATGTCCTCCAGAAAAACCCGCTTCTCGAAAAAGTAGCTGCCGACGGTCTGGAAGAATACCTCGGCCGGGAGAATATCGCCCGCTACTACCTCATCGAGCTGGGCGACCAGGCCATCGGCTACGGAGCCTGGGCCCTCGAACCGCAGCTCGATTCCAATACCGGCCAACTCGTCTATCGCGGACGCGAAATCTGGAATACTCCCCAGGAAGGAAGAATGCGCTACATTGCTTTTACTGTTCCTGATGACCTCAGTTGGTACACGCACCAGCTCCGGCGAAAACTCGATTATCAAGGCGAAAAAATCCAGGTTGATATTATCCAGAATTATCGTAGCGGAATACTCGAAGCCTCGCTTTCCGTAAAGGACCAGCACAAAGCTATAGGCCCGATCCAGATTCCCGCCCATGTCATTATGCCCCCCGGCTTCCTTGATATTATCAGCAGCATTGCCGCCCGCGATGCGTCCCCCGGCGAAAAAACTGATTCGTTAATGATGATTGACCCCGAAGCACCTTTCGCCGGCGGCGGTGATATGCCCATCACCAGAGTTCAGCTGCGAACCTGCTCACCAGACAATGTCCCTGAAAATATTCGTCAGCAGCACCCCGAAGGGTTACCGGTTCAGGTTTTCTGGATGGACCAGCTTGCCAAACAGGTGATTTACTACGACGACCAGCACCAGATTATCTGGCAGCAGGACATGACCCAGTTCGGCCCCCAGACCATAACGGTTGTAGAAAAAGATGAGCTTATCGAAAAATTCCCGGAAACTCAGGAACTGCTCGAAAAATGGCATCGCCAGGACCAGGACCAGCAAAGCATCTGAAAAATCTTTTAATCGCTGACTATGTTTTCTTCAGCGTTGCAAGTGATTAAAATGTATCATAATTCGATTATGAAAAATATATTTCGATTGACCATCCTGTTCCTGCCCATGTTCTGTCTGTCTGCTCACGCGCAGCAGTCGGGTACAACGCCAACCCCGGATTATATTGATATTCGCACCGGATTCTCACTCGATTTACCCAATGGGGTTTTCCCCACCGAACGCGTACCTTATATAGTAGATGAACTGCAGCTCAAACGCTGGGACATCCTCCGCTGTCCGCCCAGTACCCAACTGGTTTGTTTCGTTAATCCCCCCCAAAATCTCCAGCTCCAAATCCAGCTTCTCAGCACACGCGAAAAAATGACCATGGAGCAGATTCGCAATGCCCGCGTCGATCTCATCTCCAAAACCCCCGGCCTGAAATTGGATGATTCCGAAATTATTCCCGATTCAACTCCGACTACGCTTTATCTCAACGCCAAATATCAGAGCGAAAACCTGAAACTGAATTTTTCCGAAGCTGTAATACTCGCCGAACCCGACCGTTTCTTCCTGCTTCGCGTCACCACCGAAAACAAACCCGATTCTGAGCCAGACGATTTATCCCGGCAAACCGTTCACGCTCTCACGCCAACCTTCAATTATTTCGGCGAAGAAATGCTCCAACGCCGCTGGTCACTGGCCCGCAAGGTCGGCCACAAACTGCTCGAAGAACTCACCGCCACACCTATCCTCGCCGCCGAACAAACCCTATGGTATCAGATTGCCAACCAGAACCGCCCCATCGGTTTCCGCCGGGTTACCACCGCCTATGACGACGCCAGACAATTACAAATCTCAACCTGGACCTATATCGACAATGGCCCCGACGCCCTGGCATTCCTCAACGCCCTGGCTCGTAACCCCATCCCGCCCCAGGAAGACCAGACCTCCATCCCTCTGGTCGGACCCGTCATGATTAGCGGCTATTCCTCCTACCAGGCCGTTCAACGCAAAGAAACTTTCAGCCTCTGGGTCCGCGAACTCCAAGGCCGCCAGTATGGGTGCAGCGAAGTCGGACTTTGGGACGGCAAGGGACTGACCATTACCCGCGTCGAAAAATCCGCCAATGAAAGCAAACCTGTCAGCGAAGATTACAACCTCGAACAAAACGGTTACCTCACCTGGTCACTGGATTCAATTGTCGGCCAAATCCTCGACACCCAAACCCAGCAGGAATATGTCTTTCTCAAATACGCCAACCGCCAGCTGGGTTCTATTGTCTATCGGGTCAACGGTCGCCGAGATGACCTTGTCCACATCATCGCCCATAATGCCGCTCCCGGCCCTGTCGCTGAACTGTGGGTTAATGGTGCTGGTTCAATTCAGCAGTGGCGCGGCAATGGTATCGACATGACAATCACTACACTCGAACAAATAAAAACCAAATGGGACCAGCAGCTCCAGAATCTCCAGCCCGATAAGCCTCTGGCTCCACCCCCAAAAAATATTGAGAACGCCAATTTATCCGAATAAAATCAACTGACAAAAAACCGCAACCTGATTTGGAAAAAGGAAAATAAAAAATGCCCAGTGAAATCAAAACTGATGTTGTTATTGTCGGGGCCGGACCCACCGGACTTGCCTCGGCTATGTACACTGCCCGCGACCGTTATGATACCGTCGTCCTCGAAAAGCTCGTGCCCGGCGGACAAATCAACAATACTGACCGCATCGAAAATTTTCCCGGATTCAAAATGATTTCCGGTTCCGACCTGGCCGTTGCTCAGTACGAACAAGCCACCGCTTTTGGCGCCAAAATCAAAGTTGGTGTTCAGGCCCAGGCTCTCGCCCGTCGCGACGACGGACTTATCGAAGTCAAGACCAACGAAGATACCTTTCTTGCCCGCGTGGTAATTCTTTCTCCCGGCAGCGACTTCCGCAAACTCGGCGTGCCCGGCGAAGATAAATTCCGCTCCGCCGGCTCCGGTGTCAGCTATTGCGGTATGTGCGACGCGCCCTTCTTCCGTGACAAAACCGTTGTCACCGTCGGCGGCGGCAACACCGCGGTTGAAGACACCATCCACCTTAGTCGTTTCGCTAAAAAAGTTATCATGGTCCATCGCCGCGATGAGTTTCGGGCCACCAAAATTCTTGTTGAGGAACTGCTTGAAGAAGAGAAAAAAGGCGTTATCGAAATCAAATATGATTCCGTTATTACCAGTATTAACGGCGACAACTCCGTCGGTTCCGCGACCATCCAGAACGTTAAAACTAAGGAGTCACACGATGTCGATTGTGACGGCGTATTTATTTTTATAGGCCACGTCCCAAATACCAAATGGCTCGAAGGCACACTCGACCTCAACGAGCAGGGCTTCATTAAATGTGACCCCCAATTCTTCCGCACCCAAATTCCCGGCGTTTTCGTCGCCGGCGATTGTCGAGTCGGTGCCGCCATGCAGCTGGCAACAGCTGTCGGTGACGGAGTAACCGTCGCTGTCTTTATGAAAGAATACTTCCGTGACCCCCAATGGTGGAACAAAAACAACGCCGTTATTTAGCCAAGCAAGGGGCTGATCTTCGTGGTTTATGGCATCATCGAACGTTTGAGTAAAACGCACGTAACTAAGCGGTGTCGTTAAAAAACCGCGTAATCCGCGGCTAAATATTTTTGTTGTCGTTGTTTGTGTTGTTTAGAATTTCCAGTTTGTCTGGCTTGGAATATTACAAACAGGAGCCCCGCTCATGAAAATCGGCTATTTCGACTGCTGCTCCGGTGCCGCCGGTGATATGATCGTCGCTGCCTGTCTCGACGCCGGCGCTCCTCGCGATGTCCTGCTCGAAGAATTAGCCAAACTAAATCTTCCTAAGATTAACCTCAGAATCGAGAAGGTCAAAAAGAACGCTCTCGCCGCGACAACTTTTGTACCCGAAGCACCTCACGAACATCACCATCGCAACCTTGGCATCATCCGGGAGATAATCGAAGCCGCCAACTATTCACCTCGCGTCACCGTCCAGGCCGTCACCATTTTTACTGCACTCGCTGAAGCCGAAGCCAAAGTCCACAATACCACTATCGAGCAAGTCCATTTTCACGAAGTAGGTGCCGTCGATTCCATCATTGACATCGTCGCCGCCTGCCTCGCCCTTGAACTTCTTCAGGTCGATAAGATTTACGCCTCGCCTCCCGTAGTCGGCAACGGCACCGTCAAATGTGCCCACGGCATCATGCCCGTCCCCGCACCCGCTGCCGCCGAGCTGCTTCGCGGCATTCCGATTACGCCCACCGAAACCCAGGGCGAACTGCTCACCCCCACCGCCGCGGCCATACTGACAACCCTCGCTGAAAACTTCGGCCCACTCCCCGAAATGACCATCGAAAACATCGGCTATGGCGCCGGCCAAAAAAACTTCCCCGAACTGCCCAATGTCCTGAGGCTTATCATTGGCACCGCCCGCGACCTCACCGACACCACCCCCACCGAAGTCGCTGTTCTCGAAGCTAATATCGACGACACCGCACCCGAAATTATCGGCTTCCTCACCGAACAACTTCGCCATGCCGGCGCGCTTGACGTTTTCTGCACCCCGATTTTTATGAAAAAAAATCGACCCGCTACCCTGCTCAGCCTCATCTGCCGCCCCGACGAAACCCCAAAATTTGAAAATATTATTTTCAGGCAAAGTACTACCTTCGGTATCCGTCATCATCGCTGCCGACGAAACATTCTCAACCGCCAAACCCATACCGTAACCACAACGTACGGCCCGGTACGCGTCAAGCAGGGGTTTTATCAGGGGCATCTAATCACAGTGTCGCCCGAATATGAAGACTGCCGCCACCTTGCCCTTCAGAACAATCTCCCACTCAAAGACTTAATCGCCGCCGCCCAAAAAGCCGCCGAGGAACTGACATGACCATCACACTGATAATTATCACTCCGATACTCGCCCAGGCCGAAGATGCCGCCAATACCGGTATCCCGATTTGGAAGTTCGCAATACCCGCAGCAGTTGCCATGTTCGCGTTTTTCATGCTTATGTCAACCCGCAAACGCATCGCACGCGGCCAGAGAAAAATGGGTATGCCCGTCAGACAGCGTATTAAGGAACAAGTCGGCCACAACCAGATTTACTCGCAAATCGGTGAACTAATGGCCGAACTAGCCGACCTCTCCCGCCAAATCAACGGCCAGATCGACACTCGACTCGCCAAACTCGAAATCCTCCTCGACCAGGCCGACCAAACCATCGCTCTTCTTGAAAATGCCGCTTCGCAGACAAATCACCCTGCGGACTCAACCGCCGCCGAAGATGCCCAACAGCTAATCCAAAACCTCCGCCAACAAATCCAGAACCCCACGCCCGCGAAAAAAAAAGATAACCCCAAACCAAACCCCATCACCGAAAAACCCGAAAATAGAAAAATCATAGAACTCGCTCAATCGGGCCAAACACCCCTACAAATCGCCCAAAAACTAAATCGCCCCATAGGTGAAATCGAACTAATCCTCTCACTCGGTAAAACCAATAACCCCTGATAAACCCATACGGGTTTTGTTTATCACATCGCCACCGGTGCGCCCTTAACTTCAGTTTCCTTCTGCGCCGCCGAAGACTTAGTCGCCCGCCGCGGATCAATATACGTCGGCTCCGTCTTATCCATTATCCGATAGAGCAGCCCCACAACTTCCTTACTCGAATAATTCTCCAGCGCCTTCTTGCGATTCGCTCGAACCAGAGAACGCCGCGGATCCTGCCTGCGGTCATGCCGAAACAATCGCAACGTCGATTGCAACGCCGTTTTATTGGCATTCCAAAACTTGTTTACGAAATTCTCATCGTCCAGTCTGCCAATCGTTTCCAGCCGCGCCCCCAACCCGCCGTCAGTGTTGCCCGAACCCAAATCCGCGTAATCTGTCCCCTCAACCAGCAGTGCATTATACAGATGCTCCAGCGACATGCCCGCCTTGGTGAAGTCCATCGTCACCGCCGGAATATTCCTGCCCACCACGCAATGTTCCAGAACCCACGGCTCAATAAATACAAAACCAAACCCTTCCAGCACCGACGTACTGATAGTCATCCGGCTAATCGAATACATATCCGCCACCCCATACCGCAAAATATTTTCCGGCTGTTCCGGGTCATATTTCCGCTGCAATCCCACCAAATCGCTAATATCAATCGTCACCGGCAAATCACGCTCCGCCGCGTAATCCCGCAGCCGCTGAGCATAACGCTTCTCTTCATCGCTGCCCCCATCCAGCGAAACCACCAGATGATATTTCGCGTCCAGATTATAACGCTGCCGATGTTCTTCCTGCTCCGCCAGCCGATTAAACAGCTTCAGCAAAAACATCGCCTCCTCCACATTCTTCCGCGGGATCGCCCGCACCGGATAAAACAGAATCGCCGCGTGCGGGTCAATGCCCTTTCGCTCATTCAGCAGTTCCCGCAGCTCCACCGTAGGCTCCTCACACCGCGACAGCGAATCATCGATACTATTAGGCACATACCAGATATGCGACGGCTCGATCCCGTGGTCCATCAAGCGATAATAGTCCGGCGTATTAATCGCGATATACTCCACGTTCGGCGTACACGGATACAAAATCTGATGCCAGTCCGGCATTTCATTGGGCAGATAAGTACGAAACTTCTTGATATTCTTGAAATTGTCAGGCCGCTGCTGAGCAAAATCATGCACCCGCACCAGAAAACGCTTACTGCTGCCCGCCTGATATTCCCAAAGCGTCCACAGATAAAACGCGTACATCACCGCCGGATTAACCCCCACCGACAGATTCTCCATCATGATAATATCTTCATCCGCGAACTGTTCCCGCAACTCCTCCGCTACATTCGTCCCGTGCCAGATATAATCATGCACCCGCTGAATCCGAATGTCCTTGCCCTCCAGCCCCGGTATCTTATATCCCGGCGACAGCTCCGGCACATCTACATACCGCAGCTGACTGTTATGCCACGGCAGAAACTTATCAATCCCCTCGCAAGTCTTGCCAAAAAGACAAACATGCAAAGAAGGATCTATCTGCAAGAGTTGATTGACCGTACGCCAGATGACCGTATTTACGCCGTCTCGCGCCCCGATGGAGTAATGACCGATTGCGATATGCATAATGTTCTCAGTTATTCGTTTCTCCCATCGGCCCCAGTCCCTTTAGCCGACCATCTAACACTCTAAAAATTATCGGTCCATGACCGCCCAATCCTTTGAGCTATTTCCCATAACTTTTCCTGCCGCAGATTATTATAGCCGCCGTACTACTACTTCGGGCTCAATCCCTTCCATCTTAACTGCTAATAGTCTCCGCCAGCCCCGCAAACCGCATATAGGCGAATATTAACAATCACGCTGTGATTATAGGACTATCTTTTGGGTATAAATCCTTCCGCCAAGTTTTATTGTAACCCGAACGCCCTGGGCCTATAATGTCCCCCAACATGGATACCAACAACAATATAGTTACCATAGATGGCCCCGCCGGCTCCGGTAAAAGCACCGTCGCCGAACTGCTAGCCCAAAAATTAAACTGGGCCTACCTTGACACCGGAGCTATGTACCGAACCGTAACACTAGCAGCAATGCGTTGCGAGTTGGACATGAATGATTTGGAAGCCTTAGAAGAATTAACGCGAAATTGTGATATAGGTTTTACATACGAAAAAGGTAATAATAGGGTTTATTTGGGCAATAAGGAGGTTACAGATGAAATTCGCGACCCCAATGTAACCGCCCACGCCAAACATGCCGCCTCCAACCCCGCCGTCCGAGCCTTGCTGGTCGAACAACAGCAAAAAATCGCTCAAGAGGTCGGCTCATTAGTCACCGAAGGACGCGACCAGGGAACCGTCGCCTTCCCCAACGCCAAATTCAAATTCTACCTCGAAGCCTCACCCGAAACCCGCGCTCAAAGGAGGTTCCAACAATTACAACAGCAGGGCCGAAAAGATGTAACTTACCCACAAATCCTCGCCGACCAGCAAAAACGCGACCTCAGCGATGCCCAGCGCCAGGTCGGCCCTATGAAACCCGCGCCCGACGCCCAAATCGTCGACACCAGCGACCTTAACATCGAACAGGTCGTCGATAAACTCCACCAAATCATCACCGCCGAAACAGCATTCACCGAGCTGCCCCAGGATACCAGAATCACCGCCCCCAGATTTTACGAAAACGTACGTAATTGGTACCGCTTCACTCGCTCGACCGTAAGAAACATCTTCCGCCTCATCTATACCGTAAAGGTCTATGGCCGCGACAATATCCCCGAAACCGGCCCCGTTCTCCTTGTCTGCAACCACCAGAGTTTCCTCGACCCAATGCTCATCCCTGCTTCCATCGCCCGCGAGGTAAACTTCATGGCCCGCGACACACTTTTCAAAAACCCCATTTTCGGACGATTAATCTCCTCACTAAGTGCCTTCCCCGTCGCCAGAGGCCAGGCCGACGTCACCGCCATCAAACAAATCATCGAAAAACTAAAACAGGACAAAGTCGTCCTGCTCTTCCCCGAGGGCACCCGCACCACCGACGGCAGAATCACCAAAGTAAAAAGCGGATTCGATCTTATCGCCCGTCGCGGTAAAGCATTCGCCGTCCCTGTAGTAATCGAAGGTGCTTTCGAGGCTTGGCCCCGCAACCGAAAACTCCCCGGCACAGGCCACCATATCTCCATTATGTTCGGTAAACCCGTCTCACCCCAGCAGGCCAAAGACATGCCCCGCGACCAACTGGTCCATTGGATTAACAATGAACTACGCAGGATGCAAAACCAGCTCCGCCAAAAAATGAACCGACCACCTTTCTCATACAAAGACTAATCCCCACCGGCCAGCAAAAACATGCACATAAGTAAGCAACGCCGTTAAGTTACTTGCCAACCACGCAAGCGACCAACGGAAGCGTCAAATACGCCCCAAATGCCCGCGGCGCTCAATCAGTGCGATACGCACCAACAGAAGCCGAGCCGCGTAAGCGGCCGGATACGACTACCAACCAACAACCTAAACCTAACCCACGTATCCAAAATCCCAAAAAAAACAGAGGTGATGGCACCAGCCCATAAAATAAACCCTGCCCAAGGCAGGCACCTCGCCGTTAATCGTCCAACCCTCGACCGCAGGTCGAAACCTAGCCGTTCACTCTTGCCTCATCCCTCATGCCTCTTGCCTTCCTAACCCCAATTTCTCACTTAGCGGTCAAAACCGTCAAAAATAAAAATATTTTCTGTGATTTTGAGTTGTAAGCGGCGATTTTAGTTCGATATTGGCTCTGGTACAGACCTGCCCTATTGCCAGGTGTTTTTCAGCCGCGATAATATGTGCATGTACCTGAAGAAGCACAAGCGAAAGAAGAACGGCAAGTACAACACCTACTACAGCATAGCTGAGAAGCGTAAAGTCTCGCGCGGTCGTTATGTGGAGAAGATGGTTCTGTATCTCGGGGAGATTTCCGATTCGCAAAAGAAGTCCTGGGAAAAGTCTATTGAGATAATCAACGAGGATAACCAGCCTGTCCGCAAATCATTGTTTGCTTATGACCAGGATAATCATGCCCACCATGATGTCGATACCATTGCCGTGAAATTATCAAAGATGCGGCTGGAAAACCCCCGAACATTTGGTGACTGTTGGCTGGGCTGTGAGATATGGGATACTCTTGGGCTGGATAAATTCTGGTCCGCTCGTATAGACACCGAAAGATCTTCGGTGGAGTATTCCAAAGTCGTTAAATTATTGACGGTAAATCGTCTTATCAAACCCGGCGCGGAGTTTTATGTTCATCAGCACTGGTTTACTCAAACCGCAATGGATGTATTGCTGGACTGTGATTTTGAGGTTGCCGAAAAGAACCGGCTTTACCGCTGCCTGGACAGGATATTGCCCTACAAAGAGGAGCTTTGCTCTTATCTGAAAGATACCTGGCAGATGATGTTCAATCTGGAATACGATATTTTGCTTTACGATATCACCAGTACGTATTTTGAGGGATTATGCAAACAGAATCCTAAAGCCAAATTTGGTCATAGCAAAGATCGCAGAAGTGATTGTCGGCAGATTCTGATAGCTTTGGTAGTTACGCCCGATGGCTTTCCGATTAATTATGAAATCTGGGCGGGTAATACCTCGGAGAAAACCACGCTAAAGCCGTTATTGAACAAGATAGAGTCAAAATACGGCCAAGTCGGCAGGGTTTGGCTGATGGACCGGGGTATCCCCACAGAAGCGGTACTTGAGCACATGCGTGATAATGACATTGGTTACCTTGTTGGTACTCCTCGTAAATTACTGGATGAATTCTCAAAAGAACTCTCGGTGAAAAACTGGCATGATGTAAATGACAGTGTTCGCATAAAGCATATCGAAAAAGATGGTGAATGTTATGTTCTAGCCCGCAGCAAAGAGCGGATGGCTAAAGAACGGGCTATGCGTAAGCGCAAGCTGCGTGACTATCTGGAAGGTCTGGAGAAGCTGAAGAAATATCGTGATTACGCCCGTTTTATGCAAAGGCTGGGCAAACTCAAACATCATGCTGGCAGTTCGTATAAATGCGTTACTCTTACAATTCCAAAACCAAAGGAAAGAATTGAGGAAGGTGAGTTTGATTATAAATTCGATAGGAACAAATACCGAGAAATGATTTATCGTGACGGCACATACTTTTTGCGTACCAATCAAACCGGAAAGAATGGCATAGAGCTTTGGCAGGAGTATATGCTGCAATGTAATGTAGAACAAGCGTTCCGGGAGCTCAAAAGCGATCTGGGTGTTCGGCCGGTCTATCACCATAAAGAAGACCGGGTCGATGCTCACGTGTTTGTAGCGTTTATGAGCTATTGTCTGCAAGTGACCTTGAGACACAGACTGCGGGCCAGTGCCTGCGGGATAACCAGCCAGGCCGTTTTGGAAACAATGTCACGAATCCAGATGCTCGATGTGTCCTTTGAAACCCAGGACGGCAGGACTCTGCTGATGCAGAGATATACCGAGCCCGATGGCGATCAGAAATTGCTGCTATACCATTTGAAGATGGAAATGCCGCCGCAAAAGCCACCGAAAATATACAGCGGTCAGCTCAAAAAATAACACCACTGTTGGCGACAGACCAACAGCCCTGAAGGAGCCAAAAATCCACTTTTTACCCCTTAAGTGAGAAATTGGGGCTAAATGCCTTCCTCCCACCTTTCTCAAAAAAACCTGGGTTTTCCCGCCTTAACTTTATATAATGACATTTTTGTTGATTGACACACAAGGATAAGGACTAACAAATGCCTTACCGAACCATGGACACACTTGAGCTGGCCCGTTTTCTCGGACTCGATGTCCGCAAAGTCGAACGTATGGCCCAACGCGGCGAAATCCCCTGCCAGAAAGTAGGCGGAAAACTTCGCTTCAATCAAGCTGAACTCACCGAGTGGATGCAGCAGCGGATGTCCACCATGAGCCATAACCACCTTGCTGATTTCGATGCCGGAATCACCGCCCACCGCGAAGCCGACCCCGAAGAACTGGTCATTACTCCCATGCTCCGCGCTGAATCAATCAATATTGCCCTCGCCGCCCGCACTCGCAACAGTATACTAAAAGAACTGGTCGCACTCGCCGAAAAAACCGAACTCGTTTACGACCCCGCCGAACTGCTCGAAGCCCTTACTTCCCGCGAGGAATTATGCAGCACCGCCATGGAAGGCGGACTCGCCATCCCGCATCCCCGCCGCCCCTTGCCCTATACGCTCGGCGACTCCGTACTCGTAATCGCCAAAACCCCCCAGGGCATCGGCTACGGCGGACCCGACGGAAAATTAACAGACCTGTTCTTCATGACATGTTCCCAGGACGACCGCCACCATCTCCACATCCTCGCCCGCCTCTGCCGCCTGCTGAACGACAGCGACCTAGCCGAAAATATCCGCCAAGCCGAAAACCCCCAACAAGTCATCGAACTAATGAAAACCCGCGAAGCCGAAGTCCTAAACCGCTAGACGAATTTAATGTACCCGGTACACTTTCCCACTCCACTCCCCAACCACCGCCCATCAGAGCCGCGCACGTAAGTAAGCGGTGCCGTTAATTGTTCAAATCTCGGCCAAAGACCGAAACCAAGCCGTTGTCCTTAACCCCAATTTCTCACTTAGCGGTCAAAACCGTCAAAAATAAAAATATTTTCTGTGATTTTGAGTTGTAAGCGGCGATTTTAGTTCGATATTGGCTCTGGTACAGACCTGCCCTATTGCCAGGTGTTTTTCAGCCGCGATAATATGTGCATGTACCTGAAGAAGCACAAGCGAAAGAAGAACGGCAAGTACAACACCTACTACAGCATAGCTGAGAAGCGTAAAGTCTCGCGCGGTCGTTATGTGGAGAAGATGGTTCTGTATCTCGGGGAGATTTCCGATTCGCAAAAGAAGTCCTGGGAAAAGTCTATTGAGATAATCAACGAGGATAACCAGCCTGTCCGCAAATCATTGTTTGCTTATGACCAGGATAATCATGCCCACCATGATGTCGATACCATTGCCGTGAAATTATCAAAGATGCGGCTGGAAAACCCCCGAACATTTGGTGACTGTTGGCTGGGCTGTGAGATATGGGATACTCTTGGGCTGGATAAATTCTGGTCCGCTCGTATAGACACCGAAAGATCTTCGGTGGAGTATTCCAAAGTCGTTAAATTATTGACGGTAAATCGTCTTATCAAACCCGGCGCGGAGTTTTATGTTCATCAGCACTGGTTTACTCAAACCGCAATGGATGTATTGCTGGACTGTGATTTTGAGGTTGCCGAAAAGAACCGGCTTTACCGCTGCCTGGACAGGATATTGCCCTACAAAGAGGAGCTTTGCTCTTATCTGAAAGATACCTGGCAGATGATGTTCAATCTGGAATACGATATTTTGCTTTACGATATCACCAGTACGTATTTTGAGGGATTATGCAAACAGAATCCTAAAGCCAAATTTGGTCATAGCAAAGATCGCAGAAGTGATTGTCGGCAGATTCTGATAGCTTTGGTAGTTACGCCCGATGGCTTTCCGATTAATTATGAAATCTGGGCGGGTAATACCTCGGAGAAAACCACGCTAAAGCCGTTATTGAACAAGATAGAGTCAAAATACGGCCAAGTCGGCAGGGTTTGGCTGATGGACCGGGGTATCCCCACAGAAGCGGTACTTGAGCACATGCGTGATAATGACATTGGTTACCTTGTTGGTACTCCTCGTAAATTACTGGATGAATTCTCAAAAGAACTCTCGGTGAAAAACTGGCATGATGTAAATGACAGTGTTCGCATAAAGCATATCGAAAAAGATGGTGAATGTTATGTTCTAGCCCGCAGCAAAGAGCGGATGGCTAAAGAACGGGCTATGCGTAAGCGCAAGCTGCGTGACTATCTGGAAGGTCTGGAGAAGCTGAAGAAATATCGTGATTACGCCCGTTTTATGCAAAGGCTGGGCAAACTCAAACATCATGCTGGCAGTTCGTATAAATGCGTTACTCTTACAATTCCAAAACCAAAGGAAAGAATTGAGGAAGGTGAGTTTGATTATAAATTCGATAGGAACAAATACCGAGAAATGATTTATCGTGACGGCACATACTTTTTGCGTACCAATCAAACCGGAAAGAATGGCATAGAGCTTTGGCAGGAGTATATGCTGCAATGTAATGTAGAACAAGCGTTCCGGGAGCTCAAAAGCGATCTGGGTGTTCGGCCGGTCTATCACCATAAAGAAGACCGGGTCGATGCTCACGTGTTTGTAGCGTTTATGAGCTATTGTCTGCAAGTGACCTTGAGACACAGACTGCGGGCCAGTGCCTGCGGGATAACCAGCCAGGCCGTTTTGGAAACAATGTCACGAATCCAGATGCTCGATGTGTCCTTTGAAACCCAGGACGGCAGGACTCTGCTGATGCAGAGATATACCGAGCCCGATGGCGATCAGAAATTGCTGCTATACCATTTGAAGATGGAAATGCCGCCGCAAAAGCCACCGAAAATATACAGCGGTCAGCTCAAAAAATAACACCACTGTTGGCGACAGACCAACAGCCCTGAAGGAGCCAAAAATCCACTTTTTACCCCTTAAGTGAGAAATTGGGGTTAAATAAAAAAACCCGCCAAAGGCGGCAACTCGCCGTTCACTTATGCCTAATGCCTAATGCCTAATGCCTTCTTAGGGTTCCCACCGGCAGGCAACATCATGCTCCACCCCCAGCAAATCCAAAATCCGACCCACGAGCATATCCACCAAATCATCTATCGACTTAGGCCCCAGATAGAAACCCGGCGCCGCCGGCATAATAATCGCCCCCGCCCGGCTCAAACGCAGCATATTCTCAATATCAATTTCGCTCAGAGGCGTCTCACGATGTACCACTACCAGCCGCCGCCGCTGTTTCAAACTCACCTGTGCCGCCCGCAAACTCAGGCTGTTGCAAATACCCGCCGCCATTGCTGCCATGCTGTTCGCCGAACATGGACAAACCACCATCCCCTCAACCTTATGCGAACCGCTGGCCAATACATCCGCCATACAATTGTCATCATGAAAAACCACTCGTTCACTCACTCGCCCAATGAGTTCTTCACAATTTAGTTTCATAACCCCCAATTCCCGCTCCAGCAAATCAGCCCCTGCCTCAGTAACGATAACCTGAACCATCGCCCCCGCCCGCTCCAGCAAATCTACCAGCCGACGACCGTAAACCGCGCCGCTGGCACCCGTAATCGACACCACAAATTCTTTAGCCATCAGTCCCCCGAACCAGCGCTATCTGCCCGACACTTTTCTTTATCTGTCCCATATTTGCGTATGGCTGGCATAACCAGCAACGCCAGAACAACCCCCCCGACAAGACCAATTCCTGCCCCTGCGATTTGCCGCCAACTGCTCGACCCTTCAACCGGTTCGCTGCCTTGCAGAATAATCGCCCCAACCACCGCGCCTATCAGAGGGAAAATAAACACCGCCACACTGCCCAGCGACAAGCCCGCCGGCGTAAAATCTCCCCGACGCTCCATCCCCCAAACCTCTCGGCAGGGGTCGCCGTTCGGACACCCCTCACAAACCCCAGGACGCTCCGATTCACTGCCTCTAGCCATAATACCTTTCGCCGTTCCATGTCCCGATAAAAGTTTTTACAAAAATACTTTGCACACATCAGAGCAGCGCACGTAAGTAAGCGGTGTCGCTAACGTTAAAAATCAAATAATCTCGACCGCAGGTCGAAACCTCGCCGTTCACTCATGCCTCTTGCTAATGCCTCAGGCCTTAGAATTATTTTTTCGCTGTTAATCCGTTAAAAAATCCGCGACAATCTGCGTAATCCGCGGTTAAAATTATTTCGTTACTGTTAGTCTGTTGTCATTTCGCCGTAATAGAATCAATCGCCTCAATAAGAACCTTCGCCGAATTAACCACGCCTTCAACCGCCGCCAGATTCTTCCGCGCCGTCTGACTCTGCCCCGCCTGATACTGAACATAACCCGCCAGAAACTGCAACGCCGGATTCCCCGACTTCGTCTGCCAGTCCAGCAGCTCTTTCAGCCGACGGCTGTATGTCCCCTGATTACCAAAGACCATCCGCAAATCTTTCTGTATCTTCGCCAAATTCGCGTCCAGCGTCAAGGCCTTGTCAATTGCCCGGGCCGAGTTTATAAACTCACCCGCCGCGAACAAGGCCTTCCCCCAGTCCAGATAAGTACTCGCCGCGTCCGGCCGATACCGAATCGCTCTCTCAAAACTCTGAGACGCTCTATAATATTTCCCTTCGTTCAGATACTCATGCCCCTGATTGGACGCCTCGTCAAACCGCTCCCGCATTATCTTCACGTAAGCGTCAGTTGTCGCGGTCGATGTCAGCAGCTTATCAGTCATCGAGGGCTCCGTCTGCCCCGCGTTAGCGGCTAAATCAGGCTCGGTTTCGTTTGCCAGGGGCTGGCCCATTTCCCCGCCCGGTTCATAACTCGAATCAGGAGTTCTTTCGCTGTCAGCCGACCACGGCGAAAAACGGTTCGCGTTTTGCAGTTGCTCCTGTTTGGTTGTCTCCACCGGTTGTCCCTGTTCACTACCACCCAAAGCCGAACGTTCCAGGGCCTGATAGCTCCGCGCGTCAATCCGACCGGTTACTCCCCGCATCGAACTTGCCGTACCCCACTGCGCCGGTTCCGGCGTGTCCAGTTGCATCCCCTGACCGCTCCAGCCCGGCGAAACACCCGCGCCGTAAGAACCTTCCGACCCGCTGCTCAATCCCGAATAATTCGAATATACCGACCCGCCCAAAGGACGATTATTTGAGCTGGTCATCAGAGTATTCCTCTGACCCAAAGGCTGAGACACCCGTGCCATATCACCCGAATAGCCCGGCACTCTGCCGTAAATACCCGTCACGCCCGAAGAGTTCCCCGTATAAAACTGAGGCTGAGAAAGGCCGCTCGTCTGCAAATCACCCACCCCCGTACTGTCCCGGTAAAAAGTGTTCAAACTTGATGAACCCAGCTGGCTCGACATCTCATAGGTACTGCCGTAAGGCATAACACCCTGAAAGCTCCTGCCCCCGGTGACATTACCGGTCATCAGCATATCATTAACCCGGGCCGTCAAGCCGTCCAGATTCGTCGGGGTATTGATACCCATCGAGCCCACCCGGTTGCTCGCGTCCAGAAGCCGACCCTGCTGAGATGTATAATATTGACCCTCCGCCCCGCATATCGCCCAGACCGCCCAAACGAATATCGAGAAAATCCTTATCTTCTTCATCATCGCCCTGTCCTCATGTAATGACATAGAAAAAGCAAAACACCATCCACTATATTGTAACACATATCACTTCCAAATTTAATACCCAAATCATTTTTTCACAATTCCCCAGATTCATCCGCCTTTCACCGAAGCACCCTCTAAATAGTAGACTATGTCCCTCATGCGGGGCTAAAAGTAGATTTTTTTGGCGAAAAACGTCAAAAAACCATCAAAAATCTTTGAAAAAGCAAAAAAATTCTCAAAAAACTGTCCTCTCAGGCTCAATCGCGCGGGTTTTTCGTGATTTTTAGTAAAAAAAATAAAGACTTACACAATTTTATCTACGCAAAATAAGAACTTACAAACAAAATTCTTGGCATAAAATAAGGATTTACAATCGCCAAATCAGTAATATTTATACAGATGACTTGACTTAAATACCGTTTTCCGATACTAATCTCTCTTTGGTGACTGGAACACTAACTACGCATAAGGATAGAACATGCCCGAAATAGAAGACGTCGCCGGCGAAATCGAACGGCAGCAGGCCCGGATCTTAAAAATCCGGGACTCACTTTGACTTGCCATCTAAAATCAATGAACTAAAAGACTTAGAAGATGTAATGGCCCAGCCGGGCTTCTGGAACCACCCCGAAAAAGCCCAGAAAACCGTCGAACTGCTTAAAGAACTAAAAGCACTTATCGACCCCGTTAAAAAAGCCATCGCCCAAATCGAGGAAATCCAACTGCTCTGGCAGCTCGCCGAAGAAGAAAATGACCAGGACACCAAAAACGAAACTGTACAGTCGCTCCAAAAACTAATCGCCAAAATCGAAAAAATCGAACTCGCCTCCCTCCTCGACGGCGAAAACGACATGAAAGGCTGTTTCTTCGGAATTCACGCAGGTGCTGGTGGGACAGAGAGTTGTGACTGGGCTTCGATTCTTTTACGCATGTATACCCGCTATTTCGACCGCAACGGCTACAGATACGAGCAGATCGAAATCACCCCTGGCGAAGAAGCCGGGATTCGGTCCATTCTCCTGCGTGTTTCCGGGCCTTATGCTTTCGGATACCTTTCCTGCGAACGAGGCGTCCATCGTCTGGTTCGTATCAGCCCCTTCGATTCTGCCAAAAGGCGGCATACCAGTTTTACCGCTGTGGATGTCCTGCCTGATTTTGGAGAAATTGAGGAAGTCGAAATTGACCCGACCGAAATTGAGATGGAATTTTACTGCAAAGCCGCCGGCGCTGGCGGCCAGAACGTAAATAAGGTATCGACCGCTGTGAGAATTTTGCACAAACCCACCGGAATCGTCGTTGATTGCGTTTCCGAACGATCTCAGCACCAGAACCGGGCATTGGCTTTGGCGTTGCTCAAGGCCAAAATCGAACAGCGGGAACAGCAGAAAAGGGACGCCGAGCTTGCCAAAATTTACGGCGAAAAGGGCGAAATCGCCTGGGGCAATCAGATTCGCTCCTATGTAATGCAGCCCTACCAGATGGTCAAGGACCATCGCAGCGATTATCAGGTTGGTAATCCCGCTCAGGTACTCGACGGCGATCTGGACGGTTTTATCAATGCCTACCTGCGACATAAAGCCAGTATTAAACATAAGAAGTAAACAGGGGGCATGGGTGGGATTGTAAATAGAATGGGTGGACGTTGACTTGATGTGACCAAGTTGCTAAACTGCCATATTTGGGAGACCTGGAATGATTGACGCTGGCCTGCCCGAGACCAGAAGATACAGTGCTAAGGAAAAGTGCGGGTTATTCGGCATTTTTGCTCCTCCAGCAATGGGTGAGAATACCGGTGTCGTAGACAGAACCTATTTTGGACTTCATGCCCTTCAGCACCGGGGGCAGGAATCCGCCGGTATTGCTATCAGTGATGGTGAATCCATAGATGTTCATGTTGGTATGGGCCTGGTCAGTCAGGTTTTCAAGCAGAAAGTGGTTCGAAAAATGTCGCAGGGGGCGCGGATGGCCATCGGCCATGTTCGCTATTCTACGGCTGGTTCGTCACTTATCGGCAATGCTCAGCCCATGCTTTTTGAGTATGCCCTGGGGCAAATAGCTATCGCGCACAACGGTAATCTCATCAATGCCGGTCTGCTGCGTGACGAATATGAAGCCCACGGTCATATTTTTCGGGGCACTTCGGATAGCGAGATCATTATCCATCTTCTTGCTAAGCCTACTCATTTTACCAAAGCCGATCCGATCGGTCATATTCTCAACCATCTTCAGGGCGCATATTGCCTCCTGTTCCTGTTGAAAGACCAAATTGTCGCTGCCCGTGACCCTTACGGTATCAGGCCTTTATGTCTGGGCAAGACCCCCGATGGCTTGATCGTGGTTACTTCCGAGACTTGTGCTCTGGATATTGTCGATGCCGAACTTATCCGTGAAGTTGAGCCCGGCGAAATTGTAACCATAGACAAAGACGGCATTCACAGCCGCTTCTTTGACGGGCCTGACAAAGTAAATCCCGCCCATTGTGTTTTTGAGCAGGTTTATTTTGCTGACCCGTCTTCACAGGTTTTCGGTGAGAATGTTCATATCGTTCGTCACAAGATGGGCCGGCAGCTCGCCAGGGAAGCCCCCGCTGATTGCGACATGGTTATCCCTGTGCCCAACTGTGCCCGGTGTGCCGCCGGCGGTTACGCCGAGGAGCTGAGTATCCCTTACGGTCGCGGTTTTACCGTGAGCCATTATACGGGCAGGAGTTTTATTGAGCCGGAACAGCCCATGCGTGACCTGGCTGTCAGAATGAAGCTCAATGTGATTCGTGAAACAGTCAGGGGTCAGAAGCTGGCTGTAATAGAGGATTCTGTTGTTCGGGGCACTACTACCCGCGGCAAGGTAAACGCCTTGCGTCGGGCCGGTGCCAAAGAAATTCATCTGCGGGTAGCTTCACCACCGATTCGCTTTCCCTGTTTCTACGGCATTGATTTCCCCAGCCGTGAAGAACTTATCGCTCACAATAAAACCGTGGAGGAAATCCGCGATTATCTCGAAGTTGACAGTTTGCAATACCTTAGCCTTGAGGGTATGTTAAGTTGTGTAAAATCTCCGCCCAGCCACTATTGCAATGCCTGCTGGTCGGGTAATTACCGGATTCCTGTGGACGAATCCATGAGCAAGTTCTCACTCGAGCGCTACCAGCGAAAACTTTTCGAATAGAGCGATATATATGGCCCCCAAAGATAAAATTACATATAGTCAGGCCGGTGTTGACATTAACGCCAATGACGAGATGGTTGATTTGATAAGTGCGAATGTGAAGCGTACGCATGGTCCGCGCGTTATGCACCTGCACAATGCGTTCGCGGGGTTATTTCGTCTGGACTATGACCAGAAACTCTTCAAAAGAAATTATCGCAACCCCGTTTTGGTTGCCTGCACCGACGGGGTCGGCACAAAAATCAAGATTGCTGCGGAAATGAAAAAGTTTGATACCGTGGGTATCGACCTGGTAGCCATGAGTGTTAATGACATGCTCGTGCAGGGTGCTGAGCCGCTGTTTTTTCTTGATTATGTGGCGGTTAATCAGCTCAAGCCCGCTCAGATAAACGAGTTTGTCGCTGGTATCAGCGAAGGATGTGTCTTGGCTGATTGTGCCTTGCTGGGTGGAGAAACCGCTGAGATGCCCGGCCTTTACCGCAAGGGTGAATTTGACCTGGCCGGCTTTGCTGTCGGCGTGGTCGAAAAAGACCGCATTGTCACTGGTGAGCATGTCGAGGTTGGCGATTCCATTATCGGTCTGGCTTCTTCGGGGCTGCATTCCAACGGCTATTCGCTGGCTCGGAAGATTTGCTTCGACCGTAATAAGCTCAAGCCGGAAGACCATATTGATGAACTGGGAGAAACTATCGGCCAGGCGTTATTGCGTCCGACCAGGATATATGTCAATTGCGTTATGGGCCTGCTCCAGAAGTATAAGGTCAAAAAAGTCGTCAAGGCGATGGCCCACATCACCGGTGGCGGCCTGGTAGGTAATGTTCCGCGGGTACTGCCCGAAGACTGCGACGCGGTTATCGAAAAACAGAAGTGGGTCAGGCCGGTGATTTTCGATTATCTTCAGAATACCGGCCCGGTTGACGAAGAGGAAATGTATCGTGTTTTCAACATGGGCATTGGTTATGTGCTGGTGGTGGCCCCGGCGTTTACTCGTTCGATAATGGCTCATTTGC